>FOEZ01000021.1 GCA_900110595.1 Arthrobacter sp. OV608 | reverse complement strand
TACCGCTCCGTCACCGGAGGCGTTGAGCCCTCCTCCGGTTCTGGAGAGCGGGTGCCGGCACAGGAACCTTTGCCTGTGCTCCTGGATGTTCTTACTCTCGGGACGTCCTGGTTTACCGTCCGCAACGGGACTGATGCGGCCAAGTCCGCGCTACTGGGCCTCGAACGACTAATAGACGGGCCGGTCTGACGTTTTCTAGGCGTTACACCGAATCCTTATATCCGTTTGGTAGTCGCTTATGTTGGGCGGGTGCCAACCGTCGTCGCAACAGTTAGCTTTGACGAAAGCCGTTGGCTTGATCACGTCTACCGCTCCACGGCGCATTATCGTTCGTAGGCCAAATGGCCAGCTTGTCCCCGGCATTAGTTTGTGCCAATTTTTGGGCGCGCATACGGATGATAGCGACTCGAGTCGGGGCGGTTCCGTGCTTACACTCTGCCGATGTGGACGGTGATCGCCAGATGACTCCTAATGGATTGATGGATGCAGACTCGGCAAAACCAGCAATCGGTAAGCTACGGAACCCACGGGCTAATCTTTAATTACACCGGACAAGGCAATGTCCAAACATAGTGGACGATCATTTTGTGCTCTCAAGGGCATGACCGATCAAGGCTGGAAGGACTTTTGGGACGGCATCAACTCCGGTGACGGCCGATGGCTGAGCCTCCGATTGCGCTGTGTGAAGTGCAGGCCTACTCTGCCAGAGTGACATGGCCGCATGACAACGCCATCATCTCCGCCGGCATGTTGCGCGGGGACAGTAGAGGACTGGGACAGCGTCATTGACACCAACCAGGCAGCTTCTTCCTGAGCACCTCCTCGGCCCGGCACTGGATCAAAAGCGGAACCCAAGGCGCCATCGTCAACCTCGCCTCGCAGGCAGGAATCGTCGGCATCGAGGAACGCGCCGCCTACGGCACCAGCAAAGCCGGCCTGATCCACCTCACCAAGATTTCTGGCCCCCGAATGGGCACATGCCGGAATCCGGGTCAACGCACTGGCACCCACTTTTGTCCGCAGGGAGCTGACCCCGACAACGCTCAGCCGCCCCGAATGGGCAGCCGAGCTGCTGTCCAGGATCCCCATCGGCCGATTGGGCGAGCCGGAAGACATTGCCGAGGCGGTGACACTCCTCCTCAGCGACGCCGCTTCACTAATCACGGGAAACACTTTGACCATCGACGGCCGGCTGCACCATCCAATAATCTCGACTATCCCGCTTCCACAGACAACACTCCCGCCGGGCGCTCAGGGTGTCCTTCGTCTGGTCCTGGCGTCCTTGTGCCAAGCGACCTCGGTGATTCGGTACGTGTGATTGAGCTCTCCGTTGCGCCGGTTTTCGGTGGTGAAGGTGTTCTTGCACAAGAAAGAGGTGCGAACTTAAGCCGCTGCCCTTGGAGGGGGTGCATGAGGATCAGTCATACCAGAGGTGAGATGTAATATTGATCGGCCAGTTAGGTGCAGGCGTAGACTGTAAACTACTTAGTGTATGAACGAAGGGGTTTACATGAAAATCGGCATTCTCGGAGCAGGAGCCATTGGCGGGACGGTCGCGCGCAAACTGAGCGAAGCTGGACATAAAGTGAAAGTCGCCAATTCCCGTGGTCCCGAATCCATCGACCCCGACATCGTGGCCGCGGGTGCCATGGCGGTAGAGGCCGACGAAGTCGTCGCCGATGTCGACGTCCTCGTCATGTCCATACCGCTCAGCCGGATACCCGAAATACAGCCCCTCGTCGCGAGGCTCCCGGGCGATGCAGTCATCGTTGACACGTCGAATTACTACCCTCACCGCGATGGAAAGATCCAGGCGCTCGAGGAGGGGCAGGTCGAAAGCATCTGGGTCACCGAGCAACTCGGACGCCCAGTTGCTAAAGCCTGGAATGCGATCCCTTCCGAATCCTTCCAGAACTCGGGGAAAGACGCAGGCGATTCTGACCGCATCGCCATTCCCGTCGCTGCGGATCGCGCTGGCGATAAGCAGCTAGCCATGGCTCTCGTCGAGGAAACCGGTTTTGACGCCTTTGACGCCGGGTCCCTGGCGGACTCCTGGCGGCAACAACCCGGAGCGCCCAGCTACTGCACCAACCTCACGCGCCAAGAGATGCCGAAGGCCCTTGCCGCAGCCGACAAGGCCAGGCTCCCGCGCCGCCGGGATATTGTGATATCAGCCGTCATGGAGCGTTTCACCAGCCACACCGACATGAGCGATGACTACCTCGTCCAACTGAACCGAACCATCTACAGCTAACTCCTGCGCCGCTCGATATCAGTGATAGGTCGGCCTAACCTTTACCTGTATCGAGCGGCCAAAGGGGATTGACTCTTAGTTACGACCTGAGGACAGGTGCCGTGGCGACCAACGCAGTAGAGCCGGTACTTGGTCAAGATGGGGCCGCCGGTTGGGCCCATGCGTGACCAAGAGACGGCGTTACATTGACCTGAGTGCCCGCCCGCAGCAAGGCTTATCCCGGACCGCACAAGGCGCCAGGGCCACCGGCTGCGGAATAACTGCCATTCCGGAACCAACCTAGTGGCCGTCGTTCGGGTAGGTGACGCCCAGCTGGGCACGCACGCCGTCGAAAAGCCGCATAGTGTTCAACGAGTCCTCCAGCGGCATGACCGGGCTTTCCGTAAGGCCCTGCTGGATGCACCTTGTTACCTCGCGGAGCTCGTAGGTGTACCCGCGGCCCACGATGTCAAAGGATTCGACACGCCGCTCGTCCCACCCTGAGCCGATAACCAGTTCACGCGGGTTGTTGATCGAGCCGATGCTCTGAAGGAAGCCTTGGCTCCCGCCGACGCTGGCCGTACGCGGACCGTGGGCGAGCAATGACGATGTCAGTTGTGCCTGTGCACCACGGTTGTATCCAAGCGTTATGGCATTCTGGGCGTCGACGCCGTCGTCATTAAGAAAGCCCGTGGCGCTGACCGTCTGCGGGAATCCAAGGGTGCCCAGCGCCCACAGCAACGGGTACACCGAAAGGTCCAGCAATGCGCCGCCGCCGTCCTGCCTGGCCCAAAGCCGTGCGGTGGGCGAATACGGGGCAGGAAAACCGAGATCTGCGGTGACCCAGTGGACGTCGCCGATCTCGCCTGACGCGGCAATCTCGAAGGCCCGTTGCATGCCGGGGAGGAAGCGGCTCCACACTGCTTCCATCAAAAACAGTTTCCGGCTCCGGGCGACGTTGATCAGCTCGGCCGCTTCCCGGGCATTGATCGTAAAGGCCTTTTCGCACAGGACATGCTTGCCAGCGTTGAGGGCGGCGAGCACGATCTCATAATGCTGGGCGTGGGGTGTCGCCACGTACACAACATCCACCGCGTCATCGGCGAGCAGCCGCTGGTAGCCGGACACACCGCCGTCGGCCCCGTAAGCTCTCGCGAAGTCATAGGCAACCGAAAAGGCGTCCGCAGTGTCCTGGCCCCGGGAACTGACGGCATAGAGCTCCGCGTCACTCAGCAGGGCAAGGTCCTGCGAGACCGAACGCGCTATCCCGCCGGTTGCGATGATCCCCCAGCGTAGGGGATTTCCTGTCCCGGACCGGGGGTCCGGGTCGGATTGGCTGGACAGCCAGGGCTTGGCGATAGGCGCGCTCATGGAGCAATCCTGTCACAGGCGTGACCAGGCCCACCGTTAGGCGGAGGCGGACACCACCGGCCTGTGCACCGGTTCCTCGGTCAGATTGCCCTGCTGCAGGCGGAAGCGGCGGTCCGTTTTGTTGGCCAGGGCGCGGTCGTGGGTGACCACAAGAATCGTGGTGTTGTGGTCCCGGCTGAGCGAGCTGAGGAGTTCGATGATGTGGTCACCGGTCTGCTCGTCGAGGTTTCCCGTCGGTTCGTCGGCCAGGATGAGCTTGGGCTCGTTGGCCAGGGCCCGGGCGATGGCTACCCGCTGCTGCTCGCCGCCGGAAAGCCGGTTGATGCGCCGGGCATGCTTGTCTGGATCCAACTGGACCTGCACCAGCAGTTCCTTGGCGCGCTGCAGCCGTGCGGCTTTCCTGATGCCCGCAAACTCCATCGGCAGCATCACGTTGTCCACTGCAGAGAGGTTGGGGATCAGGTTGAACTGTTGGAAAACAAAACCGATGTCCCGCCGGCGGTACTCGGTAAGTTTCGCGTCAGGCATGCTGGCGAGGCTGACGCCATTGACGACGACGTCCCCGCTGGTGGGCTTGTCCAGGGCGCCGAGGAGGGACAACAGGGTGCTTTTGCCGCTGCCGCTCTTACCGACGATCGAGGCGAGGGTGCCCTGCCCCAGTTCGAAGCTGACGTCGTTGACCGGTTTGATGGTCCGGTCGCCGGAGTTGAAAGTGCGGACCAGGTTCTTGACTTCAATCATGGTTATTCTCCTCGCAGGACTTCGATGGGACGGATGCGTGCAGTGAGCAGCGCCGGGACCAGCGCTCCGATGATAGCGACGCCGAAGACGGAGCCGATGCCCGCTGCGATCACACCGGGCGATGCGCTGGCCGTGACGGAAGTGAGGAGCTGCGCTGCCCCGCCAAAGGGTCCGGCCTCGCCACGGGGGAATGTGCCGCCGCCCGGCAGGCCGGGGCCCCAGGCAGCCCCGGCCATAGCCGCCCCGCGGCCCGTGGTGGGAGCCGCCGTCGTGCTGGTGCTGTTGGTGCTGATCAGCGCCGAAGCGATCCCGCCGCTCGCGAAGGAGGCGATGGCCGCGCCCACGGCGCTGCCCAGCGCGGCGAGGACCAGGGCTTCGAGGACGAACTGCAGGCCGATGGTGCGGTTGGGGGCGCCGATGGCTTTCAGGACGCCGATTTCCCGGCGCCGTTCGCGGACCAGCATCACCATGATCAGCAGGATGATCAGGCCGGCCGTGCCGAGGGCCGCGATGAAGGCGATCAAGGAAATGTTCTTGACGCTGCCCAGCGAGCTCAGCGCTGTCTCGAGGTTCTGGCCCTGGGTGACGTCGGCCTTGTCCGTGCCAAGTGCCGTTTCGAGGGCTGTCTTGGTGGAGGCGACGTTCTCCAGCGAGTCCACGGTAACGATCATGCTGGCGAGCTCGCCCGGAAGTCCGGCGAGGGTCTGGGCCGTGGGGAGCGTGACGTAGACGGCGTTGTTGCCGAAGGTGGTGCCGGCGTCGAACAGGCCGGCCACCGTGTAGGTCTGGTCGGTGATGGTGAAGGTGGAACCGACGGTGAGGCTGTTTTTCTCGGCCAGCGTAGTTCCGAGCAGGGCGCTGCTGGACTCGGCGGTGTAGTCACCGAGGCCCGTGCCGTCGGTGATGGTCAGTACCTTGCCGGTGGTGTCCACCTCCGCGCCGATGCCTGTTGCCGTGACCGGCAGTGACCGGTCGGGCTGGGTGGCAGTGCCGGTGGTGCCGTTTACGGCCTGGTTGCGACCACCCAGGGTCCCGGCGTCGATGGCGGCTGTGAGGCTGGTGGTGAGGCTGGCAGCGGCCTGTCCGCCGGGACCGCCCTGCCAGCCGCCGGGGCCTGCCCCGGTTCCCGAGGCGGCCTGTGCGGCGGCTTCGCTGGCGTTGCGGAGGCGAAGTGACTGCGTCCCGACGACGGCGCTGACGTTAGGAACGGCGGCTGCAGTTGCGGCCTGCTCGGCCGTGAGGGGCTCACCGCCGCCTTCAAAGCCCTGCCCGCCGGCGGGGTTGACGGTCAGGACGGTGCCGACGGAGGCGTTGAGCTCCTGGACTTTGGCTGCGACGGCCTGGTTGGCCACCAGCATGGCCAAAGCCAGGCCGATCGCAACCGCCAGTACGGCAACAACCGCTGCCGTGCGGACCTTGTTTCTGAAGGCATTGCCTACACTGCGGGCAAGGACGCTCACGTTACTCCTATGGTTCCGGTGCCGGGCCAGGGGGCCGGCTTCAGGTCCACTCTTGTGCGGCATCCTGTGCGCGCAACCGGCCAAAGCTGTGTTTGAGCTGTGAAGACCTCTTGACAGCGTTGTCACGGGAGAAGTAAGAATAGAAGACCATCGTTAGAAAACGCTTTCTCAGGTTTTTCTGATTGGTAAGTCTTTCCATCCCGACCCGCATTTACCAAGGCATGTGGTCTGTTTGGCATGCCGGAAATAAGGCCAATGACGTCCAAGACAAGAATTCGAACCTTCGCTTCCCTCCTCGGAAGTCTCCGCCGAGGAGCCGGAGTGGCTGCCTCCGCTTCCGCCCTGGCCCTCGCGGCAGGGCTGGCCGTGGCGGCGCCTGGGGCAGCCAGTCCTGCTCCCACCGGCGGAGGTGTTGTCAAAGCTGATGACTCGGCACCCACCGGCTGGGCCGCCGTCGGAAGCGGTACCAACGGCGGGGCGGGGGCACCGGCGGAAAACCGCTATGAGGCGAGCACCCTGGCGGGGCTGAAGGCCGCGCTGGCAAACCATGGGGAGCCGAAAGCGCCGAAGATCATCTATATCAACGGAACGATCGACGGCAACCAGACCCCTGACGGCCGCATTCTGGGGGAGCAGGACTTCGCTCCCGGGTACGACATCAACAAGTACATGTCCTGCTTTGGCCCGGAAGGGAAAGCATGGAGCGACCAGACGTTTGACTACTGCAAACAACAGCGACAGTTGCGGCAGACCGGCAGCAACAACATGAAACGGCAGATCGAGGTGAGCCTGCCAAGCAACACCACCCTGATTGGGGTCGGCGCAGATTCGGGATTCGTGGGTACGAACATCGTGATCCTCAGTGCCACCAACGTAGTGCTGCGCAATCTCAGCGTGGAGGCCCCGGTGGACTTCTTCACCACCTGGTCACCGGATGATGGGGAGGGTGCCTGGAATTCGCGCTTTGACGCGGTCTCCTCGGTGACCTCGGATCACCTGTGGATAGACCATGTCCGTCTCACCGACGGCAGGTTCCCGGACAGTGAGGCCCCGATGGGTTTCCGCGGGAAGCGGGCCAACCGCCATGACGGCCTGCTGGACCTCAAGGACGGCACAGACTTCGTAACCATTTCAAACAGCAGGCTCTCCAACCATGACAAAACAATGCTGCTGGGATCAGGCGACGAACACGTGGACAAGGACGGTGGCAAACTTCGGGTCAGCTACATCGGGAACTACTTTGAGAACATTCAGCAGCGGGGACCGCGGGTGCGGTTTGGCCAGGTCCATGTGTTGAACAATTACTTTGTGGGAAGCACGGATCACCCGCAGTACCCCATGATCAGTGAAGTCCAAGGCGGCAGCAGCTATTTCCTCGGCGCCGGTTACGAGTCCCGGATCTTCTCCGAGCGCAATGCCTTTGAATACACAGGTCCGGGCGCGGACCCGTCCATTATGGTGAGCAGCTATAACGGACACCGTTTCAATGACGTCGGGTCCTGGTACAACGGAGCCGAAGCGGACCTGAACCAGGTGGCCCGGACGTCGTTCGAACAGAACCGCGTGGAGGCGCTCGCCGAAGCCGGGCTCACTGGGGAAGCCGCCCCGGACTGGACCGGCTGGGACTTCACCACGGACGTCGGCTGGAACCCTGCCGATGCCTACAGCTACAAGGCGTTCACCACTGCACAGGCGGTGAAGAACCACGCGCTCCAGTTCACAGGACCTGGCGTATTGACCATCAAGCAGTAGGGCTCGAGTAAGCAGGCACGGAAAAGCCCGGTCCCCGCGGTGGGGGACCGGGCTTACCGGAGGGACTGCTTTACTTAGTGATCGGGCCGAGTTTCGGGTCGTCGGTGTAGGCAGTCTTTACGTTGGCGGAGGTGACGATGACCGGCTCCAGCAGGTAGGCCGGAACCGTCTTGACGCCGTTCTTGTAGGAGTCCTTGTCGTTGATTTCAGGCGTCTTGCCCGCCTGGAGGTCCTTCACCATGGTGATGGCGTGCTGAACGAGCTTACGGGTGTCCTTGTTGATGGTGGAGTACTGCTCGCCAGCCAGGATCGACTTGACGGACTCAACTTCGGAGTCCTGACCGGTGACCACCGGAAGCGGCTTGCCGGCGGCCTTGACCGCCCTCAGAACAGCTCGCGCCAGGTTGTCATTGGGTGAGAGCACGCCGTCGACGTTGGCGCTGGTGTAACTGCCACTGAGAAGGGTTTCCATCCGCTTCTGTGCTTCTGCGTCCCTCCAGCCTTGTGTCACGGCCTGCTGGAAGGAGTTCTGCCCGGACACGACCTTCAGTGTTCCGTCGTCGATCTTCGGCTTCAGGACGCTCATGGCGCCGTCGAAGAAGACCTTTGCGTTGGCATCGTCGGGGGAGCCGGCGAACAGTTCGATGTTGTACGGGCCGGACGGCTTCTTGGCCTTCATGCCTTCCAGCAGCGCCTGGCCCTGAAGGACGCCCACCTTGAAGTTGTCGTAGGCCACGTAGTAGTCCACGTTCTCGGTGTTCAGCAGCAGGCGGTCGTAGGCGATGATGGTGGCGCCTGCATCCTTGGCTTGCTTGAGCTGGGTGCCCAGCTGCGAGCCGTCGATGGCGCCGACAATGATGACCTTGGCGCCCTTGGTGACCATGGTGCTGATCTGGTTCTGCTGCTCGGAAACGCCTCCGTTGGCGAACTGGACGTCACCCTTGAATCCTGCTTCACTGAGGCCGTCATTGAACAGCTTTTCGGAGAGGACCCAGTTTTCACTCGTCTTCTGGGGAAGTGAGACACCGATGGAGGCGTCCTTCTCGAAGCCACCGGCGCCTTCGGTCCCGCCGCCCGTGCTGGGCTCGGAGCGGCCGCAGCCCGTCAGCGTCAGCGCTGCGATGGCAGCAACCGCTGCGGCCTTTCCTGCTTTGCCAAACATTCTCATTGTTGGTTCTCTTTCTTTGTGGTGGTGTACCGCTATTCAGGCTGCAAGGCTCAGGCTTCCCTGGCGATCGCTTCCTTGGTGGAGGTGGTCTCGTCGGGCTGGAGCGGGTTGCTGGGTCCGCCGCCGGAGGGGCGGTTGAAGTTCTGGGTCAGCAGGCCGATGATGGACCTCTTTCCCTGGCTCTTGTTGTAGACGTCGAAGGCGACGGCGATCAGGAGCACCAGGCCCTTGATGATTTGAGTGAGGTCGGCGCCAATGCCGAGAAGTTGAAGGCCGTTGTTCAACACAGCCATCACCAGGCCACCGATGATGGACCCGACCACGGTGCCCACGCCGCCGGTGACTGCGGCGCCGCCGATAAATACTGCGGCGATGGCGTCAAGTTCCCAGCCCACGCCGTCGAACGGGCCCGATGCTGTGGAACGGCCAACGAAGATCATGCCGGCCAGGCCGGCCAGGATGGACATGTTCATCATGACCAGGAAGTTGACCTTCTTGGACTGGACACCGGAGAGTTCGGCCGCGTGGCGGTTGCCGCCGACTGCGTAGACGTGCCGGCCGAGGATGGTGCGGGAGGCGATGAAGCCGTAAACCAACACCAGGACGGCCAAGATGAGCCCGGGGATCGGGAACGAGGTGCCCGGCCTGCCGGTGGCGAAGAGGTACGTGGCGTAGAGGATGGCACCACAGATCAGGACCAGCTTGAGTGCGGTGACCCACATTTCCGGTACCTCGGCACCAAGTGCCTTGGCGCGGGCCCGGGAGCGGAGTTCGCCCCACACCACGAACGCTGCGGCGGCGATGCCCAGCAGCAGGGTGAGGTTGTTGAAGCCGGTGTTGGGCCCAACCTCAGGGAGGTAGCCGGATCCGAGGTACTGGAAGTCATTGGGTACCGGGATGGTATTGGATTTGCCGACGAACTGGTTGAAGCCGCGGAACAGCAGCATGCCGGCCAGGGTGACAATGAAGGCGGGAATCCCCACATACGCTGTCCACCAGCCTTGCCACGCGCCGATCACCGCACCGAGCACCAGGCCCAGGAGCACGCCGGCATACCAGGGGATTCCCCAGTCGCGGATGGCCAGGGCTACCGTGACGCCCACGAAGGCTGCCACAGAACCGACTGAGAGGTCGATGTGACCGGCAATGATGACCAGGACCATCCCGATGGCCAGGATCAGGATGTAGGAGTTGCCGTTGAAGAGGTTGATGACGTTGCCGGGGGTGAGGGTCCGGCCGCTGGTGGCGATCTGGAAGAAGACGATCAGGGCCACCAGGGCAAAGATCATGCCGAATTGGCGGGTATTTCCGCCAAATAGCTTCTTGAGGGCGTTCATTGTTCAGTCCTTGTGTCCGGAAGGTTCTGGGAGATCCAGAGGGTCAGGCGGCTTCGGCTTTGCGGGCGGAGGTCATCAGTTTCATCAGGCTTTCCTGGCTGGCCTCTTCTTTGGTCAGGACACCGGTGATGGCGCCTTCGAAGATCGTGTAGATACGGTCGGACAGGCCCAGGAGTTCGGGGAGCTCCGAGGAAATAACGATCACTCCCTTGCCTTGGTTGGCCAGCTGCTGGATGATGCCGTAGATCTCGTACTTGGCACCAACGTCAATGCCGCGGGTGGGTTCATCCAGGATCAGCAGGTCGGGGTCGGTGAACATCCACTTCGACAGGACCACCTTTTGCTGGTTCCCGCCCGAAAGTTTGGCGACGCCTTCCTCAACGGACGGGGTCTTGGTGCGCAGCGACTTGCGGTACTGCTCCGCCACCGTGAACTCCTGGTTCGGATCCACGACGTAGTTACGGCTGATCTTCCGCAGGTTGGCTGCCACGGTGGTGGTCTTGATGTCGTCCAGCAGGTTCAACCCCAGGGATTTGCGGTCCTCGGTGACGTAGCCCAGGCCGGCGTCGATGGCATGGCGGACGTTCTTAAGGACAACTTCCTTGCCGTCCTTATAGATATGCCCGTCGATGAAACGGCCATAGGACCGGCCGAACACGGACCGGGCCAGCTCGGTACGACCGGCGCCCATCAGCCCTGCGAAGCCCACTATCTCTCCGCGGCGGACAAAGAAGCTGGAGTTCTTGCACACCAGCCGGTCCTGGACCTGCGGATGCCCCACAGTCCAGTTCTTGACCTCGAAGAAGACCTCGCCGATTTTCGGTGTGTGGTCCGGGAACCGGGATTCCAGCGTCCGGCCCACCATGCCCTTGATGATGCGGTCCTCGTCCACGCCGTCGGCTTTGACGTCCAGGGTCTCAATGGACTTGCCGTCTCGGATGATGGTGATGGAGTCCGCGATCTGCTCGATCTCGTTGAGCTTGTGGGAAATGATGATGGACGTGATGCCCTTGGCCTTCAGGCCGAGCATCAGGTCCAGCAGGTGCTGGGAATCGGATTCGTTCAGGGCGGCCGTGGGTTCATCGAGGATGAGGATCTTCACGGATTTGTTCAGTGCTTTGGCGATTTCCACCAGCTGCTGCTTGCCCACGCCGATTTCCTTGATAGGCGTGTCCGGATCGTCCCGCAGGCCCACGCGGGCCAGCAGGTCCAGGGAACGCAGCCGGGCTTCGGCCCAGTCAATGACCCCGCGCTTGGTGGGCTCGTTGCCCAGGAAGATGTTCTCCATGATGGAGAGCTCCGGGATCAGCGCCAGTTCCTGGTGGATGATCACAATACCGGCGTGTTCGCTGGCCCGGATATCCCTGAATTGCTGGATCTGCCCCTGGTAGACGATGTCGCCGTCGTAACTGCCGTAGGGGTACACACCCGAGAGAACCTTCATCAGGGTGGACTTGCCGGCGCCGTTCTCGCCGCAGATGGCGTGGATCTCGCCGGCCTTGACGCGCAGGCTGACATTATCCAACGCTTTAACGCCGGGGAATTCCTTGGTGATGGACCGCATCTCCAGGATGATCGGGTCCGTCTGCGTGGTCTGGGACGTCATATTGCCCTAACCCTCCAATGCAATGACTTCTTTGTCCGGCCGGCAAAGCGCAGGGCCGTCTGATGAAAAAGTAAACTGGATCACGCCCGTTGTCGTCAAGTCTTTAACGCATATCGGGGGTAACGAAACGGTCTAGGTTTTGCGGATTCCGGCATGCTGGAACACCAAAGCGGCCGCGCCCAGTGCCTCGGCCCGGTCACCGAGAGATGACATGGTGATGGTGGTGGTCTCGCCGATAACGGGGACGGCGTGCCGCACCAGCCCCCTCTTGATGGGATCCAGGAGAAGGTGGCCGAGGCCCGCCAGCGGCCCGCCAACCACGATCACCTCCGGGTTGATCAGGTTCGCGACATTGCCCAGCGCTCGGCCGACGGCAAGGCCCGCATCGTCCAGCACCCGGAGTGTCGCGGAGTCACGTGCCAAGGCCTTCCGGACGATGTCGGCAGGCGTCAATGGCCGGTCTTCGCCGCGGCTCAAGAGTTCGATCATGGTTGTGGTTGATGCGATTGTTTCAAGGCAGCCGCGGTTTCCGCAGCGGCACACCAGGCCCTGCTCGTGGATGGTGGCATGGCCAATTTCGCCAGTGATTCCCACATTGCCGTAGTAGGGTGCGCCGTTGAGGATGAGGCCGGCTCCGATGCCGGATCCGATCTTCAAAAACAGCAGGTTGCTGACTCCGGTATGCTGGCCCCAGGTCACCTCTGACCAGGCCCCAAGATTGGCGTCGTTGTCAATAAACACGGGGATTTTGAGCCTGTCCTCCAGGTGCTGGAGGATGTTGATTCCCACCCACTCGGGCAGGATGGCCCCTTGCGCCACGGTACCGGTGCGCCGGTCTATGGGGCCGGGGATTCCGACGCCGGCACCCACCACCGCAGAGCGTGCAATGCCGCTGTCACGCAGCAGTTTCCCGAGCAGGACCTCTGCCGCCTGGATGCCTTCCTCGGCCTGATGTCCGAGCGGCAGGGCGACGGATTCCTCGGCGATGACGTGGTAGCTCAGCGAAGCCAGGACCACCCGCAGGTGCCTGCGGCCGAAGTCGATTCCCACGGCCACGGCACCGTTGCTGTTGAGCCGGACATTGAGCGCCCGGCGGCCCGAACTGGTGATGGGTTCGGTGGATGCCAAGCCGGAATCGAGCATGATTTTGACGATGTTGGAAACCGTTGCGGTGGATAGGCCGGTCTGCCGGGCCAGTTCTGCCTGCGTGGAAGGGCCCGCCATCAGCGTCTCGATGATGCGTTGCTGGTTCAGTTGCCTCAGGGCCGACTGGGAGCCGGGGTTTTTTGGCTTGCTCCTCGTTGAGCGCGTAGTTGCGGGCATGCTTAGAAGATTGCCCCATTCGGCCCGTTGTAGTCAAGAAGTTAACGCAATGAAGCGCTTCCGCCACAGCGCGCATGCCGGGATGATCTGTCCCGGAAAAGGGGCCAAGCGGTGCAAATGGCCCCAGGAAGAGCTCCCAGGCACTGGTTAGTCTGGTGTCAGGCCTTCAACGGACAGGCTGCTCCAACGAGGGAAGGTGGCTGCGGTGTTGCTGGCACTCCTGCAGGCAAGCGCTGATGTGATGGATGCGGAAGCCAACTGTGCCGCCATCGATGCGGCCGCGGAAGCGGCTGCCGCTGCAGGAGCAGAAATCCTGTTGACGCCCGAACTCTTTCCCACAGGTTATGCTCCCCGCCGCGTGCGGGCAGAAGTGGACCCGGCTGGACTGCCGGAGCTTCACTCGAAGCTCGCCGGCATCGCCCGGCGTCACAGGATTGGCCTGGTGTACAGCCTTCCCCGGGTTACCGGGCAGGGGGAGTGGCACATCAGTGCAACCCTCCTTGATTCCGAGGGCACCAACCTGCTCACTTATGACAAGGTCCACCTCTTCGGCCCCGAGGAACGGGCTGCTTTCGGTCCCGCCGCCCAGCCTCCCGCCGTCGTCAGTCTTAATGGCATCCCCACCTCCATGGTGATCTGCTACGACGTCGAATTCCCGGAGTCGGTCCGGGCCGCTGCAGTGGCGGGTGCCGAACTGCTCCTGGTTCCCACTGCGCTGGCCCACGGGTACGACGACGTCCCGCAGGTGCTGCTGCGTGCCCGGGCGCTGGAAAGCCAACTGACCATTGCCTACGCCAACCATTCCGGCGTGGAAGAGGGATGCAGATTCCTGGGTGGCAGTGTCATCGCCGGCCCCGACGGCTCACTGCTGGCAGCAGCGGGGGAAGAAGCTCAGCTCATTTACGCAAAGGTGGACAAAGACGCTGCTGCCCGGGCCCGGAGTGACGTGCCCTACCTCGCCGAACGCCGGCCGGACCTCTACCGGTCCTGGGATTCCTGAGCGTTCCCGGCCAGCAGGACCTCGTCGTACTGCAGGGCAATCCACAGCTCCGCACGGGACTGGGCCAGGCCTAAGTCCAGATCCAGCAGTTCGGCAATGGCGTTGACCTGGCGGCGGACGCTGTTGCGGTGCAAACCCAGCTCCTTAGCCGTGGCGTCCCAGCTTCCGTTCGCAGCCAACCAGCATTTCAGGACGCGGAGCTGTCCGTCGCGGCGTTCCGGCTCCAACTCCAGCACCGGCGCCAGGAGCCTGGCCGCCAGCATGGTGCCGGCTTCCCGGCCGAGCAGCCCTGTGACGGACCAGGTCACCTCCTCGACGCGGGCGCTTTTGCCCGTCGCCGCCACCCGGGGCCGCAATGAGGAGGTGCGGCGGTAGGCCGCCGGCAGGCCGGACAGCTCCACCGGCTCACCCACCACCAGGCGCCACCCAAGCTGTTCCACCTCTTCAACCAGTTGGTCATCCACCTTCAGCCGCGTCACGGCCGCGAAGCCGTAGTCGGTCAGTTCCACCATCTTGCTGTCGAACAGCCGCCGCCACTGCAGCAGCTCCCGGACCGGCCCGTCGTCCGCTGCGGGGGCGTCCGCTGTCCGCATTCCCTGCACCACGCGCACCTGGCCGGAGCGCGTTCCCGCCACGCTTTGCGCCAACAGATCCTTCAGCCCGTTCAGCTGCCGCGTGTTGCCCCCGGCAAGTGTCTCGGGGTGCAGCAGCAGTGCGGTGGCGAGCTGGCTCGGGGCCAGTGACCCGCTGGTGCGCTGGCGGACCAGCAGTTCCAGGAGCCCGACGACGGACGAAACCACGCTGTTCTGGGCCGGGGTCAGCGGCTTGTCGGCGCCGAGGACGAGGCTGCCCAGGGTTGCGTCCTTGTTGCTCCTGAGGGGATGGCCGAACACCAGCGCCGAGCCGGGGGCATCAAACGCTTCTGTTTCCACCCGGGGTCCGCTTCCGGTCATGAGCTTCTTGAGAAGGGGCTGAAGTTGGGAAGGTTCGACGGCGGCACCCGCCCGGGCACGTGCCCGGCCGTCCGCGCCAAACAAGACTGCCCACACGGGCACGCGCTGGGTCAGTGCCGCCAGCAGTTCATGCTCGGGCCGGGCAGAGAGGACGGCCCGCATCAGGTGCCGGTTGGTCTCCGCGAGCTGCCGGAAAACCCGCACGTTTCCCGACTCCAGCAGTTTCGAGAACTCCAGTCCGAGGGCGGCGAACGGGACGCTGGCCGGGACCTCCACCAGGGTGAGTCCGTGCTGCCGGCAAGCGGCCAGCACGTGGTCCGGAACGCCGTCGTAATACGGCTGCAGGCCGAAGCCCAGCGCGGCCACCCCGGCGTCAACGAGCCGGCGGACATACTCCTGCGCCCGTGACGTGGAATTGCGGATGTCCCTGCCTCCGCCGCTTTCCCCGTTCCCTTCACCGCGGAACGGCAGGCCCGCGGTGAGGACAAATTCACCGTCGAGCAGGTACGGGGTGGGGTCTTCCAGCTCGCTCGGCTCCACCCAGCGCAACGGCACGTGGCGGTTGCCGGCATCGTGGACCACTGCCACTTCCGGTGGAAGCGCATCGAGGAACTGGCCCAGCGTGACAGCGTCCAGCTGATCCGGGCTGCCGTCCATGGCTGGTGCATTACGTCTCATGGATGATCACTATAGGGCACTTTGCACCGCCTGAGATGCGGCTCACAGCCCTACTGTGAATGAGGGGAAACCAGTTCAGCAGCCAACGAAAAAGAACGGACGTCAACGATGACTGTGCCTACACTCTCCGGCCGGCCCCCGGCCGGGCCGGCCGCCCGTCCCGCTCTGGGCGCCCAGCTCCTGCGCCGCAAACCTATCGGGCAGATGGTCAGCGAGGCGGAAAGCGCCGGTGACGGCCCCCGCCTGGTCCGCAGCTTCGGGGTCCTCCAACTCACCATGATCTCCGTGGGCGCCACCCTGGGCACGGGCATCCTGGTGATCCTGGGCGAATCCGTCCCCCTGGCCGGACCGGCCATCTGGATCTCCTTCGCGATCGCCGGCCTGGCCGCCCTCCTGTCCGCCGTGTCCTACGCCGAGATGGCTGGGCTGGTGCCCGTTGCCGGTTCCAGCTACTCCTACACGTACGCCACCATGGGCGAAGGAATGGCATGGATCTGCGGCTGGTGCCTGGTGCTCGAGTATGCGGTGTCCGTGGCTGCAGTTGCCGTGGGCGCGGGGCAGTACGTGAACGAGGCCCTCGCGGTATTCGGGGCCGTGCTTCCCGACGCCGTGTCCCAGCCGCCCGGTGACGGCGGGCTGGTCAACATCCCAGCCATGGTCATCGTGGTGCTCGCCACCATCCTCCTGGTCCGCGGCGCCAAAGAAAGCGCCTGGATCAACACCTCGATCGTGGTGGTGAAGGTGGGCATCCTGCTGTTCTTCTGCGCCGTGGCCTTCACCGCCTTCAACGCCGGGAACTTCGAACCGCTGCTGCCCATGGGTGCCGCCGGTGTCTCGGCTGCCGCCTCCCGGGTGTTCTTCTCCTACATCGGCTTCGACGCAGCCTCCACGGCAGGTGAAGAAGCCCGCAACCCGAAGCGTGACCTGCCCCGGGCCATCATGCTGTCGATGATCATCGTCACCACCATTTATGTCCTGGTTGCCGTTGCCGCCATCGGGGCCCGGCCCTGGGGCTGGTTCGACGGGACAGAGGCGGCCCTCGTGAAGATCCTTGAGGAAACCACCGGCCAGCCGTGGATTGCCCTGGTCTTCGCGGTGGGCGCCGTGCTCGCCATCGCCAGCATCGTGCTCACAGTCCTCTACGGGCAGACCCGCATCCTGCTGTCCATGGCCCGCGACGGGCTCATTCCCCAGGTCTTTGGCCGCGTTTCGCGGCGCACCGGCACCCCCGTGGCCGGCACGCTCCTGGTGGGAACCGCCGTCGCCCTCACCGCCGGACTGGTACCGCTGGGCGCCCTCGCGGACGCCACCAGCATTGGCACCCTCTTCGCTTTCGCCCTCGTGAACCTCGCCGTGATCTACCTCCGCCGCACCCGACCCGAACTGGAGCGCACCTTCCGCGTGCCGTTCTTTCCGTTGACACCCATCCTGGGCGCCGCGATGTGCGCCTACCTGATGGCCAACCTCGGCGCTGACACCTGGGTGGTCTTCGCCCTCTGGATGCTGGTGGGCGTGGCGGCGTACTTTGGCTACGGGCGCCGCAACTCCAAGGTGGCGGCACTGAGCAACGAAGAATACCGCGAGCTGTCCGGACCGAACCTTTCAACCCAGCAAAACCCCGAACCGACGAAGGCAGAACTTCCATGACCATCGCCACCGAACTGCCGGCCTCCGACCCGTCCAGCACCTCAGCCGCCCCGGCCGCGGCTGCAGCTGCCGGGGGAACCGCCGCGGGTCCCATCACCATGCTGAACCCGGACTTCCCGTTCAGCTATGACCACTACCTGGCGCATCCGGATGGTTTGGGGTCCGTCCCGGCCGACCTGCTGGGTACTGAGGTGGCCGTCATTGGAGCAGGACTTTCAGGGCTGGTCACTGCCTATGAGCTGATGAAGCTGGGTCTGCGGCCGGTGGTGTACGAAGCCGACCGCATCGGCGGGCGCCTGCGCACTGCCTCGTTCCCTGCGGCGCCCGGGGTGGTGGCAGACCTTGGCGGCATGCGGTTCCCGGAATCCGGCAAGGCGTTTTACCACTACGTAGACCTGCTGGGCCTGGAGACCGAGGAGTTTCCCAACCCGCTCTCGCCGGCAACATCCAGCACGGTCATTGAGCTGGCGGGCCAGAAGCACTACGCAGAAAAGCCCAGCGACCTCCCGCCGTTTTTCCGCGAAGTGGCGGACGCCTGGAAATCTGCGGTCAATGACGGGGCCAAGTTCGCCGAGATGCAGCAGGCCATCCGGGCCAGGGATACCGGCCGGATTAAAGAACTGTGGAACGAACTGCTGCCGCTGATGGACGAGCAGACGTTCTACGGCTTCATCGCCGCCAGCGACTCCTTCAAGAAGGCAGGGTTCGCACACCGGGAGGCCTTTGGCCAGGTGGGCTTCGGCACCGGCGGCTGGGACACTGATTTCCCCAACTCCATCCTGGAAATCCTGCGCGTGGTGTACACGGACGCCGATGACCAGCACCGGCTCATCAGCGGGGGAGCGCAACGCCTGCCCGAGGCACTCTGGCAGCACGCGCCGTCGAACATGGCACACTGGCCGGAAGGAACCTCCCTGTCCTCACTGCACTCCGGCTCGCCCCGCGGTGCTGTGGGCAGGATCAGCCGCGACCCGGACGGAAACCTGCGGATCCGCGAACGCTGGGGCCGTGAGGCCAGCTACCCAGCGGTGGTGACCACCTGCCAGTCCTGGCTCCTGTCCACCCGGATCCACACGGAGGAAGCCCTTTTCCCGGCTGAGCTCTGGACCGCTATCGAGCGCTCGCACTACATGCAGTCCTCCAAAACGTTTGTGATGGTGGACCGGCCGTTCTGGAAGGACATCGACCCGGACACCGGCAACGAGGTCCTGTCGATGACCCTTACGGACCGCCTCAACCGGGCCACGTACCTGCTGGACAACGGTCCGGACCAGCCCGCCGTCATCCTGCTCTCCTACACCTGGAACGACGACGCGTTGAAGTGGCTGGCGCTTGATGCCGACGAGCGCGTTGAACTCATGCTGCACTCACTCGAGCAGATCTACCCCGGCGTGGACATCGCCGGCCACATCGTGGGCCAGCCCATCACCGTCTCCTGGGAAGCCGACCCCAACTTCATGGGCGCCTTCAAGGCCAACCTCCCCGGCCACTACCGGTACCAGCAGCGGCTGTTCACGCACTTCAAGCAGGACAAGCTGCCCGAATCACAGCGCGGCATCTTCCTGGCCGGGGACGACGTTTCGTTCACGGCCGGCTGGGCGGAAGGCGCCGTCACCACGGGCCTGAACGCCGTGTGGGGAGTCCTGAACCACCTCGGCGGCGCCTCGGCTCCTTCCAACCCCGGACCCGGCGAACTGCTGGACGAGATCGGGCCAATCAGCCTCGATTAGAGGTGCATCTGCCGGTGCGCTGCGGCCAGCTCGACGTAGCGCGCCGCGTTGGCCCGGACGCCGTCGTACTCCTCATCGGTGAGTTCGCGGCGCACTTTGCCTGGGACCCCAGCCACGAGCGAGCGGGGCGGGACCACCGTGCCTTCGAGCACTACGGCGCCGGCCGCCACAAGCGAGCCGGCGCCGATCACCGCGCCGTTAAGTACTGTCGCGCCCATGCCGATCAGGCAGTCGTCCTCCACAGTGCAGCCGTGCACGACGGCGGCGTGCCCCACGCTGACGCGCTCGCCCACGGTGCAGGGAAAGCCGGGGTCCGCGTGCAGCACCACGTTGTCCTGCAGGTTGCTGCCGGCGCCTACGGAGATGGCGGCAGTATCGGCCCGGACCGAGACGCCGTAGAACGCGCTGGCGTCTGCGGCGAGGGTGGCGTTGCCAATGATCGATGCCGTGGGGGCAACAAAAGCGGAGTCGTGGACGGCCGGGGTGTTGCCGGCGAAAGGGTAAAGAGGAGCCATGGCCCAAGCCTAGGACATCCCTACTTGGGGCCAGGGGTGCGCAGGATCAGGAACTGGTAATGCTGGTTCCAGAGTCCCGCGCCGGGCCCGGACTCGGCGCCGCTTCCCTCCGGCCACGTCACAAACTCCTCGACGGTGCCATGGCGGCCAAAGACCTCGCGGACCGTGGCATCGCTGCGCCTGCTGAAGAAGCGGGGTTCGACGTCGTCCTCGGGGTTCAGGACCTCTTCATCGTCCCCGGACCAGAGCCCGACGGCGATCGGCGCGCCGGGAGCGGCCACGCGGGCCAGCTCCGCCAGCACCGCATCGATATCCCGGGCCGGAACGTGCAGCAGCGTGCTCATCGACCACATTGCCGGGAACGAGCTGTCCGGGAAGGGCAGCCGGCGCGCACTGGCCACAGAGACGTCGAGCCCTCGGCTACGCGCCCACCGGACCTGGCCTTCGGCGATGTCCACGCCCGTGTAATGGATCCCGGCCTGCACAAATTGCAGCCCGTCCTGGCCGGTTCCTGTCCCTACCTCCAGGATCGCGTGGCGCCCCTCGTGCTTCAGGAGGGCAACGAAACGTTCGCGCTGTTCCACCCGCTGGTGCGACGGCGGGTGGTCGGCCCCGGACGCGGCGCGGCCGTTGTAGAAGTCGGCAAGTCGCCGCTCGCCGTGGTCCGCTTCCGCTTCCATTGCGTCTCCGGGGGAGGGTGGCTGCACCTAGTTAAAGACGACTGTCCGGTTGCCGTCGAGCAGCACCCGGTGCTCCGCGTGCCACTGCACCGCCTGGACCAGCGTGCGGCCTTCCACGTCCCTGCCCATCTGGACAAACTGCTCCGGCGTGCGGGCATGGTCAACGCGGATGACTTCCTGCTCGATGATGGGGCCCTCGTCCAACGCCGCCGTCACGTAGTGGGCAGTGGCGCCGATCAGCTTCACGCCGCGCGCGTGGGCCTGGTGGTACGGCTTGGCGCCCTTGAAGGACGGCAGGAACGAGTGGTGGATGTTGATGGCCTTGCCGGTGAGATCGGTGCAGAGCTCGTCGGAGAGGATCTGCATGTACCGGGCCAGGACCGTCAGTTCGATATCGTGCTCGGCGATGAGGGCGCGGAGCTTGTCCTCGGCCTGGACCTTGGTGTCCCGGGTGACCGGGATGTGGTGGAACGGGATGCCGTAGAACTCAGCCAGCCCGGCAAGGTCCTGGTGGTTGGACACAATGGCGGGGATCTCAATGGGGAGGGTGCCGGAGCGCTGCTGGAACAGCAGGTCGTTGAGGCAGTGTGCGGACGTGCTGGCCATCACCAGGGTGCGGACCTTCTGGCCCACAGCGTTGAGGCTCCACTGCATACCGAAGGCGCCGGCCACGGGCTCCAGGGCGGCCCGAAGCTCTGGGGCGGGGGCCGGCGTCGTTACTTCCACGCGCATAAAGAAGTTGCCCGTGGCGGGACTGCCGTACTGCTGCGAATCCGTAATATTGCACCCCGCCACCAGCAGGGCGCCGGCCACCGCATGGACGATTCCCGGGCGGTCCGGGCAGGACAGGGTTACTACGTACGCTTGGTTCAGCTGCTCTTCACTCACGCGTACAAGCCTACCCGCGCAGGACGGGCCGGATTTGGTACGCTGGGGAGGTCGCAACTGGCGTTGGGTGGCTAACCACCAGGGAGCGGCAATCACGAAGACCACGGATCGTACGCCTGGGCCGAGGGTCATGTCTTGCCGGAATTGGGGCTGCACCTGCGTCAGTACTGCAGCGCCATACCCGCGCTTTCACGCCTGTCACAAGGCAGTGTGCAAGCGCGCCAGCCGGTAGCCTGACCTAAGCAGTGCCCGTATCCCTAGCCAGGAGTTTTTCGTGACTACTACAGCCACTTCAACCACCGCCGTCAGCAATCAGCCGCTGGCTGAGCTCGACCCCGAAATCGCAGCAGTCCTGGACCAGGAGCTCGGCCGCCAGCGCGGCACCCTGGAAATGATTGCTTCCGAAAACTTCGCCCCCCGCGCCGTGATGGAGGCCCAGGGCTCAGTCCTCACCAACAAGTACGCTGAGGGTTACCCGGGCCGCCGCTACTACGGCGGTTGCGAATATGTTGACGTTGCCGAGCAGCTGGCCATCGACAGGGTCAAGGCACTCTTCGGCGCCGAGTACGCCAACGTCCAGCCGCACTCCGGTGCCCAGGCCAACGCCGCTGCACTGTCCGCCATGATTACCCCGGGCGACAAGATCCTGGGCCTGTCCCTGGCCCACGGCGGCCACCTGACGCACGGCATGAAGCTGAACTTCTCCGGCAAGCTCTACAACGTGGCTGCCTACCAGGTGGAGGAAGACAACTTCCGCATCGACATGGACAAGCTCCGCGAGCAGGCCATCGCCGAAAAGCCGCAGGTCATCATCGCCGGTTGGTCCGCCTACCCGCGCCACCTGGACTTCGCCGCCTTCCGCTCCATCGCCGATGAGGTGGGCGCACTGCTCTGGACCGACATGGCACACTTCGCCGGCCTGGTTGCCGCCGGCCTGCACCCGAGCCCGGTGCCGCACTCCGACGTCGTCACCTCCACCGTGCACAAGACCCTCGCGGGTCCGCGCTCCGGTGTGATCCTGGCCAAGCAGGAGTGGGCCAAGAAGCTGAACTCCAACGTCTTCCCCGGCCAGCAGGGCGGCCCGCTCATGCACGTCATCGCAGCCAAGGCAGTGGCCTTCAAGATCGCCGGCACCGAGGAATTCAAGGAGCGCCAGGAGCGCGTCCTGGAAGGCGCCAAGATCATCGCCGACCGCCTCAACCAGGCCGACGTCGCCGAAGCCGGCGTCTCCGTCCTGACCGGCGGCACCGATGTGCACCTGGTCCTTGTTGACCTGCGCAACTCGCAGCTGGACGGGCAGCAGGCGGAAGACCTCCTGCACTCCGTGGGCATCACCGTCAACCGCAACGCCGTGCCGTTCGACCCCCGCCCGCCGATGGTCACCTCCGGCCTGCGCATCGGCACCCCGGCCCTTGCCACCCGCGGCTTCGGTGCCGCCCAGTTCACCGAGGTGGCCGAGATCATCGCCACCGCGCTGAAGGCCGGCACCAGCGCCGACGTGGAGGCCCTGCAGGCCCGCGTGGACAAGCTCGCCGCCGACTTCCCGCTGTACCCGACGCACGAGCAGTGGTGATCCATGACTGACACCAAAACTGCCCGGATCCTCGACGGCAGGGCAGCAGCTGCCGCCATCAAGTCCGAGCTCAGCGAACGCGTCGCAGCCCTCAAAGCACGCGGCGTCACCCCCGGCATCGCCACGGTGCTGGTGGGCGCGGACCCGGCCTCCCAGCTGTATGTGTCCATGAAGCACAAGCAGTCGGTGGAGATCGGGATGAATTCCATCCAGCGCGAGCTTCCCGGCGACGCCACCCAGGAGCAGGTTGAGGCCCTCATTGACGAACTCAATGCGGACCCCACCTGCCACGGGTACATCGTGCAGCTGCCGCTCCCCAAACACCTGGACACCGACGCCATCCTTGAACGGATCGACCCCGACAAGGACGCAGACGGCCTGCACCCCACCAACCTCGGCCGGCTGGTACTCAACGTCAACGGCAAGATCACCTCGCCGCTGCCGTGCACACCCCGCGGTGTCATCGAGTTGCTCCTGCGCAACGGCTACGACCTCAAGGGCAAGCACGTGGTGGTGGTGGGCCGTGGTGTGACGATCGGCCGGTCCATCGGGCTGCTGCTGACCCGGCGCGAAATCAACGCCACGGTGACGCTGACCCACACCGGCACCACCAACATGTCCGAGCTGCTGCGCCAGGCGGACGTGATCGTGGGCGCGGCCGGTGCCAAGCACATCGTCAAGGCATCAGACGTGAAGCCCGGTGCTGCCGTGCTGGACGTTGGTGTCACCCGGGAGACCGACCCCGAGACGGGCAAGAGCAAGGTCCACGGCGACATCGATCCTGCCGCCGCCGAGGTAGCCGGCTGGATCTCGCCGAACCCTGGCGGCGTCGGTCCGATGACCGTGGCGCTGCTGATGACCAACGTGGTCGAAGCCGCCGAGCGCAAGGCAGGCATTGCCTAGAGGCGCTATCAGGCGAGTACGACGGCGGCAGGCGCCTTCCCCAGCGGAGGAGCCTGCCGCCGTCGAGACTTAACACGCTTGTGTTAAAGCGGACGGCACTACCGTTTAGCAGAGGGCTGAACTAGTCTGCGGAGGGTGCACAACGAAGCCATCCTGCCCTCCACAGCCCGGGCGGGCGGGCGGAAGACGCCCCGCACGGTCATCACCGCCGAAAACCTCACCAAAAAGTACGGCGACGTGGCCGCCGTGGACGCCATCTCCTTCAGCGTCCCGGCGGGCGAGTCCTTCGGCCTGCTCGGACCCAATGGAGCCGGCAAGTCCACCACCATGAAAATGATCGGCGGCGTCACCAGCCGCACCTCCGGCAGCCTTGAGATCATGGGCCTTGACCCGGACGTGCACGGGCCGGAAGTCCGCGCACACCTGGGTGTGTTGCCGCAGCAGGACAACCTGGACGAGGAACTGCGGGTCCGTGACAACCTCCTGGTCTACGGACGGTATTTCGGCCTGCCCATGAGCTACCTGAAACCGAAGGCCGATGAACTGCTCGAGTTCGCGCAGCTGACCGACAAAGCCAAATCCAAGGTGGACGCCCTGTCCGGCGGCATGAAGCGGCGCCTGACAATCGCCCGCTCGCTGATCAACGAGCCGCAGATCCTGCTGCTGGATGAACCCACCACCGGCCTGGACCCGCAGGCCCGGCACATTCTCTGGGACCGGCTGTTCCGGCTCAAGGAGCAAGGCGTCACGCTGATCCTCACCACCCACTACATGGATGAGGCGGAGCAGCTCTGCGACCGGCTGATCGTGGTGGACAAGGGCCGCATCATGGCCGAGGGGTCGCCGGCGCAGCTCATCCGCGGCCACTCCACCCGTGAGGTGGTGGAGCTGCGTTTCGGCTCCGAGCGGAACACCACCATCGCCGCCGAGCTGGACGGCATCGGGGATCGGCTTGAGGTGCTGCCGGACCGGGTGCTCATTTACGCGCACGACGGCGAGTCCGCCCTTGAGCAGGTAGCGTCCCGCGGCCTGAGGCCGCTGACATCGCTGGTCCGCAGGTCCTCGCTCGAGGACGTCTTCCTGCGGCTGACAGGCAGGAGCCTCGTTGACTGACGAGACGTTGACGGGCGCGGCCCACCATGCCCTTCCATCGGCGCACAGCCCTGGAGTGGCCGCGGCGAAGGCGCGCCGCTGGGGTGCCTTCTACTACATGGAGCATGTCCTCCGGGTGATGAAGGGCTACAGCTGGTCCCTGCTGATGTACAGCGTGGGCCACCCCGTGGCTTACCTGTTCGCGATGGGCGTTGGCCTGGCCACCCTCGTGGACGCGCAGGGTGCCGGAGCCTTCGGGGGAGTGGGGTATGTAACGTTTGTGGCGCCCGCCCTGCTGGTCTCCGCGGCCGTGATGACGGCAGCCAACGAATTCACGTTCCCGGTGATGGGCGGCTTCAAGTGGCGGCGGACCTACTACGGCCCGCACGCCTCGCCGCTGACGCCACAGCAGATCGCGGCGGGCCACATCATGGCGGTCACCCTGCGGTTCCTGTTGCAGTCTGCCATCTATTTTGCTGCGGTTGCCCTGTTCGGCGCGGCACCGGGCGGATGGGGATGGGTGGCCATCCTGGTCGCCACGCTGGCCGCGCTCTCCTTTGGTTTGCCGCTGATGGCCTATTCGGCGTCGATAACCGAGGACAAGGGCCAGTTCGCCCTGGTGATGCGCTTCATTGTGATGCCGCTCTTCCTGTTCTCCGGGACCTTCTTTCCGCTGGACACCCTGCCGCTGGCGGTGCGGTGGATCGGGTGGATCTCGCCGATCTGGCACGGGACCGAGCTGGGACGCGTCTTTACGTACGGCTACCAGGAACCGCCGCTGCTGACCGTCCTTCACGTCCTGGTGCTGGTGGGCCTTGCGGTGGCGGGCTGGTTCCTGACGAGGCGGCAGTTCGCGTTGAGGATGGGGCGATGAGCGCCGGAGCGTCCGTCAAGGGCGCCGCGGAGGCGGCCCGCAACAGGACGTTCGGGCCGTTGTACTCGCGCAACGCCAAGGCCGTGATTTCGCGTGGGCTCCTGGCCACGAGGAGCACCAACTGGCTGGTGATGCTCTCCGGTTTCTTCGAGCCGGTCCTGTTTCTGGTCTCCATGGGAGTGGGGCTCGGCGCGATTGTGGGATCGGTGCAGGGGCCGGGCGGCGGGGAGATCAGCTATGCCGCGTACATCGCCCCGGCCCTGCTTGCTGTCTCGGCCATGAACGGCGCGGTCTACGACTCCACCTGGAATGTGTTCTTCAAGATGAACTTCGCCAAGCTCTACCAGGGGATGCTGTACACGTCGCTGGGACCGCTGGATGTTGCGCTGGGCGAGATCTTCCTGGCCCTGCTGCGCGGACTGCTCTATGCCCTGGGCTTCACGGCAGTGATGGGCGTGATGGGCCTGATCACCACGCCATGGGCCCTGCTGATGATTCCGGCGTCGGTGTTGATCGCGTTCGGGTTTGCCGGCATCGGAATGGGGATCACGAGTTTCCTGAAGACCTTCCAGCAGATGGACTGGATCAACTTCATCATGCTGCCCATGTTCCTGTTCAGTGCCACGTTCTACCCTCTGAGTGTCTACCCGCAGGCCATCCAGTGGCTCATCCAGGCCATGCCGCTGTGGCACGGGGTGGAACTGCTCCGGCAGATCAGTGTAGGTACCTTCACGGCGGCCACGCCCATCCATATCGGCTACTACCTGGTAATGACCGCCGCCGGGATGCTGCTCACCACCGTGCGCCTGCGGCACCTCTTCCTGAAGTAGCCCGTTCGCCGGGGGTGGAACGCGGCGGGAGCATGCCCGGGCGTTTGAGAGAATGGGTGCATGCAATCTTTGGGCAGCTCCAGGTCATCCTCCAAACCCGCCAGGGGCGGATTCTCCATGTTCCGCATCAGCGGGCCGGGACTGATGGTCCTCGTCACCGCGTTCGTAGTGGCAGTGATCTTCGCAGCCAACCAGAACGACGTCGTGGGCTGGGTGGTTGCCGTCATCGCCTTCTTCTGGCTGGCCCTTGCCTCCTTCGTGGTCTTCAGCATCCAGAAGGCCGCCAAAAAAGCCGGCGCGAAGCTGACCGAAGCCCAAAATGCCTTCACGACGGCGGCAGGTCGCGGCCCCTATGCCGGCGCGGACCAGGGCGGTACCCGGGTTGTTGCCGAGCGCAGCCAGGCGGACGAGGTCCGAGACCTCAAGCTGGACCACTCCTTCAAGATCGTCCAGGTGCAGATCCGTGTAGTGGAGGAGGAGCGTGCCAAGGGCGCTGCCGCCAACCAGGACACCATCAGCCGGGCCCTGGAAACCATCGAGATCACCGCTACGAACGCCCGGGACATGATCAAGTCCTCCGGCAGCGGGGAGCCGGTCACCGGAACCATCATCGACTAGAGTGGAGCGGGTGAGCTCGGCATTGAAGAAGGACCACCTTCGCATCGCATCCGTCAACGTCAATGGCCTTCGGGCTGCCTACAAGAACGGTATGGCGGCGTGGCTGGAGCCGCGCGAAGTGGACATCCTCTGCCTTCAGGAAGTCCGGGCGCCTGACGCCATCGTCGGCCAGTTGCTGGGCGAATGCTGGCACATCCTGCACGCCGAGGCAGAAGCCAAAGGCCGGGCCGGCGTCGCCATCGCCTCACGCGAGGAGCCGCTGGAAACCCGCAACGGCATTGGCGACGACTACTTCGCGACGGCGGGCCGCTGGGTGGAGGCGGACTTCCGTTTCGCCAATGCAGCCGGACGCCCTGTCCAGCTCACGGTGGCCAGCGCCTACGTCCACTCGGGCGAAGTGGGGACCCCCAAGCAGGACGACAAATTCCGGTTCCTGGACGCGATGAGCACCCGCCTGCCGGAGCTCACCAAGCACAGCGACCATGCCCTCGTGGTAGGGGACCTCAACGTGGCCCACACGCCCAGGGACATCCGGAACTCGAAGGCCAACGTGAAAAAAGCGGGCCACCTGCCGGAAGAACGGGCGTACTTTGACCGCTTCTTCGGGGAGGACATCGGCTGGCAGGACGTCCACCGCAACCTTGCCGGGGACGTCGACGGGCCCTACACCTGGTGGTCCCAGCGCGGGAAAGCATTCGATAACGACACCGGCTGGCGCATCGACTACCACCTGGCCACACCGGAACTGGCGGCCGGTGCCATCTCCGCCGTTGTTGACCGGGCAGCCTCGTGGGACACCCGCTTCTCCGACCATGCCCCGCTTGTAGTGGACTACCAGCTCTAAGCCAGAAGGTTTCCTCCCCATGACCAGCCAGACTTCCCCTGCCATCAAGAAGCGCATCCTCTCCGGAGCCAAGCCCACCGCCGATTCCCTGCACTTGGGCAACTACATCGGCGCCGTCCGCAACTGGGTGGACATGCAAGCCGAGTATGATGCCGTGTTCTTTATTCCGGACCTGCACGCCATCACTGTGGACTTCGATCCCGCAGAACTGGCCAAGCGGACTCGGATCGTGGCCGCCCAATACATCGCGGCCGGCATCGACCCGGACAAAAGCATCTTCTTCGTCCAGTCCCATGTGCCCGAACACGCGCAGCTGGCCTGGGCTTTGAACTGCATCACCGGCTTTGGCGAAGCGTCCCGGATGACGCAGTTCAAGGACAAGACCCAGAAGTCCGGCGCTGACGCCGCCACCCTGGGCCTGTTTGCCTACCCCACCCTGATGGCCGCGGACATCCTGCTCTACCAGACCGACCTCGTGCCGGTGGGCGAGGACCAGCGCCAGCACCTGGAGCTGACCCGGAACCTGGCGCAGCGGTTCAACACGAAATTCGGGGCAACGTTCACGGTGCCGGAAGCCACCATCGTGAAGGAACGCGCCAAGATCTACGACCTCCAGAACCCCAGCGCCAAGATGTCCAAAACAGGGGAGTCGCCCAACGGGGCCATCCAACTGCTTGAGGACCCCAAGGTCGCGGCCAAGCGAATCAAGTCCGCCGTGACGGATGCCGGTACCGATATCCGGTTCGACCAGGAGGAAAAGCCGGGGATCTCGAACCTGCTGACCATTTACTCCTCCCTTACCGGCAAGTCCGTCGCCGAACTCGAAGCGGAGTACCAGGGGAAGATGTACGGCCATCTGAAGGTTGACCTGGCAGAGGTGCTGGTGGAATTCATTACGCCGCTGCGCGACCGGACCAACGAGCTGATGGCGGATCCTGCGGAACTGGACCGGTTGCTGGCCCACGGCGCCGAGCGCGCCCGTGACATTGCGTCGGTTACCCTGGGCCAGGTCTATGAACGTATGGGCTTCCTGCCGTCCTTCTCCCTTGCAGGAGTCCGCTAGCGCCATGCCGTCCAGCAAAGTCACCGCAAGGGAAGGCTCCCACTCCATCCGGGCAGAGGGCAGGCGAGGCAACCCCCAAGGCGACCCGGCGGAGGACACCGGCGCCGCCGGGCACGCGCCGTCCCGGACGGAAGATATCAGCGTAGGAGTCATCCTGGGCTTCCCGCCGGAGGTGGCTGAGGAACTGCAGCGCTGGCGGGCTTCCTTCGGGGATCCCCTCGCAGGAGTGGTCCCGGCCCACATCACGCTGGTGACCACCACGCCTACCCGGGACTGGGAGGCTACCCGGGAGCACGTCCGGGACGTGGCCCGCCGCCAAAGCCCCTTTATGGTCACCATCGCCGGCACCGGAACGTTCCGTCCGGTTTCGCCGGTGGTGTTCATCAACGTGGAGGAAGGTTTCGAGGCCTGCGTGGACCTGCACGAGAAGCTCCAGCAGGGCCCCCTCCAGCGGGATCTTCCCTTCGCCTACCACCCGCACGTCACCATCGCCCACGATGTTGCCCCGGAGAGCCTCGATGAGGCCGAAACGGTACTGAAGAACTACAGAGCCACCTTCCCCGTGGTTAGCATGGGACTCTACGAGCACGATGCGGACGGCATCTGGCAGCTACGGGAAGAGCTGGACTTTGGGACCGAAACTGACAACGACGCCGGCACCCGATTCCCGGACGCCGCCCCGGACACAGCACCCGAAGCAGGCTGAACAACAGCCCCTCCCCACTGAACAGGCCCGGCTGAAGCTTGCCGTCATCCAGAAACGGATGGACCTGGGGAAGGCACGACGCGCCGGCGGAAGCTTCTTCGCCACCCTGATGGCGACGTTCCAATGGTTACTGGCACGGCTCAACGCCTTCCGCCCGATGCGTGCCTTCCGGCACTACACGCTCCAGCATGGTCCGCTGATGAGCGCAGGCATCGGCTTCAACATGTTTTTCTCCATCACTGGCCTGTTGACCACGGGCTTCTCGATCGCCGGTTTGGTGCTGCGGGGGCAGCCGGCGCTGCTCGACACCATCGTCGCCAGCGTGGCCCAAAGCGCCCCTGGACTCCTGAAGGTCGACGGCGGCGAAGGACTCGTGGACCCCAAGGAACTGCTCAACCCTGACGGCCTTGGCTGGACAGCCCTCGTTGGAGCGGTAGTGACGGTCATCACATCGCTTGGCTGGATTGCCGGCCTGCGCGACGGGTTGCGCGCAGTGATGGAGCTGCCTCCACTCGTGGTCAATCCAGTTCTGCTGAAGCTGCGCGACGCCGGCACCCTCCTGCTCCTGGGCATCGCCCTGGTCATCAGCGCCGGAGCTTCCCTGGTTTTTGGCACGGCGGCCGGCTGGGTTGCGGACTTCCTGCGGCTCGATGAGGCCGTGGCGGCTCCGCTGACCACCTCCATCAAGATCGCGGTCCCGCTGGTGCTGAGCTGGGTTACCGCACTCGTGATGTTCCGGCTGGCGGCCGGCCTCAAGTTGTCCCGCCGCGCACTGCTGGAAGGCACCATCCTGGCAGCATTCGGCACCACTATCCTGCAGGTCTTCAGTACCGAACTGTTGGCCGGCGCCGGCCGTAATCCCCTCCTGGCACCGTTTGCGATCATCATCGGCCTGCTGATCTGGTTCAACCTGGTCAGCCAGGTCTACCTTGTCTCTGCCGGCTGGGCCGCAGTTCGCGAGGCCGACCTGAAAGGACAATCCAGCGGGCACGACAAGGGCACCTGGGGCGCCCGGCAGGTGCAGCCCGGAAAGGTTCCGGTCCATGCTGACCATGGCTCCGCGGGCACGTCCCGGCGCCGGGGTCCTGGCGCGGCAAAACAGCGCTGAGTCCGGCAGGGCTATGGTGCGGCCACCAGGCCTTCCCATGCCACAGTCCAGCCGGGCGGGAACCCAGGGGCATGGCGGTCCGGTCCGTTATCCCACCCGGCGGCCATCAGTGCGGAGGCGGCGAGGAGCCCGCCGTTGCCCGGCAAGTACAGGGGAAGCGAATCGGTCTGGCGGTTGTGTCCGTTGGGGAGCACTGTGTTCTTGCCTGCGTCCATCAGGAGGGCATTCACGGCAGCCTCCGGATCCCCGAGGCGGGCCGCTGTCATGGCCATGACGGGGTAGTCCCAGCCCCAGGTGCTGCCCCAGTCCCAGTCAGCAAGCACGTCCGCCAGTGTTGCCCGCATAATGTCCTTGTCGATGAGGTCAGTCTCGGGCAGTACACCGAGTGCGCAAAGCATGGAAGGATGATCGGTCCGGATGGTGAACGGCTCCACGTCAATGGCAGCGTAGACGCCATCGATCACCCGCGGCTGCACCATCCCGTCGGCCACCTCCCGCCAGGCAGGGATGGGCTCGAGCCCCAGCCGTTCCCGCCAGGCAGCGGCGATCCGAAGGGCCCACTGCCAATACGCGAGCTCAAAGGTGGGGTTGGTGACTGAGCCTCGGATGCTGCCGTAGCTCTCCTGCGCAGGGATCAACGGGGGCCCCAGTTCAAATCCGCGCGCGGTGGGATGGGCGAAGCTGGCCATAAACGCGGCGGTTTCGAACACGATCTCCGCGAACTCCTCCAACACCTCAGGGCCGGGGCTTGCCCGGTACAGCAGTTCGGCCAGGTGGATGGGGTGCGGCTGCTGCCAGATAAGGAATGTCCCGATGGGGCTGGGGCTTTCCCTGCCATCCGGGCCAACCTGCTTTGGCCAGCGGACGCCGTCGAAGCCCTGGGCCCTGGCAGTCGCGCGCGAAGGTTCCAGCACGGTCGTGTACCACCGTAAGGAGGGCAGCAGGAGCTCGGGACGGTTCCAGTGGGCAAAGTGGGCAGCGTGCCACCAGTGCATTTCAAGGTGGAAGCGGCCCCGCCAGGAGTTGCAGACCAACCCTGTTTCCTGCGGCGGCAACGAGCCCGAGCAGTTAATGGCGGTCAAGTACTGCGAGAGGACAATCCGGCGCTCCAGCTCCTTCGCCCGGGGATCGTCCGCCGCCTCCAGCTCGATGGCACCGCCGGAGGACCAGAACCGGGGCCAGTAGGCTGCCGAGGCGTCGGCAATGGCGCTGCCTGGTGAAAGGCCGACGGCGGTTCCGGCCCCTGCGTCCATGTCCGGCTTTGCCGCCACCCGGGACAGCCCGGTGTCACCCCGCGGGATGCAGTCGCCGGTTCCGGCTGGGATAAAAGCAATGGCAAGGTCCATGACATCGGCCTGGTCCTGGCCCTGGGCGGCGCTGCCGGGAGCTATTCGAAGGCGGTGCTGCCCGGTCTGTTCCACCGTAAGGTCGTCACCCGTGACCACCACCTCGTAACGGGCGGCGTCCAACGTGCGCGCAATGGTCCAGCTGCTGGATCCGGCGTGCAGTCCGGACGGCGTTGGTTCCCCCAGCGTAGTGGTGTGGGCCTCCGGGCGGTCCCAGTCCGCCGCATCGTGCCAGGCCTCGGAACCGTACGGGAAATCCATGCCCACCACGAGCCCATGCCTGAGAGCCGGCGACACCACGCGCAGTCCGAGTTCGTCGCGGTCCGGATGGCAGACGGTGGTGACAGTGACCGGGTGGCCTGCCAGGGTAAAGCTGCTGCTCACCACGCCGGTCCAGAGATCAAGTGTCTGCTCGGCGTCGCGCACATCGTCCCGTGTGATTGCGCGTTCTGTTCCGTCCTCCACCAGCCGGAAGCCGATGCGGCCCAAATCCAGGCGGTGGGGGTTAGCCCTGAGCCACGTTTCCGCCCGGGAGGCATCCGTTTCCCGGTCATTAACGATGTTTCCCACCATGTCCACGTAGGGAACCGGTCCTCGAGGGGAGTCGTAGAGGACGGTGGAACCGGCGAGTCCGTACGGCTGCTCCGGGGGTGTCGAATGCCAGCCCCACTGGGCCTGCGTGCCCAGCAGGGTTCCCGCCGGGAGCTCGTCCCGTGCACCCACCGGGTAGGCGCCGGGGAGTGACTGGAGTCCGGTGAGGTCCACGGTGAAAGCGAATTCGCCGTTGCCTACGGAGACCGGGCTTCGGGGATCCAAGGTCCGCTGGCACACGTTGTGGCGCCGGACGAGTGCTTGCCTGTCGATGGCGGCGCTGGTTGCGGAACCGGCCGACGACATTCCTGGCAGGGTGGTGGTGCTTTGGCTGTGCACGCTGCACGCCCTTCCGGTGCTGGTGCTGGGCGGGGAGTGGAAACGCGCTTCATCTAGAAACCGGTTTCCGAACGGTTCCAATCCTTGTTCGCTGCGCCTGAGACTGTCAAGCCCTGGGGCCGTCTAAAGCTCGTGCGCCACCTCTTGACCCTCGGCAGGCGTCCTTGATACGTTTCACGAAATCGCTTTCTGACCCGGAAGAAGCTTGCCCAATGACGCGTAAAGTTTTAGGAAGAATCCGTAAATCCGTCGCAATGCTCACTGCACTGGGCCTTCTGGGCGTCACTGCAGGATGCTCCAGCGCCCCATCCAACCAGCCTGAGGACGGCCCTGTTGAAATCCGTTTCTCCTGGTGGGGCAACGCAGGGCGGGCGGAGCTGACCAACAAAGCCATCGCCGAATTCGAGGCCGCCAACCCCAACATCAAGGTCAAGCCCGAATACGGGGACATCGGCGGGTACTTTGACAAGCTGGCAACGCAGGTAGCGGCCAATGATGCCCCCGACGTGATCACCATGGGCGGGGCTTATCCGGCCGAATACGCCAACCGGGGGGCTCTCCTGGATCTCAGCAAGGTCAGTGGTTCCCTGGACCTGTCAAAGATGGACCAGGGCGCGCTGGAGAACGGCCAGGTCCAAGGGAAGCAGTACGGCGTATCCACCGGCGCCAATGCCTTGTCAATCGTCGCCAACCCTGCGGTCTTCCAGGCCGCCGGGGTTGCCATTCCGGATGACAGCACATGGAGTTGGGACGATTTCGCGAAGGTCGCCTCGGACGTAACCGCCAAGAGCCCCAAAGGCACGTACGGAACGGCAACGGTCCTCACCCACGATTCGCTGGACGCCTTCGCCCGGCAGCACGGCCAGTCGCTGTACACCCAGGACGGCCGGCTCGGACTGGACCAGGAAACGGTCCAGGACTATTTCGATTACAGCTTGAGGCTGAGCGAGTCCGGCGCTGCGCCCAGTGCGTCCGAGACAGTGGAGAAGCTCAACGTGAGTACGGAGCAGACCCTGATGGGCATGGGCAAAGCAGCCATGATGCTCACCTGGAGCAACTCGCTGTCCGCGCTCAGCAAGGCATCGGGCGCGGATTTGAAGCTGCTCAAGCTTCCCGGCGAAAACCCCACCCCGGGGATCTGGCTGCAGTCCTCACAGTTCTACACCATCTCCGCCCGGAGCAAGCATACGGACGCTGCCGCGAAACTGGTCAGCTTCCTGGTGAACAACGAGTCAGCCGCCAAAATCATCCAGAGCGACCGCGGGGTCCCCAGCAACTCTGAAATGCGCACGGCCATCAAGGACCTGCTGACGCCGCAGGGCAAGGTGGAGGCGGACTACATTGATGCGATCGGGAAGATGGACTTTGCCCCCACCTTCATCGGACCCACGGGATCCACTGCTGTCTCCGAGATCACGGCCCGCATCAACACTGAAGTCCTGTTCAAGCGGCTGACGCCTGAAAAGGCGGCGGAACAATGGCTCAGCGAAAGTAAGGCCGCCATCGGCAAATAACCGCGTACGCGGCCCGTTGCCCTGTCCCCGCGGGCAGGCTACTGGGCCGCGTCGAGGTATTGATCGGCCCAGGCAGCGATGATCCGTGCCGCCCGTGCCGCCTGGCCCTTCCCGGTGAGGAGGTGGTCACTGCCTTCCAGCGAGACGAAGTTTCGCGGATGCCGGGCGGTCTGGAAGATGGTGCTGGCGTTTTCGATCCCCACGGTGTTGTCCGTGGGGGAGTGCAGCACCATCAGCGGCTTGTGCAGCTGCTTGATGCAGTCCGTCAGGTCCGCGTTTTCCAGGTCCTCCACAAAATGCTTGCGGATCTCCACCCGCTTCCCGCCGAGGTCCACCTCGGCGCTGCCTTCGCTGAGGATCTTGTCCAGCGCGGCGTCGAACACGTGGGCCACGTGCTTGGGTGAGAACGGCGCCCCAACTGTAGCGACGGCGTCGAGCTCGGGAATCTCCCGTGCTGCCGCGAGCACGGCCGCGCCGCCGAAGGAGTGGCCTACCAGGAGGGAAATCTCTTTCCCTTCGCTGCGCATGAACTCGGCAGCCTTGACGGTATCGGCCACCTTGTGGCTGAAGGAGCCTGCTGACCACTCGCCGGCGGATCCGCCCAGGCCCAGGTTGTCGAACCGCAGCATACCCACGCCGCTGTCCGCCAGCGCCTTGCACATCCTCGACGCGGACGGCGCATCCTTACCCAGCGTGAACCCGTGGGAGAAGACCCCCCAGCCCTTGACCGGGCCCTCCGGAATATCAATGATGCCGGAGAGCATTTCACCGGTAGAACCGGCAAACGAGACTTTTTCGGAGCGGGACATGGCGAGCCCTTTCAGTTAAAGCAACGCGGGGTCACTTCCGGCCCAATTCCGGGGGAGGATTGGGCGCGGAGTGACCCCGCGTTGCTCACGCTTGGCAGAAACTAGATCTTGCGGGAGAGGATGGCCTGCTTGACCTCTTGGATGGCCTGGGTGACCTGGATGCCGCGGGGGCATGCTTCGGAGCAGTTGAAGGTGGTGCGGCAGCGCCACACGCCTTCCTTGTCGTTGAGGATCTCCAGGCGCATGTCGCCGGCATCATCACGGGAGTCGAAGATGAAGCGGTGCGCGTTGACGATCGCCGCCGGCCCGAAGTACTGGCCGTCGGTCCAGAACACGGGGCAGGAGGACGTGCAGGCAGCGCACAGGATGCACTTGGTGGTGTCATCGAAGCGCTCACGGTCCTCGGCGGACTGCAGGCGTTCCCGGGTGGGCTCGTGGCCCTTGTTGATGAGGAACGGCATCACTTCGCGGTAGGACTGGAAGAACGGTTCCATGTCCACGATGAGGTCCTTCTCCACCGGCAGGCCCTTGATGGGTTCCACCGTGATGGGCTTGGACGTGTCCAGGTCCTTCAGGAGCGTCTTGCAGGCGAGGCGGTTGCGGCCGTTGATGCGCATGGCATCGGAACCACAGACACCGTGGGCGCAGGAGCGGCGGAAGGAGAGGCTGCCGTCGATTTCCCATTTGACCTTGTGCAGGGCATCCAGGACGCGGTCCGTGCCGTACATGGTCAGGTTGTAGTCATCCCAGGTGGCCTCGCCGGAAACCTCCGGGTTGTACCGGCGTACGCGCAGGTGCACATCGAACGTGGGGATTTCGCCGCCACCGCCGACGCCGGCAGGCAGTTCAATCTTTGAGGCTGGCTCAGCGATTTCAGCGGTCATCTTAGTACTTCCTCACCATCGGCTCGTAGCGGGTAAAGACAACCGGCTTGGTGGCCAGGCGGATGCCGGCAATTGATTCTGCCGATCCGTCTGCCGGGGCGTGGTCGTCCTTGTACGCCATGGAGTGCTTCATGAATTTCTCGTCGTCGCGTTCCGGGAAGTCCTCGCGGAAGTGTCCGCCGCGGGATTCCTCACGGTGCAGGGCCGCCACGGTCATCACCTTGGCCAGCTCCAGCAGGAAGCCGAGTTCAACGGCCTCGAGCAGGTCAAGGTTGAAGCGCTTCCCCTTGTCCTGGACGTTGATGCGCTTGTAGCGCTCCTCGAAGGAGGCGATGTCGCGCAGGACCTGGTTCAGGGTGTCCGCGGTGCGGAACACCTGCATGTTGGCGTCCATGGTGTCCTGCAGTTCCTTGCGGATCTGGGCCACCTTTTCGTCGCCGGTGCCGTTGCGGGCGATATCCAGCAGCTCGGTGGTGTACGCCAGCGGGTTCTCCGGCAGTTCCACATAGTCGGCCGTCTTGGCGTATTCGGCTGCGGCAATGCCGGCACGCTTACCGAAGACGTTGATGTCCAGCAGCGAGTTGGTGCCCAGGCGGTTGGAACCGTGGACGGACACGCAGGCAACCTCGCCGGCCGCGTAGAGGCCAGGGACCACGGTGTCGTTGTCCTGCAGGACCTCGGTGGTGATGTTGGTGGGGATGCCGCCCATGGCGTAGTGCGCGGTGGGGAACACGGGAACGGGCTCCGTGTACGGCTCCACGCCCAGGTAGGTGCGGGCGAACTCGGTGATGTCCGGGAGCTTGGCATCGATGTGGGCCGGCTCAAGGTGGGTGAGGTCCAGGAGGACGTAGTCCTTGTTCGGGCCGCAGCCGCGGCCTTCACGGACCTCGTTCGCCATGGAACGGGCCACGATGTCACGCGGGGCCAGGTCCTTGATGGTGGGCGCGTAGCGCTCCATGAAGCGCTCACCTTCCGAGTTGCGCAGGATGGCGCCTTCGCCGCGGGCGGCTTCGGAGAGGAGGATGCCCAGGCCGGCGAGGCCGGTCGGGTGGAACTGGAAGAACTCCATGTCTTCCAGCGGGATACCGCGGCGGAAGGCGATGCCCATGCCGTCACCGGTGAGGGTGTGGGCGTTGGAGGTGGTCTTGAAGACCTTGCCGGCACCGCCGGAGGCGAACACTACGGACTTGGCCTGGAAGACGTGCAGTTCGCCCGAGGCGAGGTCGTAGGAGACCACGCCGGCAACGCGCTTCTGCTTGTACGGCGTGCCGTCTTCGCGCACTGCGTCCTCTTCGACCGTCAGCAGGTCCAGGACGTAGTACTCGTTGTAGAACTCAACGTTGTGCTTGACGCAGTTTTGGTACAGCGTCTGCAGGATCATGTGGCCGGTGCGGTCTGCGGCATAGCAGGCGCGGCGGACGGGTGCCTTGCCGTGGTCGCGGGTGTGGCCGCCGAACCGGCGCTGGTCGATCCGTCCTTCGGGCGTGCGGTTGAACGGCAGGCCCATCTTTTCCAGGTCGAGCACGGCGTCGATGGCTTCCTTGGCCATGACCTCCGCGGCATCCTGGTCCACCAGGTAGTCACCGCCCTTGACGGTGTCGAACGTGTGCCACTCCCAGTTGTCTTCCTCGACATTGGCCAGGGCTGCACACATGCCACCCTGCGCCGCACCCGTGTGCGAGCGGGTGGGGTAGAGCTTGGTCAGTACTGCTGTGCGGGCGCGTTGACCGGATTCGATCGCGGCGCGCATGCCAGCGCCACCGGCACCGACGATGACGACGTCGTACTTATGGACCTGCATACCAGACGCTCTTTCTCTCAAAATTCGCAATAAAACAACGGGCGGGCGTTGCCTGCTCCGCAAAACAAGGCCCGCGGTTTATACCCGCGGGCCCGGGAGGTTGCCGGTGCTAGGCAGGGCAGAAGCCGCCGGGCAGGGGCACGCCGTCGACGACGGGGCAAGGGTTGAAGGTGAAGATCACCAGGGTGCCCAGGACGATGATGACGACGGTGGCTGAGTAGAGGACCGTCTTCAGCCAGCGGCGGCTTGAGTCCTTCTCGGCATAGTCATTGATGATGGTGCGCACGCCGTTGGTGCCGTGCAGCATGGCCAGCCACAGCATGGCGAGGTCCCAGAACTGCCAGAACGGGTCCGCCCATTTACCGGCCACAAAACCGAAGTCGATGGCGTGGATGCCCTCGCCCACCATGAGGTTCACAAAGAGGTGGCCGAAGATCAGGACCACAAGAACCACGCCGGAGAGGCGCATGAACAGCCAGGCGATCATTTCGAAGTTGCCGCGGCTTCCGCCGGTGCGGCGGTACTGGGGCGCGATCCGCCCGCTGCGCGGGCTCTCAATCGTTGCTGACATGGCTAGTGACCTCCGAGCGCGAGGGACAGGTGGCGGATGGAGAAGGCGACCATGGTGACCACCCAGAGTCCGAGCACTGCCCAGAGCATCTGGCGCTGGTACTTGGCACCTTTCTTCCAGAAGTCCACCGCAATGATGCGCAGGCCGTTAAAGGCGTGGAAGACGATGGCCGCAACAAGGCCGGTCTCGCCCAGGGCCATGAGGGGGTTCTTGTAGGCACCGATCACCGCGGTGTAGGCCTCGGGAGACACGCGCACCAAGGAGGTGTCCAACACGTGGACCAACAAGAAGAAAAAGATCACTACACCGGTAATACGGTGTCCTACCCAGGACCACATGCCTTCACGGCCGCGGTACAAGGTGCCAGCTGGTTTTGTCGGCACTGATAAACCTCCCTGCAACACAGCGGCGCTGGCATGAGATCCACGCGGGGGGAACGCCTGCTGCGAGAGCACTCGTAGCTCAGGCCTAAATCTAGGCTTCGCTCACAGCTTATTCAATTTAGGAACTCCTTGGTGCCCAGCAACGGCAAGGATTTTCAGGATTAATGAGACAAACACCACAATCGCGCGTCCGGATGAAGTCCGGGCGCCTGCCGACAGGGCCTATAAGGGGCCCCGGCGCGCGGTCGGCTAAAGTAGGCCTTGATGAGTACAGACAAAGTGACAAGCCCGGTATCACCCCTTGACCGCTTCATTGCGGTGATCCCGGCCGGCGGCGTGGGGACCCGCCTTTGGCCCCTGTCGCGAGCCGCAGCTCCCAAGTTCCTTCACGATCTCACCGGCTCGGGCAGTACATTGCTGCGCGCCACCTATGACCGGTTGCACCCGCTGGCCGGAACCCGGGTGCTGGTGGTCACCGGCAAGGCCCACCGTGACGCCGTGTGCCGCCAGCTTCCGGAAGTCCAGGACGGCGACCTGGTCCTCGAGTCCGAACCCAAGGATTCCGGTGCCGCCATTGGGCTTGCCGCCGCCATCCTGCACGAACGGGATCCGGACACCATCATGGGTTCCTTCGCCGCTGACCAGGTGATCAGCCCGGACGACCTCTTCCAGCAGGCAGTCCGTGAGGCCATCCACACTGCCGCCGCCGGCAAGATCGTCACCATCGGCATCAAGCCCACCCACCCCTCAACAGGGTTCGGGTACATCCGTTCCGGCCAGGACCTGCACATTGACGGCGCGCCCAGTGCCCAGGACGTGGTGGAGTTCGTCGAAAAGCCGAACGAGGAAGTAGCCCAGCAGTACGTGGACAGCGGCAACTACGTGTGGAACGCCGGCATGTTCGTAGCCCCCGTTGCCCTCCTGCTCAAGCACCTTGAGGCCAACCAGCCCGAGCTGTTCCAGGGCCTGCAGGAGATTGCCCGCGCCTGGGACACTCCTGCCCGTGACGAGGTCACTGCCCGCATCTGGCCCACCCTGCCGAAGATCGCGATCGACTATGCGGTTGCCGAGCCTGCCGCCGAAGCCGGGGACGTCGCCGTCGTGCCCGGGTCCTTCCGCTGGGACGACGTCGGCGACTTCGCCTCCGTGGGCCGCCTCAACAGCGCCAAGGAAGTGGACGACGTTACCGTCCTCGGTGAGGGCGCCCGCGTGTTCACCGAGAACTCCAGCGGCGTGGTGGTGACCGACACCAAGCGCGTGATCGCCCTGATCGGAATCCAGGATGTTGTCATCGTGGATACCCCGGATGCCCTGCTGGTGACCACCATGGCCAACTCGCAGCGGGTCAAGGCCGCTGTCGACGCCCTGAAAGCCAGCGGCGACACCGACGTTCTCTAGGCAGTGGCGGTCCCTGCGATGTAACGCGGGGACCGCGATGGCCCGTAATCCGGCGACCCTCGCTAGAGTGAAGCAGTGCGCAATTACACTACGGAAGCCGAGCCCACCGCGCTGGTGGCACCCTGGCTTGAGCCGCTCCTGCCGGAACTGATCGATTTCCGCCGGGACCTGCATGCGCACCCGGAACTGTCCTTCAAGGAATTCCGGACCACGGACAAGCTGGCTGAACGGCTCGAAGCCGCAGGCCTCACCCCCCGCCGGCTGGAGGGCACTGGACTTACCGTGGATGTGGGCGAGGGGCCCATCGCCACTGCCCTCCGCGGAGACATCGATGCGCTGCCCATCATCGAGGAGACAGGCCTGCCCTTCGCCTCAAAAAACCATGGCGTCACGCACGCCTGCGGCCACGACGTCCACACCACCACCATGCTGGGCATCGCCCTGGTGCTGCACCGCATGCACCAGGACGAACCGCTTGGCGCCACCGTCCGCATCATCTTCCAGCCCGCCGAGGAAACCATGCCCGGCGGCGCGCACGCGTGCATCGAGCAGGGCGTCCTGGACGGGGTTCCCCGCATCCTGGCCCTGCACTGCGATCCGCGCATCGACGTAGGCAAGATCGGTACGCGCATCGGCGCCATCACCTCCGCCTCGGACACCATCCGGATCGAGCTCTCCGGCCGCGGCGGCCACACCTCGCGCCCGCACCTGACCGAGGACCTCGTGTTCGCCCTGGCACAGATCGCCGTCAACGTGCCGGCAGTCCTGTCCCGCCGGGTGGATGTCCGCAGCGGGGTTTCAGTGGTGTGGGGCCAGATCTCGGCCGGCTCCGCTCCGAACGCCATCCCCGGCACCGGCTACATGGCCGGAACCATGCGCTGCCTGGACCGCGAGGCCTGGCACGCCGCCGGTGAACTGCTGGACGAAGTGGTGCACCAGGTGGCCGCCCCGTACGGGGTGGACGTGCGGCTGGAGCACACCAGGGGAGTGCCGCCTGTGGTGAACTCCGAGCATGAAACAGCCATCATCGAGGCATCCGCCCGGGCCGAAATCGGTGAAAGCGCCGTGGTGCTGACTCCGCAGTCCATGGGCGGGGAGGACTTCGCCTGGTTCCTCGCGGAGCTTCCGGGCGCCATGATGCGGCTCGGCACCAAAACTCCCGGCGGCGAGGAGTACGATCTGCACCGCGGCGACTACATCCTGGACGAGCGCGCCCTGGGGCTTGGCATCCGGGTGCTCACCGCTGCGGCGCTGCGTACCATCCGGGACCTTTAGCAGCGGCGGCGCCGGCCGCCGTCGCACTTTCCAAAAACCATGCCTCCCCGGCGCGGACGCGCTAAGTTGTGCACAATCGAGTTGCACGCTATGGTTATGGCATGACTGATGCTCCACGGCTGGACCGCCAGGTGTGCTTTGCGCTTTACTCCGCATCCCGTGCCGCCACCGCCGTCTACCGGCCTGTCCTTGAGGAGCTGGGCCTGACGTATCCGCAATACCTGGTGATGCTGGTGCTGTGGGAGAGCGAGCCGCGCGGCGTGAAGGAGCTGGGCGAAGAGCTCGGACTGGACTCGGGCACCCTGTCACCACTGCTGAAGCGCCTGGAGTCCCTGGGGCTGGTGGAACGCCGCCGGTCCGGAGAAGACGAGCGGCGTGTGGCCATCCACTTGACGCCTGCCGGGCGGGAGCTGAGCGGGAACGCCGGCGCCATTCCGCAGCGGCTCGCGGACGCCGCGGGGCTCTCAGCCAAAGAACTGGACCAGCTGCGCGACACCTTGGGCCGGCTGACCGCCGCCCTGCACAACGCGCTCTGACACTGAAGATTTCAACCCATAACAGGACGGAAACACCGTGAAACCCCTTTACACTGCAGAGGCGCTTGCCTCCGGCGAAGGCCGCGACGGCAACGCACGTACCAACGACGGAAAGCTGGACGTCTCCCTCGCCAGCCCGGTAGAGCTCGGCGGATCCGGGCAGGGCACCAACCCGGAACAGCTTTTTGCTGCCGGCTATGCCGCCTGCTTCCACTCAGCATTGCGGCTGGTGGGCCGCAAGGAACGTGCCGACCTGACGGATTCCGCAGTGGCTGCCAAGGTCCACCTTGGCCAGCTGGAGACCGCGGGTTTCGGGCTTGCGGCGGAACTCGAGATCGCCCTTCCGGCGCTTGACCTGGCCACAGCTGAGGCGTTGGTAGCCAAGGCCCACGAGATCTGCCCCTACTCCAATGCCACCCGCGGAAACATCACAGTGGACATCAAGATCCTGGAGTATGCCGCATGAGCCAGCCTCTTCCTGTCGCCACGCGCGAGATCCAGCTGGCCTCCCGCCCGTCGGGCCGTCCGGTTCCGGAGAACTTCCGGCTTGCCGAGTCTCCGCTGCCGGAACTCGAGGACGGCCAGGTCCTGGTCCGGAACCTCTTTATGTCCGTGGATCCGTACATGCGCGGGCGCATGAACGACGTCAAGTCCTACTCCGCGCCGTTCGCGCTGGACAAAGCGCTCGACGGCGGCGCCGTGGGTGAGGTGATCGCGTCCCGTTCAGAACGCCACCAGGAAAGTGATGTGGTGGTGCATGCCCTGGGCTGGCGGGAGTATGCAGTGGTGGATGCTGCCGCAGCCACGCCCGCACGCACGGACCTCGCACCAGCCTCCGCTTTCCTCGGTGCACTGGGCATGACGGGACTGACGGCATACGCCGGCCTGCTCAAAGTCGCAGAGTTCAAAGCCGGGGACGCCGTCTTCGTCTCGGGCGCTGCCGGCGCCGTGGGATCACTGGTGGGCCAGATCGCCAAGGCCATGGGTGCCTCCCGGGTGATTGGTTCCGCGGGCACGTCCGCGAAGGTGGCCCGGCTGCTTGAACTCGGCTTTGACGCCGCATTCGACTACCACGACGGACCCGTGCTGGATCAGCTGCGGAAGGCCGCCGGCCCTGGCGGCATCGACGTCTACTTCGACAATGTGGGTGGCGAGCACCTGGAAGCTGCACTGGCCACGCTCAACGTCGGCGGACGGGTGGCGATGTGCGGCGCCATTGCGCAGTACAACTCCACCGAACCCACTCCGGCACCCCACAACCTGATGCTCGCCATCGGCAAGCAGCTCACACTTAGGGGCTTCCTGGTGGGCGGCCAGCGGCAGCACGCCGCGGAATTCGCCGAAAAGATGGCGGGCTGGCTCGCAGACGGCACTGTCCGCTACGACGAGACCATCGTGGACGGGCTCGAGAATGCCCCGCAGGCGTTTATGGACCTGCTCGACGGCGCCAACACCGGCAAGATGCTGGTCCGCCTCTGACGGCTGTCCGGTAGCTGAACAACAGTAGGGGGCGGCACCGGGTGCGGCCCCCTACTGATTGGTAACAACTTGTAAACAATCTCCGGAATGGGGTCCTGGTGTGCTACGGGGACGTGGCGCAGGCCACTAAAGTAGGTGCCATCAGTGCGCTCCGGCGCAGTGCTGCGGGCTGTCAGTGAAAACAGAATTTCAGTGCAGAAACGGACACTCATTGAATTCGAGCCGTAGCGCCACTCTCTTCATCCTGGAGGAAAATTGAAGACATCACTGCGTGCACAATTCAAGCGCGGTTCCATGGCAGGCCTGGCTACCGTCAGCGCCTCTGCCCTTCTGTTGACCGCCTGCGGCGCAGCCCCTGAAGCCGGAAGCACCTCATCCGCCGGGGCCAGCGACTACACCGGCTGCATCGTCTCCGACTCCGGTGGATTCGACGACCAGTCCTTCAACCAGTCCTCCTACGAGGGTCTGAAAAAGTCCGAGAAGGACCTGGGGATCAAGGTCAACCAGGTGGAGTCCAAGACCAACAACGACTTCGAGCCCAACCTCCGCGCTATGGTCACGGCAGGATGCGACCTGACCGTCACCGTCGGCTTCCTGCTGGGTGACGCCACCAAGAAACAGGCCACTGACAACCCGGACAGCCACTTCGCTATCATCGACTTCGGCTACGCGACCCCCATCAGCAACGTCAAGCCGATCATCTACGACACCGCCCAGGCAGCGTTCCTGGCCGGCTACCTGGCAGCCGGCACCACCAAGACCGGCACGGTGGCCACTTTTGGCGGCATCAAGATCCCCACCGTCACCATCTTTATGGACGGCTATGCCGACGGCGTGAAGTACTACAACCAGCAAAAGGGCAAGGACGTCAAGCTCCTTGGCTGGAACAAAGAAGCCCAGGACGGCAGCTTCACCGGCGACTTCGAGAAGCAGGACGTGGGCAAGCAGCTCACCCAGAACTTCCTGGACCAGGGCGCCGATATCGTGATGCCGGTGGCTGGCCCGGTGGGCAAGGGAGCCGGTGCGGCGTTGAAGGAAGCCAAGGCAGCGGGCAAGGACGTCAAGCTGATCTGGGTTGACTCCGACGGCTACCTCACCGCACCCGACTACAAGGACATCATGCTGTCCTCGGTGATGAAGCAGATGGGCGAGGCCGTGGAAACCGTGGTCAAGGAGGACAAGGACGGCAAATTCAGCAACACCCCGTACGTTGGCACGCTGGCCAACGACGGCGTGCAGCTGGCCCCGTTCCACGACCTTGAGTCCCAGGTCCCGGCGGACCTGAAGTCCGAACTGGACCAGATCAAGAAGGACATCGTGGACGGCAAGCTGAAGGTCGAGTCGGCAGCCAGCCCCAAAGCCTGACCCTGCATGTAGCGCCGCCGCCCGGCTGGTCGATGATCGGCCGGGCGGCGGTGCTTTTTGCTGCTGCCTGCCGCTTTTGGGCTACCGCCCGCTCATCCCAGGACTGCAACCACTAGGCTGGTGCTGCAGCCACATATCCCGTCCGGTCGATCACTGGACGCTTCGAGATTGGTCAGAGTTTTGAAACTTGAACTCAGAGGAATCACCAAACGCTTTGGGACCCTGCTCGCCAACGATCACATCGACGTGGTGGTTGAACCCGGCCAGATCCACTGCCTGCTGGGCGAGAACGGGGCCGGAAAATCAACCCTGATGAATGTCCTGTACGGCCTGTATGAGCCGTCCGAAGGTGAAATCCTCATCGATGGTAAAGCCGTTTCCTTCCGTGGTCCGGGCGATGCCATGGCGGCCGGGATCGGCATGGTGCACCAGCACTTCATGCTGGTCCCCGTTTTTACGGTCGCCGAGAATGTGGCCCTCGGCGCCGAACCCACCAAGGCCGCCGGCTTCCTGAACCTGGATGAGACCCGGCGCCGGATCAAGGAAATCTCGGACCAGTATGGCTTCGACGTTGATCCTGACGCCCTGGTGGAGGACCTGCCCGTGGGCGTCCAGCAGCGCGTTGAAATCATCAAGGCGCTGGTGCGCAACGCCAAGGTCCTGATCCTCGATGAACCCACCGCTGTGCTGACGCCGCAGGAAACGGACGAACTCCTGGACATCATGCGCCAGCTCAAGTCCGGCGGCACGTCCATCGTATTCATCTCGCACAAGCTGCGGGAAGTGAAGGAAGTCTCGGACACCATCACGGTGATCCGGCGCGGAAAGGTGGTGGGGGAAGCCAGTCCCACCGCACCCACCGCAGAGCTTGCCTCCATGATGGTGGGGCGCGCCGTCAGCCTGAACCTGGACAAGGCACCCGCCCAGCCGAAAGAAAAGACCTTCGAGGTCCGGGACCTCACCGTCATCGCACCCAGCGGCCACCACGTGGTGGACGGCCTCAGCTTCGATATTGCCCGGGGCGAAATCGTGGCAGTGGCCGGGGTGCAGGGCAACGGCCAGACCGAACTCACCGAAGCCATCCTCGGCCTCCAGGACCGTGTATCGGGTTCCATCACACTGGACGGCAAGGAGTTGCTGGGCCGGTCCGTCAAGGAAGTCCTGAACGCAGGCGTCGGCTTCGTTCCGGAGGACCGCAAGGTGGACGGACTGGTGGGCACGTTCTCTGTAGCGGAGAACCTGGTCCTGGACCTCTACGACAAGCCCCCGTTCGCGAAGGGCATCAGCATGAGCCCGGCGAAGATCCTGGAAAACGCCAAGGCGCGCATTGGCGAGTTTGACGTGCGGACGCCCTCCGCCGTCGCCGCCGCCGGCACACTCTCCGGCGGCAACCAGCAGAAAGTGGTGATGGCGCGCGAGCTTTCCCGGCCACTGCGCCTCTTCATCGCCTCACAGCCCACCCGTGGCGTGGATGTGGGTTCCATCGAGTTCCTGCACCGCCGGATCGTGGCCGAGCGGGATCAGGGCACACCGGTGATGATCATCTCCACTGAGCTGGACGAGGTCATGGAACTGGCGGACCGGATCGCCGTGATTTACAAAGGCAAACTGGTGGGCATCGTTCCGGCCGGCACCGGCCGCGACGTCCTGGGCCTCATGATGGCGGGAATCCCGCCGGAGGAACATACGCCTGTGCCGCAACCAGGGCCGGCATCCACCGCTGCTGCCACGTCCTCCACGTCTGACGCCGAAGGAGGCGACCATGTCTGACAAGCATCCCCCCAAGCACGCGGCCGGTGAACCCGGCCCCGGGGCAGAGGAGGCCACGCCCGCGGAAGACTCGACGGCCGCCGTGGTCTCCGTTGACACGGCCGGCGGTGCCATGGGGCCCTCGGCCGTCCCGGCCACTGCCCAGAGCGGTCAACTGCCGGGCGGCCCGGACACCGTGCTGCGCAGGATCTTCACCGGCAGCGGCATGGTTTCGGTCCTCGCCGTACTGCTGGCGCTCATCATCGGCGGACTCCTGATCGCCAGCACCGACAAGCAGGTGGCCACCACCTCCACGTACTTCTTCGCCCGTCCCACCGACTTCCTGGCGGCCGTCTGGAACGCCGCCACCCGCTCCTACATAGCACTGTTCCAAGGCTCGGTCTTCAACCCGCGGGGCAACAGCGTTGCCGCCCAGTTCGCGCCGTTCATGGAGACCCTCACCATCGCCACGCCGCTCATCACGGCCGGCCTCGGCGTCGCACTGGCCTTCCGCGCGGGCCTGTTCAACATCGGCGCCCAGGGCCAGATCATCGTGGCCGGCATCCTGGCAGCCTGGGTGGGCTTCGCGCTCCACCTTCCCGTGGGCCTGCACCTGCTGCTGGTCCTGGTGGCGGGCATCATCGGCGGCGCCTTCTGGGGCGGACTCGTAGGTGTCCTCAAGGCACGGACGGGCGCCCACGAGGTCATCCTGACCATCATGTTCAACTACATCGCGCTGTACTTCCTGCGGTACCTGCTGAACACGCCGGCCTTCCAGCGGCCGGGGGAGACCAACCCCATCTCGCCCATCTTGGACCCCAGCGCCGTGTACCCGCAGATTTTTGGCACGCAGTACCGCCTGCACCTCGGGTTCCTCCTGGCCATCGCGGCCACAGTCCTGGTGTGGTGGCTGCTGAACCGCTCCACCGTTGGCTTCGAATTCCGGGCCGTGGGCGCCAACCCCAAGGCTGCGCAGACCGCCGGCATCAACGTCTCCCGGTCCACCATCCTGGTGATGGCCATCGCCGGCGGGCTTGCCGGTATGTCCGGCGTGGCCCAGGTGGCGGGCACTGAGAAAGTCCTGACCGACGGCGTAGCCGCCACGTACGGGTTCGACGCCATCACCGTTGCCCTCCTGGGACGTTCGACGCCGTGGGGCACCTTCGCCGCGGGCCTCCTGTTCGGCGCCTTCCGCGCCGGAGCCGTCCAGATGCAGATCCAGACCGGAACCCCCATCGACATCGTCCTGGTGGTCCAGTCCCTGATCGTGCTCTTCATCGCGGCGCCGCCGCTGGTCCGGGCCGTCTTCGGCCTGAATCCACGGCGGAAGAAGCAGGCCCGCACGGCCAAGTCCCGCAAGGCAGCAACCACCGGAGGTGCAGCATGAGCACAACAGTTTCCTCACCCCGGCCTGGAAAGCCCCAGCCGGACAGTACAGCATCAGATACCGGCCCAGCCACCATCTCCACCAAACCAGTGACCTGGCGGACCCCGGTCCTGCTTACCTTCTTCGGGTTGATTGCCCTGGTCTTCTTCGGCCTGCTGGCACCCAACCAGACCGCCAGCTTCGGGATTTCCACCGGCGAGGACTTTTTCCAACTCCCGGCACTGCAGGTCAACGCCTTTGCCGGCGGGATCGTCCTCTCAGTCCTCCTGCTGGGACTCGCCGGCTACGCCGTCTACCTCAAGACCAAGGGCAGGCCCGCTCCGGGTTGGCTGACGGTGACGTTTATCGTCCTGTTCGTGGCCGCGTTCCTCATCTGGGTGGTGGGTGGCGCCCGGACCCCGAACATTTCCCTCGCCGGCCTTATTGCCGGGTCTGTCACCCTGGCGGTCCCGCTGGTGTTCGGCTCGCTGTCCGGCGTCCTGTGTGAGCGCGTGGGCGTGGTGAACATCGCCATCGAGGGCCAACTCCTGGGCGGCGCCTTCACCGCCGCCATCGTGGCCAGCATGACGCAGAACCCGTTCATCGGGCTGGCGGCCGCCGCCGTTGCCGGAGCCGTGGTGTCCATGGTGCTGGCGTTGTTCAGTATCAAATACCTCGTCAACCAGATCATCGTGGGCGTGGTGCTCAACGTCCTGGTCTCCGGCGTCACGGGATTCCTCTTCAGCACCGTGATGCAGGCCAACAAGGCCCAGTTCAATTCGCCTCCCGGGCTTGACATCATCGAGATTCCCGTCCTGTCCAGCATTCCGATCGTCGGTCCCATCCTGTTCCGCCAGTCCCTGGTGGGATACCTGATGTACATCGCGGTCCTGGTGGTCTGGGTAGGCCTGTTCAAAACCCGCTGGGGCCTGCGGGTCCGGGCCGTGGGCGAGCACCCGCAGGCTGCCGACACCCTGGGGATCAACGTCAACGCCACCCGGTTCTGGAACGTCACCCTGGGCGGGGCAGTGGCCGGCATCGGCGGGTCATTCTTCACCTTGGTGGCGATCGACAGCTTCACCAAGGAAATCTCCGGTGGGCGCGGCTTTATCGCGTTGGCCGCCCTGATCTTCGGCCGGTGGAACCCGATCGGAGCCTTCTTCGCCGCGCTGCTCTTCGGTTTCGCGGACAACCTGCAGAGCATCGTGACCATCATCGGAACCCCGGTACCCAGCCAGTTCATGGCCATGCTGCCCTACCTGGTGACGGTCCTCGCCGTGGCCGGGTTGGTGGGCAGGTCCCGGGGCCCGGCGGCCAGCGGCATTCCCTATGTCAAGGGTTGACGCCGTGGCCGGAGCGACGGAACTGGACTGGTCCGCCCTGGAGGCTGCCGCCGTCGAGGCCATGCAGAAGGCCTACGTGCCCTATTCGAAGTTCCCGGTGGGGGCGGCGGCGTTGACCGAGGACGGCCGGATTGTCAGCGGCTGCAACGTTGAAAATGCCAGTTACGGGCTGACCCTGTGCGCTGAATGCGCGCTGGTGGGCAACCTGCACATGACTGGGGGCGGACTGCTCCGTGCCTTCTACTGCGTGGACGGCAACGGCAAGGTCCTGATGCCCTGTGGCCGCTGCCGCCAGCTGCTGTACGAATTCCGTGCGCCCGGCATGGAACTCATGACCACCCAAGGCATCAAGACCATGGACCAGGTGCTGCCCGACGCCTTCGGTCCCGAACACTTGGAGGAAACCCGGTGACAGACCCCCGCGCACAGAACAACAACACCGCCGAAGCGTTCGACGCCGTAGACATCATCCGCGTCAAGCGGGACAAAGGCACGCTCAGCCCCGAACAGATCGACTGGACCATCGACGCCTACACCAGGGGTGTCATCGCCGACGAGCAGATGGCCGCCCTGAACATGGCTATCCTGCTCAACGGCATGAACCACAGCGAGATAGCCCGGTGGACGGCCGCAATGATCGCCTCCGGTGAGCGGATGGACTTCTCCAGCCTGCGGCGGCCCGACGGCGGCCTGAAATACACCTCGGACAAGCACTCCACCGGCGGGGTGGGAGACAAGATCACCCTGCCCCTGGCGCCGCTCGTGGCCGTCTTCGGTGTTGCCGTTCCGCAGCTCTCCGGCCGTGGACTGGGGCACACCGGCGGCACCCTGGACAAGCTGGAGGCCATCCCCGGCTGGCGTGCCAGCCTCAGCAATGAGGAAATGCTGGCACAGCTGCAGGACGTGGGCGCGGTCATCTGCGCCGCCGGGGCCGGGCTGGCTCCCGCGGACAAAAAGCTGTACGCACTCCGTGACGTCACCGGCACCGTGGAGGCGATTCCGCTCATCGCATCCTCCATCATGAGCAAAAAGATCGCCGAGGGCACGGGCTCGTTGGTCCTGGACGTCAAGGTGGGCAGCGGCGCTTTTATGAAGGATGAGGCCAAGGCCCGCGAACTCGCCGAGACCATGGTGGCCCTGGGTAAGGACGCCGGGGTCAACACCGTGGCCCTCCTGACCAACATGAATACGCCGCTTGGACTCACCGCCGGCAACGCCATTGAAGTGGAGGAGTCCGTGGAGGTTCTGGCTGGCGGTGGTCCTGACGATGTGGTGGAGTTGACCGTCCGGCTCGCGGAGGAAATGCTCGCCGCCGCAGGAGTGCACGACGCCGATCCCGCCGCTGCACTGAAGGACGGCCGTGCCATGGATGTCTGGAACCGGATGATCGAGGCCCAGGGCGGCGATCCGCGGGCCAAGCTGCCCGCGGCCCGGGAATCGGAGGTGGTTTACGCCCCGGCAGATGGCGTGCTGGTGGAGCTGGACGCCTTGGCCGTCGGGGTGGCGGCGTGGCGGCTCGGCGCTGGGCGGGCGCGCAAGGAGGACGTAGTCCAGGCGGGTGCAGGGGTACGCATGCATGCCAAGCCTGGCGCCGTTGTCCGGGCCGGCGAGCCACTGATGACCCTGCTGACCGACACCCCGGAACGCTTCGCCCGGGCCAAGGAAGCACTGGAGCAGGCTGTGGTGATAGCGCCGGAAGGCTCACGGCCTGGGCAGCGCCTGATTATCGACCGCATAGCATAGGGTCCCATGCAGGCCATCAATGACTTCATCCTCGCGGCAGCCGGTCAGCCCTGGGTGCTGTTCCTGGTTCTGGCCTGTTGCATCATTGACGGCTTCTTTCCCCCCATCCCCAGCGAATCCGTGGTGGTGGGCCTTTCGGCGGTAGCCGCCACGGCGGATGTTCCCAACCCGTGGCTCCTGATGCTGGTGGCAGCGTTCGGGGCCTTCTCCGGCGACAACATCGCGTACCTGATCGGGCGGAGGGTGGGCACGAGTCGCTGGGCGTGGATGCGGGGACCCCGGATGCAGAGCGCATTCCGGTGGGCGGGCCGGGAACTGCGCAAGCGCCCGGCCTCGCTCATCCTCGTGGCACGGTTTGTTCCGATCGGCCGGGTGGCCGTCAACCTCACGGCCGGCGTCACGCACTACCCGCACCTGCGCTTCGTGGGCCTGACCGTTCTTTCGGCGTCCCTCTGGGCAGGCTATTCAGTGGGGATCGGCCTGTTTTTCGGCCAATGGTTCGAGGACAACCACCTGCTGGGCGCCGCCATCGCCATCGTGTGCGCGGTGGCTCTTGGGGTGGTAGTGGACCTCGTGATCAACCGGGTGCGGCGCCGGGCCCCGATGATGGAGCGGATGAAGGAACCAGAAGCGTAGTTGAAGCGTTGTTCGGGCAGGCAGGGGCGTAGCGAACAGCGCCTTGGCCGTGGGACACTTAGGAACGATTTCCGCTTTGGCTGCGTCACTTCCGGCTGCGCCAGGTTGCATAGGAGCAAGACTGCGTGGAGTTTATTAATGAGGCCGTGCTCCATGCAGCGGGCCAGTGGTGGATTTACCCGGTCCTGTTGGTGTTTTTCTTTGTGGACGGCTTCGCCATGGTGGTCCCCAGCGAGACCCTTATCGTGGCCCTTGCGGCGTTCTCCCGGCACAGCGGCGAACCCAACCTGTGGATCCTCGGTTTCACCGCTCTGGTGGGCGCCATCGCGGGCGACAACATGGCCTTTATGCTTGGACGCCGGATTGGCCTGAACCGGTGGAAGTGGATGCGCCGGCCCAAGGTCCAGAAGGCTTTCGGCTGGGCGCGCTACGAGCTGGACAAGCGCGGCGCCGTGCTGATTTTCACTGCCCGTTACATTCCCTGGGGCCGGGTGGCGGTCAATTACGTCGCCGGAAGCACAGGCTTCTCCCACCGCCGCTTCTTCCTGCTGGACGCCTTCGCCTGCATCACCTGGGTGGGGTACTCCATCGGCATCGGCGTGCTGGCCAGTTCCTTCCCGTGGCTGCACAACAACCCCTTGCTCAGTGCCGGCATCGCCGTGGTGTTCGCCATCGTGCTTGGTGTCCTCCTCGACCACCTGCTCAGGTTGTGGCATAAGCACCTCGCCCGCAACGACGCCGAAGAAGTGGACGAGTGGCTCGACGGCGGCCGCTCCGGTGCCACGAAGCCGAATCCGGGGACCGCGGAGTTGCTTGCTCCAGCGGCCGGGGACGGCGAGCATGCGGCCACGGAGCGGCTGGCATAGAAGCCCTGCCCACCCTAAGGTGGGAACGTGACTGAGCCTATTGTTGACGCTGCCCCTGCCATCGATTTTGACCTGAAGAGCCTGCCCAAGGTGTCCCTTCACGACCACCTGGACGGAGGACTCCGTCCGGCAACCATCATCGAACTGGCCGAGGCCGTTGGGCACACCCTTCCATCCACCGATCCCGTGGCGCTGGGCCAGTGGTTCCGTGAGTCCGCTGACTCCGGCTCCCTGGTCCGTTACCTTGAAACTTTTGACCACACGGTTGCTGTGATGCAGACCGCCGAAGGCCTGTTCCGGGTTGCCAAGGAATTCGTTGAGGACCTCGCTGATGACGGTGTGGTGTACGGCGAAGTGCGGTGGGCTCCGGAGCAGCACCTGCAGAAGGGCCTCAGCCTGGATGAAGCAGTGGAGGCCGTGCAGGATGGCCTGGAGGCCGGCGTCGAGGCAGTGGGGGAGACCGGACGCGAAATTCAGGTGGGCCAGCTCATCACCGCAATGCGCCATGCCGACCGCGGCCAGGAGATTGCCGAACTGGCGGTCCGCCACCGGAACAAGGGTGCGGTGGGTTTTGACATGGCCGGGGCCGAAGACGGCTTCCTGCCTTCCCGTTTCCGGGACGCGTTCACCTACCTGGCCCAGCACAACTTCCCGGCCACCGTGCACGCAGGCGAGGCAGCAGGCCTGGACAGCATCCAGTCCGCCCTCGTGGACGGCCGGGCCCTGCGCCTGGGCCACGGCGTCCGCATCGCCGAGGACATCATGGTGGAGTTCGACGACGACGAGGACACCGAGGACACCATCGGCCTGGTGACCCTGGGCGACCTCTCCAGCTGGGTCCGGGACCGCGGCATCGCCCTGGAAATCTGCCCGTCCTCGAACCTCCAGACCGGCGCCATCTCCGGGTTCGGCGAGGGCATCGAAAGCCACCCGCTGGACATGCTCTACCAGCTGGGCTTCAACGTCACCATCAACACCGACAACCGGCTGATGAGCGGCGTGACGCTGACCGACGAGTTCGAACTGCTGGTGGAAACCTTCGACTACGACCTCGATGATCTCCTGGAACTGACGCTGAACGCCGCCGAGGCATCCTTCCTGCCGCTGGAGGAGAAGGAAGCGCTGGTGGAGTACATCAACGACGCTTACGCAAACCTTGGCTAACGAGCAGGCGGCCGGCAGCTCCCCGACGGGGGAGCTGCGAGGTGGGCCCACAGCAGCAGGGGGACCCGAGCGAGCTTGCGAGCTCGGGGAGCTGCTGGGGAGGATCGCCGCCCTGCGCGAGCACTGCCCCTGGATGGGCGCCCTGACACATGGGTCCCTCGTGGAGTATCTCCTCGAGGAGGCCTTCGAGGTGGCTGAGACCATTGAGGCAGGAACTTCAGGCGGAACCGCGTGGGAGCAGCACTTCGACGCCGAACTGCTCGGTGAGCTGGGCGACGTCCTGCTTCAGGTGGTCCTCCATGCCCGCCTCGCCGAGGAACGCGGCGCCTTTAAGTTCGACGACGTGGCCCGCGGCCTGAGTGCCAAAATGGTCCGGCGCAACCCTCACGTGTTCCGCCCGGACGGGTCCCTGCAGGACAGCTTCCCCGCGACGGTTGATGAGATCGTGCAGAAATGGGATGCCGTGAAACGGGCAGAGCGGCCACAGCGCACGGATCCGTTCGAAGGGATCCCGCTGGCCCTGCCGGCACTGGCGCGGGCGCAGAAGTCCATCGACCGCGCTGCAAGGGCCGGCGTCGACCTGCCTGCCGGGGCTCCCATTCCGGAAACGGAAGAAGAACTCGGCGGCCTGCTGCTCGCCGTCGTCCGTTCCGCCCATGCCAGCGGATTCGACGCCGAACGCGCCCTCCGCGGCGCAGTTCGGGACTACCAGCAGCACAACCCCCGGCAGCACCAACAGAGTTAACCGCATCATCATGACGTCCGGGGGCTGGATAGGTTTCCGTAACCCGGACCACTCTCGACTACGCTGGTCCCTGACGAGTACGTCGAGTTTTCAGCTGTATTTTCCCCGTTAATCGCCCATAAGGAGCAAATTCATGGCGCTTATCGATGCCATCCACGCCCGCGAGATCCTCGATTCCCGCGGCAACCCGACCGTAGAAGTTGAAGTCCTGCTTTCCGACGGCCAGATCGGCCGCGCGGCAGTTCCTTCCGGTGCTTCCACCGGCGAACACGAGGCCGTTGAGCTCCGTGATGGAGACAAGGGACGCTACCTCGGCAAGGGTGTCCAGAAGGCCGTCGACGCGGTCATCGACCAGATCGCTCCGGCACTGACCGGCTTCGACGCCACCGACCAGCGCAGCATCGACCAGGCCATGCTCGACCTCGACGGCACCCCCAACAAGGGCAAGCTGGGCGCCAACGCGATCCTCGGCGTCTCCCTCGCCGTTGCCAACGCAGCCGCAGCCTCCGCGGACCTGCCGCTGTACAAGTACCTGGGCGGCCCGAACGCCCACGTGCTGCCTGTGCCGCTGATGAACATCCTCAACGGTGGCTCGCACGCTGATTCCGACGTCGACATCCAGGAATTCATGGTTGTTCCGCTGGGTGCCGAGACCTTCTCCGAGGGCCTCCGCTGGGGCGTTGAGGTCTACCACGCCCTCAAGGCCGTGCTCCAGGAAAAGGGCCTCTCCACCGGCCTCGGCGACGAAGGCGGCTTCGCACCGAACCTGCCGTCCAACCGTGCCGCCCTGGACCTGATCCAGGAGGCCATCAAGAACGCGGGCTACACTCCGGGCAAGGACATCGCCCTGGCACTGGACGTCGCCTCCTCCGAGTTCTTCACGGACGGCGCCTACCAGTTCGAAGGCAAGGCACTGTCCGCTACCGAGATGAGCGCCTACTACGCCGAACTCGTCGCCGACTACCCGCTGGTCTCCATCGAAGACCCGCTGGACGAGAACGACTGGGAAGGCTGGAAGACCCTCACCGACAGCATCGGTGACAAGGTCCAGCTCGTTGGCGATGACCTGTTCGTCACCAACCCCTCCATCCTGCAGCGCGGCATCGACACCAAGACCGCCAACTCACTGCTGGTCAAGGTCAACCAGATCGGCTCCCTCACGGAGACGCTCGACGCCGTCAGCCTGGCCCAGCGCGCCGGCTACACCACCATCACCTCACACCGCTCCGGCGAAACCGAGGACACCACCATCGCCGACATCTCGGTGGCCACCAACGCCGGCCAGATCAAGACCGGCGCCCCGGCCCGCTCTGAGCGCGTTGCCAAGTACAACCAGCTGCTGCGCATCGAAGAGGAACTCGACGACGCCGCACGCTACGCGGGCCGCAGCGCATTCCCGCGTTTCAAGGGCTAGTAGCCGCGTAAACCAATCACCGGTGGCTATGGTTGAAAGACCATAGCCACCGTTGTTGTTTCGGCATTGTTCCAGCCCAAAAAAGTGGCGGCCCCAGGCAGGCTGCGCGTTTCAGGAGTGTCATGGCTACCCGCCGTCCCAAAGTTCCCAAGGTTGCCACAGCCCGCCAGGGCACCACACAGGCGGACCACGAGACCGCCGACGTCATCCGCGCTGATTTTGGTTCGGCCAAGGGAAAGCCGGGAGCCGCTGCTGCCAGCCATGATGTATCGGGAAACGCGCAGGCCGGCCACCGTACAGCGGGAGCGGACAACTCATCGCGGCCCCCTTCGGCAAGGGGGTCTGCAAAAACGTCCGACGGCGGCGGGAAGGGTACCGGCGCCCACGGCGCCTCCCGGAGGGCCGGCACAGACCTGGCGGAGGAGCAGCAGCCCGTACCGGCCAAGGCGTTCTCCGGACGGATGCTCGCGCTGGCTGTAGTCATGATTGCCATCACCATCATGCTGGCGCCCACGGTGAAGATCTTCTTCGACAAGAGGGCCGAAATAGCGGCCCTGAACGCCGATATCGCTGCCCGTGAGGCCGAAGGCAACAGCCTGCGGCAGCAGGTCTCCCGCTGGCAGGACCCCAACTACGTGAAACAGCAGGCCCGCGACCGCATTAACATGGTTATGCCGGGTGAAACCGGCTACTGGGTCTTCGGCAGCGATCTGCCGGCCGGAGAAACCGATAGCCAGACCGGTGCAGCAGCACAAGACCCCGCCGATCTGCCGTGGGTGGATTCCCTGTGGGAGTCCATCACGCGCGCGGCCACAGACTGAACAGCAACAGGAAGGACGGCCAGCGACAGTGGAACCCTACACGGCAGCCGCCCGGGACGAATCCCGCCAACCATCACCGCAGGACCTGGAAGTACTGAGCCGCCAACTGGGACGGCCGGTCCGTGACGTAGTGGAAATTCCTGCACGGTGCGTCTGCGGCAACCCGCTGGTGGCGGCCACCGCTCCGCGGCTGGGCAACGGCACACCCTTCCCCACCACCTTTTACCTCACGCACCCCGTCATCACCTCCGCCGTCTCCAGGCTGGAAGCGGCAGGAGTGATGAATGAGATGAATGACCAGCTTGCCGGCGACGAGGAACTGGCCGCTGCCCACCGTGGCGCCCATGAGGCATACCTGGCCGCCCGCGCTGCCATCGGTGAGCGTTCAGGCATCGGTGCAGTTCCTGAAATCGACGGTATCTCCGCCGGAGGCATGCCCACCCGGGTCAAATGCCTCCACGTCCTGGTGGGCCACTCGCTGGCCGCCGGTCCCGGGGTCAACCCCCTCGGAGACCAGGCCATCACCGCCATCAGCGAGTGGTGGACCGCGGACAGGTGCTACTGCGGCGGGGCATGGGACACCTCCGGGGAGGCGCCCTCCAAGGACCTGAGCCGCCACGGCCCGCAGGGGCTGCCTGACATCGTGGGCCGGCCCGCCCCCGTCCGAAAGGCCTCCGGCACCACAGCCGGCACTGCAGGGGCGGACCAGTGACGCGCGTCGCCGCCATCGACTGCGGCACCAACTCCATCCGCCTCCTGATCGCGGACATTGGGCGCAGCAACGGCACCACCACCCTCACCGACGTTGTGCGCGAAATGCGTGTGGTCCGGCTGGGCCAGGGCGTGGACGCCACCGGCGAACTGGCCCCCGAAGCCCTGGAACGCACCTTCGCAGCCACCGCCGATTACGCCCGGCTCATCAAGGAGCACGAAGCGGTCAAAGTACGCTTCGTCGCCACCTCGGCAAGCCGCGACGCCCGGAACCGGGACGTCTTCGTTGACGGCATCCGTACCCTCCTCGGCGTGGAACCCGAGGTCATCACGGGAGATGAGGAAGCCGCCCTGTCCTTTGCCGGCGCCAGCAGCGTCCTGCCCATCCTTGACGGCCAGGAAGTGCTGGTGGTGGACCTCGGCGGCGGAAGCACCGAGTTCGTCCTCGGCACCGCGGCCGGGGTCACGGCCGCCAAATCGGTGGACATCGGATGCGTCCGCCTCACCGAACGCCACCTGCGCCAGGATCCGCCCACGCCGGAACAGATCGCGGCTGCCCAGGCCGATGTGGACAACGCCATTGCCCGCGCGGGCCAGGACGTTCCGCTGGAACGCGCTACCGCCGTCGTCGGCGTTGCCGGCTCCATCACCACCATTACCGCGCACGCCATGCGGCTGCCCGAATATTCGCCGGACGCGATCCACGGCACCGAGCTGCCCCTGGATACTGTCCGCGCCGCCGCCAACGACCTGCTGGCCATGGACCGCACGGACCGCGCCGCCCTGCCCTACATGCACCCTGGCCGGGTGGACGTCATCGGCGCAGGTGGACTGGTGTGGGGCCGGATCCTCGAACGGCTACACGAACTGACCGGAGGCCGTATCACCACCGCCACGGCGAGCGAACACGACATCCTCGACGGCATCGCCCTGAGCATCGGCTGACCGCCCATGCAGAAACATGCAACCGGGAAGACGCCACCGCTCGGGCGGGCCGGCGCGGCCCTGCTGGCACTGCTCCTGGCCGCCTGCTGCCTCGGAACAGGGCTCTTCACCGCACCCGATGCCCGGGCGGACGAGTGGCGCGACAAGCAGTACTGGCTGGCTGAATCCGGAATCACCAAGGCCTGGGAGGTCTCCAAGGGCGCCGGCGTGAAGGTCGCGGTGATCGACAGCGGCGTGGACGCCAAGCACCCTGACCTCAAGGGCGCCGTGGTGGGCGGCTACGACGCTTCCGGCTCAGGGCAACCCGATGGCCAAAAGGTGGTGGGCTCCAAGACCGAACACGGCACCCTGGTGGCCACCATGCTTGCAGGACGCGGACACCAGCCTGCCGATGCCACAGCCAGTCCATCACCGGGACCAGCAGGCCTTCCGCCGGACGGAATCGTGGGCGTGGCTCCGGAAGCGCAGATCCTTTCGGTCTCCACCTGGCTTGGCTCAACGAACCCCTCCGGCAAGAGTGACCAGGACCAGATCCCCGAAGCGGTCCGCTGGGCCGTGGACAACGGGGCCAAAGTCATCAACATCTCCCTTGGCAGCACCACTCCGCAGTGGCCGCAGAGCTGGGACGCCGCCTTCCTCTATGCCGAGCAAAAAGACGTGGTGATCGTGGCCGCCGCCGGCAACCGGGTGGGCGGCAACATCCAGGTGGGCGCACCTGCCACTATCCCGGGCGTCCTTACCGTGGCCGGACTGGACCGTAAGGGAACCGCGTCTGTTGACGCCTCCTCGCAGGGCATCAGCATCGGCGTTGCGGCGCCGGCCGAAAACCTGCTGGGCGGTGTTCCCGGCGGCAGCTACGCGGAATGGGCCGGAACCTCAGGCTCCACACCCATAGTTGCCGGGGTAGCCGCGCTGATCCGGTCCAAGTGGCCGGACATGAGCGCCAAGCAGGTCATCAACAGGATTGTTGCCACAGCCAAGGACTCGGGCGCCCCCGGCAAGGACCCCCTTTACGGTTTCGGGGTGCTGAATGCCGAGGCAGCCCTCAAGGACGACGTTCCTGAGGTGTCGGCCAACCCGCTGGGTTCCATCGCCGAATGGATCAGGGTCCACCGCCGCGGAAACCTTGCCACACCCACTCCCGTGCCCACCGCGGAGGTTCCCAGCGCAGTATCCACCCTGCCCGAGGCCACGGTGCCCGCAGTGAAGGCTCCCTCCCAGCGGGACAGTGCCCTGGGCGCCGCCGTCGTGATCGGTTTTGGCCTGCTGTTTGTGGCCATTATCGCGGCAGCGGTCATCCAGCTGAGGCGTGCCGCAAGGAACCCGGGTGAACTGCGGGAGGAGCCCGATACCGGGGTGGTGGACAGGGTGGATTCGGGCAGGCAAACCTAGGGTCCGCAGCCTTCCTGGCAGTTAGTGAAGATTTTCACAAACTGCTGTATCCTTGGAGTTATGGCAACCACCCCAGAGCTCCAGGACCGTCCCCGGGTACTCGTCGTCGGCGGCGGGTACGTCGGCCTGTACGTAGCACTCAAATTGCAGAAGAAGATCGCGAATGCCGGTGGCATCGTCACCCTCGTGGATCCACTGCCCTACATGACCTACCAGCCGTTCCTGCCCGAGGTGGCCGGTGGCAACATCGAGGCCCGCCATGCCGTGGTCTCCCACCGCAAGCACCTCCAGCAGACCGAACTGATCCAGGGCCGCGTCACCTCGATCGACCACGAAAACCGCACCGCGGTAGTGGCTCCGGCCGATGGCGGCGCACCTTTCGAGGTTCCCTATTTCGACGTCGTCCTGGCCGCCGGCGCCATCACCCGCACCTTCCCCATCAAGGGCCTCGCGGACAAGGGTATTGGCCTGAAGACCATCGAGGAAGCCGTTGCCCTGCGCAACAAGGTCCTGCAGCGCATCGAACTTGCCTCCACCATGACCGACCCCGCTGCCCGCGCCAAGGCCCTCACTTTCGTAGTGGTGGGCGGCGGTTTTGCCGGCATCGAGTGCATCACCGAGATGGAGGACTTGGCCCGCGCCGCGGTCCGCAACAACCCGCGCATCAAGCAGGACGAAGTCCGGTTCGTCCTGGTCGAAGCCATGGGCCGGATCATGCCGGAAGTTACCGCCAAGCAGGCCGAATGGGTTGTGGAGCACCTCCGCAGCCGCGGCATCGAGGTGCTGCTGAACACCTCGCTGGACAGCGCCGAAGGCACCCTCAAGCTCATCAACCTGCCGGACAAGTCCCCGGCCCAGGAATTCGAAGCGGACACCCTGGTGTGGACCGCAGGCGTGCAGGCCAACCCCATGGTCCGCTCCACCGACTTCCCGCTGGAGCCCCGCGGCCGCGTGCGTGTCCTTCCGGACCTGCGCATCGCCGGTGACGAAGGCATCATCGACAACGCCTGGGCTGCCGGCGACATCGCTGCCGTTCCGGACCTCACCGGCAAGGGCCTCCCGGACGGCACCTGCGTCCCCAACGCCCAGCACGCACTCCGCCAGGCCAAGCGCCTCGCCAAGAACCTGTGGGCCTCCCGCTGGGACAAGCCGCTCAAGGACTACAAGCACAAGAATCTGGGCGCCGTTGCCGGCTTCGGCGAGTGGAAGGGTGTTGCCAACATCAACCTCGTGGGCAGCATTGGCCTCAAGGGCGGGCTCGCCTGGCTGGCACACCGTGGCTACCACGGCCTGGCCATGCCCACGTTCGAGCGCAAGTTCCGTGTGATCCTCAACTGGATCCTCGCCTTCTTCGCCGGCCGCGACACCACGCAGCTGCTGGACCTGGACAACCCCCGCGGCGCCTTCGTGGCAGCAGCCACCCCGGCTCCCAAGCCCGCGGCCGCACCTGCTGTCGACGCCGCGCCGCCGGCAGGCGCTGCAGGATCAGCGGAAAAGACGAAGGTTGATCCCAAGGAAGCCGTTACGGCCAACGCCAAGTAACACCGGTTCTGCCTGGGGCACGGGTTTGAACACCCTGCCTTAACGCACGACGGCGGCTGTCCCCTGTTGGGGGACGGCCGCCGTTTGCGTCGGCGCAACTTTTCCCCTTCTAGACTGGCAGCATGACTGGCGAGAAGAACCTGCAGGCCCTGCTCGCGGGGATGCACCCGGTACAGCGCAGCGGCGAGTACGTCTACGTCCTGTGGCCGCATGGCCGGCCCCTGGCGCCCGGCATCGAGGCGGCGGTCCGCGAAGCCGAAGGCCTGACGGTGGTGCTTCCCCGGGCCGCAGCGGACAGGGAAGGGCTGTCCTACGACTTTGTGGCGGCCTGGATCACTTTGGAAATCCATTCCGCGCTGGAAGCCGTGGGGCTGACCGCCGCAGTCAGCAAAGCCCTCACGGAGGCCCGGATCAGCTGCAACGTCCTGGCAGGCTTCCATCACGACCACCTCCTGGTGCCGGTGGCTGACGCACCTCGGGCTCTTGAGGTCCTTGCCGGACTTTCCGCCCGGAGCAGGCAGAGCCCCGCCGGGTTGCTGGAGCCCGTCCAGCTGGCGGGCAACGCGCACGGGCTGGATGAGGTACGGCCTCCCATCCCCGGACTGCAGCTGCGCGACGAAGCTCCGGCCGACAGGGATGCGATCCTCGCGCTGACAGCCGAAGCATTCGCCATCTCCCCGGCTACCGGCCTTCCCGCTGACGGGGAACCAGTGGAAGTCAATGTGCTCCGGGAACTGTTTGACTCCCGGGAATACCTGCCCGGCTTCAGTGTGGTGGCGGAGCTGGACGGCGAAGTGGTGGGCCATGTCATCAGCACCCGCGGATGGGTGGGCAGTCAGGAACTCCTCGGACTCGGCCCGATCAGTGTTACACCGCGGCTCCAGAGACAGGGAATAGGCTCCGCCCTGATGAAGGAGACCATCGCCCGGGCCAACGCGGCGGGGGAGAACGGCATGGCCCTCCTGGGCAGCACAGGGTACTACCCCAGGTTTGGCTTCGTTCCTGCTGCCTCGCTGGGCGTCCTGCCGCCCGAGGAAGTGTGGGGCGACAATTTCCAGCTCCTGCCGCTCGCGCTCTGGCCCGGCGGCATCCACGGCGTCTTCCGGTACGCCGAACCATTCACCCGTCTCTGACGGGATACCATGGATCCGTTGCCCCAGTAGCCCAATTGGCAGAGGCAGCGGACTTAAAATCCGCGTGTTGTGGGTTCGAGTCCCACCTGGGGTACCAACGCGCCGCCCGCCTTCGAGGGCGGTGATCAATGGAAGCCGCCCGCCTTGCGGGCGGCTTCCTGCGTTTAATTCCACATATGCAACGACTGTTATGTAGATGTGACCTCAGTCACTTATGTTCGCCTGGGATATGCATTAGCTTGAAGCTAAATCAGGAACACCTGATTTTTCGTGTCAAAGGCCGTTCGCACCTTTAGATCGAGGAGCTCGTAAATGACTTTATTCCCCCATGCGGGAACCCGCGCCGCCAAGCTGACAGTGCTTGGCATTGGCGTCGCCTTTATGGCGACAGCCTGCGGCGGTTCGTCCACACCCACGGCGTCCGAGTCCACCACCGCCGCTGCGGCAGGAATTGCATGCCCGGCTCCAGGCTCCACGGGCGGAAGCTCCGCGCCCGCCACCGGTGGAGGCGGAGGTGGAGCGGTTCCACCGTCCAAGGGTTCAACCGAAACCCCGCTTAAGCTTGGTTCGCTGCTGCCCACCACCGGTTCACTGGCTTACCTTGGTCCGCCCGAAATTGCAGGTGTGAACCTCGGCGTCAAGGAAGTCAATGACGCTGGCGGCGTCCTGGGCAAGCCCATTGAGGTTGTCCACCGGGATTCCGGTGACACCAAGACGGACATCGCCACCCAGTCCACCAACGCCCTGCTCGGCCAGGGCGTCAACGCGATCATCGGCGCGGCATCCTCGGGTGTTTCCAAGACGGTTATCAACCAAATCACCGGTGCCGGTGTCCTTCAATTCTCGCCGGCGAACACCTCGCCCGACTTCACCACCTGGGATGACAAAGGCCTCTACTGGCGCACGGCACCCTCGGACGTACTGCAGGGCAAGGTCCTGGGCAACTACATGGCAACGTGTGGCGCACAGACAGTGGGCATGATCGTCCTGAACGATGCCTACGGTACGGGCCTTGCAAAGAACATCAAGGCCGCCTTCGAAGGGGCCGGCGGCAAGGTGGTTGCCGAGGAACTCTTCAATGAGGGCGACAGTCAGTTCAGCAGCCAGGTGGACAAAGTCCTTGCTGCTAAGCCTGACGCCATCGCCCTGATCACCTTTGACCAGGCCAAGAGTATCGTCCCGCTGATTTCCGGCAAGGGCGCCAAGCCCAGCCAGATGTTCCTGGTGGACGGCAACACTTCCGACTACAGCAAGGACTTCCAGGCCGGGACCATGCTGGGCGCGCACGGAACGTTCCCTGGAACGTTCGCTAACGAAGCGTTCACGAAGAAGCTCCTCCAAATTGATCCGGCCCTGAAGGACTTCACCTACGGCGGCGAGTCCTTTGACGCCGTGAACCTGATCGCGTTGGCTTCCGAAGCCGCCGGCAGCACCAGTGGTCCGGAGATCGCCAAGCAGCTCAAGGGAGTCTCGGAGTCGGGCGAGAAATGCAGCAACTTCTCCTCCTGCGTCACCCTGCTGCGCGAGGGCAAGGACATCGACTATGACGGCCAGTCAGGTCCGGTGACCTTCTCCGATGCCGGTGACCCCACCGAGGCCTACATCGGCATCTACGAGTACACCAACGACAACAAGCTCAAGCCCCTCCAGTCTGAGTTTGGCAAGCTCTAACAGCAGTTCCTGACACAGAAAGGGAGCCTCCGTCCAACTGGACGGAGGCTCCTTTTCTGTTACCGGCGTTTAGCCCTCTTCGACGGTGTCGGCCAGGGTGCCGAGGTAGAGCTGGATGACCTTGGGGTCCTTCATCAGCTCACGGCCGGTGCCGGTGTAGGCATCCCTGCCCTGGTCCAGGACGTAGCCACGGTCGCAGATCTGCAGGCACCGGCGGGCGTTCTGTTCCACCATGATCACGGACACGCCCGCCCGGTTGATCTCATGGACCCGGAGGAACGTCTCGTCCTGCTTGACGGGGGAGAGCCCCGCGGAGGGCTCGTCCAGCAGCAGCACTGCCGGGTCCATCATCAGGGCCCGCCCCATGGCCACCATCTGGCGCTCACCGCCGGACAGCGAGCCTGCCCGTTGTGCGCGGCGCTTGCCGAGCTCGGGGAACAGGCTGGTGACGAAATCGAAGCGCTCGGCGAAGTCCTTGGGCCGCTGGAACATGCCCATCTGGAGGTTTTCCTCGATGGTCAAAGCAGCAAAAACATTGTTCGTCTGCGGAACAAATCCCACGCCGCGGCTCACCAGCTTGTTGGCCTTCAGCCCGGTAATGTCCTGGCCGCGGACCACCACGGTGCCCGAATGGACCTTGACCAGCCCGAACATCGCCTTCAGGAGCGTCGACTTGCCGGCACCGTTGGGGCCGATGATGCCGATGAGTTCGCCTTTGCGGGCCTCAATACTGCAGCCGTTGAGGATGTTGACCCCCGGCAGGTAGCCTGCCACCAGATTGGTGACCTTCACCACCGAGTCGCTGTCGCTGACCGGCTGGGCGGCGGGCGCCGCGCTTGTGCTGCTGCTCATTGGCTGTCCTTCTCTGTGCGGTCCCTGCCACTGACATCCGTGCTGCTGTGGCGGCCGGGAGCCCCGTCCCCGGCAGGCCGTTCCGCCTGCCGGGATGTTCCGGTTTCTTCGGCCACCACATCAAGTGAAATGATGCCCGCATTTTCGGTTCCCACCACCGACTCTTCATCGCTCACCAGCTCAGCTGCGAGTTCCTTGATGCCCTCCGAGTCGCCCAGGTCCACATCGTGGTGGGCGCCGAGATAGGCATCAATGACCGCGGGGTTTTTCATGACCTCGGTCGGCGGGCCCTCAGCCACCACCTTGCCCTCGGCCATCACCACCACCCAGTCGGCTATGTGGCGGACCATGTGCATGTCGTGTTCAACGAACAGCACGGTCATGCCTTCTGCCTTGAGGTTCTTAATGTGGTCCAGCAAAGACTGCGTCAACGCAGGGTTCACTCCGGCCATGGGCTCATCCAGCATCACCAGCTTGGGCCGCACCATCAGGGAGCGGGCCATTTCAAGGAGCTTGCGCTGGCCGCCGGAAAGGGATGCCGCGTAGTCGTCTTTTTTGGTATCCAGCTTGAACTTCTCGAGGAGGACGTCCGCCTCGGCGGTGATTTGTTTCTCCCGGCCGCCCCACATGCCCTTGAACAAAGCCTTGGCAAGGCTCTCCCCGGGCTGGTTTGCCGCGCCGAGCCGCATGTTCTCCATAACGGTCAGTTTGCCCATGACCTTGGTGAGCTGGAAGGTGCGGACCATTCCCATCCGCGCCACCTTGTACGGCGAAACTCCGGCAATGCTCTTGCCCTCAAACTGCCATTTCCCGGTATTGGGAGTATCAAAGCCGGTGAGGAGGTTGAACAGGGTGGTCTTGCCCGCTCCGTTGGGACCAATGAGGGCGGTGATCTTATGGCGGGGAATTTCGAGGTATTCGACGTCCACCGCGTTGATGCCGCCGAAGCTTCGGGTGACGTTCTCCGCCACCACGATGGGATCGCGCTTCTTGCAGCCGGGTCCGATGTCGCCGGCCGCGATGGGCCGGGCATCGGTCATGTAGTCCGGCTCCGCGGAGCCGGGATTGGTTGGTTCCGTGCTGTGCATGCTCATGCGAACGCCAGCTCCTTCTTGTTTCCAAAGACGCCCTGGGGCCTGAAGATCATCAGCAGCATCAGGGCGACGCCCACCAGGATGTAGCGCAGCTGCCCGGCCTGGACCGTGTTGAGCCACGTGACGGCCCCCGATTCGATCAGGCCGTACAGGATGCCCTGGGTCAGGGAGAGGACAACCCAGAAGATCATGGCGCCGATCACCGGACCGAGCACAGTGCCCAGGCCGCCGAGCAGGAGGCAAGTGTAGAGGAAGAACGTCAGCTCTGTTCCGTAGTTTGCCGGCTGGACCGCTCCGCGGGGGAGGGTGAACACCATGCCGGCCAGCGCGCCGAGGACGCCGCCGATGATGAGGGCCTGCATCTTGTAGGCGTAGACGTTCTTGCCCAGGGACCGGACGGCGTTCTCGTCTTCACGGATGCCCTTGAGGACGCGTCCCCAGGGGCTCCGCATCAGCAGCCACACGAGCGTGCAGCAGACGGCCACCAGGGCCCACCCCACCAGCCGGATAAAGAAGTCGCGGTTGTTCATGCCGAAGTAGGAACCTTCGGGGAACGGGTTCATTGAGTAGAACCCGCCCTCGAACGCGGCGAGGCCGTTGGCTGAGCCGGTCACCGAGGTGAGCTGGTTGGTGGTCACGATGTACCGGACGATTTCCGCGGCCGCGATGGTGACGATGGCCAGGTAGTCGGCTCGAAGCCGCAGCGTGGGAATACCCAGCAGGAGGGCAAAAATCGAGGAGGCAATGACGGCGATCAGCAGCCCGACGAAAAACGGGACGCCGAAGGTGAGGGTGGAGATGGCGAAACCGTAGGCTCCCACCGCCATAAAGCCGGCCTGCCCGAAGTTCAGCAGCCCGGAGTACCCGAAGTGCACGGCGAGGCCGAGTGCGGCCAAGGCATAGGCCGCCGTCGTCGGGCTGAAAATTTCACCGGCAGCGCTGGCAAGAATGAATCCAAAGTCCATGGCTGTCTCCTAACCCACGCGCTCGCGCCGGCCCAGGATGCCCTGGGGCCGGAACAGAAGGACAACGATCATGATGAACAGGGCACCCACGTATTTGAGGTCGGCGGCGAGGCCGAACACGGTGGTGAGTTCCACGAAGATGCCGACGATGATCGACCCGATCAGGGCGCCGAAGACGGTTCCCAGGCCGCCCAGGGTGACGCCGGCGAAGATGAGCAGGAGGATGGCCGAGCCCATATCGAAGGTGACGCCGGGGCGGTAGTAGGCCCAGAGGATGCCGCCGAGGGAAGCCAGCATTCCGCCGGTGATCCAGACGAGGCGGATCACGCCGTCAACGTCGATCCCGGATGCCGCGGCGAGGGCAGGGTTGTCTGCCACTGCGCGGGTTGCCTTGCCCAGCCTGGTCTTGAGAAGCACCACGCCGATCAGGGCAATAACCACCGCGCTGATGCCCAGGGACCAGAGGTTGTTCGGTGAGATCGAAACCGGCCCGAGCTGGATTTCGGGGCTCTGTGCGAACGGCAGCTGCTGGGTGGCGCCGCCGAAGTAGAACTGGATCACGTAGCGCACCGCCAGGGCGAGGCCGATGCTGACGATCATCATGGGGACCAGCCCGGTGCCGCGGCGCCGCAGTGGCCGCCACAGCCCCCGGTCCTGCGCATAGCCGAACAGGCCGCCGCCCAGCAGGGACAGGAGGATCGCCAGCCAGAACGGAAGGCCGATGGCGTTGAACGCGAAGACCAGCACCGCACCAAGGGTCACCATCTCACCGTGTGCGAAGTTGGTCAGGCCGGTGGTGCCGAAAATCAGTGACAGGCCCACCGAGGCCAGGGCCAGCAGGAGGCCAAAACTGAGCCCGGCCACGAGGCGGTTGAGCAGGTTCTGCCCGAAGTTCTGCTGTTCCACCACAATGCCTTTGCCGAAGGCGAAGATCACCGACAGGTTGGAGGTTTGGCTGAAGGTCACCTGGCGCGGGTTCTCCTGGCCTTCAGCCAGGGTGATGCCCTTCGGCAGGGTGGATTCGTCCAGCTCCACCGTGTACGTACCCTGTTGCGGCACGCCGATGTTCCAGGCCCCGTTTGCAGTGGACTTCGTGGTTCCGGTGAAGTCGCCGCTCTTGGCGGTGATGGTCACACCGGCCAGCGGCGCGCGGGTGTCGTCCCGGAGGAATCCGCTGATGTTGTTCTGGAAGGTCTGGTTCGACGGGGATGGTGTCGGTGCGGGGGAAGCGGCCTGGGATGCCGGTGCGGCAACGAGGAGGATCGCCAGGATGGAAGCACTGATGGCTCCCAGCAGTCCCAGCAATCGGCCGCGTCTTCCGGCCGGCTGGCCTTGGGGTGTACTTCTCAAATTGAAAACCTCCACTTGGGGGCGGTCTCGGCTGCGCCTCTGCAGCCGCTGCGAACGGTCGCAGGACGGGGATGGCACCCACTGGCCCGGCACCCATCACAACTGTGAGTTCCGTCACCCTGCTTGGCTTATGCTACAGCGCAAAAGAAGGGTCAAATGCTGTGGTTCCGGCCTTATATGTAGCGATCGGATAACAACTGGTGCCGCCTGGCTTCAGAAGAAAGGCGGAGACGCCGGGAAAACCTTTGTTGAATAAAGGTGCTTCCCTGGAAGGCTCCGGGCTAAAGGTTCCGGGGAGTCCGGCCGCTGGACGTCACGGTTGGGTTTCACCCTTGCTATTGCGGGAACTTTTAGGGGTGCCGCCACGTGGGAATTGGTAGCGTGAACCACAAGGAACACAAAACACATCACATGGAGGAATCCCGCAATGGCACTTGGCGGCAACCCGATCTTCAACGGAAAGAGCTTCCGTGGAGCCACCCAGGCACCGCCTGTCCCGCCGGCTCCTTACGGACAGGCTCCTTACGGCCAGCAGTATGGCCAGCCCTTCGGCCAGCAGGGCTACGGCCAGCAGCCGTATGGCCAGGCTCCCTACGGCCAGCAGGGCTACGGCCAGCAGCCCATGACCGATGAGCAGCTGCGGCAGATGTACAACCAGCCTGCAGCCGGCCCGGCGGACACCGGCCGGATGACGTTCGACGACGTCATCGTCAAGACTGCAGCCTGCCTTGGCGTTGTGGTGGCCGGCGCTGCCGTCACCATGTTCGTCAGCATGGGACTAGCGTCGCTGCTGATGATTGTTGGTGCCCTCGGCGGTTTCGTGCTGGCTCTGGTCAACACCTTCAAGAAGCAGCCTTCACCGGCCCTCATCCTCGCGTATGCCGGACTGGAAGGCCTGTTCCTTGGCGGCCTGACCCGTATCCTGGACGCACAGTTCCCCGGGGTCGGCCTGCAGGCTGTGATTGGTACGCTGTCCGTGTTCGCCGTCACGCTGGTGCTGTTCAAGAGCGGCAAGGTCCGGGCAACGCCCAAGGCCATGCGCTTCTTTATGATCGCCCTCATCGGCTACGCGGTGTTTGCCCTGATTAACATGGTCATGATGATGACGGGACTGACGCAGGAGCCGTTCGGCCTGCGCACCCAGGTTGAAATCTTCGGCATCCCGCTGGGCGTCTTCATCGGCCTGCTGGCCATCGGCCTGGCCGCGTTCTCCCTGATCATGGACTTCACCAGCATCGAGGCCGGTGTCCGCAGCGGCGCCCCCCAGCGCTTCTCCTGGACTGCCGCCTTCGGCCTCACCGTCACCCTCGTATGGCTGTACGTGGAAATCATCCGCCTGCTGGCCATCCTCCGCGGGGACGACTAACTGTACTGTCCCGGCAGGTTAGTGACACGGGGATTGATTTGACGCAATAAGAGGACCTCCGGGTGTTGTGTGGTGCTTGTCGAGAGCAAACACAA
>FOEZ01000028.1 GCA_900110595.1 Arthrobacter sp. OV608 | reverse complement strand
CCGTTGAAGTAAAACAAAAACGAACACAACCAGGCACCACGGGAAAACGCGGAAACCCGACTGCAAAATTTGAAACCAGCTGTAAAAACCAGACCACCCACAGGGGCGGGCAGCCCGGCAAATCCAACCAATTCATAAAACAATTGGTATCAACAAACTTGGCACACTATTGAGTTCTCAAACAACAGACACACCCGGCACCACCACAACAACAACCAGTCATGGATCGCTCCGGAGCAACTTTTCAAACTTACCCGATCCCCCACCCCAACGCAAATCCATGTTTCAGGATTTTCATCGGCGGGAAAACCAGCCCCACCTCTTCTGCGGTCCTCAAAGGCCCTGCCAGATTTGGTCTTTGTTTGGGGGTTTTGGCCGCCCGCGGTAACCAGCTCTTCGCTGTCTCCCCCGCGGCGACTTAGAAAACAATACACCTCCTCCGGCAGCTCCGCAAATCCCCTCTGAGTAAGTTCCTGAACCCCGGGATTCCGCGCCAAAAGGCGGATGTCGGCACTCCAGCAGCCATTCCGCCGTCGTACTTCTTTTCTGTGTGCTGCACCACTACCTTGATTTCGACAGGCTGTCACCGGGGACAGGCTCAATCACCGGGCGTCGCAGGAAGCCGCAACACCCAGCGGCTTAAACGGCAAAAGGGCCGGCAACCGTGAGGTTGCCGGCCCTTCTCAAGCAGCTGGTATCAGCGAGGCTGGATTACCAGGAAGACTTGGTGATGCCCGGGAGTTCGCCCTTGTGGGCCATGTCGCGGAAGCGGACACGGGAGATACCGAACTTCTGGAAGGTACCGCGGGGGCGGCCGTCGATGATGTCGCGGTTACGCAGACGGATCGGGGACGCGTTGCGGGGCAGCTTCTGCAGGCCCAGGCGGGCTGCTTCGCGTGCTTCGTCGGTTGCGTTTTCGTCAACCAGGGTCTTCTTCAGCTCGAGGCGCTTTGCAGCGTAACGCTCAACGATGACCTTGCGCTGCTCGTTGCGAGCAATCTTGGACTTCTTAGCCATGTTTAGCGCTCCTCTCGGAATTCGACGTGCTGGCGGATCTTGGGGTCGTACTTCTTCAGAACCATGCGGTCCGGATCGTTACGACGGTTCTTGCGGGTTACGTAGGTGTAACCCGTGCCCGCGGTCGACTTGAGCTTGATGATCGGACGTACGTCCTTGTCCTTAGCCACTAGAGCTTCACCCCACGAGCGAGAATGTCGGCGACGACAACGTCGATGCCGCGTACGTCGATGGTCTTGATGCCCTTTGCAGATACCTGCAGCGTGACATTACGGCGCAGGGACGGAACCCAGTAGCGCTTCTTCTGAATGTTCGGATCGAACCGACGCTTGTTGCGGCGGTGCGAGTGCGAAATGCTGTGCCCAAAGCCCGGCTCGGCCCCGGTCACTTGGCAGTGTGCTGCCATGACTTCTCCTCAAGAATTGAAAGTAATGATCCGCATATCTGCTGCTGGACCATGCTGCTAAGGGCGACCCAAAAGTAAAGAAGGGCAACGGTTAGTCACGCAACTTGAGCCCCTAACTACCGGCCACCCTGGAGAATTTACCGGGCAACCGGAGCAATTGCGCACGCTCCGCGCACTTAGCGCCTACCAAGTCTACGAGTTCACGCAATTAAAGACCAATCCGGCGCCTGTGGGTGTATAAGCGGCCGCTTCCGTTAGAGGCGTGTCAGCTCCGGATACCTGGGCTGCAGGCCGTCGCCGGAGGACTTTCCGGTGACGCGGCGGACCACCCAAGGCCCGGCATACTCGCGGAACCAGCGGGCGTTCGCGCGGATGGCGTCCAGTCCGCTCAGCTCGGGAACAGGGGTCATGGGCGGGACGTCGATGGAGTGGTCGTGTTCCAGGACGTCCAACACACGCTTGGCCATGTTCGCGTGCCCGGCCGCCGACATGTGCATGCGGTCCTGCGCCCACATGCCCCAGTCGTAGTACTCGCTGAAGCGCCAGTAATCCACCAGCAGGGCGCCATGGTCTCCCGCGATGCCGCGCACCAGCTCGTTGTAGATGGCGGTCCGCCCCCGCATGGTGCTGAACACCTTCGAGCCGCGGGCGTCGAAGCCGGTAAACATCAGCACCGTGGCTCCGGTGGCGCGCAGTTTGGCGATGGCGTCGTCGTACTCCACCAGGAGGTCGTCTATGTCGATCCGGGGCCGGAGGATATCGTTGGCACCTGCGTAAATGCTCACTAGCGTGGGCTTGAGCTCGACGGCGGCGTCCACCTGCTCGGCCAGGATCTGACGGAGCTTCCTGCCACGGATGGCGAGGTTGGCATACCCGAAGCCTGGGTCCGGGGCCCCCAGTTGCTCAGCTACGCGGTCTGCCCAGCCACGGACCCCGTTGGGTCGGGTGGGATCGTCGTCGCCCACGCCTTCGGTGAAGGAGTCACCAAGGGCTACGAAGCGGGTTGTGAAATCCATCCCGCCAGTTTGCCATCCGTTGCTGGGGGCAACCAAGTTCCCTGTGGTTTCCCTGCTTGGCCGGCTACGCGCCCGGGGTCTCCCGCAGAATCCAGTGGTCCGAGTCCAGCCGGCCCACTACCTTCTCGCCGATTCGCGCCAGATCCTGGACGTCCTGCTCGGTGAGGGCGTCAAGGAACAAATCCCGCACCGTCTCAACATGTCCGGGCGCCAGTCCCACTATGGTCGCCATGCCTTCCTCAGTCAGGTGCGCTGTTGTCACCCGGGCATCATGCGGGTGCGGCCGGCGTTCCACCCACCCCCGCTTCTGCAACTTGGTCACCACATGCGAAAGCCTCGACAGGGAAGCGCTGCTGCGGGCCGCGAGCTCGCTCATCGGCAGGAAACGCTCCTCCGCCTCGGAGAGCATAGCCAGGACGGTGTAGTCGAAAAGGGACAGTTTCCCCGCTGCGTGGAGCTTCGTATCGAGGGCCGCCGGCAGCAGCGTGTTGATGCTTACCAGGGCCAGCCAGGCGCGGCGTTCGTCGGCATTGAGCCAGCGGGGTTCGGTCATGAGCCCATTCTACGGTGAGTTGATCTTTCAAGTAGCGTCCCGGTGCGGCGGTAGGCTGGGCGCATGTATGTTGTCTCACTCACCTACCGGGTTCCGCAGGACATCGTGGACTTCCACAACGATGCGCATATCGCCTGGTTGCAGAAAGCCTTCGACGACGGCGTGTTCATCGCCGCCGGACGTAAAGTCCCGCGCACCGGCGGCTTGCTGCTCTCCCGGGCAGACCGCGAAACCCTTGACGCCAGCCTGGCACAGGACCCCTTTTACACGAACGGCGTTGCTGACTTCGAAGTAGAGGAGTTCCACGCCGGCAGGGTGGCTCCCGGTTTTGAGAACCTGCTGGACAGCTAAGTCTCCTGCCCGGCCCCTGCCTACTCCCGCAGCAGTTTCTTCAGGCCACCCTTCCGCGGTACCTTGACGGGGCCGGGCCAGCGCGGAGTGAGGGCATCACCGAGCGTCACGCCCCGCAACTTCCGGCCGAACAGCGGGAGGACCCAGTCGCGGACCCAGCGCCGCTGGCGGAGTTCCCACTCCCGCAGGCTGAGCGGTGCCGGCGGTTCCCAGTCCTTGGGCCGGATCTTATGCGGTACGCCCAGCTGGTCCAGCACCTGCCCGGCCAAGTATTTGTGCCCCGCCTTGGACATGTGCAGCCGATCCGAGTCCCACATCCGGCGATCGTGGAAAGCGTCAAGGCACCAGTAGTCAACGAGGACTGCGTTGTATTTTTCTGCAATGGCCCGGACGCGGTTGTTGTAGAACGTGTTGCGCTTCTTTAGCGGCTCGAGCAGTGCTGAAACCTTGACGTCGAATCCGGTGAAGAGGACCACCGTGGCGCCGGTGCCGGCGAGTTGGGCAACAAGCTGTTCGTAGTCCGCCATGAGCGTCACCATGTCGGTCTTCAGGTCCAGGATGTCGTTGCCGCCGGCGTAGAGCGTGACGAGAGTGGGCCGCATCCGCAGCGCCGGCTCCAGTTGTTCGGCTGCGACGTGCCGCAGCCGCTTGCTCCTGATGGCCAGGTTGGCGTACCGCCACCCAGGCTGCGCTTTCGCAAGCTTCTCGGCCACCCTGTCGGCCCAGCCACGGACGCCATTGGGCAGCCGCTCATCCCGGTCCCCCACCCCTTCGGTGAAGGAGTCACCCAGGGCTACAAACACCCGCCGCCCGGATGCAGGAAGCAAGGATTCACGCGCCACCGCTCCAACCTAACTGCACAAAGGAAAGCAAGGGCGACGCCGGGATGAACAGTTGGAAAGTTCGAACCCGTCACCCCTGCCGTCGGGAATGGCTCGTCATCATGGTGTCCGGGAGCCGCTGTCCGTCTGCATACCTCCGTGGACCGGTCGGAACTCCCAGGTGTAGGAGCCATCCGCTTTCAAGCTCATCCTTAGGTGGCCCCAAGTGTCGCTGAACTTCCGCTGGATGTAGGCCGGGTCGCTGGCGAAGGAGCGCAGACCGATACCGCCAGTGGAGACCTGGAACTGCTGCATGCCGTCCGGTACGCATTGGTCCGCGTTGTTGACCGGGCAGGTCCGCTCATAGTTGTGCTGGGAGCCGGACAGCAAGACTTTCACCCGGTTGTTCCAGAACATGTCGATCCAGGGCTTCGCCTGGGTGAAGCGGGTGTGGCTCGATGTGTTGGACGTGAAATAGGGGTCATGGTAGACGACGGCCAGATGCTTCCCGGCCGCCTTTGCTGCCTTCAAGTCAGTGTCCATTTCGGCGGTCATGGCCTGCGCGCGGGACGCGTTGTACCGCCACGTTGCCGTGGGCGCCACCAGAATATGCCAGTTGCCCTTATCGAATGAATACCACTCCAGCGCATCCTGGAAACGGCCCAAAGTGGTGCTGGTAGCGGACTTCGTTGTGTTGACGCATTGGCCGTCCATAAACCGGTCCACGTCATCATTCACACCGGGCTCCAGGTCGTGGTTTGGGCCCGCGGTCCAGTATGTCTTGGCCTTCAACCCGCCCCACAGCGTGTTCCACGCCGCGAGCGACGAGCAGGTCCCCTTGTCGTACTGGAAGTCGCCGATAGCGAGGAAATTGTCCAACGAGCCGTCATTCAGGCCGCCGATGATGCTGGCAGCGTTCTTACCGGACGCCGAGCTCGCCGACGTATTTCCTGAAGGGTTCATGTCACCGACGGCGGCGAATTCGAAAGAATCACCCGACGGCGGAGTGGTAGGCGTCGGGGTGGGAGTCGGGGTCGGCGTCGGGCTCGGGCTTGCGGTCGGAGTCGAGCTGGTCCCGCCTGCTGCCCGGTAAACACGTACCCAGTCCACGCGCATTTCTCCAGCACCGTCAGCAGTGGAATCCGGGAACCAATCCAGCTGCAGCGTCTGATGCATGCTGCCTGGAGGCTGGTGGGTCGGATCGTTGTCCTCGAACCACTTCACGCCATCCACATAACCGACCATCCCGGCGGGAGACCAGTCCACTGCGTAGTTGTGGAACTGGGAAACGTCAAGCGTCTTGCTGGCCCTTGTCTGGGAGTTGCTGCAGGAGAAGTGCTGGAAGAACTTGATCATGTTCCAGTCGCCCGTTGTCTCCGCGAAATCCACTTCGCCGTCGCAAGGCCAGTTCCCGCTGTCCGGCCACAGGATCGAAACCATGTGGTACTCATTGTCGCCCGACCCGGCGGCGCGGACTTCCCACCGCCCGTACTTCTGCCGGGCGAACTTCGCCGACATGCCGGCGGTGGTCCCGTCAGGTGTTCCGTTCATAACCATTTTGGAGCCGTCCACTTTTACCTGCCCCGGGCTGCGGATGCCTTTTCCGGCGTGCCCGGCGCTGTTGTACACGCTCCATTTGGTTGCGTCGGGGGCCCCGGTGTAGTTGAACTCATCCCCGGCCACCGGTGCGCCCCAGTTCTGCGTGGTGGCAGCCTGGACCCCGCTTGGATCAGTCGGCGCGGGCGTTGGGGTAGGGGTGGGGGTTGGCGTCGGGGTGGGGGTTGGGGCCACGGAGTTAGCCGCGGTAGTGACCACCAGCTTTGGGCGGAGTGCCGCGTCCAAAACCTGGTTCGATTTGAAGCCCAGCCACTTCTGCACGCTGGATTCGAGCCTGAAGTTCTGCTCACCGCCGGTCGCTGTGACGCCCTTGGTGACGTCCCATTCCACCCAGGCGCCCGTGGCGAACCCGCCGGTCTTGCCCAGCCAGGTCCCGCGCGCCGGCGCATTGTTCCAGGTGACGCCCGTTTCGGTCCATGTGCCGCTCGTGGTGTAAACGTCCACAAACTCAGTCGATGTTGCTGCGGCCTCCGAGTATGCCCGCAGCTTTGCCGAGACGATGTGTTCCCCGGCGGGGACCTGGACGTTGAACCGCAGCAGACTGTTCCGCGAGATGCTTGTCCGGCCCTCGGTGGACCATCGGACGCTGGTCCCGAAGTTCTCTGTTGGCCGGTCCGCCTGAACGTAACTGTCGGCGGTCGGCGCGAATGTCAGCGCGCCAACAGCGTTCGCCACGCTGCCCACGACGGCAAGTGAAACGAGCATAACTAAAAGTGTCAGGACGGAAACGGCTGGCCGGAGAATGGATTTCATGGCGTGACACCTTAAATGGTCCGGTTGGAATATCCGAATCATATTCTTGTCACACCCTGTGACACCAGATCTGCCAGTACTGGCGGTTCTTGAAAATGTGTGTTAAGTGGCGTCGAGCGCGGCCAGCGTTGGCTGTATCCGCGTACCGGTTTCAGCTGCTCATCGATGATGTGCCGCACCCGCTTGCTCCTGGTGGCCTACTGCCGTACTCCACCCGGGCTGTGCCTTGGCAAGCGGGGCAAAGAACAGCAAGGACGACGCCGGGATAAGCAGTAGGTGAGCGGGCGCTTGCCTTCAAGCGGTCAAAAGTGAGCGGGCGTGTGAGAAAAAGCAGCAGGATCTGATGGGGCGTCTCATCAAGCAGCCGGAAAGGTGACGGGCAGACAAGCCGTCACTGGCGGCTTGCGTAGGAGCGCATCGCCGACCAGAGCGCACTGAAGGCCGCCCGCGACGGGAGGGACGTCCGGCAGCGTGCGTCTGAGGGAGGAACGAGCGAGCACGCAGAGGATGTGCCTCCCGCCGGACGGAGCCTACCCCTCGGCTTTGCCCTGCCGCCAGTAACCCATGAAGGCAACCTGCTTCCGGTCGATCCCGACGTCCCGGACCAGGTATCGCCGCATGTCCTTGATGACCCCGGCTTCGCCGGCAATCCAGGCGTAGAAGGGCATGGCGCCGGCGGGCATGTCCGGGTTTTTTGTGGCCTGGATTTCGGCGGTTTCCATCCGTGCGGGGGTCTCCCAGAGGATGTCCTCGTCCACATTGACGTCCTCCGGCTCGGGACCTGCGCCGCCGTCGGCCGCTTTGATGCCAACCCAGCCGGGCACCGGCACTGCCTTACGCACAGCCTCCTGGAGCAGTTCGCCGTGCGGGCGGGACCGTCCGATCGAGGCACCGCGGGCGAGCCAGGTGATTTCGACGTCGGCCGGTGAGGTCAGTTCGACGAAGTCGCCGGCTTCGGGGACTTCCAGGAAGGCGTGGCCGGTCATGTATCCGGGCAGGCTTTCCAGGATCGCGGAGATTGCCGGGATGGCGGTCTCGTCGCCGGCGAGCAGGACGCGCTGCGCCAGTCCGGGACGCCATTCGATGCCGGAGTAAATTTCCGCCGTGACGCAGTGCGCCGCGCGGTTGTTGGGTCCGATGATGGTGATGGCGTCGCCCGGCTGGGCGTTGAGGGCCCAGTTCGCGGCGGGTCCGCCGTCGCCGCGCTCGTCAAAGTGCATCACGAAGTCCACGTCGATCTCGGGGTACACGGCGTCCAGCCGGGCCTGCCGGACCGTGTACGTCCGCATGGATCCACGCACTGCCGGGTCCATGGCCAGCCATTCTCGATACCAGCCGGCTTCGGCCATTTTGAAGACCGGAAGGGGCAGCTGCGTGCCGTCCGCCGCCAGCGACGGGATCATCAGCTTGATCCGGAGGTCAAGGGTGTCGCCGTGGACGCCGAAGTCCCGCAGGGAGTATCCGCCGAAGGTGATCCGCCGGAAGTTGGGGCTTAGTTCCTGCACGGAGGAGACCGTGACATCGAAGGCCAGGGTCATGGGCTCGGTGGCGGCGATATCGCGGGTCTTCATGAAACGAGCTCCAGTTCGTTGGCAGGGACGTGGTGTCGGCCGATGGGAATGATCAGTGGGGTTCCGGACACGGGGTCCGGAATGACGCGGGATTCCAGGTTGAAGACGTTGCGGACGAGGTCTTCCGTCACCACGTCCCCTGGTGCGCCGACCGCCACCACCGCACCGCCCTTCATGGCGATCACGTTGTCCGCGTAGCGGGCGGCGAGGTTCAGGTCGTGCAGGACGATGGCCACGGTGGTGCCGCGCTGGCGGTTCAGGTCCGTGACCAGGTCCAGGACCTCCACCTGGTGCGCGAGGTCCAGGTAGGTGGTGGGCTCGTCCAGGAGCAGCACCTCCGTTTCCTGGGCAAGTGCCATGGCGATCCACACCCGCTGGCGCTGCCCGCCGGAGAGTTCGTCCACGTTCCGCTCGGCGAGGGCCAGCGTTTCGGTGGCTTCCAGCGCGCGCTGCACCGCGGCGTCGTCATTTTCGCTCCAGCCGCGGAAGAGGCCCTGGTGCGGGTAGCGCCCCCGCCCCACCAGGTCCCGGACCTTGATGCCGTCCGGTGCGGTGGGATGCTGCGGGAGCAGGCCCAGGATGCGGGCAAGTTCGCGGGCAGGGCGGGAGTGGATGTCCTTCCCATCCAGCGTCACGGCACCGGACGCAGGCTTGAGGAGCCGGGACAGGCCGCGCAGAAGGGTGGACTTTCCGCAGGCGTTCGCACCTACGATCATGGTGACCTTGCCCTCGGGGATTTCGGCACTGAGTCCGTCCACCACGCAGCGCTGATCGTATTTCAGCGTCAGGTCCTTGGCGTTGAGAACAGCCACGTCAGGCATCCTTTCGGTTGGCCGTGACCAGGAGCCACAGCAGGAACGGGGCACCGAGCGCGCCGGTGATCACACCAACCGGCAAGACGGTGCCGTCAAGCAGCAGGGGGGCGAGGTTGGCCGCCACATAATCGGCCGCGAGGACTATCAGGGCGCCCACCAGGGCCGACGCCGGGAGGCTGGCTTTTCCGGTGAAGCGCCCGGCGATGGGCCCGGACAGGAAGGCGACGAACGAGACCGGCCCGGCTGCCGCCGTCGCCACTGCCGCCAGCGCGACCGCAATGACCACCAGAGCGAGCCGGGTGGCACCTACTTTGACGCCCAGGCCGGCGGCGGCGTCGGGGCCGAGTTCTAGGATGCGCAAGGGGCCTGAAATGGCGGCCACTGCGGGGATGAGGACCGCCAGGGAAATGGCCAGGACGCCGGCGTGGTCCCAGTTGGCGGAGTTCAGGGATCCGTTGAGCCAGACAAGGGCGTCGGCCGCGGTCCGGATATCGGCGCGGGTCATCAGGAAGTTGACCACTGCCTGGAGTGCGGCCGCGATTCCCACGCCGGCGAGGATGAGCCGGTTTCCGGCAGCATCGCCGCGGCTGGTTCCGCGGAGGCCGCCGCTGGAAATCGCGTAGATGATGGCCGCGACGACGAGCGCGCCGCCCAGGGCAGCCCCGGACACAACGGCACCGGAGGCGCCGAACACTACGATGGCCATAACTGCGGCTGCGCTGGCCCCGCAGCTGATGCCGATGACGTCCGGGCTGGCCAGCGGGTTGCGGAGCATGGTCTGGAAGAGCGCGCCGGCCAGGCCAAACGCGAGGCCGATCATGGTGCCGATCACCGCACGGGGCAGCTTGTTCTCCATCACAATGAAGCTGGCGCCGGGGATCTTCTCACCGTCGGTCAGATGCGCGAAAAGGATCATGAAGAAGTCCGGGATGGTCACGGTGTAGCTGCCCAGCAGGACGGACGCTGCAAAGAGGACCACGACGGCGGCTGCCAGGATGGCGGTCCGGTTAAGGAGCCGCCCGACCCGGCGTTGCCCTATCAGTTTTGGTCCCCTGGGCCCTGTTTTGGCAGCCTTTAGTGATAGGTCAACGGGGGATTTCGCAAGGGTCACAGTCCGGCCCCCTTGCCGCGGCGGATGAGCCAAACGAACACGGGCGCACCGATCAGGGCGGTCATGATCCCGGCCGGCACTTCGCCGGGCAGCAGCACCACGCGGCCGATGATGTCTCCACCCAGGAGCAGCGCCGGAGCCAAAACCATGGAGAACGGCAGGATCCAGCGGTAGTCGGGGCCGGTGAGGAACCGGACGGCATGCGGAATGACCAGGCCGAGAAATGCGATGGGCCCGGCGAGGGCGGTGGCCGAACCGCACAGCAGCACGATCCCGAGGGCGGTGATGGCGCGGACCAGGCCGACGCGCTGGCCGAGGCCGCGGGCGATGTCATCACCCAAGGCCAGGCTGTTCAGGACCCTCCCGGTCAGCAGCACGATGGCTGCCCCGGCGGCCAGGAACGGGAGTCCGGACAGCAGCAGGGACCCGTCGCGCCCGGCGATGCCGCCCACCTGCCAGAAGCGGAAGCGGTCCAGGGTGTCCTGGCTGGAGACCAGGATGACGTTCATCAGAGAATAGAGGCCCGCATTCAGTGCCGCACCCGCCAGGGCGAGCTTCACTGGGGTGGCGCCGTCCCTGCCCAGGGAAGCGATGAGGTAAACCACGACGGCGGCGGTTGCGGCGCCGAGGAAGGCGAACCAGATGTACCCGGACAGTGAGCCGACACCAAAGACGTAGATGCCTGTCACCACCGCAAATGCTGCGCCAGCGTTGACCCCCATGATGCCCGGATCGGCAAGAGGGTTCCGGGCCACACCCTGCATGGCGGCCCCGGCCAGCCCCAGCGCTCCGCCGGCCAGCAGGCCGAGGACCGTCCGCGGGATGCGGGCGTGGACCACCGCATGGTCGCCGTCGGCAGGATCAAAGGCGGCGAGGGCTTGCCATACCGTCTCCAACGGCAGGCCGCGGGCCCCGATGGCCAGGGAGGCCCCGGCCAACAGAGCGAGTACAACGACGGCGGCCAGCAGCCAGGCTGTCCGTTTCCCGTTGGAAGCACCGCCGCGGAACAGGGCACGCGCTCCGGTTCCCGGCACGGAGGTGCCGGGAATCCGCGCCTGGTGGGCCGGCGTCGTCGTACTTTGCGTCACGGAACCGCTGCTACTTCGCTGCGTCCGCTGCCGTGGCCAGCTCGGGCAGGAACGTGTCCAGCGCCCAGGGCAGGCTCAACGGGGAGGACGCAGAGATTGCCAGGACCAGGCTCTTGTTCGCGTCCGCAACGAAGGCGCCCTTCTTGACGGCCGGGATCTGGCCGAGCAGGGGATCGTTCTTGATGGCGTCCGCATCGCTGGCTTCCTCGACGGAGCTTAGGAAGATGTCCGACTCCAGCTCGTTAACCTTCTCGGCAGACCAGGGGACAAAGAATTCCTTGGAGCCTGCAGAGGCCTGCTCGGCGACCGGCGCGAGCTTCATTCCGATGGAGGACAGGAATTTCGGCCGGTTGTCATTGGCCGTGTAGATACCGGTCTGGCTGGGATCCGAGTGAGGGGCGTAGCCGTAGATGAACGTCTTGCCGGCGATCTGCGGGTACTTGGCAGCTTCCTCCTTGACGGTGGCCTCGGTGTCGGAGACGAGCTTGGCTGCCTCGGAATCCTTGCCGAGGGCTTTGCCGATGGTGGTGGTGGCGTCCTGCCAGGAGGTTCCGTATGCCAGCTCCGGGTGGGCCACCACGGGGGCAATTTCGCTGAGCTTCTTGTAATCCTCTTCGGTAAGGCCGGAGTAGGCGGCGAGGATCACGTCCGGCGCGAGCTTGGCGATCTCCGTGAAGTTGATGCCGTCAGCTTCGGAGTACTGGACCGGAGCCTTGCTGGAGCCGAAGCCGGCGCCCAGCTCCTCGAGTGCAGCGTCCTTCCAGGGGGTAGAGCCCTGGCCGTTGCCGCCCCACTCGTTTTTGGGGACACCCACGGGAACAACGCCGAGGGCAATGGAGACGTCGTCATTCACCCAGGAGACCGTGGCTACGCGCGTGGGCTGCTTCTCAATGATCGTTTTGCCGTAGACGTGCTCGATAGTGACCGGGAACTGCGCGCTGCTGGAGCTGGAGGCGGTGGAATCCGCGCTGGAGTTAGCAGGACCTGTGGAGCAGGCGGAAAGGGTGAGCGCCGCTGCGGCCAGAACGGCCGTCGCCTTACCGGCTGATTTGAACAGCGTGCGCCGCGTGGTGCTGGGCCCGGGGAAAAGGGGGGAAGTCACAGAACTCCTTAAGTGGCTGAAGCGAACTTAAGTAAGGCTAGCCTACCCTTGGAGCCATTACGCAACGTTTACATCACTTAATCCCTTACGTGAGGAAGGACACACCTCCTGCTCCGGCTGCTCCTTGGACACCGCGCGCAGCCTTTGGCAGGATGACACTGCCGGTTGCTTGGGCACCGGCCAGTGCATCGGAATCACTGCACCCAAGCCCGACGCTTTCGAGATAGGACACCAGGAACGATGTGCATGCAGACGGCCCGCCCGGCCATCGCTGCCATGGAAAGCGGGGTGGCCGCTTTGGCCTGCTCCGCGAAGACCTGCTGACCCTTTACCCTCATTCCCCGCATCCCGGGGCTCCTATCTTTCGAAAGCTCAGCCATGCAATCAATCACGCCTCAGCAAATCCGCTCATCGTTCGTTAATGCCAGCCGCTCGGAGGCGGCGAAACTCACCTTGCCCAAGGACTTTGACTCGCTCGACTGGAACAACCTCGACTTCCTTGGGTGGCGGGACGAGAAGATGCCCCTCCGCGGGTACCTGGTAGTTCCGGGCCCCACTGGCATCATGCTCAGAGCCCCCGAGGGCGGCGCGCGAAAAAACCGCTCAGTCCTCTGCGAACTGTGCCGGGACGTCTTCTCGAAGGAGGACGTACTCCTCTGGGTGGCCAGGCGTGCCGGCCAGTCCGGCCGCAACGTCAACACCGTCGGGACACTGATCTGTGCCGACTTCCTGTGCTGCGGCAACGTCCGCAAGGAACCGCCGGCCAACGAGATCAACCCGGACCCGGCCGCCGTCGTCCTGCGCCAGATTGACGGACTGAAAGACCGGACTGCCCAGTTCCCGTCACGGGTGCAGGCCAAGTAACAGCAAGAGGAACCCTCCCCCGCAGGGGAGGGTTCCTCTTGCACGGCGGTCAGCGGTAAGTGAAGCTCATCAGCAACGCTTTCAGGGAGCGGCCTTCATCACCCCAGTACCACTCCTTGGCCGCCTCGTCGTTCGCAAACTGCCGACCGTCGAAAAGCACGTCTGCGGTCAGAATGCGGTCGCCGAGCATCACGAGCCCGTATTGCACCTGCCCGTCCGGCGAGACCGGCGATCCCGGCGTTAGTCCCATGTGGTAGGTAGCAGTGCCAAAAGCGTGGTCGACAAAGAACGACGAACTGGGCGTGGGAACCGCAGCGCCGATCAATCCTGGAACCGGGTCCGTCTCGAGGATGAACCTGGAGACATTGCCGGCCGTGGCGTCACCGATTTCGCTGTAATAGATGGCGACCTGTTCCTTGCCGCCGGCATCGTAGACAGTCGCGGTTTCCACGGCAGGGGACGCCGAAACCTGTTCATGCTCCACACGCCACCCCTCCGGGTGGGCAAAGGACAGGCGGCCATCTGGGAACGTGAAGGTCACCGGCCCTTTGGGAACGGGAGAAGAGGTAGCGGCGGGAATGATTGATGCCAGCGGGCTTGCGGCGGCCGCCGTTTGGGCGGCTGGGCCACTGGACGAACTTCCGTCCGCGGCAGGGCCCTCCGCGCAGCTCATGAGGGTGAGGGCTGCAACGGCAGTGAGCGCCATGAGGGTGGCGGCGCGATGTGCTGGGCGCATTTGTGATGCCTTTCAAGGGAAGGCCGTCACACTCCACGGGCGTCAGATGCAGGACCCAGCGTTCCACAAGTACCCGTCAGGAGGATGAAGGCGAGTGATTGATGCCGACCAGCATGGCACCAGGACAGGGGTCCCCAACAGCTCCGGGGCAATAAATCCATCAATTTGTTATATGCGGGAACGCGGAGTCACATCCGGCCCGATTCGTGAGGTTTATTGGGCATGGAGTGACCCCGCGTTGCTTTTCCGCGAGGGCGGATCAGCGCAAGATGATGTCTACCGGGTTAGCTTCTGAGCGCCAGGTTCCTTCTTCTCCTGACCGCGGCCTGATAACGGGCGCTGTCAGGACTCCGGAGCGGTTGGTGCGCCTGTCCCGGAGGATCTCGGTGACTGAGCCCAGGTGCCGGGACAGGTCAATCACATTCTCCGGGGCAGCCAGCAGCAGCTGGAACCCGAACTCGTGCAACGCCTTGATCCCGGCGCCGGCAAACTCCTCGGACGCCAGCACAAAAGCCTCGTCCATCATCACTGTGCCGTAGGTGGTGAAGCCCTGCTCGGCGATGCCCAGCTGGTAGCTCAGCGCGGCGGCCATGATGAAGGCCGTGAAGCGCTGGCGCTCGCCGCCGGACATGGATCCGGTGTCCGCATGCATAAAGACTTCGGTCTTTTTGGCACCGCCCTTTTTGCCCGAGGACGCCCCGGCCACCTCGCGGTGTTCCTTGCACTGGATAAACAGGTGGCCACGGACGTCCAGCACCTCGGCCCGCCACCGCCTGTCCTCCGGCGCCTGCGAACCAAGCCGCTTAACCAGGGTTTCCAGGGACTTGTAACGGGCGGTGAGCTCGGCGTCGTCATCCCCTGCCCCGCTGGCGCCGTCCGTCCGGGCACCTTCAGCCTTGGCCGGCCGGGTATGGCGGGCCTTGAGGGCGTTCTGGATGGCGTCCTTGAACTGCTTGGCCGTGGGCGGCAGGGTCTGCTTGATGTCCAGCTCCAGGAAGCTGCCCTCGTGGAAGTTGACCTGGGACAGGATCCCGTTCAGGGGAAGGATGCGGCTGGTGATGGACCGGCGTTCCTCGTCGAGCAGGTGGAGCAGCGTGCTGAAGGATTCGTGCGTGCGCTGGTTGAAGAACTGCCGGAATTCGGCCTCCTGCGCGGGCAGGCCGTCACTGACGATGGCGTGGTAGCGCGTCTCGAACTCGCTGGCGGCGCCGATGGTGGTGCCGTGGTCCGCAGAAATCGCGCTGCCCCATTCGCGCACGAAGCCTTCGAAAATCCGGGTAAGCCGCTCGGCGGTGGCCTGCCCCCGGGACTCCGCGGTGTGCAGCTCGCCCAGGAGCGCGGTCCGGACCCGGTTGGCGAGGTTGTCCAGCTCGTGCATCTCGCTGACGTCGCCGAAATCGGCGAAATACGGTTCCAGCGCGGTGACAGTGGCGTCCGACGGCGGAGCCTGGGTGAGGCGGTCCCGCGCAGCTTCCAGCAGGGTATCGGCAGCGGTGAGCTGCCGATCCAGCGCCTTGTATTCGCTCTGCAGGACGGCAGCCGCCTCAGTGCTGGACTGGTGCTTCTGCCGCACGCCCTCGATGGTGGCGCGGAGGGGCTCAAGGTCGGCCTGCGCGGCCAGGGCATCCTTCAGCCGCTGCTCGATCCGGGCCAGCTCATCAGCCGCCACGGCAGCAGAAACCTGTTCCCAGGGGCGGTGGTCCTCCGCGATCCGGCGCAGCGCGTCAAGCTGCCGGCTCATGCCCTGGTGCGAGTCCTCGCGGCTCTGCGCGAGCTCCGCCGCTTTAGCCACTTCCTGGCGGAGGTCCTCCACTTGGCCGGCCACGAGTTCCAGCTTGGCGGCATTATCGAACCCGAGGACGTAATCCTGCCGGCTGGTAAACCGGTCGTCCTTTTCCACGGTGTGGCGGTTGCGCTTCACCACGCCGCCCAGGCTCAGGCCGCGGTCCAGCCGCGCGAGTTCGTCCGGATCTTCCACGCAGGGGTAGGCGAAGTCCAGTGCGATGCGCTCACGGATCCATGCCCCGGCTTCGGCGGCGACACCCGTGGTGAGGATGTCCAGCTTGGTCAGCAGGTCGCCGTCGTGCACGTCCTCCAGGGCCAGGGCAGCGCCGGCAAGCGGCTTGGAAACGTCCACCGCCCGCAGCGCGCCGCGGACGCTGTGGTCGTTCAGGTAACGGGTCACGGCGGTGAAATGCTCGCCGGGAACCAGCAGGGTGGTGGCGAGGTTCCGGAGGGCGCGCTCGGCGGCGGGGCGCCATTTCTCCTGCCCCTCGGCGAGGTCCATCAGTTCGCCGGCGAAGGGCATCCGGTCCTCCGGAATGCCGGTGGCGGCCGCGATGGCCGCGCGGTTTTCAATGCTTGACGGCGGCAGCAGGGATTTGCGCGTCTTCAGCGACACGAGCTCCTGCTCAGCCGCGGCCAGCTCCCGCTTCTTGGTTGCGTGGGCGTCGAAGGCTTCAAAGCGGAGCTCCTGCAGGGCCTGCGAATCATCCTTGAGCTCTGCGGACCGGGCGGCAGCCTGCTCATGCGCCTGTTCCCAGCCTTCCTCCGTCCACTCAAGCTGCAGTCCGGCGTCGGCCAATGCCTGGCGGGCCGCTTCCTCCACCTGCTGGCGGAGCTTCAGGCCCACCCGCGCGTTTTCCAGCGACTGCTCGATGGCGGAGATGGCGTTGCCGCCCTGGTTGTTGTAATCCGTCTCCAGCTGGCGCAGTTCCTTGGCCAGGCCGTCCCGGACGCTTCGCTCGGCGCCGAGCTCCTTGGCCTTCGCCTGGGCCAGCTCCTTGAAGCGCGCCAGGGTTTTCTGGTGGACCGTGACGGCCAGTTTCTGCTTGTAGGCCTCGAATTCCTCGCCCGCCAGGTCCCGCAGCCGGTTCGCGTCCAGCAGCGACTGGGCATACTCCCGGTTCAGGCCCGGCACCGGGGCAAGCTGGTCGCGCTGCTGCCGGACGTCCTCCAGCCGCTGCCGGATGGACATCAGGTTGCTGAACTCCTCCACCACGTCGTCCGCCGCGGCGAGCGTTGCGGGGGCGTCCAGGACCTGGTCCCGGAAGAAGGTGTTCACGCTGCCGCCCAGGCCCTTGCCCGCCTGGATCACCCGCAGGAGCGGCAGGGCCTGGTCCGAGTTGATGCCCAGCAGGCGGCGGAACCGCTCCGCGAAGGCCTTGTGAACGTCAAAGACCTGGGCGTCCGGAAAGATCGTCTCCAGCGCGGCCTTGGTGAAGCGCTTGTCCGCGATTCCCTCCAGCGCCTCGAGGTCCAGCGGAGCATGGTCGATCAGGTAGAACCGGCCCACACTCGATTCCGTGCCGTTCTTCGGCAGGTCGAACAGGGCCGAGATGGTCACCCTGGTGCCGGCGGCGTTATCAAAGGTCAGCGCGACGGCGGACCACGTGGCGCCGGGCCGCTGGAAGGCACTTGCCGAGCCCTCACCCACGGCCTTGTCGCCCACCTTGCCGCGCATATACGTAAACGTGGTGCGCTTGTCCTCCACCGCACCACCCGACCGCTGGGCAGCGGCCTCGTTGGACCTCGGCCGGGCATCGAACACCCGCAGCATCGCATCGAACAGGGTCGACTTGCCCACGCCGGAGTTGCCCGTCAGCAGCGTCCCGTTCCGGTCCACGTGCATTGTGTGGGCTCCATGGAACGTCCCCCAGTTGACCACCTGCACCAGGGCAAGGCGCATCTGCCCAGGGTTCACCACGTCCCCGATCGGCAACATACTCGCGATGCTCACTTGGTTGCCTCCTGCGTGGTTCCGTCCGCGGCGCCACCGGCCACATGCTCGGCGTGCTCGCTCGTTCCTCGCTTAGACGCACGCTGCCGCATGTCCCCGGTGTCGACGCTGGCGTCGGCACCCAATGGAGACGATGCCGGTGCCGCCCAGGGAGTGGCATCGGGCCTGTCGGAGCCGGGCGACTCGCTGCTTGCAGCGGAGTCGCCCGGCGGAGGGGCGGGGGCGGCATCGGCGTCGTCGTCCTCCGCAGGTGTCTCCTCTATGTCGAGCAGCGCTTCGGTTCCGGCGGGGTCAGCCGAGGCCGCTACCAGCGCTTCGATTTGGGCGGGGATGTCACCGATGTTTTCGAAGGGGAGGGCCAGGGGCAGGGCGTTGGAGATGGTGTAGACGTCGTCCAGGCCCGTGGGGAGGAGGAGTTGGCGGGCCAGGAGCTTGGTGATGGCCCTGTTCACGACGTCGGAATCGCGGAGCGCGTCCTGTTGGCCTGCTGGCTGGTAATGCGTGACGAGGTCGGCGATTTCCTCGCGGGTGACGGTGGGGTCAGTCTGGGCTGTTACGTGCCGGTCCAGAAGCAGTCGCATGCGTAGCAGCACGATGGTCTCAACCCGGCTGAGCGCGCGCTGCTGCCGGAGAATGCTGGAACGGGCACTGCCCCCGATGGCGTCAGGGTCCACCGGGCGCAACACGGCGATCTTCCGTTCGTGGTCCAGCTGCATGGTGAGGAACAGTTCGGACAGGCGGCTGCGCAGGATCACTTGGTGATCCAGCAGGACCGTCCACAGCTTCTCGTCGCGGCCGCCGTCCACATAGGGGCCCTTCAGGAGTTTCACCAGCGCCTGCCGCACCTTCATGGAGAGCACACCCGTGTCGCCGGGGAAGAGGGCTGCACCGTCCACGAAGGTGTCGCGGGGGGTTACGGAGAAGGGATCGTGCCGGGTTTCGATGGGCTCACCCACCGGGACATCGGTTTCGGGGGTTTCGACGGACTCAGCTACCGGGGCGGCCGTCGTCGTCATCTCTTCAGTCATCGTCAATCCTTCGGGAGGGTGACCAGCGGCAGGTAGGCCCTGCGCGTGGTGCCGTCAATCTGTTCGAAGTCCAGGGCGTCCACCGCTTGGGTGTTGAAGGCGGCGCCGTCGTGCAGGGCGTGCGAGAGGAGCGCGCGGATGGTGTTGATGTGCTGCTCCTCCGGCGGCAGTTGCTGCCATGCCTCGGAAAGGGTGGATGCGCCGGCCATCGCGGACCGCACCACCTCCGGCTTGGCCTTGCCGGTCCTCGGCGAGCGCACGCGGTCCGAATCGCTGAAGGCGATGGGATCTGCCAGTTTGGGCGGGGCCGCGAACTCGTCCGGATCAAAGAGCTTCACCATGGACAGCGACTCGAATCCTGCGTTAAAGAGGACAGGCCCGCGCACCATTGCGGGACGTTCCCTTTCGTAAGGAAGGGAACGGATGACCTGCTCCGCTTCTCTCAGGACCTGGCGGAGCCGGACTGACTGGCGGAAGTCGTCGCTCTGGATGTACGTGTTGAGGCTTTCGCTGAGCTTGCCGTAAATCCGCTGGATCTGGCTGTGCTGCTGCCGGAGTTCGGCCACCAGGTTCTTCAGGGTCTCCCGGTCCTCCGCCGAAAGGTCGTCCGCGAACTGCCGGCTGAGGACCTCCCCGATGGCGGACCGGAAGCGCACCTGCTGCTGCGGGTCCTCCAGGAAAGCCGTGAAGGAACGGAAGGTCCGCCCCTCCGGGCTTTGGCGGAGCCGCTTGTCCGCCTCCAGGACCTGGGCCATGGTGGCGCCCTTGGTCAATGACTCCTCGATGATCTGGTTGCGCAGCCCGCCCACCAGTTCCTCGATCCGGTCACGCATCTTCTTGTAGTCAGCCGGCAGGCTGGCCGCGAGGTCCAGGATGTTCCCGGCAGCTTCCACGGCCTCGTCGTCATCTAGGAGGCCGTCGAACTCGCCCGTACTGATGTCCTGGATCAGCTGCTGGCGCTCCTCGATTTCCTCTTCCAGGGCCTCGAGCCGCGCGCTCTGGTCCGGGTTGGTCTCGTTCGCAAGCTTCTCCACGTCCCCGAGCAGCGTTCCCAGCCGGGAACCGTTGAGCGTGGACCGCTCACTGGACAGGCTGTCCAGGAACGCGAGCACGCGGGCCGCCGGCTCGGTGACCTCATAAACGATCTGGCCCGACTGGTTCCGCCGCGTCAGGAACTGCCGCCGCGTCCACTCATCGCCGAAAGCCTTCCCGTTGGCTCCCCCGCCCAGCCCGGGCTCCTGCCGGCGGAGCTCCTCAAGGAAGGAGTCGACGTCGGCATGGAATTCCTCGAGCGGCAGCTGGGGCCGGGTGCGGGTGAAGGATGCCTGCAGCACCGCGATAACCCAGGGTGCCGAGCGCGTCAGGGCCCAGGCAGGTCCTTTGGTGAGGAGTTCGAGGTCCCGGAGCCGGGCGCTGATGGCGTCAGCGGATGACCTGGCGGAGCGGGGCACACACTCTCCTTGGACTGTATATAGGGTTGGAAATAGGGCTGGGGCAGGGGCACGGAGGGAAAAGTGCCAACTACAAGGTTAACCCAGGCGCTCGAAACCCCCTCGTGACCTACTTCGCCGTAGTATTTCGATCCCATATCAAGACCCTCCCGGGCCGCCGCGGCTCTGGTCCGGCAGGCCCTTCCCCCCTACGCTCGTGCTACTGGCTTCAGGCCAAGCAACGTCGCAGCAGGGGGATTAATGCAGTTCGATCTAAGCTCGGTGGAAACCGCAACTTTGGTATTCATTGGAACGCTCGTCTTCGGTCTTGTCCTGGCCGCTTTCGTCCTGGCGGCAGGACTGGCAGCGCTGGTGCTGCTGGGCGCCGGGAAGCTCAGCTGGACAGTGGTTTCCAGGACACTGTTGGCCTTGGTCCATGGCATCAACACAGGCTGGGACCGGCTGGTGCACCACGCGGCCGCACTCGATACCGGCGGGGACTTTCAGGGGCAAACCGCCCCTAGCACCGGAACCTACCCGCGGGTAATCTTGAGAGACAGCTAAAGGGTTCTCCAACCCGGCGGATCCCGTGGCTACGAAAGCCATCCGGCCAAGGAGATAACCCATGAGCTCCGCCACTGACAGCCCCTCGCAAACCCGTTCTGCCACCGCAGGATCCACAACAGCAACAGACGCTCCCATCGACGACACCCCGGTTCCCGCCGGGAAAATCGGTGCGGGTGTCACGGCGGATGAGGCGCGCGCCGTTGCTGAAGCCGCCCGGGAAACCGGTTGGGAACGTCCGAGCTTCGCCAAGGGCCTCTACCTTGGCAGCTTCGATCTCACCCTGGTCCACCCCTGGCCCACACCGGACCCTGGGGATGTGGAACGGGGCGAGGCGTTTATGGCCCGGCTGACTGAGTACGCGCGCACCATGGACGGGCGGGTCATCGAGCGGGATGCCCGGATTCCGGACGAATACCTCAAGGATCTTGCGGAACTCGGGGTTTTTGGAATGAAGATCCCGGCGGAGTACGGCGGCCTGGGCCTGTCCTTGGTGTACTACGGCCGGGCGCTGGCGCTGCTGGGCAGCGTCCACCCAAGCCTCGGCGCCCTCCTTTCCGCACATCAGTCCATCGGGGTGCCGGAGCCTGTCAAAGTCTTCGGCACCGCGGCGCAGAAGCGGGAGTTCCTGCCGCGCTGCGCCGCCGGCGCCGTGACCGCATTCCTGCTGACCGAACCTGACGTGGGCAGCGATCCCGCCCGGATGGGCAGCACGGCAACGCCAACGGACGACGGCGAGGCGTACCTTCTGGAAGGCGTCAAACTGTGGACCACCAACGGTGTGATTGCCGAGCTGGTGGTGGTGATGGCCGTGGTGCCGGCCCACACGGACGCAGACGGCACCAGGCATAAGGGCGGCATCAGCGCGTTTGTTGTTGACATGGATTCGCCGGGCATCACTGTCGAAAACCGGAACGCATTCATGGGCCTGCGCGGCATCGAAAACGGTGTCACCCGCTTCCACCAGGTACGTGTCCCGGCCGCAAACCGCCTGGGCCGGGAGGGCCAGGGCCTGAAGATTGCGCTCACCACCCTGAACACGGGCAGGCTTTCCATCCCTGCCCTCTGCGTGGCGTCCGGCCGGTGGAGCCTGAAAATCGCGCGGGAATGGTCCAACGCGCGCACCCAGTGGGGCCGGCCGGTAGGCGAACATGAGGCCGTGGGCAAAAAGATCGCTTTTATCGCCGCATCCGCCTTCGCCCTCGACGCCGTCTTCGAGCTCTCCGCCGAGCTTGCCGACGCCGGCCAGAAAGACGTACGCATTGAAGCGGCGCTGGCCAAGCTCTGGTCCACGGAGATCAGCTGCCAAATTGCCGATGAACTGGTACAGATCCGCGGCGGACGCGGCTTCGAGACGGCGGAATCGCTGGCCGCGCGCGGGGAGCGTGCCGTGCCGGCCGAGCAGCAGCTGAGGGACCTTCGCATCAACAGGATTTTTGAGGGATCCTCCGAAATCATGCGGCTCCTCATTGCCCGGGAAGCGGTGGATGCGCACCTGGCCGCCGCGGGAGACCTGGCATCCCTGGAAGCAAGCCTGTCCGATAAGGCGAAGGCCGCCGTCGGCGCTTCCGGGTTCTACGCACGCTGGCTGCCCAAACTGGTGGCCGGGGCGGGCATGGACCCGCGCTCATACAGCGAATTCGGGCGCCTGGCCAAACACCTGCGCTTCGTGGAGCGCTCCTCCCGCAGGCTGGCCCGGCAGACGTTTTACGGGATGGGCCGCTGGCAGGCAAAGCTGGAACGCAAGCAGGCATTCCTTGGCCGCGTGGTGGACATCGGCGCTGAACTGTTCGCCATGACCGCTTGCTGCTCACGTGCAGAGATGCTGCTCCATACCGCGCCTGAAAAAGCCGCGAGCGCGTACGAGCTTGCGGAGGCGTACTGCGAGCAGGCCCGGGTGCGCGTGGAGGAGTACTTTGACCAGCTCTGGCGGAACACGGACGACGGCGACCACCGGCTTACCCGAAAGGTCCTCGCCGGAGATTACACCTGGCTCGAGGCAGGAGTGCTGGACCAGTCCGAAGGCACGGGCCCATGGATTGCCGATGCCTCCCCCGGCCCGTCCCGGCGGGAAAATCTGCACCGCAACTACCGCTGACCCGCGGGTCACGAAATAGTAAGCATCCTTGCTATCCCTGCGGGCCGATGGTTGAGTGGAGCCATGAGCAGCTCAACAGACCCAGAGAACCTGTCTCCGAGGCGGGGACGTGAGGACGCCGACCGAAACGGAAGCTATCGCGCCGCTTCGGCCGGCGACGATTCCACGCGCACCTTCGACCAAGTGCCCGCCAACGACGCGGGAACCACCTCCACCTACGAACAGGTGCCGGCGGCCCGCCATGACCGTTCTGCCTACGCCGAGCGGGATTATGTCCCTGCGGCACCGGCTCCTGCCGTTGATCCCAACCTGACCGACCGGCAGACGGCCGTTGCCCGCGAAAAGGAGCAGTTTGGCGGCATCAAGGCGGGCTCGGCGTTTTTTGGCTGGCTGACCGCCACTGGCATGGCAGTGCTCCTGACCGCCCTGGTGGCAGCAGCCGGAACAGCCGTGGGCCTTGCCACCAACACGGACGTCAATGAAGCGGTCAACCAGGCCGCCTCGAACAGCGGCACCGTTGGCCTGGTGGGCATCATTGTGCTGCTGGTCATCCTGTTCCTCTCCTACTACTGCGGCGGGTACGTGGCCGGACGCATGGCGCGGTTCAACGGAGCCAAGCAGGGCCTGATGGTGTGGATCTGGGCCCTGATCGTTGCGGTCCTGGTATCCATCCTGGGGCTGGTGCTCGGACAGCAGTTCAACGTGCTGGCCAACCTCAACAGCTTCCCGCGGATCCCCATTAACGAAGGCCAGCTCAACACCATGAGCATTGTCGCTGCCGTGGTGGTGGCCCTGGTAGCCCTGCTGGGGGCGGTGCTGGGCGGACTGGCGGGCATGCGGTTCCACCGCAGGGTGGACAAAGCAGGCTTCACCCCAGCAGAGGATTACGACGACGAGTAGTCAGGCCAGGATCGTGCCGTCCAGGTAGAACCAGCGGCCGTTTTCCCGCACGAACCGGCTCACCTCGTGCAGGACGCCGCGGTCACTGCCGGCCCGGAAGTAAGCCTTGAACTCCACCGTGCCCTCGACATCCAGCGGGCCGCCGCGGTCAGTGGCCACAATGTCCAGGCGCCGCCACTGCATCCCGGGGTCCAGGTCCAGTTGTTTCGGCGCTTCCGCCGGGTGCCAGGTATGCAGCAGATACCTTTCATCGAGGAGCACAAATGCGCTGTAGCGGGAGCGCATCAGCTGCTCAGCGGTGGCTGCTTCTGCCTTTCTGGAGTGGAACCTGCCACAGCACATGCCGTACTGCTCACCGGACAGGCACATGCAGTTCCTGCTATCTGTGTCTTCCGCCACCAGTGCTCCTGCCTCCCACTCCGGGCCGCGCCGCGCAGCCCAGGTTCCCCGTCCGACTATAGGCCCCGGGCCCTTGTCATATCGGATAACAGCTTTGAAACAACCACGCACCGGACCCCGGGTCCGGCGGCACGGCGCGGCAAAAATCCGTATGGTGGAGAAGGAGCCGATGTCCCTGCAGAGGGATGCCCGTGCGCGCACCACTGGGGGCAGAGAGGAGAGATGACGTGGAAAATCCGGATACGCTCATCCTCAACCTGACCTTTTTGGGCACCGTGGGAATGGCCTTCCTGATGTTCCTGGTCCTCTTCCTGCTGGGCGTCATCACCCTCGTCCTCGCCGGGATCGGCCGGCTGGCCGCCGTCACCCTGATGGCGGTGTTCGGCAGGCGCTCCCGCAGGGAAAGCTTGCCCCTCGTTCGCTTTGGCGGGCCATCTGAAGCAGAAACCTCTCACCCCAGCCGCCCCGTCCGCGACTGGCGTGCGCGGCTGAAGCTGCCACGCCTGCGAAAGGCGCTCCGCACCGCCGTCGTACGCCACCCGGCCCTGGCGGCCGCACGCCGTGAACCTCCCGTCCTGGCCGAGGACTGGGCCTCCGCCGTTGCCGAGGCGGACGCCCGGGCCATCGCGCGGGCGCGGGCAGCTGCACCGGAAATCAAACTTTCCGTACGCGACCTGCCTGACCCCCATGTTCCGGCTGAGAAGGTGGTGGAGGTCGCCCCGCTCGTCGAGTCCAAACTCGATGACCACCGGCATGCTTCCGTCCCCCGCTCGTTCAAGAAGCCGCAGGCTCCCCACCCGTTGGCGCCGCTGGATACCGGATCATTGGTGTCCCTGTCCGGCCCGGCGCAGGTCCTCAAGGACAGAACCGGGAACGGCAAACAGCCCTTACCCTGAGCAACCATCTGCGTTAGCGTGAAACCCATGGAATTCAGATACCTCGGAAACAGCGGTTTCAAAGTCTCGGAAATTACCTTCGGCAACTGGCTCACGCACGGCTCCCAGGTGGAGAACGACGTTGCCACCCAATGCGTGCGCGCCGCCCTCGACGCAGGCATCAGCACCTTTGACACGGCAGACGTCTACGCCAACACCGCTGCCGAAACCGTCCTTGGCGAAGCGCTGAAGGGCGAGCGCCGCGAATCCCTGGAGATCTTCACCAAGGTCTACGGCCCCACCGGCCCCAAGGGCAAAAACGATCTGGGGCTGTCCCGCAAGCACATCATGGAGTCGATCAACGGCTCGCTGCGCAGGCTCCAGACGGATTACGTGGACCTCTACCAGGCCCACCGCTACGACTTTGAAACCCCGATCGAAGAGACCATGCAGGCGTTCGCCGACATCGTCCGGCAGGGCAAGGCGCTGTACATCGGCGTCAGCGAGTGGACCGCGGAGCAGCTGCGCGCAGGCCACGCGCTGTCCAAGGAACTCGGCTTCCAGCTCATCTCCAACCAGCCGCAGTACTCCATGCTGTGGCGCGTCATCGAAGCCGAGGTGGTGCCGGCGTCGGAGGAGCTGGGGATCTCACAGATCGTCTGGTCCCCCATGGCCCAGGGCGTCCTCAGCGGCAAGTACCTGCCGGGCCAGCCGGCTCCTGAGGGCAGCCGCGCCACCGATGACAAGGGCGGAGCCAAGATGATCCAGCGCTGGATGCGTGACGACGTCCTGGCCGGCGTGCAGGAGCTGAAGCCCATCGCCGACGAAGCCGGGCTGTCCATGCCGCAGCTCGCCGTCGCCTGGGTGCTGCAGAACCCCAATGTGGCCTCCGCCATCATCGGCGCGTCCCGGCCCGAGCAGATCGCCGACAGTGTTGAGGCAGCAGGGGTGAGGTTGGAACCTGACGTCCTGAAGAAGATCGACGACGCCATCGGGTCCCTGGCCGAGCGCGATCCCGCGCAGACCAAGTCGCCTGCGGCACGCGAAGCCTAGGACTCCCGGTGACTGACGCCCTGGACCTGCCGGACCTTGCTGTCACTGGTTCCACCGGCGGCCTGGGCGGAATGGTGGCACGGCAGCTTGCCGCGGCCGGTTCCGCCCAGCGACTGCTGGTCCGCGACGCCGGCCGCGCGCCGGAGCTGGAGAACGCACCGCCCGTGGTTTGCAGCTATGGGGATTCCGCCGCTGCGCGGCAGGCCCTGGAAGGTGTGAAGGTCCTGTTTATGGTGTCCGCCGCGGAAACGGAGGACCGGGTGCAGCAGCACTACGCCTTTGTGGATGCCGCCGCCGAAGCGGGCGTGCAGCATGTGGTGTACACCTCGTTCTACGGCGCAGCCCCGGACGCCACCTTCACACTGGCCCGGGACCATTACGCCACGGAGCAGCGCATCGAGGGTTCCGGGATGGACTACACCTTCCTGCGGAACAACTTTTATATGGACTTCCTGCCGCTCCTGGCTGGCGAGGACGGCGTCATCCGCGGGCCCGCCGGGGACGGGCTGTTTTCCGCCGTTGCTCGGGAGGACATTGCCCGCAGTGCCGTAGCGGTGCTGCGGGATCCCGCCATTCACAAGGGCAGGACCTATAACCTGACGGGGCCTGAGGAGGTCACGATGGCCCAGGCAGCACGGGTCCTCACGGAAGGAACCGGGCGGACCATCACCTTCCACAACGAAACCGTGGAGGAAGCCTACGCATCCCGTGCCTCCTACGGGGCGCCGCACTGGCAGGTGGACGCTTGGGTAAGCACCTACACGGCAATGGCTGCCGGCGAGATGGCTGGAGTTTCCCCTGACATCCACGGGTTGACAGGGCAGGATCCGCTGACTGTGGCTGACTTCCTGAAGCAGCCCGTTCTGTAGCGCCCTTAAGCTGCGCAGGGTCCGCTGCGTTTTCCACACTTGGCGGAAACTTCGTTGACGGCCCGGCGGGGCCGGCGTAAACCTGAGGCAATGGGTGCTCTGCCTTACGGGAGCCCCAAGCCGCCGGAATCGCAGCCCAGCAGAATCGCAGCGCAATGACCCAGATCCAGCCAAACCCACAATCCACCCGCCCCGCTTCGGCCCCGGAACAGCAGGCGCAGGTCCCTGCCGGCCCTGCAGCAGGACCAACCACCGGACCCCTCACGCCGGAGGAACTCCAGTTGGGCGCCCGCAACCACTCGATGCCCCTGGAAGCCCTCCGCCGCGATATCACTCCCCCGGGACTGCACTATGTGCTCACCCACTTTGACATCCCGGACGTCGATTCCGCGTCGTGGCACCTGCGCGTGGGCGGCGCGGTGGAACGCGCGCTCGAGCTGAGCATGCCTGCCCTGCGCAAGGATCCCGCCATTACGGTGCCGGTCACCCTGGAGTGTGCGGGCAACGGCCGCTCGCTCCTGAAACCGCGCCCGCTCAGCCAGCCCTGGATCTTGGAGGGCGTGGGCACGGCGCACTGGACCGGCGTTCCGCTCGCCTATCTCCTCGGGAAGGCCGGCATCCTTCCGCACGCAGTGGAGGTGGTATTTACGGGTGCCGATGCCGGAATCCAGGGTGGCGTCACCCAGCGGTACGCGCGGAGCCTGCCGATCCGTGAGGCGATGCGTGCCGACGTCGTCCTCGCCTACAAAATGAATGGCAGCGAGCTGCCGCCCCAGCACGGCTACCCGCTCCGTCTGGTGGTCCCGGGCTGGTACGGCATGGCGAGCGTGAAGTGGCTGGAATCGATCGAGGTGGTCACCGCGCCCTTTGCCGGCTACCAGCAGCAGGTCGCGTACCGCTACCAGCAATCAGCAGACGACGACGGCACCCCCGTTTCGCGGATCAGGGTCCGTTCGTTGATGGTCCCGCCGGGCATCCCGGACTTTTTCACGCGCAACCGGGTGCTGCCGCCCGGACCCGTGATGCTGCAGGGCAGGGCATGGTCCGGGCACGCGGCTGTTACTGCTGTTGAGGTAGGGATCGACGGCACTTGGCTGCCTGCCCAGCTGGAAGAACCCGCCGGTGGTTTCGCCTGGCGTAAGTGGACCCTGCCATGGGTGGCGGATCCGGGCGAACATGAGCTCGCGTGCCGGGCCACGGATGCCAGCGGTGCGAGCCAGCCGCTGGGACAGAACTGGAATTACCAGGGACTGGGCAACAATATGGTGCAGCGGGTCAAAGTGACGGTGGAGTAGCCATTTGGCGTTGCCGGCCCCGTGAGCTTAGCGGGCGGGGCTATACTCGGTGCCAGCCATGACCAGCCTTCCTTCCGCCCCCGCCAGTGTCCGCATCGATGCCTGGCTGTGGGCGATCCGCGCCTACAAGACCCGCTCAGCAGCAACGGCCGCCTGCCGCGCAGGACACGTCCGCCTGAACGGCAGCCCAGCAAAAGCTTCTGCGACGCTGGTCAACGGGGATTCCGTCACAGTCCGGATGCCGGGTTACGAGCGGATCCTTGAAGTGCGCCGCCTGATCAACAAACGCGTGGGCGCGGAGGCCGCCTCCCACTGCTTCATCGACCACACGCCGCCTCGGCCCGTCGCCCCTGCGCTGGGCCTGCCGCAGCGCGACCGCGGCGCCGGCCGGCCCACCAAGAAGGACCGGCGCGAAATGGAACGCCTGCGCGGGCCTGCATGAGTGAGGGCGCTGCGGGCGGCCTGATCCTGGCCTCGGTCCGGTTTCCGGGAGACGCGGGGCTCTACGACGTCCGCATCCGGTCGGGCAGCGTGCGCTGGGTTGGTGTGGCCGGCATAGCAGCCGGTGGCGACCACGACATTGACGTGGACGGCCGTTATCTCATCCCGGGGTTGTGGGACGAGCACGTCCACATGACCCAGTGGGCCCTGCATGCCAACAGGATCGACCTCTCCTGTGCAGTCACCGCCCAGGCCGCTGCCGCCGTCGTCCGTTCATCCCTGTCCACCGCCGAGGCAGCCATGACCATGGTCGGCGTCGGCTTCCGCGATGCTCTGTGGCCGGATGCGCCGTCGCTGGAACTGCTGGATTCCGCCACCGGGAACCAGCCCACGGCACTGGTCAGCCACGACCTCCACAGCGTGTGGCTCAACTCGGCTGCCGCAGCGCGCTACGGGGTGCACGTGGACGCGTCCGGGCTGCTGCGCGAGGAACCTGCCTTCGCGCTGACGCGCGACCTGGGCCGCCTTCCCGACGCCGTGGTTGACGGCTGGGTTGCAGAGGCCGCACGGGCAGCCGCTGCACGTGGAGTGGTGGGTGTCGTGGATTTCGAGATGACGTGGAACCGGGATCCGTGGCTTCGGCGCATCGCCGGCGGCTTTGATTCCCTCCGTATTGATGCAGGCGTCTATCCGGCCGATCTTGAACGTGCCGTTGCCGGCGGCATGCGAACGGGTATGGATGTCGACGGCGGCAGAGGACTGCTGCGGGTCGGCCCGCTCAAGGTCCTCATCGACGGAGCCCTTAATACCCGGACGGCTTTTTGCGTGGATCCCTATCCTTTTGGCGGCCATGGCCTGCTGACCGTCGGCTTTGAGGAGTTGACTGCGCTGTTGATGCGGGCGGGGGAGGCCGGTTTTGTCCCCGCCGTCCACGCCATCGGTGACGCGGCCAACCAGGTTGCCCTCGATGCGTTTGAGCAGGCCGGGGTAGGCGGTCGGATCGAGCATGCGCAGTTTGTGCGCGGGGAGGATTTCGCCCGGTTCGGCCCGCTTGGGGTGGTGGCCAGTGTCCAGCCACTGCACGCGCTTGACGACAGGGACGCCGCAGACTCCAACTGGCCGGGGCGCACCGACCGCGCTTTTCCATTGCGCTCCCTGCTCGACGCCGGCGCCTCGCTGTTGCTGGGCTCGGACGCCCCCGTAGCGCCGCTTGAGCCCTGGCTGGCAATGTCGGCTGCCGTCTTGCGGGCACGTGATGACGGGCGGGAACCATGGCATCCGCGGGAGGCCATCACACGGGAGCAGGCACCTCTTGCCTCGACACGGGGACGGGCCGGCGTTCACGTCGGAGATCCCGCCGATTTTGTGCTGCTGGACGACGATCCACTCTCTGTTTCGGATGCCGTGTTTGCTGCTATGCCGGTGGCCGGGACGATGGTTGCCGGCCGTTTTACCTACGACGGCGGCCTGGCCCGGTCTTGAGGCAGGGCACCTTTTGCTGCCGTCCCTCTCGTTCGGGAGTCAGCCTCCGGCCCGGCTCCGCGCCTGTACCAGGTTGGCAAACGGCAGTTTCCCGAACTCATCCACGAAGGCAGCGTGGTACTCCGCCTCGGCCCTGTTCAGGAGTTCAGCGGGCAGTTCCTTCCAGGCGATCAGCAACTGCCCGGCGTTCTTCAGCTGCCAGACCAGGCGGCCGTCCCAGTGGCCCGGCGGTTTGCCCTGCCCGAAGTCCAGGAACTCCTGGACCTGCCGCCTTAGCCCGCGGTTGCCCTTGCTGCCCGGGCCGGCCTTGCCCACATAAAGGACGACGGCGCCCTCCACCCATGCGGCTTTCAGCTCCGGCTCCGGCAGCGACGGGTCCTTTTTCTTGAAGACCCCGGCGGTGCTCTTCTTCAGGAAATCCGGCTGGAATCCCTCTGGCGTCAGGATGGCGAAGATGCCCGTTCCCTGCGGCACCCGCATGGCGTCGAGTTCCTTGAACGGCCTGAAGCCCGTGAACCCGTCGTCTTTCAGGCCCTTCCTGGTGAACTGCATCCCTACATTGAACAGCATGGGCGTCGAGGCTCTGGCTGTTGATCCGCTGTGGACAGGCTTATCCACATAGCAAGGTTAGTAGCCGGGTTCTGTCTCACCCTGCTGGAAGACTTTGGTTATGGAAGCGATGGCGACGGCGGGGCAGCGGGAGGCGGCAAGCGGGCCTGGGCCTGTGGTTGCGGACGTCTTGCGCACCTTGTCTTTGGTCCGTCCCGCTGCTGACCGGCAAAGAATGATTGACCAGATGCGGGAGTTGGAGGACGTGAAGTCCGCGGCCGCTGCGAAGCAGGCGAGGATCGCCGTGGCCTACGACCTCGCAACCCGGCAGGAACAGGCCGCAGCCGGTGTGCCCGCGGATGAACTGGGCGCGGGGGTCGGAGCCGAAATTGCTCTGGCCCGGCGCGAGTCGCCGTCCCGTGGGGCCCGGTTGCTGGGTTTGGGGAAAGCCCTGGTTGAGATGCCCCACACCTTCGCGGCGCTGGAATCGGGCCAGTTGAACGAGTGGCGGGCCACCCTGGCGGTGAAGGAAACAGCCTGCCTGTCGGTCGAGGACCGGACCGCGGTGGATGAAGAGATCGCCGCTGATACCGGGACCTTGGCCGGCTGTGGTGACCGGGCCGTCATCGCCGCGGTGCGGGCTGCGGCGTACCGGCGCGACCCGCACTCAGTCGCCAGGCGCGCGAGCCATGCCGTGAATGAGCGGACCGTAACACTGCGTCCGGCTCCGGACACGATGACCCGCCTGACCGCCCTGCTCCCTGTGGCCCAGGGCGTGGCCGTCTACGCGGAGCTGACCCGCCACGCCGACGCCCTGAAGTCATCCGGCGATGAGCGCCCGAAGGGCAACATCATGGCCGACGGATTGGTCGAACGCGTCACCCGCACCCCTGGCGGCTACACAGGCATCGACCTCCAACTCGTCATGACCGACCGCACCCTCTTCCAAGGCGACAGCGAACCCGCACGCCTGGCTGGCTACGGCATCGTCCCCGGCGAATGGGCCAGAAAAGCCATCCGGGGTGAGCTGCTGGCAGATGCGGAGCCCACTGGCGGTGAAGCGACTGCCCAAGCAGCGGGCCTGGGATCAAATGGCGGTGTTAACGGGGGCACCGGAGACGTTGGTATTGGCCGCTCAGGCAGGCTGCCTTCGGTCGGCACCCCCGAAGGCAGAGAGTTGAACGTCTGGCTTCGCCGGCTCTACACCGCCCCCACCAGCGGCGAACTCGTCCGTATGGACTCCAGGGCCCGGCTCTTCCCGGCAGGACTCCGCCGGTTCGTCCAGGTACGGGATGACACCTGCCGCACCCCTTACTGCGACGCGCCCATCCGGCACCTGGACCACATCATCTCCTGGCACCATGACGGGCCAACCACCAGCACGAACGGCCAAGGCCTCTGCGAAACCTGCAACCACACCAAAGAAACACCAGGCTGGGCCGCAAAGACAATCACCCGGCAAGGACAAAGGCACTCAGTCGAAACAAGGACACCCACCGGACACACCTACCCCTCCACTGCACCACCGCTGCCAGGGACAGCCTTCCCAGGAGTTGTGGCCGTACCTGCCAAGAAGTCTTCCCGCCGTCGTAGGAGATTGAGGCGCCGGATGAAGGCCCTCAAACGTGCCCATAAGATCCGGTCCTGGGCGTGAGCGCATGGTGTCCAGCAGAAGGGAGACAGAACTTCCCCTGCCCACCCTCAAGCCCGGAAGCGTAGAGTGGCCTAAGACGCCTGTTTCTGGACGCCTTGCTGCTGAGGGAGAAATCGTGACGATTGATTGGGACGAAAAGAAAGCCCTGCTACAGGAACCGAACATCGCGAAGGTAACCCAGCTTTGCGACGAACTGATGGAAAAGAAGCCGGGCTCAACCGTCCCCTACATCGACCCGGTTCACGACGAGGATGAATGCCGGATAGTCAGCCTGCAGGTAAGCCCGGGAAAGGGCACCGAGTCCGGCTTCGTCTCGCACTACAACGATGACGAAGCCGCCCGCCGCGCCACCCAGATCTACGAGCTTGCTGAGCTCGATTCCCGCTACGTTATGCCTTGGAACGCCTACCCGTGGGTCCGTGACCCGGGGATGCCATCGGCATTGAGCGTGCAGGAAAAGACAGACGGCCTGCGGCCTTTCCGCCAGTTCCTCAAGATCAACTCCCGGGTGTCGGCCATCATCGCCCATGGCACGGACGCCGCCACCTTCCTGACCCTGTTCGAAAAGACCTACCACTCATCGCTGAAGAACAGCGGCATCAAGGTTTACAAGGCCACGGCCCTCGGGGGCCGGGCCTTTGCTGTCTCCGAAGCCAAACAGGAAGAGCTGCTGGCCAAGAACGTGGAGATCTACAAGGACGCCATGCAGCGGGCAGGCATCCAGCACCTCTGAACGGACAGCGCCAATGGATGTGCTCGATTGGCTGCTCGACGGCGATCCCGCCATCCGCTGGCAGGTCCTGCGCGACCTGGCGGATGCTTCGGCTGAGGACGTTCAGGCAGAGCGGGAGCGCATTGCCGACGACGGCTGGGCAGCCAGGCTTTTGGCCCTTCAGGGCACTGACGGTCAATGGGCCGGCGGCACGTACTGGCCCGCCGCCGATGACGATCCTGACGGCCAGCCGTGGACGGCGACCACGTACAGCCTGTTACTCCTAAGGGACTTTGGCCTGGATCCCGAGAGCCGGGGCGCCCGGCATGCCATCGAACTGGTCCGTGACAACAGCCGCTGGGAGGAAGGCAACCAACTCTTCTTCGACGGCGAAGTCGAACCGTGCATCAATGGCATGACGGTGGCATTGGGCGCCTTCTTCGGACAGAACGTGGACAAGGTGGCGGAGCGGCTAACCCGCGAACAACTGCCCGACGGCGGCTGGAACTGTGAAGCCGAACGAGGGTCCACCAGCTCGTCCTTCCACACCACCATCTGCGTCCTTGAGGGGCTTCTTGAATATGAGCGGGCCACTGGGGGAACACCTGAATCCCGCAAGGCCCGGCGTGGTGGGGAAGAATACCTGCTGGAGCGTGGGTTGCTGCGACGCAGATCCAGCCGTGAACTTATCAGCAGTGACTGGCTGCGGTTTTCCTACCCCACCCGCTGGTTCTACGACGTCCTCCGCGGGCTGGACTACTTCCGGGCCGCCGGCGGCACCCCGGACAAACGGATGGACGAGGCCATCGAAGCCGTGAGGTCCAAGGCGCAGCCGGACGGCCGGTGGCTGCTGGAGAACACCCACCCCGGCAAGGTCCACTTCGAGCTGGAAGACGGAGATGGACAACCAAGCCGGTGGAACACCCTCCGGGCCTTGCGCGTGCTTCGGTGGTACGAATCCGGCTGAGGCCGCTCAGCCTTCCATCAGCCTGCGGCGGTGCTTCAACTCCTTGACCCACGCCCTGGTGACCAGGTCAGGAAAGGGCGAGCCGCCGTCGTCGTTAGCTTTTGTCCCGGCTCCCTTCAATGCACGGAAAGCCGTCCCTGATTCCAGATCGGCGATCAGGGGGCCCGACGCCTTCAGGGCGATCTCGACTACGTGGGCGGCCGCGCGGTCGGTCAGTCCCAGCGCCGAGGCCCAGCCCAGGAACTGGCGGCGTGAGATCCCGGTCCGCTTTCCGCCAAGGGTCAGGGCAAGGGTTTTATCGCCGTAAACCACTGTCGAGGGAATGTCGTACACGGGTGCGATGGTCCACTCGCCGTGTGGCTGTTGGACCATTGATACGTTCTTTGCGTGCAGGTCTCCGTTGCCGGTCAGCCAGGCGTAGGCCCCTTGGATTGCCAGGTTCCGAAGCGCGGGAAGCGGCGCCGAGCAGTGGTCCGCGAGGGCGTGGCAAACCTGGCCGTACCCCACGTTGTACTTATCCGCCGGGTAAAGCTTCAGCACTTGGGCACCGTCCTCCACCGCGAGACGCTGCACGTCGCCGGGCCCGTTATCCGGAGATATGACAGGTCCGGGGACGCGGTCAAAGCGCTCAACCAGCAGTCCGGGCCGGCCGGCAACATCACGGATCAGCTGGACGGGGCTGAGCGGGATCCGAAGCTTCGCGGCGTAGCGGAACATCACGAACTCGTTCTCCACCACATGCGGGAACTCGGGTGCGTTGAGTTTGAGGATGTATTGGCGTCCCGTACTCGCCACAGGAACCGAAATCATTCCGGCGGAGAGTTTGTCCTGTACCCCCGCCAGGGCCACGGGGTCAATGAGGTCCGGATCGCCCAGCAGCTGGTCGAAGTCCAAAACGCGCTGCGGATCCAGCTGGACCGCATGTTCGTCCCGATTCAAGGATTCCCCATGCCCCACGATCTGCACATCTCCTACTGGATTGCCGCCGGCAGCGATCAGCAGGGACAGGTCATCGTCCGCACTGGTCTTAATGGAACGCCGCAGCGCGTTGAGGCGGCGGCCCTCCGGCAGCAGCCCGGTGAAATATGGCGGGGCGGCGCCGGCGGCAGAAAAGACAGGCTCGCTGATGAGCGGCAGGGAAGTGGCGACGGCGGGACCACCGCTTTGCAGGTAGGCGGGCAGATAGCTGAACTTGGTTCCGCCGTCGTGCCGTTCGAGCCGTGCGGCGAGGACTCCCGCTTTATAGATGTCCGCGATGCGGTGCCTCACGGCCTGTCCGCTCCTGGGCCTGCCGCGGCTCCACCCCTGGCGGCGGCATGGGTGCGGGTGACCAGTTGGAGCTCCAGGCCGAGCGTGTCCAGCAATGCCAGGAGTGAGTCGAGCTGAACACTCGGTTTGCCCTGTTCCACGAACCGGACGAACCGCTCAGACACTCCGGCCAGCTGGGCGAGATCGTGCTGCGTCAGCCGTAGGACGGCGCGGCGCGCCCGGACTTCGGCCGCAACGTGATCGGAAAAGGACGGTTTGATGGCAGACCTTTCTAGGCACGAACGTTCCGGTTGGCACTTTTCCCACACTCTACCGCCGCGCAGGCGCGAACAACAGGGACCGTATCGGCACGATCGTGCCGGGCAGGTATGCATGGAGTTGCAGGCCATATCGGCACCGTTCCGGCCCTCTGCAGCTGAATAACGGGAAGTCCGAACTACCAGCGACTTTTCAGGAGCAAGTGGGCATACTCGTAGGTAGCTGACCGGCGAAAGACCAGTTGAACCTTGACGTCCCATCCCAATCGTTCCCCACAGCCAGCATCCCCAGCGGAAGCTGCAGCCGCGGTACTGCCCCGGCTCCTGACGGCTGATCTGCTGCCATGACAGGATTTATTGATGGCCTCCTGAACATCAGCCCACTGGTGGCGTACATTGCGGTCTTCTGCCTGGTATTTGCCGAGGACGCATTCTTCATCGGATTCGTCATTCCAGGCGAGACTGCGGCCGTCCTGGGCGGAGTGGTAGCGAGCCGGGGCGAGGTCCAGCTGGGCATCATGATGGTCCTCGTGGTCGGCGCCGCCATCGTTGGCGACAGCGTCGGCTATGAGGTGGGCAAGCATCTGGGCACGCGCATCATGAGGGCAAAGGCGCTGCGCCGCCATTCCGGGAGGCTCGAGAACGCCCAGGACTTCCTCCGCCGCAGGGGCGGTTCCGCAGTTTTCCTGGGCCGATTCACCGCCTTCTTCCGGGCCGTTTTGCCCGCCCTGGCCGGCACGTCGCGAATGCCCTACGGCCGGTTCCTCGCTTACAACGCAGCGGGCGGGATTATCTGGGGCATCGGCTTCGTCCTTCTGGGTTTCCTCGCGGGCAATTCCTACGAGGCCATCGCCAAGGCAGCCGGCCGGGACCTCGCCGTCGTCGTTGCCATAGTGGCGGTAGCAGCCCTCATCGCATGGCACGTCCGCTCGCGACGGCGGCGGGAGCGGCGGCGTGCGGCCGGCCGGCGGCAGGAATAGGGAAGGCTTGACAGCAACTGTGACCAGTGCCATATTTAAGGCGTGAACCTGTCAGACAGCCGGACAGCAGGACAGCCTGCATCCCTTCCGCTCGCACGGCTTAGTGCTGCCGAAGCAGTGTTCAACGCTATCCGCCAGGACATCGAGTCCGGACGGCTGACAGTGGGCAGCAAGCTCAGTTCGGAAGCCACGCTTTCCCAGCAGTACGGCGTTAGCCGTTCGGTGATCCGGGAGGCGCTGCGCTCCTGCACCGCGCTGGGTCTCACGGTGACCAAAACGGGCAGGGGAACCTTCGTGGTCGCCAACAAGGTGGCCAATGATCTCACTCTGGGCCAGTATTCGGCCCGGGACCTGACCGAGGCACGTCCGCATATTGAGGTTCCCGCAGCCGGGCTGGCCGCGGAGCGCCGCAACGACGACGAGCTCGAAACCCTCCGGCACATCGTTGCCGCAATGGCCACGGAAACCGATCCCGAGTCCTGGGTTGCCCTGGACTCGAGCTTCCACGCCGCCATTGCCCGCGCCAGCGGCAACAAGGTATTCGCCAGCGTCGTGGCTGACATCCGCGACGCCCTGGCCCACCAGTCCGAGACACTGAACATGGTGGCCGACCGGCAGCACGCCTCGGATGTGGAACACCAGGAGATCCTGGCCGCCATCGAGGCCGGTTCCGCCGAAAAAGCGCGTGCCGCCATGGCCCGCCACCTTCAGGCCGTGGGCCTCGCCCTCGACTCTATTCTTAGCAACTAACCGCAACAAGCCTCCAAGGACCCCATGCCCTCCCCCGTATTTTCCGCTGCCCACACTGCCGTTTTGCTTCCCACGCACGAGCCCCTGGTTGCAGCCGTCCGTGACGGCCTCGTGGAAAGCGTGCACTATGGATCGGCGATCGCTGTTGCGGCAGACGGTTCAACGGCGGCCTCCGCGGGCGATCCCCTCACCCCGTTTTATCCCCGGTCCTCGCTCAAGCCACTTCAGGCCGTCGCCATGGTACGCGCCGGGCTCGAACTGCCGGCGGACCTCCTGGCCCTGGCCGCGGCCAGCCATTCCGGCGCGGCAGAGCACCGCGATGGGGCGCTGCGCATCCTCGAGCTGCATGGCCTGAGCGTCAATGACTTTGAGAACAGTGTGGACCTGCCGTACGGCGTGACCGAGCGTGAAGAATGGTTGCGGAACGGCGGCGGGGCCACCCAGCTCACCCAGAACTGCTCCGGCAAGCACGCAGCCATGGCAGCGACCTGCCTGATCAACGGCTGGCCGGTCCGGGGCTACCTGGACCCCTCCCACCCGTTGCAGCAACTGGTTGCCGGGACGGTCCTGGAGCTCACCGGTGAGGAGCCCTTCGCGCTCAGCACCGACGGCTGCGGCACGCCGCTCTTTGCCCTGACGCTGCGCGGTATGGCCCGCGCCTTCGGCCGCATCGCCCTCGCTGCCGCGGACGCTCTGGCCGGAGACGACGACGGCGGGCCTGCTTTCCAAAGTGCGGAAGCCGCCGTCGGACTCGCCATGCAGCGCCACCCTGGAATGGTGGCCGGGGAAGGTCGCGACGTCACCGGACTGATGCGCTTGCTTCCGGGCTCTGTGGCCAAGGACGGCTTCGAAGGCGTGCAGCTGGTGGGCCTGGCAGATGGCAGCGCCGTTGCCGTGAAGATTTCCGACGGCGGCGACCGTGCCCGCATGCCAGCCACCGTGAAACTCCTTGAGGCCATCGGCGTGGACGTCGAACCGCTCTCGGCGATCGCAACCTCCCCGGTTGTCGGGGGTGGCCGCCAAGTGGGCCTGCTGCAGGCAACCGACTTCCTGAACCAACCGTCCGTACCCGTCAACGAAGCCCTGTAAGGACACATGACTACCATCGAAACCGCCGTAAACACCGCAGCAACCGGTGTCCGGTCTGAGCATGATTTGCTGGGGGACCGGGATGTTCCGGCCGGGGCGTACTGGGGTGTGCACACGCTCCGGGCCGTGGAGAACTTTCCCA
>FOEZ01000070.1 GCA_900110595.1 Arthrobacter sp. OV608 | reverse complement strand
AGGACAAGGTCATTACCTCTAAGGTCGTTCAGGCGTGGAAAGACGCCGGCCTGTATGGCGTCATGCTGCCAAAACACCTCGGAGGCGCGGGTGTGGACGCCGTTACCTATATACAGATCGCGGAGGAGATCTCGCGCCAGGACGCCTCTGCTGGTTGGGTCTACGGTAACCATCAGACAGGCACCCTGTTCATTGGGATGCTTCTGCCGGCTGAAGCATTGCGGGAACTGATTGGCCCAAACGCAGACGGCGTCGCCTGCGGCTCAGGTGCTCCGCAAGGACCCTTCGGCACTGCAAAGCCAGTGGAAGGTGGCTATCTCGTTAAAGCGCCACCCAGGTTTTTTGGATCCGGCTCGCAACACGCGACGCGAGTGGTCAGCCGGGTAGCCCTGCTCAATGAGAACGACGAGATGATCATCGGCGAGGACGGGGAGCCCAATGTCGTCCACCTTTGGGTGGACCCTAAGCATGTCGAGTGGATGCACGACTGGGACCCGTCCGGTCTCGCCGGATCAGGCTCAGGTTCCTATCTGGTGAAGGAACACGTAATCGAGGCAAAGTGGATGGCAATCCACGACGGCACGGAATTTCCTAACGAGCCAGCTTTCACTCAGGGATTTACATCAGTCACGACCCTGCACCACGTCGGCACCGGGCTCGGCCTGGCGAAAAGAGCGATCGAGGAAATGGCGAAGTCCGCTCGCGGACGGCGTCGCGGAGTTGTGCCGTCGCTGGACGAGTATCCGCTCTTTCAAGCCGACTTCGTTCGGGTTGCTTCGCTGTACCAAGCATCGCGCGCATTCATTCTGGACTCCTATAAGAACCTCTGGGAGGCGGCGGCGGAGCACCGTATGACTGAACTGCACACCGCACTGATCGAGCAAGCAGCACTTCACCTCTACCGGTCCCTTGATGACATCATCGCGACCGCGTCGCTGTGGGCGGGTTCAGACGTGGTTGCGAAGGACGGAATTTTTGCTCGTCTTAACGCGAACGCCCGGATCGCAATGAACCACCTTTTGGTGGGTCCGCAACACGCCGTTCAGATCGC
>FOEZ01000009.1 GCA_900110595.1 Arthrobacter sp. OV608 | reverse complement strand
AGGTTGAATGCTAGGCACCCTCATCCCAGCAGGGCCACGGGCCCCTTTGTCTTCAACGACACGAACTCATTCCCCATCAACCGCGAAGAGCCACTAAGTGCGGCTGAGGATTATCGGCGGAGCCAGCCAGTCGCCCCATCTGGCAGCTAACAGCGGTGGGTAAACGACGACGGCGACGCTCCCTCTCGTGGTGCGCGTCGCCGTCGTGATTACTTGGGGAACATGACGATTACTGTCGGCCGATTCGGCTGTAAATATCAGCGTTCTTACGGCGATGGACGCCCGCCGTCACAACGCCCAAGAGGAACACACCGACGATAAAAGCCATGAGTCCGGCAGCGAGCGCGTCGGAACCTCCAACCAGCATGGGGAAGTTTATTGCCGCCATCACCAGGACGCTGCCCAGACCTACTGCAGCCAGAATCGGACAAGCGACGGTAGCCCAGGCCGAGGCGAGCCGACCGCCGTTACGACGCATATAGGTTCCCACGGAAATGTTGCAGACAAAGATGATGACCAGGGCGATGAAGCTGGTCATGCCAAGTACCGCCGTGTAGAAGACGAGAGGATCCAGTCCGAAAACAACCGCGGCACCATTGAGAACGAGAGCAGCCGCGCTGGTCGTGATGGAAGCGATGTGCGGCGATCCGTGGCGCTTATGGACCGAGGCCATGCTCTCAGGCAGGATCCTATCGGCGCTGAGGTTGAAAACATATCGAGCAGTGATGTTGTGTGCAGCCAGGATCACCGCAAAAGTACTTGTAACGACCATCACCGCTGCCAGGGTGGCGAGCACGTCTCCGCCGGAGGAGTCAATACTGGCATTCATTGCCCCGGTCGGGTCTTCCTGTGCCAGCCCGACTACTTTATCGATGCCCAAAGAACCTATGAATACCACCGACGACAAAGCGTAAGTTGCCATCGCGATCGCAATGACTGCGAAGGTGGCCCGGGGGATGACGCGGACTGGATTACGTACTTCCTCCCGGAAAAGCACCGTAACCTCAAATCCACCATACATACCGATCGCCAGGAGAACTCCCAGACTGAAGTTTCCGTCAAACCAATGCGCCGGGCTAAGAGGCTCCAAAGAAACTCCAGCACCATTGGCGCCTCCATTGAGGAATACCAAGACGCAGTAGATAACGATGACAGTCAGTTCGGAGAAGAGAAAGATCGTGAGAACCTTTGCTGACAACTCGACCTTGAAGTAACTGAGGACCGCGGAAGCAAGCCAAAAACAGGCCGCCCAGGCATACCAGGGAAGCTCCGGACCGTGCAGAGTGTTTGTAATGAGATCTCCCGCTACGATACCGGCGAACGAGAAAGTGCCGGCATAGACGCAGAAGTAAGCGAGCAACGCGATATAACCGGAGCCCAGGCCTACATGGCGGCCAAGACCTGCAGTGATAAGGGCATAGAAGCCGCCGGGGTTGGGCAGTACCCTTGCCATTCTTGTAAATCCGACTGAGAACAGAGCGAGGATAATGCCGGCCACGACAAATGAGATGGGAGTTCCGATACCGGCCCCCTCCATGACCATGATCGGGATAATTCCGATGACGACTACCATCGGTGCGTTGTAGGCCATTACGCTAAAGATCAGCTGGAAGAAGCCCATGTTGCCAGTGAGGTGCGGCGATTGGGTGGACCGCTCAGCGGCCGCCGGAATCGTCAAATCCATTCAATGTCCCTTCTTGGTTCACGCTTCTTGCATCACCAATGATCGAGGTAAGCCACGTGCGTTATTCAAGCTTGGTGTGACAAAGCGTTTCGCGTTGTTGCCGCACGAACCGAATAGGTGATTTCTCCACGCAAGAGGCGATTTGCGTCGTCTGCCGCGCAGCGTCGGTACGTGATTTCGGAACCGCCGCTCCAGGCGTCGTGTGGACACAAAGTTCAGCGGTATGACACGATATTGGCCCCAACGATTACGCCTCCGGAACTGGCCAAATCACCAAGGTTGGTCGATGGTTTCGTTGCTGTTCCAGCCATGCCTGTGCGTTGGGTTGGAGTTTCCCCGAGCACACGAACCGGCTCTCGGCTCTACTCCAATGTTCACCACTCCGTTTCTGGCCCTAGCCTGTTTACAAAGTGGCCTGGTACGTCTGACGATGTAAACGGGATCCAGATCGACGTACGGGACACGACGCAAGGGGACCCAAAGCATGGGCACGCATTTGACACACTGGGGAGCCTTCGAAGCTGAGAGCGACGGAACGTCTCTACAGTCCGTCAAACCATGGTCTGGAGATCCGGACCCCAGAGACATTCTCGATAATGTCGCCTCAGCGCAACATCATCCAACTCGCGTGCTGCGCCCGGCCGTTCGTTCAGGATGGCTGGAGCACGGACCGGGGAGTGGATCAGGCCGTGGTTCTGAGCCCTTCGTGGAGGTGTCTTGGGAACGGGCCATAGAGCTGGTAAGTGCCGAACTCAGTCGGGTCTACGCGGACTACGGCCCCATGGCTGTATACGGCTGCTCATATGGATGGGCCAGCGCCGGCCGTTTCCATCACACCCAAAGCCAAATCCACAGATTCCTGAACTCCCTCGGCGGATATGTTGCCGGTGTGACGGACTACAGTTACGGGGCCTCCGGCGTCCTGCTTCCTCACGTCATCGCTCCCCCGGTTGAAATTATGGCGAGGGCAACATCCTGGGACGTGGTCAGCCAGAATACGCAACTGTTCGTTGCATTTGGCGGGTTGTCAGAAAAAAACAGTGGAATAGGCCCAGGTGGAATTGGCCGCCATGTCGCCCGCAACGCAATCAGGGACGCGGTTGCGCGCGGCTGCCGCTTCATCGATGTATCACCAATCGCAGATGATACTTATGGGGAGGCCCAGGCCGAATGGATCGCCCCCGTTCCGGGCAGTGATGCCGCTTTGATGCTGGCTCTGGCCTTCGTTTTGGATGCTGAAAACCTCACTGACTCGCAATTCCTTGACCGCTATTGCGTTGGGGCGGATAAATTCTTGTCATACGTACGCGGTGAAGTTGACGGAGCGCCCAAGAACCCCGAATGGGCAGAAAAGCTGACATCGATACCTGCTGAGCGAATCGTCCGGCTCGCGCGGGAGATGGCAGCCTCACGGACGATGATCAACATCAGTTGGTCAATGCAACGGCAGCAACATGGCGAGCAACCTGTTTGGCTCGGTGTGACGCTGGCAGCCATGCTGGGCCAGATCGGGCTGCCTGGTGGTGGTTTCCAGCATGGATATGGCTCCTCAGCAGACGTCGGATTGCCCTTGCGAGTGTCGAGCGCGCCCTCCTTTCCCCAGGGGCGAAACCAAGAACCGTCCTATATCCCCGTAGCGCGGATCTCGGACATGCTGCTCGAACCGGGTAGCCAGATCGACTTCAATGGCAATCGTTTAACTCTGCCCAAAATCGAGCTTATCTATTGGGCCGGGGGCAACCCCTTCCATCACCACCAAGACCTTGCAAAATTTCGTAGAGCATGGTCAAAACCGGCAACTGTCATCGTCAATGAGCAGTTCTGGACGAGTACCGCGCGGCACGCCGATATAGTTCTCCCTGCAACCATGACCTTTGAGCGGAACGATTATGGGGCCGGTCGTAACGACCCTACGTTCTTTCCCATGCACGCTCTAACGGCACCCGCTGGAGAAGCACGGGATGATTTCGATATCTTCGCCTCTGTGGCGGAAAAGATGGGACGGGGTGAAGCTTTCACCGAAAACCGGGACACTATGGGCTGGCTTCGCCATCTATACGACGGGTGGCAAAAGAGGCTCGCTGACAAGGGAACTGTCGTCGTGGATTTCGACACATTTTGGGCGAGCGAGAAAATCGAGATCCCGGTGATAAAGCCGGATCAGGTTCTCTTTTCTGAATTCCGGCACGATCCAATTGAGAATCCACTGGCCACCCCTAGCGGCAAGATTGAGATTTTTTCCTCGACGATCGAAAGTTTCGCCTACCCTGATTGTCCCGGTCATCCCGTTTGGATTGAGCCCGACGAATGGCTTGGATCAGCTGGCGATTACCCGCTGCACCTAATAGCGAATCAACCCAAGACCAAGCTACACAGCCAACTGGACATAGGGGCCACCAGTCAAAAGTCCAAAATACAGGGACGCGAACCCCTTCGAATGAATCCTGAAGATGCCGCTGCCCGGGGACTTTCGGACGGACAGGTTGTCCTGGTTCGAAACAACCGTGGAAGGTGTCTGGCCGGCCTGGTCATATCCGCTGCCATACGTCCGGGGGTTGTCCAGCTTTCAGCAGGGGCCTGGTACGATCCCGCACCCGATGATCCATCGTTCTGCCGCCACGGCAATCCCAATGTGCTGACATCCGACAGGCCGTCCTCAAGTCTTTCCCAGGCCACTACTGCCCAGCACGCGCTCGTGGAAGTCGAAGCATGGTCAGGCGATATTCCTGAGCTGGATGTGCTCACACCGCCCATGCTGGTGCCGGACCACTAAGATGCTGGCCCATTGCTTTTGGCTATGCGCGCGGTTCATCCCTGCACCCGATTACTCGTACCGCATTCGGCCCGAAGAAACGGATTAGTCAATGTCAATTCAGTCCTCTGCCGTCCGCCCCCTCCCTATGATCCAGAAATTGCGCGGTCCATGGCCAGCCTTCCAGCCTATGAAGACCAACAGGCTGCGCTCGAAGCGATGATTCAACAGAGGGAAGGCGTTCTAGGTGAGGATCAGATTACTCGTAATGGGACGTTCACCGTTGGCACGAAGGTCATACAGGGCCAACAGGGACGCTCGGTGACCACGCATCTAATAGGTCCTGCACACCAACCGGCACGTGGTGCCATCGTTTGGTTGCATAGCGGCGGGATGGTTTCCGGGGCGGCTCTCTCACTGGACCTTCCCCAAGTTTTGGACATCGCTGAAGACCAGTCCTTGCTCGTCGTTGCAGTGGAATACGGCCGTGCGCCCGAGCATCCCGCGCGGCCGGAATGCTGGATTCCCTTGATGCCTTTAGTTGGGTCGCAGCTCATGCAGACGAGCTTAACTATCCACGGAACGCCCTTGTTCCTGCATGGACTCAGCGGCGGTGCCGATCTAGCCGCTTCAGTCGCGTTTGAAGCGCGGGCGGTCGGCTTGGACCATGCCGGCTTGGTCATCGATGGGGCCATGATTGACGATCGGATGGAATCGCTCTCCTATCGACAACTGGACAGCAGTTCTGCAGCCCTCGCCAAAATGTACCGCGTGATGTGGGACGCCGTCCTGGGAAAGGCCTCGCCCTCAATACTTGAGGATTATCCACACCTCGCTGCTGGCCGACTCATCGACGAAGATTTCTCCGGCTTTCCACCCGTATTTCTCATGTGCGGCGCCAGTGATGCCTTCCGAGACGACACAACGGCCTTTGCCCAGGCAATCTGGCGTTCCGGTGGCACAGCAGACCTGCACCAATGGGCGGGCACAATACATGGTTCCGATCTGATGGTGCCCGAAGCCCACGTCTCCAAGGAATCGGCAGCCGTCCGGAGAGGGTGGTATGACAGGAGAATGACGAGAATTGAAGAAGACAAGAAACTGTCGCTGGACGAGAAAGTTCAGGCCATCTGAGCGCCTCGTGCTCCTCCTTAGTTCGCCCAACGGTCCTTCGCCGGATGAATGTGCCCCCTGGGACAAGGTCCTTTTCCCGCCTCCACGCTCTGGCCCAAGAGCACAGGTGAGAGTAGCGTCCATTTGAAGAATGTTCACTTGCGACCGTGTGGCGCATCCGGCGCTAAACGGCTGGCGTTTATTCGGAGGGCAGGAATGTCCGGTTGGAATGCTGATAACGCTGCGGGGCCTCTAGGTGCAGGCACGGTAACCCTGGTTGAGGGTTCGTCCTTCTGTATCTCCTTGGGGAATGGAGATATCCATCCCGAGAATCCACATGGTCTTTTTGTCCAAGACACTCGTATCCTGTCGCACTGGAGCTTAACCGTTAACGGCCAGGTGGTAGAAGAGTTGGGGGCTGAAACGAAGGAGCCGTACCGCGCGCTATTTGCGGGACGTGTCCTCAGTCTTAATGGGCATGCCGATAGCCCCCTTATTGTAGAGCGGCTGCGTGAAGTGGGGTCCGGAATCCACGAACAGATAACGGTTCGGAACTACTCGCCGGAGAGTGCGGACTGCCTGGTTTCGCTGAGGGTTGCTGCTGATTTCGCTGATCTTTTCGAAGTGAAGGAGGCGCGACCCAAAAGACGTTGGGACGAAACCCGCCAGAACCGGGGCGATGAGCTGGTTATTCAAGCCATCTGGCAAGATGTCCGTAAGGGCGTTGTTATTCGTGCTCCCGGAGCACAGGTCACGCCCAAAACCCTGACATATAGGGTGACCATCCCACCGCACGGCCGGTGGAGCACAACCCTGACGGTGATGCCCGAGACCCAGGGCGGCAGTCGTCCACCGTCTTTCGTCCACACCGACGGCGAACTCTCCCCCAGTGACCTTCGCCGACAACAGTGGGTGGCCAAGATTCCGATCCTGCAGATGGGGAACCGGTCAATTGAACGGACCATGCGGCGTAGTTATGACGACCTGGGTGCACTCAGGATCGAAGATCCTAACCACCCGGATCGGGTTGTCGTGGCCGCCGGCGCACCGTGGTTCATGACCCTTTTTGGCCGGGACTCATTATGGGCTTCGGAGATGTCGCTTCCAATTGATCCCTCCCTAGCACTGGGGACGCTGCAAACGCTCGCCGACCGCCAGGGCCGCGCAGTGGATCCAATTAGTGAAGAAGAACCCGGCAAGATTTTGCACGAGGTCAGGTTGGATGTCTCAAGCGCACTGGCGCTGGGAGGAAAGGCCACCTACTATGGCAGCGTTGATGCGACCCCTTTGTTCGTCATGGTTCTCGGATCGGTTAGCCGTTGGGGCTTCGCCGCGGACACCATTGCTGCTCTGCTGCCTCACGCAGACCGCGCGCTGGAATGGATTCAGAAATACGGGGACAAAGACGGCGACGGTTTCGTCGAATATGAGCGCCTGAACAACCGAGGGTTGATCAATCAGGGCTGGAAGGATTCCTGGGACGGTATTAATTTCGCAGATGGCAGTATGCCCGAGCCACCGATAGCCCTGTGTGAGGTGCAGGCGTATGTCTATGGAGCCTACGCAGCCCGCGCCTGGATGGCTTATGACGCCGGAGACGATGCCCTGGGGAACAAGTACGCCGATCTTATGGTGCAGTTGAAGAAGCGCTTTAACGAGGAATTCTGGATGCCGGAACGTGGCTATTACGCCGTGGCCTTGGACGGCAAGAAGCGCCAGGTCGACGCTTGCGCTTCCAACATGGGTCACTGCCTGTGGCTCGGACTTGTGGATGAGGACAAGGCGCCGTCGGTGGTAAAGCACCTCATGTCCCCCGAAATGTTCAGCGGATGGGGAGTCCGAACCTTGGCCACGGATATGGGCGCGTACAACCCCGCCAGCTATCACAACGGTTCCGTTTGGCCACACGACAACGCCATCATCGCAGCCGGACTCCTCCGGTACGGGTTCGTGGACGAGGCGCAACGGATCTCAACCGCTCTGCTGGAGGCGGCCGAGTTTTCCGGTGGCCGCCTCCCGGAATTGTTTTGCGGTTTCAGCCGGGATCAATTCGCCGTGCCTCTGCCCTACCCGACAGCATGCTCGCCTCAGGCCTGGGCATCAACGACGCCCATCCTACTGGTGACAAGCCTCATGCGGTACGACGCACACGTATCCCAAGGCGGAGTATGGATGGACCCAGCCCTCCCCGCATCTTTTGGCGACGTCCACATCACCAATGCACCCATGGCCGGCGGCAGGATCACCATCGACATCTCGAACTCCGCCCCATTAGTGCAGGGACTACCCCCACACTTGACTTTTCATCGCGGGCACAGGCCATGGATCACGGAGCTGGTAGACCAAGCCGATCGACGCCGCAAGGGCTAGCATCTTAGCGGCAAGCCAAGTCCTCGCTGCCGTTGGTGCAGATTGCTGACACGAGCAAACTCCTTCGAAACCTGACAAGCCGGTCCTCCACGGGGACGTGAACCTACGGGCAAGATTCCAATGCATCTACGTCTTGATCTTCGTGTGCTTCACTCAGCCGTGGCTCCGCTGTCCGCATGATACGTCAGAGTGACTGACCATCGCGGCCCCGTCGATAAACCCCTTGCCGGCCAGGCTTTGGCAATCGAAAGCGTGGGAACAAGAGGTCCTCGCCCGCATTGACCGGTTACCGCATCCTTTTGGCTGAGACTCCGAAGAAACTTACTTTATGATCCGCAATTATGTTAGCGTAGGTGCATCGTTATTTCATCGGTGCGACCCGAAACCGCCGACCAAGTCTCCTGGACTAGAAGAGCAGAGGGCATAAAATGTCATTGGATCCAACCCAACGCAACTCGCTCGTTCTCCCAGTTGTGTGCGCACCCATGGCGTGGGTATCAGGGCCGGAGTTGGTCCGCGAAGCGTGCAAATCAGGAATCATGGGCGTTCTGCCCCGACACAACGCCGCTGACATCACGCAATTCGGGGACTGGCTCCGTCTGATCCGCCGCGACCTTGACGAGCACCACCAACGAAATCCCTCAGCGATCATCGGTCCCCTGGCAGTGAATTTCTCTAGACGCTGGACCGATGATGAAATGAGAGCAAACCTTGATCTCTGCGCTCAGTACGGTGTAGACGTAATCGTCAGTGCCATGGGCGATCCGACCGAACTCACCAGGACTGTGCACGGGTGGGGTGGCAAGGTCTTTCATGACGTCACGAGCATGCGTTTCGCAGAGAAGGCAATCTCTGCCGGCGTCGACGGCCTGACTTGCATTGTGGGCGGAGGAGGTGGTCACTCGGGGCTACTCAGCCCATTCGTCTTTATTCCGCAGGTGCGAAGCATGTTCGATGGCACAATACTCTTGGCCGGGGCAATTTCAACCGGCGCCGCGATAAGGTCCGCTGAGATCCTCGGGGCCGATCTTGCGTATCTGGGGACTCGCTTTATTGCGACAAAGGAGGCTAATGTTGACCCCGCCTATCGGCGGATGCTTGTAGAGTCGAGGTCGACTGACCTGATCTATACAAGCAGTGTCACTGCCGTTCCGGCCAATTGGTTGAAGCCCTCGCTCGCCTCAATCGGTTTGAATCCCGAGGAACTTCCGGTCTCATCCGGCCGCGGCAATTATGACCATCTGCCACCCAACACCCGACCATGGCGTGACATCTGGAGCGCCGGCCAAGGCATCGACCTTATAGACGATGCTCCTTCAGTATCTGAACTGGTTCAACGCCTGCGCATCGAGTACCAGGTTGCCTGCCAGATTCCCGAATTTCGCTCATTCCACGAGAAGGGGTAGTAGCGATGCTGTTGGAGCTGAGCGATTTGGAAGCTGTGACGGGGCTACAAAATTACGCGTTCGGCTATGCCGAAGTAGCACCAAGGATCCATTCGGCGGCGTGGAAAGCTCCGACCGCGGCGGCCGTCCGAGGTGCGGACCGCCTACTCGGCAGCGTCGACCGAATGCGAAATCCGCTCAATTCCCCCGCCGGATTGCACCACTACCCTAACCACATAGAGCGAGGCTCTCATTTGGGAGTGCAGCCATGACAGAGCTCAGGACCGACAGCCCAGCACCGGGGGTCCTCCGCTGCCGGTTGGACGGAATGGAGACTTTGAACGCCCTTGATGATCCAGTCAAGCGTGCCTTGTTGGAGCAAATTCTCCGGTCGGCTTCAGATCCTGAGGTGCGGGTCCTGATGCTGACGGGTACTGGCCGCGCGTTCTGTTCCGGTGGCGATATTCAAGGCATGGGGAAACGCACTCCCGCCGAGATGAACCAAGTGCTGACTTACGGCCGCCAGATCACTGAAGGCCTGTCCAACCTGCAGAAGCCCGTCGTAGCCGCCGTGAATGGCATCGCTTCGGGAGCAGGTTTCAACCTTGCCCTCGCCTGCGACCTCATCTTGGCGGCACCAGACGCTTGGTTCCAGCAGTCTTTCGTAAAAATGGGACTCATGCCCGACATGGGGGGAACTTATTTTCTCGCCCAATCCATCGGGCTACACCGTGCCAAGGACGCGGTGCTGAACATGCGCAGGTTCTCCGCGCATGAAGGCAAACAGCTAGGTTTCGTTGCCGAGGTGCTGGAGGGTGAGTCGTTCGATGACCAAGCCGTGACGTACTGTGCAACGCTCTCCCGACGAGCCCCTTTGGCCCTGGGACTGACCAAGCTCCTTACCAACCGCTCTGTGGACGGCACCCTCCGCGATGCACTGGACCGTGAGGGTCTTGCGCAGGGAGTCCTCGCTGCCACTGACGACCACAAACGTGCAGTTAGCGCTTTTCATAGCAAAGAAGACCTCGACACCATCGAGTTCAAAGGTCACTGAAGCAACACTGATCCCGGCCGAGAGGACAACGGCACTCCCTGCCCTCGATCGTTCCGAAACGTGATCCACTCAACAGCCCAAGGCGTCCAATTCAGGTGCAGCGCGTTCCCTTGTAAGAGTATGTGCTGGCCTGGCGACAACTCAACCGCAGGACCGGGCCGAGAAGCCAGGCGATGCCTGTCCCCGGCTGGGACGACGCAAGCGCTGAAGCTGCGTCCTGAAGATTCGAGTCCGCTTGCGGTGGCTACGGTCGGTCGATGTCCGTGAAGATCTCGAGCACGTTCTTGGCATGGGCGGTGGCGTCGTAGGGCATGCTGCCGATGCCCTTTGTGGTGGGTCGGGCAGTGACGGGTTCCCACAAGCGGTCGGTGTCGCCCGATGCGAGGGCGAGGAGGGCGTCCCGAACAAATGTGTCGCGGAGAACCTGATCCTGGCTGGCGCCAGGTCGCCTCTGACCAACGATGCCGTACATTTCCGTGCCGTGGACGGAATGCGCGCCTTGAACAGGGCCGACAGAGAGTAGATACGCCCGTCCTCCGGCAGCCGCGTGCGCAAGCGCGCCGCGTGCCTGGGGCAGGGTGAAAGAGTAGTCGGTGAGCAAGGCGCCGCGAACCTGGACTGGGGTGAGCGCGTCGGTATTGTATGCGGCGATGATTTTTTGAGCGCGGCTGCGGGGTAGGCGGTTGCGGGTGGCGAATTCCTCGACCAGGTCCTCGATGCTGCCGGGATCGAAATCTTTGGTCCGGTGCAGGACCCACCAGTCGGTCTCGTGGGTGGTGCTGCTGAACAGAATGTCGACGTCGCGATGTCGCCCGGACTCGAGGGCTCGCATGGGATGATCGGCGAGGATCCCGTTCGGCTGGGTGCGGTCATCGACTATGGCGATGACCTCATTGTCGACGCCGTGCGCCGCGCCAGGGTCTGACGATTGGGTCTTACTCATCGTCGCGGCGAGGAGCTCCGCGTCTATGTTCAGGAGCTGTGCTGGATCGTCCTGGACACCGAACGCAGTGAGGACCGCTAGTGCGCGCTCCTCTGCCCCCCAAGCCGGCACCAGCCTTGAGGGCATGCCGGAGAAGGCGGCGATATGGTGGTAGAGCCCGTCGGCCGACGGTGTGGCGAGCAGTGCAAGGGCGGAGAAGGCGCCGGCACTGTGGCCGGTAAGAGTGACGTTGTTGGGATCTCCGCCGAAGCGGGCGATGTTTTCCCGCACCCACTGCAGGGCTGTAATGATGTCCTGCAGGCAGAGGTTTGAGGCTTCCTCGAGCGCACCCCCGTACTTGGAGAGGGAGAGCGCTCCGAACGCTCCGAGCCGGTAGTTCAGGGACACCCCGATGGCCTGTCCAGTCGCGGCGAGTCCGGATGCGTTCGAGGTGGTCTGGGTGTTCGCGCCGAGCATCCAACCGCCGCCGAAGATGTAAACGACGACAGGGAGGGGCGCCTCCCCGGCGTCTTCAGGCGCCCAGACGTTGAGGTTCAGACAGTCCTCACTGAATCCGTTATCGGCTTCGAGCCAGCTGGTGTCCCCCGCTTGGAGTGGTGCCGGCCCCTTCTGGTTGTAGGGCAGATCGGGGTTGAAGGGCAGCAGGGTGGGCCGGCGGAACCGTTCGGCGGCGGCGTATGGAATGCCCAGCCAGGAGCGAACTGCGTGTTCATTGGTGAGGGTGCTGCTGGTGTCGGTCACAGGTGAGTCCTTTCCAAGAGCTCAGTCGGAGTCTGGTGTCGTGGAGTCGTTGAGGGTAGAAGCGTTTGGGATGGCGTCCCGGAGCTGTGCCCAGTGACGGAGCCGTTCACCGATGGCGCGTTCGTATCCGTTGGTTGTGGGTTCGTAGAAGGTCTGCCGGGGCATGCCGTCGGGGAAGTAGTCAGCGCCGGAGAATCCGGTGTCGGTGTCCGGGTCGTATTGGTAGTCCCTGCCGTAGCCGAGGTCCTTCATCAGCCGCGTGGGAGCATTGAGGATGTGCGCAGGTGGCATCAGTGACCCAGTGCGCTGCGCTGCGGCACGGGCCTTGTTGAAGCCGCGATACACGCCGATCGACTTCGGGGCAGTTGCAAGGTAAAGCACGGCTTGCGCGATTGCCAGTTCGCCTTCCGGGGAGCCGAGGCGCTCATAAACGTCCCAGGCGGCGAGCGCCTGCTGTACCGCGTTCGGGTCTGCCATGCCGATGTCTTCGGTGGCGAAGCGAGTGATGCGGCGGGCAATAAACAGCGGGTCCTCGCCGCCGTCGAGCATTCTGGCTAACCAGTACAGTGCGGCGTCCGGGTCCGAACCGCGCATCGACTTGTGGAGCGCCGAAATGAGGTTGTAGTGGCCTTCCTGCGCTTTGTCGTATTGGGGTGCGCGCTTCTGTACGGCCGTGGCGAGGGTCGCCGGATCAATGGGCACCGGGAGCGACTGGATCTGTTCGATCATGTTCAGCAGGTACCTGCCGTCTCCGTCCGCCATGGCGATGAGCGCCTGTCGGGCGTTCCCGTCCAGTGGCAGGCGTGCGCCGAGGGTGTCTTCTGCGCGATTAATGATGGTGCTGAGCGCTGTATCACCGAGGCGCTTGAGGACAAATACCTGGCAACGGGACAGCAATGCGCCGTTGAGTTCGAAGCTGGGATTTTCGGTGGTTGCGCCCACAAGGACGATCGTGCCGTCTTCGACGTAGGGCAGGAACGAGTCCTGCTGGGCGCGGTTGAAACGGTGGATCTCGTCGACGAAGAGCAATGTTCCCTGCCCGATCTCCCGTCGGCGCTGGGCTGCTTGGAAGACTTTGCGAAGGTCCGCAACCCCGGAGAACGTGGCCGAGAGAAGCTCGAACACCAGGTTGGTTTGCTCTGCGAGGAGGCGGGCCATGGTGGTCTTCCCGCAGCCGGGAGGGCCCCACAGGATCATCGAGACGAGTCGTTGCGTATCCACCATGCGCCCGATCGGGGCATCGGCGGCAAGGAGGTGGTCCTGGCCGACTACATCGACCAGGGTGCGCGGGCGCAGTCGGTCGGCAAGGGGCCTGGAGGAATCGTCCATCTCAAACAGCGACGGGGGCTGCTCGCTCACGATCGCTCCTCGGCTCGGCGGCCGAAGGCGAGATCATAGGAGTCCTGAACTAGGTTTTCGATGAACCGCTTTGTGATGCCGGGTCCGGATGCGACAGAGATCCAATGCCGTTTGTCCAGGTAGTGCCCGGGGGTGATCGTGTCAAAGTCGCGGCGGAGCGCGTCTGCGTGATTCGGATCGGCCTTGACGGTGATGATCTGCTGATCCGGTTGGTCCTCGGTGATGATGAGGAACACCTTGTCACGCACCTTCCATACATCCAAATGCGGCGCGAACGGCCGGCCACTGCTGACCTCCCCCAACGCCATTGCAGTATCGCGGGCGGTCTGTTGCAGGGTGTCGCCGGAGAGGGTCATCTGTCTGCCCTGCCAAACTGGGCGGGATCCACGGGACGGTTCGCCCTGGGCAGATTTTCGACGACGAGCAGATAGGATTCTGTGACTAACTCCTCAATGAGGGTCTTCTTCAGGGTTCCCCCCGGGTGCAGCGTGATCCAGTGCTGCTTGTTCATGTGATAGCCGGGAGTAATGTCGTCGTGCTCCTCGCGGAGCGCCTTGCCGTCTTGAGGGTCGGCCTTGATGATCACTATGGGTTGGCCCGTGACCTCGGTCATCAACATGAACAGCTTGCCCCGTACCTTGTAGACGTCCCACTCTGAACCGAACGGGTGCTCCAGATTCGCGCCGGGTAGTTCTTGCACCCTCGCCCGAGCAAGCGCCTGCAGCTTTTCGCCATTCACGGGATGACCTCCGTCCTGTAGTAAATTGTAGGAAAGTACGTACACGCGTACGCATTTCCTCTACGCGCAAGTGTACGCACAGCTGTACGCACTAGGTCAAACATTGGAGAAGAGTATGCGCCGAGGGAAGCCGAACGACCCGGAACGCCGTTTCCGGATTCTGCAAGCGACGCTCGATGTAATCAGGTCCGGGGGCATGAGCGCCGCGTCTTACCGGGGGATCGCTGAACACGCAGGGGTGCCGCTGGGGTCGATGACGTACTACTTCCCCACCCTTGAGGGCCTCATCTTGAGTGCCCTGGATGCAACCCGCGTTGATCTCGAACCCCGTTATGCTGTCCCTCTCGGTGAAGCGCGTACTGAGGCCGATGTCGTTGATGCACTCGTCGAGGCGACGATCGGCGCGACGAGCCCCAGCCTCGACGACATCCGCCTCTATGAGGAGATACGTCACTACGGCGCGCGGAACGCGAAGGTGGCAGCCGTCCTTCAGGCAGTTGAGGACGATGCCCTCGTAATGCTCCATCGGGTGCTGCCGACCAGCACTGCGATTGCTGTTAATGCTCTGCTGTGGGGTTGGTGGAGCCACCGCCTGGCACACCCGGACACGGAACTGGACGAGGTAGCAGTGCGGCAAGCCTTCGGAGCCTTGGTCGCCATCCCCGCCCCCGGTCACCCATTCCACGAAAAGGAGCAGAAACATGCTTGAAACGATGCGCGCCATCCGACTGGCCGGCCCCGTCGCGCCCAGCGGCCTCACCGTTTCCCAGGTTCCAATCCCCGACGTCGGGCCTGGTCAGGCGCTCATCCGCGTGATGGCGTTCGGCGTTAACGAATCCGAGGTCACCAGTCGAAAAGGGCAGTCCGGGCCCGATTTCTCCTTTCCCCGGATCCTGGGCATCGAAGCCGTTGGGGTCGTCGACGCCGTCGGCGAAGGTGTTGATCTTGTCCATGGGCAAAAAGTCGCCACAATGATGGGAGGACTCGGTCGCGCCATCGACGGCAGCTACGCGGAGTATGTCGTGGTCGACGCGGCCAATATCATTCCATTCGACTCTGACTTGCCGTGGGGCGTCGTCGGGGCGCTCCCGGAGATGCTTCAAACCGCACACGGTTCGATCTCAGCCGGACTGGAATTAAAGGCCGGCCAGCACGTCCTTGTTCACGGCGGCACCTCAACGGTGGGGCTCGCCGCAAGTGCAATCGCCCACCTGCTCGGCGCGACAGTAGTTGCGACCACGCGAAACCCAGCGAGCCTGGAACTCCTCACCCGGGTGGGCGCCGACCATGCCCTGCTCGATGACGACACCCTGCCTGACGCAATCCGCACGATTGCACCAGACGGCCTCGACGCCGCACTCGAATTCGTCAGCGCCACGGCCCTGCCTGACACGCTCTCCCTTATTCGACCCGGAGGGACAGTGTGCTTCGTCGGAGCCCTCAACGGAGACTGGACCATCCCTGACTTCTCGCCGTTCACCATCCCCACGGGCGTCCGGCTAGCCAGCTACAGTGGCGAAGCCAAACACCTCCCCGCAGCCGTATTGGCAAAGTACCTTCGCGCCATCGAAGCCGACTCACTCGACATCGTTGTTTCCGGCACCTACGCAGGCCTCGAAAAGGTGGCAGAAGCACAGCAAGACCTTGACTCCGGTCATCGCCCCGGAAAGAGGGTCGTCGTTCTCGCCGAAGCCTGACCGTGCACCCCGCTCCAGCCGCTCATGCGCTAATCCTCTCTCGGCCATCAGACTTACCTTCCGGATGGTAAAGTTTGACGGTGCGAGAAAGCCAACGCCCCCAAATCCTTGACGCAGGCCTGCGAATAGCGGGCTCCGGCGAGGGTGCCACCATCACCCTCGAACGGGTTGCCATTGAAGCTGGGCTAACCAAACCCGGCCTTATGTACCATTTTCCGAACCGTGATGCACTCATGGTTGCTTTGGTCGAACATGCAGCCATCCAGCTGCGGCGAAGAATGATTAAGCTCCTCAGCACGAGCCTGGAGATGGCAACGATAGCTGACCGGTACCGCGCCTACATTCAGGCTGCGGCCGATGGGGAGAACATGCGCGCGGAATGGGCCCTTTGGTTTCAGTCCGCATATTGGCCCGAACTGCAATCGGCTTGGACCCGCCAACTTGAACCCTGGTTGTCACTGCCCGACGGAACGCCTGCCTGGCAGCGCACCCGGCTCCTGACCGCGCGCCTGGCAGCGGATGGATTATGGGCCGCCCAAGCCAGCGGTGTACTTAGGCCAAGCGCGGCCGATCGATCCGTAATCCTGGCGCAACTGATCGACTTGACCCGTGACGGAGAAGCAGAGTGAAGAAATGGCTATCGCTCGGCGGTGCCGTCCTGACGGAGGTAAGCGCTACCCTCGCCCTCAAAGCCGCCATGGAAACGCCGGGCTGGTATGTGCTGGTCGTCGTCGGATACATCGCCGCCTTCAGCCTGCTCACAGTCTGCCTGCGGCTGGGCATGACGATTAGCGTTGCCTATGGCGCATGGGGCGCAGGTGGCGTGACCATTACCGCGCTTTTGTCCGCCCTCATCTTTGACGAAACCCTGACTTGGCTGATGGGCCTAGGCATGATGTTTATCCTCGCAGGCGTCGTAACAGTCGAGCTCGGATCGCAAAACGCCAAGCGCCTCCGACAAGCGAAGGATGCGCAATGAGCTGGGTTTTCCTGAGCTTGGCCATCGCTACTGAAGTTGGTGCCACGATGTCCCTGCGGGCTTCGGAAGGGCTGAAGAAGAAGCTGTGGCTTTTTCCCACCGTGTCCGGCTATATCTGTGCATTTGTCTTCCTCAGCTTAGCCTTGGCCGAAGGGCTTGCACTCGGAGTGGGCTATGGAATCTGGGTTGCCTGCGGTGTCGCGCTCACAGCGTTATCGGCCCGTGTCTTCTTCAAAGAACCCCTGACACCACTCATGGCGTTTGGGATACTACTCATCGGAGCCGGAGTTTTGGTGGTCGAGGTCGGCGCCAGCCACTCTCACTGAGCGTCGAGGTCTCCTGGCCAACAGTGACAACGGCCGGGTGGAGATGATCCAGCGTGGCCACCATGCTGCCCCTCGGACACGGATCGCTTCTTGCCCCAATGTCAGGGCCAGAGGCGGAGGCGCGTATCAGCCGACTTCAATTCTCGCATCCTGCTCCTACCTGGATTTAGTCGAAGCCTGCGGGATTAGGGGGCTCGGCCTAGAATCCATTTCAGCAGCGACTAACGGGATTCCAGACAGAAACATCCAGGTCGCTGGCAGGCTTCGTCATAGGGTCCTATCAGCGTCCGCGCACCGTCGGCTGTTTCTCTTCCTCCTGATTGCAACGCACCTGATTCATTGGGAGCCGAGTTTCGAGATTTCATTGTTCAGCCCTCTCCCAGTGCGGTCACTCTTCACGTCTGCGGCCCTTCCGGCGCTAGCTCAACCTATGAGCCAAAGATTTCCACTGTTGACGTTCCGCGTTTCCAGAACGTTAAAGCCCAAGTACGGTCGATTCCGTAGCTGGCCTGTAGAACACAGCCCCGACGTGTTTCGACTGCAACCTCGCTCGTGTCCTCAGTTGGAGGAGATGGTTAGGCGTTGTGGACTCGCCCGAGCACTCGGCCGGCGACCTCGCCGAACCCGACCACGAGTTCGGCGTGACGAGAAGCAGGATTGAGACGGCATTCACCTCTCTCGAAGTCACTGCAGGATCCATCCTCGGCGCGCGAAGCAAGGGACGAGACTCACACGGCACCGCGCAGAAAATCGGGGGCTCTACAACCTTGCGACTGTTCTGTTGGCGAATGTCTTATGGATCACCCTGAATATAACTGCTTGAGTATCCCTAGCGATGCAAGACCGCGGCCTTTAGGCCTTACAAACAGTCCATTCCGACCTCACCTAGCATCAGTGAATCAACGGAGGATACCAATGTCCACTGGAGACCAGAGATTTGGGAATGCCACCGGCGCCCCTCTTGGCAAACAGCGTTTGGCAGTAAGCGACATCCGCATCGTCAACAAGGCCGCGCTGAGGCGCGCTGTCGCCGGAACCGTCGTCGGAAACATTATCGAATGGTATGAGTTCGGAGTATTTGCCTACCTCATCACCGTCATGGGCCCCGTCTTCCTGCCGCAGGCCGACCCGACAGTCCAGGCCCTGTACCTATATGGCACATTCGCAGTAACGTTCGTTGCCCGACCGCTGGGCGGCGTATTCTTCGGGTGGCTGGGAGACCGGATCGGGCGACGGAAGGTCCTCACGTTCACACTGCTCCTGATGTCCGTCGCCACGTTTGCTACCGGCCTGCTCCCGGGCTACGCCGTCATCGGGCTATGGGCCCCGGCGCTTCTCGTGTTCCTAAAACTGCTGCAAGGGTTCTCGGCCAGCGGAGAATACACCGGTGGTGCGACTTTCCTCAGCGAATATGCACCGGATCGGCGACGGGGTTTCTATGTTGGATTTATGGGCTCCAGTTACCTCGGATTCGCCTTTGGAGCCGGTTTGGTAGCTCTACTACAGCTGAGCCTTAGTCAGGACGCAATGCAGTCCTTCGGCTGGCGTATTCCGTTTCTCATCGCTGGGCCGCTTGCCGGCATAGCCCTGTATTTCCGCTATCGGATCGAAGAGTCACCTACCTTCAGTGCCGTCTTGAAAGAGCGGGCTAAGGAATCCCGGAAAACCGGTGAGTTGGCAAAAAACCCGGCTATCGTGCAGGTCATTCGGACCCACGGGCGATTCATTCTGCCGGTAATGGGCGTCGCAGCCGCGGGCAATGTCATTGCCTACACCATGACGTCGTTCACTCCGACGTATCTGAACCAGACGCTTGGGTTCCAAGGATCCCTCGGCACGCTCGTGATCTTTCCCCTGTTCGTCCTCGCAGCCTTTGCAACCCAGTTCTTTGCCTCGCTCTCGGACAAGATAGGCAGGAAGCGGATCTTGTACATCGGCGCCATCCTCGGCGTCATACTTCCGATTCCGGCGTTTATGATGATGGGGTCCGGTCAGGTCTGGGGCGCACAGCTCGGAACACTTTTCATTATGATCTGCGCGACCCTCTTTTCGTCGAGCTACGCTTCTTCGCTGCCCGAGCAGTTCCCTACCCCATCGCGTTCCAGCGCTCTCGGGCTCGCATACAATGTGGGAAATGCTGCCTTTGGCGGCACAGCTCCCCTGGTTGTTGCAGCGCTTATCGGAGTTACCGGGAACAAGATGGTGCCTGCCTACTACCTGATGGCTGCTGCCGTTCTGGGACTAATTTCCGTCTTCTTCCTCAAGGAAACCAGTAGAAAGCCACTAAATGGGTCCATGCCCAACGTGGAAACGAGAGAAGAGGCTCAGTACCTGGTGGATACCCAGGACACCAACAACCTCCTCGATTTAGCGGAACTGCCTCGCACCCTGGTCTCTCATTCGGAGGCTGATCACGGAAAGCGAATCTGATCGTTCCGAGAGGGCCTCTTGGCTATCCAGCCGCGGACCTCAATGGGACGTCTCCACAGCCTCGATGACCCTAATTTCGAGATGAACTAAGACGGGGCGCCTGGACGCCATTCTTGGAGTATCTAAGCCGCCAAAGAATTTTGGAGCCCAAGCAGCAGCTACGTGGCCTGGGAGCACCGGACAGCAGTAGTCGACTGGAGACGGACCCGTGGGGTGACCAGCAGTCAGGGCAAGGGCAGATTGCCAACGGTCGCAGACCGTGATGACAACACGCTGGCTTTCGGTATAACCATCTCCGACTCGATCCGGACTTTAACCGCCTTAGAACAAGAAGAAGATCCCACGATGAACCACTCGCAGACGGCCACGACCGAGCTCGAACTTGTGAAGATATAGAGCCTCCAAACAATGAGGCCGGAAGGCAGGTACTTAGTTCATGCATCGCTTTGAAGAACGCAACCTCACAAGCTCAGGGTTGCGTAGCACAGTGCTGGGTTTCGGCGCCATGGAGCTACGGGGGGCCTCGCACCGCGTGCCTCGACTGCTGGAGGAGGGAGTTGCAAAAATACTCCTCAATACGGTGCTGGACGAAGGTATCCAATTTATCGATACTTCGATCGACTATGGAGAGAGTGAGGAGCTGATCGGGCGATATATAGGTCATCGTCGGTCGGAGTATCTGCTTGCGTCCAAAGTGGGATGTCCGCTGGACCATCAGCCTGGTGGCCCGACCAACGGCCCTCTCGTCCATGATTATTCGCCAACGAATATCCGGGCAGGAATCGAGCAAAGTCTCTCGCGTCTGCGCACCGACTACTTGGACCTGGCGCAGGTTCACATTGGGCCCTCTGTGGCGGTTCTTCAACGAGATGACGTCTTGGGGACCCTGGAACGCGCCAGGGACGAGGGCAAGGTGCGAGCGATTGGCATATCTTCGACTTTTCCGGAACTCCTTGAGCACATCGACCTCGGCGTATTCGAGACATTTCAAGTCCCCTATTCCGCACTCGACCGTTCTCTTGAACAGCGTCTTCCGCTCATCAACGCAACCGGCGCGGGCGTCATAGTGCGCGGAGGAACAGCACGCGCGGCGCGTGCCAAACGGACACAGGACAGCTGGCATGCGTCACCCGTGGATCTTGACGTGGACGACCTGCTGGATGGCGACAACCTGCAGGGATTCCTCCTTCGCTTCGTGGTGTCCCGCACCGAAGTGTCCACCGTGATCGTGGGAACAGCGTCTCCGGAGCATGTCCGAGAAAATGCCAAGGCTGCAGCTCGAGGAGGTCTGCCGGAGGACGTATATGCAGAAGCACAGCGGCGATTGGATATTGCTGGATTCCGCACTTCGGATCCACGTGATCAAGCCTCTTGAGCACGCCGCACCCATGCTTAGGTCCAGCCATTCCCGCCGGGAGGGCAAGGAGCGCAGCTTCAACGGCTCCAATGAGGGAGCTGGCGGCGGCGCACGGCTCTAGCCTGAACCAGGCCGTGGACACTGTTCCCATGTAAACCGGTACCAACGAAGACACAGCCCGGGTATCCATCAAGAAGTACAGCGCCTAGCCTGAAGAAGAGTCGTGAATCCTTGAGCAGCTTCGGCCTTTCCCAACATAACCTCCGGCAGGAAGCGGTTTGGGGTCCGCGCCATATAAGACCTCCCTTTTGGAACATCCCATGTGGCGAATGTCGCTACTGTAGGCGGCTCCTCCCCCGCCATATGCACCAGAGCAACCGTTCACACGTCCACTTAAACAGTCCTTCCACTGCGGCCCGGTACTTCGATGGTTGCCTTCCAGGTAACTGCGGGTCAGCCTTTTTTCGTAATCAAGGACAAGGATCTGATTTCTCAATTCTGTATACATGGGGGGCATTTTTTGGCAATAGTCGAAAAATTCTTCCCGTCAGCGTATACACTCGAAGAATGCGCGCCAGTGATCGGGCCTACAACGCCCTACGGGAAGACATCATCGAGTGGCGCCTGCGGCCGGGAACAGTTCTAGCAGAAGTCGAGCAGTCCGAACGCCTCGGAGTGTCCCGGACTCCCGTCCGGGAGGCGCTGGCCCGGCTCACCGCTGAGGGATTGACGGCGCCAGGCGGCCGCGGAGTCGTCGTCACAGATATCTCCCTGGACAGCATCGACGAACTGTTCGAACTACGCGAAACCCTCGAAGTCAGGGCCGCGGCCCTCGCCGCCCAGCGTGGGGAACCGGGAGTGTTCGCCGAGCTGCACGCGCAACTGCTGCGGGCCCCTGCACTCCTCAGCGACGACGACCCCGCGCGTCACGAGTACTACGCCCTGGTGAGCCGTTTGGACGACGCGATCGATACTGCGATCTCCAATTCATACCTGGCCAATGCCATGCGGAGCCTGCGCGTCCACTTGGTCCGGGTCCGCCGCCTGGCAGCCGACGACTCAACCCGGCTCCAGGCAGCAGCCGCGGAACACGCGGCGATTGCCGAGGCCATCGCCGCCGGCAACCCCCGGCTTGCAGAAGCTGCAACCACAGTCCACCTGCACCGCAGCCTCACCCACGTCAAAGACAACCACACCCCTGCTTAGAAGGAGCCCCATGGTCAAGGAACACCACGTCCGTGTCTACAAGAGCGAAGAGCACCTCTCCCGCGAGGAGCAGCTGGCCTACAAGATCGCAGTGGTCGCCGCCGACCCCGTTCCCGTCAGTGCCGAGGTGACCGAAATGGTCATCAACCGCATCATCGACAACGCCTCCGTGGCGATTGCCTCGCTGAACCGGGCCCCGATCGTCGCGGCTCGGGCACAGGCACTGACCCACGCACCGTCCGCGACCGGCAAGGGTGCCCCCGTGTTCGGGATCAGCGATCTGGTCTCCGCCGAATGGGCCGCCTGGGCCAACGGTGTGGCTGTGCGTGAACTGGATTACCACGACACCTTCTTGGCCGCCGATTACTCCCACCCCGGGGATAACATCCCGCCGATCCTGGCCGTCGCCCAACACGTGGGCGCCAACGGCGCCGATCTGGTCCGCGCCATCGCCACCGGCTACGAAGTCCAGGTGAACCTGGTCAAGGCCATCTGCCTGCACAAGCACAAGATCGATCACGTCGCTCACCTCGGCCCTTCGGCCGCTGCCGGTATCGGGACGTTGTTGGGGCTTGACGTTGAGACGATCTTCCAGTCCGTGGGCCAGGCACTGCACACCACCACCGCCACCCGGCAGTCGCGCAAGGGCGAGATCTCCACCTGGAAGGCCCACGCCCCGGCCTTCGCAGGAAAAATGGCGGTCGAAGCCGTGGACCGTTCAATGCGCGGGCAGACGTCCCCGGTGCCGATCTACGAAGGTGAGGACGGCGTGATCGCCTGGATGCTGGATGGCCCGGACGCCTCCTACATGGTTCCGCTCCCTACTCCCGGTGAGGCAAAGCGCGCCATCCTGGACACCTACACCAAGGAACATTCCGCCGAGTACCAGGCCCAGGCCTGGATCGACCTCGCACGCAAACTCCACCGCGAACACCCGGAAATCACGGACCCTGCCAACGTGAAGTCCGTGCTAATCAGGACGAGCCACCACACCCACTACGTCATCGGCTCCGGCGCCAACGATCCGCAGAAGTACTCCCCCACCGCCTCGAGGGAGACGTTGGACCACTCCATCCCGTACATCTTCACCGTCGCGCTGCAGGACGGGTCCTGGCACCACGTGGACTCCTACTCCCCCGAACGCGCCGCCCGCCCGGACACGGTGGAGCTCTGGCAGAAGGTGTCCACCGAGGAAGATCCGGAATGGACCCGCCGTTACCACTCCCTCGACATTTCGGAGAAAGCCTTCGGCGGGTCCGTGGAAATCACCCTTATCGACGGCACCGTCATCACCGATGAGATCGCTGTCGCCGACGCCCACCCCCTAGGCGCCCGCCCGTTTGGTCGCGAGCAGTACGTCAACAAGTTCTGTGCACTGGCGGCCGGTTTGGTGGAGGAGGACGAGATTGCACGGTTCCTTGCCGCCGTCGAGCGCCTCCCAGAACTTGCAGCGGGTGAGTTGGACCAGCTGAACATCACCGCTGCCCCGGGCGTCATCGACCTCAATGCCGCACCCAAGGGACTGTTCTAAATGCTGTACTCCAAAGTCACACCGGAACAGAAGAGGATCAAGCTCCGGAAGCTGCTCAACTCGGGGAGTGTGCAGCAATTCCCTGGCGCGTTCAACCCGCTATCGGCCCGGCTGATCGAGGAAAAGGGCTTCGCGGGGGTTTACATCTCCGGGGCCGTCCTGGCCAACGACCTCGGCCTGCCGGACATCGGCCTCACTACGCTCACCGAGGTAGCCATCCGGGCCGGGCAGATCGCCCGCATGACCGACCTTCCCTCACTGGTGGACGCCGATACCGGCTTTGGGGAGCCCATGAACGTGGCCCGTACCATCCAGGAACTCGAAAACGCGGGGCTGGCGGGCTGCCACATCGAAGACCAGTACAACCCCAAACGCTGCGGCCACTTGGACGGCAAGAACGTCGTCGGCATCGACACTGCCACCAAACGCATCCGCGCCGCAGCCGACGCCCGCCGTGATGAGAACTTCCTCATCATGGCCCGCACCGACATCCGCGCCGTCGAAGGAATTCAAGCCGCGCAAGACCGGGCCCGCGCTCTCGTGGATGCCGGAGCGGACGCGATTTTCCCCGAAGCCATGAATGACTTGAGCGAGTTCCAGGCCATCCGCGACGCCGTCAACGTGCCCATCCTCGCCAACATGACCGAGTTCGGCAAAAGCGACCTCTTCACTGTCAAGGAGTTGCAGGAGGTAGGCGTGAACATGGTTATTTACCCTGTCACACTCCTCCGCATTGCCATGGGCGCTGCAGAGGCCACCCTGGAAACAATCAAGAAGCTGGGCACCCAGGAAGTTCGAGTCCCGCAGATGCTTACGCGTGCACGCCTCTACGAACTCGTCGACTACGAGGCGTACAACCACTTCGACACCGGCATCTTCAATTTTGAAGTGCCCTCCCTGTTTAGCCCGACGAAGGAGTCGCGATGACTGTTCAGCAAGAAACCGTAAAGACACCAGAGATCCGCAAGGGGCTGGCAGGAGTTGTGGTGGACTACACCGCCGTCTCGAAGGTCAACCCCGAGACCAACTCGCTACTGTATCGCGGGTACCCGGTCCAGGAACTGGCGGCCAAATGCAGCTTTGAACAAGTCGCCTATCTGCTCTGGAACGGTGAACTGCCCAACGACCGGGAGCTCGCAGCTCTTGTTGCCGTGGAGCGCGCGGGTCGGGCACTAGCGTCTGACGTCAAGACCGTCATCGATAGCCTGCCCACCACGGCGCACCCCATGGACGTCTGCCGTACGGCAGCATCCGTACTCGGCGCCCGCCATAAACTGGCCGAGGATTCCACTCCCGAGGCCAACATGAAAAAGGCCATCGACCTCTGGGCAGCAATGCCCGCAGTCGTCGCTTACGACCAGCGTCGCCGCCACGGCCAGGATGTCATTGAACCCCGGGATGACCTCGGCTACTCTGCCAACTTCCTCTGGATGACCTTCGGCGAAGACCCCGCGGACGACGTGGTGGAGGCGTTCAACGTCTCGATGATCCTCTACGCAGAACACTCCTTCAACGCCTCCACCTTTACCGCCCGTGTGGTCACCTCCACCCTCGCGGACCTACACTCCGCGGTCACTGCGGCGATCGGCGCGCTGAAGGGACCACTGCACGGCGGAGCCAACGAAGCCGTAATGCACACTTTTGACGAAATCGGTATACGCGGGGAGGAAACCCTGGAGGAAGCCGCCACCCGCGCCCATGCCTGGATGGAAGACGCCCTCGCGCAGAAGAAGAAGGTCATGGGCTTCGGACACCGCGTCTACAAGCACGGCGACTCCCGGGTGCCCACCATGAAAGCCGCGCTCGACAAGATGATCGCCCACTACGGACGGCCGGAACTCCTTGGGCTGTACAACGGTCTCGAGCAGGCCATGGACTCGGCAAAGTCCATCAAACCCAATCTCGACTACCCCGCTGGCCCCACCTACCATCTCATGGGCTTCGACACCCCAACCTTCACTCCTATCTTCGTCGCCAGCCGCATTACCGGTTGGACCGCACACATCATGGAACAGCTGTCAGACAACTCACTCATCCGCCCGCTGAGCGAGTACAACGGTCACAAGCAACGTTCCATGTAGCTGGCCGCATTTGCTGCCCCAATTCCAGCGGTGAGGCGCCGGATGATCACCCGGATCATCTACTATTCGCAACGATTACGGCGCCTCACCGCCGGTTGAAGCGTTGCCTCGCTCCAAACGGTCAAAGACCGTGCGCACGAAGACTGGAGTCTTGGGCAATCGCCAAGCCTTTTCCATCCTTGACACGGCCACCGGTGTTATCCAGGTAGCAGGCCTGTGTCGCACGAACCCCTAGGGGTAATCTCCATGCAATTGATGACTCGTACGATGTTTAAGTCCAAAATCCACCGCGCCACCGTCACGCATGCGGACCTGCACTACGTAGGCTCCGTCACCGTAGACCTGGACCTGTTGGAGGCGGCCGACATCCTCCCCGGCGAAGTCGTAGCGATTGTCGATGTCACTAATGGCGCACGTCTGGAGACGTACACCATCGCCGGCGAACGTGGTTCCGGCGTAATCGGCATCAACGGGCCGGCCGCACACCTGGTTCATGAAAATGACATAGTCATTCTCATCACCTACGCGAATATGACCACCGAAGAAGCCAAGGTCTACGACCCTAGGGTTGTCCACGTGGACCAGCACAACAGGATACTCCGGCTCGGCAACGACCCTGCCGAAGGCATTACCCCCGGACTGACCCGTCCACCCTTCGCATTGAACAACAGCGAGGTGAAGTAATTTATGGGCCCCATCAGCAGCCCTGAAGAAGGCACCTCAGGTGAGGTTCTGGCCCCCAACGGGACGGGTCTCTCGAGGATCGGGGTTCCGGAGCCCGGGACGCCTAGGCGTCCCGGGAGCAGGATCCGGACCCATCATCTGCAGCTGGCGAAGTACAACGGTGAACGCTTTGCCATGCTCACCGCATACGAACAGTACAGCGCGGAAATCTTCGACCAGGCCGGTATTGAGGTACTGCTCGTGGGTGATTCGGCTTCCAATAACGTCTTCGGCAACGAAAACAGCCTGCCAGTTACCGTGGATGAGCTGCTGCCGTTATGCCGAGCAGTGTCACGTGCTGCCAAGCACGCCCTCGTGGTTGCCGACCTGCCCTTTGGGAGTTACGAGGTGTCGGCGGGCCAGGCCGTGGCCACGGGTGTGCGCTTCCTCAAGGAAGGTCTGGCACACGCTGTGAAAATCGAAGGGGGCAGCTTTTTCACGGAAACGGTAAGGGCAATGGTCCAGGCGGGCATCCCCGTCATGGCGCACATCGGCTTCACACCGCAAAGCGAACACGCCCTTGGTGGGTATCGGGTCCAAGGACGTGGAGATGACGCCGACAGGCTGATCCAAGACGCAGTCGCCCTGGCGGAGGCTGGTGCTTTTTGCGTGCTCATGGAAATGGTGCCAGCTGAAGTCGCGGCGGCAGTAGATGCCGCGATCTCCGTTCCGACCGTCGGTATCGGTGCCGGGAATGGGACTACCGGACAAGTCCTCGTGTGGCCCGACATGGCGGGGCTGCGCGGCGGCAGGATGGCGAGATTTGTCAAGCAGTATGCCGACATCCGAAGCACACTCAGCGACGCGGCCAAAGCCTACGGCGACGAGGTCCGATCCGGGCAGTTCCCTGGCCCCGAACACACTTTCTAGACGGTTGGGCGTCTCGCTCCAGTTTGGTAAGAAGCGATCCATACCCAAGTGGTCGACCCGAGAGAAGGAGACATTACATTTATGCGGTCCCAGCCAGGTAGTCACTCCAGCATGCACCGCACGGACAAATGGCAGTCCCTCATCGGCGAATTCGTCGAGGTCTGGCTGGACGGAGCCCCATATCGCTGCGGACTGGTTGACGATGCAATGCTCGACGGTAGCGGTCTCTGGATGGCTCCGGAGGGTTTGTGTCAGCGGGAATTTGTTGATGCTTCCCTCGGCTTTGAGGTTTGGACCAGTCTTTATCCACGTTCAAGGTGGGATCAAGCCGACTCTGCACAGTAATCGGGGGTCCCACCGACGAGGGTCAGTTCCCCGGCGGAAGTTCCAAAGCTGGTGCTTGCCCGCATAGTGCGCGAACGATGTAGCAGCCGTGCCCGTCCGGCTAATCATAATTCCGGTCCCATGGCGAAACTGCGGCGTCCTTTAGGTAAGATCGCAGCCTCCAAAGCGCTATCCGCAAGTCAGGGACTTCCAAGATTTTGTCCACCATTCCAGGTGACGTTCGTCCGAGATCTATCTGACGCTTAACTTTCCTGTGCACACGAGGCCCCCGGGCATGGCGCGCTGCCATGGCACCACATGCCCGGAGGTCCTACGTGCAGGCTGTGTCTGCACGTAGGACTGCCAAACAGCAAACAGCTAAACGAGTGACCCGGGATCAGCTGTGCGCTTGCCGCGGGTAAGGCCGAATCCAGTGTGGAAGCCCGGTGCGGCGGTGTCGAACGGGACGTCCTCCCTTGACGCTTCGGCGGCTTCCATGGACGAAGGAATGTCGAACGGAAGGCGTCCGCTCAGGGATAAGCGGCCGCGGAATGCGTCGAGCACGACGCCATCGCTCGCACCAAACTCGCCGATGACTGTGGCACCGAGATCGACCGGAGGGCCAATGATAGCGGGGCGTTCAAGGAATACCGACATATACAGTGGTGCCTGGGCTGCGTAGGCGGCCAGCCGTTTTATGGTTTGGGGTGGAAACACGAGAGTGCCGCCGTGGAAGTATTCTCCGATGATCGTACCCCGCCCTTTCTCGAAAAGGGTCTCCAAGCGAACGAGAATTGCGTCAGCGTCCGCCGGGTCGGGCACCGACTCGAACCCGTTAGTGTCCTCGATACCCTCGACGAACAGGCGCTCGGTCGACATCTACTCGTCGTTTCTCGAACAGGCCGACACGGAACTTTTCCCAACCATGGGGGCGGAACGTCAGATCACCGATTTGCTCGCTTTCGAGCAGGCTGCAGTCCGTGACCGCTATGCCGTTGAAACCCAGACTGCGGCGAAGAATGTCGCGGACAACGGGAGCGTTGAAGGCGAACCCGACCTCTTCCCATCCCAGAAAGTTGACTATTTCGCCGCCGCCACGGGCGGGAAGCAGCGCCGGGTCGACTCTTGCGTTTCCAAGAGGGGCCACCACCTCGGCTGGGACTTGTGCATGAGGACACGGAGCCGAGGGTGATGAATCACCTCATGGTCCCGCGAGATGTTCAGCGGATGACGCGTCTGAACCTTGGCCAGGACATGAAACTCCCTCCCATTGATCAAGGGCTACCCAGACATAACCTTCCACCGCCGGGACAGGATAAGGGCCAGTGCTCGTAGACCAAGCCGAGCGATGCCAAAAAAGGCAAACACGGACGCGGCCATTTGGGGAGCACGTCTCTGGCCGGAACTGCACGCGAGCGCGAGGAGGCGACGCCTACGAGCACTCTCCCTGGGTTAGACCGGCGCACCAGGGCGAACCGCCATTCATCCTGATCGTCGGAATCGAGTGCCGGGTATCCATGCGCGGCCGACCCAAGTAGCCGACACCGGCAGAGTTGCAGGGCAGCGCGTGTCGGACACTCTGGCGTAATGCCCGCCCACTAATAATTCACTGCGCTCGTAACGCCCGTGCAGAAGTGACTACTGAGTGCGCAAACGAGCCCTCCGAATCGGTCAACGCTAGCCGCCGGCTCGCGCAGGTCACTGAAGTCGTCAAAAACAGACAACAGAATCTCATCGACACCTTCTCCTGTTCCCCCAGCTTAGAAGTGCCAGAGCATTGACACGAATGTATGTGACGGGCATCATAGGTTGTGCCGCCTAGCGGAACGCTGTGCCAAATGCAGTAACGGGGGGAACATCGACCACCCGGACTAATCGGAGGTTATCCAGTGAGTTATCCAACGCCGCCTAATGCGGCCAAAACGCAAACAGCTAAGGCTGAACATCGCCGCGTCGGGCCAGCGGTTGTCATCGGCACCGCTCTCGAATATTTCGACTTCTTTCTGTACTCGGCAATGGCTGGACTCGTCATTGGCCCCACGTTCTTCCCCTCATCGGACTCGACTGCAAGCGCAATGGCCGCCCTTGCGACGTTCGGCGTCGGGTTCCTGGCCCGGCCTCTTGCGGGGCTGGTGTTTGGCATTTTGGGAGATAAGTTCGGACGCAAAATGGTGTTGTCTTGGAGTCTTATCCTGATGGGCGGATCCACGGGACTGATGGGATTGATTCCCTCGTACGACTCCATTGGCGTGGCAGCGCCAATTCTGCTGGTCCTTCTTCGCATCTTTCAAGGCGTTGGCGCAGGCGCAGAGTTCAGCGCTGCGATAACTGTCTCTTACGAACATGCCGCCGAAGGCAAGCGCGGGCGGTTCGGCTCGCTCCCGACACTAGGAGTCAACTTGGGTGTCTTCTTCGCCTCACTCGCGGTGGCCGGGTTGGCCCTGATCGGCGATGACTTTTTCTACTCCTGGGGTTGGCGCATTCCCTTCGTAATAAGCTTTCTCGTTGCCGTCGTGGGATATGTTATTCGCCTGAAGCTGCCGGAAAGCCCCGATTTCGAGGCAATGCCAGTGGCAGAAACCCGGAGAAGCTGGTTGCGCGTTCTGGCCGACCTCTTCAGGTCCGATTGGAGAGGCCTAGTCATCGTATTTGCTGCCTACGCGGGCTACGCACTCATCGCCACTCTGTGGAAGACGTTCTCCATTTCTTATCTTGCTGAATTCAAAGACATAGGTGGTGCTGTCAGTAGCTTCGGCATAACCTTGGCCAGCGCGGTGGCAATCTTCTGGACACCCATTTGCGGCCGGCTCTGCGACAGGATCCCTGTTCAGAGAGTCTTGGCGTTCGGCGGCCTGCTGGTCATCCTCTATGCGTTTCCTTTCTTCTGGCTACTCAACACAGGAGTCCCGCTGTACATATGGATCGCCTTGATTCTCGGCACGGGCCTTCTTGCGCCACTTCTCTCCGTTGCCGCAAGCCCCTTTATGGCACGCCAATTTGCGACCAAAACCCGTGTGACTGGAATAGGCGTGGCCAAGGAATCGAGCGGCGCAGTTGCGGCCGGATTCGGTCCAGTGCTGGCTTTGGCACTCATAACGGCCTCCGGGACCGATAGCACGGTCGCCGTTTCTGGCATGTTCGTAATCGGAGGCATTTTGTTCGTGTTCGCTGCCTGGCGCGGCCGGACAACGCCGCCCTCCACCGCTAAAGCGGACCAATCGCTGATGACGGAGGTTTGATAAATAGACCGGACACAGAAAGGCTACGCCACATCGACACATAGGTAATACAAGTACCCCGTACACTCGCTAGCCGATAGGGATGCCACGATTGAACAGGTGCCTTGGCCTTCCAGTATTTCAGGTGCATGCAGCCCGTCCTGGCGCCGACAAGGTCCGGGGGCGCTTCTATCGTTAACTCCAAAGACTATCGGCGACGTCGGTTTCTGAGGTGTAGGGGCGTAGGCCCATTTTTCAACGAGGATGCGGTTGTAGCGTTCGATTCACCGTTGGCGCGCGGCCCGGCGATGGTGCGCTGTAGCTGATGCCCCCCGTCAGTGCTTGGGCTAAGCCGCGAGGTCGGAAGTTGGATCCGTTACCGGGCATAACCATCGGATCCTACTTTCGGCTTCAGTGGCCACTCCTACAAGGGGTGACGTCAGCTCCTGATAGAACGCGCCACCTTCATTCACGCTTCCGAAATCTGCGATCGCTTGCTCTCCCTGAATCGGATTTCTAAAAAACGCGAATCAGTTCAATGCCACAATGACCGCCAAGGTCTGGTACCTGCCTATCATGAGTACTCCCCAAGTCGGGGGCGCGTCAAGAGACAGGCATAGGCACTCGATTGCTTAGCGGAGGGAGTTGGCTACATAGCTTTTGCACGCCACAGAGAGATCATGCTGGAAATAGGGATTCCTAGTGGGGGTCACCTCGCCGGTTGTCTTGTGCTGAGCTCGCTCACCCGGGCAGCGTCGGGCAAAAGATCCTCGGCCCGACCGCTTCTCCGAAGCAGTCTCGAAACTATGAGAGGAACCGGGCGCTCCTGAGCGCGCTGACTGGGCACCTGGGTCCTCGCTCAATGCCGAGCAGGGTTCACAGATACATTTCCGTTGGCTCCTCGCCACCAAGTCCATACGAGCAACCGACGCGACGAAAGCCCTGAATAGTCGAGGCATCCGCGCAGGTGGAGTGCGACGTCCCGGCTGGTACTTCGGGACGCAGTAAGCTGGCGAGACAATCTGAAGTGTCGGCTAAATGGGAGGAACCGGGTGGCCAGTGACGGCGTGAGAAGCGTGTTGACGGCAATGCGCGTGCTGGAGCGACTTACCGAGCCCGGCCTGGTAGGCGTATCGCAGCTGGCCAGAGATTTGGAACTCCCGAAGTCGTCCGTACAGCGGATGCTCCGCACACTACAGGAGGGAGGTTGGGCCGTCGAGGTCCACGGCCAAGTGACACGCTGGACGTTGACCCCGAAGATGTTCCAGTTGGGGCAGCGACATCAAGCCGGCAATGATCTCCGCACGATAGCGCTACCGGTGATGGAGCAGCTTCGGGAGGAGACCCGGGAGACCATACATCTTGCGACGGTTAAAGGGGACTCAGTCTTTGTCCTTGAGACTCTCGACAGCCCTCAAGCGGTGCGCGCGCACGTCTCTCCAGGTATGTCGATTCCACTGTTGGCCTCCGCCCACGGGCAAGCCCTTCTCTCCACACGGTCTGACAGCGAGGTCCAACGAGTCCTGCTCCGGGGATTGACCGCCTACACACCATTTACAATCACGGATGTTGAAACATTTGCCACTGCCATTCATCAAACCCGGGTCCGGGGCTACGCAGTGAACAACCAGCAGTGGCAAGAAGGCGTCCACGGTATTGCAGCGCCCATCCTTGTCGCCGGGGTAGGAGTCGCCGGAATAGGCATCTCAACCCCGGTTCATCGAATGTCTGCTGAGTTGCAAGACAAGTTCGGGGAAATGTTGGTGAAGGCTGCCATGGCCATCGCCCACGGCCTGGGGGAATCGCTCTAAGCCTGGGGGTCCCTGAGTCCGTTGCCGCCCTACTGACATCGTCGCCCCGCCCGTCCCGGGCGGGATTCCGCCTCTTGACCCTTCTCGCGATCTGCGCAGACGGGCACGTGCGCTGACAGCACATGCATCCACACCAGCATGCCCAATACTTGCGGGCGTAGCTAGACGCTGGGAATTAGAGGTGCGGATGTCCCGGATGTGGCCGAAGCCTGCTCGGAATCGTTTGAACGCGGTGTCGAATGGGACGTCCTCGCGCGACGCTTCGACAATAACCGACCCCCGGCCGTTCTAAAATGGTGCGTCTAAGCGAACGAGGATGGCGTCGGCAGCGGCTGGATCTGCCATTGTTTCGAACCCGTCAACCTCCTCGATACCCTCCACGAAGAGACGGGCGTTGTGGGTAATTAGGGCCAAGTCGTCGGAGAGCAGGACGAGAGATGCCCGCTGCGCGGCTTTGCCCTTCTCGACGTAGACAGGCGAGCCGCATAGATTTCTGGCCTGGTCAACGCTCACCCTGCGGTTCTCGAACAAACCGAGAGGGAACTTCTCGCGCAGCAGGCGTCGAACGGACTCGTCGATCCGTGACTCGCGGACTATGCCGCTGTCGACGAGATCCTCGATAAGGGCGGGATTTCGGTCGCCGCCGAACTGGTCGACGCCGACGTTGATGGCAATGCCGGCCCGCTCGACCGGGCTGAGGCGCTCCAGGCCCCACCCGTTCGGGCCGAACGTCAAATCACCGAATTCCTCGCTTTCCAGCAGGTTCCGGTCCGTAACCACATTGTCCCCCGCGGGGAGCGTAATTGCCCTCGGCGCGTACAGGGACGGACTATTACCTCCCCTTCGTGCTGGTATCGAACCTGATTTCCTGAACTTACTGACCACATCAAGTACCTCCTGAGTCTCACACCTAGACCAGGCAGTTCCACCCGGTTTCCGTTACAAGCCGCTGCAAAATTGGACGGCCTCCAACTAGAGCGGCGAAGAGGGGCCTCGAATCAGACAGCTTCGCTTCTAATGAGGAAGTGATTGGCAAGTTGAGCCCCCACCAGCATGAAGGTGTCAAGATAACAACATGCAGTCACGGCTCTTCGACCTCAAGTCCACTTGGCATCTCCCCGCGACCACGGAGCAAGTGTGGGCGATCATCGCGGACATCGACATGAGCTGGCCGCAGTGGTGGCCGCATTGCCGTTTCGCGGCCCCGATAACCCGCAGAAAGACCACGAGTAGCTCCAACGAGGACATCCTGAAAGCCACCACTGCGTACCTCAGGTTCAAAGCCATTTTGGGCTACTCCCTCACCATCAGCATTCACCCAACCGATGTCGTCACGCCGCGCAAGATAGATTTCGACGCCGGCGGCGACCTCCAGGGCAGCGGGCGTGTAACGCTGATTCCCGAAGAACAAGACCAAGCAACACGCATGGACATCGAGTGGAGGGTGCGCCCCACTAAGCGCTGGATGAATTTGCTGACACCTATCGCGGGGCCAGCCTTTACCGCAGCCCATGCCTTGTTGATGCACCAAGGCGAAAGGGGGCTGATCAGCGCCTTGGCAAAGGCGAACAGAAACAGTCCTGTCGACCCGTCTACACCACTCTAGGCAGCCGTTCGAGACAGTCTTAGTATGGAACCAGCCGAGTTGGGGGATCCGCGATGAACCCCCTTTCGGGCACTGCTGGAACACAAAGGACGGGGGAAACGATGAGCATTCACGCCAGTCTCTCGGCCAGCCTCCGCCGTCAAGAAACCCCGCCCCCGGAAGACTGGGAAACCACCTTCCGAAATATGGTCCTTTACGACCTCGCAGCGGACATGGAGCTTGGCTTCTTCCTCTCCTATTACAGAAACTTCGCCATTCCCAGCATCGCAGCAACCCTTCACGCCAACGGCGAAATTCAAGAACGCCCGATGAAGCGCTCCTACGACACAGCAATAGTCATCTATGAACTCATCTCCAACGGCCTTGACAGTGATCGTGGCCGGCAACTGGTCACCTTGCTCAATCAGGTCCACCGGCATGTTCCTGGGAGCAAGGACGATTTTCTTTACGTCCTGCTCACGTTGCTGGTAGTCCCGATTCGGTGGTGCCAGCAGCATGCTTGGCGTCCGCCGACGAGTGCAGAGCTCGCTGCTGCCTCGCGCTTATTCGGTGAGTTGGGTTCTGGCATGAACATCGCCGGTATGCCCGCTACCTATACCGAAGCCGAACGATTCTTCGACAGCTACGAATCAACGCACGTTGCTCAATCAGCTGAGGGCCGGGACTTGATGGACGCCACCGTTCAGGTGTTCCGAAACCGGCTGCCCCTCCCACTACGCCCCTTCGCGGGAAGAATCATCAGCGCGATGCTTGAGGATGACCGTCTTGTCGATGCCCTAGGACTTCCTCGGTCCGGATGGGTTTCTAGAGCAGCATTCGGAGGAGGACTGCGCATTCGCAATACCTTCCACCGGCGTCGACCCCTGCAACAGAAGCCGCACTTCACTCCGGGCAAATCCGGCTCATCGTTGTACCCGGACGGATACTCCTTGAGTCAGATCGGCCCGATCAACGTTCCCCGCCCGCAAAACGGCAAAAGCAATGAACTACCGTGAAGCCCGAAGAATAGCTCGCAGGGCGGAGCATGGCTTCGGCCTACCGAGGGACGCCACTCTCCAGTTCATTCAGGACAAGCTGGAGTCACAGCGGGGCAGGGACATACAGGTCGATGAACTTCCCGGCTTGTCGGGAACTGAACTATGCGGCATCTGGCTGGTTTGCGCCGACCGCGACCTGGTCTTGCACGCGCCAGTGAAATCTTCCTGGCACCGGCAGCAGATAATCCTGCACGAGTTCAGTCACATGATTCTCCACCATGACCTACAAAGGGCCAGCCAAGAACTGGCGGCCACCCTCCTGCCCGACCTCGACGTTGACATAGTCCGAGTGCTTGGCCGCAGCAGCTACACCGATGACGCCGAGCTGACGGCAGAAATCCTGGCTGACCAGCTCGCAACACGAATTATCAACAGCGACGTCGGTGCCCCGGCTGAGCCCTTAGCTTTTCGCCGCGTTTTCGGCTGATGGAAGTAGTGCCGGCCGCCGCTCTCTGGATTCTTACTGTCTTGCGCCTCCCGGCCGCATTCGACTCAGACCGCGGAAGCGTATTTCGTGCCACTATCTTGGCCGCAATAGCCTGCACACTTTACGTCCCCGCCGTCTACCACGGGGTCGATCCCCTGCTCGGGGGACACAACCGCGTAGGGTTGGTCACCTTGTTGTCGTTACTCCTCGGGTTCTGGCAGTTTCGCAGTGCGATACTGCTAGCCGCGGTTTCGGACGCCAACGTACGACGGCGGCAACTCGCCTTGGGCCAACGGGTCACCTTTGTGGTGTGCACGGCGGTTACGGCGGGTTTTCTCGGAAGCCGGGTAGAGGAGACAGATCCGAACCTCCCTTTGACCTACGGTGACCAGCCAGGAATGGCAGTCTTCCTATGGGCGGGATCAGCCTTCATCATGTGGGTCTGCCTCGACATAGCCCGGGTTTGCCGCAGCCACGTTCCGCACATGCGGGCCCGTGCATTCCGATCGGCATTCACCCTCATCGCGGGCGGTTGTATTCTGTTTGCCCTGGTCTTGGTCGACCGGCTGCTCTACGGGATCCTGTCCGAGGCTGAGGACGCTGACAGCCCGGCTGCCGCCGCCCTGAACACCTTTTACTGGACCGGCGAGACCTGCGCTGTATTACTTGTCAGTCTCGGGCTACTCCTCCCCCGCCTTGCAGGCAGCCCGCAACAGGACCTCTTCGGACTGCGCTTAAGGATGCTCCTCATGGAGATCAGGCCCATCTGGAACAAGGTATTATGGCCGACGCGAGCTCGTCCTGCAGGATCGACGCGCCACCCTATTTCTGTTCTTCTGCCGCCACGTCGAAACCCAGCTTCATCGACGCCTCGTGGAGATTCGCGATTGCGAGATGGCTAACCCCCAAGTGCGGGAACTGCTCAGCGCACACGATAAATCAGTCATCGAGCACGGCGAACGTGCCCTTGAGCACCGAAAGAAGACTTCCCAGCCATATAGGCAGTAGTGCGCGAATTGTCCAAACGCCGGGCCCATGCATGCCATCACCGAGCACAAGCATCCGGACAGTCAACGAATCTTTTTCCTGCCCAAAACAACAGGCTCACGCCGACCGTCCATCGACTCCCTCAATCCTTCTCAATCCTTCACACCTCTGGCATCCAAGGCCGTCAGCGTGAGAGCTGCCCCCGTCGAGTCATGTCGGGAGACCATCTCGCACAGATGAACACACGTGACCACCAAGAAATGCGAAGAGTGCCCCGAGAGCTTCAAGTCTTCCCGTCAGACACAGCGCTTCTGCTCAACGCGCTGTGCCAACAGGCAACGGGACCGCCGCCGACGTCGTGCTCGCAGCAGCCCTGCCCTGTCACCGAAAGCAGACTCGCCAGCCACTGACATCGCGGCCCAGTTGGAAGCAACCAAGCGAGAACTAGAGTCTAAGAAGCGGTCGTGCCAACGGCACCGGGAAGTACTCCAGTCCAAGCTCCGCTCCCAAGCCAGCGAAATCGATCGGCTCAACGCAGAGAACTCCGAACAGAGAGCCCGCAACAACCTCCTCCAGTCAGAGGTCGCCCGCCTCAAACGTGCTCAAAGAATCAATGTCCAGGACCTGGCACATATCTCTGCCTGGCTGGTCTCCCTTGCCGAGGCAAAAGGCGTCGCGCTCGATCGAGCAACCCTCGAAATATTCGGCCGCCGCGGATGGGATCCATCGAGGCGCCTGACTGGAACGCCGCGGCTATGACCATGTCCATTGCGCGGCTCTCTGCACAAGCAGGCCTGCGCTACCTGTTCAAGACGACCATGATGGACGACCTCTCCATTACGCCCCCGGATGCCACCTCCTACTACATGAAGGCCGGCACTCCGGAAGGCCGATGGATGGGCAGTGGGCTCAAAGGGATCAACAGAGCTCCCGCTGAGCGGGTCTCCGAGACGGACGCGAAAGCAGTCTTCGACTTAGCAATCCACCCCGACACGGGCGACCCGTTGGGCCGCCCGCATAGCCAGCCCACCGCCGTCGACGCCAAGACTGGCCCGCCCATGGTGAGGCACGCCGTCGTCGGCTTCGACCTAACCTTCAGCGTGCCGAAGTCGGTGTCCGTCTTATGGGCACTCAGCCCTCGCAGCACCCAGGACCGCATCCTTCGAACCCATCACGACGCCGTCGAGCAAACTCTTGCCTGGCTCGAAGAGAACGTCATCCACACCCGCGCGGGACGGAACGGCGTGGCCCACCTCGTCACAATGGGTGCCATCGCGGCTGCGTTCGACCACTGGGAATCCCGCACCGGCGACCCGCAGCTTCACACGCACCTGGTGATTGCCAACCGCCTCCAGCGCATCACTGACGGGGCTTGGGTCACCCTCGATTCCCGCACGCTGTACAGGGCCGCTGTGGCCGCCAGCGAGCACTACAACGGACTCCTCTTTGACGCCCTACACCGGCAACTGGGATCCGACACCGATATCCGCAGCCCCGTCGCCAGCACCCAGAACCCGAGCCAGCAGCTCACAGGCATAGACGAAGAACTCATCCGCGAGTTTTCGAACCGGTCCCGTCTCATCAATGTGGAAACTGATCGCCTCGTCGCCGAATGGGTCACGGCACACGGTCATCCCCCAATCTCAGCAACGATTATCAAGCTCCGTCAGCAAGCCACGCTTACCACCCGTATCCCCAAGGCCGAGTTGCCCACACCTCTACATCAACTCTCGGGCCAATGGCGGGATCGAGCGATCGCCAAAGGTTTCCAACCGGCCGACGTCCTCGCTGCCACCATCAACCGCTCCCGGGTTTCCCCCTTTGCGTTCGCGGATCTCCCTCCTGACTGGATCGATGCGGTCGCCACCCTTGCCCGTGAACGCGTCGCCGGCAAACGTTCAACCTGGAACCGCTGGAACCTCCTCGCCGAAGCCGAAAGGGTTTGCGCTCAGATTCGCTGCCAATCTGCTTCAGACCGGAATGACCTGATGGATGCCGTCGCCACCGCCGCCGAGCATCAGTCCGTGCCGCTGAACGAGTACCGGTACGCCGCCGCGCCAGATGCCGGACCGGAACTCCGGTTCAGGCGAGGCAACGTCTTCGACTTCCAAGGAGCCCGCCTCTACACAGACACCTCTACGCTCGCATGCGAGGACGCGATCATGATGGCAAGAAACGACGACGGCGGCCCAGTCGTCCGCGCCGACGTCATCATGGATTCGCTAGACGGAGTCCGAAAGCCCGGGAAGCCAGAGCTGCACTCCGATCAGCGCGCCGCCGTCGCGAGCGTCCTTCTGAGCGGCAACCGTCTCGATGCCATCGTCGGCCCAGCCGGCACGGGAAAGACTACGACTCTGAGCGCCGTCAAGGCGATATGGGAAGCCGAGCACGGCATAGGCAGCGTCATAGGACTTGCCCCAGCAGCGGCGAGTGCGGAAGTGCTGGGCCGCGAACTCGCTATGGCTACAGAGAACGTCACGAAATGGCTGCACGAGTCTGTAGGGAGCGGGGCAAGTTCGCGGGCTGAACGCTTCTTCGACGTTCAGACCCGTCTGACGAGCGGTCACGTCGGCGAGCGCCGGACGCTCGCACTCGCGCAGGAAGCTGCCCAGCTCGCTGCAACCCAGCAGCGGTGGTGCTTCCGCTCGGATCAGCTCGTCATCATCGATGAAGCTTCCATGGTTTCCACGTTCCAGCTTGCCGCGCTTGTTCAACAGGCGCAGGAGGCTAGAGCGAAGATTCTCCTAGTTGGCGATCCAGGCCAGCTGGACGCAGTCGACGCCGGCGGAGTCCTCGGCTGGCTGGACCGGCAAGGTAAGACCACCCGGCTCAGCAGCATCTGGAGATTCCATGAGAAGTGGGAGGGTGCATCATCCCTGAAGCTGCGGAATGGAGACTACTCAGCGATCAAAGACTATGAGCAGCATCGACGGATCAGGCACGGTACCTATTTGGACATGGTCGATCAGGCGTACCTGGCGTGGCAGGCCGATACCCTCGCCGGTATGTCATCCATCCTTATCGCAGCCGACAATGACACCGTCGGCATGCTCAACGAGCGCGCCCAAGCCGACCTCGTGGCCCAGGGTCAGGTGGACCCGGAGCTGAGCGTCCTGCTCAGCGATGGCCTATATGCCGGTTCCGGGGACACCATCATCGCCCGGGGCAATAACCGTCGGCTGGTGGACAGCGGGGGTGACTTCGTCAGGAATGGGACACTGTTCGACGTCGAAAGCGTCAGTAGCCGGGATGGATCGCTTCTGGCGGTGCGGCGCGAAACAGGAGCGAGGGTGGTACTCCCGCCCACCTACCTCGAGTCGAGCGTTGAGTTAGGCTACGCAACCACCGCACACCGCTCGCAGGGCATCACAGTCGACACCGGTCACACCGTGGTCACCCACGGCCGACTCACCCGCGAGTTACTCTACGTAAGCATGACCCGGGGCCGCTCCGGCAACTTTGCCTACGTCAGCGAAGGTGATGACTCTGATCATCCTGCTGTTGATCCCTCCCTGCAGCTGTCGTGGCGAAGCATTCTGGGCGAGGTGCTTGCCGCGGAAGGTGCGGAGCGGACCGCCCATGAGGTCCGCGACGCGGAGCGCAGAAAGGCGGACAGCCTTGAGCGGCTTTACGCAGAGTACGACTACTTGGCGCAGATTGCAGCCGCTCAAAGCCTCGCGCACTGCTTGAACGGGCACGACGGCGGTTCATCACTTGGACTCGAACACTCACCTTCGTGGGGTGCCGCGGTAGCGGCATGGCGCAAGGCGACGGCCGTCAGCCGTCCGGGCGCTGAACGTGTCCTGGAGCAGACACTCCGAGACACGGCAGGTGCAAAGGATCCCGCAGCTATACTCAGCATGCGGTTGCGCCGCTCTCTAAGGGGGATGCCGACGGCGGCGCCGAACCCTTTGGACGAGGCGCTCGCAATTTCCCGTCCCGACTTAGCGGAGATGGTCGATCAGGTCCGCCAACGAATCCGGCAAAGGACCTATACCGCAACCGTAGCGGCCATGACTGATGACCTCGAGTGGAAAAACAGCCTGATCGATTCCATCGGTAGCGGCGGAAGCTCCGTGCAACTGATTCGAGACATCGCTTTATTCAGGGACAGATGGGGGATCTCGGATTCTCCCCTGCCATTGGGGGCGCCGCCGTCCGACTATGAATGGGAACAACGGGGTCACAGGGAAAGACTCCAGGACGCAATCGATGCCGCAAAGAATGGCCCAAGTACGCTCCCGCCAAGTTCCAGTTCAGAGAACATGACTCATTCCCAGCAAGTCGTCCTTACCAGCGCTGGCTGGCAGCTTTAAGCTGGATGAAGAGGCATGACAATGGTCGTAAACCCGACGGTGAAACCCAGAGTTGTGACACCTGGGCTGGTACTGGCCAGCGCAGGTGTCCTGATTGCTCTCGTCCTATTTCTTGTAGTTGTCATTGCCACCGAACTTTCCTCCTTGTGGCAAGTAGTTGTTGGCGGCCTCCTACTGGCCATTGCATTGCTTGTAGGCGCGCTCTGGCGGAAACGGGTCAACCAACGCAATACCTGGCTTGCTGACGCAACGGAAAGATGGAAATCCTTCGACAAGGCCAAGCTGGCAAGTGGCACCACCACAGAGGTAACGCTTCTCAGCGTTGATGCAATACAGCCCACCGGGTCGTGGGTCACCATCAGATGGGATCGCTTTGACCATGTTCAGTCGGCTTGGATAGAGGCCCTGCCAGATCCGGTCTGGCCTGGATCTGTCTTGCTCATATCACCCGACCGCGCGCAGGTTATGCCCGGTGCACCGTGGCCGGACACCTATTACATACGAGCAGCCGATTGCCTGGCTTGGGCGCCACATGATGGGCGACCCGTCATGCTGCGTGCGCCGTCGGTTGTTCAGCCGGGCTACCCCTCAATCTAATCAGTCCTCGCGAGGGCGGGCGAGGAGTCGCACGCCCTTGATTCAAGCTCTGATCCAAACCGATATTCGAACGTATGTTCTAATGGATGTCGTGATCAAGGGTGGCAGTCCAGAGGATGTCGAGCGCATGATGGCCCGCATGGATGCGGAAGCCACCCGTCCGATTGACGACCCGGCACCCATCCGAGAGTTCCCCAAGTTCGGCCGACCACTGGTCTACGTTGGCGGTATCTATGGCAAAGCCGTGGGGTGGACGCAAAAGTACGGTCTCATCGAATGGCTGGACTCTTCCGGAAAGTACCACATCGGGTGGGCCCACTCCTCGAGCATTAAACGGTTGCAGCCGGAAGAGTGGAAAGGCAGTAGCAGGCTCTAAGCGAACTGGTTGAGACCTCGGCGCACGCGGAAGGGCCTGGCCCCCAAGAGGACCAGGCCGGATGCCACTTCACTTTGGTTGTAACGGGCCGGAGCAGCGCCACCCCGATTCAGTAGCTAGCGTCCCAGCAGTCACAGGCTGATCTCGTTCCGCACCGCCCCGCCTAAAGGGGGCACTGCAACCGGCCCCTTCGTAGCTACGCTGTAGGCGGGTTGGGCTGCTTCAGGAGCTGCCTGGAGACCAGCTCCCATTGCAGCTTCGGGACCAGCCGCCGCTCGTGGAGAACGGTGATACGCAGCCGTGCCAAAGCGGAGGTCAGGACCGATGGTTTCAGCAACAATGCGCCGCGCTTCACGCTTCTCCCCGTCCTTCTCGAAAGCACGGAACTCAAGTTCGCCCGACACAGTCACGGGGTCGCCCTTTTTCAAGGAGTTCGATGCGTTTTCGGCGAGCGCCCGGAACGCCGAGACGTTGTGGAAAACAGGTTCCCCGTCCTGCCAGGATCCGTCTGCTCCCTGGATCCGTTGGTTCACAGCGACGCGCAATTTAGCGTGCGCAACACCTGACTCCCCATACGTGAGCTCCGGGTCGGCAACGAGATTGCCGACGATGTTGACCGGAATCTTGGTACTCATATCTTCTGTCCTTTCCTTCGCAGACGGGGCGGTCCCGTCCAACGCTTTTGGTCGGCTACGGACCCGATATCTCCAACCCTCGCGAGGGCGCACCCGGCTGCTGCAAGCCCGCATAGGTTTCCTGGCCCTGGAGCCTAGGACCGGCTTCAGCCACCGGAACCTTTCCACCGGTACCCGGAGGATCACTGACTTCAAGAATCTCCTTGCTGGCCGCAGTGACCCGGCCCAGGACTGACTTCGCTATGTCCACTCGAGAAGCAGGTTGTCTCCCGGAGGAGTCGATACCCGCGGCGGAATGCTCCGCCTCAATAACTGCGTCAGCCCAGCCCGATAGGTAGCTTGCTGACTGGGGACCCCGGTCAATTCCGTGCGCTTTAAGCACGGTGTACGCAACTGACTCGGCTTCGACCTCAGCCAGCCCGCGGTGGTCCACGCTGCTCCCATAAAGCTTGCCCACGGCATCGTCCGGACCGTGCAGGAGAACATGCCCAAGCTCATGCGCCAGCACGGCAATACGTTCCTCGGGGTTTAGCCAACCGCCCACTTGGACCTGGCGCTGAGCGAAGTCAGTGAAGCCGCTTGTCAGTCCGTACTGCGCGTCCGTGACGTGGATTGAGAAACCATGGGCCCGGGCAACTCCGGCCAATGCTTCCCACAGCTGGGGCGCCTCGGAAGACGAATGACCAGCTGGTCTCGGGACCAATAGAGGAGCACCCTGAGTTTGGGAAACGTCAAAGACCGCTTGGCCGCGCCACCCGGTAATAAGGGTCTTCTTCCCCTCATCAACTGCCCCTCTGGGAAGCGTGTCCCCCACAGGGACGCGCTGACGTGTTCCATCGGGCAGAAGCAGCTGTTGAACGCGGGCGGTCCTGGGCGCAATGACCCAGAGGGCATGCTCACCCCGGAGGACAGTGCGGCCATGCCGTTCCCATTCTTTATACCCCGCCACGAGCGTCGGCTCGTCAGTACCCCGCTGCGCCATCTGCATCATCAGTAAGGCAACGTTCCCACCGGAGTAGCGCCATAAAGTAGCGGAAGCGTCCAGCAACACTTGCCAATGGGACGGTGACTCGACCGCCTGCTCCAGGATGGAGTGCAGACCATCCATCAACGCGGCGACGCGTTCCTCCGGCGCCATCCGGCGACCGCCCACCCCGCCCGAAGCAGAGTTCTGGTCAGACGGGACGGTGGCAGGAACTTCAGATCTAGCGGCCACGACAGCCACCCTTCATGCTTCTTGGGCCGCAGCATTGCTGCGCAGACAACGGTTCATGGTTATGCGCCGCGCGAGCGACATGACTCAGAAGTCGGGAACCAGCTGATGGGCAGCCTTGCACCACTCCAGGAAGGCAGGGTCATCATTAGCCAGGATCCTCGGTGCGGGTTCCTTATGCAGCTGCAGCCCCACGCATCCTGCAGTCCTGGTGTGCGTCCTTAAGCGTTCGACGGCGTGCGGGAGCCTTTCGTGAAAAGCGAGTGGGCCAAATCCCGGGTCATCTGGTGTGTAGGAGGCAAGCTCCGCGCGCTGCAGCGCATAAAGCTCGGCCACTGTCTCGGGGTGACGCCACCAGCAGTCCGGAACTACCGACGTCGTCAGTTGATATGTGGCTACAAGCCACCTCACCCACGAGAAAAGGGAATTCCATGCGTCCTGTGACTGGTCTGGGGTCATCTCCCGCCAGCGGCGGGTAATGGACTTGGAACCGGCCGGCGGCACAAAAGCGGATCTGAACAGCTGCGCGGTGATCTCATCGTCCCCGAAGGAACCCGAGGACGGCACATCAAATTCATCAGTGTCGCTATGGCTGCGCATCAGGGGCCCTTTCGGTCTTCTGCTGACGCTCCCTGTGACCGTTAGCCAACACCCGTTCCATTTCGGCTTTCAGGCGGCGGAGCTCCCCCGCGTCCTTTCGCTTGTGCCACTCCAGCAGGTCTAGCAGGATGGGCCGGGTGCGCCTGCCGAGCATGAGTGCCGTACCTACAGGAAGGCGTCGGATCTCATCCAGGGCAATCACCGGACTCTCGCGTATCTGCTCACCGTCCTGCCGGCCCTGCGAAGACCAGGATCGGGTGGTGAGCGTAAGGTTCCGCTCCCCCAGCAACCCAGCGAGTGAACGCAGGTCCCTTTCGTCGGATCCACCGCCAAAGATCACTTTGATGATGGCCGAGTCCCAGATGGTTGATGCCTCTTCGATGGACCAACCTGAGCGGGCCTGGGATAGCGACTGCAGAACCACCAATGTTGAGATCCCGATTCCCCCGCCGTCGGACAGCGCTACTGGGAGCCCGGGCCACGGTGCCAGGTTGGCGATCTCGTCGAGGATCAGCGAAAGAGGCGGATCCAGCCGGCCCCCGGGGGACACGAAGGCCATTTCCCTCGCTGCGTTGTCGATGTCATCGATCAGTGCGGATAGGTACGGTCCTGCAGCAGCTGCCCCGGCTCGTGTGCCAATGAGATAAAGAGTCCCCCGATCCCTAATGAAGGCCTTGGGATCAAACTCTTCCGACTCCTCCTGCGGATTCAGTGCGGCGAGCACTTTGGGCGACGACAGCGGTGCCACCGCCGCCGAAACTCCAATCCACGAATTGGAAGTGTTCCGCGGGTCATCTTCAAGGATGCCCATCAGGTCGGCCTGCCAGCCAAGTGCAGCCCCCGGCTGACTCAGCACCTCTAGTGCTTCCCGCGCCAGTACAGGGCTGGAGGACCAGCGTCGGAAAGCCGTCACTCCCTCGCCGCACAGCGCCGCTGCATGCAGCAGGCACTGAAGGACTATCAGCGAGCGCTTCTGCCACGCTGCGTTCTCCCCCTTCATCTCGGTGTCCGCGGTAATGACCAACGCCCGACGGGTAGCAATATCAGGATCCTCACACCCACGTACAGGCGACCAGCGAAGCGACGACGGAAGTCCTGACATGCCCTGGGGATCAAAAACGGTGACCGGTCGGCCTCCAGAGCCCCGTGCCTTCATCGTCACAACGAGGTTGTCCGCGCGGGTCGACGTCGTAACGACTGCCCCGGGCGCATCAAGGATGGCGTTGATGACGACATAAAGCCCCTTCCCAGATCGCGGAGCACCTTGAATCACCATCGACTCTTCCGTGGAGACATGGACGGTGACACCGCGGGAGCGGCCCAGCGTCCACGACACATCCTGCAGAGAGGGGTTTGCGAGCCCTGGGCGAGTGAACTTTCCTCTTTTCCGAACGGCGCGCGCCCCAAAGTCGTGGAGAATTTCGGCCCGGCGGGCAACGCCCTCGCGGTTCAGTATGTCTTGGCGCAGCCAGCCGCCCGACTGCTTCCATCGGCGCGAAAGGACCACCGCACCGACGGCGAGCGCACCAACCAGAAGTAGAGCCGGAGCCAGAACCCACCAGACGCTGTCTGTGCCGAGCACACAATCACCCCGGTGAAGAACAATCCATTCCATTCTGTTTGCGATTAGGCCGACGGCGGCCGCAGGGTTGAAGGGCGACGGGGGCATGGTGCCGCACTGCCAAGAGCCGGCTACATGCGCTGCTGCCTGCACCACTGCGCACAGACATACATAGGCTGCAGCGCCCACAAGGCCAGCGGTGATCAGTGGATTGTCGCTTGCCGCGCGCGAGCTCACCGGCCGTCTCACAGCATCCTGTCATCTGTCCCGAAAACAGCAAGCTCGTCAGTGGTCACTCGGTTGGCAACGATGAAGGAGCGGTTGCCGACTTTCCAGAGCCCGACGCCCTTCGGAAGATTCTCAACATGCTCGCACTCCGCTTCGGTCAGCCCAAGCGCTTCCTTGGTCAGCCGCATCGCGTCGTGCTTCTGCCGGTAAATGACCCTGGTGTCAGCCTCGGTTAGCAGGCCCAGCGCTTTCTGTCTGTGTCCACTGGTGCTGTCACCGATCTCGTTGAGGTCGGCCACCTTGTGCATGATGAGCAGGTTTGCGATCCCGTAGGTTCTGGCGAGCCGCCACTGCTCGCTCATCTTTGCCAACATGTACGGATCGGCGAGCATGCGCCATCCCTCGTCATACACCACAAGCCGCTTGCCGCCCTCGGGGTTGGTGATGGCAGCTTCCAACCACGTGGCTCCGCAGGCCGCCGCCAGTGAAAGCGCCTGCTCGGACGCACCGATCAGCGCAGAGGTATCCATCACCATCATGGGCGCATCAGCGTCGAAGGCCACCGTAGATGGCGCGTCGAACATACCTTCGAGATCACCGGAGACCGTACGTCGCAGGGAATGGCTCACTGCCGTTGCCCCGTCAGGTCCGACCAGGGCTGTCATCTCCTTCGATGGCTTGAGGAGGTGGTTCAGCACCATTGGCAGGGTCGGGTTCGAATTCTCGGCCATGGTTTCCATGAGGGCGATGTCCAAGGCGGTGTGCTCCACGGGGCGAAGGGGCGTGCCCTGCCGCATTAGCGAAACCAAGGCCCCGAGGAGATGCCGACGCCGTTGCCTCACGACCGCTTGCCACTGAGCCTCGGTAAGCGCAGTGGAGCGAGGACCGGCGTCGAGGGGATTTACCCTTGCGGGTCGGCCCGGGCCGATGGAAATGACCTTGCCGCCGACAGCCTCCGCTACTGCAACCCACTCGCCCTTGGGATCAGACGCGACTGCCGCCTTTCGCCCTAGGGTGATTGACCGCGTCACCAGCGACTTTCCGCACATTGATTTGCCGGTGCCTACCGTCCCGATCACAACAATGGAAGGCCCGCTGATGATCCCCTTGTCATACAGTATCCAGGGGTCGTAGGAGAAGGCCCCGGACCCGAAGACGTCGGTGCCGATGTAGGTTCCCTCGTGCCCCAGGCCCGACTCCGTAAGGAATGGATAGGCGGCGGCAAAAGTCATGGTCGATGCGCGGTGGGGCGCGGGCCGCAAGCGATGTGGACCCCGCAGGGAGTTCGGCTCGTTGCTCCCCCAGTCAGCCGCGAGGCGAAATCCCTGGGGGTCGCGCTGCCTATCCCCTACTGTGGCACTCGCCCGCTCTGCAGCGAATGGTGCGGGTCGGCGTCGTGCTTTCCTTTCCGTCCGTTTCTTTCCCGACGGTAGATACTCGAAGCTTTTCACTGCTTGTTTCAACGCAGTCCCCTTCCAAGCGGCAGGCCACCGGCGACAAACGCGGCCCATTGCTGTCCGTAGAGAAGCCGCAGCTCAACGAATGCTCCTGCGGCAGCGGACTCAAGTTCCTGGCGATGCCGTGCCAAGTCTTCCAGTGAGGTCGCTGTGACAGTGATGTAGGCCGCCGGGCGGACGTCGCCGTGGCCGGCAACGATCTCTTCCTCCCTCTGGATGACTTCTTCTTCCTCCGCCTTTTGCTCCCGTGTGAGAGGCCTGTCGAAGCGGGCGTTGATGCGGCGGCGGGTTTCGTGCGCTTCCTGCGCGGAGCGGATGTCACGGAGGGCTTCAACGGTTGGCACTGCCCGTATGACTTCCGTGAACGTGTGGCGGAATTCGCCCACATAGATCAGCGGATGCAGGAAGCCCGGGAAGACTTTCTGGCGAGGCCATTCAGCGATCCAGAAGGTCTGATGGAACCCGGTGTCGGTCCGCAGGTAGGTCCAGTATTCTTCCACGGCCATTGGGCCATGGCGGTGGAGGGAATCCATCTCCTTACTTGTCGACTCGTCCGACGGCGGGGCTGCCGCCACCGGCGCTTTGGCGGCCGGCAAAGCGGCGGGATCGAATGCCCCACGGATGATGCTTAGCAGTCCCGGTTCACGAACCCACTCTTCTACCTTCACGCTGTGAGTACCGAGCGACGTTTTCATCGCATCCACTTCCAGCCGCAGGACGTGTTCCAGGCCAACCAGTCCCCCACCCGACTCCCTGATCCGTCGTCGAGTCTTGCTCGTGTCCAGGACAACCGCCACGAGGAGTTCGTGGCTCATGGTTGATCCGGCTGCGCCGAGCAAGTCCTCATACGCGCGTTGTCCCCACCCAGCGTTCTCGCCAGCCTGTGCCGGCACGGTGTTGTCTTTGTAAAACTCCCAGAGTGCCGACGACGGATAGGGCACTGTGTGATCCTGGACCGCGATCCTGGCCACGCCTGGCCGTTGGGCCATGCCGGCTTGTACACGTGACCAGGCTTGGACCGCCCAGGCTTTATCGTCTGCGTCTAAGAGTGCAAACGACCTCGTGCTGCAGCGCAACACCGCGATTGCCTCCCGGCCGGGGCGGTCCACCATGAAGCACTCACCACTGGCCGTTGTTCGAATCTCCAGATTGCCGAGGCCGCCCGGGAGAGCGAGCCGACCAGCAAGTTGCGGAGCCTGGGGCTTTGCAAGGAAGCGCGTTTGTCCTGCCGCTGCCCGGTAGAAGAAGACGGCCAACTGTTTCGCCCATACCGGATAAGGGATACGGGAATACTGAAGGAGCCCGAGCAGCATAAGCCCAAGCCAGAGGGGTCCGGAGGAAAAAAGGCCAGCCGGCCCACTACTCGCAGAAGCAACGACGGCAACTGCCCCGCCCCCTGCAACTATCAACAACTGGTACCACTTGAGGCCAAGGAAGAACCCGCGGCGCTCGTATCTCGGGAATTTCACGGCCTCAAGGGCACGAGCATCTTCAGACATGTGGGTTTCCTCCGTTCGGAGGGTTGATTCTTGGTGGTTGGGGTCTCGGAGGCCTCGCCCTGGAAGGGGCCGGTGCGCTCGCGTTGGGATGCGCTCGCGGTTCGGCGCCTCCTGACTGGACCTGCCGCGTAGGTGCTGGGGCAGTCTCGCCTTGTTCCTGAGGATTTATGCGAATGAGGCCCTGCTTTGACGCGGGTGCCTGCAGGGTGTTCGAGACTCCTGTGGCGGTCCCGGTTCTCGATGCCAACTGGTTGCCGTCACCGTGGGGTGACGGCAACCCGGACCGGACGGCGGGTGCCAGCACTTGAGTAGGGAAAATACTGCGACTTGAGCTGATGGGGCGAGTCATTGCGGAACGACTTACCAGGCTCGCGAGTGTAAGGCGCCCCCCCTGTCTGCCGGCTGATCTGGCGAGCGGCCACGCTGCTGCTCCGGGACAGGATGTGGCCGCCACCGGCCGTTTGGGCAGCTGCCGCCAGTTCCCCGCCCGCGAAGCTAACCAAGCGCAGGGCCATCAAAGGTGCGCCGCAGGCAAGCGCCATACCCACCGTTCCGGCTGCCAATCCGGCAAAGGACTTCGACTCCGCGAAGAGCTTCACCGCAACGGCCAGGACCGTTCCGGCCAAGGGTTTCGCCAATACGAGGGCAATGACCACCTCGCACCAGCGGCGTGCCCAGGACTTGGTCTTGTCCCAGGGCAGCAGCATCAGGGCCACCGGCGCGACGGCGGCCAAGACGACGAGTGCAAAGGAGCGGAAGATCATTGAGCACATCAGGATGAAGGCAAGAATCCACACGACAATGACTGCCATCACCGTAACGACGACGGCCCCGGCTGGGCCCCCTGTCGTCCCAGGTGCCAGTGAGACCAAGTTCCATTCCCGACCACTTCCTTCTGGTGCCCGTTCAAACCCGAAAAGCCTCATGAACACGAGGTAAGGGTCCGAACCGATGGATTCGAGCAGCGCGGCTGAGGCTAAGTCACTCGCCCGCGTGAGTTGCCGGACCAGATAGACTGCAGCACCGACAAGTGGAATGGCGGCCGCGCCACCGAGCATCGCGCGTCCGATCCGTCTCGGCTGCTGGCTAACCAAGCCCGACAGGACCTGGAGGATCATCACGACGACGAGAGGCGTCATCATGACGACCACCCACCAGCTCGTCAGCCCTCGGACGGAGAGCCATTGGGAGTCGTCGATGTCCGACACTGAGAATGCGCCGGTGATGAAGGCCCAAAGCCAGGACGCCATGTTCTGGAGGATGCCGGCGAAGAGAGACGTGACTGCCCCCATGGCGTTGTCGTTCGCTTGTGACACCAAACCGCAGCCGGGCGGCCACCACCCATTGAGGTCGCACTCAACAGGCATGAGCTAAAACCCAAGCGGGAAGGCGGTCTGCGACCAGAGGATGTAGCCGTTGATGCCGCCGAGAATGGCAGCTACCGGCCCTGTCCAAAGGAGGATCACGCCCCCGCCCGAGGCAAGGCGTGACGACTGGCTAAGTTTGCCGGCCAGGAGCATCGCGGCACCGATGATAGCCACGATCGCAATGATGATGAAAGCGCCGACGAGGATGCCGCCGCCGATCTGTTTGAGCGATTCCAGGAAAGGAAAGCTCGCGTTCGGGGTGATCCCCGGGTCCACCGCTGCAAAGTACATGGGTGCTCCGTCCGTTGTATTCCATGGAGTGAGCAGATGAGCTCACGGGTTCATGGAAGCTACGACGCTCAGCGACATGACTTACCGTGTGAAGCTCGATTGGCACCGATGTTAGTGGCGGCGTCTGTCGCTGCGAGGACGTTAGCTGGACACGGCCGAAAATTTCGCCCGAACCTTGATGGAACCTTGACGGAAAGTAAGATTCATTATTGATAATGATTCGCAAAGATGGAGCCCAGGAGCATGGGCGATGCACTTTGCTCGGCCCACCGCTTCTGCCTTGTCCCGCAACAAGACCCCTCCGACATACCCAGAACGGAAAGCTATTTGACCACTCGATCCGGCTCCCGCCCGACCCCCACAACGCTATATCGCCTTACAGACGTTGGAGACTTTCACAACGCCATACGAGAAAAGTATCTAGACATGGAAGGGTTTGAAACTTGGGAGTGCACGGTCGGTGACTGCCCAGCCGTCCTGATTCAAGGGCATATTGAAACTGAACGCACAAAGTGGTCCGGGCGTGTAAGCAAAATCATTGACCAAGAAGTGAGTGCACGAAACACGACCGCCGCAGCCGTACTGCTTATCAGAGCAGAACGTGGGGTCACGTGGGCACTGTCCTACGGCATGGGCTTTTTCCTTTTGGAGCAGGCACACATTGACCCCGGATTCGGACAGCGGGTGGCGATACGGGCTGCAGACAGCGAGAATCTGAACTCCCTAACACGCAAGACCATGGATGATCGGGCAAAGGTGGACCGCTCATCCATTCCCTCGGGGGCACAATTGCGTGGTTTCGGTATCGGAGGTTTCGGAGAGCTCGTGACTCGGCTGGTGGCGACAGCAGAAATCCCCGGTCTCAGCATCGGCAAGTCCTTCAAACTAAGGGGGGCGGATGCCCTGAGCGTTCCCCTTGCCCAAAATCCGACAGAACTCCTGTCCGATCTGGCTGCTATCGAGGATGTTCTGGCCAAACCTGCGATCAAGGAACTCGAAATCCTCGAGCATCTGGTGGCTATCAAGAAATCCAGTGATACCGCGACAAAACTCGACGCGCTCTTGGCCGGCGCCTTGGTCGACCCTGCAAACAGCTCTATCTCAGTTGCATGGCCCCACGAGCACGTGGACGAAAACGGAACTCCTGACTCATTTGTGATAAAAGGCAACGGGCCCCGGATGATACGACCGGGCATCCCGGGGCTCGAAGACATCATCGGAGTTATAGCTCAGAAAGGTGTTCTTCATTCCCTTGAGCGAGTTAAAATCCAACTTTTCAGCGACGCGGATGCTGAGACCGCTATCAGTACCGATATCGCCCTTCGTAAATGGGTGGCGTTCGAAACCATTCTTGATGGCAAGCGATACTTCCTGCATAACGGGACCTGGTATCTCATGGACTCCGACTACGCCAACCATCTCGCAAAGCGGGTCCAAGAAATCTTCGACCGCCAGTGGGATGTGGAGCTTCCGCATTGGCCCGAAGACTCCGGCGAGAATGAGTGCCACGAAAAAGACTACAACGCCATAGCTGCGAAGGCATGTGGCGGCCTGCTGCTAGACCGGAAGCTGATCTACACACGCCAAAACAGGAGGGGCTTTGAAGCATGCGACATCCTGACCCCTGATGGAACACTCGTGCACGTCAAGAACATCGACTCTTCCGCACCCGCAAGTCACCTCTTCGCCCAGGGACACAACTCAGCACATACATTGATGTCTGACAGCGAGGCCCGCGACAAGCTCAGGGCCTTAGTTACGAAGGCTGGGGGCGACCCGGAACTGGTCAAATCGAAGCCACCGGCGGTTGTATTTGGCATTGCCAGGCGAAAACGCAAGCCTTTGAGCGCCGAGTCACTGTATAGCTTCAGTCAGGTCACACTTGTCCGGACCGTTGACGAGTTAGACGCGCGAGGGATCAAGGTTTTCGTCGCCCCGATCGAAAACGGCCCCACACGAGCCTGACCCTCCACTCGTATGGGAATGAGCATGTGGTCTTGCCCGCCCGGGCAAGACCACATCCCTTGACGAAGACCCAGGGCAATTAGCTGACGGAAACCATTCCTGCTGAGTTAGATGCATGATTAGCCGACGCCAACGGTAACTGTAGGTTTGTCAGCGCTTCAATAGGTCGAAGTACGCCGCACCAGGGTTCCAACTCACCGGATGCAACAACGTCCCTACAGCAGGGTTCAACGCGCTCCACATCATGCCGTCGCCCGCGTAGATGCCGACGTGGCCCCAGTTGTCGGGGCCCTGCGGATTTTGAACCACCAGATCTCCTGGCTGGGGATTCTCTATACGGACACCAACCCGCCATTGTTCTACTCGCGGGAGTTCGATTCCGGCTTGCCTGTAAATCCACTGCACGTAGCCAGAGCAGTCCCAGGCTTTGAAGGCAGTGCCACCCCATACATATCGCCCACCTATACCTTCCTGCGTGAACTTCAGGATCTCCTGCCTGAGCTGGCTAAGGTTGAGTAAAGATCCAGCAGGCCGTGGCGCTGACGACGATTCTGCACAGGAGGCAGGAGCAGTGTCGCCCTCAAGCGCAGTAACGATTGCCGTGGCCGCCGGCTCCCAACGTGCATACAATTCAGGAAAAGCAGATACCTGGACCGCTTGGGCTGCCAGACCTTTGTCCATGGCCTGCCAACCAGGAATGTCCAGGAGCCCTCGAGGACTGCCGCGGTTCGGCCCCGACGGCCCACCGTAGAAGGCGCGCGCGTTGTAGGAGGCGTCCATCAGCTGCTCAACAGTCCCCCAACCTGCCGCCGGGCGCTGCTGCGCTGAACCGATCGAGTCGTGGTCACGTCCCAGCCCGTCATTGGGGAAATGCAGGGAAGCCGGCACACTGGGGTTCGCGAGCATGCGCAGGCTTGACTCCTGCAACGCCATCATGATGGCAATGATGAGCCCGGAGCGCGGTATTCCAAGCTGCTTGCCGACCGCTATGTATGTTCGCGCAACGCTCTCCTGCCGAGGCGTCAGTTCGTAAAGCAAGCGCCCAGCATTCCGAACTTCCAAGCCAGTACCAGCCATGCCAGGCGCAGTGGCCACTTCGGTTCCCGCTGGCGTACAGGCAACTGTAGATTGGCGCGCCGTACCAGTTAGCGCCGCCACGCCTCCGGCAAATGCCATGGCGCCAACAAGCAGAGCGAGGAAACCGGCCGCCGATACGACCTTCACCAATGCCCGGCCCCGCATGAGGCCTGCGACGGCCACCAGCGCAGCCACTAGTAGACGATTCTCTCTGCGGTTGCGTAGAAACCAACCATGGCGCAGCGCCCAGATGGAGCGGTGGTGGCAGGAGGACAGTTGACCAACACCGTGACGGGTGCCGCATAGGCACTTCTGCCGCTGCTGGACTCGTCCACAACTTGCACCGTCACCGTACACACGTGAAGGCCCTCCCACGGGGCCGGATACTCCTGCACTTTGGCCAACTCGAGGTCGCAGCGCAGGGACTCAGCGGTGCCGCTTCGGCGAGCGGACTGGTCTGCCAGGGTGGTGAACGTCCCCGCTGTCACGCCTGTCCCTTCAAACTCTCGAACCAGCACTGACAAGGGATTCGATCCATCCGGCAGCAACTCCCACCACGACCGCACCTTGGAATATACATCCGAGTACGACGACGAACGGCTGTCCCAGCTATAGATGCCCTTTGCTGCCGCTAGAGCGAGCGCCCGGTAATCGCGGGTACGTGGCAGAACGTCCGGCGTTGCCTCCGCCGTAACGATCGCCTCGTCCGCAACACCGGACCTACTGCCGGGTGCGGTGGATGTAACTGATGGCTTCGCCGTTGGAAGCACGGTTACGGACGTGGTCGGCGGGAGCGATCCACTGGGGCTGCCGGCAGGCCAAAGCAGGAAGACTGCACCAATCATGAGCAGGACAACCAGCCCGGCCGCCAACCACTCCCGGCGGCCAACTCTACGGAACCAATTCATAGCCAACTCCGGTGAACGACAACCATGACTAAAGAGCCGGTTTGTTCACTTCGTGCTGAAGCACGCGCCAAGCTGCCTGGTACAGCTGGCGGGCAAATCCGATATTCACCGCGATGTATCTCTCGGTGACGCCGAGCTCACAAGCCAGAGCAGCCATCTGGACGGACCTGTCCAGTCCTCGAAGTCCCGGACGGACAATAGTCTCCGCGACGGTCCGGAGGACGTTTGTGGGAAGGCAGTTGGCAGCGCAGCGGCAGAGATCGTCGACGCCTATTCCTGGTTCGGGGTGGCAGTTCAAGGCCGTGTTGATAGTTTTGGCCGTCTGCCGAACGACGGTTACGGCATGCCATCTCCGCCGGTCCTTCGGAGACGGAGGTCCGTAGTGCCTCGGCCCTGTAAGGCTGGATACGGCTAGTCTCCAGGTGTCCTCACTGACGCTACGCTGGACCAGGCCCAGCATGGCGTGTGCCCAAGCTTGATCAACATAGTTGTCGACGTCGTTTCCCGCCGCCCCAGTATGGACGATAGCAAGAAGCTGCGGCGAGCTTTCCGTCGTCGTGAAGTCGACAAGCAGGGGCAACGTTTGATGGCTAAGCTCGCGCCGGATATGGGCAGCGCAGATCTTGTTGCAGACACCTTGGACCCACGCTTCAAACGGGATGCCGGGCAGTTCCCGGTAGCGTCCCCGCGCAACTCCGTCCCAAACGGCCACTCGGATGTCCTGCATGACGTCGTCGACATCGCAGGATCGCCCAATCCGCGCGAGCCGAGAAACGACGTAGCGGTGCACCCCATCAACCGCGACCATGATGCGGTCGATCTGGATGACGGGTTCTCCCGGCGGCGGTGCGCTTCGCAATGAGACGTCAACGTCAGCGACCGTCTCTGATCCCTTTGTAGATTGATACGCCTCGGCTTCAATTTCCATGGCTTCACCGCTTTGACTGTTCAGATCGAGTAGTTCTCAGAGTCGCGCAATCGGCCACCCCAGTTAGTGGATCTGAAGATCCAACAACGGCCAGAAGAAGGTATAGGAATTATTGTCGAAGATAACTAAAGTATCGTCAAGAGTGCTGTTCTTACTTTTTGCGCTACCTTCGGGAAGAATGACGGTATGCCGAGAATTACGCAGCCTCACGACGCCGCCTGGTCGGCCGACGTCGAGGCTGCCGTCGCAACCTTCGGCAACCGAGCGCGAAACGAAATTCTTCGATTCCTCACGGCCAGTGGGCCTGCCACGCGCGGCGACATTGTCGCCGCTGTCAGCGCGGGCGATCCCAGCGTGGCCAAGCATCTGGCCGCACTCGAAGAGGCAGGAGTGGTGATAGTCGACGTCGAGCCTGGACGTAGGCACGGGCGGTCACCGCGGTACTCGGCGAACCCACTCCGGATCAAGGAACTGCTCGACGCTCACCTTAAGTACTTGCTGGAACAGTAACCGCAGCGCGCTGAAATGGTGAGCCCGAGATTATTCGGGGCGTTCTGGCGCCTCATCCGCGTGCAACTGCGGACTGGCCTCGGCCCTCTCCCCTTCTGGCCGACGGCTGATGTCCTTATTCAAGTACTCTGTGATCGCCCGAAGCGTCTCTGGCGACACGTCACCTAGGGTGCGGGCAGCGAACGTCTTTACTCTCGCGGCGCGAAGAGATTTCACAAACTCAAGCTGGGAATCGATGCGCTCGGGAAGGTTTGGGTCGTTGCTACCTAGCAAATATGCGGGATCTACGTTGAAGATCTCGCACAAGGCGCCAAGAAGCTCCGGGTCGCTCACCAGCCTTCCGGTTCCGTCCTTCATGTAGAACCAACGGGCCCTGGAAAGTTTGATCCCTTTGTCTTCCAGCTTTTCCTGGACTTCACGGAAGGTGACGGGTTGTCCTCGCTCGGCAACAACAACATCGAGCAACAGGTTCAAACGGCGTGCAAGCTCGGCTTGGGGAGACAGTTCCGCGCCTGTGAGACCTTCGTCGCCTCCGGACACAATGCACCTCCCAGCCCTGACATGACTATCGTCAGCGAGCACTAATTGTTGCCCAGTATTGTCGTGACCATCTCCACATGCAATGAAAAGCGTTACGTTCTTCCATCAGTATCTTGAGGAGCGTATCGTGTTGCTGTAGACCCGTCTACAGCGGGCAACAGCCGTTCCCTCGTCACCTGATTGTGGTCTCCATGGCGAACATCTTGATGAACCGGACGCGAAGCCGCCTCATTCGCTATTTGATCACCCATGGTCCGGCGAAGTGCAATGAGATTACTGCAACCCTCACCTTGTCTGCTTCCACTGTCCGTAAACACCTCAGTGTTCTATCCGAGGCAGGCGTAGTCATCCTCGGGTCGGGAATGTATGAAGCGCGGCGGGATATGGTCGAAAAGGAACTTGCGGACCTTGCGGCCACGTTTCAGCCGGCGGGCAGCGACTTCAGGCCGTGCGTAACGGACGACTCCCACTTCTCGGTATCGCCGTTCCACTCAAGTGAATGCCCCGGAAAATCGAAGCGAACCAACTGAACGGGCGGGGTCGTGGGTCGGCGAATCGTTCAGAGACTGCGACCAGTGTCGGTTCGTCGTCGATGCCACGCTTTATCAGAGTCGGCGTCTTGAGGTCTTCAGCGCGGGTAACGCAGTCCAGCGCGGAGAGGTCAATGAATGGCTTGAAACCCGTAACCTAGCGGCGCGCATTCGAACCCAACAAGCTCGGCCCAGCCCTGGCGATAACTACAGCTGTTACCGCTGCGCATGTGGCCCCACCTTGACCGCGACAACGGCGTGCCGTTGAGACGTCGCTTCCGTTGACTCTCCTAAAGGCTCCTTGCAGCGAGGAGAGGCGTACACACCTTCGCGACGGCATCAGGCCCTGCCAATGGTTGAAGGGGCTGGTCAGAGGCGTGCCAGCAGCTCAGCCATCCTTTTTTGCGAACATTCATACTGGGTGACGATGCCTGAATCCCGTAGGGCAGCAGGCTTTGTAAGCTGTTTGGCACGATCGCTGGGGTTGCGCCAGAAGGCAAGGAGGTCATGCAGTCGGCGGGGTCCAGGATCAGCGACCCGGCAGCCACCGTCTCCGAGGTCTGCGGCTTCTAACCCGGGGCCGCCAACAACACCGCTTAGACGGTAAGGATTGCCTCGATGCAGTCGATGGTGACTGCACGAAACCCCGTCGGTACCACCTGCCGGATAGCCGGTGGCGGCGAAGACCTGGGCTACGTCGTAGCTGGCGTTTCCCAGTCGGGCTTGTCCTCATTGTCGAGGCGCAGGACGGTGCAATTCAGTGTCCGACCCTGGTTTATCCGGCGTTCGGCGAGGCGGACAAGCCCTGCTGCTGCCTTGCGGCGCGAGGTGAAAAACTGGCTGGCTGCGGCGCCGATCTTTTACTTCCCACAGCTGCTCAGCGTGGACGATCTTCTCGACGAAAGTGAGCCCCGCGAACGGGGGCTTCACTGAGGAACATGCGGAGGTGTTTCCGCGCTTCCCACCAACCCGTTGTCCGGGATGTCGGCGAGGATGGACTCGCCGAGTTGGTGCACCGTAAGTCCGCTGCGGCTTGAGGCCAGTGCGCCCTCCCCTAGTAGCCTGTCGCGTAGACCTCATCCAAAGTGCTGTTCTGACGGTACGCTGACGAGCAGTGGAATCCACACGTCGGATTCAAAACGGGGCTCCAGGGGCAGTAAAAATGACCGAAGGCATTGACCCGAGTTTCAATTTGCATTCAGACTCGGATGGCAAGGACCCCGACAAGTACAGTCCGACGCTGCGACGATACCACCAGCTGCTGTGGAGCAAAGAGTTACCCACCGGAGGGCGCTTTGACCTTGCGCCAGAACCTCGCAGGTACCTCGTGCACCGATCTTCCCGGGGCGTCTTTTCCCTCTCCAGTGACGCCTTTACCACCAGGCTGGGGAAACGGGCGGGGCGCGTCATACGTGAGATCCCTGATGACGAGCTGCCGAAATGGCCCGGCTACACAGTCGGCAGTGCCATCGTCTTTCCGGCCAACACGGTAGACGGAAAACAGACCATCAATGGTGCACGCGGGTTTCTCGCTAATATCGCCGACCGCCCCGACCTGACCTTGGAGTGCATCCGCCGCCACTATCTCGGAGTGCAGCGGAACCCGCTGGCAAAGGTCCTGCTCAGGTATAAGGATTTCTTCGACCTGTTCGGGGACTTCCGCGGGTACGTCAATTTCTTCCTGCTGCAGGACCTCGTAGAGGATGACGGCCGGGCCATCCGGTTCTTCCACCCGTTCGCTGATTTCAGGACGCCGGCCGTACCGAAAAGCAAGCCTGACTACCTTCGGTATCTGCAGGCCAGCAACGATTTCATCCGGGCGCGAAACCGCAGGATCGCCGAAGCGCTGTAGGGGCTGTCACTGGCCGCTTACGTTACGGAGGCAGACCCTCAAGAGCGTCAGGAACGACCAGCACCTCGTCCTCTTTGGCATCACCGGCAAGCTTCGCGTTGACCTGCTTGAGTAGCGGGGTGATGAGCGCCCATACGACCGGCAGCATAGGCCGGGCCCCGTTTGGCAGATGGTTATCAGGCCTAGGAAGGTGCTAATCGGGCTCGTTCCGTTGCAGGAGTCCCCAACATGCGTAGGTGTTCCCGGGCCTCTCACCACTTCGCGCACCGAATCCGCTACGGCTTCAGAACGGCCCATCCGATCCCTCGGGAAAGCCTCCACCCCGAGATGGCTGTTCTGCAGGTACGCTCACGATCAGAAGAAAAGTTCAGGCAGTGGTCGACAAATAGGGGAACCAATGGACAAGAAAGACGCTCATTTCAACGTATTCGGAAGTGCCGTTCGATGAGGGGAATCGATACAACCTTCGACTTTCATTCAGACACTCCGGATGGCAAAGACCCGGACCGATATAGCCCCACCATGCGCAGGTACCAACAGCTGCTGTGGGGTAAGGCGTTGCCCACTGGAGGGCACTTCGACCTGTCACCGGTACGTCACCACCTGGAGCACCACTCCTCCCTGGGTGACTTTTTCCTCGCCAGTGACGGCTTCACCACCAGGCTGCAGAAGCGGGCTCGGCGTGTCATACGCGAGATCCCGGACGATGAGCTGCCGAAATGGCCCGGCTACACGGTTGGCAGCGCCATCGTGTTTCCGTCCAACAGGGTCGGCGGAATGATGACGATCAATGGCGCACGGGGATTCCTCGCCAAAATCGCCGATCGCCCGGACCTGACCGTGGAGTGCATCCGGCGCCACTATCTTGGCAGCCAGCCGAACCCGCTGGGAAAGGTGCTGCTCAGGTACGAGGAATTTTTCAAGCTGTTCGGAGACTTCAAGGGGTACGTCGAATTCTTCCTACTGCAGGACCTCTTGCAGGATGACGGTACCGTCCGGTTCTTCCACCCGTTCGATGACTTCAAAACGCCGGCCGTTCCGAAAAACAAGGACGAGTACCTCAGCTATCTACAGGCCAGCATTGACTTCATCGGGGCACGCAACAGCAGAATCGACAGGGAACCCTAGTCCTCCTCGATGACGGCGTCGCTGGATGCAGCTCATTTAGCGACGAGCGGCTGTGCCCAATCCACCAGACCTCCCACCGTGCCCGGAACGGTGAGGATTGCTTCCTCGGCCGTATCGGGTGCGAGGCTGACTGCAGACGCCAAGAAGGTCGAGTTCAAACTGGTCTCCGAAGTGTTTTAGTTTCAGTCCTGTGCTGGCTTTCCCACCGACCAGGATAAGTAGCTAAACGTTCACGATCAGCGCCATCGGAGGCCGCGCCGTTCCCGTCGACCGGACTTGGAAGCAGCGAAAGGTCCTCGCCGAGATCGGCAGGGTCCACCGGAACCGCGCCACGCCTTCTACAACTTCGGCCGTCGTCCGGCCCGCGACCTTTCGGCGGGGCACTGCCGGCCGCGGGACTCGTGCGGTTCGTCCGCCCGGTACGCGCTGCGATCGCACACACGCTGGACAGCAAAGTGGCCCCGGTATCAGTCGGCGGGGCCTCTTTCCGTTTAGGCGTAGACGGTCTTCTCAACCTATTTCCCAGACCAGTGAGTCGCGCGAGCTGGAGAGGTGGCTAACCACCAATCCTAGTCCGTCGAGGGGCTGTCTCGGTAGCACGGAACAGCGTGCGCCATCCTGTCCGTCCGTGACCGGCTGCAGCTGCCCTATTTCTCGCCGAGCTTTCGCTGCGATTCCTCGTGGGCGCTCAATGCGCCGAAGGCAGCCCGGCGGGCCCGCTCAAGCTCCGCATCCTCTGCCGCGGCGGCAGAGGGAACACCGCTGACGCCCTGCAGCGTCCTCAGCTCCTCTTCCTGCTTGCGCATGGCTGCGGCCTGCTGTTCGATCAATTGCTGCTGCTGCCTGATGATGGCGTCGGTCTGCTGTGCGATCAGCTCGTTTTGGCGCTCAATTAGAACGTTCTGCTGCCGTGAGGCGCCCGCCGTCTGCCGGGTTGCCTTGGAAGTCTGCCGGATGTCCCGCTCCACCTTCTCGACTCTGGATCTGTACCCGATCAACCCGCCGGTCAGGCCGATGCTGAATGTCTTGCGGATAAGCCCCATGGTGGTCTCCTTAGTGTCCCAGTGGACAAATCCTACATGCAGGGTCAGGCTGGCCTGCAGAGGACCCAGCGACCGCCATCAGGAGCAGGGAGCCAGCTCGAATCCGGAAGGGGCGCTGATGTACCGGATCGGGCTTGGAGGCGCCGGATCGCTGGACTGTTCGGTCTCCCAGTCTCAACGGTCAGTTCCCATTTTGCGGCCAGGTCCTCGTAGAGCCAGTCAGACCGCAACTTCTCCTGACTGTAGTGGGAGGTCAGCCCTCGGCCAAGGTTCGGCGACGCGGGGCACCGTGGGATGGGCCGGCTGACCGCATTGGGCCAGCTGTCCTGGGGCATTGGACGAGGCGCTCCTTCGAGCGCTCCGGTGTTGCGGTGAGCGACCGACCGACGACGCTATAGCCCTCCAGAATGCCGGCGGCTACGGCCACTAGGTACACGCTTTTTCGTACGTGCCCCATCAGCACCGGCAAATGTCTGTACCCCACTGCTGTCGGCGGCCCGCCCAATGGCTTCGTCGCCCTCCATGGGGAATTTATTTGCAGCCCTTAAGAAGGCCGACGATTGCGTAGTGCTCGGCTTGTGTGACCCAGAGCCGGTATTTGGCCTTAACGGCAGTTTGGCGGGCGACGTACTCGCATCGGAAGGCCTTGTTCGGCGGAAGCCACGTTGCTGCATCTTTGTCACCTTTGGCCCCGTTGGTGGGGCCGTCGGCGGCCATGAGATTCAGGGGGTCGTTGGCGAGTTCCTTGCGCTGGTCAACGTTGAGCTGCTGGGCGCCCTTCTGCCAGGCATCGCTAAGGGAAACGATATGGTCGATCTGGACATCGGAGCTGGTGTCCTGGCCGCGCGTGAAGGTAATCATGGTGCCGGTGTACTTATCGGCCAGGACTCCTGTCATGACCACGCAGTTGTTGGTGCCTTGCTTGAACGTCTCGTCGGTCAGGTCACGGGCGAGGATGTCGTTGCGAGTGTCGCAGCCATTGCGGTCCGTGTCCGCCCAGGCCGGTCCAAACTCATCGCGGGTATAACCAGTTTTTGGCGCGCGACCCTTAACCTGAATTGTCTCCAGCTGGACGAGGGCGTCGGCAGCAGTAGCCGGATCCACCGTACTCGAGGCACCGATGCCTGGGGCAGGGTCGATGATCTCAAGGGCGTTGGCTGCAGCATCACAACCCACTAATGACCCAGCCAGCATCATCGCGGTAACAGCGGCCAGGCCTTTGGCGGGAGAACAGATGGTCTTCATGGTCCTTCTGGTCATTGAGGCGTTGTTCCACGCTAGCTTCGACCACCACCTGCCGCGGGTAACTCAGTCCGTGCTGCCTGCCACACGTCCGCGCCCTTAGTACTCTGCGCCAGTCCGCTTCGGGTGCCACTGGTTGCCTCACCTGTTCAAACCTTGGCTCTCACGGGAGATCTCACGCTTACTCAACGCGCCGTAGCCAATCTGACTTTGGACCGGGTACCGATGAGCCTCTCCTTCGTCACGGGCCCACTGCCGGAGAGCGGGGAACCGGTGCTGCCGGGAAGGATCTCGCTCAACTTTGCGATTTCCAGGATGTGTTCGGAAGTGAAAATGATCTTTCCCTTTCCCCAGCATGCGTGCGGGAAGCGTCCGCTGGTGGCGCCGTCGCGGAGCCATGATTCGGTGCAGCGCATGAGCGCGGCTGCTTCTGCGGGTTCAAAGAATTCGATCTCCACGGGATCTCCAAAGGGAAGGCGGTGCTTTTCACTTTCATGACGGCTTGGAGACCGACCTACATGACTCGGGCTGCGCCGGGCAGGCGAACCCGGGGACAGAAATTCCGCCATGCTGACTAGTCCCCCTTCATCGCAGGAAAGCCGTTATCGACCGCTCAGTCGCGTCAGCACCAGCCTGCAGGGCCTCCGGCATCAAGTGCCCGTAGACCTGCTCTGTAGTCCGCGTGGAGGTGTGCCCCAGCCGGCGTGAGATGGTGAACAATGGCACACCATCCTGGATCAGCCAGGACGCGTGAGTGTGACGGAGGTCGTGGATCCGCGGGTTCTTAGTGAGGCCGATAGCCTGGGCCGTTCGAACGGCTGGGACCCAGTAGTGGTGCCAGTACAGCTTGTGGATGATGCGGCCACCCTTGGGTGTCGTGAACACCAACTCCTTTCCAGGCCTGCTCGCGACCAGCGGGATCAGCAGCTCCACCAGCGCGGGGTTCAGCCCGATGGTGCGCTTACCGGCACCTGTCTTCGTCGCCCCGATGTAGTACTGGTTCTGGCCGTCTCGTTTCCATGCCTTGTTTATCCTGGCGGTAGGTGGCTTGGACAGCAGATCAACGTCCGCCACAGTCAGGGCAGTGGCCTCGCCAAAGCGGGTACCCGTCATGACCAGGAAGTTGGTGAAGGCCTTGTAGCGCTCCCCCATCCCTTCCATGATGAGGCTGAACTCCGCATGGGTGAGGAACATGGCCTCGTCCTCGGCCTTTTCTATGTTGGGGAGCTGCACCCCACGGCAGGGGTTCCGCGCAATGTAGCCGAGCATCTCTGCGGTGTTCATAGCGGCCGAAATCAAGCCATGCACGTTATGGATCGTCTTCGGCGCTTTGCCCTTGGCCATCATTGACTTCACCCAATGGGCGATCAAGCGGTAATCGAGCTTGTCCACCGGTACGTGGCCGATGACGTTCCGGACATGAAGGTCCAGCATGGTCTGGTACGTCTTCGTGGTTCCGCTCGATGGCCGGATCAGAAGATCGATGTGCTCCTGAATAACCTCGGCAACGGTCGGTGTGCGCTTCTCGTTGGAGAGGATGGCGTGCTGCGCGATTTCGAAGGACTGGCCGTTGGCGTCCAGAAGTCTCTTCAGCATCTCGGCTTCGACGAGGGTAGGAACAGTGATCCCCTGCTGCTCGCGGCTCTTCGGGTCCCGCCACAACACCATGTAGGACGATGAGCCGTCTTTTTTGGTGCGTTTTCGAATGCTTGCCACACAAAAACGGTACGCCGCTGTCAACACTTTGGGCGGTTTTGTCAACACTCAAAGATGAAACAGGCCTCTGACCTGCGAAAACACTGTGCCCGAGGTGGGACTCGAACCCACACACCTTTCGATACCGCATTTTGAGTGCGGCGCGTCTGCCAATTCCGCCACTCGGGCGCGGATTACGTGAAGCAAAAGGCTACGCCCACAGCTGATTGTGAGCAACGCGATCGCTTCACGTACGCGGAATTACTCTACATGCAGATAGGCTGAATTCCAGAATCGCGCCGCCGACGCCGCAACCGACCATGCAGATCAAGTACTGGACCGGGCGCACACCTAAGATAGTGATGTCCCCGCCGTACCTTTCCAAGGAGATCCCGTGACTGAACAGACGGAGTCAAAACCATCGTCCCAGCCGGCGCGCCGCGTCATTGTGGCCGAGGATGAAACCCTCATCCGCCTCGACATCATCGAAATCCTGCGCGGCGAAGGCTATGACGTCATCGGCGAAGCAGACAACGGCGAGAAGGCCGTCCAGCTGGCCGAGGAACTGAAGCCGGACCTGGTCCTGATGGACGTCAAGATGCCCGTCATGGACGGCATTTCCGCAGCCGAAAAGATCGTCAAGGCCCGCATCGCCCCCGTGGTCCTGCTGACGGCCTTCAGCCAGAAGGAACTCGTGGAGCGCGCCCGCGACGCCGGAGCCATGGCCTACGTGGTGAAGCCCTTCACCCCCGCTGACCTCATCCCTGCGCTTGAGATTGCACTCTCCCGCCACGAGGAGATCAAGGCCCTCGAAAGCGAAGTCTCCGACCTCCAGGAACAGTTCGCCACCCGCAAGCTCGTGGAGCGCGCCAAGAGCCTGCTCACCACCAAGATGGGCCTCACCGAGCCCGAGGCCTTCCGCTGGATCCAGAAGACCTCCATGGATCGCCGCCTGAGCATGCGCGAAGTGGCCGAAACGATCATCAACCAGGTCAACTAACGCCGACGGATTGAGCCTGTCGAACTCCGCGGGATTTCGCTCCCCAACCGCCCCCTAGCCTCGCAAGCTCGGCCAGGGAACCCAGCGGTCGGGGCCCCGGCTCAATCACCGGAGAGACCAAACCAAAAAGGACCCCCGCCAACCGGCGGGGGTCCTTTTCAGTGTTAGAAAGCTTACGCCTTCTTCTTTCTTTCCGGCCAGGGGCCGAGCTTTTCCTTGTTGCTGGTGACTTCACCGGCGCGCGTGGAGTCGGCGAGGTCGCCTACCTTGTGCACCTTCAGGGAGTTCGTGGAACCGGCTTTTCCGGGAGGCGAACCGGCGGCGATGACCACCAGGTCACCGTCCTCGACGAGTCCCATTTCCTCGAGGCTGCGGTCAACCTGCGCGGTCATGGCATCGGTGTGGTCCACCATCTGCACCAGCACCGGCTGGATGCCCCAGGTCAGCGCCAGCTGGTTCCAGACCTGCTCCACCGGGGTGAACGCGAAGACGGGCTTGATCGGCCGCAGGCGTGACAGGCGGCGTGCGGAATCGCCGGACTGGGTGAACGCACAGATGTACTTGGCGTCCAGCTGATCGGCGATTTCGACGGCGGCACGGGTGATGGCGCCGCCGCGGGTCTTGGGCTTGGTGCCCAGCGGGGGGACGCGCTCCAGGCCGTGGACCTCGGTGGATTCGATGATCCGGGCCATGGTCTTGACGGTCTCGATCGGGTACTTGCCCACGCTGGTCTCACCCGACAGCATTACGGCGTCCGCACCATCAAGCACGGCGTTGGCGCAGTCGGATGCCTCGGCGCGGGTGGGGCGCGGGTTGTCGATCATGGATTCCAGCACCTGGGTTGCCACGATGACCGGCTTGGCCCAGCGGCGCGCCAGTTCGATAGCGCGCTTCTGCACGATCGGCACTTCCTCCAGCGGAAGCTCCACACCAAGGTCGCCACGGGCCACCATGATGGCGTCGAACGCGTCGATGATCTCGGGCAGCTGCTCCACGGCCTGCGGCTTTTCGATCTTGGCGATCACCGGCACGCGGCGGCCTTCTTCGTCCATGATCTCGTGGACGCGCCGGATGTCGGAGGCGTCGCGCACGAAGGACAGTGCCACCAGGTCAACACCGCGGCGCATGGCCCAGCGGAGGTCGTCCTCATCCTTTTCGCTCAGCGCGGGGACGTTGACAGCCACACCCGGCAGGTTGATGCCCTTGTTGTTGGACACCATGCCGCCAACAGTCACCTCGGCGACCACCTTGACGTCGTCGACTGCCGTGGCACGCAGGGCCACCTTGCCGTCGTCGATCAGCAGCGCATCTCCCACATTGACGTCCTCGGTGAGGCTCTTCAGCGTGGTGGAGCAGATGTCCTTGGTGCCGGGAACGTCCTCGGTGGTAATGGTGAAGGTGTCACCGACGGCGAGGGCGTGCGGGCCGTCAACGAACCGGCCCAGGCGGATCTTGGGTCCCTGCAGGTCGGCCATGATGGCCACAGCCTTGCCAAGATCGGCGGCTGCCTTCCGGACATTTTCGTAGGTGTTGTCATGCACGGAGTAGTCGCCGTGGCTCATGTTCATGCGGGCGACGTCAACGCCGGCTTCCAGCACCGCGAGGGTGTTTTCGTAGCTGGCAATTGCCGGGCCGAACGTAGCCACAATTTTTGCGCGTCTCATATACCTACCCTATTGGTCTCTTGCATTGGTTAAGTTGTCGACGAGGTGAACCCTCGGTGCAGCTCTAGAGGACGGCGATGGCCCGGTCGGTGGGGGCCACGGGTGCGGGCAGGATGGTGCTGCCCATCAAGTACTTGTCCACGGCTGCGGCGGCGGCGCGTCCTTCGGCGATGGCCCACACAATGAGGGATTGTCCACGGCCAGCGTCACCGGCCACAAAAACGCCTTCAGTGTTGGTCATGTAGTAGCCGTCGCGGGACACGTTGCCGCGGCCGTCGAATTCGGCGTGCACCTGTTCGGTGATGCCCGCAGGCTCCGCACCGGTGAACCCCAGGGAGAGGAATACCAGGTCAGCGGGGATGATCCGCTCGGTGCCGGCCTTGGGCAGGCGCTTGCCGTCCACGAATTCCGTCTCGGCAACCTTGACGCCGGTCAGCTTGCCGTTTTCGCCCACAAACTCCACGGTGGAGGCAAGGTAGGTCCGCTCGCCGCCTTCCTCGTGCGCGCTGGCAACTTCGAACAAGGTGGGGAACGTCGGCCAGGGCTGGTGGCTGGCACGCTCGGCCGGCGGCTGCTTGCCGATGGCGAGGGTGGTCACGGACGCAGCGCCGTGGCGGTGGGCCGTGCCCAGGCAGTCCGCTCCGGTATCGCCGCCGCCCAAGATCACCACGTGCTTGCCCTGCGCGTGGATCTGGTTCTCCACCTGCTCCCCCGCGACAACGCGGTTGGCCGGCACCAGGTAATCCATGGCGAAGTGGACGCCGTCCAGGTCGCGTCCGGGGATGGGCAGGTCGCGCGGAACCGTGGCACCGGTGCACACCACGACGGCGTCGTAGCGCCTGCGCAGCTGCTCCCAGGTCACGTCCGTGCCCACGTTAACACCGGTGCGGAAGCGGGTACCTTCCGACTTCATCTGCTCGATGCGGCGGTCAACCTGCTCTTTTTCCATCTTGAAATCGGGGATGCCGTACCGCAGCAGGCCCCCGATCTTGTCGTCCCGCTCGTACACGGCCACGGTGTGGCCCACCCGGGTCAGCTGCTGCGCGACGGCCAGGCCGGCAGGGCCGGAGCCGACGACGGCAACCGTCTTACCGGAAAGTCGTGCCGGCGGCAGGGGGTTGACCCAGCCGTTGTCCCAGGCTTCGTCGATGATGCTAACTTCCACCTGCTTGATGGTGACGGCGGGCTGGTTGATGCCCAGCACGCAGGACGCCTCGCACGGAGCGGGGCAGAGCCGGCCGGTGAACTCGGGGAAGTTGTTCGTGGCGTGGAGCCGCTCGATCGCTTCCTCGCCCTTGTCCCGCCACATGAGGTCGTTCCACTCGGGAATGAGGTTGCCCAGCGGGCAGCCCTGGTGGCAGAACGGGACGCCGCAGTCCATGCAGCGGCCGGCCTGCGCTTTCAGCGTGCCCTTTTCCTGTGCCTCGTACACTTCCTTCCAGTCCATGATGCGGACCGGAACGGGACGGCGCGGCTGGGTTTCACGCTGACGTACTTTCAAAAATCCGCGTGGATCAGCCACCGGTTACCTCCAGGATTCGAGACCACACTTCTTCGCCGTCGGGGTCCAGGCCCTCTTCAATGGCGTCGAGGCGGGTTTGCAGCACGGCCGCGTAGTCCCGCGGCAGCACCTTGGTAATGCGGGCAGCGGTGTCATCGAAGTTCTCGAGGAGGCGCGCCGCCAGCTGGGAGTCAGTTTCTTCAACGTGCTTGACCAGCAGGCCGTGCACGATGTCGCGGTCCTCGGCGTCCAGCTCACGGAGCTGGAGCTCACCGGACTGCAGTGCGTCCTTGTTGACCTTGGCAGTGTCCAGGTCCAGGACGTAGGCGGTGCCGCCGGACATGCCGGCACCGAAGTTGCGCCCGGTGCGGCCAATGATCAGCGTCTGGCCGCCGGTCATGTACTCGCAGCCGTGGTCGCCGATGCCTTCGACGACGGCGGTGGCACCCGAGTTGCGGACCAGGAAGCGTTCGCCCACCTGGCCGCGCAGGAACATCTCGCCGCTGGTGGCGCCGTAACCGATCACATTGCCGGCGATGACGTTCGTCTCAGCCTTGAACACATTGGTGCGGTCCGGCCGGACGATGATGCGGCCGCCGGAAAGGCCCTTGCCCACGTAGTCGTTCGAGTCGCCGAACAGCCGCAAGGTGATGCCTGCGGGCAGGAAGGCGCCCAGGGACTGGCCGGCCGTGCCGCTGAGGGTCACATCGATGGTGTCCGTGGCCAGGACGTCCGTGCTGAACGTCTTAGTGACCACGTGGCCCAGCATGGTACCCACCGAACGGTCCGTGTTGATCACGTCAACGGAGATCTTCACCGGGCTGCGGTCCGTCAGGGCCTCGGTGGCCATGGTGATGAGCCGCTGGTCGAAGTGCTTGTCCAGTTCATGGTTCTGGCCGGTCATGTTCCGCAGCGGGGCGTCGTCGTCGAACTCCAGCCCGTGCAGGATGGGGTCCAGGTCCAGGCCGTCGGCCTTCCAGTGGTTGATCGCCTCGCGGGCATCGAGGACCTCGGCGTGGCCGATGGCCTCTTCCAGGCTGCGGAAGCCCAGCTCGGCCAGGATCTCGCGGACTTCCTCGGCAAGGAACTCGAAGAAGTTGACCACGAACTCCGGCTTGCCGGTGAAGCGTGCCCGCAGTTCCGGGTTCTGCGTGGCCACACCCACGGGGCAGGTGTCCAGATGGCAGACGCGCATCATGATGCAGCCTTCCACCACCAGCGGTGCGGTGGCGAACCCGAACTCTTCGCCGCCGAGCAGCGCGGCAATCACCACGTCGCGGCCGGTCTTGAGCTGGCCGTCAACCTGCACCACCACGCGGTCGCGCAGGCCGTTGAGCATCAGCGTCTGCTGGGTCTCGGCCAGGCCGAGCTCCCACGGGACACCGGCGTGCTTGAGTGAGTTCAGCGGCGAGGCGCCGGTTCCGCCGTCGTGGCCGGAAACGAGCACGACGTCGGCCTTCGCCTTGGTCACGCCGGACGCCACGGTGCCGATCCCGACTTCCGAGACGAGCTTGACGTGCACGCGGGCCGAGGGGTTGGCGCGCTTGGCATCGTAGATCAGCTGCGCGAGGTCCTCGATGGAGTAGATGTCGTGGTGCGGGGGCGGGGAGATGAGTCCGACGCCGGGGGTCGAGTGCCGCGTGCGGGCCACCCAGGGGTAGACCTTCTGCGCCATCAGCTGGCCGCCTTCGCCGGGCTTTGCGCCCTGCGCCATCTTGATCTGGATGTCGTCGGCGTTGGTCAGGTAGAGGCTGGTGACGCCGAAGCGGCCGGACGCGATCTGCTTGACGGCGGACCGGCGCTTGGGATCGAGCAGGCGGTCCACGTCCTCGCCGCCTTCACCCGTGTTGGACTTGCCGCCCAGCTGGTTCATGGCGATGGCCAGCGTCTCGTGGGCCTCCTGGGAGATGGAGCCGTAGCTCATGGCACCTGTGGAGAACCGCTTGACGATGCTGGAGACGGGCTCCACTTCCTCGAGCGGAACCGCGGGTCGCTCGTTCTTGAACTTGAGCAGACCGCGCAGGGTCATCAGGTTCTGGGACTGGTCGTCCACGCCCTTGGTGTAGGCCTTGAAGATGTCGTAGCGGCGCTCACGCGTGGCGTGCTGCAACCGGAAGACCGTCTCCGGGTTGAACAGGTGCGGCTCGCCGTCGCGGCGCCACTGGTATTCGCCGCCGCCCAGGAGCGGGCGGTGGGGCTGCTCGATGCCGCCCTCGGGGTAGGCCATCTGGTGCCGCGCGGAAACTTCGGCCGCGATGACGTCCAAGCCCACGCCGCCCAGCTGGGAGTGCGTGCCGGCGAAGAATTCGTCCACCAGCTCCTGGCCGAGGCCCAGTGCCTCGAACGTCTGCGCGCCGGTGTAGGACGCCACGGTGGAGATGCCCATCTTGGACATGATCTTCAGGACGCCCTTGCCCAGGCCCTTGATGAGGTTGTAGACGCCGTCCTGCGCGGTGACGCCGGTGACGTCGCCGGCAGCAATCAGCTGCTCCACGGATTCCATGGCCAGGTACGGGTTGACGGCGGAGGCGCCGTAACCGATGAGCACAGCCACGTGGTGCGTCTCGCGGACGTCGCCGGCCTCGACCACCAGGGCCGTCTTGGTGCGGTTGGCGCTGCGGAGCAGGTGGTGGTGTACGGCGCTGACCAGCAGCAGGGACGGGATGGGCGCCCACTGTGCGTTGGAGTCGCGGTCGGACAGCACGATGTACTGCACGCCGCGGTTGATGGCGCCGGAAACCTGCTCGCAGATTTCGGTGAGCCGTGCACGGAGTGCGTTCTCGCCGCCTTCGGGGCGGTAGAGGCCGCGGACCTTCATGGCCACGCGGTTGCCGTCTGCGTCCTCGATGTTGGCGATCTTGGCGAGCTGGTCGTTGTTGATCACCGGGAACGGCAGCTGGACCTGGGGCTGGCGGACCTGCTTGGTATCCAGGAGGTTGCCGTTGGGGCCGATGGCACAGGTCAGCGACGTGACAAGTTCTTCGCGGATGGCGTCCAGCGGCGGGTTGGTCACCTGCGCGAAGGACTGCACGAAGTAGTCGAAGAGCAGCCGGGGGCGCTTGGACAGGACGGCCACCGGAGTGTCCGAACCCATGGCGCCCAGCGGTTCTGCGCCGGTGCGGGCCATCGGGCCCAGCAGGATCTTCAGTTCCTCGGTGGTGTAGCCGAAGGTGCGCTGGCGGATGTTCACGGAAGCGGCCGTGTGGACCACGTGCTCACGCTCGGGAAGCTCGTTGAGGTCGATCAGGTTGTCCTTGACCCACTCAGCCCACGGATTGGCGGCGGCCACCTCGGCCTTGACCTCTTCGTCGTCGATGATCCGCCCGGCTTCGGTGTCCACCAGGAACATCTTGCCCGGGGACACGCGGCCCTTCTTGACCACCTTGGAGGGTTCGACGTCGATCACGCCCACCTCGGAGGCGAAGACGATCAGCCCGTCTTCGGTGATCCAGAAGCGGCCGGGGCGCAGGCCGTTGCGGTCCAGTGTGGCGCCCACGAGGTTGCCGTCGGTGAAGGAAACAGCTGCGGGGCCGTCCCACGGCTCCATCAGCAGGGAGTGGTACTCGTAGAACGCACGCCGTGCCGGATCCATGGTGGCGTGGTTTTCCCACGCCTCCGGGATCATCATCATGATCGAGTGCGTGATGGGGCGGCCGGAGAGCCATAGCAGCTCAGCTACCTCGTCGAAGGAAGCGGAGTCGGAGGCACCGGGAGTGCAGATGGGGTACAGCTCTTCCGGTGAGTCACCCAGCAGCGGGTTGGCGAGCTGGGACTGGCGGGCGCGCATCCAGTTCCGGTTGCCCTTGACGGTGTTGATTTCACCGTTGTGGGCGATGGTGCGGAACGGCTGGGCCAGCGGCCAGGACGGGAAGGTGTTGGTGGAGAACCGTGAGTGGACGATCGCCAGCTTGGTCTTGAACCGCTTGTCCGAGAGGTCCGGGTAGAAAGGCTCCAGCTGGGCGGTGGTGAGCATGCCCTTGTAGACGATGGTCCGCGAGGACAGCGACGGGAAGTACACGCCGAACTTGTTCTGGGCACGCTTGCGGATCCGCCAGGCGCGGGAGTCCAGTTCGTTGCGGTCCAGTTCCTCACCCGTGGCGGATGCCAGGAAGGGCTGGGAGAAGTAGGGCATGCAGGCGCGCGCCATGGCACCGACGAGGTCGGCCACAATGGGCACTTCGCGCCAGCCGAGGACCTTCAGGCCCTCGTCAGCTGCCAGGCCTTCGATGCCGGCCTTCGCGGCGTCGGCTTCGCGCTGCTCGGCGGGCAGGAACGCGGTTCCGGCAACGTACTGGCCGGGCGCGGGAAGTTCGAACTCGGTGACCGCACGGAAGAACTCGTCCGGGATCTGCATGAGGAGGCCTGCGCCGTCACCGGTGCCTTCGTCCGCACCCACGGCACCGCGGTGCTCGAGGTTGCGCAGGGCGGTGAGGGCGGCGTCCACGATGTCGTAGCCGGGTTCGCCGCGGAGGGTGGCGATAATCGCAAGACCGCAGGCGTCCTTCTCCTGCTCGGGGTTGTACAACCCGCTGGCCTCCGGCAAGGCCGCGAAGCGCTTGAACGGCGACATGGCAGTCTCAGGCTGATCCGGTTCAGACCAGCCGGGAGTGTGAAGAGTTTGGGTCATGGGAGACGTCCTTCCTCCTGATCGTGCGTATGGAAGGGACACCGTTGGCCCCACTCGTCGGGCGCCGCTCACATGGGCACAACAAAGTGTTACTTACTGGAAATTGTAGGTCAGCCCGGCCTGCTGAACTAACGGTTACGCAGGCCCCTGCCCAGGGCTTTACCTGACAGCAGCTCTATGCTGTACAGATTTGGCCCCATGCCACGACACTGTGGTTTTCGGGAGCTTCGAGCGGTGGCCCTGCTGCCCTTTGGGCCGGCGGTTTACTTGCTGGTGCCGGCCTCCGGTGCGGCTCCTGTGGCTGTACTGCCGGAATGTCCGGCAGCCGTTGCATCCTGTCCCGGCTTGGCGCCGGCCGGTGCTGCCGAGGCCTCTTCCGCGGGGACGGAATGGGGCCTGGAACCGCTTTGGTTATCAGGGAGATTATCACGCGATTCACTATCTGAGACAACAGGGTCCGTATCACGGACCGAATCGCCGGGGCCTGTTACGGCCGCATCATCCTGCTTTTCCGCAGGTTCCCGGCCCGGAAGATAAGGGCTTTCGGCGTCCGCCGGCTTCTTCAGTCCCAGCAGGATGAACGCCACCAGAGCGGCCAGGAAAACGAAGATGCTCGTCCAGACATTCAGCCGGGTGGTGATGCCGAACAGCGAAATCTGCTCGGCATCGTCGATGCGCATGGCTTCGATCCAGACCCGGCCCAGCGTGTAGTACATGGCGTAGAGCCAGAACAGCCTGCTGCGGCGGAAGTTGAACTTCCGGTCCAGGGCGAGCAGGATGACGACGCCGGCCAGGTTCCACAGCGATTCGTAGAGGAATGTGGGGTGGAACAGGGTGTCCGCGGCTACTCCCGCCGGGAAGTTGGGGTTGTCCGCGTCGATCTGCAGCCCCCAGGGCAGCGTGGTAGGACCGCCGAAGAGTTCCTGGTTGAAGTAGTTGCCCCACCGGCCCACGGCCTGGGCGAGCAGCAGCCCGGGGGCGGCAGCGTCGAGGAAGGCGCTGAGCTTGACGCCGCTGCGGCGGCAGCCGATCCACGCACCCACCACACCAAGGACCACGGCGCCCCAGATGCCCAGGCCGCCGCGCTGGATCTGCGGGATCAGGGAGAGGTCGCCGGTGCCGTCAAAGCCGGGGCCGAAGTAGGCGTCCGGCGACGACACCACGTGGTAGAGCCGGCCCCCGATGATGCCGAACGGGATGGCCCAGACCACAATGTCCCAGACGCTGCCTTCAGGCGCGCCGCGCTTGGCCCAGCGGACCGACGTGAGCCACAGGCCCACCACTATGCCGGCCAGGATGCAGAGGGCGTAGGCGTGGATGCGCAGCGTTCCCCAGGGCAGGGGAATATCGAACCCGGACCAGTCCGGGCTGGGAATACCGGCGGGCATCAGGGCCGCCGCCTGAAGGAGCGTCTGCATGGATTAGGCTTCTTCCCCGGTCAGGCCGGTTTCCCGGGTCAAGCCAGTGCTGAGGTCCTTGGTAAGGGCGGCGACGGCGTCGACGCCGCCGTCGCGGATTGCGGCCACCAGTGCGGTGCCCACGATCACGCCTTCGGCGTAGGCCGCGATCTCGCGGACCTGTTCGGCATTGGAGACGCCCAGCCCAACACACACACGGTCGGCACCGGCGGCGTGCGCTGCTGCCACCACGTCCTTGGCAGCAGTGCTGACGGAGGTCCGGGCGCCGGTGACACCCATGATTGACACGGCGTAGACGAAGCCGCGGCTGGCGTCCACGGTGCGCTGCATGCGCTCCGTGGTGGAGGACGGCGCCACCAGGAACACCCGGTCCAGGCCGTACTTGTCCGAGGCTTCCATCCACTCCGCTGCTTCATCGGGGATGAGGTCGGGGGTGATGAGTCCGGCGCCGCCTGCTTCCGCCAGGCGCCGGGAGAACTCGTCCACGCCCATCCGGATCACGGGGTTCCAGTAGGTCATCACCAGGACGGCGGCGTCGGTTTTACTGGTGATGCCTGCCACCACATCAAAGACCTGGCGTACGTGGAAGCCCTTGGCCAGGGCCTCGGTGGTGGCGGCCTGGATAACCTGGCCGTCCATCACGGGGTCCGAGTAGGGGATGCCGATTTCGATCAGGTCGGCCCCGTTCTCGGCCAGGGCGATGCCCGCGGCGATGGTGTCCTCCACGCTCGGGTAGCCGGCGGGAAGGTAACCGATGAGGGCGGCGCGGCCTTCGGCGCGTGCCTTGTCGATGGCCGCGGCTGACTTGCTGGTGGTCTGTGCAGTGCTCACAGCTGCTCCCCCTCTTTGCCGATCTCGGACTCGGCGGAATTCTTGTCCAACAGATCGAACCATTCGGCGGCGGTGGCAACATCCTTGTCCCCGCGGCCCGAAAGGTTGACGATCACGATCTTGTCCTGCGCGGTGCCGCCGGCATCAGCGGCTTCGGCAGCGAGGCGCTGACCCACCTTGATGGCGCCGGCCAGCGCGTGCGAGGACTCGATGGCGGGGATGATGCCTTCGGTGCGGCACAGGAGGCGGAAGGCCTCCATGGCCTCGGCGTCGGTGATGGGTTCGTAGCTGACCCGGCCGATGTCCGACAGGTAGGAGTGTTCGGGGCCGACACCGGGGTAGTCGAGGCCCGCGGAGATGGAGTGCGACTCGATGGTCTGGCCGTCGTCATCCTGCATGAGGTACGAGCGGGCGCCGTGCAGGACGCCCGGCTTGCCCAGCGTGATGGTGGCTGCGTGGCGGCCCGTTTCCACGCCGTCGCCGCCTGCTTCGAAGCCGTAGATCTTCACGGACGGATCGTCCAGGAAGCCGTGGAAGATGCCGATGGCGTTGGAGCCGCCGCCGATGCAGGCGCAGACGGCGTCCGGGAGCCGGCCTTCCTGGTCCAGGATCTGGGCGCGTGCTTCCTCGCCGATCACTTCATGGAAGTAGCGGACCATCGCCGGGAACGGGTGGGCGCCGGCGGCGGTGCCCAGGAGGTAGTGGGTGTTGTCAACATTGGCCACCCAGTCGCGCAGGGCGTCGTTGATGGCGTCCTTGAGGGTCTGCGAGCCGCTGGTCACGGGGATGACAGTGGCGCCCAGGAGCTCCATCCGGGCAACGTTCAGGGCCTGGCGGCGGCAGTCCTCGGCGCCCATGTACACCACGCACTCAAGCCCCATCAGGGCGGCTGCGGTGGCGCTGGCCACGCCGTGCTGTCCCGCGCCGGTCTCGGCGATCACGCGGGTTTTGCCCATGCGCTTGGCGAGCAGCGCCTGGCCCAGGACGTTGTTGATCTTGTGGGAACCGGTGTGGTTCAAGTCCTCGCGCTTGAGGAAGACCCGGACTCCCCCGGCGTGCTCCGAGAACCGCTTGGCTTCAGTCAGCAGCGAGGGCCGGCCGGAGTAGTTTTTGTTCAGGTCCGCCACCTGGGCGCGGAAGTCGGGATCGTCCTTGGCCTTGTCGAACGTCTCCTCGAGCTCGTCCAGGGCGGCAATGAGGGACTCGGGCATCCAACGCCCACCGTAGCTGCCGAAGTACGGCCCCGGGGCGTGTTTCAGGGAGCCGCCCTGCAGGAATGCTTCCGTGGCGTTGTTGTCAGCGTTTCCTGAGGGTGCGTCAGCCATCAGTCCCGTCCTGTTCCAAGTTGATCGTTCGGTAAGTTGTGGTGTTCCCGCTGGTGGGCCGGAACAATTTCCATCAGGCGGCGGCCAGCCCCTGTCCACGCTGCCGTGGCCAGGGGCGCTGGGTCAGCCTCGGGCGGCGATGGCGGCGGCCCCTGCCGCCGTGAACTCGGCAATCCGCTCGCGGGGTGTGGAGTGGCTCACCAGGGCCTCCCCCACCAGGATTGCGTTGGCGCCGCTGGCGGCGTAGTGCGTCACGTCATCCACGCCGCGGACGCCCGATTCGGCAACCACGAGGGCCTCAGCCGGAATCAGGCCCGCGAGGGACGCGAAAACGGAACGGTCGACGTCGAGCGTCTTCAGGTTGCGCACGTTCACTCCGATGATGCGCGCCTGGGCTGCGACCGCCCGCTCAATTTCCTCTTCGGTGTGCGTTTCCACGAGCACATTCATACCCAGTTCCCGGCTCAGTGCCGAGAACTCGTTCAGCTGTGCGTCGGAGAGCGCGGCCACGATCAGCAGGATGAGGTCCGCGCCGTGTGCCCGGGCCTCCCAGATCTGGTACTCGTCGAGGGTGAAGTCCTTGCGCAGCAAGGGCACGTCCACCTCAGCGCGCACGGCATCGAGGTCCGCCAGGGACCCGTTGAAGCGGCGCTGTTCGGTGAGGACGCTGATGACGGAGGCACCGCCGTCGGCATACTGCCGGGCAAGTGACGCAGGGTCGCCAATGGCGGCGAGGTCGCCTTTGGAAGGGCTGCGCCGCTTGATTTCCGCAATGACTTTGAGCTGGTCACGTGACGGGGAGGGACCACCGAGGGCAGCCCAGGCGTCACGGGCCGGTGCTGCGGCCTGGGCCATGTCCTTCAGTTCAGCTAGGGAAACAAGGCGTTTCCGGGCGTCCATATCCTCCCTGACACCGGCGTTGATGTCATCGAGAACAGTTGCCATCAGTGGCCGGAGTTCTTCAGCTTGCTGCCTTCGACGCCGTAGCCTGCCTTGCGCATGATGTAGCCGAGGATGAGTCCGAGGACCATCACGCCCGCTCCTGCGATGAAGATGGGGGTGCTGGCGATAACGAAGGCGATTGACGCGATGAGGGCACCCACCAGCATCACGATGACGCAGGTCCAGGCCGCGGGGCTGTTGCCGTGGCCAAGTTCCTGGCTGTGGTCAATGGCGCCGGGGGCAACCGTGCGGGTGCCTGACTTGGAAACGGACGCGGGTGCTTTGCTCATGGAAAATCTCCTCAGGGTGGATACTGCTTATATTCTGCCATTTTTTGCCTGCCAGCCGCGTATTGCGCCGCCGGGCTGGGCGGGCCGGGGCAGCCCGTGGCCTGTTTACGTGGGATCGTCGCCGCGGGAGAGCCGGTCCCAGCTGTCGATTTCGTCAACCGGTCCTGACGCGGCAGCGGTTCCACCGGTGGCCGGCGCGTCATATTTGGTCCGGGTTTTCCAGTGCCGGCTGGCCGGAATAATGAGCAGCGCGGCCAGGGCCAGCAGGCAGCCGGCCACGACGGCCAGGACCGGGAAAGCCGTGACGGCCACTTGAGCCTGGCTGCCCGTGACACCGGTGGCTGCGGCGATGGCACCCTGGGCAGCCGCCAACGGGTCAGCCAGGACAGTGGCGGCAGCGGCGACGATCCCCGCCGAGGCCAGGAGGATGATGGCAGTGATGATCCACCGGGCGATCCTGCCTGCGATTGCGGCTGCCAGCCCGCCGGCGAGGGCCACGAGGGCCAGCGCGGTGACGGCAGTGGCAGCCTTGCTGCCCTGTACCTCCAGCGCCGTCTGGGCCGCACCGGACTGGCCCACCTGGTTGGGGTCCAGCGTGACAGTCATCCACGTCTGGGTGGTGGTGCCGAAGACTGCCAGCGCCAGGACGGCTACCAGCAGCACCAGCGTGGACTTGCGGGCCCAGGCGGGTGTGGCCGCCCGCTTCTTCGACATTCCTTGCCCGGCTGCCGATCCGGCGTTCCGGGGGACACCAGGCATCAGGAGTCCGTCCCGCCGGATACAGCGCCTTCAGAATCCGCGGAAAAGGAGTCGGCAGTGATGTTCTGCAGCGAACTTGCCGTGTGCACCGCGCGCAACGGGGCGGCGGCCTTGTTCACGGTTTCGAGGGCCTCGGTGGGGTTCACGGAATCGGCCACAATGCCGCCGCCGGCCTGCACATAGGCCCGGCCTTCGCGCAGCAGTGCGGAGCGGATGGCGATCGCCATGTCCATGTCGCCGGCGAAGTCGAGGTAGCCCACCACTCCCCCGTAGATGCCCCGGCGGTGCGGTTCGAGCTCGTCGAGGAGCCGCAGGGCGCGGGGTTTCGGTGCGCCGGACAGTGTGCCTGCCGGGAAGGTGGCCTTCAGCACGTCATAGGCCTTGGCCTGTGGCGAGAGCTGGCCCACCACGGTGGAAACCAGGTGCATGATGTGGCTGAAGCGCTCCACCTCCATAAACTGCGTGACATCCACGGTTCCCGCGACGCACACCTTGGAAAGGTCGTTGCGGGACAGGTCTACCAGCATCAGGTGTTCGGCGCGTTCCTTCTGGTCCGCGAGCAGTTCCTCGGCGAGGGCCTTGTCCGCTTCCACCGTTTTGCCGCGCGGCCGGGAACCGGCGATGGGGTGGGTGATGACCTCTTCACCGGTCACGGTGACCAGTGCCTCAGGCGAGGACCCGACGATCGAGTATTCCCGGCCATCGGCGTCCTCAAGGCTGAAGATGTACATGTACGGGCTGGGGTTGGTGTTGCGCAGGACCCGATAGACGTCCAGGGCTGAAGCCTTGCACTCCATTTCGAAGCGGCGGGAAATCACCACCTGGAACACTTCGCCGTCGACGATTGCTTCCTTGCCGCGGTCAAGGGCTGCCAGGTACTCGGCCTCGTCCCAGCGTTCCTGGACGCTGGCGGCAAAGTCCAGCGCGGCAGGGGCCAGCACTGAGACGGGCTGGGCAACGGGAGTGCTGACTTGGGTGAGCAGCGCCTTGACCCGGGCAACGGCGTCGTGCCATGCGTCGTCCACGCGTTCGGAACTGTCATCGAAGTTGATGGCGTTGGCGATCAGCAGCACGGTGCCGTCCACGTTGTCGTGGACCGCCATGTCCGTGACGAGGTTCAGCGCCATCTCCGGCAGCTGCAGGTCGTCCTCGGGCGGGCTGACCAGGCGTTCCCAGTGGCGCACTGTTTCCCAGCCGAGGAAACCCACCAGGCCGGAGGTGAACGGCGGCAGGCCGTTGAACCTGTCGGTGCGCAAAGCTTCGATGGTGTCGCGGACGGCGTCCACCGGGCTCCCGCCCACCGGGACTCCCACTGGCGGCTCTCCCAGCCAATGGGCGTTGCCGTCCTTGGTGGTCAGGGTGGCCCGGGACCGGGCGCCGATGAAGGAGTAGCGGGACCATGCTCCGCCCACGGCAGCGGACTCCATCAGGAATGTTCCGGGCTGCCCCTGGGCGAGCTTGCGGTACAAGCCGATGGGCGTTTCAGCGTCGGCGAGTACTTTGAGCCGGACGGGGATGACGCGGCTGTGGCCGGCCAGTTCCCGGAACTCCTCGAGGCTTGGGCTGATGGTTCCAAGGTCCTGCATGGCTATGCTGTTCCGCCTGTTCTCGTCGGGGCCGGTTCTGGTTCTGGTGGAGCCGGTGCTTTATCGGGCCTGCGCCGGCACCTGTTGCTGGTGCTTGCAGGGATGGCCAACCCTGTCCTGCAAGCAGGGTGACTGCGGTCAGTGGAAGAAATTCAGAGTGCCCGGCCGGTGCTGACTGCCAGGTCCCTGCCGTCGAAGCAGGTGCGGGTGCCGGTGTGGCATGCGGCGCCCACCTGGTCCACGCGGACCAGGAGTGCGTCGCCGTCGCAGTCCATGGCCACGGACTTGACCCACTGCACGTGCCCGGACGTGTCTCCCTTGCGCCAGTACTCCTGGCGGGAGCGGGAGTAGAACGTGACCCGCCCGGTAGTCATGGTGCGGTGCAGCGCTTCGTCATCCATCCAGCCCAGCATCAGCACCTCGTTGGTGTCGTACTGCTGCACGACGGCGGCTACCAGCCCCGCGCTGTCACGCTTCAACGCGGCGGCCAGCTCAGACGGCAGCGGACTGCCCGCGGGTACAGCGGCGGGAGTCCCTGCAGGACCGCGCGAAGGTGTTGCGGGCAGGGTGGAAGCAGGGGTGGGGACGGGGGCGGGCTGCTCAGACATCAGATCAAGTCTAGTGCCTTTGCCGTGCCCGGAATCGTGTGTGAACAACGGCACGCCAGCACCGGTGGCCGCGCTGCCCAACTGCGCGGGTGTCGTGCTAGTTTCACAAGTGATGCATTTCGTCGACCCGTCCCGAGAAGTCCTGGCCGAGACCCTGCTTGCGGCCGGCCCTGACGCGCCCACACTCTGCAAAGGCTGGCGCACCAGGGACCTTGCCGCGCACCTGTACCTGCGTGAGCGCAAAGCCGCTGTAGGGCTCGGGCTGATCATCAAGCGCCTGGCCAAGGCATCGGACCAGGCCACAGCCAAGCTGGCAGCAAAGCTGACCACGCCCGAAGCGTACACGGGACTCGTGAACACGTTCCGGGCCGGCCCGCCGGCGCTGTCCCCGATGAACATCAAGGCACTGGACGAAAGCTCCAACCTGATCGAATACTTTGTGCACACTGAAGACGTCCGCCGCGCAGTGGACCGTTGGGCACCGAGGGCACTGGATGAGGCGTATTCGGAAGCGCTGTGGGATGAGCTGGTGAAGCGTGCCGCCATCCTGTACCGGGGCGTCGACCTCGGCATTGTGCTGGTCCGGCCCTCGGGCCCGCGGCACGTGGCCAAGCGGGCCCCTGTTTCGGTCGCAATCGTTGGCGAGCCGGGCGAACTGCTCATGCACGCCCACGGCCGCACGCGCCACGCCCTGGTCACCTTCGAAGGCCAGCCTGACGCCGTCGCCCTCCTCCAGTCAGCCGAAGTAGGGCTTTAACCAAGCAACGCGGGGTCACTTCCGGCCCAATAAACCGAGGTTTTTGGGCCGGAAGTGACTCCGCGTTGCATTAAACCAATGGCCGTCAGCGGACTTCGAAGCCGGCCTCGCGGATCGCCTTCTTGACTTGGGACATCATGTCGTCCGGGCCCCAGTGGAAGATCGATGCGGCCAGGACCGCGTCAGCGCCGGCGGCGACGGCCGGCGGGAAGTGCGCCGGCTCCCCCGCACCGCCGGAGGCGATGATGGGTACTTTGACAGCGGCGCGGACGAGTTTGATGAGTTCGAGGTCGAACCCGTCCTTAGTGCCGTCGGCGTCGATGGAGTTCAGCAGGATCTCCCCCACGCCGCGGTCCGCGGCTTCCTTGGCCCAGGCGATGGCGTCGATCCCGGTGCCGGTCCGTCCGCCGTGGGTGGTGACTTCAAAGCCCGACGGCGTGGGCTGGGATCCGGGGCGGGTCCGGCGTGCGTCCACGGACAGGACGAGGACCTGGGAACCGAAGTGCCGGGTGATCTCGTCGATGACGTCGGGCCGGGCAACGGCTGCGGTGTTGATGGAGGCTTTGTCCGCGCCGAAGCGGAGCAGCTTGTCCACCTCGGCCACACCGCGAACGCCGCCGCCGACGCAAAGCGGGATAAACACTTCCTCGGCGGTCCGGCGGACCACGTCGAAAGTGGTTTCGCGGTTGCCGGACGAGGCGGTGACGTCAAGGAATGTCAGTTCGTCGGCACCGGCGTTGTCGTACCGGTGGGCAAGCTCCACGGGGTCCCCGGCGTCGCGGAGGCCCTCGAAGTTAACGCCTTTGACGACGCGCCCGGCGTCCACGTCGAGGCAGGGAATGACGCGTACGGCTACTGCCATGGGAAACTCCTGGAAATTCTGTGGTGGATGTCGCGCTGGGTCCGCTGCGTGGAATCAGATGCGGCAGGCGTGGATGCTGCTGACCAGGATGGCGCGGGCCCCGAGGTCGTACAGCTCATCCATGATCCGGTTGGTTTCGCGCTTGGGCACCATGGAGCGGACGGCCACCCAGTCCGAGTCGCGCAGTGGCGATACCGTGGGCGATTCCAGTCCGGGCGTCAACGAGGCAGCCTGTTCCACGAGTTCCTTGCGGATGTCGTAGTCCATCAGGACGTACTGGCGCGCCACGAGCACACCCTGCAGCCGACGGATCAGGACCTCGATCTCCTTGGCCGTACCGTTCGCGGCACCACCTGCACCGGTGCGCCGGATCAGGACGGCCTCGGACTTGAGGATGGGATCGCCAAAGATTTCCATCCCGGCGGCCTTGAGCGTGTTGCCGGTTTCCACGACGTCGGCGATGGCGTCCGCGACGCCGAGGCGGACCGAGGATTCAACGGCGCCGTCGAGGCGGACCACCTTAGCCTTGATGCCGCGTTCGGCGAGGTAGCCGCGCAGAAGGCCGTCATAGCTGGTGGCCAGGCGCTTGCCCTCCAGCTCCTCAACCTTGGCGAAATCCCCGACCGGACCGGCGAAGCGGAACGTGGAAGCGGCGAAGCCCAGCGGAAGCAGCTCCTCCGCTTCCACCTCGGCATCCAGCAGCAGGTCGCGGCCGGTGATGCCGACGTCGAGCGTTCCCTGGCCCACGTACACGGCGATGTCGCGGGGGCGGAGGAAGAAGAACTCTATGTCGTTGTCCGGGTCCACCATCACCAGCTCGCGGGAATCGCGGCGCTGGCGGTATCCGGCTTCGGAGAGCATCGCGGAGGCGGCTTCGGACAGGGATCCCTTGTTGGGGACGGCTACTCGCAGCATGGGGAAAGTCTTTCTGGATGTGGAATTGTCTAGGGGTTCAAGCAATGCGGGCCACGGCAGGCACGGGCGCCAGATGGCGCACCGGTCCGGTGGCTACAGATGCTTGTAGACGTCTTCCAGGGTCAGGCCTTTGGCGAGCATCAGAACCTGCAGGTGGTACAGCAGCTGGGAGATTTCCTCGGCCGCCGCTTCATCGGATTCATATTCGGCAGCCATCCATACTTCGGCTGCTTCTTCGACAACTTTTTTGCCGATGCCGTGGACACCGGAGTCCAATTCAGCGACGGTGCGGGAGCCTTCCGGGCGGGTGGCTGCCTTCTCGCTGAGCTCAGCGAACAGCGTCTCGAAATTCTTCACGCCCTCCAGCCTACTTGCTCAGGCCTAAAGGGCGCTTGTCGGGCCCTTGCATGACGGGCGCGGTGTGAGTGAACACACACGCGCCCGCCATCGAGCGGGCCCGTACCCGCTACTGCTGGTTGCTGTACTGCTTGAGCACGACGGCGGTGGCCAAGGCCGCGGTGACGGCCTCGTGGCCTTTGTCTTCTTTCGAGCCGGGGAGGCCGGCGCGGTCCAGGCCCTGCTGTTCGGTATCGCAGGTCAGGACGCCGAAGCCCACGGGGACGCCGGTGCGCACGCTCACGTCGGTGAGTCCCGACGTCGCGGCCTGGCAGACGTACTCGAAGTGCGGCGTGCCGCCCCGGATCACGACGCCGAGGGCCACCACGGCGTCGAAGTGCGGCGCGAGGCGCGCGGCTGCCACCGGCAACTCAAAGCAGCCCGGCACCCGCAGGACGATAGGATCGGCGATGCCGGCGTCCTTGGCCGCACGCAGGGCACCGTCCAGGAGGCCGTCCATGATCTGGGTGTGCCAGCTAGCCGCGACGATAGCCAGCTTCAGCTGGGACGTTTCGGCCGGGTTGAGGGTGGTGAGGTCGATGTCGGGGGCGCCGTGTCCGCTCATAGGTCAGTAGTGTTCCGTTCGTTGTGTTGGGTCAGCAGCGAGATGCGCTGTTCAGTCTTGTTCGTGCTCGAAGCCGGCGCCGGGACTGGCTACCGGCACCGGGCCCACGTGGGAGCCAAGCACCAGCCGGTGCTCCATGCGGTCCTTTTTGGTCTGCAGGTACCGGATGTTCTGGTCGCGTGAGGGCACCTCGGTGGGGACCATTTCCACCACCTTGACGCCGGCCTTCGCCAGCCTGTTCTGCTTGTCCGGGTTGTTGCTCAGGAGCCGCACCTCGTGCAGCCCCATTTCGGCCAGCACCTGGGCGGCGGCTTTATAGCACCGGCCGTCCACGGGCAGGCCAAGCTGTTCGTTGGCCTCCACTGTGTCGAAGCCGGCTTCCTGCAGGGCGTAGGCCTTGATCTTGTTGGCGAGGCCGATGCCTCTGCCTTCCTGCCCGCGCAGGTACAGCAGCGTGCCGCCGTGTTCGCGGATCATTTCCAGGGCGTAGGCAAGCTGCTCGCCGCAGTCGCAGCGGTACGAACCAAAAACATCCCCGGTGAGGCATTCGGAGTGCAGCCGGACCAGGGGCGCTTTTCCATCCTTGGGCGGGTTCGGAGAGCTGACCGCCAGGTGCTCGTGGCCGGTGACGAGGTCCGTCCAGGCCTGGGCCACGAAATCGCCGAAGGCTGTGGGCAGCTGCACGATGGGGCCCGCGCTGACGGGATGGGGTGTGTGGCCGTGGCCCTCCGCGTGGTGATGGCCACGTGCGGATTCGGCCTTGTGATGGCCGTTGCCTGAGGCAGGCAGGTGGCCGTTGCCCGAAGCTCCGGAAGCCGTCATCGTATCTCCTCTTCTTCGCCCGCGCGTCTTGCCCGGGTGTTACCGTCAGCCGATATGCCTGCCGCTTCGAGGTAGGCCACCAGGTCCTGGATCGAAATCAGGGGGCACCCATGTTCAGCAGCGAAGGCACGGAGCCCGTCCAGCCGCATCATTTCGCCGTCGTCATACACTACTTCAGCGATCACGCCCACAGGTTCCAGGCCCGCCAGGCGGCACAGGTCCACTGCGGCTTCGGTGTGGCCGGGACGTTCCCGCACACCACCGTCAACCGCGCGCAGCGGGAAAATATGCCCGGGACGTGTCAGGGACGCCGGCCCCGACGTCGGATCGGCCAGCACCCGGGCCGTGAGGGCCCGGTCCGTGGCGGAGATTCCAGTGCTGACGCCCGTGGCCGCGTCGCAGGAAACGGTGTAGGCGGTTCCCTTTGCGTCCTGGTTCACTTCCACCATGGGAGGCAGCGCGAGGGCATCTGCGCGTTCGCCGGACAGCGGGACGCAGATGACGCCGGAACTGTAGCGGATGGTCCAGCCCATCAAAGCCGGAGTGGCGAACTGGGCGGCGAAAATGATGTCGCCTTCGTTTTCCCGGTCCTCATTGTCCACGGCCAGCACGGGCTTGCCGGCGGCGATGGCCTGCACCGCCTCCTCGATGGTGCTCAGCCGTACGGCAGCGTCTTTCTGGGGACGGGAGCCGGCCGGGATGGCCACCCCGGGTTCGACTCGGACGGCGGCGTTCATCGTGTTCCTCCTTCAACAGCGCCGGGCGCTGCCGTGCTGAACGCCAGCAGGCGTTCGGTGTACTTGGCCAGCACGTCAACTTCCAGGTTCACCCGGCTGCCGGTGACTTTGGTACCAAGCCCGGTTTCAGCCAGGGTGGTGGGGATCAGTCCCACTTCGAACCAGGGTTCCTGCTCTGCGGCGGGGCTGACGGCGGTGACGGTGAGGGACACGCCGTCGATGGCAATGGACCCCTTTTCTGCGATGTAGCGGGCCAGGTTGGCAGGGACGCCGAAGCGGAGCCGGTCCCAATTGCCCAACGGCTCGCGTTCAAGCAGCACGCCGACGCCGTCCACGTGGCCCTGCACCACGTGTCCGTCGAGCCGTCCGCCGGCGGGAACGCAGCGTTCGAGGTTAACGGCGTCACCGGGCGCAAGTTCACCGATGGTGCTGCGGACCAGGGTCTCGCCTATCACGTCAACGCTGAATTCCTTGCCGTCGATCTCAGTGGCCGTCAGGCAAACGCCGTTGACGGCGATGGAACCGCCGAGGGCGAGCCCTTCGGTGGTGCTGGGTGCGCGCAGCCGGAGGGTGGCGCTGGCGTCGCCGTCCCTTTCCATGGACAGGACCTGCCCCTGCTCGGCAATAATTCCGGTAAACATTAGTAGCCTCCCTGGGCTTGCTCCGCGGTGGCGCGGGACGGTTGTGGGTCGAGGGCAACAGTGCGTTGCGGTCGGAGATGGAGTCTTAGGTCACGGCCCAGCGTCCGGACGGCACCGCCGTCGGACGCGTCCCACTCCCAATGCTGTGCGTCAGCGAGGGTGGTGATCCCCAGCCCGGTAAGGGCAGGAGTGCCGGAGCCGAGCAGTGTGGGCGCCAGGTAGACAATAAGTTCGTCCACCAGCCCGGCCGCGAGGAAGGCGCTGAGGATCCGCGATCCTCCTTCCACCATCAGGTGGCGCATGCCGCTGCCGTACAGGCTGGACAAGGCTTCGCGGGGGTCGCGGGTGGGCAAGTGCAGCACCAGGCCGTCGCTTCCGTTAACGGCGGCGTCCGCCGGAATGTCGCGGAGCCCCATCACAGCGCGCACGGGTTGCTTGGTGGCCGGAGTGCCGGCAGCGTCCCTGGCGGTAAGGCGCGGGTTGTCCACCAGCACGGTCTGCGTGCCAACGAGGATGGCATCGATGCGCCCGCGAACGGCGTGGTTGTCGGCGAGGGATTCCGGGCAGGAAATCCACTGGCTGGTGCCGTCCTCGGCCGCGATGCGGCTGTCCAGGGTCTGGGCGATATGCAGGGTGACGAACGGGCGTTTTGCCGCCACCGCCTCAAACCATTGGCGGTTCAGGTCCAGCGCTTCACCGGCACCAAGTCCGGCGCGGACACGGACGCCCGCCTGCCGAAGTGTGGCAGCTCCGCCCGCTGCCGGGTCATGCGGATCGTCCACTGCGTAGACAACGTCGGTGATGCCGGCATCGATGATCGCCTGCGCGCAGGGACCGGTGCGGCCAATGTGGTTGCAGGGCTCCAGGGTGACCAGCATGGTGCAACCCGAGAGATCGATTCCGGCAGCCGCCGCCTGCGCGATCGCGTCCACCTCAGCGTGAGCGGTGCCGGCGCCGCGGTGGAACCCGGTCACCAGTTCGCGTCCTTCAGGATCGATGATGACGGCACCTACCAGGGGATTCGCGCCGCGGGGGCCGTTGAGGGCCGCCTTCAGGGCGGTGGCCATGGCGGTGGTTTCAGCAGCGGTAAAGGCCGTGACCACACCCGCAGTCACGCGGCGGCCTCGATGTTTGGGCCGGCAGGCATGCCGGCAGCAGGAATAGTGGCCTCAAAGAGCCATCGCAAACGGTTCATAATGCTTGTGTCGTTCCTTCCCTCTCGAACCGCGATGGCTCCGGGGGTATACGACAGCAGAACGCCGCGGCGTCACAGGACGCCACAGAAACAGCTGTACGTGCTTCTCTCATCCAGACTTTAACTGTCGGTACCGGAATTCCACCGGTTCAACCGTCTGCCGGTGTCCTCCCGAAGGAAAACCACCAGCTCGCGGGTCGCGGACTGTCACCGCCGGTTCGGACTTACACCGACCCCGGAGCACGTATGTGTATAGCTATTGTGCCACAACGCCGGCGGTCTCCTGGCTATTCCGCCGAGGAACGTAACGTTTCGCTTCCCGCCTGCCGCAGCCGGTCAATCGCGGCCTCCGGGTCATCGGCACCGTAGACCGCGGACCCGGCCACAAAGACGTTGGCACCGGCCTCGGCCGCCCGGGCGATGGTGTCCTCGGTAATACCGCCGTCCACCTGGATGGCCACGCCGATCCCCGAACCGTCGATCGCTTTCCTGGCACGCCGGATTTTGGGCAGGGTCACGTCCAGGAAGGCCTGCCCGCCGAAGCCGGGCTCCACCGTCATGATCAGCAGCATGTCCAGCTCTGACAGCATGTCCAGATACGGCTCCACAGGTGTTCCCGGCCGCAGCGCCATGCCTGCCTTGGCACCCCTCGCCCGCAGTTCGCGTGCAAGTTTGATGGGGGCAATGGCAGCTTCGGCGTGAAACGTGACAGACGCCAGCCCGGCGTCCGCGAAGCCGGGAGCCCAACGGTCGGCGTCGGCGATCATCAGGTGGGCATCGAGGGGCACAGGGCTGACTGCCTGGATCCGCTGGACCACCGGCAGGCCGATGGTGAGGTTGGGCACAAAGTGGTTGTCCATCACGTCCACGTGCACAGCGTCCGCATTGCTGATTCGCTTGAGCTCAGCCTCAAGGTTGACGAAGTCGGCGGAGAGGATGCTCGGGTTGATGCAGCATTGCGTCACAGGGATACCTTTCACGGGCAGGACTCCGGGGAGCCGGTGCTTGTTGCGGATCAGTGCTTACGGATCAGGGCTTACGGATCAGGGCTTTTTGCGGATCAGGGCAAGGAACATGGCGTCGGTGCCATGGACGTGGGGCCACAGCTGGGCGGTGGACTCGTGCCCCGCGCCGAGATCCCCGGTCAGGCTCACACTGTCCAGGACCTCCCCGGCCTCCAGCAGTTCGAGGTCATCGCGCTTACGGAGTGCATCGGCCACCACAGCGGTTGTTTCGGCAGGGTGGGGCGAGCAGGTCACGTACGCCACGACGCCGCCCGGACGGACGGCAGCCAACGCAGATTTGAGCAGCTCGCGCTGGAGCGGGCCCAGGTCTGCCAGGTCCTTGGGAGTGCGGCGCCAGCGGGATTCGGGCCTGCGCCGAAGCGCGCCCAATCCGCTGCAGGGGACGTCCACGAGCACGCGGTCAAAGGCTTCGGGCTTCTCGATGCCGACGTCGCGGCCGTCGCCGGTCCTGACCTGCCAGGTTTCCCGGGGCACGGCGGACAGCGCCTGGCTGACCAGCTTCGCCCGGTGGGGTGCCGGTTCATTGGCCAGCAGGGTGGCTCCCCTCTGGCTCGCCAACGCACCGAGCAAGGCGGCCTTGCCGCCGGGGCCCGCGCACAGGTCCAGCCAGGCTTCGCCGTCGTGCTTTGTGTCAACTCCATCGGCGTCGCCGGCGCTATGGCGCCCGGCAAGGTTAACCGCGGCCATGGCCCGTGCCACCAGCTGTGAGCCGACATCCTGAACCCTGGTACTGCCCTCCCTCACTGAGGCAAGCCGGCCAAGGTCCCCGCCGCTGGAGAGCGCGGAACCTTCCACCAGTTGACCGGGAGCGGCGCCGTTCTCAAGGGCTTCATCCAGGCTTCCAATGCCGGGCAGGGCCACCAGGTTAACAACCGGGGCAGCGTTATCGGCTTCCAGGAGGTCATTGATTTCCGAGGCCGGACGCCCATGGGCCACCAGCGACTGGCGCATGGCGCGGACAATCCACTCGGGATGCGCGTGGCGGAGGGACGCAACCTTGGTCTCGTCTGTTTCGCCGCCGGTCAGCAGCTCCAGCCATTCCTCGAGGGTGTTGGCAGCCACTTTGCGGAGGACTGCGTTGATGAGGGCTGAGGGTCCCGCGCCGATGACGGCGCGGGCCAGGCCGACGGTCTGGTCCAGCGCTGCGTGCGCAGGAACACGCATGGCCAGCAGCTGGTGGACTCCGAGCCGGAGGGCGTCAAGGATGGCCGGGTCCAGCTGGTCCAGCGGACGGTCAACGCAACGGGCCAGGACGGCGTCGTACGTTCCCTGGCCGCGAAGGGCCCCGTAGCTGAGTTCGGTGGCGAACCCGGCGTCCCGCTTGTCCAGTCCGTGGTGCCGGATCCGTGCCGGCAGCACCAGGTTGGCATAGGCGTCCTCGGCGGCCACGGCCCGAAGGACTTCGAAGGCCACCAGCCGGGCAGGATCAGCCCGGCGGGTCCGCTGGGAGGGCGCGCTGTCAGTGAAGCTGCGCTGCGCGGCGCGGTTCCGTTCCCGGCCCTTGGCGTTGCGGTTGCTGGAATCGCGCGGCCCGCCGTTGCCGCGGCCGCTTCCGCGCTGGCTGCCGCCGCCGGAGCCGCCACGTTGTCCGCCTGCGCCGCCGCCGGTTCTTCCGCGGCCACCTTGGTTGTCTCCGGAACCGCTCATTCGAACACCACGCTTTCAAGGGAAGCCATGCCGCGTGCCCAGTCGGCAGCGGCCATCATCTTTTTGCCGGCGGGCTGCACCCGGGTCAGCTCCACGGCGTGCGAACCGGTTCCCACCAGGACGCTCTTGTCTTGGATTGACACGGCACCGGGCGCCAGCTGCGAGACATCCGGCCGCAGCCGGACGGGCTCCAGCTTGATCCGCTGCCCCTCCAGGATTGTCCAGGCTCCCGGTTCCGGAGTGACTCCCCGCGCCTGCCGTCCGATCGCCAGGGCCGGGTGCTTCCAGTCCAGGCGGCCGTCGTCAAGGGTCAGCTTGGGTGCCAGGGAGACCTCACCGGTCTGCGGCACAGCGGCGGCTTTGCCGCTGTCAATAGCCGAGAGTGTCTGGGCGAGCAGCACGGCGCCACTGTGCGACAGCCGTTCCAGGAGCTCCCCGGCGGTATCGTCGGGGCCCACCGTTTCCGTCAGGGTTCCGAACACCGGTCCGGTGTCCAGGCCCTCCTCCAACTGGAAGGTCACAGCGCCGGTGATGTCGTCTCCGGCCATCACGGCGCGCTGCACGGGGGCGGCACCGCGCCAGGCTGGAAGGAGGGAGAAATGGAGGTTAATCCACCCGTGCCGCGGGATGCCAAGCGCCGCGGGCGGGACCAGCCCGCCGTAGGCCACAATTGCGGCGACGTCGGGACCGGCCGCGGTAATCCGGGCGATGGTTTCATCGTTGATCCGGGACGCGTGGATCACCTCGATCCCCAGCTCGGCTGCCCGGGCAGCCACCGGGGACGGCGTCATGACGCGCTTCCGGCCGATAGGTGCGTCGGGCCTGGTAAGGACAGCCACGACGTCGAAGCCTGCTTCGACGAGGGCATTTAGGGACGGGACAGCAACGGCGGGGGTTCCCGCGAAAAGGACCCTCACCCGTTGGTACCAGCCGCGCCTGCACCGAAGCTGGAGCCGGTCGTTGCGCCGCCAAAGCTCGAGCCCCCGAAACTTGAGCCGACAGTCTTGGCGCGTTTCGCCGTCGTCTTTTCCGTGATGGAGTCGTAGTTGGCGTTGCGGATGGAACGCAGGGCAGCCTTGCGGTCCTCCCCTTCCAGCCTGTCGGTGTAGAGGATGCCGTCCAGGTGGTCATTCTCGTGCTGGAAGCAGCGTGCCAGCATCCCCTCGCCCTCGACGGTGACGGGGTTGCCGTGCATATCGACGCCGGTGACGCGGGTGGCGCGGTAACGCTTGACCGGGAAACCCAGGCCCGGGATGGAGAGGCAGCCTTCCACGTGGTCCGGCTGGAAGTCCTCGCTGTTTTCGAGCACAGGGTTAATGATGTGCCCCTCCACGCCGTCAATGCGGTAGGTGAAGACTCGCTTGCTGACGCCGATTTGAGGCGCGGCGAGGCCGGCGCCGTCGACGTCCTCCATGGTTTCAGTCATGTCCGCCACCAGCTTGGCCAGCTCAGGCCCGAAATCCGTCACAGGATCGGCAACTGTGCGGAGCACAGGATCACCGATGATGCGGATATTCAGAATAGCCATGCGCTGTTTGTCCTTACGGTAGGCGGCAAAGGGGACCAATCCAGTTTAGGCGCAGACAACTCCCGGGCTGTCCGTGCACCCGCGTACCTAGGCGGGCTGTACCTGCGCGAGAGGCGGAGGGGCGATGGGCAGGAGCGCGGTGCCCGCTGAAATAGTGTCCGCGGACAGCTCCCACACACGCCGCAGGGCGCAGAACTTCCACCAGTGGTGCTTGAGGACCTCGGGGTTGGCGCGGACGGGGCGGACCTCGGTCTCGCCAATGGCCACGGCCAGCAGGACCGGGTTTTCGCCGTACTTCCACGGCTCCCAGGTACCGGCTTCAGGATCCACCAGGCTCTCCTCGGCTTTCATGCCGGCCACCAGCTGCATGACTACTTTGTCGTCCAGCGGCTTGACCAGGCCGTCACGGGTGGTGCCCTTGGTTTTGTAATCGATAAGGCAGATCCGGCCGTTGATCCGTGCCACGAGGTCCAGGGTTCCGGCGTATCCCACGGAGTTGTTCCAGACGGTGATCTCGGGGGCGATGGGTTCAACCTGGAAAAGCTCCCACCATTCGTCGAACCGGACGGCGAAGGCTTCTTCGCCGTTGGCTGCGAGGGCCTCGCGCGCTTCCTTCATGCCGTGGGGACGGCCCAGGGCCCGCAGGGCCACCTGCTCGCAGTAGAAATGCACGCGGTCCCCGCGCTTGGCGGCCTCGTCCCGGTAGGTTTCCGCTGCTTTGGCTGCCCGATTGACTGCCTGTTTGATTTTGGCGGGGCTTCCCAGGCAGTCGGCCAGCAGCGGATCCTTGGCCAGGCTGCTGGCGCCCATGTACCCGAACCAGCCGTCAAGCCCGTGCGGCTGCTGGCCGATCACTGTGGTGATGGACGGGACGGAGAAGTGCTCGGAGGTGGACCGGGCGTACATCCGCCCGTATTCCGTGGCATGGGCAAGAAGTGGAGCTGTCATAAGAAAAACTCTTTCACAAGGGGCTGACAGAATGTCCGCACGCACAAAAAATGGTCCGTTTCCGCTGCTGATGAGCGGAAACGGACCATATGCGGTGGGCGATACTGGGTTCGAACCAGTGACCTCTTCGGTGTGAACGAAGCGCGCTACCACTGCGCCAATCGCCCTGATGCATTTGAATGTTAGCGGACCTTGCGGCCATTTCGGAAATCGGCCGGAAGCGGCACCACGTCAGGCACTCAACTGGACTGGTGAAGCAGCAACGGAAAGGGAAGGACTTATCCCACCCAGCCCCTTCCAAACGGCAACCCGCTCGCAGAAGACCTGCGCCGCCGTCGTAAATTACATGCCTGTAACTTGGAAAAATCCGCGTGATTGCTGGGAAGCAGCGCCATTGCGTCTTCCCCGGCGGGAGACGATTTGGAGAATCCCCGAACCTCCTATATTGTTTTTACTCGTTGGAAAGCGAGGAAATGCCGGGAACGGCAGCGAATCAGCCCTCCAAAATGCGGACGTAGCTCAGCTGGTAGAGCACCACCTTGCCAAGGTGGATGTCGCGAGTTCGAATCTCGTCGTCCGCTCGCAGGACACTGTCACGGCAAAGGTTCTTTTGAACCGGCGCTAACACGGTGGGTTGGCCGAGAGGCGAGGCAGCGGCCTGCAAAGCCGTATACACGGGTTCGAATCCCGTACCCACCTCGGTGAAAACCATGGTTTTTCGGATATCTCCGAATGAACATGGGCGATTGGCGCAGCGGTAGCGCGCTTCCCTGACACGGAAGAGGTCACTGGTTCGATCCCAGTATCGCCCACTGGCAAGGAAACTTGCCCGCAGTACCACCGGTTTACCGGTCCTGCACACGCGGACGTAGCTCAGCTGGTAGAGCACCACCTTGCCAAGGTGGATGTCGCGAGTTCGAATCTCGTCGTCCGCTCTCTTACTTCTCATAAACCCATATGCCGGTCTTCCGGTTCCGGGCGATTGGCGCAGCGGTAGCGCGCTTCCCTGACACGGAAGAGGTCACTGGTTCGATCCCAGTATCGCCCACACTCAGCAGCTCCCCCGGAGCTGCTTTTTTCATGCCCCGCTTGGCTGCCGGTGTTCCTGCATCCGCTCCGGGCGAACGCCCAAAGTGCCTGGTTTCCTTGGCACGCCTCCTTGGCAGGGCTAGGATCGAAGGCGCGAGGAGCGACCTGGCTCCGCGATTGAAGGGAGGTGCTCGTGGGACTGATTGACGATCTAAAGGGCAAGGCTCAAGGTCTCATCCGCGGCAACGAGCAGGCCATCAAGAACGGCATCACCAAGGCCGGCGATTTAGTCGACACCAAGACCGGAGGCAAGTACTCCGGTCACGTCAACAAGATCCAGGATGGCGCTTCCAAGCTCATTGACAAGAACGGAACCCCAGGCACGGCACCTGCCGCTGAGCAGGTCCCGCCGGTCAACCCGGTTCCGCCGGTTGACAAGGCTCCGTAAACAGGATTTGGCCAGGGCTTTGCCCTAGTACGTCAACGGGGTGCGGGTCCCGCCGGGAGGCGGCACCCGCACCTTTGGCGTTTAAGGACACGCCACAGGTTGCCGGCGCTTGTACGCTGCGGCCCGATTGAAGGCTAATGAGCCAGTCCCGATAACCTGCCCGTATGGCGAAGTCCCCCGCATCCCTCAAAGCCCACCGGTCCGGCAGGCCATCCACCCTGGATTCCAGGCCGGTTGTGGCAGGAATTGTCACCGCATTAGTGGGCTTCACCTCGTCTTTCGCCGTGGTCCTGTCCGGGCTGAAGGCAGTCGGGGCCGACCCCGCGCAGGCCGCCTCCGGACTGTTGGCACTCACCGTGGCGGTGGGCGTAGGCGTGTTGTGGCTATCCTGGCGGTCAAAAGTGCCGGTGACCCTCGCGTGGTCCACTCCCGGGGCCGCGTTGCTGGCAACGTCAGGAACGGTCGACGGCGGGTGGCTGGCCGCCGTCGGCGCCTTCCTTGCCGCGGGGATACTGATTGCCTTGACCGGCCTGGTCCCCGCCCTGGGGCGGCTGATGGCCAAGATCCCGGCAACGCTGGCGCAGGCGATGCTGGCCGGCATCCTGCTGCAGCTCTGCCTCGCGCCGTTCAAAGCCCTGGGCAGCGTCCCGCTGTTCATAGCCCCTGTTATCGCCTGCTGGCTGCTGATGATGAAGTACGCTCCCCGCTGGTCGGTGCCGGCAGCGCTGCTGGTGGCCTTGGCAGTGATTGGGGTTTCCCTGGCCGCGGGTGGAACATCCCTGGCAGGCACCACGATCTTTCCCACCTTCGACTGGGCCACCCCTGAGTTCACCCTGCAGGCCATGGCCGGCATCGCCCTGCCGCTCTTTGTGGTGACCATGGCATCCCAGAACGTTCCGGGGGTGGCCGTGCTCAGGTCGTTCGGCTACCAAACACCGTGGCGTGCATCCATGCTGGTAACGGGGGCCGGGACTGCCCTGGCGGCCCCTTTCGGCGCCCACGCCATCAACCTCGCCGCACTGAGCGCCGCACTGGCCGCGGGTGAGGAAGCGGGGCCGGACCGCAGCAGGCGGTGGATCGCAGGTTTTACGTCCGGACTTGCCTACCTTGTGCTGGCCGCGTTCTCCACTGCACTGGTTTCCCTGGTGGCAGCCGCACCGGCAGGAGTGCTCGAAGCAGTGGCCGGCCTGGCACTCCTGGGCACGCTGGCAAGTTCCATCTCGGCGGCGCTGGCGGACCCGGAGGACAGGATAGCTCCGGCCGTCACTTTCCTGATGGCAGCCTCCGGGCTGGGCCTTGCCGGCGTCGGCTCCGCGTTTTGGGCGCTGGCCATTGGCCTGGCAGTGCGGGCGGTACTCAGTCCGCGCCGGCCACCGGCTTCAAGCTAGGAGGGCTCGTGGTTCTGGCCTTCACGGGCCAGTGCGGTGAGGCGTGAGACTGCACGGAAGTACTTCTTCATGTAGCCGCCGGTCATCATTTCCTCGGTGAACAGCTTGTCGAAGGGAACCCCGCTGGCCAGGATGGGCACATCCTTGTCGTAGAGCCGGTCAGCCAGCACCACAAAGCGAAGCGCCACCGCCTGCTCGGTAATGGTTCCCACGTTCCGCCACACCACGCCGTCGATGCCGTCGATCAGCTGGCGGTAGCGGCTCGGGTGCACGCCGGCCAGGTGGGCGATCAGGGTGCTGAACTCATCCTGCGCCACCGTCTTGCCATCGAACTCGGCTTTCATATGGGCGGACAGTTCGCTGTTCTTCAAGGGGGCCGGGGCTGCCGGAAGCCCGCGGTGGCGGAAGTCCTCACCGTCAATCCGGACCACGTCGAACTGGTCCGCGAGCACCTGGATTTCACGCTGGAAGTCCACTGCGGCGAACCTGCCGTCACCCAGCGAACCCGGCAGGGTGTTTGATGTGGCGGCAAGCTTCACACCGGCGTCCGCGAGTTCACGCATCAGCCGCGACATCAGCACGGTATCGCCCGGATCGTCGAGCTCGAATTCGTCGATGCAGACGAGTTTGTAACCGCTCAGCGCCTCCACAGTCTTGCGGAAGGAGAGCGCCCCCACCAAGTTGGTGTATTCCACGAACGTGCCGAAGGCCTTGGGCCCGGGCGAAGCGTGCCACAGCGAGGCCAGCAGGTGCGTCTTGCCCACACCGAAGCCGCCGTCCAGATAGATACCGGCGCGGGAAGTGTCCTTTTTGCCGAACAACTTCTTGAACAGGCCACCCCCGTCACCGGACCCAACGCCCCCGGCAAAACCCTGCAGGGCATGTACTGCGTGCGCCTGGCTGGGCTGCTTGGGATCGGGGCGGTAGCTTGCAAATGACACCTGACCGAACCGCGGTGAAGGATAGAAACCCTTGAGGAGCTCATCCACCGATACCGAGGGGGTTCGGGCGGCAAGCTGTTCGATCTGTACCAAGGTGGTCCGTTCTGCTGGTGGTTGGTCCCCAGAAAGGATACCGGCAATGTACTGCCGCTCCCGGTGGCGCCGGCCACACTTGGCGGATGCGTGATGAAGGCAACATTTCCTCCTGTTAACGGAATACGGACATCACTTGGGGCGCTGGCTAGTGTGGGAGCAGGTCCCAACACCGGTCCCGCGGATTACCCGTGCTCTCGATGAAAGGCAACGCCATGTCTTACCCGGTTGAACAGAACGAAAAGTTTGCAGCCTACGCCCACCCGGAGCGCCTGGTCTCCACTGAGTGGCTTGCAGCCGCCGTCGAAAACGGTGCCGTGGCCAGCGGCCAGCTGGTAGTAGTGGAGTCCGACGAGGACGTGCTCCTCTACGAAACAGGTCACATCCCGGGCGCCGTGAAAATCGACTGGCACACCGACCTCAATGACGAAGTGACCCGCGACTACGTCGATGGCGCCGCTTTCGCCGAGCTGGCGGCGTCGAAAGGCATCTCCCGCGACAGCACCGTGGTGATTTACGGTGACAAGTCCAACTGGTGGGCTGCCTACGCGCTGTGGGTCTTCACCCTCTTCGGACACCAGGATGTGCGGCTGCTCGACGGCGGCCGGGACAAGTGGATCGCCGAAGGCAGGGAACTGACCACAGACCGGCCTGCACCGGCACGGGGCGACTACCCGGTCGTTGAGCGCGACGATGCTCCGATCCGCGCTTTCAAGGAAGATGTGCTGGCCCACCTGGGCAAGCCCCTGATCGACGTCCGCTCCCCCGAGGAATACACCGGCCAGCGCACCCACATGCCGGCCTACCCCGAGGAGGGCGCGCTGCGCGGCGGCCACATTCCTACTGCTGCCTCCATTCCGTGGGCCCGGGCGGCCGCGCCGGACGGAACTTTCCGCAGCCGTGAGGAACTCGACGCCCTCTACCTGGGCGAGGCCGGCCTGACCGAAGGCGACGACGTTGTGGCTTACTGCCGCATCGGCGAGCGTTCCAGCCACACCTGGTTCGCCCTGAAGTACCTCCTGGGCTTCGAAACCGTCCGCAACTACGACGGTTCGTGGACCGAGTGGGGCAACGCCGTGCGCGTGCCCATCGTCAAGGGCGCCGAGCGCGGGTCCTTTCCCGTCGCCGTCGGAGCCTGACGCCGCCTCCCCTGTGGATCCTGCGTAAACTTGAAAATGATGACTACTCAAGCACTGCCCACCGCCCTTGCGGCCATTGTGGACGACTTCCAGGCCCTGACGGAGCCCGAGCGGCTGCAACTGCTGCTCGAGTTCTCGCAGGGCCTGCCGGAACTGCCCGAGCGCCTGAAGGACCATCCCGAACTGCTCGAACAGGTGGTGGAGTGCCAGTCCCCGCTGTTCCTGACCATCGAGACGGAAAAGGGCGGCGGCCCGGCCGGCGCCGTGCGGCTCTTCTTCAAGGCTCCGGCAGAGGCTCCCACCACGCGGGGTTTTGCCGGTGTGCTGCATGAAGGCCTGGACGGGTTGTCCGCCGAGGAGATCCTCTCGGTCCCGGATGACATGCCCGAACTGCTGGGCCTGACCCGCGCCATCACGCCGCTGCGGATGCGCGGAATGACCGCAATGCTGGGAAGGATCAAGCGCAAGGTTGCCGCTTCCACGGCTGTGCGCTCCTAGCCGTCCGCCCGGAACCGATGGCACGCAAAAACGCATCACAGGGAACTCCGGCCACCGCCGTACTGGCGGCCGCCGGGGTTCCCTTTGTGCTGCATCCCTACGATCACGATCCCGCCGCCGCAAGTTACGGCGCCGAAGCTGCCCAGGCGCTGGGAATCGAACCTGGAAAGGTCTTCAAAACGCTGATGGTGGAGGTCGAAGGGAAGCTGGCGGTGGGGATCGTGCCGGTCAGCGGCACACTCGACCTCAAAGCGTTCGCAGCCGCCATGGGAGCCAAGAAGGCGGCGATGGCGGACCCTGCTGCCGCCCAGCGGCGCACCGGATACGTCCTTGGCGGCATCTCCCCGCTCGGCCAGCGGCTTCCCTCCCCTACAGTCCTGGACCACAGCGCCCTGGCGCTGGAGACGTTGCTGGTTTCGGGCGGCAAACGAGGCCTGGACATCGAGCTGGCACCCGCGGACCTGATCCGTCTCACCCACGCCGTCACCGCGCCCATCAGCTCGGTGCAGGCTTCGAAGGACTAGAAAAAGGGGAGACTGAACCAGGTGCCACAGGCATATAATCACGGCACCATCCATCAGTCCCGTTAGCTGCCGGGGCCGCCGTTTTCAGGAGCAACGCCATGCTCAAGGCCCTGCTGTGCAAGATCAACCTGGGACACCACTGGCTGGCCCAAGAGGACACTGACGGCAATTTCAGCCGCCACTGCGTGAACTGCGGAAAAGTGGACCGGCACGGCACCATGTGGTCGGAACGGCTGTCGGACCGCGACCACCCGCATGCCACCCGTCCGGACATACCCACCAGCGATTTCTAGGCGCGTTCCCCGCCCAGTGCAGCATCGCGTCCCTGCCGGGCTGCACCCGGATTCAGGCGGGGCGCCAGCTGTTTGCGCAGCCACGCCTTGACCACGCGCTCCCAGCGCTCCGGATCAACATTCCACTCCTTGGTATGCCGCGCATGGTTGAAGGCCTCGAAGGTGACCATTTCCGGATTGCGCTCTGCCAACAACGCGGACGGGCCGTAGGGCACGTACTCATCGTCCACGCTGTGGATGATCAAGGTGGGCGTCCGAAGTTCAACTGCCCGCGACACCCAGTCCATCGCCTTGAGGTCCACCGGTGCGGACAGCCCGGTGAGCCGCCGGCCCAGCGGGTGCCCCAGCATGAGTTGCCCGTACCGCCCCACCAGCGACGGAATTTTGTTCAGCTGGGCGTGGTGGGCCAGCACGGTCACCCAGTCAATGACGGGCGCATCCAACACCATGGCCCGGATCAAATGACGGTAGCGGGACAGATCCGCAGTCTGCAGGCAGATGGCGCCGCCCATGGACCAGCCGAACAGCACAATCTCCTCGGCCCCGTTCGCCAAGGCATACTCAATGGCCGCCTCGATATCACGCCACTCCGTGGAGCCCAGGCCGTAACGACCGTCGTCGGCGGAGGGCGCCAGCCCGTCATTGCGGTAGGACACCACCAGACTGGTCAGGCCCAGCTCCAGCGCGGGCCCGACGGCGCGCAGGGCCTCCTGCCGTGTGGCGCCGCGTCCATGGACCATCACCGCCCAGGTCCGCGCCGTCCCGCCGGCACGGACCAGCCAGGCCGGCGCCTGCCCGCGGTCCACCTCGATCATGACGTCTTCGGCAGGGATCCCGACGGCGGCCGGGTCCGGATAGAGGGCCCCGCTCCACCAGCCCCAGCGCGCTTTGGTGAGGTCCCCTGCGTAGACCGCTTCCACCTCGCGGGACACCGTGCGCTCAGCCGGTGAATAGGAAACGATTCGGCCGATCCGGGCGTGCCCGTTGCCGCCGTCGAAAAAGAACCCGTACACGCCGTCAACGGTGGTGTCCTCATTGGCTGCCAGGATCACCTGCTGCCCGTTGCCGTCCCGGATCACGGCCAGCACTTCCTGGTTTGCCGCCCGCTGGCGCGCGGGGGTGATGACGCGGCGCGCAAAGTACACGGCGAGCGCTGACGATCCCGTGGCCAGCAGCCCGGCCAGCGCACCTCCGCCGATAGCCCCGCCGATGGCCCATTTGGTCCGCAACGACAGGCCGGTGCCGGCATCCTTGGTATTCAGGAGGGGTGCGGGGCTGCTGCGCTGGAAAAGTGCCATGGAACTATTCTTACCGCCCCGGCACCGGCAGGCCGTATTTGCCGCCCGGGGGCGCAACGGCCGTGCACATCCCTGAACCCGGCAGACCCCTGAACCAGTGCGGGCGCACCTTGGGCGGGACTAGGCTAAGGCCATGAGTGATCCCATCGTCATCCTGACCGAAGAACCCCTGGGCGCGGACGACCGCCTGAACATCGAGCGTCTTGTGGACGGAGGAGACACCCGGCTGCTGGTCCTGGTTCCGGCGAACACCGAACGCCATCTGCTGGTGGACTTCCTTGAGAACCTTTCGATGCTGGACATCGCCAAGGCCTTCCGCGAACTGACATCCCACACCCCGGATCCAGCCACCGAACGGGCACAGGCCGCGGAGACCCTCGCGGTGTCGCTGGCAGCGCTGGCGGGGCTCGGCGCGGGCGTCACGGGAGAAGTTGTCGACGGCGGCGCGGTGCAGGGCCTGGTTGCCAAAGTGAAGGAAAGCGGTGCTTCCCAGGCCGTGGTGGTCACCCGGCCGCACGCCGTGGCGGATACGTTCCATACTGACTGGGCGAACAAGGCCCAGGACCAGCTGGGCCTGCCCGTCCTGCACCTGTATGCAGGTTCGGGATTTATCGGCGACTCCTGAGCGTTGAGAAGGCTATGAGCATCTTCGGAAACAACATCCTGGGAAAGAACCTCTTCGGAAACAAGGACGCAGATCCGGCTCCCGAGTCCCCCGCCGCCGAGCCCGGCGTCCAGAAGACCGATGCAGAGTGGCGGCAGGAGCTTACGCCGGAGGAATACCACGTACTCCGCCAGGCCGGCACCGAGCGTCCGTTCACGGGTGAATACTGGGACACACATACTGCCGGCGTCTACCAGTGCCGGGCGTGCGGGGCGGAACTGTTTACCAGCAACGAGAAGTTTGATTCCCACTGCGGGTGGCCCTCCTTCTTCGCACCGCTGGCTGAAGGCACCGTCCGCTACATCCACGACCGTACCCTTGGCATGGAGCGCGTGGAGGTGCGCTGCGCCACCTGTGATTCCCACTTGGGGCACGTGTTCGACGGCGAGGGCTACCCCACACCCACGGACCAGCGGTACTGCATCAATTCCGTCTCCCTGAAGCTCGTTCCGCGCGAAGAGCCGCAGGCCAGCGGGCCAGTATCGGAAGCCTGAGATCAGGAAAGGCTGGACCTTCTCCTTGGTCCTACGGTCCGAAGGAAAAGCTTTTCTTAGGCTAGGCCGCTTTTGAGATTAGTCCTGCTGGTTGCTTGTTACGCTCGCCATAGGTAGCAAGCAACCAGAAAGGCGCCGACGATGACCGAAACACTGATCACCGCTCCCACCGGGATTTCCGCTGAAAACCAGGATTGGACCAGGCTCAAGGCGGCCGCCACGGCCATCCAGGCGTTGCAAGTCAAGGACGGCTCCATTCCCGACCCGGCCAACCATGCCGAGGCATCCCTGCACGTCAGCGGCATCGTTGACGCGGTGCGCGCCCTGACCCCCGCCTTCCCGCACGACGCCGCCTACCTGGATGCGGTTTGCGCGGATTTCGCCGGCTGGGAAGCCAAGGGCTTCACCGTCCCCGATTTCCTGTCCTCGCTGCTCGCCTTCCAGCCGCAGGAACAGCGCCAGGACGGCCTCCAGCACCTGGTGGTCTTCCCCATGTACACCCAGAACGGGAGCAGCAACAGGCTGGTTGAGGCCGTCCTGATTGAAGTCATCTGGCCGGAGTTCATCGCCGGCCTCGAAGGCGGGGAGTACTCAAACAAACTGTTCGTTCCCGTCCGCTTCCTCGACTTCACGGCCGGCTACGATACCAACTCCGCAGTGCTGTTCCCGGAGACAGTGGCCGTCAGCGAAACCCCCACGTTCACTTGGGGTGCCATCTTCGCTGACCGGGAAGCCGCCCGCTTCCGCCGCGTGCTCAAGGCCGCCGCGGAAACCACCCGCCTGGAACTGCCCGAGGGAGCCGCGGAACTCCTCGCTGACCAGGACCTGACAGAGGCCACTTTTGTGATGTGGGACCTTATCCACGACCGCACCCACATGCGCGGCGACCTGCCCTTCGATCCCTTTATGATCAAGCAGCGGATGCCGTACTTCCTGTACTCGCTGGAGGAACTGCGCTGCGACCTGACCGCCTTCCGCGAATCGGTCCGGATCGAGAAGGACGACGACGCCGACCCGGAGGCGCGCCGTCACGCCAAGCTGGTGCAGTTCGCCATCATTTTCGACCGCATCTTCCGCTTTGCGGTCACCGGCAGCCGCGTCCGCAACTATGACGGACTCGGCGGCCAGCTTCTGTTCGCCTGGCTGCACCAGCAGCACGTCCTGCACTGGACTGACACGCGGCTCACCATCGACTGGGAGGAAGTGGCCGATGCCGTCATCGCCCTGGGCGCAAGCATCGATGAGCTGTACTGGCGTTCCATCGACCGGCCGAAGACCGCCCACTGGCTCGCCGCATACAAGCTGATCTCCGCTACCGTTACTCCTAACCCGGCATCAGCCTGGGCCAAGGGACCGGAAGGACTGGCACTGGCCGGTCCGCCGCGGGGACTGACGGACCAGGTGCTTGACGACGAGTTCCCGCTGTCCATGTTCTACGAAGCACTGGAGAAGAAGATGCGCCCCGTGATCGAATCCACCGCCGGAATCACTGGAGCCTCCGCACTGTGACGGAGGAACCGGCAACAGCTCAAACAGGGCCGGCGGCGCCTGCCGCGGACGTACCGCGCCTGAACATCCTGGTAACCGGCGGCAGCGGCGCGTCCGGCATCGCCGTCGCACGGGCGCTGCACAATGCCGGCCACCGCGTAATCACCGTGGGTTCGGACCAGGCGAGGATCGAGGCGGCAGCGCAGCAGGCGGGCGACGGCGTCACGGGCCTCGTGTGCGACCTCGCGGCTTTGGCGGACGTGCGGCAGCTGCGGACTGACGTGAGCGCAACCGGCGGAGACGGGGATGATGTCACTATGGATGCCGTGATCCACCTGGTGGGCGGCTGGCGCGGAGCCAAGGGCATCGCCGACCAGACCGATGAGGACTGGGGCTTCCTGGAACGCGGCGCCATCACCACCCTCCGGAACGTGTCGCGCGTGTTTTACGACGATATTGCTGCATCGCGCCGTGGCCGCTTCGCGATGGTGTCCTCTACCGCCGTGGAAAAACCGGCAGCGGCTACGGCCAACTATGTCGCCGCCAAAGCCGCTGCGGAAGCCTGGACCATGGCCATGGCGGACGGCTTCCGCCGGGCAGCCGCCGACAATCCAGACGCGGACCATGGCACCGGACCGGCCGCCGTCGTCCTGGTGGTCAAAGCCCTGGTGGACGACGCGATGCGCCGCAGCCACCCGGAGCGCAGCTTCCCCGGCGCCACGGACGTGGAAGACCTTGCCCGTGCCGTCGTCGGACTCTTCGAAGCACCCGCGGACCAGCTGAACGGCACCCGGCTCCGGCTTGCGCCCTGACGGCACAGCCCGCCCGCGACTGAACTTAGACTGAAAGCGTGACCAAAGCCATGACCACAACAGCAGAAACTGCCGCCGGGATCCGGCTGCACGATCCCAACGTCCGCGGGTTCGCCTCGGACAACTATTCCGGCGTCCATCCTGAGATCCTCGCGGCCCTGGCCGCCGCCAATGACGGCCACCAGGTGTCCTATGGCGAAGACGAGTACACAGCCAGGCTGCAGGAGGTGCTGGAAGGCCACTTCGGCCCCGGCATCGAGAGCTTCCCGGTCTTCAACGGCACCGGCGCCAATGTCCTGTCCCTGCAGTCGCTGCTTCCCCGTTGGGGTGCCGTGGTGTGCGCCTCCACCGCCCACATCAACATGGATGAAAACGGCGCGCCGGAACGCATCGGCGGCATCAAGCTCCTGCACGTCCCCACCCCGGACGGCAAGCTCACGCCTGAACTGATCGACCGTGAGGCCTGGGGCTGGGGCGACGAGCACCGCGCCCAGCCGCTCGCCGTCTCCATCACCCAGACCACCGAACTGGGCACCTGCTACACGCCCGAAGAAGTCCGGGCCATCGCCGACCACATCCATGCCAAGGGAATGAAGCTCCATATGGATGGTGCACGGCTGGCGAACGCGGCCGCCCACCTCCAGGTGCCGCTGCGGGCATTCACGCGCGACGCCGGCGTGGACATCCTCTCCTTCGGCGGCACCAAAAACGGGCTGCTGTTCGGCGAAGTGGTGGTTGCACTGAACCCGGAGTCTGCGCACGGGCTGGTGTACCTGCGCAAGATGAACATGCAGCTGGGGTCCAAGATGCGCTTTATGTCCGCGCAGTTCATCGCCCTCCTGGAAGGCGACCTGTGGCTGCGTTCCGCCTCGCATGCCAATGCGATGGCAGCCAGGCTGCGCGCCGCCGTCGACACCATTGACGGCGTGCAGCCCACGCAGAAAACCGAGTCGAACGGCGTTTTTGCCATCCTTCCCGAGGGCGTGGCCGACCGGCTGCGGCAGTCCTTCCGTTTCTACGACTGGGACGAGGCCGCCCGGGAGGTGCGCTGGATGTGTTCGTTCGATACCACCGAGGAGGACATCGATGCCTTTGCCGATGCCATCAGGCATGAGCTTCGCGCTTACCGCGGCAGCACGGCGAGCTAGTCGCGCGGCGACGGCGAGCCTTCCCGCCGTCCCCGGCCCCGTTGCGTAACCTGCGAAGGTGAACGCACTTGACCAGGTTCCCCCGGAATTTCTCCACGCCTTGGGAACCCTCAGGAAAGCCCGGTGCCGCGGGGAGCTCCGCCTGGCGGAGATCCCCGCGCCGGCACGCCTGGCCCCCTTTGCCGTAGCACTGGGCGCAGAGGTCCTCGCGCCAGGGCCAAATGCTGCCACTACTCCCCTGCACGGTCCGGCCGCGATGGCGCTGGCTGCTGCCTCGGGAACAGGCGACGACGACGAGACAGAGTTGGCCACGGGGCGTTTTATCCTGCTTCACGACCCCGAAGGCTCGGCGGTGTGGGACGGCGAGTTCCGCATCGTTACCTATATCCGGGCGCAGCTCGAGCCCGAGATGGGCAACGATGAGATGCTGGGAACAGTGGCGTGGACCTGGCTGGTGGAGGCGCTCGAAAACCACAAGGCCCCCTACCGTGCCGCCGGCGGCACGGCCACCCGTGTCCTCTCCGAGAGTTTTGGAACGCTGGCGGACAGGCCGGGGTCCATCGACATCGAACTCCGCGCCTCCTGGACTCCCGCCACCTCCGATGTCACCGCCCACCTCGAAGCCTGGTCCGACATGGTGTGCACCTTCGCCGGCCTGCCGCCGCTTCCGGACGGCGTCACCCCGCTGCCGCAGCGGCGCCGGAACTAGCACCGGTGGCGTGCGGCGAATTCCGGACGAAAGCCCGGCGGGGGTCTCGGCGTCAGCCCCGAAACGGCCGGCCGGTAAACTGAAGGCATCATGACCCCTAACATTCCGGAAAACACCACGGCCGGCGTCCCGGCTGCTGATACCGCACCCCACATCACGGTGGAGGGCTTCGACGCCCCCATCCCCCAGATCATTGAACTCGATTCGCCCCGCGACGGCGTTCCGCTGGTCATCGAAACGCAGGCCGGGCTGGAGCGGTGCGCAGCCGCCATCGCCGCGGGCACCGGACCGGCCGGCGTGGACGCCGAACGTGCCTCCGGCTTCCGCTACGGACAGCGCGCGTTCCTGGTCCAGATTCGCCGCGAAGGTGCCGGGACCTGGCTGATCGACCCCGAACCCTTCGACAACCTGGACGTCATCAACGAGGCCCTGCGCGGCGTGGAGTGGATCCTGCACGCCGCCAGCCAGGACCTGCCCTGCCTGCACGAGCTGGGCATGTGGCCGGACAAGCTCTTCGACACCGAACTCGCCGCCCGCCTGGCCGGCCTGCCCCGGGTGGGACTCGCCGCCGTCATCGAACAGCTGCTGGGTTTCGGACTCGCGAAGGAGCATTCCGCGGCAGACTGGTCCACAAGACCCCTTCCCGAGCCGTGGCTGCGGTACGCCGCCCTGGACGTTGAAGTCCTCACCGAACTGCGGGAAGAACTCATCGAGCTCCTCGAAGCGGACGGCAAGCTCGAGTATGCGGAACAGGAGTTCGCCGCCATCCTGGCTGCCGGACTGCCTCCGGCCCGAGTCGACCCCTGGCGGAAAACCTCCGGCCTGCACCAGATCCGCGACCGGCGGCAGTTGGCCGCTGTCCGGGAGCTGTGGCTGGAACGCGATTCCCTGGCCCAGAAGAGGGACGTGGCGCCCGGCCGGCTGATCCCGGACTCTGCCCTGGTTGCCGCCGCGAAGGCCATGCCGTCCACGGTGCCCCAGCTGCTGGGGACCAAAGGCTTCCATGGCCGGGCAGCCCAGCGCGAAGCTCCCCGCTGGCTGCGCTGCATTGCCACGGCCCGTGACCTGGAAGAACTCCCGCCGCTGCACCTGGCCACCAATGCCCCGCCGCCTCCCCGGGTCTGGGCTGACCGGGACCCCGAAGCCGCCGCACGGCTCGCCACAGCAAGGCCGATGCTGCAGGAGAAGGCCGACCAGCTGAAGCTCCCGCTGGAGAACCTCCTGACCCCGGATTATTTGCGCCGAGTAGCGTGGCGGCCCCCGGCGGAGACCAGTGAGTCCTCCATCGCTGCCGAGCTCCGGGCGTTGGGTGCCCGCGAGTGGCAGGTTGAACTGGCAGCGCCCCTGATTGCCGATGCGTTCCTCCATCCGCAGCCGCTTCCGGCCAAGGAACCCAAGCCGGACGTGGCCGCCGCCGGTTAGCAGGCCCGACGCTCTATCACTTAATGCGTGCTTTTTTGTAACGCTCTCTCACTTGATGCGCCTTAAACCGGAACGCTCTATCACTCTCCTGAAGAGAGTGATGGAGCGTTCCGGTTTTTCCAGCGGTAAGTGATGGAGCGTTTGGGTTTTTCCAGCGGTAAGTGATGGAGCGTTTGGGTTTTTCCCGCGTTAAGTGAGAGAGCGTCCCCCGTGAGGGCCTTGCCTCTCGATGTTACTGGCGAGTAACATCGAGAACATTGCCGCTGGGCTGCCGCCGTCAACCGGCGCGCACCGGCGCCCATGTCTCGATGAGGAGTTACACGTGAGCACAGTCAGCAACAGCGGAGAGCGCAGCGGCGCACCCGCGCGCACTGTCCGGGACGTCGTTTTTGTCGACGGCCTCCGCACCCCCTTTGGCCGGGCGGGAGAAAAAGGCATCTACGCCGGAACCCGGGCGGACGACCTGATAGTGAAATGCATCCGGGAACTGCTGCGGCGGAACCCGTCGCTCCCGCCGGAACGCGTTGACGAAGTGGCCATCGCCGCCACCACCCAGACCGGCGACCAGGGCCTGACGCTGGGCCGGACCGCAGCCCTGCTGGCGGGACTTCCCAGGACCGTGCCCGGCTTTGCCGTCGACCGGATGTGCGCGGGCGCCATGACCGCCGTCACCGCCACCGCCGGCGGCATCGGCTTCGGCGCCTACGACGTGGTCATCGCCGGGGGTGTGGAGCACATGGGCAACCATCCGATGGGCTCGGGCGCCGACCCCAATCCCCGGTTCATGTCCGAACGGCTGGTGGACCCGGCAGCGCTGAACATGGGCAACACCGCAGAGAACCTCCATGACCGGTTCCCTTCCATCACCAAAGACCGGACCGACGCCTATGCAGTGGCGTCACAAAGCAAATTTGATGCAGCCCGCCGCAACGGCCGCATCCAGCCGGACCTGATTCCGGTGGCAACCCTGAAGCCGGGCCAGGGTTGGTCCCTCAACACCTTTGATGAACCGCCACGGCCGGGCACCACTGTGGAAGACCTCGCGGCGCTCCGAACCCCGTTCCGTCCGCACGGGCGGGTCACCGCAGGGAATGCCGCGGGACTGAATGACGGCGCCACCGCCGCCATCCTGGCTTCCGCCGATGCGGCCGCCGAACTGGGACTGCCGGTCCGGATGCGGCTGGTCAGCTATGCCTATGCGGGAGTCGAGCCTGAAGTGATGGGCATCGGCCCCGTCCCCGCCACCGAAAAGGCGCTGAAAAACGCCGGCCTGTCCATCAACGAGATCGGCCTGTTCGAAATCAATGAAGCCTTTGCCGTCCAGGCGCTGAGCTTCCTCGAGCACTTCGGCATTGCCGACGACGACTCCCGCGTCAACCGCTACGGCGGTGCCATCGCGGTGGGCCATCCCCTCGCATCCTCCGGCGTGCGCCTGATGAATCAGCTGGCCCGCCAGTTTGAGGAGGATCACTCCGTGCGGTACGGCATCACCACCATGTGCGTAGGGTTGGGGATGGGAGCCACAGTGATCTGGGAGAACCCGCACCACGCCGATTACAGCGGAACCCTGCCGGGGCCGTCCGAAGCCCGGACCCTCAACACCGAAACCGTTTCCGAAGGAGCCGCATGAGCGCCGAAGATTTCACCAAGCTTGCCGATCTGTTCCCCAACGAGACCGTGACGCACTCCTACGTCCGGGATATCGAGCTCCCGGCACCGGCCGGCAAGCCCAGCCCCGGCACCTTCGCCCTCATCACGCTGGACAACGGCCTGGACCACACCAAGCCCACCACCCTGGGGCCGAACACCCTGGTGGAGCTGGGCACGGTGCTTGAGGAGCTCCGGGAGCGGGCCGGCCGCGGCGAGATCGTCGGTGTGGGCGTGACCGGTAAGCCCTACTTCCTGGTGGCCGGAGCGGACCTCTCCGCCGTCAAGAACCTGGAAGAGCGCGAGCACGGACTCTGGATGGCCCAGCTGGGCCACGACGTGTACGGCACACTCGCCAACCTCGGCGTTCCCAGCTTCGCATTCATCAACGGCGCAGCCCTGGGCGGCGGCCTTGAGGTCGCCCTGCAGTCCACCTACCGCACTGTGTCCACCGGCGCGGGTGCGCTGGCCCTGCCGGAGGCCTATCTTGGCCTGGTTCCCGGCTGGGGTGGCGTGTACCTCCTGCCGCGCCTCATCGGCCCGGAGAACGCGGTCAAGGTCATGATCGAGAACGCGCTCAGCAGCAACCGGACGCTCAACGGCCCCCAGGCCTTCGCACTCGGTATCGCCGACGCCATGTTCGAACCCGCGGATTTCCTCGAGCAGTCCCTGGCCTGGGCCGGGAAGGTCATCTCCGGTGAGGTGGCGGCAAAACGTCCCAACGCCGTCGATCCCGCTGATCCGGAAACGGCCGCGCGCTGGTCCGCAGCGGTGGCTGCCGGCCGGGCACTGGTGGAAGCGAAGACGTCCAATGCGGCCCCCGCCCCCGGCAAGGTCCTGGACATCCTGGAAGCTAACCGGACCATGACCCAGGCCGAGTCCGCTGCACTTGAGTGCGAGACGCTCGCGGAACTTATGCAGACCGACGAATTCCGCGCCACCGTGTATGCCTTCCTGGACCTGGTCCAGAAGCGCTCCAAGCGTCCGGCCGGCGCCCCGGACCGCAAGCTGGCGCGCCCGGTGACCAAAGTAGGGGTGGTGGGCGCGGGCCTGATGGCAAGCCAGCTCGCGCTGGTGTTCGCACGCCAACTGAAAGTTCCCGTGGTGATGACGGACATTGACCAGGCCAGGGTGGACAAAGGCGTGGGCTACGTCCACGCCGAAGTGGACAAGCTGCTGGCCAAGCAGCGCATCAGCCAGGACGCCGCCAACCGCACCAAGGCGCTGGTGACCGGTTCCGTTTCGAAGGATGTTTTCGCCGACGCGGACTTTGTGATCGAAGCGGTCTTCGAAGAGCTGAACGTCAAAAAGCAGGTGTTCGCCGAACTGGAGCGGATCATTACTCCGGAGTGCATCCTGGCCACCAACACCTCGTCACTGTCTGTAACGGCCATGGCCGAGGACCTTCAGCATCCCGAACGGCTGGTGGGCTTCCACTTCTTCAACCCCGTGGCCGTGATGCCGCTGCTGGAAATCGTCCGGGCCCCGGGGACCGATGACGCCGTGCTGGCCACCGCCTTTGAGCTGGCCAAGGCCCTGAAAAAGACCGGGGTGCTGGTCAAGGACGCCGCCGCGTTTGTAGCGAACCGCATCCTGCTGCGGCTGATGGGCGAGGTGACCGCGGCCTTCGATGAAGGCACTCCCGCCGAGGTGGCGGACAACGCCCTCCGCCCCATGGGCCTGCCCATGACTCCGTTTACCCTCGGCGCGATGGTTGGCCTTCCCGTGGCGCAGCACGTCCAGGAGTCGCTGCATGCGGCCTTCGGCGACCGCTTCACAGTGTCCGCCAACCTGCAAAAACTCATCGACAACGGCGTCAAGGGCCTGTGGGGTCCCGGGCCTGACGGCGGCCAGGTGATCCCTGACTCCACGCTGTCGCTGCTGTCCTTTGGCACCAACCCATCCACTGGCGACGAGGTGTTGCGCCGCACACAGGACGCCCTCGCCGAGGAGATCGGGCTGATGCTGGCCGAAGGCGTGGTAGCGGGGCCCGAAGACATCGACCTCTGCATGATCCTCGGGGCCGGCTGGCCGCTGTTCCTGGGCGGCATCACCCCCTATCTTGACCGGGTGGGAGCCTCGGAACGGGTGAACGGCAAGCGCTTCCTCCCGCCAGGAGTGGCCTCCCGCAAGGCAGCGGACAACCCGGCGAACGTGTAAAGCGCTAGAGGCCAGCGCCTCAGCTGAAGCATCGCACAAGGGCTCCGTCCGGTTCCTCCGGACGGAGCCCTTGTGTATGACAGGCCCTTTGTGTTTGTTGCCCCTCATCCCCGGCCGGGTCAGAGCGGTGCCAGCCGCCCGCCGTCGAGCGTTAACAGGCGGTCCGCCACCGAGCGCGCGTAGGGCACATCGTGGGTGACCAGGACGACGGCGGCGCCCGCCGCTGCTGCGTTCCTCACCGCTGCGTCCAGCAGGCTGAGCCCGTCCCCGTCCAGGGCGACCGTGGGCTCGTCCAGGGCCAGGACCGCCGGCCTCCGGGCGAGGACTGTTGCCAATGCCAGGAGCCGCTGCCGGGAGGCCGGCAGCTCTGCGGGGTGGGCATCTTCGTGCGCCGACAACCCCACATCAGCCAGCGCAGCCCCGGTTCGGGCCGCCGCTTCACTGCCGCCGAACCGCCGGTCCAGGCCGAACCGCACCTCCCGGGCGGCTGTCCGTTCAAACAACTGGTGGCGCGGGTGCTGGAACAGCAGGCCCACAGCTGCCGCCACCTCGCCCACGGGCCGGCGGGAAATGTCCTCGCCGTGCACCAGGACAGTGCCGGAAGTGGGCCGCAGCAACCCGTTGAGGTGGCGCAGGAAGGTGGATTTCCCCGCCCCGTTCGGTCCGGTGACGGCAACGATCTCGCCGGGCATGAGCTCGAGGTCGACGCCGCGGAGCACCTGTTGTGGTCCGTCCCCAGCTGACCCGCCAGTGGCTGCCCGGGCCTTCCTGCCTTTTGCCGCCTTGTCTGTGTACCCGAAGGCAACGTCGCGGAGCTCCAGGACGGGCGCCGAAGCCTGCGCTGGGTGCGAAGGCTTCGGCTTGAGCTTCGCCCTGAAATCCCGGTGAGTCCCAAGCCGGTTGATGCGGGCCCGACGGATGCCTGCCGGCAGGAGTCCGGGCGAGGCGCAGAGTTCGGCAGGGGTCCCGCTGGCCGTCAGCGTGCCGCCGTCCAGCACCATCCACCGTTCCGCAGCGAGCAGCGTCTCCTCCACGGCCTGGCTGAGTATCACAACGGCGGTCCCCCGCCTGAGGAGAGGGCCCAGCAGGTGTGTCAGTTCATCCGTCCCGGCTGCATCCAGGGAGGCGAAGGGCTCATCCATGATGAGCACGTCGGGTTCAGCGATGACGGCACACCCGATGGCGAGGCGGCGCAGCTGCCCGCCGGACAGTGTGTCCGGGTGGCGGTCCAGCAGCCCGCGAAGGCCAAGCAGAACCGCCGTTCGTTCCACCGCGGCCTTCATGGCCGGCCGGTCCGTGCCGGCATTTTCCAGGCCGAACGCCAGTTCTTCGGCGACGATGGCCCGGACCGTGGACAGGATGGCAGAGGCGTCCTGCGGGACGAAACCCACCCGCCGGCCCCACTGTGCCGGATTGATCCGCGGATCATCTGCCGCGCCCTGGAACTGCAGCGTGGTTCCGGAAAGCGACAGGCACCCTTGCAGCCGTCCCCCGGGTCCTGGCGGAAGCCAGCCTGCCAGGAGCCGGCCAAGGGTCGTTTTGCCGCTGCCGGACGGCCCCAGGATTGCCGTCAAAGTCCCGGGTTCGAAGGAGAGGTGCACGTCGCGGAGGACCGGTGCGTCGTCCTCATGGAAAGCGAAGCTCCTGATGCCGGCACCCAGGACCGTATTGGATTCCACCTAGGTGCCCGCCTGCAATAGACGGGCGGCCACGGCTGCTGCGGCTGCCAGCAGCAGGACAATCCGGAGCATCTGCTCCCACGGCCGGTCCGGCACCTCACGATAGCTGGTCCGGGGGCCGGTGCTGCCGAAACCGCGGGCGTCAAGGGCTGCGGCGCGGGTTGCAGCGTCCTCCACCAGGACGGACACGAGGGGTACTGCCTGCAGCCGGAACGCCGCAGCCCGTGCCAGGATGCCGCGCCGGATCACCAGCCCCCGTGCTTCCTGGGCCTGGCGGATGCGCTCCAGCCGGGAGGTGATAGCGGGCAGCAGGGTGAGGGTGGAGGCCAGCACGAAGGCAAACCGCCCGTGCACGCCTTTGGCCGATAACGCCGCGACCAGGTCCGGAACACTCACGCTGAAGGAGAACACCAGCAGGGCCAGGACCGCGGCGGAAAGCTGGGCCGCCCGCTGGACTGCGAAGGAGAGCCCCTCGGAGGTTACGCGCGCCGGTCCCCACTCGCCCAGCACAGTAATGCCTTCCGGGAAAAACAGTCCATGCAGCACCAGCAATGACAAGCACAGCGGCACCAGGATGGCGGCCGCCGCGGGCAGGAGTCTGCGGAACGTACCGGCCCAGGCCGCGAGGCCCGCTGCCGCCGCGATCACGGCGAGCGACAGCGGAAGGTAGGCTGCCGCCGTCGTAATTACTGCCGTACTGCCGGCGGCCGCCAGGGAGGTCAGCGGATGTAATCGCATCAGGAGGCGCTCAGGCCCCCTGTTCCGGCGCCTTGCCGGCCAGCACGCGGTGCCGCCGGACAAACGGGAACTGCAGGCTCGCGCGGCGGGGCAGGGCGTAGATAAGCACAGCCACGGCCGTGAACACGATGGCTTTGTCCATGGGATCGGAGATCAGGGCCTGCTTGGTGATGGCCGCGAGGAGGCTGTCCCCCATGGAGCGGAAGGCGCTGACGATCGCACCCGTGGCCACACCGGAGGTGCCGCCGAAGACGAAGGCGGCCACCGGGGCCGATACCACGCCGCCGATGATGCCCGTAACGAATCCCGCCACGGGCGCCAGGTAGAAGCGGCGGAAGAGGCCGTAGCGGGCGGCAAGGCCGGCAAGGCAGCCGATCAGGGCCGCCCCGGCAGCGAACGGCAGCACGGTGGGGTTGAAGAAGGACCAGACGATGCTGCTCAACGCCCCGGTTGCCGCACCGGCGCCGGGGCCGGCGAGGACTGCCACCAGGACGGTCCCGATCGCATCGAGATAGAACGGCACCAGGGTGCTGCCCACGAACTGGCCCAGGACGATATTGAGCACCAGTGCCACGGGAATCAGCACCAGGGTGGACGTCGGCAGGGCAGGCAGGACAGCCACGATGAGCAGGATGGCGCCGGCCAGGAACCCTGACAGGGCGATCAGGGCGGAGGCGCTACCGGGTCCGCCGGTAATGTCTGCGGGCTGGTTGAGGACCAGGTAGATGTAGGTGCCGGCGATGGCCAGGGCGCCGAGGATTTCAAGGAGTCGGCGTTTGCGGGCGGCGGCCGGTGAGGTGGACGGCAACGTCAGGGAGTGCGATGACATGGAGTTCCTTCAGGGTGCGCACGGACGGCCCGGGAAGCCGGGCCGGATGGAACGCTGCTTATGTCACCTCGCAGCAGCCGGCAGGCAGTCAGCGCCTGTCCGGTCCGCGGACAATTCTACCGCGGTGCTCCCCCAACCGCGCCGTCTCAACCCAGGCGCCGTGCCAGGCTTCCGACGGCGGACACCAGCTCCCGGAAGGCAGCTTCCGGATGGTTTGTGGACACAACGCGGGCATTCGGCGGTACTCCCCAGAGGCCGCGGAAGTCCGCCACGGTGGTGCCCATCAGCATCGTTGAAACAGTCTCCACATCCACCGTGGCGGGACGGGATTCGAAGTCCAGGGTGCCCGCGGCGACACCTGCGGCGAAGTAGTCGTGGACGTGGGCGATATAGCCCTGGTCATAGTGGCGGTGGAATTCGAAGTAGAACCGCAGGGCATCGGACAAATGCCGCACCAGGGTGTTGTCCGAGGTGCTGCGAAGGCCCTCCGTCTGTTCGGGAAGTACCAGTTCGGGAACTTCGGCGCCGGCAGCCTCCGCCAAGAGCCGGACATGCTCCGGGTGCAGTTCCATCCGCTCTGTGGTGTCCAGGGAGCAGACGATGGGGAGCTTTTCCAGCGGCCGGCCCTGGAAGGCGGCATAGACCTCCTTGGCGGCGTGCGGGTCCACGTGCGTGTTCCACTCGGCGGTAGGAGTGGTATTGCCCTGGTAGTAGAAGCTTCCGCCCATAATGACCACCTTCGCCAGCAGCTCGGGCAGCCGTGGTTCCTTCCGCAGCGCCAGCGCGAAGTTGGTCAGCGGTGCCGTGATCAGGGCGGTGAGCTCCCCGGGCCGGGCGCGGGCGTGCTCCACCCAGAGGTCCACAGCGTTCCGCGCTGAGACAGCGCCTGCGGGTTCCGGAAGGACGGCGTATCCGATGCCTTGCGGGCCGTGGGTTTCGGGGGTGGTCAGCAGGGGTATGGAAAGCGGCCCGCGGGCGCCGATGGCCACTTCCACCCCCGGGCGTCCGCACAGCTCCAGGAGTGCCAGGGTGTTGCGCGCCACCTGGTCCGCGTCCACGTTTCCGGGCGTGGCGGTGACGGACACGAACTCAGTGTCCGGCAGGGCGGCAAGGTAGGTGAGGGCAAGGGCGTCGTCGATGCCCGTGTCCACGTCCAGCAGGAAGGCGGTCATGCCCGTGCCCTAGAAGAGCGCCACCTTGGGCGCGGCCGGGAAGATGCTGTCCAGCTCCGCGAGGTCCTCTTCGGAAGGCATCCAGTCCGCCGCTTCTGCGTTCTGCTGGACCTGTTCCGGGCGGGTGGCCCCGGCGATGACGCTGGCAACGGACGGCTGGGCTGCCAGCCAGGAGAAGGCGACCTGGATTTCGCTCAGGCCCCGTTCTTTGGCGAAGCTGCTGAACCTGCCCAGCTGGTCCCAGTCGGCGTCGTGGACCATGTTCTTGCGGGTGTGGCTGAGCCGCGAGCCCTCCGGCGCATGGCCCGGGGCGTATTTGCCGGTCAGCAGGCCGTTGGCCAGCGGGAAGTAGGGCAGGACGCCCAGGCCCAACTCCTCGGCGGCCGGGGTGACTTCCAGCTCAGCCCGCCGGTCCAGGAGGTTGTAGTGGTTCTGGGTGGAGATGAAACGCGCACCTCCTAATTCGCGGGCAACGTACTCCGCCTGCGCTATCTGCCATCCAGCCCTGTTGGAGTGGCCGATGTAGCGGACCTTGCCGCTGGTGACCAGGGTGTCCAGGGCGGACAGGGTTTCATCAATGGGGGTCAGCGGGTCCGGCGTATGGAACTGGTACAGGTCGATCCATTCGGTGCCCAGCCGGCGGAGCGAGGCTTCCACGGCCTGGAGGATGTAGCGGCGGGAGCCGCGGGCGCCGAAGTCCGGGCCGCTGGCGCCTTTCATGTCCATGCCAAACTTTGTGGCAACGACGACGTCGGCCCGCCGGGCGCCGAGCGCTTTACCGAGCATCGTTTCGCTGAGTCCGGGTTCCCTGCCGTAGGTATCGGCGACGTCGAACAGGGTGATTCCGGCATCCACGGCCGCGTTGACCACGGCGTCGGTGGCCTCTTGGGACTCCGTCGGGGTGTTGGGCCGGCCAAGGTTGTTGCAGCCCAGTCCAACCGTGGAAACGGTCAGGCCGGACTTTCCAACGCGGCGGTAGGTGGTCACGGAAACTCCTAAAGGCTGAAGGTGTTGGCGGGCTTAGCTGAATGCTTGAGCTTGAAGTTTTCTGGATCGCTGTGCGGGGCTGCGCCGATGCTGAGCTTGGTGAAGTCCAGGTCCTCGTTCCGCGCACAGACTTTGATGGCGTTGACGGCTTTGTTGACCTCGGGGCAGAGGCAGAAAATATTGAGCTTGAAGTCGGTGAATTCGGAGCGTTCCACCGTGCCGAGCCCCCGCCAGGCGAGGTGGCTGATCAGGGCGTCCTTGGCCTTTTCCTCCAGGTAGCGGTCCCGATCGGTGCCTTCCCTGGTTTTGAGGGCGAACTGGGCCACTACCCAGTACTGCTCGTCCTCCGGGATTTCGGCGTAGCCGTCCTCGGCGCACTGGACCGCAAAAGCGTCCAGGAGTCCTTCGGCGGCCGCAGCATCCGGCACGTCGGTTTCCTCGGTTTTGCTCTGGTGGCCCACCACGCCGTAGTTCATGACGAACTGCTCGTAGTCCTCGTCGAACCAGGCTTCCCGGAAGTGCAGCGTGCCCTCGTCGTCGCGCTTATAGACCCTGACAATTCCGCTCATAACCGTCCCTTTGTAAACCATTCAACGTCGGTGCCGTCGAAGGGTGCCTGCTCCGCCTTCACGGCCTGGTAAAGCTGTCCGGCGGAGGCCTCGAGGGATTCCACCAGGGCTGCCGGGTAGTCCATGGCCACGCGGTGTTCGGCGAACTCGTCCTCGTCGTCGATGAACACGCCCCGGTCCGCTGTCCGCACCACGTCCAGGTCCATGTCGATGACATGGAATTCCGTGACGGTGGGACGGATGGGGTTCCATTCATGCGCCACGGCCAGGTCGATGTAGATCCGCACACCGCCGGGATGGGCGTCGTCGTAGAACGTGGCCACCCAGTCGCCCTCGCGGGGTATCAGGAGGACCGCGTCTGACTTTGTGTAGAACGCGGCACCGGGACGGGAGCAGAATTCGTTGGTTCCCTGGAAGATCCACCAGCCGTGCCGGTCCTCGCCCAGGTAGCGCCCGGGTACCACCCAGTGCGCTTTGCCGTCCCATTTGCGGTTGCGCGCCACCACCAGGTGGCCCGGTTCAAGCCCTTGTGGTTCACGTGCGGGCCCGGGATGCCGTTCTCCTGCCGGCTCCCCCACAACGCCCGGATACTTCAGTAGGTCCTCTCCCCTCACAGGATCGGAAGGCTGCCGGTGGTGGGATGCTGCTGGCCCGGCAGGGGACGCGCAAAGGGAACCTTTGTTCCCAGGACCTGGGCTACGACGTCGTGCGTAATCTGTTGGGCCGTGAGGCCTACGCGTTCCAGGACCTGGTTGCGGGTGCCGTGGTCGAGGAACTCGACCGGCAGGCCCACCTCGTTCAGGGCCGTGTCCACACCGGCTGCGCGCATTTCCTGGCGGATGCGGGAGCCTACGCCACCGGCGCGGACACCGTCCTCGATGCAGATCACCAGGCGGTGGTGCGATGCCAGCGCGATGATGGACCGCGGGACCGGAAGGACCCAGCGAGGGTCCACCACGGTGGTGCTGATGCCCTGCGCGCCCAGACGGTTGGAAACATCCAGCGCCAGCTCCGACATGGCGCCCACGGAGATGATCAGTACGTCGTTCTCGGTGGAGCCGGAGGGGCGCCGGGAGAGGACGTCCACGCCATCGCTGAGGCGTTCGAGCGCCTCCACCTCGGCACCGACTGACCCCTTGGAGAAACGGACCACCGTGGGGGCGTCGCTGATGGCTACGGCTTCACGGAGTTCCTCGCGCAGCCTGCTGGCGTCGCGGGGTGCGGCCAGGTGCAGGCCGGGGACGATCTGGACCATGGACATGTCCCACATGCCGTGGTGGCTGGCACCGTCCGGGCCGGTGACGCCGGCGCGGTCCAGCACGATGGTGACCCCTGCCTTGTGCAGGGCTACGTCCATCAGGAGCTGGTCGAAGGCGCGGTTCAGGAAGGTGGCGTAGACGGCGACCACAGGGTGCAGCCCGCCGAAGGCCATGCCGGCCGCGGAGGTGAGGGCATGCTGTTCGGCAATGCCGACGTCGATGACCCGTTCGGGGTGCCGGGCGGCGAACTTGTGCAGGCCTACGGGGATGAGCATGGCGCCGGTAATACCCACAACGTCTTTGCGCTCATCGGCGATGGCGGCGATTTCGTCAGCGAAGACGGAGGTCCAGGATTTGGCGCCGGCGGTGCCGGTGGGCTCGCCGGTTTCGGGGTCGATGATGCCCACGGCGTGGAACTGGTCCGCCTCGTGGGCCCGGGCCGGTGCGTACCCGTGTCCCTTTTCGGTCATGGCATGGACAATGACCGGTCCGGCGTAGTTCTTGGCCGTGGACAGGGCGTGCTCCATGGCCTGGAGGTTGTGGCCGTCCACGGGACCGATGTATTTCATGCCGAGGTCCTCGAACATGCCCTGTGGGGCCCACCAGTCCTTGATGCCCTTCTTCATGGCATGCAGGCTTTTATAGGTGAACTGGCCTGCGGGTCCGCCGTTTTGCAGCTTCTTCTTCCACCAGTCCAGCGCGCGCTCGTAGGCGGGGGTGGCGCGGAAGGAATCGATGGTGGGGCGCAGGGAGGCGAGGTAGTCGGCGAAGCCGCCAACGGTGGGGGCGTAGGACCTGCCATTGTCGTTAACCACGATGACCACGCGGCGCCGCTTGTCCGCTGCGATGTTGTTGATGGCTTCCCAGGCCATGCCGCCGGTCAGGGCGCCGTCGCCCACTACGGCAACGACGTGCCGGTGGCCTTCACCTGTCAGTTGGCGGGCCCGGGAAATCCCGTCTGCCCAGGACAATGATGAGGAGGCGTGGGAGCTTTCCACGATGTCGTGGTCGGACTCGGCGCGGGAGGGGTAGCCGGAGAGGCCGCCTTCCTGGCGGAGGGTGCTGAAGTCCTGGCGCCCGGTCAGGAGTTTGTGGACGTAGGACTGGTGCCCGGTGTCAAAAACGATGCTGTCACGCGGCGAGTCGAAGATGCGGTGCACGGCCAGCGTGAGTTCCACTACGCCGAGGTTTGGTCCGAGGTGGCCGCCCGTTTGGGAGACGTTAGTGATCAGGAAATCCCTGATCTCCGAAGCCAGCTGGTTCAGCTGTTCTTCGGACAACTCGTTCAGGTCCTGCGGATTCCGGATGGTGTCCAAGATTCCCAATGACCCCTCCTTCGGGTGGTAGACGTGCCGCTTAACTCTAACGCCTCGGCTCAAATGGAAAGCTCACATGCAAAGCCGAAGCCCCGGCTGGTCGGTGACCGGCCGGGGCTTCGGGAGGTGCTGCCTGATGGACAGAACCCGCTAGTTTGCGGAGATCTGGCGCAGGACGTACTGCAGGATGCCGCCGTTGCGGTAGTAGTCCGCTTCACCGGGGGTATCGATGCGCAGCACGGCGTCGAAGGACTTTGCGGATCCGTCTTCGGCGGTGGCGGTGACCTTCAGGGTCTTCGGCGTGGTGCCCTCGTTCAGGGCGGTGACGCCTTCAACGGAGAACGTTTCCGTGCCGCTCAGGCCCAGGGTTGCGGCTGATTCGCCCGCCGGGAACTGCAGCGGCAGGACGCCCATGCCGATCAGGTTGGAGCGGTGGATACGCTCGTAGCTCTCGGCGATGACAGCCTTGACACCCAGCAGGGCGGTACCCTTGGCAGCCCAGTCACGGGATGAGCCGGAACCGTATTCCTTGCCGGCCAGGACCACCAGCGGGGTGCCGGCTGCCTGGTAGTTCTGCGCAGCGTCGTAGACGTAGGCCTGCGGACCGCCTTCCTGGGTGAAGTCGCGGGTGAAGCCACCTTCGACGCCGTCCAGGATCTGGTTCTTGATGCGGATGTTCGCGAACGTTCCGCGGATCATCACTTCGTGGTTGCCGCGGCGGGAACCGTAGGAGTTGAAGTCCTTGCGCTCCACGCCGTTGGCCAGGAGGTACTGTCCGGCGGGGGTGTCGGACTTGAAGGAACCGGCCGGGGAGATGTGGTCGGTGGTGACCGAGTCGCCCAGCTTCAGGAGCACGCGTGCACCCGAGATGTCCTTGACCGGCTCCGGCTGCGCCTTCATGCCCTCGAAGTACGGGGGCTTCCGGACGTAGGTGGAGTTCGGATCCCAGGCGAAGGTGTCACCGGCGGGGGTGTCGAGTGCCTTCCAGCGGTCGTCGCCGTCGAAGACGCCCTCGTAGCCCTTGGCGAACATTTCCTTGTCGATCGAGGAATCGATGACCTGCTGGACCTCAACCGGGTTGGGCCAGATGTCCTTCAGGAAGACATCGTTGCCGGCCTGGTCCTGGCCCAGGGCGTCGGTTTCGAAATCGAAGTCCATGGAACCGGCCAGGGCGTAGGCGATGACCAGCGGCGGGGAGGCCAGGTAGTTCATCTTGACGTCCGGGTTGATGCGGCCTTCGAAGTTGCGGTTGCCCGACAGGACGGCTGCGACGGCGAGGTCGTTGGCCTGGATGGCCTCCGAGACTTCGGTTTCCAGCGGACCGGAGTTGCCGATGCAGGTGGCGCAGCCGTAGCCCACGATGTAGAAGCCGAGCTTCTCCAGGTAGGGGGTCAGGCCGGACTTCTCGTAGTAGTCGGTGACCACCTTGGAGCCGGGTGCGACGGACGTCTTGACCCACGGCTTGGACGTGAGGCCCTTGTCCACGGCGTTGCGTGCCAGGACCGCGGCGGCCAGCATGACCGAGGGGTTGGACGTGTTGGTGCAGGAGGTGATGGAGGCGATGGTGACTGCACCGTGGTCCAGTTCGAATTCGCGGCCGTCAGCCATCTTCACGGGCACCGGCTTGGTGATGCGGCCCGCTCCCCCGTGCCCTGCCGAGTACTTCGGGGGCTCGCGGTCAGTGTCGGAGACGTGGGTTGCGCCGCTGGTGAAGGAGGGCGAGTCAGAGGCCGGGAAGGTCTCCTCGAGCGATTCGTCCAAGGTACCGGCGTCGGCATCGTGCGAGACGTAGTTCTTCAGGTCGTGGCGGAACTCGTCCTTGGCCTCGGTCAGCTCGATGCGGTCCTGCGGGCGCTTGGGGCCGGCGATCGACGGAACAACCGTGGACAGGTCCAACTCCAGGTACTCGGAGAACTTGATCTCGCGGGACGCGTCGTGCCAGAGGCCCTGTTCCTTGGCGTAGGACTCAACGAGCGCAACGTTCTGCTCGGAGCGGCCGGTGAGGCGCAGGTAGTCCAGGGTGACGTCGTCGATCGGGAACATGGCTGCCGTGGAACCGAATTCCGGGCTCATGTTGCCGATGGTGGCGCGGTTGGCCAGCGGCACAGCCGCGACGCCTTCGCCGTAGAACTCCACGAACTTGCCCACCACGCCGTGCTTGCGCAGCATTTCGGTGATGGTCAGCACCACGTCGGTTGCCGTGGCGCCGGCAGGGATGCTGCCGCTGAGCTTGAATCCCACAACACGCGGGATCAGCATGGAAACGGGCTGGCCGAGCATGGCCGCCTCGGCTTCGATGCCGCCGACGCCCCAGCCGAGCACGCCCAGGCCGTTGACCATGGTGGTGTGCGAGTCGGTACCGACGCAGGTGTCGGGGTAGGCGCGTACCACGCCGTCAACTTCGCGGGTCATCACGGTGCGGGCCAGGTACTCGATGTTGACCTGGTGCACGATGCCGGTTCCCGGGGGGACAACCTTGAAGTCGTCAAACGCCGTCTGGCCCCAGCGCAGGAACTGGTAACGCTCCCCGTTGCGCTGGTATTCGATCTCCATGTTGCGCTCCAGTGCGCCGGAGTTGCCGAAGGCATCGATCTGGACCGAGTGGTCAATGACCATTTCGGCCGGTGCCAGCGGGTTCACCCGCTTGGGGTCGCCGCCCAGTTCCTTGACCGCTTCACGCATCGTCGCCAGGTCAACCACGCAGGGAACGCCGGTGAAGTCCTGCATGATCACGCGGGCCGGCGTGAACTGGATTTCTGTATCAGGCTGGGCGTTGGGATCCCAGCCTGCCAAGGCGCGGACGTGATCGGCAGTGATGTTCGCGCCGTCCTCGGTCCTCAACAGGTTTTCAAGCAATACTTTGAGGCTGAACGGAAGGTTTTCTGCACCTTCAACGGAGTTCAACCGGAAAATTTCATACTCGGTTCCGGCTACATTAAGTTTGCCTTTTGAACCGAAGCTGTCCACAGTGCTCATCGCAGGACTCCTCTCGCAACAGTTTCATCTTTGTCGCGCGGTTGACCGCCTGCTAGTTAGGACGCCCTAATTATGTTCAAGGCCCGAAAATTGCACACGGCCGGCCGTGATTACGGAGCGCGACGTGGGACTACTACCGCCATAGTAGTCGAAATACGTTAGGGCATCAGGGAACCGGAGTGAGCAAAGCCACCGTCTCGAGGTGGTGGGTGTGGGGGTAGAGGTCGAAGGCCCGCAGGGCCGAGAGCTCCCAGCCGGACTGCCGGAAGTACCCCACGTCACGGGCGAACGACGCCGGGTCGCAGGACACATAGGCAATGGCGCGCGGGTGCGAGGCAACAAGCTGCCCCACCACAGCTTTCCCGGCGCCTGCCCGGGGCGGGTCAAGGACCAGGGCATCGAAATCCCGCGGTTTCTGGCGCAGGACACGCTCCACCCGGCCCTGGATGATCTCCACGTGCGGCGCTGCGTGCAGGTTCTTTCGTGCATCCCGGCTGGTGCCCGGGGCGCCTTCAACGGACAGGACGGAACCGGTTTCACCCACTGCATCGGCAAGGACCGCCGTGAAAAGGCCCGCTCCGGCGTACAGGTCCGCCACGACGGCGCCGGGATGCAGGAAGCCGCCGCCCTGAAGGAATTCTGTGACAGCCCCCACAAGTGTCCCGGGCGCGTCGCGGTGGATCTGCCAGAACCCGGCGCCGGTCACCCGGTAGTCGTGGCCGGCCGCTGATTCCTGTACCCACTGCCGTCCACGCACCCGCTCAACGGCCTCTGTCAGGGGATCAAAAGCAGCCACGGATACGTCGTCGGGCAGTTGGGCGGCGATGGCGTTGAGCCGTTTCGGCTTGGTGCCTTCCGCCGGGGCCAGCAGTACCAGCGGGCGCGAGCCGTTGGCCGGCGCAGCCACCTCCACCCGGTCCACGCCCTGCAGGTCGATGTCCCACAGGCGCAGGTCATTAATGGCATCGATGGCCAGCGGCATCTCACGCACGGGGATGATCTCGCCGGACCGGTGGGCGTGCATGCCCAGTTTGCCGCCGGGGGTGACCGAGAAGCTCGCCCTGGTCCGCCACCCGAGGCCGCTGCCGCCGTCGGACGCCTCCCCCACTGCCTCCACGGACGTTCCTGCCCAGCTGTCCGGCAACTGCTCGACGCCTGCGAGCCGCTTGAGCTGTTCGGTGAGCACATCTGCCTTGAGGCTGCGCTGGCGGGCCAGTGCGATGTGGCCGAACTCGGCTCCGCCCACCGGCGGGTGGCCGTGCCCCCAGGCGCGGCGTGAATCGGCCGGGTGCCAGAAATGGTCCACCCGGTCCGGCGAGGCTTCGAGGACGTCCACCACGTCAGCCCGCCAGAACTTGGCCTTTTCGTCGGCGTCGGTGAGCCTGGCCCGCACCTTCTCGCCGGGGATGGCGTGGCGGACAAATATGACGCGGCCCTCGTGCCGGGCCACGCAGTGGCCGCCGTGGGCAACGGGCCCGACGTCGAGCACTACTTCGGTGCCGGTTTCTCCGGTGGGTGCCGGCTGGGTTTGTGTCTTTGCGGTCATTGCACGTCCTGCAGGTTCTTCGCTTCTTCGGATGATTTGAGCTGCCACGGAACGCTGGCCACCATCACGCCGGGCTCAAAATGCAGCCGGGTCTTGATGCGCAGGGCAGTCTGGTTATGGACCAGTTGCTCCCACCACTTACCCACCACGTACTCGGGGATGTACACCACCACGAGGTCCCGGGGTGAATCCCGCCGCATCTGCTTGACGTACTCCATGATGGGCGTGACGGTCTCCCGGTAGGGGCTGGCCAGCACCGTCAGCGGCACCGGAATGTCCAGCTTCTCCCAGTCAGCCACCGTGTGCGCGGTTTCCTCGGGATCGATGTCCACGGTGATGGCGTCCAGCCTTGATGGCCGGGAAGCGCGTGCGTAAGCCAGGGCCCGGAGGACGGGCTTGCGGACGTGGGACACCAGCAGGACGGCATGGACGCGGGTGGGCAGCGCACGCGGTGAGGAATCCGCGTCCACTGCCAGTTCCCTGGCCACATTGTCATAGTGCGCCCGGATGCTCCACATGATCAGGAAGAGGACGAACATGGCGAGCAGCGCGATCCAGGCGCCCTGCTCGAACTTGGTAATGAGCACAATCACCAGCACCAGGGCGGTCATGCCGAAGCCCACGGTGTTGATGGCCCGGGACTTGGCCATCCGGCGCCGCAAAGCCTTGTCCTTGGCCAGTTTCAGTTCCCTGCCCCAGTGCCGGATCATACCCAGCTGGCTGGCGGTGAAGGAGATAAAGACGCCCACAATGTAGAGCTGGATGAGTTTTGTGACATCGGCGTTGAACGCGATGATCAGCACCAGGGCGCCCGCGGCGAGGGCCAGGACGCCGTTGCTGAAGGCGAGCCGGTCGCCCCTGGTGCGGAGCTGGCGCGGAAGGTAACCGTCCTGGGCGAGGATGGAGCCCAGGACAGGGAAGCCGTTGAAGGCGGTGTTGGAGGCGAAAACCAGGATGACGCCGGTGGCGGCCACCACGATGTAGAAAGGGATGGAGCCGGGGCCAAAGATAGTCTGTGCGATCTGGCTGATGGCCGGGTTCTGGATGTAGTCCTCGGGCAACGGGTTTCCGTTGAGCAGGAACTCCCTGGCCGGGTCCAGCACAATGTGGACCTTGGTGGCGTTGGCCAGGTAGATGATGCCCGCCAGCATGGCTGCGCCGATAACGCCCAGCAGCAGAAGCGTGGTGGCGGCGTTTTTGCTCTTGGGGACTTTGAAGTTGGGGACGCCGTTGCTGATGGCCTCCACTCCGGTGAGTGCCGCGGCCCCGGAAGAGAAGGCGCGCAGCAGGAGGAAGGCGCCCGCCAGGCCCACCAGGCCTTCGTCGAAGCCCGCCGCGGGGAGAATGGTGAAGGCGGCGGACGGTGCTTCGCCCAGTTGACCGGTGGCGGCCTGGAAAATGCCTACAGCGGTCATGCCAAAGATGGATGCCATAAAGATGTAGGTGGGAACCGCGAACACGCTGCCGGCTTCCTTGATGCCGCGCAGGTTGACCAGGGCGAGGATGACGACGCCAATCGTGGCAATCACGGCCTGCCGGCCGTGCAGGGACGGGATTGCCGTCGTCAGGTATGCGGCCGCCGAGGACATGGACACCGCGACGGTCAGCACGTAATCCACCAGCAGGGCGGACGCCACCGTGAGGCCGGCGAACTTGCCCAGGTTCTCGTTGGCGATCTCGTAGTCGCCGCCGCCGGAAGGGTACGCGTGGACATTCTGCCGGTATGAGGCCACCACCGTCAGCAGCACCACCATCACGGCCAAACCAACCCACGGCGAGAACGCCACGGCGCTGACGCCGGCCAGGGCCAGGGTCAGCAGGATTTCGTCCGGCGCGTAGGCCACCGAGGACAGCGCGTCCGACGCGAAAATCGGAAGTGCGATCTTTTTCGGAAGCAGGGTGTGGGCCATCCGGTCGTTCCGGAACGGCCGTCCCACCAGCACGCGCTTGACCGCGTTGAATATTGTCAGCACCCCACAAAGCTAGTCTGATTCCCGGGCTGTGTCATGACGGCCGGTGAACAGCGGCATTCCGGGCCCTGACGGTAGAGTTCTAGCGGCAGGACGAACCGGAAAGAAACAAGAGGAGATACTGGTGGCGCATTTCGTGATCATGGGATGTGGCCGGGTGGGGGCCACGCTGGCGCACACCCTTGAAGACGCCGGGCATTCCGTGGCCATCATCGACCAGGACGACCGCGCTTTCCGCAGGCTCCGCCAGGGCTTCACGGGCCGCAAGGTCACCGGAGTGGGGTTCGACCGGGACACCCTCAAGCAGGCCGGCGTCGCCGAAGCGTACGCCTTCGCCGCAGTCTCCAGCGGTGACAATTCCAACATCCTTGCCACCCGGGTGGCCAGGGAAACGTTCCATGTCCCCCATGTTGTCGCCAGGATCTACGATCCCGGTCGGGCCGAAATCTACCAGCGCCTGGGAATCCCCACCGTGGCGGCGGTCCGCTGGAGCGCAGACCAGGTGCTGCGGCGCATCCTTCCCGAACAGCACCTTGCCGGCGATTTCCGGGAGCCTTCGGGACGCCTGGTGCTGGCCGAACTGGATCTCGACGCCGGCTGGATCGGCCACCGGATCAGCAGCATCGAAAAGGCGGCCGCCGTCCGGATCGCGTACCTCACCCGTTTCGGCGAAGGATTGCTTCCCGACGCCGGTACTGCCTACCAGGACGGCGACACCGTCCACGCCATGCTGCAGGTTGACCGCAGCGCCCAGGTCGCCCAGATCCTCGCCAAAGCACCCGCCAAGGAGTACCAGTGAAAGTTGTGATTGTGGGTGCCGGCAGTGTCGGGTCGTCCATCGCCCGGGAACTCCTGGCGCACAAGCACGAAATCCTGCTGATCGACCTCAAGCCTGAGGTCATTGGGCGCAGCGGGCTCCGCGGCGCGCACTGGCTGGTGGGTGACGCCTGTGAGCTGAGTACGCTGCAGGGCGCCAAGGTGGAGGACGCTGACGTTGTGGTGTCGGCCACCGGTGATGACAAAGTCAACCTGGTGGTGTCCCTGCTGGCGAAAACAGAATTTGGTGTTGGCCGCACAGTGGGCCGGGTGAACAATCCCAAGAACGACTGGATGTTCAACGATTCATGGGGCGTGGATGTTGCCGTTAACACGCCCCAGCTGATGACGGCGCTGGTGGAGGAAGCTGTGGAGATTGGCGACCTCGTCCGGCTGCTGACGCTCCAGACCGGTGTGTCCTCACTGGTGGAGTTCACCGTTCCGCACGACTCCCACGTTATCGGCAGTACGGTGGGCGACATCCAGTGGCCCGAGGACTCCACCCTGGTGGCCATCCTGCGGGACCACGCACCGATTACGCCGAGCCGCGACGACGTTATTGACGGTGGCGACGAACTGTTCTTTGTCACCACCATTGCCGCGGAGGACGAGCTGCGTGCCCTGCTCTCCCCCGATTCCTCGGAACCGCCGCGGCCGCGGGTTGACGCCGGCACGGGCCACGCAGAGCAGCAGAGCCCGGAGGATGACGGGTTCGACGGCTAGTTCTGTTCGACAGCTAGTCGCGGGCTGTTGCGTCCGTTGGGGCTGCGCCGTCATCTGCGCCGTCGCTTACCGGAGCCGGCCTGGTGATGAGCCAGGCCACCCAGATGCCCAGGATGTACAGCGGAGCGCCCATAATGAGCCTGGTAGTGGCGAGGGCGGCCAGTCCTTCCGGCCCCAGGAGATAGAGCGGTACCTGGACCACAAGCCGGAGCACCAGGACGGCAACAATGATCCAGGTGCCGAGCCGGTAAGCCTTGAGCCGCGCGGGCTCCTTGCGCCAGTCCAGGCCCTCGTTGCGGATGAACCCGAACAGCAGCCCGGCCACCGGCCACTTGACCAGGATCGAGATCACCATGGCCACGATGTAGGCCGCGTTGGTGAAAAAGCCCGGCAGGTAGAAGTCCTCAGCCTTGCCGGTGGTGTTCGCCAGCCAGGCGGAAATGCCCACGCCCACCACACCTGCCAATGCCTGCGTCAGGGGGCGCCGCTGCACCAGCCGGACCACAGTGAACGCCGCGGCAGCGGCCAAGGCGGCCACGAGTGAAACAGCGAGGTCCCGGCTGATGGTGTACGCCACGAGGAACACCAGGCCCGGCAGGATACTTTCGGCTATACCCTGGACTCCGCCGGCGCTGCGCAGTACGTCCACCCGTCCGTCATGGGTGCGGTGCAGCCCCGCCTTCGCGGCGTATTCGGCAGCAAGTCCTGCCATCGGCGACGGCGTCTCTCCCTCGCCAGGGATCCGCCCCTCTTCCGGTTTTGCCTGGCTGGCCTGCTGGCCGTCGGGTCCAGGTCCAGTGGAAGGGTCTGGATTGGGCGCGGTCATTCATTCTCCTGGCGGGACAGTATTTCGTAGCGTGGGTTGAACATCGTGGGCAGGCCCTGCACCGCCGAGAGCATTCCTTCCAGCCGCACCTCGGTGCCGGCGTCGATACCGGGTACCCGCCGCCGTCCCAGCCATACCACGCGCAGCCTGGCGGGCTGTCCTGCAGCGGCGCCGGCGGTGCGGTGGCGGGCATCGGTGTCGGAGACCATGGCGCTGAACTCCGCGGTCCGGTCGGTTGGAACGTAGGTGACCGATTCGATCCACCCGCGGCACACAACGCGTCCCTTGACCGGCAACTGGCTGAGGGGAACATCTCCGCTGTCGCCAAGCGGGGCTCCACCTGATGCGATATCAGCCAATCTGGGTGATTTCAGGACCACGTTCAGGTTCCTGCAGTGATGTTTCCGGACGTGCTGCCGCACCTGGCGGCGGCGTCGGGGTAGCGTCCTTGGGCAGGCGCAGCTGCAGCAGATCGCGCGGCGGCATCGGGTTGTCTCCCCGGATCACCACTACCTGCCGGAACAGTGCTTCGAGGGGTTCCGCCGCGGGCCGTTCCAGTGCTGCGGCACCGCCCAGGACGCCGCGCAGGAACCAGCGGGGGCCGTCCACGCCAATGAAGCGCGCCACCCGGTAGCCCTGGCTCCCGTCCGGCAGGCCTGCGGGCAGTTTTGCCACGAGCTCGGTTCCGAAGGGACCGTCGATCTCCTCCACCTGGCCGCCCTGGACACCGACGGACTGGCCGATTTGTTCCCGGATCTCGTCCCAGAGGCCCTCGCTCTTGGGGGCAGCGAACGCCTGGAGCTGGAGGCTGGAACCGTTCAGGTCCATGGTGACCGCGACGACGCGCTGCGTCGCTTCTTCCACCTCGAGCCGGAGCTGGAGCCCTTCACTGGGGGTGATCAGGAGCGCGCCCAGGTCAACGTAGCCGTCACGGCTGCTGATTTCTGACTCATCGAAAGGGCCGTCCGCACGTTGTCCGGAACTGTCCTTCGCCTCCTGCGCGGTCTCCGCGGCAGGCAACAGTTCATCCGGTTCGGCTGCTTGTTCCTTCTTGGCTTTCCTGCCGAGCCCAAAGACCATTTGGGTGTCTCCTTAGTTGGTTGCCGGGCTGGCCCGTGGGGGTCCCGCCGTGGTGCTTTATGGCCGTCCGGCAGGAAACATTCCTGACCTGGGAACGGCTGGGGGGAAGAAAAAGGTTCAGGCGCCTGGCACGTTGAAGCCGCCCGTGGAACCGAATCCTCCCGAGCCACGCACGGACCCGCTCAATTCGTCGACAGCGACGAACTGCGCGTACTCAACACGCTGAATGACCATCTGGGCAATTCTATCGCCGCGGCGCAGCTCGATGCTTTGCGTCGCATCGGTGTTCAGCAGGGTGACGGAGATTTCACCGCGGTAGCCCGCATCCACCGTTCCCGGAGCGTTCACGATGGTGAGGCCGTGTTTGGTGGCAAGGCCCGAGCGGGGGTGGATCAACGCAACGAAGCCGTCGGGGAGGGCGATGGCCACGCCCGTGGGGACAAGTTTCCGCTCCCCCGGCTTCAGGACAACATCCTCGCGTGCACGGAGGTCCGCACCGGCGTCGCCCGGGTGGGCATAGGACGGCGCCTCAAGCTCCGGGTCGAGCATCTTCAGCTGGACCTGCAGGGTGGGAACGCCGAGGGCGGCCGGAACCGCGGACCCGGCTGCGGCGGCTTCGTCAGGGAACGTGTCTACTGTGGCGGGATGATCAGTCACAGTCACTCACTCTAACCCGCGCCCCCAAATCAGTCCTAGGTCCACCGGCCGGGAGCGGGGTACCGGCGGGGGTTTCGCTCCTCACGGGGTACCGGTGAGGGAAGGGTTGCCTGCAAGGGAAACAGCCGGGTTGAGCCAAGGTGAAATAGCCGGGCAAAAATGGAAAGCTTGGCTTATGCCCGAATCAATCTCCCCTGCGCCCGTGCCCGAGATACCTTCCCCAGGGGCGCCGGTGATCTATCGGGAGAAGCTGTGGCCCAACGTGTGGATCTGGATCATCTCGGCCGGTGTGGCGGGGGCCGGCATCCTGGTGTTCGCACCCATCAGCATGACGGCGGGATACACGGCCGCAGCGGTGCTCTTCGCAATCATCGCCATCCTCCTGGTCCTGTCCACCCCGTCCATTGTGGTGACTGACGATTCGCTGACCGTGGGCCGGGCCACCATTGAACGGCGTTTTGTGGGTGCAGTGGAGCCGTTCCGGAAAGAGGAGGCCACGGCAGAACGCGGAACCCGGCTCAACGGATTGGCCTACCTGTGCATCCGGGGCTGGATTGACCCCGTGGTCAAGATCCAGATCACGGATCCGTCGGACCAGACGCCGTATTGGCTGACCTCCTCACGGCATCCGGACAAACTGACGGCGGCCTTGGCACGCAGGTGACCCGGACTGCCTGCCCTGGCACATAAGTGACGCCGACTGCAGGTGCCAGTCCCGTCGTCGTACTGCCTGCGCTTGCTGCCCAACACATTCCAAGGCTGCAGCCGTCGTGTTGGAGTCCGTATGGAAGACCAGCGGCTTTGCCAGTTGCAGCTCCCCGGCACAGCGGGGAGCCGGAATATTGCGGCGCGCCCTGCCCCTTGACCCAAAACCGGTTCACCGGGTGGCAGAGTTTCGGTTGATAGTAATGCCAGGGTGGAGGATTTGTATGCAGGATCTACGGCTTGTAGGCGTACACGACGACGGGACGCATCTCCTGTTGAGCGGGGCCGGCGGCGAGATGTTCCAGCTGCCGATCGATGAAGCGCTGAGGACCGCAAGCAGGCCTGCTCCCAGGCCTGCTGCCGAGCGGCCCGCCATTCCCCTGTCCCCGAGGGACATCCAGGCCCGTATCCGGGCCGGCGCCACCGCTGCGGACGTGGCCGAGCTCTCCGGCCTGCCGCTGGCAAAAGTGGAACGCTACGAGGGACCCGTACTGGCGGAACGCGAGTACGTGGCCCAGCAGGCCCGCAAGGTGGAAGTGGCTTCCCCTTCGCCCGGCCACGACATCTACCGGTCCGCGTTCGGCGACAATCCGGCCACCTTGGATGACATGGTCGCCCACAGGCTTTCTGCCCACGGCATCGACCCCTCCTCCGTGGAGTGGGATTCCTGGCGGCGCCAGGATGGCACGTGGACAGTGTCGGCCAGTTTCGAGGCAAACACCGGTGGAAAAGCCGGGATCGGCGAAGAACCACCGGCACTTTGGACATTCAGTCCTACCCGGAAGTCGCTGCACAATGCCAACCGTTGGGCCCAGCAGCTCAGCGAGCTCGAGCCCCTGGACGGGCCCGTTCCGGCCCGAAGGCTCTCTGCCGTCACCGACCGCCCCTTCGACTTTGAAACCGACGCCGATTCCACCCGCCCGTCACCGGGCGCCGAGGGACAACCCGACGGCAAGGAATCGGATGGACTTTTGGACATGCTGCGGTCCCGCCGGGGCCAGCGGCTGGGTGTGGACGAGGATTCGGACGACGCCCTGGCGCTGCTGCTGACCCATGGCGTCCCCGCCGCCCACCCCAGGCCGTCGGAGGTCATTCCCGAGGCTGAGGAGCATGCCGACGAGTCGCCGGAGGAAAACCCCGAAACTCCAGCCGCCCAGGCCAACTCCTTCACCCGGCGACGGGATGCCAGGCCGTCCATGTTGTCGCGGCTCAGCCTCATACCTCCGCACCGGGAGGCGATGGAAGATGCCCTCAAACTGCACGACGGCGTCAGCACCCAAACCCGCGAGATCACTATTGTCGCGTCGCCCCAGCGGCCCTCGGGCGGCACTCAGGGGCAGGTTTCCGGGGACGAAGGCAGCAGTGAGGCTGGCGGGAGCGTCACAGCTTCTTCCGAAAGCGTCAATCCCTCCAGTGGCGCTGGCCTGAACGAGTTGCTGGGCAACAACCCGCGGCGTCCGGCTCCCCGGCCCGACGACAGCTCCCCCGTTACCGGCCAGCTCCCGGAAACCGGCGCACCCGAGCGCCAGCCGGGCAGGCCAAAGCGTTCGAGCGTTCCGTCCTGGGACGAGATTGTGTTCGGCACGCGCAGTGAGTAGGCGGTCAGAGGCCGGGCACCCAGCGTAGGCGCCGGGGTCATTTGTGTAGCTTGCGTCAGAGCGACGAAGGAGCAGCAAGCGGCAATAGGGGTGCGGCGCCGAAGCGCAGCAGCGCCATGTGGCGTCGCCGCGGAGAGTCAGGCTGAGCCTAAGCCCCTGATGCTCCTGTACCGCCGGAGCCACGCCACAAGCACGCATCAACCTCGAACGGCAGCAGCGGATCCTGCCGGCCCATCAGGGCGGCCCCGTGGGCAGTCACCCGCCGCATGTAATGCCGGCGGCACAGCGTCTCGTATCCCACCACCGGATCATGGTCCAGCTCAGGCGTTCCAGGGGCGCCGTCCATCGCCATGTCCACATCGCCAACCACCACCTGCGCGCCCTCGGTGACCATCACGCCGTCGACGGTCCTGGCATTGTGCGTGGCGCGGCGGCCGCACCAGCACAGTGCCTCCACCTGCAGGACCTGCACCCGGTCCGCCAACTCCACGAGCCGCTGGGAGCCCGGAAACAGTCTGGTGCGGAAGTCTGCGGTGATGCCGAACGCGAAGACGTCCACGTCAATCTCGTCCACCACCTTCGCCAGCTGTTCCACCTGCTCCGGCGTGTAGAACTGGGCCTCGTCACAAATCAGATAATCGATGCGCTGCCCCTGGGTGCGGCGCAGCATGACTTCCTCCCAGAAGTCCGTGCTGTCCAGCACCTCTACGGCATCGGTCTGCAGGCCCAGGCGGCTGGAGATCCGTGATTCCCCGGCGCGGTCGTTCCGGCTGAACCGTACGCCGCCGCGTCCCCTGGCGCGGTGGTTGTGGTCCATCTGCAGGGCCAGGGTGGACTTTCCGCAGTCCATGGTGCCGGAGAAAAAGACCAGTTCAGCCACGCCGGGGGCTCCTGCCGCCGGCTGGGAAGCAGAGCAGGGGGACCTCCCGCTCAGCCTTGGTCAAGGAACCGTGCTGGCCTACCACTTCCATGGCTGCGGGACGGACACGGCGGGTGTCGTACAGCGCCAGCGGATCCCGTGCAGCGATCATCACGTCACCGATCCTGCCTTCGACGGCGGGACGCACCGTACCGAAGAGGCCGGCCGCAATGGCGTCCTCCCTGGTGAAGGCCCAGATCCGGTCCCCGAAACGCGCCCGCCAGGCCGCGAGCAGCCGGTCCCGGACGTCCGGGCCGGTTCCATTTTCAAGGTAAAGGTGGACCATCCTCGGTTCGCCGGCCGTGTGCCGGACCCCTTCCAGCAGCGCAGGTTCGGCGGAGTAGTCGATCCGTTGCTGCTCGGGGACATCCAGCATGCCGTGGTCCGCCGTGAGCAGGATAGTGGTGCCTGCGGGCAGGGTATTACTCAGGCGTTTGACGGTGGCGTCGAGCTCTTCGAGCTGGTGCTCCCATTGCTCGGACTGGCAGCCGTACCGGTGCCCGGCTTTGTCCAGTTCGTTCACGTAGAAGTACATCAGCGACGGACCCGCAGAGGCCATGGCCTCGGCTGCGGAGGCCGTGCGGGCATGCGAAGTGACTCCGGAAATATGCCGGCCGCCCCGCAGGGCGGCGCGGGTCATGGGGGAATCCGCGAACTGCGGCAGGCTCACGGTGGTGACATCCACATGCTCCGCAGCGCGCTCGAGCACGGTAGGAAACGGCTGCCAGGCGGCGGGATCGACACCGGGATCCCAGTTCCCCAGCAGGTTGACCACCTTGTCCTGCCGCGGATCGAGGACGTCGTAGCCCACCATGCCGTGCTGGCCCGGAGCCTGTCCGGTGCCGAAGCTGGATAAGGCCGCTGCGGTGGTGGAGGGGAAGGTGGAGTCGAGCCAGACGGGAACTTCGCCCTGCCCGGCCTGCATCACGGAGCGCAGGAACGGCGTGTGGGCGGATTTCTGCTTCAGCAGGTTCCGGCCCAGCCCGTCGGCGAGGACAACGCACACCCGCGAGGCTGCCGGAAGGCCGAGCGTGTTGGCGAACCCGTCCAAACCCATGCTGGCCGCGGCGCTCGTGAGCACCTCGGCAATGGAACGCTGCCCGTATGCGGGGGCCGGCGGCATAACAAACTCGAGGCCTGGCCGGGCGGGCGGAACGATATCTGTCGGCTGGCGGTCTGCGGGCATCAGCGCTGCTGGTGCCCGCGGCTGAGGCGGTTGCCGAAAACACCGGCACGCGGCCGCGGCGGCATGGACTGGACGTGCGGCTGCGGGGCCGGCGATCCTGTGTTGACGGCCCGAAGTGCCCGGGCAAAGAGCTTGGCGTCCTGGACTGCCTGCAGCCCGTCCGCCTCGGCGCTGATCCGCAGGACGATGTCTTCCTGGGCAATGGTGCCGCTGTATCCGTGGTCTGCTTCGCACTGGGGGTCGCCGCAACTGGCGGGTCCCATATCCAGGCGCTGCCCGCCGGACCACGCAATGGACAAGGTGACTTCGCGGACGGGGTCGGAAGGCTTGTAGTTCTGCGGCTGCGAGTACATGTAGCTGAGCACCACGGAGCGGATCTGGGCCACGGGGACGGATTCAGTGGAAATCTGGGCCACAATCTGTTCGCCGGCTTCATCAAGCTGCTGGTCATCGACGTGGGTGATGACCAGCATGTCCGCGGTCAGTACCAGCACCGTAATGTGGCGGCGGACTTCGGCGCGGTCAAAGTGGGTCTCCAGGTGCACCAGGTGCGCCACGCAGTCGCGGCCGTCCAGGGCGTCGTCCACAACATCTGCCACGAGGCGGGGGTAGAAGCCGGCCTTCTGCAGGGCGCCTTCCAGGCTCTGGCCTTGTGCGGTGTGGCTGTGTGAGCTGTGGTGGCGGACTGCCTGGGTTTCGTTGCCGGGCGTTTTGGGCGCCGAAGCGGGAGGCTGTGAGCTCATTACCCCATTTTCACAGATCGGCCGGACTCTTGCTAACCGCGTCAGCCCAGCATGGCCCGGCGCGCGCTGTCCGTGCGCTGGGCGGGGTTGCCGATCCGGATGTCCGCGGCAAGGATGGTCAAACCCGACGTGCCGCACAGGACCGGGTTGAATTCCACCAGGGCGATTTCGGGGTGGTTGTCCTTCAGCCAGGCGAGGCGGCCGGCCAGGTCCTCCAGCGCAGCCACATCCACCGCCGGCAGGCCCTGGTAACCGAACAGCTTCCGCGAGGCACGCGGGCCGCGGATGAAGTCGTCCACGTCAGCCGCGGACAATGGCGGTACCCGGTGCGACCAGTCGTCCAGCAGGTTCACGGCGTCCCCGGCGAGCCCGAACGAGATGACCGGCCCCAGCAGCGGGTCCTCGATGGCGCGGAACGTGCACGCCTGGCCAACCGGGGCCATGCTCTGCACTTCCAGCGCGGGGTCGCCATAGTTGGACAGGACCCGCCGCATCTGCAGCACGTTCTGCCGCAGCGAATCGGCATCCTGGATGTCCAAACGCACGCCGCCGAGGTCCAGCCGGTGCCGCAAGGCAGGATCGGTGGTCTTCAACACCACCGGCCAGCCAAGTGATTCCGCCGCCTGCACTGCCTCATCCGCAGTGTCAAAGCCCACGGACGGCAGCACCGTGATGCCGTAGTGGCCCAGCAAGGAGGCGGTGGCTGCAGGATCCAGGCGTTTGAGCTGCTCGCCCTTGACGTCCCGCAGCAGGGCTTCGAGTTCGGTCCGCGCGAGCTCCGGGCTGCAGCCGTCCGGCTCTACAAAATGGCCCTGGTCCCGGGACACCCATTCCGAGTACCTGGCCACAGCCGCGAGCGCGGCCACGGCAGCACCCGGATTGGAGAAGCAAGGTACCGCGCGTTCCGGCGAACCCACCATTCCCTCCACGTAAATCGACGCGTCCAGGATGCCGGTGAACGCCGCCACCACCGGCTTGCCGGCTATGGCCGAACATTCGGCCAGTACTTCGGCGATGCTTTCCACGGTCAGTCCCCGCGCGGGCAGGAGCGCGGCCACCGCGGAGTGGACATCGTCCTGCTCCAGCACCTTGAGCAGGCTGGCACGTAAGGCAGGAAGCGCAACCGACTGCCCGGCGTCGAGATCCACGCCCGTCACCAGCTCTTCCACAGTGAGCCCCTGGGATGACGCGCTGCCCGCCACCACATTGCCCAGCGCGTGCGAGTTGCTGAAGATCGCGAGCCCCGGCCCCAGGGGAAGGGGCTGGCCGGACACCACCTGCGCCACGTCCATCAGCTGCTCGATGGTTTCCACCCGGATCACACCGGACTGGCGCAGCATGGCGTCCAGTGCTCCGGAAGGCGCCTGCGTGGTGCGGACGGCATGCCCCGGCGGCAGCCGCAGCCCCATGGCGTCGGACTTCGCCACGATCACGGGACGGGTGCGGGCCAGCCGCCGTGCGAGCCGGGAAAACTTGCGCGGGTTCCCAATCGATTCAAGGTAAAGGCCGACGGCGGCCGTGTCGGGATCGTCTTCCCAGTACTGCATCATGTCATTGCCCGAAACATCGGCCCGGTTCCCGGCTGACAGGAATGTGGAGAGTCCCAGCCGGCGCCGGCTCGAGGCAGCGTAGAGCGAGACACCAATCGCCGCTGACTGGCTGAACAGGCCCAGTCCCCCGCGCAGCGGCAGCGTAGGCGCCATGGAGGCGTTCAGGGACACGTCCGGGTTGGTGTTCACGATGCCCAGGGAGGCCGGCCCAATCACGCGCATGCCGCTGGCCCTCGCCTGCCGCACGAGGTCACGCTGGCGCAGAAGGCCGCGTTCGCCGTCGTCCGCGAAGCCTGCCGACGCCACCACAAGTCCCCTGACGCCCGCGGCTGCACAGTCCGCCACCACGGCGGGCACCTCCTCATAGGGCACGGCCACGACGGCAAGCTGGACGGGCTCCGGAACCTCGGACAGTTTGCCGAAGGACAGCATGCCGGCAAGCTCCAGCGCTTCGGGGTTGATCGCGTAGACCGGGCCGCGGAACCCGCCTTCGATGATGTGCTCCAGCAGCTGGTATCCCACCGTGCCCCATTTGCGGCTGGCACCGATGACGGCAATGGACGACGGCGTCAGCAGGTCCCGCACGCTCCTCGCCTCGGCACGGTGCTCGCGGGATTCCATCACCGCCCGCGACTTCTCGGTGGGATCGATGTTGAACTCGAGGCTGACCACACCGTCGTCGAAATGCCGCCGGACGTCGTACCCGGCGTCGGAGAACACCATCAGCATCTTCCGGTTCTCCGGCAGCACCTCGGCGCTGAACCGCCGGATCCCGTTTTCGTGGGCGGCCGCGGCCAGGTGTTCCAGCAGGATGGAGCCGATCCCCCGCCCCTGGTGGGCGTCGGAAATGTTGAATGCCACCTCGGCCTCGGTGGGGTCATCGAGCCGGTCATACCGGCCAATGCCGACAATTTCGCCGCGGATGGTGATCACAAAAGCCACCCGGTCTTTGTAGTCAACCTCCGTGAAGCGCTTAAGCTCTTTACTGGACAACCTGGCTTTGAACGCGAAGAAGCGCATGTAGATTGAGTCCTGCGACTGCCCGATATGGAAGGCCTGGACGGCATCGGCGTCGGACGGGTGGATTGGCCTCAGGTGGGCCGTTCCGCCGTCACGCAGTACGACATCGGCTTCCCAATGTTCCGGATATTCGCCGTCCCCGGGCTGATCCACCATAGGCTTAGCCTAGCCAAAAACTATGGCAGCACACCCCCGTTCGCTGCTCAGTACCCAGAAGGATTTACCAACCCCCATGGCCCGCCGCCAAAGTTCCACCCCCGCTGTGGAAGACAGCACGCCCTACACGGAGAACATCGTGGACATCGATGTGACCTCCGAAATGGAAGGCTCCTTCCTGGAGTACGCGTATTCGGTGATCTACTCCCGCGCGCTTCCGGACGCCCGGGACGGCCTGAAACCCGTGCAGCGGCGCATCCTCTACATGATGAGCGACATGGGCCTGCGCCCGGACCGCGGCCACGTCAAGAGCGCCCGCGTGGTGGGTGAGGTCATGGGAAAGCTGCACCCGCACGGCGACACCGCCATTTACGACGCCATGGTGCGCATGGCCCAGGACTTCTCCCTGCGGCTGCCGCTGATCGACGGGCACGGCAACTTCGGCTCGCTCGACGACGGCCCGGCGGCCCCGCGCTACACCGAAGCCCGCATGGCTGCCGCCGCCCTCACCCTCACCGACCACCTCGATGAGGACGTGGTGGACTTTGTCCCCAACTACGACAACCAGCTGACCCAGCCGGAAGTCCTCCCCGCCGCGTTCCCCAACCTGCTGGTTAACGGTGCCACGGGCATCGCCGTCGGCATGGCCACCAACATGGCCCCGCACAACCTGGTGGAAGTCATCTCCGCCGCCCGGCACCTGATTGCCAACCCGGACGCCACCCTGGATGACCTCATGCGGTTCGTCCCCGGCCCGGACCTGCCCAGCGGCGGCCGGATCGTGGGGCTGGACGGCATCCGCGATGCCTACGCCACCGGTCGCGGATCCTTCAAGACCCGCGCCAAGGTGGAGGTCGAGCAGCTCTCGGCCCGCCGGACGGGCCTGGTGGTCACGGAACTGCCCTACATGGTGGGCCCCGAAAAGGTCATCGAAAAGATCAAGGACGCCGTCAACGCCAAGAAGCTGACCGGCATCAGCGACATCGTCGACCTGACGGACCGCAAGCACGGGCTGCGGCTGGTGATCGAACTCAAGAACGGCTTCAACCCCAACGCCGTGCTCCAGCAGCTCTACCGCTACTCGCCGATGGAGGATTCCTTCGGCATCAACAACGTGACCCTGGTGGATGGCCAGCCGCAGACCCTTGGCCTTGTGCAGCTGCTGACTGTCTACGTGAACCACCGGATCGACGTGGTGCGCCGGCGCACTGCGTACCGGCTGGGGAAGAAGAAGGACCGCCTCCACCTGGTGGAGGGCCTGCTCATCGCCATCGTGGACATCGACGAGGTCATCCAGATCATCCGCTCCTCGGATGAAGCAGCCGCCGCCCGCGCCCGCCTGATGTCCATCTATGACCTCACCGAAATCCAGGCGAATTACATCCTGGAGCTGCGCCTCCGCCAGCTGACCAAGTACTCCCGGATCGAGCTGGAGAAGGAACAGGACGAGCTGCGCCGCGAGATCGCGGAACTGGAAGCCATCCTCGCCTCGGACGAGCGGCTGCGCACCCTGGTCTCGGACGAACTGGGCGCCATCGCGGAGGAGCACGGGACACCGCGCCGCACCCTCCTGCTCGAATCCGAAGCCGTCTCCCCCACCGTGGCCGCCGAACTCGCGGCCCCGGGCAAGAAGGGCAAGGCGGTGCCCCTGGCACTTGAGATCGCCGACGATCCCTGCTGGGCCATCCTCACCGCTTCCGGCCAGATCGCCCGCACCAGCAACCAGGAGCCCTTGGCAGAAGCCGGGCCCCGGAGCAAGCACGATGTGTTTACCTCGGTAGTGAAGACGTCGGCACGCGACGAGATTGCCGCCGTTACCTCCTCCGGGCGCATGCTCCGCCTGCAGGTGATGGACATGCCGGTCCTGCCCCCTGTTTCCGGCCTGCCCAACCTTGCCGGCGGTGTCCCGGCGAAGGACTTCATCACCCTGCAGAAGGGGGAATCCCTGGTGGCCTTCGCCCGGCTGGACGAAGTCCTGGCCATCGGCACCGCGCAGGGCGTGGTGAAGCGGGTCCAGCCGGACTACCCCCTGAACCGCGAGGACTGGGAAATCATTTCGCTCAAGGACAAGGACTTCGTGGTGGGCGTGGCGCCTGCCGGCGAGGACGACGCCGAACTGGTGTTCCTCACCAGCCAGGCCCAGCTGCTCAAGTTCGGGGCTGGCGCCGTGCGGACTCAGGGCCGGACGGCCGGTGGAATGGCCGGCATCAAACTCGCCGCCGGTGACAAAGTCTTGTTCTTCGGCGCCATCCACCCCAAGGATGAAGCGGCCGTGGTGGTGACCATCGCCGGCACCACAGGCGCCCTGCCGGGAACTGCTCCAGGCACCGCCAAGGTGACGGCGTTCTCCGAATACCCGGCCAAGGGACGTGCGACGGCGGGCGTCCGCGCGCACCGGTTCCTGAAGGGTGAGGACATCCTCCTGCTGGCGTGGGCCGGCCATGGCCCGGCCAAGGCTTCGTCCGCCGCCGGCGTGGCGCGGTCCCTTCCCCAGGAGCACGGCCGGCGTGACGGTTCGGGTGTCCCGCTGTCCCAGCCGGTGGATGTGGTGGGCCCTGCGATGGCCTGGCCCGATCCCGCTTAGACTGCTTCCATGCCTATCGTTCCTGATGAAAAGGACTGGACCTGGGTCCTGACCCGTCCCTGCCCGGAATGCTCGTTCGACGCCTTCACCACCACGCCCTCCACGGTGCCCGGGACAATCGAAAGCATGCTCCCGCGGTGGCGCGCCGTTCTCCGCCGCCCTGGCGTGGCCGAGCGCCCGGATGACCACACGTGGTCAGCGCTGGAGTACGCCTGCCACGTCCGGGACGTGTTCAGCCTGTTTGACCAGCGGCTGAACCTGATGCTGGATTCAGACGACGCCCGGTTCGAGAACTGGGACCAGGACCAGACGGCCGTCGACAAGGACTACGCCAACGCCGATCCCGCCGTTGTCAGCGCCGAACTGACAGCGGAAGGCAAGCAGGCCGCCGAGTCCTTTGCCGCCGTCCGGGAGTCTGAATGGGGCCGCAAAGGGCTGCGCAGCAACGGCTCCGAATTCACGGTCTTGACGCTGTCCCAGTACTTCCTGCACGACGTGGTCCACCACCTTCACGACGTGGACGGCTGATCCCCGGCGTAGGACGGCACCAGGTTTCCACCAGCGGTTCCTGAAGCGGAGCCCTTTGCACGTGGGTCCTCTGACCCCAAGTTTTCCGAACCGGCCGCCAGCACCAGGCGGGCATCCTCGGGCCGGATATCTGCCGGGTTGTGCGTCACCAGCACCACGGTGCGGTGGCGCAGTCCCTGCCGGAGATCCGCCAGCATCGCCCTTGCGGACTCCGCATCCAGGTGTGCGGTGGGCTCATCCAGCAGGATCACCTCGGCCCCGGTCAGCAGGGTGCGGGCAACGGCCAGGCGCTGGCGCTCCCCGCCGCTCAGGAACGCCCCGCCCGGCCCGATCCTCGTATCCAGGCCTGCCGGCAACCGCTCCAGCAGGCCGGTGAGGCCCACCGACGCGAGCACCTCCAGCAGCCGGGCATCTGCCTGCTCTTTGTCGTCGGTTGTTTCGTTGCCGGGCTTCCCGAGGAGGAGGTTGCCGCGGATCGTCGAATCAAACAGGTGTGCTTCCTGCGGGCACCACGCGGCGCGGCCAGTTACGCCGATCCGCCCTGCGGCCACGGGAAGGAATCCCAGCAGGACTGACAGCAGGGTGGACTTTCCCGACCCCGACGGGCCGGTGACGGCCAGCCACCGCCCGGGTTCGGCCACGGCGTCCAGACCGGCGAACACGGGTGCACCGCCTGGCCAGGCCGCTGACAAGCCGGCCAGTTCGACGCCGGGCCGGCCGCCCGGGCGGGCAGGAACAGCCTGGAGTCCATCACCGTCGCCGCTGCCGGACGCGTCGTCCAGGGCGCCCGACTCCGCCACCCGCTCCATGACTGTCCGCAGCGCCGGGAACTGGCGTACCGACGTCGTCATCGCCGCGAAAGGTTCCACCAGCGCGAGGAGCAGCAAGACCACCACTGCTGCAGTTTCCGGGGCAAGCTGGCCCGCGAGCACGGCCGGGCCCGCCAGCCAGGCAGCCCCCAGCGCGGCGCTTGCGCAGGCAGCCGTGGTGAGGGCCTGGCCCAGGCCGTCCGCCCAGGCTGACCGCTGGGAAGCTTTGGTGGCATTGCGGTCCTGGGCGCGGAGGCCCTCCAGGACGCGGGGAGCTGCGCCGTTCGCGTGCAGGTCAGCACGGGCGTCAAGGGCTGCCGCCACGCGCCGCAGGACACCGGCGCGGAGGAGCTGCTCAGCGGTGGCGGACTTCCGGTCGCCCCAGAGTGCTGCTGCGGGGGCGAACAGGAGGCTCACCGCGCAGGCACCGAGCACGGCCGGAAGCGCGGCAGGCACCAGCACCGACGTGGTGACGAGGGCCAGCACAGCCACTGCCAGCGCCGTGACCGGCGGCAGGACCACGCGCGGCAGGAGATCGCGGACGGTGTCGACGTCGTCAATCACCGTTCCCAGGACGCTGCCGCCCTGCAGCAGGCGCCGCAGCGGCAGCGCGCGCCGGCTCAGCGACTCCCAAAGCCGGCCCCGGAGCCGCGTCAGCGCCGAGAACACGGCATCGTGCAGGAGCAACCGTTCGCAGTAGCGCAGCACCGCCCGGCCGATCCCGAAGAACCGCACGCCAACAATCGCGGTCAGCAGGTACAGGATGGGCGGCTGCCCGGCGGCGCGGATAATGAGCCAGCCGGACAGGCCGGACAGGGCCACGGCGAAGACCGCCGCCAGGGTCCCCACGACGGCCGCGCCCGCGGACTTGCCCCGCACCGGCGCCAGGAGTGCGGACAGCAGGCGCACGGCGCTGGCTTGGGAGGCGCTTGTTCGGGTGGCGCTGCCCTGCTCCGCGTTGGGCGCCGGGGGTTGCGCCGCATCCGGCCGGGATTTCGCGGAGACCGCTGCCGCGCTGCTGCGGGAAGCAGCTGTCAGGCCGGCGTGCACCGCTGCCGCAGGAGCCGGGGATGTGAGGCCGCTTCCGGCCACGGGCACGAGGTGTTCGGCGAGCGCCCGCGTGCGTTCCTCGTGGGCTACCAGGATGACGGTGACCTGCCCGCGGAGGTTCCTGATGGTGTCCTCCACCAGCATCGCCGACTCATCGTCAAGATGCGCAGTGGGTTCATCCAGCAGGAGCACCGTGGCGCCGGCCTCGATCCGGGCCAGCCCGCGGGCCAGCGCCACGCGGCGCAGTTCGCCGGGACTGAGCTCTGCCGGGTGCTTTCCGGCAAGATGGGCGGCCGCTGCCCGCGCCAGGCAGACTCGGGCGGCTGCCTCGGCAGCGTGCCGGCGGGGACGGTTGGCCTCTATGCCCGTCTTACCGGTCAGGTACAGCACAACCTCGTCGAGGACCGTTTCCGCCACCATCACAGGGTGCTGCGGGACCCAGGCGATGTCGTGCCGGTCCAGGCCGGAGATGGCGCCGCTGACGGAAGTACCCGCTCCATGTCCGATGGTCCCCGCCAAGACACCCAGAACGGTGCTCTTGCCGGCTCCGCTCGGGCCGTCCAGGGCGGTGATCCTGCTTTGCGGCGCGGTGAACGTGAGCGGGCCGACGGCGGGCTGCGGCCTTCCGTCGTAACTCACCGTGAGTGCCGTGACGGTGATGGGGGCACCTGGCCGGCCGGCGCGGGCTGCGGACAGCGGCTGCGGCTCGGGCGCCCCGGTGACGGCGGTGGTTTCCGCGAGCGCCACCCTGCCGTCGTCGCTGGCGTGGTGGGCGGTGCCAAGCTCGCGCAAAGGCAGGTAGCAGTCCGGCGCCAGGATCAGGGCCAGCAGTCCGGCTTCCAGCGGCATGTCACCGTGCACCAGCCGCACGCCGATGAACACGGCCACCACCGCAACGGAGATGGTGGCGATCAGTTCCAGCGCCAGGGCGGAGAGGAATGCGGTCCGCAAGGTTCCCATGGTGCGGGACCGGTATTCCTCGGAGATCTCCTCGAGTGCTTTGCGCTGGGCGGAGGCACGTCCCAGGCCCACCAGCACGGGAAGCCCCTTGGCGAGCTCCAGCATGTGGGTGGAGAGCCGGGCCAGGGCGGCCTGTGCTTCGCGGACATTGTCCTCGGTGTACCGGCCGATCAGCACCATGAACAGCGGCACCAGCGGAACGGTCAGGACGATGACCACCGCGGAAACCCAGTCAGCGAAAAGGATCCGCGCACCCACCAGCAGTGGAACCGCGGCGCAGTTCACCAGGGCGGGCAGGAACTGCGTGTAGTAGCTGTCCAGCGCGTCCAGTCCGCGGGTGGCCAGCACGGCCAGTCCGCCGTCGGCCGGTCCCGTGCCACGGACGCCGTTGCGCAGTGCCCTGTCCAGCAGCCCGGCGCGGAGTTCCTCCTTGATGCCCAGGGCTGCCCGGCGGGCCGCAACGGCCTGTCCCCACACGGTCACCGAACGTAGGACCACGCCAGCCATGCCGGCGGCGATCTGCTCCGCCCACGCCGGGTTCCCCGCCACCAGGCCGGCGAGCACCGATGCTACCGCCTGGCCGATCAGGACCAGGGAGAGCGCCTTGAGGGCGGCGAGGAGTCCCAGCCAGTAGGTGGCGGAACGGGTGGCCGGGCCGGGCGGGAAGGTGGGGCGCATGTCAGCCTTTGGTGGAAAAAGCCTTGGCGGCGATTGCCGGCAGGAAGCTGTGGGCCTCCGGGATGTGGGCAGCACTGACGCGTTTCCGGAAGACCCAGTAGGTCCAGGCCTGGTAGGCGATGACCAGTGGGAGTCCAAACGCGGCCACTGCGCTCATGAGGCCCAGAGTGTAGTCCGAGGATGAGGCGTTGGAAATGGTGAGGTCAAAGGCCTCATTAAGGGTGGAGGGCAGCACCACCGGGAACGCCGCCCCGAAGATGGATGCGGAGCCCAGGGCCAGGAACGCTCCCAGGGCCATAAACGCCTTTCCCTCCGCACCTTTCCGGGCCATTGACCAGGCTGTGGCTGCCGCGGCTACCGCCAGCAGGACCAGCGCCCATGTCCAGGGCTTTCCTTCCAGGACCTGCACCGTCACCGCCCACGCCGCGATGGGCAGGAGCAGGACGGGAAGCAGCCGGACAAACCATGCGCGGGCACGATGGCGGACCTCGCCGTCGGTCTTCAGGGCAAGGAAGGCCAGGGCGTGGACCAGCGCGAAGCCGACGACGGCGAGTCCGCCGAGGACCGCGTAGCCGTTGAACCACGCGAACGGGCCGCCCTCGCGGTCACCGTTGGCGTTCAGGGGAAGGCCGGTGGTGGTCAGGGCAAGCGCCGCGCCGACGCCGAAGGCCGCGAAGAAGGATCCCAGGGCAATGGCCCAGTCCCACCGGGCCCGCCACTGCTCGGTGTCCACCTTGCCGCGGTATTCGAAGGCTACGGCACGGAAGATCAGTGCCACCAGGACCACCAGCAGCGGCAGGTACAGGGCGGAGAACAGCGAGGCGTACCAGAGCGGGAAGGCGGCGAAGGTGGCACCGCCGGCGGTCAGGAGCCACACCTCGTTGCCGTCCCACACCGGGCCCACGGTGTTGAGCAGGACGCGGCGTTCGGTGTTGTTCCGGGCGAACAGCTTCATCAGCATGCCCACGCCCAGGTCAAAGCCCTCCAGGAAGAGGTACCCGGTCCAGAGCACTGCGATGGCGATGAACCAGATGGTTGGCAGCAGTTCCATTCTTTGTTTCCTCTGCTCGTGGCGGGGACTAGTAGGCGAAGGCCAGGACGTCGTCGGCCGGTTTGCCGCCAGGGCCGCCGGGCCCGGGGGTCGCGTCTTCGTTTTCGTCCACCGGGGCGTGGACGAGCTCCGGCATCGCGGACACCACGCCGCCCCGGATGTACTTGACCAGCAGCTTGACCTCCACCACCAGCAGCACGGCGTAGATGGCGGTCAGCGTGACCAGGGACGTCATGAGTTCACCGGCGGAGACACCGGGCGAAACTGCGGCTGCCGTGAACATAAACACCTGGTCGATGCCGCTGGGGTCCGGGTTCGGTGCCACTACGAACGGCTGGCGGCCCATCTCGGTGAAGATCCAGCCGGCCGCGTTGGCGCCGAATGGGGCAAGGATCCCGATGACGGCAAGCCGCATCAGCCACTTGGACTCCGGGACGGTGCCTTTGCGGGTCAGCCAGAGGGCCACCAGGGCTGCGAGGGCCGCGAGGCCGCCGAAGCCGATCATCATGCGGAAGCCCCAGTAGGTGACCTCCATGACGGGAAGGTAGTCGATTTCCTGCCCGGCGCGCTCGCCGTAGATCGGGTTGTCCGGAAGGTGCGTGCCGTACTTTTCCTTGTACTCGGGCAGCAGGCTGTTAACACCCTGGACTTCGGTGGTGAAATCGCCCTTGGCCAGGTAGGAGAGGATGCCGGGAACCTCGATCAGGGCCACAATGTCGTCGCAGCTCTGCGAGCCGATGTTGCCGATGCTCAGGACCGAGAATCCGGTGCCGTCGTGGCATGCTGCTTCGGCGGCAGCCATTTTCATGGGCTGCTGCTCGAACATGAGCTTGCCCTGGAGGTCGCCGGTAAGGGCGGTTCCGGCAAAGGAGATCATGGCCACCACGGCACCGATCCGCAGGGACCGGAGCCAGACCTTGTGGTCGTCCCGGTCACGGCCGGGGATCTCTGCTGCTTCCCCTGCAATGACCTTGCCGTCGGCACCCACGGTGTCCACGCCGTCGCGCCGCCTCCGCCAGAGGTGGTACCAGGCGATGCCAAGCAGGAAGCCGCCGGCCACGGCGAGTGCGCCGAAAAGGGTGTGCGGTACGGCAACGAGGGCGGTGTTGTTGGTGAAGACTGCCCAGGCATCGGTCATGACCGGCCGGCCGTCGATCATCTCGACGCCCACGGGGTGCTGCATCCAGCTGTTGGCCACGATGATGAAGTATGCGGAGAACACGGAGCCGACGACGGCGATCCAGAGGCAGGCGAGGTGGATGGCGGGCTTGAGCTGCTTCCAGCCGAAGATCCACAGGCCCAGGAAGGTGGACTCCACAAAGAAGGCCAGCAGCGCCTCCAGTGCCAGCGGGGCCCCGAAGACATCACCGACAAACCGGCTGTACTCGCTCCAGGCCATGCCGAACTGGAACTCCTGGACGATGCCGGTGGCCACGCCCATGATGAAGTTGATAAGGAAGAGCTTGCCCCAGAACTTGGTCATCCGGAGGTACTCGGGCTTTCCGGTGCGGTGCCAGATGGTCTGGATGACGGCCACCACCAGGCCGAGGCCTATGGTGAGCGGAACCATCATGAAGTGATAGACGGTGGTGATGCCGAATTGCCAGCGTGCGATTTCCAGAGCGTCCAAAGCGTCCATGGCGGTCCCTACTGTCCGGGCGAAGGTTTTCTACGTTCTGTAGAAACTCTAACTTCTACAAAGTGTAGAACAACGCCGGCGGCACTGTAAAAACGGGGCTGCGGTTCCACCGCGCGTGCAGTGGGGCCGTGACCTGCTCGTGTTCTACCCAATGTAGAAAGTGAAACGGAATCGGGGTAAATTGGATCCTGTAGTAGTAGCAAAACGCATGCTGTCACCGCTGTCCATGGCAGCGGTGCGGGGAAACAAAGGAAAAGTGCAAATGGCTAGTCTTGGTGAACTGGAACGGGCAGTGATGGACCTGCTCTGGGCGGGCCATGAAGCAGCCACCGCCAACACGTTGCGGGATCGGCTGGCACAGACGTCAGCGGGGCAGGATGGCAGCGCCGGCCATGAAGGCAAGGAACTGGCCGTCACCACCGTGCTCACCGTTTTGTCCCGGCTCGAGAAGAAGGGCCTGGTGGAGCGCGAACGCGGAACCCGTCCGCACCGCTACCAGGCAGTATCCAGCCGCGAGGACCACACCGCGGAGCTGATGCACGAAGTACTGGGGTCCGCCCCGGACCGTGAAGCCGTGCTGGCACGCTTCATTGGCTCCGTTTCCGAAGGTGAAGCCGAGACTCTGCGCAAACTGCTTGGCCACATCTAGCGGACCATGTTCTGGGCCTCATACCTGCTGGCGGTCCTTGCGATAGTCCTGGCGTGGCCGGTGCCTATCCTCCTCTCGCGTGCACAGTGGCCCGCGCGGTCCCCTTTTACGGCCATGGTGCTCTGGCAGGCCATCGCCCTTGCCGGTGGCCTGTCCATGATCGGCGCCATGCTGGTGTACGGGCTGGAGCCCGTCGGCGACAACCTGATCGCCGGCCTTCGGGCCCTTGCAGGCATGGTGCTCTTCAACGCCCCCACCACGGACCTGGGCTTCTGGCATATCTTCGCGCTGTCCGCCGCCGCGCTGCTGACGGCGCACCTGGTGTTCACCTTGCTGCTGACCTATTACAAGATCGAGCGCCAGCGGCGGCGGCACCGGGAGCTTCTCGCGCTCCTGGCCTCCCCGTCCGCCGAAGGGGCCGGAACGCTGGTCATCAGCCACGATTCACCCGTGGCCTACTGCCTTCCCGGCGGGGCGCGCTCGGTAACCGTGCTGTCGGATGGCCTGATGGCTGCCCTTGAGCCGGCCGAACTGCGCGCCGTACTGATCCACGAAAACGCGCACCTGAGCCAGCGGCACCACCTGCTCCTGTGGGCGTTCGCCGCCTGGCGGCAGGCGCTCCCCTGGCTTCCCACCACCCGGCTTGCGCAGGAGTCCGTGAACTCCCTGATCGAAATGCTGGCCGACGACGTCGCGCTCAAAACCGAAAGCAAAGCCACGCTCATCAAGGCCATTGCCATCGTTGCCAGCGGATCCGCCAGGACGCCGGGCGAAGCAGAAATCCAGCCTGCCCCGTCCGGGCTCGCCGCGTCCGGATTGTCATTGGCCGGGCTCGACCCGGCAGCGGCCGCCGGCGCGGACTCGGCCCGCACCACGGCCTCCCGGGTCAGCCGGCTGCTCTCCCCCCAGCCGCAACTGCCAGCTCCGGTCCGCAGCCTGGTCCTGGCCGGCTGCGTACTCCTGCTGGCCCTGCCCACAGCGCTGCTGGTGGTGCCCGGCCTGTTCGGCTGAGTCCCGCCGTCGTACGCTATGCCGGTGGTTGAGCTTGTCGAAACCCGGGTTTCGACAAGCTCAACCACCGGTGAAAAAGGTCAGGCGTCGATGCGCTCCCGGTCCAGGCTGGAGGCGCCCGCGATGATAAAGTCCTTGCGCGGCGAGACGTCCGAGCCCATCAGCAGGTCAAAGATCTCCTCCGCCTGCTTCGCGTTCTCGATCCCCACCTTCCGCAGCGTGCGGTGCCGCGGGTCCATGGTGGTCTCGGCCAATTGCTCGGCGTCCATCTCGCCCAGGCCCTTGTAGCGCTGGATAGGCTCCTTGTAGCGCTTGCCCTCCTGGGCCAGCCGGGCCAGGAGCACGTGCAGCTCCGCCTCCGAGTAGGTGTAGATCATCTCGTTGGCCTTCTGGCCGGCATTGATGACCTCCACCCGGTGCAGCGGCGGGACGGCGGCGAAGACGCGGCCCTCTTCGATCATGGGGCGCATGTAGCGGAAGAAAAGCGTCAGGAGCAGCGTGCGGATGTGCGCGCCGTCCACGTCCGCGTCCGTCATAAGAATGACCTTGCCGTAGCGGGCGGCACTGATGTCAAAGCTGCGGCCGGAGCCGGCACCCACCACCTGGATGAGGGCGGCGCACTCGGCGTTGGAGAGCATGTCCCCCACTGACGCCTTCTGGACGTTGAGGATCTTGCCGCGGATGGGCAGCAGCGCCTGGAAGTCCGAGGACCGGGCCAGCTTGGCGGTTCCCAGAGCAGAGTCGCCTTCCACGATGAACAGTTCGGAACGGTCGACGTCGTCCGTGCGGCAGTCAGCCAGCTTGGTGGGCATCGAGGAAGTTTCCAGCGCGTTCTTGCGCCGTTGGGTTTCCTTGTGCACCCGGGCCGAGATGCGGGACTTCATCTCGCTGACAATTTTCTCCAGGAGCAGGGCCGACTGGGACTTGTCGTTTTTGTTGGCGGAGTTGATCTTCGCGGTGATTTCACGCTCCACCACCTTGGCCACGATGGCGCGCACGGCGGAGGTGCCCAGGATTTCCTTGGTCTGGCCTTCGAACTGGGGCTCGGCCAGGCGCACGGTCAGGACGGCGGTGAGGCCGGCGAAGATGTCGTCCTTTTCGATTTTGTCGTTGCCGGCTTTGAGTTTGCGGGCGTTGGTTTCCACGGCTTTGCGGAAGGTCTTGACCAGGGCCTGCTCAAAGCCGGACTGGTGCGTTCCACCCTTGGGCGTGGAGATGATGTTGACGAAGCTTCGGACGGTGCTGTCGTAGCCGATTCCCCAGCGCAGGGCCACATCGACTTCACAGTCGCGTTCCACCTCGGCGAGCTGGCTGTGCCCGCGTTCGTCCAGCACGGGAACGGTCTCTTTGAACTTGCCCGAGCCGTGCAGCCGCCAGACGTCGGTGACCGCGGGATCGGCAGCCAGGAACTCGACGAATTCCGAGATGCCGCCGTCGTGGTGGAAGACCTCTTCATGCGGACCGGCTTCGCCGGGGGTTCCCGGGACCTTCCGCTCATCGCGCACGGTGAGCTTGAGGCCGGGCACCAGGAAGGACGTCTGCCGGGCCCGGGCGGCGAGTTCGTCGTAGGAGAACTTTGCGTCCGGGGTGAAGATCTGCCGGTCAGCCCAGTACCGGATCCTGGTGCCGGTGACGCCGCGCTTGGCTTTGCCCACCACGTCCAGGACGGAATCGTCCACAAACGGAGTGAAGGGTGCGGCCGGGTCGACCTTGGATCCGACGTCCTTGAAGCGGCCGGGTTCGCCCCGGCGGAAGGACATCTTGTAGGTTTTGCCGCCGCGGTCCACCTCCACGTCGAGGCGTGAGGACAAGGCGTTGACCACGGACGCGCCCACACCGTGCAGGCCGCCTGAGGCGGTATAGGAGCCGCCGCCGAACTTTCCGCCGGCGTGGAGTTTGGTGAAGACCACTTCGACGCCGGTCAGCCCGGTTTTTGGTTCCTTGTCGATGGGGATGCCGCGACCGTCGTCGTGGATTTCCACGGAGTTATCGGCGTGGAGGATGATCTTGATGTCGTGGCCGAACCCGGCCAAGGCCTCGTCAACGGAGTTGTCGATGATTTCCCAGAGGCAGTGCATCAACCCGCGGGAGTCGGTGGAACCGATGTACATGCCGGGGCGCTTGCGGACGGCTTCGAGGCCCTCCAGGACAGACAGGTGCCGGGCAGTGTAATCAGAACTTGGTGCCACCGGTGGTGAACTCCTTCAAGGATGGAACAGCGGGCTGGGATTCGCTCTTCCTAGGGTAGTCGGCCGGGCCGTGCACCACCGACTGCCACACCTGGCGGGGCCTGTGCCCCGCGCCACTTAGCGCTTCTTGAAGGGGACTGTGCAGATCTTGACGCACTCTTGCGGATACGCGGACAGCGAACTTGCCCCATCCTTGCGATGGTTTTGTTACGAATACTGGTTATATAGACGTACTGATCTACTAAGGAGGCCGACATGACAACAGCAGTGGCAGACCGCACACTCAACGCACTCGACCGGTGCGACCGTTGCGGAGCCCAGGCATATGTGCGGGTTGTACTCGAGTCCTCCGGCGGTGAGCTGCTGTTCTGCGGCCACCACGCCCGCGCAGTCGAGGCAACGCTCAAGCCGTTGAGCTCCGACTGGCACGATGAGACGGGCAAGCTTCACGAGAAGGCTGCCGTAGAAATCGACTAGCACACCCGAAGCAGTTGGGACCCCACCGGAAGGTGGGGTCCCTCTTCGTTTTAACCTCAGCCGCTCGCGCAGCAGCGCCTGGTACTAAGCAAAGCGGCCCGCCGGCTGCTGCACCCCGGGAGGGGCACGGCAGCCGGCGGGCCGCTCTCGCTGACTTGCTGGTCCTAGTCCAGGTAGTCCCGCAGGACCTGCGACCGCGAGGGGTGGCGCAGCTTGGACATGGTCTTGGATTCGATCTGGCGGATCCGCTCACGCGTGACGCCGTAGACCTTGCCGATTTCGTCTAAAGTCTTCGGCTGTCCGTCGGTGAGGCCGAACCGCATCGCAACAACCCCGGCCTCGCGCTCGGACAGGGTATCCAGGACGGAGTGGAGCTGTTCCTGCAGAAGGGTGAAGCTCACGGCATCGGCCGGGACAACAGCCTCGGAGTCCTCGATGAGGTCGCCGAACTCGGAATCGCCGTCCTCGCCCAGGGGTGTGTGCAGCGAAATGGGCTCGCGGCCGTACTTCTGGACTTCGACCACCTTTTCGGGCGTCATGTCCAGTTCGAGGGCCAGCTCTTCAGGCGTGGGTTCACGGCCAAGGTCCTGCAGCATCTGGCGCTGGACACGGGCCAGCTTGTTGATGACTTCAACCATGTGCACCGGAATACGGATGGTGCGGGCCTGGTCCGCCATGGCGCGGGTGATCGCCTGGCGGATCCACCAGGTGGCGTAGGTGGAGAACTTGAAGCCCTTGGTGTAATCGAACTTCTCCACAGCGCGGATGAGGCCCAGGTTGCCTTCCTGGATCAGGTCAAGGAACAGCATGCCGCGGCCGGTGTAGCGCTTGGCCAGCGAGACCACCAGGCGCAGGTTGGCCTCGAGCAGGTGGTTCTTGGCGCGCTTGCCGTCGTGGATGATGAACTCAAGCTCACGCTTGTACTTGGGGTCCATGGACCCGTCGTCCGCGTTGATCTTCTCTTCGGCAAACAGACCGGCTTCGATCCGGAGCGCAAGGTCCACTTCCTGCTCGGCGTTGAGCAGCGCAACCTTACCGATCTGCTTCAGGTAGTCCTTGACGGGGTCGGCGGTGGCGCCGGCCGACATGACCTGCTGGACAGGTGCGTCGTCGTCATCAGCATCGGAGTAGACGAAGCCCTTGCCCGATCCGGCAGCACCCTTCACGGGATCGGCTTCGGCGTCCTCTTCAACAACGTCGGGGCCTTCGAGGATGATGTCGTCGAGGTCTTCCTCAACTTCTTCTACGTCATCGTCGGTGTCAGACGCCGATTTGCCGGCTGCCTCGGCGGCGGCCTTCGCGCCGGGCTTGGGGCCGCGCTTTTTGGGCTCACGCTTGCCGTCCGCACCAGCTTCACCGGCAGAAGCCTTGTTGGCTGCCCGAGTGGCGGCCCGCTTGGCGTTTGTCGCAGCCTGCTTCTGCTCAGCGGACAGTTCGTCCTGGGCGGCGGGGTCCTTCTTCGTGGAAGACGGGGTCACAGAAAACCTTTCTAGCGGTGGTCTGTGGAATCACCATACGGGCAACACCACTATGACCCTGTCAAGTCCGTGGTGGAAACCAAGCGCCACCACGGCCGGCAGAGTCTATAAATAGAACTGCCGGAGCGGCTGTAATGTTCCCCGGAAGGACCAGTTACAGGCACTTGATACACGGACCCAACCGGGTCTCGGCAACCATTGTCTCACGTTTCCCCGAATAGGACCTCCCCACGGTCCCGCTGACTGGCCAAGGGGGACCGGAGCGCTGGGCTTCAGGCGGCGTCCGGACCGAATTTCTGCCAGGCTGCCTCCTTCCGGGCTGCCCACCCGCATAAAGTACCGCGACGAACCAGCTCCAGCAGCAGTTCCGCCAGACGGTAGCCGGGTTCGATTTCCAGGGCTTCCTCGTAATACGCTGCGGAGTACGAGCCGCGTCCGCGGCACCACGCAATCCAGCCTCTTCCCGTTAATGCGGCCGCTGCCGGCGCCCCACCCAGGAGCGCCAGCTGCCCCAGGACCAGGTCCAGCGCGTCCATGGTCAGCCACTGCGGGACTGGCGGCTCATGCCCCATGAGGACATCACCGTAACCGGGAGTCCCCTGGTGTTGTCCGGTCTTCAGCAGGGGCTCGGGGGCGGGGGGTCCCCCGGTTGATGATGGAGCTCCGGCCGGCTCGGTCTCCGGTGGGCCCGTCTCCAATGGAACAACGCCCGTAAAGACCACGGGCTCAGGTCCCGGCTCCTCGTCGAAATTCCCGAACTCCTCGGCTCCGGCTGCGGCAGCCGCTTGTCCGGCCGCCGCCATCACCAGGACAGCGTCGCGCCAGGCAGGCACCAGCAGCGAGGCCCGCAGGAAGGCGTCCCGGTCCACCAGCGGCTGGCCTAATTCCTCCCGCGGGCCTGCGAGCAACCCGGTCCAGAGGCCCAGCACAGCGTCAAACTGCGCCCGGCTCTGCCGCCGGCAGTCCAGGCGGGCCGACCACACAGCTTCGGCCTCCAGGACAGCTGCACGGTACAGGCTGGGGACAGTGCGGGCCTGCCGTTCCTCCGGAGGCGGCCCCACACTGCTTCCGCGGAACACCATTTCCGTGTTGAGCAGGCTGTCCCGGATCTGTTCCAGGGGCCGGCCCGGCAGCGGGCAGCAGGCCGGATCCGTGCACCAGGCGTCCCGCCAGTAGCGGTCCCCCACATACCAGGCCTCCTTGACGGGCATGCAGGCTCCGGCCAGCGCCGCTTCAAGGCTGAACAGCAGCCCGTCATAGCATCCCGGCCCGGACAGCCAGCCGTTGTTGGTGAAAAGAGCCAGCAGAGTGCCGTCGGCGTGCTCGTCTGCCGCCAAGTACCCGGCTACCGTTTCGGCGAAGGGTGCCGGATCGGCCAGCACCGCCGGCCCGGGAAGATCCAGCCGGAGGGTTGCACCCAGCCTCTTGCCCTGCAGCGTCATGGCCACCAGGCTGTTGGCCGGCCAGTAACCCAACGAATGCGGAATGAAGCCCAGGATGTCTTCCGGGCCGCGGACTGTGAGGCGCTCTGGAGATGTCATGGTTCCAGCTTTCGCCTGCGGCGGAAGCCTCAGAAGGACCAGGCTCACCTATGTGGATAACGAGTCCGCCGCGCCCGGCGGACGAGGCGAAAACCGGGCCTGTGCGGGACTAGTCGTCCGAAGCCGCTGCCTTGCTGCGCCGGGCCAGGTTTTCCCGGCGCTGGCGGGCCAGGGCACTGCGGAGGGGCGGTACCACAACGCCCTGCGCCGCCATCTGCCGCCGGACCTTCCGCCGGCACACGAGCATGGCCACAACGCCGAAGCCAAGCAGCACGAACTGGACACTCAGGGCAATCCGGAACGGAGCCAGCCCGTACAGCTCTCCGTTGGAGAAGCCGCTGGCGTACAGCACGTCCAGCACCAGGCCGATGAGGAAGATGGCAACAAGCGCGGCGATGAAGCCCCCCACGTTAACAATGCCCGTGGCCGTCCCGATCCGGTGGGCCGGGTTGAACGTCCGCGCAAAGTCGAAGCCGATCATCGAGCCCGGGCCGCCGATGGCAAGCACCATGACCAGGCCGGCCAGGAGCCACAACGGCGAACGGCCCGGCGTCAGCAGGACAGCGGCCCACGCCCCGGCAGTCGCGGCGGCAATCAGGAGGACCATGGTGGAACGCCGCAGCGGGTGGCGGGACACAAAGCGCCCGATGAAAGGACCTACCGCCATGGCGGCCGCCACGTACAGCGCCATCAGGGCGGCAACGGTTCCGGCGTCCAGGCCCTGTCCGGAAATCAGGAAGGGGTAGCCCCACGTCATCGCAAAAACGGTGCCGCTGAACTGGATGGTGAAGTGGCTCCACAGGCCCAGCCGCGTCCCCGGCTGGCGCCACGCGCGGGCCAGCGAGGCACCCGTGGCTTTCAAGCCCTGCTGCCCCTGCGGCCGGGCGGTACCGGGCGGCACATCCTGCAGGAGCAGAACCACCAGGACGACGGCGAGTCCGGACATCCCGGCCAGCATCAGGAACGCCGGGGTCCAGCCGGCAGAGTGCAGCACGAACGCGAACGGGAGGACACTGAACAGCTGTCCCAGCTGCCCGGACATCCCGGTCAGCTGGGTGACCAGCGGCACGCGGGCGGGAGCGAACCAGAGCGGAATCAGGCGGATCACCGAGATAAAGGTCATGGCGTCGCCGGCGCCCACGAGGACCCGTCCGGCCACGCCGCCGGGGATGCTGTCGGCAAAGGCCAGCTGAAGCTGGCCGAACCCCATCAGCACCGCACCGCCGGCGATCATGGCCCGGGAGCCGAAGCGGTCCACCAGCAGCCCCACCGGGATCTGGAGCCCGGCGTAGACCAGGAGCTGGAGGACGGTGAAGAACGAGATCGCGGCGGCGCTGGCGTGAAAGCGTTCCGTCGCTTCCAGGCCCACTACCCCGAAGGAGGTGCGCTGGCAAACGGCCACCAGGTACCCGAAGATTCCAATGGTCCAGATCAGCCAGGCTCGGGGTGCAGTCACCTCTTCATTATGCCCGGACACCCGTGCCCGGCCCGGCAGCAGGGCGTTCGACGGCGGTCCGGGCGCGGAAAGGGTTCAGGACACGGGCGCGTCTACTGGCCGGGATTCTCGCGGGCGAGATAGGCCTCCACAGCGGCGCCGAGGACATCGGCATTGGGCAGCTCGTCATTTTCATCCGCCAGGAGGGATCGCCGGACGGTACCTTCGGCCTTTTCGTCATACCGGGACTCAAGCCGGGACACCACCTGCTGGACTTCCTCGGAGGCGTCGATCTGCTCGGCGATCTGGCGGCTGACCTCACGGCCGGCTTCGCGGAGCCGGTCCGAGGGAAGCATCAGGGAGGTGGCGGCACCCAGGTACTCCAGGCCGGCCACGGCGGCCGTGGGGTATTCGGCCTCGGCCAGGTAGTGCGGCACGTGGATGACGTAGCCGGCCACGTTGCGGCCTGCCTCCACGAGGCGGAGTTCAAGGATGTGCCCCACTGCCGCGGGCACTTCCACGGTGGGCTTCCACACCGAGATGCCCTCGATGAGCTCCGGCCGGTTGCCGTGCACCGTGACGCCCACGGGGCGGGTGTGCGGAACGGGCATGGGGATTGAGTGGATCCAGGTGACCAGGTTGACGTCGAGTTTCTCCACGATGCCCACCACTGCGCGGGCAAAACGTTCCCACTGCAGGTCCGGTTCGAATCCGGCCAGCAGCAGGAAGGGGCTGCCCAGGCCGTCCACGAGCCGGTAGAGGGCGAGCCGGGGTTCCTGGTAGTCCTGCAGATGGTCCTCGACAAAGGTCAGGTGCGGCCTGCGGGAGCGGTAATCGATCAGCTGGTCGGCGTCGAAGACGGCAACGGGCTGGGCGTCGAGCGAGTCCAGCAGCTCGGCATTGATCTGCTTCACCACCTGCCCGGCGTCGGCGAATCCGGTGAAGCCCATCACCAGGTTCAGCCCCTTGAGCTCCGGGCTGTGGAACAGCTCAATGTTGCTTGCATAAAGCGCGTCGGGGTCCAGCAGGGAGCCGGAGATCCGTTCAAGCACGGCGTGTTCCTTTCATGGGTGCGGGTGGACATCCTCTACAACGCCCCGGGACAGCCCCGCATTCCTGCGGCTGGTGTGGCGCACATCTCAGGAAATTCACCGGCTCGGGCGGGGACGGGCTACGATCGGAACTGGCCTGCCAGACGGGCTTGAAGACACCCGGGCTGCGTCCCGAACGACGGCAATCCGGGCATCCATGGCAGAGCGCCGAACATGCATCCCTGCTTCGAACATCTCGCGAGAATTGAGGACTGATCCCTGTGGTCAAGAATACTGAAATCAACCTTAGTACCCTCACCAGGGACCTGAAGAAGAGCCCCAGTGACGCAGTGGTCATCGGTGTGGGGAAGGGCACTGACGGTCCGGTGCTCCTGGACAACCCGCTGACGGCCAAGAGTGCCGAGGCCCTGGCGGAGTCCCTCAAGTCTCTGGGCGTCACGGGCGCCGCAGACCAGATTGTCCGCCTTCCCGGCCTTCCGGAAACGGGCGCCGGAATCCTGGTCCTCGCCGGCACCGGCAGCGTGGCGGCCGGAAAGCCGCTGACGGAAGAAGCGCTCCGCCGCGCTGCCGGCTCCGCCGTCCGCCAGCTTTCCGGCCTCGCCACGGTTGTCCTGGCCCTTCCGACGGCGTCCGTCGCCGACGTGGCGGCAGTCGCCGAAGGTGCCGCACTGGGCGCCTATTCGTTCACCGAATTCCGGTCCTCCACGGACGGGCTGAAGGATCCGGTCAAAAATGCCGTTATCTTCACGGACCTGTCCGGCAACGACGGCGTCAACGCAGCACTGAAGCGTGCCGGCCTGCTCGGAAAGGCCGTCAACGCCACCCGGTCACTGGTCAACCAGCCGCCGAGCCACCTCTACCCGGAGACGTTCGCCGAGGCCGCAAAGGACCTGGCCAAAGGCCTGCCCGTCAAAGTCACCGTCTGGGATGAGAAGCGGCTGGAAAAGGAAGGCTTCGGCGGCATCATGGGCGTGGGCAAGGGCTCAGCCCGCCAGCCCCGGCTGGTCAAGGTGGAATACTCCCCCGCCAAGGCAACCTCGAAGATCGCCCTCGTTGGCAAAGGCATCACGTTCGACACCGGCGGCATCTCCATCAAGCCGGCCCTCGGCATGGGCGACATGAAAAGCGATATGGCCGGCGCCGCCGTCGTCCTTAACACTGTCCTGGCCCTGGCGGGACTGGGCCTGCCGGTGAAGGCGACCGCATGGCTCTGCATCGCCGAAAACATGCCCTCCGGTGCGGCGTCCCGCCCGGCGGACGTCCTCACCATGTTCGGTGGCAAAACTGTTGAGGTCCTGAACACCGACGCCGAGGGCCGCCTGGTGATGGCAGACGGCATCGTGGCCGCCAGCCGCGAATACCCGGACGCCATCATCGACGTCGCCACGCTCACCGGCGCGCAGCTGATCGCCCTGGGCAACCGCACCGCCGGCGTGATGGGGTCGGAGAGCGTCACGGGTGCCCTGAAGACCGCGGCGGACCGTGCGGGCGAACTGGTCTGGCCCATGCCGCTGCCCGAGGAACTGCGCCCCAGCCTCGATTCGCAGGTGGCCGACCTGGCCAACATCGGCGAACGCCACGGCGGCATGATGACGGCGGCCGTTTTCCTGCGCGAATTCGTGGGTAAGGGCAAGGACGGGGAACAGATCCCCTGGGCCCACATCGACATCGCCGGGCCCTCCTTCAACAACGGAAGCCCCTACGGCTACACCCACAAGCAGGGAACGGGCTGCACGGTCCGGACCCTGGTGGCCTATGTAGAGGACATCCTGGCAGCAGCCGCCTGAGGCCAACGGGCAGCCGTAGCCCGGTAACTGCGCGCCCTGCGGCACGGGATGTTCCCTGCGCCGCAGGGCCGCGTGACACTCGACACAAGCGCTCCACAAACGCGGCGCCAAGGTGGAGCATGGATAAGTGGTTCGCTAAGGTGAACCACGGTAGTCACAAATGCAAGAGAACAGGCACGCTGACATAATCACGGCAGTGCAAGTTCCAAGACCAGATGATGCGCGGAAGAACGCGTCATCGTTCACGCGAGGGAGCGTTTAAGTGGCCGATCAGGCAACTGCGCAAGAATTCGACATCCTGGTACTCGGTGGAGGCAGCGGTGGATACGCCGCCGCCCTGCGGGCCGTACAGCTTGGCCTGACCGTCGGCCTCGTGGAGAAGGCAAAGCTGGGCGGTACCTGCCTCCACAACGGCTGCATCCCCACCAAGGCGCTGCTGCATTCGGCAGAGCTCGCCGACCACGCCCGTGACTCCGCCAAGTACGGCGTGAACGTCACCCTGGACGGCATCGACATCACTGCCGTCAACGCGTACAAGGACGGCATCATCGCCGGCAAGTACAAGGGCCTCCAGGGCCTGATCAAGTCCAAGGGCATCACCGTCATCGAAGGTGAGGGCAAGCTCCAGGGCACCGACACCGTTGTGGTGAACGGCACCGCCTACAAGGGCAAAAACATCGTTTTGGCCACCGGTTCCTACTCCCGCACCCTTCCGGGCCTGGAAATCGGCGGCAAGGTCATCACCTCGGACCAGGCCCTGACCATGGACTCCATCCCCAAGAGCGCCATCATCCTCGGCGGCGGCGTGATCGGTGTCGAGTTCGCTTCCGTGTGGAAGTCCTTCGGCGTCGACGTCACCATCGTGGAGGGCCTGCCCTCGCTGGTCCCGAACGAGGACGCCACCATCGTCAAGAACTTCGAGCGTGCCTTCAAGAAGCGCGGCATCAAGTTCTCCACCGGAGTCTTCTTCCAGGGCGTTGAGCAGAACAACGACGGCGTGAAGGTCACCCTCGTGGACGGCAAGACCTTCGAAGCGGACCTGCTGCTCGTCGCCGTCGGCCGTGGCCCTGTCACCGCCAGCCTGGGCTACGAGGAAGCCGGTATCACCATCGACCGCGGCTTCGTCATCACCAACGAGCGCCTGCACACCGGCGTCGGCAACATCTACGCTGTCGGCGACATCGTCCCCGGCGTGCAGCTGGCGCACCGCGGCTACCAGCAGGGCATCTTCGTGGCCGAGGAAATCGCCGGCCTCAAGCCGGTGATCGTCGAGGACATCAACATCCCCAAGGTCACCTACTCCGATCCCGAAATCGCCACCGTGGGCTACACCGAAAAGGCAGCCAAGGAAAAGTTCGGCGACGACCAGGTCCAGACCCAGGAATACAACCTCGCCGGCAACGGCAAGAGCTCCATCCTGGGCACCTCCGGACTGGTCAAGCTGGTCCGCCAGAAGGACGGCCCCGTGGTGGGCGTCCACATGATCGGCGCCCGCATGGGCGAGCAGGTGGGCGAAGCCCAGCTGATCGTGAACTGGGAAGCATACCCCGAGGATGTGGCGCAGCTGGTGCACGCCCATCCCACCCAGAACGAGTCCCTGGGCGAAGCCCACCTGGCACTCGCGGGCAAGCCCCTTCACGGCTAGTCTCCCCCCAAGCACCAAAGGGCCTGGTGCACCCGGCACGAAATGCCGGGTGCACTAGGCTGGCCAACAAGGCAGCAATCATCCGCACTAAAGATCAATAAGGAGAACGGGGACGACATGTCTGAATCCGTTAACTTGCCCGCCCTCGGTGAGAGCGTCACCGAAGGAACCGTCACCCGCTGGCTCAAGCAGGTAGGTGACCGGGTAGAGGTGGACGAGCCGCTGCTCGAAGTCTCCACCGACAAAGTAGACACTGAAATCCCCTCTCCTGTAGCTGGCGTGATTGAGGAAATCCTGGTTGCCGAGGACGAGACCGCCGAGGTAGGCGCTCCCCTGGTCCGGATCGGCGACGGCTCCGGTGGCGGCGCCCCCGCTGCACCGGCCGAAGAAGCTCCTGCGCAGGAAGCTCCCGCTGCCGCTCCGGCTGAAGAAGCCCCCGCCCAGGAAGCACCTGCACAGCCTGCGCCCGCCCAGGAAGCACCGGCAGCTCCGGCAGCCGGCGGCGGCGAAGGCCACGAGGTCACCCTCCCTGCCCTGGGCGAAAGCGTTACCGAAGGCACCGTCACCCGCTGGCTGAAGGCCGTGGGCGACTCCGTTGAGGTGGATGAGCCGCTCCTGGAAGTTTCCACCGACAAGGTGGACACCGAGATCCCGTCCCCCGTTGCCGGCACCCTGCAGGAAATCCGGGTCAACGAAGACGAAACCGCAGAGGTCGGTTCCGTCCTGGCCGTCATCGGCTCCGGTGCAGCTGCTGCCCCCGCCGAAGCGCCGGCCGCACCCGCCCCGGCACAGGAAGCGCCGGCACAGGAAGCCCCCAAGGCTGAAGCGCCGAAGGCTGAAGCACCTGCCCCGCAGGCCGCTCCCGCACCGGCCGCGGCACCCGCTGCGGCAGCAGCACCGGCCCCCGCCGCAGCACCTGCCGCAGCCGAGGCTGCACCCTCAAACGGCGGATCCGAGTCCGGTTACGTCACTCCCCTGGTCCGCAAGCTGGCGAACCAGCACGGCGTGGACATCGCCTCACTCTCCGGCACCGGCGTGGGTGGACGCATCCGCAAGCAGGACGTCATCGCCGCCGCCGAGGCCAAGGCCGCACCGGCAGCAGCGCCGGCAGCAGCACCGGCCGCGTCTGCTCCCGCAGCCTCCAACGCCGCAGTTTCCTCGCTGCGCGGCACCACGCAGAAGGCACCGCGCATCCGCCAGGTCATCGCCCGCCGCATGCGCGAATCCCTGGAGATCTCCACCCAGCTGACCCAGGTCCACGAGGTGGACATGACCAAGGTGGCCAAGCTCCGTGCCCGCGCCAAGAACTCGTTCCAGGCGCAGAACGGCGTCAAGCTGACCTTCCTGCCGTTCATCGCCAAGGCCGTCGCCGAGGCCCTCAAGCAGCACCCCAAGCTCAACGCTGCCTACGACGAGGCCAAGCAGGAAATCACCTACCACAACGCCGAGCACCTCGCGATTGCCGTGGACACGGACAAGGGCCTGCTGGTTCCGGTCATTTCCGACGCCGGCAACCTGAACCTCGCCGGCCTGGCGGGCAAGATCGCCGACGTTGCCAGCCGCACCCGCGACGGCAAGATCGGCCCGGACGAGTTGTCCGGCGGCACCTTCAGCATCACCAACATCGGTTCGGTCGGGGCCCTGTTCGACACCCCGATCATCAACCAGCCGCAGGTGGGCATCCTGGGTACCGGCGCCATCGTCAAGCGTGCCGTGGTTGTTTCGGATGAAAACGGTGACGACTCGATCGCCATCCGCTCCATGATGTACCTGTCGCTGACGTACGATCACCGCCTGGTGGACGGCGCGGACGCCGGCCGGTTCCTCCAGACCCTGAAGGCACGCCTTGAAGAGGGCGCCTTCGAAGCGGACCTGGGGCTGTAACAGGCCAACAACGCACGCACGGCGGTGCAGGCAGCGGTGGGTAACCAGCGCAACGCCTGCACCGCCGTCGGCGTTTAACTACTACAAGCTGTAGAACCTCTGGCTACACTGGTCCCATGAACATCGTCTATAACATTGTGGTTTTCCTGCACATCGTCGGCGCCGCCATGATAGTGGGCATCTGGATCGGCCAGATGAAAAATCCCACCGTCCACCCCCGCCAGTTCGACGGCGCCATGCTCCAGCTGCTCACCGGCATCGCCCTGATGGGCCTGATCCCGGCCCTGGACATGGACGCCAACTACGTCAAGCTGGGCATCAAGTTCGCCATCGCCCTTGCGGTTGGGGTGCTGGCCTTCATCGGCCGCCGCAAGTACAAGAACAACGAGCCCGTCAGCAAGGGCCTGGCACACGCCGTGGGCGGTCTGGCGCTGCTGAACGTAGCCATTGCCACCATCTGGCAGTAGGCAATTTTATCTGCACCGTACGACGGCGACGCTCCCACCTGCGGGGGCGTCGCCGTCGGCGTTTTAGCGCCATGGTCACAATCCTCTGACAGCGGACAACCCGTGCACCTGGGGTGCCGAATCCATAGGATGGGTAGCGGCGGGGTCCTGGCAGCAGCCTGCCCCGGTTCGAATCGATTTGAGGAGTGACATGGCAGCAACACGTTCAGCAAACGCAGTATGGAACGGCAACCTGACGGAGGGTTCCGGCACCACCAGCCTGGCCACCTCAGGCCTGGGCACCTTCGACGTGACGTGGAAGGCCAGGACTGAAGCGGCCAACGGCAAAACGAGCCCGGAAGAGCTCATCGCTGCAGCCCACGCAGCCTGCTTCTCCATGGCCTTCAGCAACGAGCTCGCCAACGCCGGGCACACACCGGAGGAAGTGCGCACCAAGGCAGATGTCACTTTCGTTCCGGGCACGGGCATCACCGGCAGCCACCTGACCATGTCAGCCCGGGTCCCCGGCATCTCCGAGGACGAGTTCCAGAAGATCGCAGCGGACGCCAAGGTGGGCTGCCCGGTCTCCGGCGCCCTCGCCAGCATCGACATCACCCTGGACGCCACGCTGGAGGCCTAGGCCCTCCCCCAGGCTTAACAAAAAGGCCCTGCCCTGCCGGAAGATCTTCCGGCAGGGCAGGGCCTTTTAGTTACGGTCAGGAGCTACGCCTGCCGGCTCCCCGGCCGGCGGGCCGGCAGCGGGGCCGCGCGGAGCCGGCGGTAGCCCTCGCGGGCCGGCGGCCGGTCCGTGGGAAGCTCCTGCACCATTTCCTTCAGCGCACCGATGCCGTATTCAAGCTGGGGATCCCGGCCGGCCGCGTAGGCGTGCGGCGGGTACGCCACTTCGATGTCCGGGTCCACGCCGTAGTTCTCAACGCCCCAGCCCACGCCGCCAGTGAACCAGTTGGCATACCGCGGCTGGGTGACGCCAGTGCCGTCGGCCAGGGAGAACCTGTTATCAATGCCCACCACACCGCCCCAGGTGCGGGTTCCGATCACAGGGCCAATGCCGCGGAGCTTGGACACCTGGGTGATGATGTCGCCGTCGGAACCGGCAAATTCATCGGCGAGGATGATGACGGGCCCGCGCGGGGCGTGGTGCGGGTACGTCCGCGGCTTTTCGCCGCGCGGCATGCTCCAGCCGGTGACTTTACGCCCGATCAGCTCGGCCACCAGCTGGGATGTGTGCCCGCCGCGGTTGCGCCGCACGTCCACGATGAGTCCATCCAGGGCCGTCTCCGTATCGAGGTCCCGGTGGAGCTGGGCCCAGCCGTTGGCCATCATGTCCGGGATGTGCAGGTACCCGAAGGTTCCGCCGGACGCCTCACGCACAGTGCGCCGGTTCGATGCCACCCACTCCTGGTACCGCAGGCGCTCCTCGTCCTTCACCGGAACGACGGCGACCCGCCGCTGCGTGCCGGCACGTCCGCCGTGCGCGGTGCCGTTGAGCAGGGTCAGTTCCACGGCCCGGCCCGCGGCTCCGACCAGTTGCATGGCCGGGGTGACGGAGGCGGACAGCGGAACCCCGTCGACGGCCAGCAGGATGTCGCCTGCCTTGGCGCCCACGCCCGGGCGGGTCAGCGGAGATGTAGCGAGCGGGTCTGAGGACTCGCCGGCAAGGATCCGTGTGATTTCCCAGCCGGCCGGGGTGAGCGATAGGTCCGCGCCCAGGCGCCCCTGGCCGTGGCTGCCGTTTTCGGTGACCGGCGCCGGCTTGACGTAGGCGTGGGACGTTCCAAGTTCGCCGTGCAGCTCCCACAGGAGGTCCACCAGGTCATCGTGCGAGCCCAGGCGGTCCACCAGGGGGCGGTAGCGCTTGTGGATGGACTCCCAGTCCTGCCCGGCCATGTCCTCTGCCCAGAAGAAGTCGCGCTGCAGCCGCCAGGCCTCGTCGAAGGCGTGGCCCCAGACGCGGAGCGGTTCCATCATGACCCGGATCCGCCCCAGGTCAACCTTGACAAGGTCGCCGGATTCCTCGTCCACCTTTTTGTCCGCCGGGACCACCGTGACCTTCTTTTCGGAGATCAGCACCACTTTGCTGCGGTCTCCGGAGAGCCGGAAACTGTCCAAAGACTCCACCAGGGTGGTCTGCTTCCGGCGGGCGAGGTCGAAACGGGACAGGCTGGGGCGTGCATCCTTGTCCTCCTGGCTGGCTTTGCCGTCACCGGTTACCCCGGCGAGGGCCCAGTCGAGCCACAGCAAAGCGCCGTCGGCCGCCTTCAGTGACGTGTAGTTGCCCTGCGGCACGGGAACGCCGATAACGCGGTGGGCCAGGCCCTCGGGATCCACGATGACTTCGGGGGCGGCCGCCTCATCCTGCTTCGGGTCAGCCTTCGCCGCCTCAGCCTCACCGGCATCGGGATCCACTGAAGGACCAAAGGGCGACGGCGTATCTGCAGCCAGTGCCACGAGGTAGGGCTTGATGGGGCTGGGGAAGGAGAGGTCGAAGGAGTGCCCGTCGTAGACGGGGTCGAAGCTGCGGTTGGACAGGAAGGCCAGGAACTTCCCGTCCGGAGTGAAGGCGGGAGACGTGTCCCGGAACCGGCCGTCCGTGACGTCCACCGGGCTGGCCCCGGGATCCGACACCTTTGCCAGCCGGAGCCGGCTGCGCGAACCGAAAGAGGTGACCGGCTCGGACCAGACCAGCCACTCGGAGTCCGTGGACCAGGCGAGGTCCGAAACGGTGCCTTCGCCGATGCTTGCCACCAGGGTCAGTTCGCCGGTCCGCGTATCGGCCGCGTAGACCTCGCCGAACGATGTGCCCAGCGCAAGCCAGTTGCCGTCCGGGCTTGCCTCCAGCGAACTGCTCCGGGTGGGGCGCGGAAAACCGATGCGCAGCGTTTGGGCGTGCGCAGCTGGCTCGGCCTTCGCATCGTCAGGAGAAGACGCTTCCTCAGGAGCGACGTCAGCCTGCTGGTCATCCCGGACGGCGGTGTTCGTTGTGTTTGCGGCCAGGACTGCAGCGCCGGCAGCAGGGACCGGCTGCGGCAAAGGCGTCTGCTCCTCGTCGCGGCCCTGTGCCGGGGCGGCTGCCCCACCGTCCTGAGGTCCGGCGGGCCTGGCTGCGGAGGGTGCGTCGGCGGTGCCGGGGACGGGCCCGGCGACATCCTTGATGAACAGGGCTTCGACGCCGTCATGATCGGCGACGTAGGCCAGTCGCCCGTTGTTCAGCGGCCTTGGCAGGCGCGCGCGGACCCCTGGGGTTGCTTCGATGATGCGCGCTGGACCGTCTTTGTGACGGAGCCAGGAGATGGTGCCGTGGGCTTCCACCGCACTGGCCGAGCCGGCGGCGTCCGGGACTGCCTCGCCCAGGTGTTTGGCTGTATTAAGGAGTGCCGGCCGCCTCGACTGCGAGGCCGACCCCAACGTGATGTCCAGCCGCACTGCGTCGGCCCCGAGCCCGGAAAGCACCCACAGCTCACCCGCAGACTCGAAGACGATCCGCTTGCCGTCCGTGCTGGCGTGACGGACATAGAAGTCCTCGTGGTCCGTGTGGCGCTGCAGGTCCTTTCCGTTGGGCAACACCGAATACAGGTTGCCGTAACCCTCGTGGTCGGACAGGAACGCAATCCGCCCGTCCACCCACATGGGGTCGGCGAGGTTGCCGTCCAGGTCCGGCAGCAGGCGTTCAAACTCGCCATTGCCGTCGTTGTCGATCCAGAGCTTTCCTGCCGTGCCTCCGCGGTAGCGCTTCCACCAGGCGGGCTCGCGGGACAATACGCTGCCCACCACTACGGGCCGTTCATCACCCACCTCGGGGCCGAAGGCCACCGACTCCACCGGGCCGAACGACAGCTCTTCCGCCCAGCCGCCGTCGAGCGGGACGCTGTAGGCGTGCGTGTGCCTGCTTTCGGCCTGCCGGAACGCGCTGGTGACAACCACTGAGCCGCTGGCGGTGAAGCCTTTGACTTTGGTGGTGCCGTGGCCGAAGTACGTCAGCTGCCGGTAATCCCCGCCGTCCACTGCCGCCGACACCACCTCCGGCGCCGTTCCCTGCACCACCGTCCACACCAGCCGCTGCCCGTCAGGGGTGAAGCGCGGATTGCGGGCAGGAAGCTGGAGCGAGGAGACACGCCATGCGCGGCCGCCGTCCAAGGGTGCAATCCACACGTCGTCCTCGGCCACGAATGTGACCAGATCGCCGTGCAGGTGCGGGTAACGGAAGTAGCTCGAAGAGGTCATCGTTCGATCATAGTCATCCCCCACGCGGCGCCGTTGGAGGTGCCGGTGTGGCAGCCGTGGTGTGATGGACAGCATGCGCATAGTCATCGCCGGGGCCTCCGGGCTGATCGGAACCCACATGTCCGCAACCTTCCGTACGGCCGGCCACCAGGTGATTTCCCTGGTGCGGCGCGAGGCCTCCTCAGCCGCGGAAGTCCGGTGGAACCCGGCCGCCGGGGAACTGGACCCCAAGGTGCTGGAAGGCGCTGACGCCGTCGTTAATCTCTCCGGCGCCGGCATCGGGGACAGGCCGTGGACGCGAAACCGGGTTGCGGAGCTCTTCAGCTCCCGGCTGGATGCCACCCGCACCCTGACCAACGCCATGCGCCAGCTGGATTCCCCGCCGCCCGTATTTATCAGCCAGTCCGGTGCCGGCTACTACGGTGACGCCGGGAACACCGTGCTCCGGGAAGATGCGCCGCAAGGTGCCGGGACGCTGGCCCGGATCTGCGGCGAGTGGGAGGCTGCAGCTGCCGCCGCTCCCCCTGGTATACGAGTGGTGACTCCGCGCACGGCGGTGGTGCTCAGCCGTAAGGGAGGAGCACTGGGCAGGCTGCTGCCGCTGATCCGGCTGGGCATTGGCGGCCCGCTGGGGAATGGCCGCCAGTACTGGCCCTGGATCACCCTGCCGGACGTCTCCGCGGCTTTCCTCTTCCTGCTGGAATCGGACGTAAGCGGCCCGGTCAACCTGTGCGCCCCCGAGGAAGCCAACGTCAACGAGCTCGTGGCTGCCCTGGCCCATGCCCTGCACCGTCCCGCTGCCCTGAGGGTTCCGGGTCCGGTGCTGCGGTTTGTCATGCGCGACCTGGCCGACGAACTGCTGCTCGCCAGCCAGCGGATGGAGCCCGCACGCCTGTCCTCTGCGGGATTCACCTGGCAGCACCCAACACTCGCCCAGGCAGCGGAGTGGGTGGCCGGCAAGGAGTAGCGGCTCCCGGCCGCGGACAAGTCAAGGGCTCGGAAGGATTTCAGTGACCCGCCACCTGCCGCCAACTGATACAAGCACAACGCGGATCCGCTGCTCAGCACCGGCGGCACCGGTCGCGACAACGGCACCCTTGGGGTCCTTCTCTTCGTAGGCGGAAGAGCCGGACGTCACCGCCACCACTGCACGGGCTGATGTTGCGCCCTCTTCTGTGTGCACCTGCGACAGGGCCGTGGAGAAGCCCGCAAGCCTATGCCCGGATGCCTGCAGGCGCTCGGCAATTCGCCGGTCTGCTGCAGCGGCCCCTGCGCCCGGCTGGTTCACTTCGTCCAGCAGTTCCAGCCTGCCGGAACTGAAGGCCAGGGACCTCAGCGACGACAGTCCCTGGACTGCCACCCCGGGATCCGGCGAACCCGCCTGCAGCCGCGCGGCGTCGGCCGGGTCCAGCCGCTGCGGCGCCTCCACGCGAGGCGTTTTCGGGTAGGCACCTGCGGTTCCGGCACTTTGGCCGGCGGGCGGCGAACCCGGTCCTGCTGCTGTGAGCCCCGCTCCAACAAGCCACCAGGCACACACGGCCGCGGTAAGGGCTGCGGCGGCAACAGCACCCCGCCGCAGCGCTCCCCTGGGTTCCGCCTGAGCGTGCCGGGCCCTGCCCCGCATCCCGGCAGGCCGGCTCTTCTCCCGGTTTACCGCGGCCTGGTTGTTCCGCCGGTCCGGCGCGGGCTTGCCCCTCCGCTTGTCCAGCGCGGGCTGTCCTATTCCTTGCCCACGCTTTCCCTGCCCACGCGCGATCTGGTCCTTCCGCTGGTCCCTGGGGGCCTGGCCGGGCATGGCCTGGGCTGCCGTGGACACCGTGGAGTCCGACGCCGGGAACGGCAGCTTCTGCGGGTTAGGGAACCAACCGGCCCATGTCGATGTTGCCAGCCGGCGCCGCAAGAAATCGAGCCTTTCGCGCAGTCCGCTGGGTGATGCCGGCGCGTGCAGGCGCGTCACCAGTTCAGGAAGGACTGTGGGATGGACCGCAGACGCGAGATCAAGTGGCAATGGCGATGCGCTCCGGTAGATGGCGGTCCCGAATGCTGCTGCCGTGGGCCGCAGCCGCCGATCTTCGTTAAGCCCGGACTCAAGAGCCACGGCGAGCTCTTTGGGGACAGTCGGAACCAGGAGTGTCAGCGGTGGGCGGTCCGCCGTGCGTTGCGGCGGCGACCCGGTCAGGCAGAACCAGCCCAGGGCGGCAGCCGAATACACGTCGCGCTCGGGCTGCAGACCGGCCCGGACGGCGTCCACGGGTGCCGGATCCGTAAAGCCCGGCGTGCCCCTGCCCGGAGCGGACGCAGGATCGCCAAGCATCCGGGCGATGCCGACGTCGGACAGCATCGGCTTCCCCTGGCCGGTAAACAGGACGTTGCCCGGTGAGACGTCGGCATGCGTGAATCCCTTGCTGTGCAGGTATCCGAGCACCTGCGCGATGGGCGTCAAGACTGTCACCGTCTCGCCGGCACTCAACCTGCCCCGTGCCGCCACCAGCCCACCGAGCGAACCGGCGGGTGCGTAGTCCATGATCAGGCCGGCCGTACTGTCAGGCCCGTCTTCCACCCTGACGGCGCTATGGGCCTTAATAAGGTGGGGGTGGTCCAGCACTGACAGGATACGGATCTCGCGGCGGATCCCCTCTTCCGTCATCTCTTCCCCGCGAGCTGCCCGCCGCGCGGTCCGGCGGAGGCACTTCAGGGCAAACTCACGGCCAGTCCTCTCCTCCTTGACCAGCCAGACTGAAGAGCTCCCACCGTGGCCGAGCAACCTCCCCACCGCATATCCGGGGACACCCGGGTGCTGCAATTTCTCCATGACCTATGTCTAGCCGAATCCGGAACCCCGTGCAGAAGTTATCCACAGGCAGCCACAGGCCTGGCTCCAAGGGCTTTTTTCGGCCGATGGGGGCTGGCTCACTGCCCGGGGTGAGCTTCAGCACTAAACCGGGCCTGCGGCCTCCCAAGGTCTAAGCTGGATCCCATGACTCTTGAGTTTTCACAGCTGGGTCTTGCTCCGGACTTTGTGGACTACACCCGCGGTTGGGCCATTCAGAGCGAACTCCATGACGACGTCGTCGCCGGCAAGGCCCCCAGCACCGTCCTCCTCCTGGAACACGCCCCGGTCTACACGGCCGGCAAACGCACAGAGGACCATGAGCGGCCCTTTGACGGTACCCCCGTTGTCCCGGTGGACCGTGGCGGTAAACTCACCTGGCACGGCCCGGGCCAGCTGGTGGGTTACCCCATCATTAAGCTGAAGAACCGCGCGGGCATCCGTGATTATGTGGAACGCCTCGAGTCCGTGATCATCGCCGTCCTCGCCGACTATGGCATCGAGGCTGTACGGATCAAAGGCCGTGCCGGGGTCTGGCTCACTGCGGATGACAAGGGCCCGGACAGGAAGATCGCAGCCATCGGCATCCGCGTCCACGAGGGCGTCACCATGCACGGCTTCGCCATCAACTGCAACAACGATCTCACCCCGTACTCGCAGATCATCGCCTGCGGCATCACCGATGCGGGCGTGACCACCATCGCCCAGGAAACCGGTTATGACGTTGCCCCGGCAGACCTCGTTTCCCGGGTTATCGAAGAACTGCGCAAGAATGAAGACGCCCTGGTCGCTACCCCCGAAGGAGCTCTACTGTGACATTGGCACCTGAAGGCCGGAAGCTTTTGCGCGTTGAACAGCGTAATTCTGCTGTTCCGGTGGAGCGCAAGCCGGAGTGGATCAAGGCCAAGGTCCAGATGGGTCCGGAGTTCGTCGGGCTCAAGAACCTGGTGAAAAAGGAAGGCCTGCACACGGTATGTGAGGAGGCCGGCTGCCCCAACATTTTTGAATGCTGGGAGGACAAGGAAGCCACGTTCCTGATCGGCGGGTCCGAGTGCACGCGCCGGTGTGATTTCTGCCAGATCGATACCGGCAAACCGTCCCC
>FOEZ01000040.1 GCA_900110595.1 Arthrobacter sp. OV608 | reverse complement strand
AGTGAATTTACGTCGTGTCGTGCTCACAAGAACACCTTTCCGCAGAATCCAAGGATCCCGCTACTTCAGGTGTCCACCAACAGAGGTTAACCCCAAACACCTACTTCAAACCACCCCCACCACCAACACCCCGCGAATAAACCCGAGCAAAAACGGAACCTCAGCGCTGCATCGGGCACGTGCACCGACAGCCGAGACTTTTTGCAGGGTGTCTTTGGTACGGCTCAACAGTGGGACGGTACGCACGCGGACTTTTGATTGGGCTCTCAATCGCCGCCCAATACAGAAGCCCCAACAACTGAAGCCTCGGCCTCCTTCTACCGCCCAGCAAAAGCAGGGTTAGCGGTCCACGAACCAGTAACGAGCAGAAAGCCCCTGAAACAGCTCCGTCCCGGGAGGAACCGAAGGTTCCCGCCGGGACGGAGCTGCCACCCGCCGTCGGACTTTATGAGCGGAGGAGGCATCCACCCAAGTTGTCCAGAGCCGTGTTGGCGGTGTGAAGACTAGCTGCTGATTGCGGACTTCATCTCGTCATGCGCCTTCTTGCCTGCTTCCTCAGTGGAGAGCCGTTCGAAGAGCACCTCAGAGGTGTATCGCTTGATGATTTCCTGGATCGCACCCGCACCCTTCGGCGGCGGAGCCGGAGCCTCACCGAGCTCATCCTTGATCTGGTCGATGAACTTGACCACCTTGACGTCGGAGGGGGTCAGCTTGGGTTCGATGGCTGCCCGGACCTCGGAGTTGGGGTAGACGCCGCGGTCGGCCAGGAGTGCCTCGCCGGCCTTGACGTTGTTGGCCAGGAAGTTGATGAACTTGGCGGTTTCCTTCGGGTGCTTGGTGCGGGAAGAGGCCGACCAGAACTGCGATGCCTTGTACCAGAGCCCAGCGTCATCGGCGGAACCGGTCTTGGTGGGGAACCGCAGGATCTTGAGGTCTCCACCGGAGGCCTTTTCCAGTGCGGGAGCCTGGTTGGACCACCAGAAGGCCATGCCGTTCTTGCCGGTTGCGAGACCGCTCTGGTCAAGCGGTGCGGCCTCAGCCTCTACCACCTCGGACGCGGACGGAACTGCTTTCTTCTCGCTGAGCTCCTTCAGGAACCCCCACCACTCGGCGATGTCGCCCGGTTCGAAGCCCAGCTTGCCGTCCGAGGTGTAGAGGGATTTGCCGTTCTGGCGGAGCCATACGCCCAGCGACGCCTCATCGGTTCCATAGGCGGCCGCACCGTAGGTGCCCTTCGGGGACTTGGCTGTGATGTCGGCGGCGATGCGCTCGAAGTCCTGCCAGGTCCACTTGGAATCGTCGGGCAGCGGGACGCCGGCGGCTTCGAAGACCTTGGGGTTGGCCAGGATGGTGGCGGCGTTGATGCCGGCGGCGATGCCCGTCAGGCCATCTTCGCCCTTGCCGGCGTTGAGGGCGGCTTCGTCGAGCTTGGAAGTGTCGATGTCGTACTTGGAGAGGTCAAGAAGGGCACCACGGCTTGAGTACTCGGTGATGTACTTTTCGTCCATCTGGATGATGTCCGGGGCATCATTGGCAGCAACCTGGGTAGCCAGTTTGTCCCAGTAACCGCTCCAGTCGCCGAATTCCGGCTTGACCTTGATGTTGGGGTTCTCAGCCTCGAACTGCTTGATGGCTTCCTGGGTCAGCTGGGCCCGCTTGTCGCCGCCCCACCAGGAGAACCGCAGTTCAACGGGGCCGTCGGAACTTTGCTGGCCGGATCCCGCGCCGCAGGCACTCAGGCTCAAGGCCATCACGACGGCGGCCGCGGCTGCTGCAACGCCGGTCTTACGTAAGGGGCGGCGTGCGCCCGTCGATGGTGTTGCTGCCGGCTGCTTGGTTGCAGCAGAGGCAGAGCGTGAAAAAAGCGGCACTGGTACTCCGATCTTCTTTGATCATGTTGCTGGGGATGCGATGGGGAATGAACTTGTAAACAACTATGGGGCGAAACACTGGAAAGCGTTTTCTGAACCTAATGCTACAAGTCGGCAACTTGTATCACAAGATGTTTTTCAAAAACTCTTCCGGCGGCAGAAACGGCCCGTCGAAAGACGGGCCGTTTCCAGCAGGGCCCGGCGCGGCGCGGTCAAGAAACTGGCAGGACCAGCCGCAGCGCCTACTTGATGCCGGTGGTGGCGATGCCCTTGATAAGGAACCGCTGGCCGAAGAGGAAGACCAGGAACACGGGCAGCAGGGACACGATCGACATGGCGAACAAGGATCCCCAGCTCGTGGCGGACTGGGAGTCCACGAAGGCCCGCAGGGCTACCGGAACGGTGAACATGTCGGGGTCCGTCAGGTAGATCAGGGCGCCGAAGAAGTCGTTCCAGGTCCAAATGAAGGTGAAGATGGTGGTGGTGGCAAGCGCGGGGACCATCAGCGGCAGGATGACCCGCAGGAAGATGCGCGGATGGCCTGCGCCGTCGATCCTGGCGGCCTCATCCAACTCCCGCGGGATACCGCGGATGAACTGGACCATCAGGAACACGAAGAACGCATCAGTGGCCAGCAGCTTGGGTACCAGCAGCGGCCAGAAGGTGTTCACCCAGCCGATCTGAGAGAACAGGATGTACTGCGGCACGATGACCACGTGGAACGGCAGCATGATGGTCAGCAGCATGATGCCGAAGAACAGCTTCTTGCCGGTGAACTGCAGCCGGGCGAAGGCGTAGGCGGCCATAGAGCAGGAGATCAGGTTGCCCAGGATGGACCCGATGACCACAATGGCCGAATTGAGCATGTAGTGGCCGAACGGGTGGGTAAGTGCTGACCAGCCCGAAGTGTAGTTGCCCATCTCCAAGCTGTTCAGCCATAGGCCGGGTTCGCGGAAGATCAGATCGTTGGGCCGCAGCGACGACACCACCATCCACAGCAGCGGGTAGATCATCAGTCCGCCGGCAAGGATCAGGATCGCGTGCTTGATGAGGGCTTTGGTCCGCTGCGAGCGGCTGAAGGCCAGGGTGCCACGGGACTCCCGGACTTTGGGCTTGCGGTGGTTCGTAGGCTTGCCGGCGCCCGACTTCTTGTCCGGGGCGGGCAGCGTCTCAAGCTTAGTCGTCATAGAAAACCCAATACTTAGAAGCGATGAAGTTGATGGCGGTGAAGACGCCGATGATCAGCAGCAGGACCCAGGCCATGGCGGACGCGTAGCCCATGTCGAACTGGCCGAATCCCTTTTGGTACAGGTACAGGGTGAAGAACATGGTGGAGTCCGAGGGCCCGCCGTTGCCGCCCGAGACGATGAACGCCTGGGTGAACGACTGGAAAGAACCGATGATCTGCAGCACAAGGTTGAAGAAGATGATGGGGCTCAGCATCGGCATGGTGATCTTCCAGAACTGCTGCAGAGTGGTGGCGCCGTCGACCTTTGCCGCCTCGTAGTACATGTTCGGGATCTGGCGCAGGCCGGCAAGGAAAATGATCATCGGGGCGCCGAAGGTCCAGACGTGCAGGAGGATGATCGAACCCAGCGCAGTGCTCGGATCCGAGATCCAGCCCGGACCCTGGATGCCGAACATGGCAAGGACCTGGTTGACCAGGCCCGTGGTGCCGAAGATCTGCTTCCACAGGATGGCCACGGCCACCGAACCACCCAGCAGTGAAGGGAGGTAGAACACCGAGCGGTAGAAAGGCAGGCCGCGCAGCCCCTTGTCCAGGACGAGGGCGATGAGCAGGGCCACGGCGAGCTGGAGCGGCACACCGATAAACACGTAGGTGAAGGTCACCCGCAGTGAATTGTGCAGCCGGGCGTCGGTGAGCATCCGGGTGAAGTTCTCCAGCCCCGTCCATTCGGGCGGCTGGAGCAGGTTGTAATCCGTGAAGGACAGGTAGAGGGACATCAGCATGGGGCCGATGGTGATGGCCAACAGGCCAACCAGCCACGGCAGCAGGAAGATGTAGGCGGCCTTGTTGTCCCGGCCGTTGGCCTTCTTCTCTTCGGCGGTGGCTTTGCCCTTGCGCCGGGAGAACGAGCTCAGTTCGCTAATGGCGCTCACTGCGTCAGCCCCGTTCCGAACTTCCCCGCTGCAGCCGGCATTCCTGCCGGGCGCGGTGCCCTGGGTATGTGCTTAGCGGCCATGTGGTCTCCTTTGGTCATCGTGGCCTCCACGTTTTGGTAACCGCAAGCGATCTAAGACGCATCCCTCTCCGGCCCGCTTCCTGCAGAAGCTGGCACGGCTGGCGATCGTCCCATGCGCCACGTGCGGTGGTGCTTTTGAAAAAGCGGCTCCGTACCAAAGTAAACGGTTTCTTGACTCTTGTATAGCCCTTTGTTAGTTTTTGAGAAAACGCTTTCTGTAGCAGGCGTCACATCATCCGGAATCACTTACTGAGGGGCAGGACAATGCGGTTTGGTCTCACAAAGCTATCAATGGCAACAGTCGGCGCGACAGCAGCACTTGCGCTGACCCTCACCGGCTGCGGCAGCAGCACCGAAGCCGGAAAGGTAGGGACGGTTGAGGACCCCGTCACCATCCGCTTCGCCTGGTGGGGCAACGACTCCCGGGCCAAGAGCACGCTTGAGGTCATCAAGGACTTCGAGGCCGCAAACCCCACCATCAAGGTGCAGGGTGAGAACACCGAATTCAGTTCCTACTGGGACAAGATGGCCACCCAGATCGCCGGCGGCACCACTCCGGATGTCTTCGCCATGAGCGGCGCGTACCCCAGCGAGTACGCCACCCGCGGCGTCCTGCTGGACCTGGACAAGGTCAAGGACCAGATCGATACCTCCAAGTTCGCCGAGGGAACCGTGGAGCTGGGCAAAATCGAGGACAAGCAGTACACCATCACGGCCGGTGTAAATGCCATGTCCATGGTGATCGACCCGAAAGTCTTCGAAGCCGCCGGGGTGGAACTGCCGGACGATGAAACCTGGACCTGGGACGACTACGCGGACATCGCCGCCGAAATCACGAAAAAATCCCCGGCCGGAACCTTCGGCACAACCCCGATGTCCAACGACTCGTTCCTGGCCGTCTGGGCACGGCAAAACGGTGAGGACCTCTACACCGATGACGGTAAGAAGCTGGGCATCAGCGAGGACACCGCCACCAAATGGTTCGAGCTGAACAAACGGCTCATGGAAACCGGCGGCGCCCCCTCAGCGTCCCAGACGGTTGAGGATGGTTCCGCCCAGCCGGAGATGACCCTCATGGGCCAGGGCAAACAGGGCATGAAGATCTCCTGGAGCAACCAGATGAACTCCTACTCGGGCTCGCCGCTGGTGATGATGAAGCTGCCCGGCGAGAGCAAGCAGCCGGGATCATGGCTGCGGTCTTCCATGGAATACGCCATCTCCTCCAAGTCGGCGCACCCTAAGGAAGCGGCCCTGTTCATCAACTATCTGGTGAACAACGTTGACGCCGCCACCAAGATCAAGAGCGACCGGGGCATGCCCGCCAACACGGAGCTCAAGGCCGCCATCACTCCCCTCCTGAAGGAATCCCAGCAGAAGGAAGCTAAGTACCTGGACCGCCTGGCCGACATGAAGATCGAGCCGCCGCTGCCGTTCCCCGCCGGATCGTCCGCCACCATGGAGGTCCTCAACCGGTTCAACACGGATGTATTGTTCGGAAAGATCTCCCCGCGGGACGCCGCCAAGGGCTTTATCCAAGAGGTCAACTCCAACCTTGGCTAGTCCAGGGCTGAGGCCCACCGTGACAATATCCGCCCTTACAGAACCGTGCGAACAGGAGGCAGGCCAGTGAACCGCACTGCCGGACAGAACAGCGTTGCGATGAGAGGTCAGACTGCGCTGGGAGGTGGGACCGGGCTGAGCAGTGAGACCGGGCTGCCTGGTGATGCTGGTCTGCCTACCAATGCTGGGCGGGGTCCGGATGTTGAGTTGGCCCAGCCGGATGTTGAGTTGTCCCAGCCTGCCCACCCACCCCGGCCCAGCGCGATCGCCGGCTACGAGGACTGGCCTGCCTACGTCAAGAAACACCCTCGGCACCAGGCTGCCAGCGCGTCGGCCCAGGAACTTGCGGACGCCCTGGGCGTGCCCGGCTTGTCTGGCGTGCCGGGCGTTCCCACCGTGCACGGCGTGCCCGAAGCGCCCCACGCACCCGCTGCACCGCCGTCGCCGGAGGTGACCGTCCACTGGGAGGAAACGTACGACGGCGTCACCACCTCCCAGCTCAGCTGGCAGCTGGGCTTCGGTCCCCGCACCACTGGCTGGCTGATTCGCCCGGCCGGCGCTGCAGGTCCCCTGCCCGGAATCCTGGCGCTGCACTGTCACGGCGGCAACAAGTTTGGTGGCGCCGACCGGCTGGTGGAACTTCCGGAGTCCCATCCCTCCGCGGAAAAAGCGAGAAGCGGACACTACGACGGCCACGCGCTCGCCACGGACATCGCACGGCGCGGCTTCGCGGTCCTGGCCCACGACACCTTCGCCTGGGGCAGCCGACGCTTCAACCTCGACGTCCCACCGTGGCGGACGGCCTCCGCACTTGAGGCGCGTCAGGCGCAATGGCGCGAGGACGGCGTAGCTGCCTCCGACGCAGACGTGTACAACGCCGCAGCCGGATTCCACGAGGACACCGTAGCCAAAACCGCGGGCCTGCTGGGCACCAGCCTGGCCGGCATGGTGGCCCACGACGACCTCGCAGCCCTGGAGATCCTCGCTGGACTGCCGGATGTGGACCAGGACAGGCTGGGCTGCATCGGTTTCTCCGGCGGCGGCGGCCGCTCCCTGACCCTCGCCGCACTGAGTCCCAGGATCCGGAGCTACGTGGTGACCTGCATGATGACCACGTTCCAGTCGCTGCTGCCCGCCCACCTTGACGCGCATTCCTGGCTGCTGCAGACTCCAGGCCTGTGGCGCCTCGGTGACTGGCCGCAGCTGACCGCAAGGTCAGCTGCCAGCCGGCTGCTGGTGCAGTACGCACTGGCTGACGAACTCTTTCCCGAAGACGGCATGCGCCAGGCCCACACCATTCTCGAGTCGCTGCACCCACCGGGAACCTACACCGGAAGCTTCTGGCCCGGCGGCCACGTGTTCACCTCCGGAATGCAGGAGGAAGCACTCGATTTCCTCGCCGCGACGCTGCACCACCCATCATCTACTGCAGAATCCAGCATCAGCCGCCATTCCACCTCCAGTTAGCAATCCCCCCAGCTTCCAATCCACCTCCCTTTAGCCCTTCCTCGCCTTCCAAACCACCTTCAAATGGCTATCCCAGTCAGTCGCCCCCTTCAATTTCAAACTTTCCCTTCAGTTCACTCTTCCCCTTCTGTAACCAAGGACCTTCCTCATGACTCGACCATCCGCCACCGCGGAAAACAGCACCCACCCGGCTGGGGGCACTCCTCCCGCCCCTGCCGCCCCTGCCGTTCCCCGCATAGCCCTGGTAGGCGTCCACGGCTTCGGTGAACGGCACCTGGCCAATCTGGCGCGACTCGAGGAAGCCGGCGCCGTCGAGCTTGTTGCCGTGGCGGACCCGAACCCGCCGGCGGAGGGCCGGCTGGCAGAGTCAGTAGCCGTTTTCGATGACCTGGCGCAGCTGCTGGCAGCAGACCCGGGCGTCGACGTCGTCATTCTTGCCACCCCCATCCAGACCCATGCTCCCTTGGGACTCGCCGCCCTGTCAGCGGGCAAGGACGTCTATGTGGAAAAGCCGCCGGTGGCCTCACTCGCCCAGTTCGAGGAGGTGCTGACGGCGGCCGAGGCCGCAGGCCGGCTGGTCCAGGTGGGCTTCCAAAGCCTGGGCTCCCACGCGCTGCCCGCCATCCGGACCCTCGTGGAAGCCGGCGGCATCGGTGATGTCCTCGGGCTGAGCGCGCAGGGGCAGTGGGTGCGGAGCAAGGCCTACTTCAAGCGGTCACGCTGGGCCGGGAAGCGCAGCCTGGACGGCATCGACGTCGTGGATGGCGTGGCCACCAATGCCCTCGCACACGCGGTGGCCACGGCCCTCCACATGGCGGGAGCCCGGACCATTGGCGACGTGGAGTCGGTGGACACAGACCTGTACCGGGCACACGACACCGAGAGCGACGACACCTCCATCCTGCGCGTGCGCACCGCCGCCGGCACCAGCCTGCTCTGCGGCCTGACACTGTGCGCACCCGAACAGCAGAACCCGTCCGTGACAGTGCACGGCACTTTGGGTGAGATCACCCTGTTCTACACCGAAGACGAGGTGCTTATCAGCACCGCCGACGGCGAGCGCCGTGAGACTTTCGGCCGGACCGACTTGCTGGAGAACCTGCTGGACGCGCGGTCCACCGGCGCCGCGCTGCTGTGTTCCCTGCCCCACACCGGCGCCTTCACCACCGTCCTGGAAGCCATCCGCACTGCACCTGCACCGCAGCAGATCGGTCCGGAGCACATCACCTGGGAAGGCGAGGGCGACGATGCCCATCCGGTAGTACATGGAATCGGGCCTTTGCTGGAGCATGCCGCCAAAGCCCAGGCCACCTTCGCCGAACTGGGCGTCCCGTGGGCGGGAAAGCTGCCGCCGGCCCGCACCATGACGCTGGACGGGCAGGAGGTGGCGGAGTACCAGGATGGCAGCCGTATCCGCGCTGTCTCTTCCCCGCGGCCCTACCTGCACCCCGTCCGGACCCGTTCGGGAATCGTGGTCACGGACCACCAGCCGCTGGACCACGTCTGGCACCTCGGCGTCGGCGTGGCCTTGCAGGACATGGACGGCATCAATTTCTGGGGCGGTCGTACTTACACCCGTGCGGCCGGCCAGTACATCTGGCGCCCGGACCACGGCACTATCACGGCAACCTCGGTTGAGGAGACCGCTGCGGCAGTGGGCGGTCAGGAGGGCCGGCTACAGGAGACGCTGAGCTGGAACGGGCCCGACGGCGCCCCGGTCCTGGCCGAGGAACGCACCTGGACCTGGTCCGGCGTCAGCCCGTCCACCTGGCAGCTGTCCCTCGACTTCGCCCTCTCCCCCGTCGGCGACCAGCCAGTCAGCCTGGGCAGCCCGGGCTCCAATGGCCGGCACGAAGGCGGCTACGGCGGGTTCTTCTGGCGGTTGCCCGAGTGCGAAGGCGCCACGGTGTGGACGCCGGAGGGCGAAGGCGAGTCGGGCGTGCACGGTTCAGTGACGCCCTGGCTCGCATGGTCCGGAAAGTTCAGGACGGGAGCTTTGCCGGCCGGACAGTCCGACGGCGGCACGTCAGTTGGCAGCGCCACGCTCGTTTTTGTGGCGGCGGCGGAATCCACGGACCCCTGGTTCGTCCGGGTGGACGGTTATCCCGGAGTGGGCCAGTCGCTGGCGTGGGACACCCCGGTTATCGCTGAACCGGGCCATCCCATCCAGCGCAGCATCACCGTTTTTGTGGCCGACGGCATCCTGGACACAGCAGACATCGAAGCATTGATCAACCGGCAGGGGAACCGTTCATGAGCCAGACAACAGCTGACACCACAACGCTTGCGGGCAGAATTGCCCCCGCATCGGCAGAAGACCGCGCCATCAAACGCCGGCGGGTCATGGACATCCTCGATGCGAAGGGCCGGGACTCCCTGCTGCTGACCACCAACACAGCGCTGACCTGGTACCTGGACGGCAGCCGGGTCCACATCAGCCTGGCCGGCGATCCGATCGCCGCCCTCCTGGTGGACCGCGACGGTGACCACCTCGTCACCTTCAACAACGAAGCTGGCCGGATAGCCGCCGAAGAACTGCCCGCCGGCGTCGCCCTGCATTCCGTGCCCTGGTACGGCAACCTGCACGAGGCGGCTGCCGCCGTCGGGACTGCCGTAGGGGGCCCAGGCGGAAGTGGCACTGCTGGAGCTGGCACGGCACCGCTGGCCGAAGCTGATGCGGCGGCTGAACTGCGCGCAGCCCGCCAGCAACTCCTCCCCGCGGAGAGCGCGCGCTACGCCGAGCTCAGCGCCGAGGTGGCCGTGATCATGACGGATGTGCTCGCGGCGGCCCGGCCGGAAACCACCGAGTTTGAGTTGGTGTCCGCCCTCGCCGCCCGCGTTGTTGCCGCCGGCGCAGAGCCGCTGGTCCTGTTGTGCAACGGCAGCAGCCGCAGCGGGTTCCGGCACCCGCTGGCCACGCACTCGCCCCTCGGCCGCTGTGCCATGGCTGTGGTGTGTGCCCGCAGGGACGGCCTGGTCGCGAACATCACCCGTTGGGTAAGGTTCGACGGCGGCACACCGGAAGAGCGGGACGCCGAGGCACGTATTGCAGCGGTTGAGGCCGACATTTTCGACGCCACCGTCCCCGGTGCCCGGCTGGACAGGATCTTTGCCGAGATCAAGGCAGCGTACGCCCGGCACGGCTTCGGCCCGGACCAGTGGGAACAGCACCACCAGGGCGGCCCGGCGGGCTATGCAGGCCGGGATCCCCGCGTCACCGCATCCGCAACGGACACTGTGGTCCTGAACCAGGCTTTCACCTGGAACCCGTCCGGACCCGGCGTCAAGATCGAGGACACCGTCCAGCTCACCGCCTCAGGCCTACAGGTCCTTACTGTCGATCCGCGCTGGCCCGTGTCAACGGTGAACGGCCTCCAGCGGCCGGCGACTCTCCAGCTCTAATCAAACGCTCGTTACCTTTTTCGTAGCCCTTTCCTGTTGCAGGATGTGGGTGTGCTGGCCTGCTGGTCCCTGGGCATGATTGGAACGCTCTGTTGATGATGATCCTGAGAGTGTTGTCACCTGGGGCTGGTAGGTGCCGGGGAGACCGCTGATAGGGGCAGGACAGTGTGGGAACGTCG
>FOEZ01000003.1 GCA_900110595.1 Arthrobacter sp. OV608 | reverse complement strand
TTTGTGTTTGCTCTCGACAAGCACCACACAACACCCGGAGGTCCTCTTATTGCGTCAAATCAATCCCCGTGTCACTAACCTGCCGGGACAGTACAGCTAGCCGGCGCAAGGCCAGCGCAGCCACCACGTCCTGACCCAGGGCCTAACCCCCGTTCCGGGCCAGCATCTCCCCGATGATCCGGGCGCCCTCGGGAAAGGCGCCCGGATTCATCCCGGAGTAATTGAGCCGGATGAACGGGCCTGCGGGTTCGGCCGGGAACCACTCGTTGCCCGGGGCGATAATAACCCCGGCGGATTCGCATTCCCGTGCAAGCCGCTCCAGGTCCGTCCCGTCCGGGAGCCGCACCCACACGTGCAGGCCGCCTTTGGGTACCTGTTCAAGGTGGCCCTGCGGCACGTGCTCGCGCAGGCTGGTGACCAGCAGGTCGCGTCGGGATTCCAGCTGGTGGCGGAGGCTTCGAAGGTGCGTCTGCCACCCGGGCTGCGTGACGACGTCGAGCGCTGCGGCCTGCAGGAGCCCGCTGACGTACATCGACTCGGCTGCCCGGTCGGCAAGGATGCGCTCCCGTGCAGGTCCGCGGGCGATCACCGCGGCCACCCGGATCGACGTCGACACACTCTTGGTCAGCGAGCGCAGATACACAACATGCCCGGAGTCGTCGCGGGAAGCCACCGGCACCGGTGTGCTGGTGATGCCGAAATCGTGCGCCCAGTCGTCCTCTACCAGGAAGGCGCCCTGGGCTCGCACCACGTCCAGCACCTGGTCACGCCGCTCCGCCGTCCATTGAGCGCCTGTGGGGTTGGCGTAGTTGGGTTGGGCGTAGAACACCCGCGCCCCGGTCTCCTCAAAGGCGCGGGTCAGTTCCGCCGGGTCGGGTCCGTCAGGCCCGGTGGGAACCGGAACCACACGGACTCCGGCCTGCGCGGCCGCGAGGATGGCGCCCCAGTAGGTGGGCGATTCCAGCAGCAGCGGCTGCCCCTTGCCCACCAGTGCGCTGAAAATTGAGCTCAGTCCGCTCTGGCTTCCAGGGAGTACGACGACGTCGCTGGGGTTCGGCGGTGTGGTCCCGGCCGGCGTTGACGCGCCAAGCTCGTGCGCGAACCAGGACTGCAGTTCCGGCAGGCCGGCCGCGGGCGGCCGGGACAGGGCGGCGTCCCCGCGGGCAGCCCTGGTGAGGGCGGCCCGCACCAGCCGCTCGGGCAGCAGCTCCCGCGCAGGGTAGCCGGAGTGGAAGGAAATGACGTCCTGTGGCAGGTCGCGCATGGTGGAGGAAGCGGACGGCAGCGTGGCCCTCGGTGAACGCAGGGCTGCCGTCTGCCAGCCGTAGTCCGACGGCTTCGCAGTCCTGGCAGCGCGGATAAATGTCCCCACGCCGGGCCTGCTCTCGATCAGCCCCTGCGCCGTGAGCGTCTGCAGGGCCTTCTGCACCGTAACCGGACTGGCCTGGTACTCGGCCACCAGGGACCGCGTGGACGGCAGCTTCGCTCCGGGCGCGGCTGCAGCCATCCAGGTTTTCAGGTGCGCCACAATCCGCGAACTGCTATCGTTGTTCATGAGAGACAATAGTAGCGCTACTCTTTCCAAGCGCACAGTGATACCGCCATCGCAGGCCTCCGGAATCTGGCTGGGACTCATCGGTGTGGCCGCGTTCTCGTTCACCGTCCCTTTCACCAAAGTGGCAGTGGCCAGCTTGTCCCCGCTGTTCATCGGCTCCGGCCGGGCGGTGGTGGCAGCAGTCCTCGCAGCGTCAGCACTGGCACTTACCCGGCAACGGCTCCCCCACGGGATGCAATGGGCGCGCCTCGCAGTTGTGGCGGCCGGCGTCGTCGTGGGCTTCCCGCTACTGACTTCCTTTGCCTTGACCGCTACACCTGCAAGCCACGGAGCCGTGGTGATTGCTTTGCTCCCGGCCGCTACTGCAACGGCCGCTGTTCTCCGCGGGCGGGAACGGCCGCCGCTGGCATTCTGGCTCGTCACCACGGCCGGAGCCCTTGCGGCGATCGTCTTCGCTTCCCTGCACTCCGGTGGCTTCGGGCAGCTGCACTGGGCGGACCTGCTGCTGCTTGGTTCAGTGGTTGCCGCTGCCATTGGCTATGCGGAAGGTGGCCTGCTGGCCCGCGAGCTTGGCGCATGGCAGACGGTGTCGTGGGCGTTAGTGCTCGCGTCGCCGCTGATGGTGCTGCTGACGGCTGTGTCGATCTCCCAGGAACCACCGTCCGCCGCGCCGGTGCAGTGGCTGGCCTTCGCCTACCTTGGCGTGGTCAGTATGTTCCTGGGCTTCTTCGCGTGGTACCGCGGGCTGGCCATCGGCCCCATCGCCTCGGTCAGCCAGATCCAGCTCATCCAGCCGGTGCTGACCATCTGCTGGGCGGCCCTGCTGTTGGGCGAGAACCTGACCTGGCCCACCGCCCTCGGCGCACTGGCCGTCATCCTCTGCGCCGGAGCAGCCGTCCGGGTCCGGCTCAAGCCGGACCCTCCCGCCGTTCATCCCGTCCCAACCCTCCAGCCCCTCCAGCCCCTCCAGCCCCTCCAGCCCCTCCAGCCCGTAAAGGACTAGCCCATGTACACGCCAGCCCACTTTGCCGCCGGCCCCGGCACCGTCCAGGATCTCCTTTCCAACCCTGGCGCGGCGAACCTGGTCACCATGACACCGCAGGGCCTCCTCGCTACGCTGGCGCCTTTTGTCTTTGATCCCGACGTCGGCGAGCACGGCGCGCTGCAGGGGCACCTTGCGCGGAACAACACGCAGTGGTCCGAACCCGCCGTCGGGGAGGCACTGGCCATCATCCAGGGAGCGGACGCTTACGTCTCGCCGTCCTGGTACGCCTCCAAGGCCGAACACGGGCGGGTTGTCCCCACCTGGAATTACACCACCGCCCACGTCTACGGGCAGCTGGTAATTCACGATGATCCGGCCTGGATTTCGCGCCAGGTCCGGCGGCTCACCGGGGTCCACGAGGCGGAGTTCGAGCACCCGTGGAGCGTGGACGACGCACCGGAACGCTTTATTGCCGGCCAACTGCGGGCCATCGTGGGCGTGGAACTGGTGATCAGCCGGATCGAAGCCAAGGCCAAGCTGAGCCAGAACCGGCCGGAGGCTGACGTTGATGGTGTTGTGGCAGGGCTGACTGCCAGAGGGCAAGCAACGATGGCGGCCGACGTCGAGCGGGCACGCTGACACGCAGGAGCTTACGAAGCAGCCTTGACCAGCTCTTCGCTCTTTTCCCACAGCCCCCGGGCCAGCTCGGCGTCGTAGGCCTGGGGGTTGGCCTTGGCCAGGGCGCGCTTGGCGTAGTAGGCGCCGGAGATCCAGTCCTTGCCCGCCGTGCCGTTGATGAGCCACAGCATGGTGTCCGCGCCCTGGTCCGGGGTGAGCATGAACCGGTTGAGAAGGGTCTTGTAGGCGTGCCGGAACGGGCTGGTGGACTCTGCCGCGAAGTTGGTGCGGACTACGCCCGGGTGGAATGCCGCCGTCGTGATGCCCTGGCTGGCGTAGCGCCGGTCCAGCTCAGAGGTGAACAGGATGTTGGCGAGCTTGCCGGTGCCGTAGGCGCGGTTGGTGGAGTAGCTGTGCTCTGAGTTGAGGTCGAACAGGTCCAGCTTGCCCATGCCGTTCGCGGCGCTGGCAGTGTTGATGACCTTCGCGTTACTGGCGGTGAGGGTGTCCATCAACAGCGTGGTGAGCAGGAACGGCGCCAGGTGGTTGATCTGGAACGTGGATTCGTTGCCGTCCACGGTGAGTGTCCGCTTGCCCATGATGCCGCCGGCATTGTTGGCCAGGACGTCGATGCGCGGGTAGTCGGACTTCAGCTGGGCGGCGAGTGAGCGCACCTGCGCGAGTTCGGCGAAGTCGGTGACGAAGTAGTCCGCGTTCAGCTCCTTGGCCATGGCGCGGGTCTTCTCTTCGGACCGGCCGACGAGCACCACCTGCTCCCTCGCCTTCGCCAGGGTCCGCGCGGCGGCCGCCCCGATTCCGTCGCTGGCGCCGGTGATCACAATGGTGCGAGGAGTCAAGGGAAAGTCCTTTGGTCGAGGGCAGGCCGGGCTCCCGGTGGGAGCGCCTTGCCCTTGGCACAACGACGGCGGGCGGCCGGGTGTTCCCCGTCGCACCTGGCAGGGCATATCCTGCACACACCGAGCACCCAGCCGAGCCCCCGGGAGGGAAGCATCATGGAGATGCCCAAAGCGTCAGACCAGGACAAAGAGCGGTTCCGGTCGCTGGTACCGGACCACCCGGACGTAGCCGTCAAGCCCATGTTCGGCAACCTGGGCGCTTTCGTGAACGGCAACATGTTCGCCGGGTTGTTCGGACCCACCATCGGCATCAAGCTCTCCCCCGAGGACCGGGAGGAACTCGAAAGCTCAGAACGGACCGTCCCGTTCGGGCCCGCCGAGCGCCCGATGGGCGGCTACACGGGACTGCCGGAGATGTGGAACGAGGAAGGCGACGGCGACGACGCACGGGCGAAAGCCTGGATCCACAAAGCCTTTGAGTACATCTCCACGCTCCCGCCGAAGGAGCCGAAAGCCACCAAAGCGCGGTCCGCAGGCAAGTGATCAGTGGGCGGGTTCGAGTGCGAGCCTGAGCCCGAAGCCCACCAAGACAGTCCCGGTGATGCTGTCGATCATGCGGATGCTGCGGGTGCCCTTGAGCCAGCGGGAGGCATAGCCCGTGCCGAAGATGAGCAGCGTGAACCAGACCATCGTCAAAACGCAGTGCACCCCGGCCAGCAGGACACCCACCAGCAACGGCGACTCCCCGGCCGGAATGAACTGCGGGATGGTGGCGATGTAGAAAACGCCCACTTTCGGGTTCAGCAGATTGGTTCCGGTCCCAGACAGCCAGCCCCTCACGAACTCATTCCTCCCGGGCACAGGCGCGGCGGCTTCAGGGGCTGCAGCAGCCTTGCCGTGCCGCAGGCTCTTCCATAACAGCGACAACCCCAGCCAGATCATGTAGGCGGCTCCGGCGATGGTCAGCACGCGGTAGGCCATCTCGGACGCTGCCAAAAGTGCCGAAACACCAACCGCTGCGGCGACTCCCCAGATCATCGCCCCGGTGCTGATGCCGATCGCCGTGGCAAAGGCGAACCCGCGCGACCTGGAGATGGACGAGCGCAGCACCAGGGCGGTGTCCATGCCGGGCACCAGCGTCAGCAGTCCGGCAACCAGCGCAAAGGAGATAACAGCCTGAGGAAGAGTCACCGTTCAAGGATATGGGGCGGGTGGTTGAGCCTGCCGAAACCCGTGACCCTCAGTTCACTTTTGATTTACCCAGGCAACAACCGCTGTCCAACCGGCCTCCATACCGTCGGACCCATGGACAACATCTCACGCAGATCCCTGATTTCCGCCGGCCTCGGTGCCGGCCTTGTCGCCGCGCTGCCGGGTGCCGCCGTCGCCACTTCCATCGCGGACGACGCCGGCCTCCGCACCGATCCGTTTATGCTCGGCATTGCGTCGGGTGAGCCGTGGGCGGACGGCTTCGTGATCTGGACGCGCCTGGCACTGGATCCCCTCGCCGAGGACGGCCTGGGCGGCATGCCCTCACGGCAGGTCCCCGTGGCCTGGGAAGTCGCCGAGGACCCGAACATGCGCTCGGTGGTAGCCCGCGGCGTCGAGCACGCCCGGATCGAAACAGCCCACTCGGTGCACGTGGAGCTCAAAGGCCTGAAGCCGGGCCGCGAATACTTCTACCGGTTCCGCAGCGGCCGGCACATCAGCGAAACCGGCCGCACCCTCACCGCCCCGGCACTGCACGAAACCCCGGCCGCACTGGCCATGGCCTTCGCCAGCTGCTCGCAGTACGAGCACGGCTACTTCACCGCGTACCAGCGGCTCGCCCAGGACCACCCGGACCTGGTGCTGCACCTGGGCGACTACCTCTACGAGTACAAGAAGGACAGCTACGTGATCGGCGGCGGCAACCCGCGCGACCACCAGGGCCCCGAGACGAGCACGCTGCAGGGCTACCGTCAGCGGCACGCGCAGTACAAGGCCGACGCCGACCTGCAGGCCGCGCACGCGATCGCACCATGGCTGGTGGTCTGGGATGACCACGAAGTGGACAACAACTGGGCGGACGAGGTTCCGGAGAACACCGACGCCGGGCAGCTGAACGACACCACTGAGCGGTTCCGGCAGCGCCGTGCCGCCGCGTTCCAGGCGTACTACGAGAACATGCCCCTGCGGGCCTCGTCCGTTCCGGCCGGGTTCGACATGAAGATCTACCGCACCATCCAGTGGGGCCAGCTGGCCAACTTCCACATGATGGACACGCGGCAGTACCGCGACGACCAGCTCGCGGGCGACGGCTGGCGGAAGAACGTGGCCGAGCGCCTGGCCGAGGACCGCACCATCACCGGCGCCGAGCAGGAGAAGTGGCTGCTGGACGGGTTCAAGAACTCTACCCAGCGCTGGGACATCCTGGGCCAGCAGGTGTTCTTCGCCGAGCGGGACCGCGCCCAGGCTCTGGAGGTCGATGACGTCTCCATGGACGGCTGGGACGGTTACGCCGCCTCGCGCCGCCGCATCACCCAGGGCTGGCTGGACGCGAAGGTGCGCAACGCCGTCGTACTCACCGGCGACGTGCACCGCAACTGGGCCAACGACCTGAAGGTGGACTACAAGGATCCTGCCTCGCCGGTGGTGGGCTCGGAGCTGGTGTGCACCTCCATCACGTCCACCGGCAACGGCACGGGCGCCACCACGGACCCCACCATGGCGTGGAACCCGCACCTGAAGTTCTACAACGATTCGCGCGGGTACGTGAACACAAAGATCACCAGGGACGCGATGACCGCCGACTTCCGGGTGCTGGAATACGTTACGACGCCGGGCTCCCGCGTCAGCACGAAGGCCTCCTTCACCATCCAGGACGGCGTCCCCGGCCTTCAGGCGTAGCCGTTCGAAACGCGGTGGTTGAGCCTGTCGAAACCCGGTGGTTGAGCCTGTCGAAACCGGCAAGCCCCTTAAAGTAAGTAGCGCCAAGTGCCGTTTTGAGCATTCAAAACGGCACTTGGCGCTACCCAGTTTGGGGGGGAAGCTAACCCGCCAGGCCGGCCACCAGGAAGATTGCCGCCGCGATGGCGAAGCCCATCACGCCGATCAGGGTCTCCATCACTGTCCAGGTCTTCAGCGTGGTCTTGACGTCCATGCCGAAGAACCGGCCCACCAGCCAGAAGCCGGAGTCGTTGACGTGCGAGACCACCACGGAACCGGCGGCAACGGCGATCACGAGGGCCGCGATTTGCATGCCGTTCAGTCCCGCAGCAGCAACGGCCGGAGCGATGAGGCCGGCGGTGGTGGTCAGTGCCACGGTGGCAGAACCCTGGGCGATGCGCAGGATAGCGGAGATCAGGAAGCCGGCCAGGATCAGCGGGATGCCCAGGTTGCCCAGGACATCAGCCAGTGCGGCGCCGATGCCGGACGTGCGCAGGACGCCGCCGAACATGCCGCCGGCACCGGTGATCAGGATGACTGAGCAGACCGGGCCAAGCGAGGATTCGAGCAGTTTCTCCAGCGCGCCGGCGTCCTTTCCCCGCTTAGCACCGAGGACGAACATGGCCACGATCACGGCGATCAGCAGGGCCACCGGCGTTTCACCGATGGTGCGCAGGACCTGGAACCACTGCTCCTTTTTGACGTCCGCGGAGAGAACGCCGGAGGAGGCCAGGGTGTTCAGGCCGGTGTTCATGAAGATCAGGACCAGCGGCAGGAGCAAAAGCCCCACGATGGTGCGGAAGCGCGGCGGGTGGGATTCGGCTTCGGCGCTGGCGTGCCCCAGGAGTTCCGGGACGGGCAGGACCAGCTTCTTACCGGTGTACAGGCCATACAGGTAGGCGGTGACGTACCAGGTGGGGATGGCGGTGATCAGGCCCGCGATCATCACCAGGCCGACGTTGGCCTCAAAGAAGGCCGCGGCGGACACCGGGCCCGGGTGCGGCGGCAGGAAGATGTGCATCACGGAGAATGCGCCGGCGGCGGGGAGTCCGTAGCGGAGCACTCCCCCGCCCAGGCGGTGGGCCACGGCGAAGACGACGGGCAGCATGACCACCAGGCCCGCATCGAAGAAGATGGGGAATCCGAAGATCAGCGAGGCCAGGCCCAGGGCGAAGGGAGCGCGTTTCTCACCGAAAATGCCGATCAGATAATCGGCCAGGACTTTGGCGCCGCCGCTGGTTTCCACGATCCGCCCCAGCATGGCGCCCAGGCCAACGAGCAGGGCCACGGTGCCAAGGGTTGTCCCGAAGCCGTTGATCAGGACCGGCACCACCTGGTTGGCGGGAATGCCGGTGGCGAAGGCCGTGGCGAGGCTGATGACGATCAGGGCCAGCAACGCGTGCATCCGCAGCTTGATGATCAGGAACAGCAGGGCGACGATCGCCGCCGCGGCGATGAGCAGCAGGGGGCCTGCGCCCATCGTTTGGGTCCATCCTTCGATGGTCATGGTTCTCCTTTGAAACAGGATTGTTGGGGTTTGGGGGATGCTTAGGATGCCTGGCCTGCGGGGAGCTGCAGTGCGGCAATGATGGTTTTGACCAGCTCTTCAGGCGACTTGGAGATGTCCAGCCGGAGGCTTCCGGCGGCAAGCTCCTCGTCGCTCAGCGGCTCCAGGGTGGCCAGCTGGCTGGGCAGGAGCGTGGGCGGCATGAAGTGGCCTTCGCGGTCCTGCATGCGCTGGCCGATGAGGTCCGCTTCGCCGTGGAGGTGGAGGAACAGGACCCGGCCTTCAGCGCGGGACAGCAGCTGGCGGTAGCTCTGCTTGAGGGCCGAGCAGGTGAGCACTGTACTCTTGCCGGCCTTGGCCTGGCCGGTCATCCAGTTTTGGATTTCCTGCAGCCACGGCCAGCGGTCCTCGTCCTGCAGCGGCGTGCCCTGGCTCATCTTCTGGATGTTGGCCTGCGGGTGGAACTCGTCCGCTTCGGCGCAGGCCCACCCAAGCTGCTGCGAAAGTGCTGCCGCGATGGTGGATTTGCCGGAACCGGCAACGCCCATGACCACCAGGTGCGTGGCGGGATACTGCATGTTTTACCTCCGAAGAAGACGCCGTTGGCTTAGGGAAGAAAGCTCGTTTGCACTTCCGGCGGGGAAATGCGCTGGAGATAAGGTATCACCTTTTGTGAGAATAGATACTATCTTTCCGTGTCATAAGTCATACCTTTGCGTCTTTTTTGGGTAGGCTGGTACGGCGCAGGCGCGCAGAGGAAGGCAGGAAGATGTCGACGGCGACACCACAGGACCAGGACACCGCGGACGACGGCGGGACCTCCCCCGCCCTGCAGGGACGCGTTGTCGAGGCGCTTGGCGTAGCCATCGCCTCCGGCGATCTGCCGCCCGGAAGCCGGCTCACCCTGGAAGGCCTTCAGCAGGAGTACGGGATTTCGCGCACCGTGGCCCGGGACACCATGAAGGTCCTGGAATCCATGAACCTCGTCTACTCGCGGCGGCGGGTGGGCATTGTGGTGCAGGAGCCCCGCTTCTGGAACGTCTTCGACCCCAAACTGGTGCGCTGGCGGCTTGCCTCGGACCGGCGGGACATCCAGTACAGCAGCCTCACAGAGCTGCGCATCGCCGTCGAACCCATTGCCGCAGCCGGGGCGGCCCGACGGGCGAGCGCCGCGGAACGGGCCAGGCTGACTTCGCTGGCCGCCGATCTGCGCCGGCTGGGCGAAGCCGGTGAGCTTGAGGCATTCCTGGCGGCGGACATCGAGTTCCACTGCCTGCTGCTGGAAAGCTGCGGCAACGAGATGTTCCTTGCCCTGGAAGGCATGGTGGCCGAGGTGTTGACCAGCCGGACCAAACAGGGGCTGATGCCGTTCAAACCGCGGAATGAAGCGCTGCAGGCGCACGAGGATGTGGCTGCCGCCGTGGCCGGCGGGGACGCGGTAGCCGCAGAAACAGCGATGCACCACATCCTGGATGAGGTGCGCAACGCCATGGGACTGCACTGACCGTCGGTTGAGCGTGTCGAAACCCCAGCATGGACGGCCCTCGCCTGCATAAGCGGTGTCGGCCAGCACCGTCCTAGCGGGCCACGGCCGCTCATGCCGCCAGGACCAGGCCGCCGCTACCCCTTCCGGGACAGCCGCTCTGCGTCCTGGACAGCCAGGAAGAACTTCACTCCGCCGTCGGTAAGAAGTGCACGGTCAGCGAACGTGGCCTTGGGAGTCTTCAGGCACAGGCACATCAGGGTCCACGAGACGGTCCGGTAGACGTCCGTGATCCACTCTTCGGGAATGGGATGGCCGGAGCGGGTAACAAATCCCGTTTCCTCCAGCGCCAGCCGGATGACATCCCTTTCCAGGTTCCAGGGCGGCGCAATGCACGTGAGGTACCAGTTCGCGTAAAGGTGCGTGACGAGCCGGACGGCGTCGTGCCCGGGATTGGCGATGGTGTCCACCAAGAGGTCCCACAAGTAGCCGGGATGTTCGATCGCACGCCGGCCGCGCGGCGCGAGTACCAGCCTGCCCTTGAGTTTCCGGACCAGCTTCCATGCAAGTGCGTGCTCCCTGAGTTCGCGGACCGGCAACACATGGGCTTCGCGGTTCCCCTTGCCAAAGACAATGCCGTCCCAGCCGATCTCCTCCACTGCCTGCTTAACCAGGACGGGCTTCAGGTAGCCGTCCTTGGTCAGTTCCAGGCCGTCGCCCGCTGCGTGTCGCAGGAGCCACAGTACCGGCTTGAGTACGTCGTCCCGCTCCTCCTCCGTGACAGGCTCAGGCCACCACTGAAGGGCGAGAATCCGCAGTTTGCGGTTCACGGCCTGCACCTCGAAGCGGGTGGCGTCGAAGCGCTCGCCGAATTCGCCGGCCGTCTCGAAAACCCATCGCGACGCATCCTCGTGTTCCGGGTGCTGCTGGTCGGCCAGGATCTGCACCAGGCGGGCGTACCCGGGCGGCCCGCCGGAGTCCTCCACGGGTCCGCGGTTGGCGCCGTCCAGGCACAGGAGTTGGCCGCGCTCCAGTTCAGCGGGCCCCACCAGTTGCACGCGGTGGATCCATCCGTCGCCAAAGTCATACTCGTAGTCGAACACCGTGCCCGGCTTCTGCGGGTCCAGCAGATCTGAAAGCACGACGGCGGCAGGCGACTCGGCGTCAGAATCTTCCGTTGCGCCGTCGGGACCCATAACAACGCGTGGTTTCCCGGCGGGATCCACGGCGCGGACGCCGTACAGGTGCCGGTCCTCCCAGCCGAAGACTGCCTGCACCGCCAGGTGGAACTGGTGGATGGTCAGGGCAGCGGGAACACGCAGCCGCCGCCAGATCAGCGGCTCGGAATCCTCGATGGTAATGCGGAGGTCGAAAGCGGGGACAGTGCCGGCTGAATGCATAGGGGCCATCTTTCCAGAGGGAACCGCCGAAGGCGGCGTCGGCCCTTCGTAGCACGCGCGGGTTAAACAAAAGCAGGGCCGGTCAGTGACCGGCCCTGCTCAAAAATTGAAACCCTGAGGCCCCAGTTTCCCTAAGAAATTAGAGAGCCTGGATGTTGGTGGCCTGGGGACCCTTGGGGCCCTGCTCGGTTTCGAAGGAAACCTTCTGGTTCTCTTCGAGGGAGCGGAAGCCGTTGGAGTTGATCGCAGAGTAGTGTGCGAAAACATCCTGTGAAGAGTCATCGGGGGAAATGAAGCCGAAGCCCTTTTCAGCGTTAAACCATTTGACGGTACCAGTAGCCATTATTTTTGTCCTTCGTGAAGGTGGAGGAAAAGTCCCGACTTTCGGGTCCTCCGGTGTGGGGTGTTCAAAACCGCTACTTCAGAAGAACGCGGACTTTCGACCGCGCGTACTGCCTGAACTACCAACTGCATAAACACAACAACAGGATCAACAGTACATGAGTTTTGGCAGACGGATTACCACAGCGGCCGGACCGGAGTATTCTGCGAACAGATCCACTCCCTCCGGACCACTTGGAGCACCCCATGGACACAACGACGTCGTCCAGCGCCCACCGTGATCGCCGCGCTTCCGGATTGCCGGGGCGGGTGGACACCCTGGTCATTGGGGCCGGGCAGGCCGGGCTGGCCACTAGTTACTGGCTCACCCAACTCGGCGTGGAGCATCTGGTGCTGGAGCGGAGGGACGGGATCGGCGGGGCGTGGCAGGACAGGTGGGACTCGTTCTACCTGAACACGCCCAACTTTTTCTGCAGACTCCCCGGACTTGGGTACGAGGGCTCCGAGCCGGACGCTTTCATCCCCCGCGACGCCGTCGTCGACCTTTTCCGCGACTATGCCCGGCGGATCGCCGCGCCGGTGCAACTGGGAACAGCCGCCACCCGGATCAGCGGGGCGGCGGGCGCCTTCACGGTGGAAACGACAAGGGGACAGCTGGCCGCCGCAAACGTAGTCCTCGCCAACGGTGCGTTTCAGCGCCCGCGCATCCCCACGGCGTCGGCGGACGTCCCCGCCAGTATCAAGCAACTGCACAGCCACGACTACCGCAACGCCACGCAACTGCCCGACGGCGCCGTCCTGGTGGTGGGCACCGGCCAGTCCGGCGGCCAGATCACCGAGGACCTGCTGGCCGCCGGCCGCCAGGTGCACCTGTCCGTTTCATCGTGCCCGGAAGCGCCCCGCCGGTACCGCGGCCGGGACCTCCTCCACTGGATCCTCGAGCTGAACCTGCACGGCTCCGAGCACGGCATCAACGGCTTCCAGGTGGCCAACCTCCCCTCCCCCGCCGGCCGCTTCCTGTGCAATCCGCTGATCTCCGGCAACGACGGCGGCCACAGCATCCATGTGCGGGAGCTGGGGCGCCGCGGCGTGCGCCTGCACGGCCGCTTCGAGGGAGCGGACGACGGCGTCCTCACGTTCAGCGACGACCTCCCCGAACGTCTCGCGCTGGTGGAGGCCGGGTTCAGCCCGCGCCTGCGGCTGGCCGATGCCTACATCGAGGCCCTCGGCATTGATGCACCGGCAGCCGATCCGGTCCCGGACGATCCCTGGCTTCCCCCGGAGCCCGGGGCGCGGCTGGACCTGGCCGCGGAGGACATCCGGTCCATTATCTGGGCCACCGGCTACAGCATGGACTTCAGCTTCCTGGACTTCCCTGTGCTTGATCAATGGAACTACCCCCGGCACAACCGGGGCGTCACCGAAGTGCCGGGCCTCTTCGCCGTCGGGCTGCCCTGGCTGACGAGGCATGCCTCGGCAACGCTTGGCCTGGTGGGCGAGGACGCCGGGTACGTGGCGGAGCAGATCGCCGCCCGGCACGCTTAAACCCACTCCAAGCCCGCCACGCGAAATGGCACTTCGCGGCAATGTTTCCCCACAACATTGCCGCGAAGTGCCATCTCGGGTGAAGGGCCGGCTACATGATGCCGGTGGGTACCAGCAGTGCCCAGGCCAGGGCCGGCGCAACCAGCACCACGCCGCCGGCGTACATCATGAGCTGCTTGTAGACGCGCTGCCGGTCGTCGTCGCGGGCGTTCGCGACCACCAGGGCGCCATCGGTGGAGAAGGGCGAAACATCCACCACGGTGGCCGCAATGGCCAAGGCGGCGACGGTGCCGGAGGCGCTCAGGGTGCTGCTGGCGAGCAGCGGGCCGGCAAGCGGGATGAACGCTGTCAACAGTGCGGTGGAGGAAGCGAAGGCGGAGCCCACGCCAATCACGTAGCAGAGGACCAGGGCCACGAGCAGGGGCGCACCGAGTGCCAGGGCCTGTTCGGCGAGGGTGTCGATGACGCCGACGTGCTGCAGCAGCGAGACGTAGGTGATCATGCCGGCCACCAGCAGGACGGTGGACCACGAGACACCGCCGATGAACGTCTGGTGTTCCTTGATGTTGATGAAGGCGAGCAGGAGCCCGGCGGACAGGGCCACGAAGCCGATGGGCATATGGAAGCCCAGGGTGCAGACGAGCATCGCGCCGATCAGGACCAGGGTGAGGATCTGCTGGCCGTGGGGACGGCCGGTGCTGGTGGTGTCCACGTCGGCAAGCTGGCCGCCTTCGCCGTCGCGCAGTTTGCCCAGGAGGCTGAACAGCACAATGGTCAGGACGGAAAGGATCAGGTTCAGGGCGAAGCTGGCAATGAAGAGGGCGCCCTGCGAGATGGGGAAGCCGTTTTCAACGGCGATGTTGTGCACCAGGACGCCGGCCACGGACAGCGGGGAAAAGCCGCCGGCGTGGGCGCCGTTGATGATGAACGCGCCCATGACCACAGGGTGGATACGGGATTCGTAGGCGAAACCAAGGGCTGCCGGTGCCAGCAGGGCGACGGCGGCCGGCGAGAAGGTGCCCAGCGAGGTGAGCGCGGCAGCGATCAGGAAGAAGACCCAGGGCAGCAGCATGGTTTTGCCCCTGACCAGGCGGACGCAGGTCTGGACGATGATGTTGATGGTGCCGTTCCGCTGGGCCATGCTGAAGAAATAGGTGACGCCGATGATGGTCAGGACGATGCTGGCCGGGAATTCCTCCAGGATCTGCTTGTCCGTCATCCCGAGCATGAAGTAGCCGACGCCGAAGGAGGCTACCAGCCCCATCACGCCGATGTTCAGCGGCCACTTGGTGGCCACGACGAACATCACCACGAGGATGACGAGCGGGATGATCTGTACGGCTGTCATGGTGTGCTCCGGGTCCGTGGCGGCCCCCTGGTTGAGGAAGCCACCCCCCAGCACGAGGGCAGCCAGGCCCAGGATTGCGAGTCCGGCCACCACCATCAGTAGGATACGGCGGCGGCGGTTGGGACGCGGTGACTGCTGGTCCCGGGTCTCCTCGAGAGTGTCAGTGGGGCGTTGCGCTGTTTTGGTCATGGCTTACTCCTCATTGAGTGGCTCCCGCGAGGACGGCAGGTGCAGCACTGCCGGAAACCTCGGGGAGGTGGATGATGGTGGTGGCGATGGTGCGGGCGGTGCGGTCGACGCCGACGAGCAGGCTTCCGCCGTGGTCCTCGCTCCAGGTTTCAATCACCCCGGCGGGGGTCCGCAGCCGCAGGGTGTCGCCCTGGGTACCGCCCGTGATGGTGTGCAGCACGGCGCCCGGAGTCCGGGCGGCCAGGGTCAGGGCGATGCTTCCGGTGATGGCCAGGGCCGGGTGGGGCCTGCCCATGGAGAGCATCATGACGTTGACGTCGGCGCCTGCTTCGGCGTCTGCGGGGGCGGCAACGATGGCGAGCTTGGGGATGGCCCGGGCAGCTTCGGCGGCAGTAGGAGCCAGCCCCATCCGCACGGCCGCCTGGCGCCGGATCTGCTCCAGGGTGTCCAGCTGCAGTTCCACACCTGCGCGCCACGTCTCGTAGCAGGCGGTGTCCAGGCCCAGCTCCTCGGCGCGGACCATCACAACCGGCGCTCCGGCGTCGACCATTGAAACCGTCCAGTTGGTCCCGCCGGCGGTGATGGTGTCCGTTGCCGCGCCGGTGGGAAGCAGGGCCCCGGTGGTTTTGCCGGCGGGGTCCTGGAAGCCCAGGCCCACGGGGTATCCAGGGAACGGGACGCCGGGCATCTGTCCTTCCGGAATGACCGGCAGGGCACCGTCCGGGGTGGGCACGCGCTGGACGATGACCTGATTGGTGTTGGTGTTGCGGGTGACAATCCTGGTGATGTCCCCGGTAGGTACAACCCAGCCCTTCTCGATCGCGTACAGGCCCACCACTGCGGAGCCGTTCCCGCAGTTGCTTCCCCAGTCCACGCCGGCTTCTTCGATGCCCACCTGCGCGAAGGTGTATTCGACGTCGATATCCCCGCCCGTGGGCCGGTGCAGGATGATTGCCTTGCTGGTGGTGGAAGTGGCTCCGCCCACGCCGTCTATCTGGCGGGGGTCCGGACTTCCGAACAGCCGGGGCAGCAGCTCATCGAGGCTGGCACCTCCCTCCTGAAGATGCTCCGCTTCGAACACCCAGCACTTGCTGGTGCCTCCGCGCATCCATTCCGCTTCGATCTTCATCGAATTCCACCTCTCCTTCGCCTCAAAACTGTTGAGGGCCTGATAAGAGGTTGAGCCAGATCACACTTAAGGACAATGTTGGATAGTTAAATGGGGATGTAGAGTTACTTCATTCAGTGACACTAAAGGGCGTCGGGCACGGGATCGACCGTCCCGAACGTCGATGTAGCGCGGGGAAGCACGCGGAATCCCGGACACATTGCAGTGAATTAACGAAAAGCACAGAGAGGCGAACGGATGCTTAACGAAGAGGAGCAGCCTCTGTTCGATATCCGGCGGCTGGCCCTGCTCCTGGAGGTGGTGGAGCAAGGATCCATCACTGCCGCGGCCGAGCTGATGATGTACACGCCCTCGGCGGTCTCCCAGCAGCTGCGCAAGCTGGAACAGGAAGTGGGGCAGCCCCTGCTCAACCGCCGTTCCCGCGGGGTGGTGCCTACCGAGGCCGGGCAGGTACTGGCCGGGCATGCCCGCAAGATCGTCCACCAGATGAAGGCGGCACAGTCGGACCTGGGCCAGATCGCCGGACTGAAGCGCGGATCCCTGACGGTGGGTACCTTTCCCACCCTTGCCGGCTCCTTCCTGCCCATCGTCATCCGGACCTTTAAGAAGCGTTACCCGGCAATCGGCCTTTCACTCCGCAGCGCCCGCTTCGACGAACTCGTGGCAGACCTGGAGTCCGGCGTCACGGGCTTGTGCCTGTTGTGGGACTACCCCTGGAACCGTTTCGAGGACGAGTCCATCCGGGTCACCGAGGTCTTCCAGGAGAGCACCGTGATCCTGGTGGCGCGCGGCCACAAGCTGGCAGGACGGGACCAGGTGAGCATGGAGGACCTGCGCAACGAGTCCTGGATCGTCCGGGCAGAGGCCCACCCGGTGGTGGAAGTCCTGCAGCGTTCCGCCCACGACGCCGGCTTTGAACCAACCATTGGTTTCCTGGCCAATGACTACCAGGAAGCCCAGGCGATGGTGAGCGTGGGCATGGGCGTGGCCATGGTTCCCAAAACCGCCGTATCACTCCAGCATCCCGACGTGAGGGTGCTCAGCCTGGGCGCCGCGGCACCCCTGCGGCGGATCCTGCTGGCCCAGCGCCAGGACAAGGTCTACGCCCCGGCCGAGGTCGCCTTCCACTCGACGCTGCTTGAGGTTGCCCGCGAACGGGCCGGGGACTACCTCTAGCTTTTTCGGGCTGACGCGCGCCGTCTCGGGTTGCTACAATTGCTACGGAGGCTGGCCATGACAACAATTCCCCATCGCGAACTGCGTAACCAGAGCAGCAAGATCCTGGAACGCGTGAAGAACGGCGAAACGATCGACGTTACGAACAATGGCGAAATCGCAGCGACAATGATTCCGCCGTCAATCTCCCCCTTTGAACGTCTCTTGCTGGCCGGTCAGGTCAGGCCGGCAAGGCCAGGCCGCGTTGACTTCCGGACCCTGCCCCGAATCACATCGAAGGTGGGCACAGCGGAGATCCTGGACGACCTTCGAGGGGACCGTTGATCTATGTCGACACCTCAGCCGTTCTAAAGCTGGTGGTGGCGGAAGAAGAATCCGCCAGTGTTGCAGATTACCTCTCCGAGGCCGCGGCCAGAGGGGATAGCCTCGTCGCATCGATGCTCCTCTATACCGAACTACATTGCGCAGGGCACCGTCGAAGGATCCCTGCCGGACTGGTCAACGACGTCTTGGCCGGGATCAACCTCGTTGACCTGGCGAGATCCGACCTTATGTTTGCGGCAGCGATGCCGGGACATTTGCGCAGTGCAGACGCCATCCATCTGGCCACCGCTATCCGGCTGCAAGCCGCTCTGCTCGTTGCTTATGACACAGAACTGTTGACCGCAGCCGTCGAGGCTGGCCTTGACGTCGCCTCACCTACGCATCAGCCTGAACACTGACGCTTTGGCAATCCACCCTGTTCGTCGGAAATTGTCTGGGGCAACGTGTAACTTAGGCCTCACCGTTCATCCTGCCGCCTTTCTCCCGTCCAGAGGACGCCATGGACTACTACGCCATCAATTCCCTCCGTGAGAACCACCCCGGATGGTCCCTGCTTCGTGCGCAGAACGCGCCGCTGGCCTTGACCTTCTTTATGGCGGCGTTCACCGGCCCCAATCAACGGAACCTGGGCCGCCAGGAGCTCATCGACGTGCTCGACGACGTCCTGTTCGGGCTGCGGGACAGCGAAGGCCAGGACAAGTTCCCGCGCCCCGCCGGCGAATACCTGGACGACTGGGCTGCAGACGAGCGCAAATGGCTGCGGAAGTACTATGCGCCGGGCGAGGATGAGCCGCATTACGACCTGACCGCGGCAGCCGAGGATGTGGTCCGGTGGGTGGAGAACCTGCGCGGACGGGATTTCGTAGCCACGCAGTCCAGGCTCACCAGTATCTTCGCTGTCCTGAAACAGCTGGTGCAGCAGTCCGAGACAGACCCTGAAGTACGGCTGGCAGAGCTCCAACAGCAGCGGGACGGGATCGACGCCGAGATGCAGCAGATCCGCGACGGCAACATCCGCGTCATGACAGGTCCGGAGGCGCTGGACCACCTCCAGCAGCTGACCGCCCTGGCAAGGGACCTGCTGTCCGATTTCCGTGAAGTCGAGCAGAACTTCCGCAGGCTGGACCGCCAGGTCCGGGAGCAGATCGCCACGTGGGACGGGAGCCAGGGCGAACTGCTGGACGCCATCTTCACCAACCAGCAGGACATCAGCAGCTCCCTTCAGGGCCGCACGTTCCAGGGCTTCTGGGATTACCTGATGTCCCCCCGGCTGCGCAGGGAACTGCAGGACCTGCTCCAGCGGGCCACCCGGATAGAGGCCCTCGCCCACACCGACAACCTCGACGCGGTGGCGAACCTCCACCAGGACTGGCTTCCCGCCGTCGAGCAGACACAGGCCACGGTCCGCCAGCTCTCCCAACAAATGCGCCGGCTCCTCGACGACAAAGTGTTCCTGGAAAACAAGCGGATCATGCAGCTGATCCGTAGCGTCGAATCCGGCGCCCTGGCCACCCGGGAGGCACCGCCGTCGGGCGTTTTTATGGAGATTGACGCACCGTCCGTGGACGTGGTGCTGCCGTTTGAGCGGCCGCTTTATGAGCCCAGCAGGAAGGTGATGGTGGAGGATTCCGTGGAAACCGCGGACGACTCCGACGTTGACGCCGATGCGCTGTTCAGCCAGTTCCACGTGGATAAGGAACGTCTGAAGGCAAACATCGACGCCGTCCTCGCCGAGGCGGAGCAGGCCACCCTGGCCGAAGTCACGGCCGCTTACCCGCTCTCCCAGGGCCTGGCTGAAATCGTCGGCTACTACCAGTTGGCCACCGAATCGGACTGGGCCACTATCAATCCGGAGCAGTCGCAGCACCTGGCGTGGCAACTGCCGGACGGCAGCGTCCGGGAAGCCACTGTTGAACAGATCATCTTCGGAAGGCCGGCATGAACCCCTTCAACCCCACCACCGCGGAAACAGAAGCCCGCACACCCGAGGAGCTTCCCGCCGTCGTCACCCGTCTTTTCAAAGGCGTGCTCTACGCGGAGAACGATGAGAAAGTCTGGCAGTCCCTGCTCGGCCTGACCTCCCATGCGCGCGACTACGTCTCCGTGCTCGGACTGGACCTGATCCTCGACGAGTCGGAGGGCTACGCGTTCCTCCGGTCCAAGGACGATCCGGATGGAACACTGCCGAGGCTCATCGCCCGTCGGAGCTTGACGTTCAACGTCAGCCTGCTCCTCGCCCTGTTGCGCGGTCGCATGCTCGAATTCGACACCAACAGCGGCGAGCTCCGGCTCATCATGACTGAGCAGGACATCGCCGACATGGTGTCGGTGTTCCTGCCCGACTCCAGCAACGAAGCAAGGATCCTGGACCGGCTTGCCGCGGACATCAAAAAAGTCCAGGAGCTCGGCTTCCTCCGCAAGCTCAAAGGGCAGGCAGACACCTACGAGGTGGCGCGCATCCTCAAGGCCTACGTGGATGCGCAGTGGCTGGAAGAGTTCGACGCGCGGCTGGCCGACTACCGGGCGACGCTCGCCGGAGAGCCGCCCGGCACAGGAAGCGTCGCCGCGGGGCGCATGGTTGAGGCATCGGAGGAGGGCAAATGACGACCGACTTTGCGGCCGACTTCCAGGAGAGCCTGTTCAGCCTCGACGACGCGGCCGAGAGCGGCGGCACTCCCCCTGGCTTCAGACTGAAACGCCTGGAGCTGCTCAACTGGGGCACGTTCCACCAGGGAGTGCGCACGTTCCGGCTGGATGGAGCGAACAGTCTGCTCACCGGGGACATCGGTTCAGGCAAGTCCACTGTGGTGGATGCGATCACCACGCTGCTGCTTCCCGCCCACAAGATCGAATACAACAAGGCGGCCGGGGCGCAGAAGAAGGAACGGTCCCTGATGTCGTACGTGAGGGGCTTCCACAAAAGCGCCCGGAGTACCGGCGGCGAGTATTCCAAACCAGTAGCCCTCCGCGGTACAGGGCAACTGACGGTGGTGCTGGGAATCTTCCACAATGCCGTGCTTGGCAAGTCCGTCACACTCGGAATCACGCTTTGGGCCACCCAGGAGGCCGGACAGCCCAGCCGGTTCTACTCCCTGGCCGAGGCGGAGCAGTCCGTTGCCGTGGACTTCGCCAATTTCGGCCAGGACCCGATGAAGCTCAAGAAGAATCTGCGGGCGGCAGGGGTGGCTGTCCATGACACCTTCGATCCATATGCGGCGGCGTTCAAACGGCAGTTCGGCATCAGCGGGAACCAGGCAATGGAACTGTTCCACCGAACGGTGTCCATGAAGCAGGTGGACAACATCACCTCGTTCGTGCGGAACAACATGCTGGAGGAGGACGACGTTGCCACCCGAATCAGCAATCTCATCCGCCACTTTGATGATCTGAAGAAGGCCCACGACGCCGTCCTGCGGGCCAAGGACCAGATCTCCTTGCTCACGCCCATCAAGGCCGGCGCCGATCAGCACGCGAAGCTCAGCGCTGACGACTCGATGGCGCGCCGGCAACGCGACCAGCTGCATCCCTGGTTCACGGACCGAAAGCTTAAGCTCAGCCTGGAGCACCAAACCGAGCTGGAGCGGACAGGCCTCCGACTCCAGGAGGACTCGGTCCGGCTGAATGGCGACATCAAGCAGCTGCGCCGGGACCTCGCAGGGCTGGAGGAGGACATCCGTACCAACGGGGGCGGCCGGCTCGCCGCCATCGACGCCGAGCTGTCCAACCTCGAAACCAAGTCCACAGAACAGCGGCAGCGGTTTGAGGCTCACTCCTCCGCCGCCGCGGATCTCGGCCTGCAGGCGCCGGAGGACCGCGTGCTGTTTGATGCCAACCGGGCGCGCCTTGCCGAGGTGGAGCAGGAGCTGGCGGACCGGTCGGATGCTCTCCAGGAACAGCGCACCGCCCTGTCCATGTTGCAGGTTGAACTAAAAGCGAAGACCACTGAGATCACAGCCGAGCTCACCAGCCTGCAGGGCCGCCGGAACCTGATCCCGCTCCCCCAGCTGGATATCCGCCGCCGGCTTTGCCAAGGAACCCGGATCCCGGAGGCTGATCTGCCCTACGTGGGTGAGCTCCTCAAAGTCCGTGACGGCGAATCGGCGTGGGAGGGTGCCGCGGAGCGCACGCTTCACGGTTTCGCCCTCTCGCTCCTGGTCCCCGCCGAGCACTACCCCGCCGTCAGCGTCTGGGTGGACGCCAACAACCTCCGCGGCCGGCTGGTATACCTGCGGATTGGGGAACCAACCACGGGATTCGACAGGGTGAACCAGCGGCAACCCGAACCGGGAACGCTGGCAGCAAAGATCGCCATAAAGCAGGGAACACCTTTCAGGGACTTCCTCGAGGACGAACTCAGCAGCCGGTTCGACTACTTCTGCTGCGAGAGCTTGGCCGACTTCCGCCGTTACCCCAAGGCGTTGACGGCGAACGGCCAGCTCAAGGGCGGGCACGGCCGGCATGAAAAGGACGACCGCAAGGACCTGGCTGACCGGCGAAATTATGTGCTGGGCTGGGACAACCATGACAAGATTGCCCGGTTCCGCGCAGAACAGGACGAGGCCCAGGGCCGGCTCAAAGTACTGGCGGGCCAGCTTTACAGAGTCAACGCGGAACTCGGCGCGCTTGGCCGGTCCAACCAGCAGCTGGGACTTGTCCGCTCGGTGACCGAGTTCGGCGAGATCAACTGGCAAGCCACAGCCCGCGGCATCGAGGACCTGAAAGCGGAAAAACGCGCGCTGGAGACCACCAGCGATGTCCTGCACCAGCTCATGGCCAAGAAAACCGAGGTGACCGCCCAGCTGGAACGGCTGGAAGACAAAGCCGGGAAGCTGCAGCAGCGGCTGGGTGCCAATGAGAAGGATGCCAGCGACATCGCAGAGGCCATTCGGGAATGCCGGGACATCCTGGCCGGGACACCGGTGACGGACGACGGCGAGGTACTGGCCGCCGTCGAAGACCTCACCGCCGGGGCGCTCGGGGACAAACCCCTGACCTACCGGAATACGGCCACGGTGGAAAGCACCGTGCGCTCCGGACTGACGGACACCATCGATGCCCTTTCCAAACGGATCGCGCGGGCGGCTGAGAACACCATCCGGCAGATGGCCGACTTCCGCAACAAGTACCCGAATGAAACCACCGACTTCGATGCCTCGCTGGACGCCGCCACAGACTACAACCAGCTGCTGGAGCAGCTGGCAGGCAACGACCTGCCAAGGTTTGAGGCCCGGTTCAAGGAGTCGCTGAACCAGAACACCATTCACGAGGTGGTGGCATTCAACGCATTCCTGGACAGCCGGCGGCAGGACATCATCAACCGGATCGGCGAAATCAACCAGTCGCTGGCGGGGATTCCCTACAACACCGGCCGCCATATCCAACTTGAGCACCAGGCCACCTCAGACCAGGACGTGCGCGAGTTCGGCAGCGACCTGAGGGCCTGCTCCGAGGGAACCATTGGCGATGAGGATCAGTACTCGGAGCAGAAGTACTTGCAGGTGGAGCGGCTGATTGACCGGTTCCGGGGACGGGAGGGCCTCACGGACCTGGATCGGAAGTGGACCGCGAAGGTGACGGACGTGCGGAACTGGTTCACCTTCTCCGCCTCGGAGAAGTGGACCGAAACCGGCGAGGAGTATGAGCACTTCACCGATTCGGGCGGCAAGTCGGGCGGGCAGAAGGAGAAGCTGGCGTACACCATCCTCGCCGCGGCCCTTGCTTTCCAGTTCGGGCTCGGATCCGGGAAGGGGGCCGGCCGGAATTCGGGCAGCGGGCAAAGCTTCCGGTTTGTGGTCATTGACGAGGCGTTCGGCCGCGGCTCGGACGAATCGGCGCGGTACGGGCTGGAGCTGTTCCAGCGGATGAAGCTGCAGCTGCTGATCGTCACACCCTTGCAGAAAATCCACGTAATCGAGCCCTTCGTCTCGCATGTGGGGTTCGTGGCCAACACCAACGGCGACGATTCCCAGCTGCGGAACATGACCATCCAGGAGTACCGCGAGGAGAAGGACAAGCGTGGCTGAAGCGTGGACCACGCTCGCTGACCTTCGGGCACAGACGCTGAAGGCGTGGAACACCGGCGCCCTGCTCCGCGAATTGCTGGATCCGAGCGGCGCCTACCCCCGCCGCCGCGCCTTGAAACGTCCGACGGCGGCCGCCCTCCTGGGTGATTATGTGGCGGCCCGTGCGTGGGCAGCCGAGTTGTTTGCCGCCGTCGGGCCCTTTACTTTGGAGACGGCTGAGGTAGGCCGCACCACAATCGGTTCCAACCGGCTGCCCGCAGCGGTGGTCTTCGCCTCGGCCAAGGATGAGATCGCGTTCGCGGGCAAGGCCAGGGACGCTGCGCGGTTTGTGGAGCTGACTGAGGGGCTGTCAGCGCTGGACCCCGCCTTCCGCGCGTGGGCGCTGCGTCGTCCGTTGAAGCTGGTGGAACTCGGCGCCGATGCACTCACTGCCGCCCGCGTTGCCCTGTGGCTGCGGGGCAACCCCTGGCCGGGGGTCTTCGTCCGGCAGCTCAGCCTGCCGGGGGTGCACACGAAGTTTGTCGAAAACCACCGGCGGGTAATCGACGAACTGGTCGAAACCCTGGCGCTGCGGACCGCTTCGGGGGTCGACGACGATGATGCCGGCGGTGCCCCGTTGCCCGATGTCCAAGCACAACCCGGCTCGTTGCTGGGTCAGCCTGCCGCACGCACTCCCGCTGCCCGCTTCGCCGCCAGACATGGTTTCCTGCACCCCCCGGAACTGGTCAGGTTCCGGTTGTTGGATCCAGGCTCGCCGCTCCTGGGCGGGGCACGGGACATAACCGTCACCGCGGAGGCGTTCAACACCCTGGAACTACCCGTTGCCAGTGTGCTGATCACCGAGAACTTGGTGAACTTCCTGGCTCTGCCCGATCAACCGGGCACCGTGGCCATCTACGGCGGCGGATATGGCTTTTCCTCGCTGCGGGATGCTGCCTGGCTGCGGGACTGCGAGATCCTCTACTGGGGTGACCTGGACACCCATGGTTTCCGTATCCTCGACCAGCTCCGGGCAGTCCACCCGCACGTAGTGAGCCTGTTGATGGACGAAGCCACCCTCCTGGCGCATCGAGATGTGTGGGGCACGGAGCCGTCGCCATCCAAGGCGCCGTTGGGCCGGCTGACGGCGGAAGAGTCTGCCCTCTATACGGCGCTGGCCAACGACGCTTTCGGCGCCTCCATCAGGCTGGAGCAGGAGCTGATCCGTTGGGACTGGGCGCTTGGGAAACTCCATCGTTGAGCGGATGTAAATCCGTTATCGGCCAAGCCCCAGAAAGACCACAAGGGACTGCTCCACAGCGCCCATGGTCCTGGAATCAATCCTTCCAATCCGCTCTCCGAGGTTGGAGCGCTGTACCGTGGCCAGCTTATCCACCATGATTTGACTGACCTGCTGAAGGCCGCTCAGGCGCCCGGGCTTTACGGTCAACCGCAGCAAGGGAGCGTCCGTCAATTGTGACGTCGGCGGCAAAAGGGTGACGGACTCCGACTCCGCAAACAGGTCGTCCTGGATGATCAGCGCAGGACGGGGCTTTTGGGCATAGGTGCCTCCCGAGACCATCCAAAGCTCGCCACGATTCACTCCGGCCAGTCTTCCGATATCTGCTCGATGAAGTCCTGGTCGTCAGTAGCGCGGTCTGAGGCAGCGCTGCCTCCTAATCCAGCGCCGGCGAGTAAGCGGTGAACCCCTCCCGCAACCGGACCCCGGAGGAACCAATCATCAAAATGTCCTCCCACAGCACCAGGAACGAACCCCGGTGCCGCCACCGGAAGATCGAAGGCAGCGGCCAGGGCTGCCGCAGGCCGGTCCGCTCGTAGCCCAGGAACGAGGCCGCACTGTGCGGGCTGACCACGAGACCGAGCAGGCGCGCCTCGGCCAGAAGCTGCCCCGGCCCGCCGTCCACCACAAACCGCGCGTCGGCCACCCTGCCCAGGCGCGCGCCGCCGTCGTCATGGACATCCACGCCCAGCAGGTCACCGAGGATCATGGCGGCCTCCCGGGATCCGCGCGATGATCTTGTCCCGGATCCAGCGCTCCACCCAGCCGGCGTCCAGGTGCTCGCCGCTGACGCCCAGTTTCAGCACGACGCCGACGTCGGAAACGTCCTTCCAGGGAATGCGGATCAGCCGGGACGACGGCGGCCTGCCGCCAAAGATGCGCGTCCCCAGCACCGGCCCGGTCAGCAGCGCCGTCAGGACCGGCGCAGGGGTGCCCGGTGCCAGCTCCAGGTCCAAAGCAGGCCCGCTTAACTCAAGGTCGTCCACGGTGGTGACCGGGACGCCGTCGTTATCCAGGACCTGCCGGTCCAGCAGATGCAGCTGCGCATCCAGGAGGCGGCCCGCCACGGGCGGAGCAGGCGCGAGCGGGCGGCGGGGCTTCACGATCCGGCTCCCGTCACGATCATCAGGGGAATCGCCGCCAGGGAGGCCGCCAGGATGATCACCAGGTAGACCATGGCCAGCACGTTGACCGGCCGGCCGTTGACATGTTGGCCCATGTACTGCGGATCGTTGGCCACAATCAGGATGGGCAGGTACGTCAACGGAAGGGCGATTGCGGAAAAGACCACCGAGTATTCGGTGACCAGCACCGGGTCCACGCCGGTAGCCAGGACCGCCAGCCCAATGAACAGGCAGATGATCATGGCCAGGTGGAAGCGGGCGGCCTGCGCCGGGCGGCGGAACTTGCCCCAGGACCAGCCGAAGAACTGGGCCAGGGTGTAACCACTGGACAGGGTTGTTTCGAGGGCCGCGCCAAAGGTGGCCGCCACCAGGCCCACCAGCACAAATGCCAATCCCACCTTGCCCCCGCCTTCGGCCACCGGGAGGACCACCTGGGACAGTGACGTCACGGCGATCCCGGCCGGAAGGAGCACCACGGCGGCGCAGCCGGCGATTGCCACGGACAGCAGCCCGCCCAGCGGAAAGCCCACCAGGACGTTGACTCGCGACTGCACCAGGTCCCTGATGGACCACCCCTCCTCCACCGCTCCGGAGGAAAAGAAGAACACCTCGTACGGTGTCATGGCCGCGCCGAACAGGGCGATGGCGTAATACCAGTAGGTGGGCACTGTTTCCTCGGCGGGTACGGCGGGCGCCAGGGCCTGCCCGGCGAGGCTCCCCCAGTCAGGTTTGAGCAGGAACAGGGCCACGGCAAACACGATCAGGGTCAGGCCCAGCAGCCCGGTGACGTTCTCCATGATGGAGAACTTGACCCGCCACACCACCAGCCACACGGCGAGCGCGGCCACCGGGATCCACAGCAGGTAGTGGACGCTGCTGGCCAGCTGGAGGGCCAGAGCCACGCCGCCGATTTCCGCCGTCACGGTCATCAGGTTGATCAGGAACGACGCCGAGAGGTTGGCCAGCCCCGCCCGCGGCCCCAGCCGTTCACGGATCACCTCGAATGTGGCCCGGCCCGATGCCGCAGCCACCCGCCCGGACATGTTGGCGAACAGGCAGATGCCCAGCACGCCCACTCCCACCACCCATACCAGTGACAGGCCAAAGCGGGAACCCACGACGGCGTTGGTCACCAGGTCGCCGATGTCCACAAATCCGCCGATCGCCGTCAGGATGCCAAGCGCGACGCCGAGGAGCCGCTTCATTTTCCGCCGCCCTTCGCCATCAGTGCGGACAGCCGGTCCGCCGCTGCGGCCAGCTCCCGTTGGCCGTCGGTGAGGGAGGGACCGCCGTCTTCGGACGCTACGGCGTCCCGGGCGGTGGTGAGGCTGGCGGTGCAGCCGTCCAGGGCGGAAAGCGCCTCCTGGACTGACTCCCTTTCTTCTGCGCTGGCGGGCGCCAGCCCGAGCACTGAGTTCCGGCTGGTCTGCAGTTCTTTGAGTGCGTCGTCCAATGCGGTGGCGGTGGCGGCCTTGGTGAGCCTGCCCGCGGAGTCCAGCCGGACTGCGAGCTGCGCGGTGGCCATGGCGGAGTGGCTGTCCTCGACGGCGGTGGAGATGGTGCTGCTTGCCCCGCCGCAGCCGGCGAGGACTGCCAGCACGGTGAGGCAGGCGGCGCACGTCAACCGCCCCTTCAGCACTGGTCCCCTCAGCACTGCGCGCCTCCAGCCTCCGGTGCTCACCCGGTGGTCTTAGCGCCCCTCAGCAAACCGCCGAATTAGTTGCCTTGAGCTAGGTATAGCACTCCGGGGACGCATGTGGCGGGGATTGAGCCGGGGAAGTTTTGATGGCCAGGGAGCAGCATCATCCGGCCCCAAAAATTCTTTGGCCACAACCCATCCCGGGTGCGCTGGACCGCGAATTGCTGGCATAAGCACATGGATCGGCAGGACGGGCTGATCCATATTCATAGATCGCATTCAGGAGTTCACCATGGCAACACACACCAGCACCGGCATGGCAGCACGCACCAACGTCCAGAAGGCATCGATCGTTGTGGGGGCGGTGTTCCTGCTGGTTGGCGTCCTGGGCTTCGTTCCGGGCATCACCAGCAACTTCGACCAGCTGCACATCGCCGGCCACCACTCCGAGGCCATGCTGCTGGGCCTCTTCCAGGTCTCGGCCCTCCACAACATCGTCCACCTGCTCTTCGGCGCAGCGGGCATCGCACTGGCCAGGAGCGCCGCCGGCGCCCGCTCATTCCTGCTCTACGGCGGGGTCATCTACCTGGTCCTGTTCATCTACGGCCTCGTAGTCCCCCAGGATGCCGCCGGCAACTTCGTGCCCCTCAACGGCTTCGACAACATCCTGCACCTGCTGCTCGGCGTGGGGATGATCGCCCTGGCTGTGATCCTCACCAAGGGCCGCACCACCGCACGCGCCTAGACGTCCCCGCGGCAACCCGCCGCATCCGCACAGTTAATGGCCCCGGCCGCAGCTTCCACTGCCGCCGGGGCTCTTCACGTTCCGGACGTGCCATGGCGGGCGTAGCATCCTCCCATGGAACCAGTTCGGGCCATTCTTCTTCCCGGGAGCGTACTTCCCGCCCAGCAGGCGTACGGCGCGCTGATCGAGGCTTTGGGGCCCGAGGTCCAGGCCGCCGCCAAGGACCTGGAACTCTACGCAGGTGAGGCTCCCCCGCCCGGCTGGAGCCTGGACACCGAGATCGACGGCGTCCTGCGCGAAGCGGATGCGCGGGGCTGGGACACGTTCCACCTGGTGGGGTATTCGGGCGGCGGATCGGCCGCTTTGGCCTTCACCGCGAAGCACGGCGGGCGGCTGCTCAGCCTGGCCCTGCTGGAGCCGGCGTGGGCAGGGAGCTGGGACTGGAGTCCCGCCCATGCGCAGCTGTGGAAGCAGTATGACCAGCTGGACGCGCTGCCGCCACAGGAGTTTATGCCCGCGTTTATGCGGCTGGGAGTTAAGCACGACGTCGTCCTGCCGCCACCGCCGCAGGGTCCCCCGCCGCCGTGGATGGCAAAGCGCCCCGCCGGCATCAGGGCGTTCGTGGAAACCTTCAAGTCCTATGATCTTGACCGTTCGCGGCTGGCCGCTTTCACCAGGCCGGTGCTCTTTATCCTTGGCGGGCTGAGCAACCCTGACGACTACGCGGACAATGCGGAGCGCCTCGCCAGGGTCTTCCCGGACTTCCGGCTTGAAGTATTTCCGCAGCGGCACCACTTCGACCCGCCGCACCGGATCGAGCCCGACCGGGTGGCAGCGTTGTTGCGGGAGCACTGGGAGCGGGCGGAGCGCCTGGCCGCATAGGCGGAGTGGGACTTTCTACGGTTTGGAACGCGTACCCGAGTCCGTGCTTGTCCCGGTTGTCGGCACGAAGTTCCAGTCGAAGGACCCGTCCCCGTGCAGCGTCAGCCGAAGGAACCCGTGGGTGTCGCTGAACCGCTTCTCGATATACCGCGGACTGCTGATGAAGGACCGGAGGCTGGTGCCGCCCGTGGAAACCTGGAACGCGGTCATGCCGTCATCGACGCAGTCGTCAGCGTTGTTCACCGGGCATGACCGCTCGTAGTTGTGTTGTGACGCTGACAGGGTCAGCCGGACCCGGTGCTTCCACATCACGTCGACCCACGGCTTGTGGTCGGCGGCCCGCTCATGCTGGTCCGTGTTCGAGGTGAAATAGGGTTCGTGGTACACCACGGCCAGGTGCTTGCCAGCCTCCTTGGCAGCGGCGAGGTCCTGGTCCAGCCATGTGGTCAGCTCCCGGGCCCTCTTGGGGTTGTACTTCCACTGTGCGGAGGACAGGAACGCGAAATGCCAGTTCCCGAAGTCCTTCGAGTACGGTTCCCCGTTCGAGATGGAACCACGCTCCTGGTTGATCGCAGCCTTCTCCGGGGACCCGGGACACCGGCCATCCATGAAGTTGTCCAGGTCTGCATTACGTCCGGGTTCCCAGTCGTGGTTAGGGGCCGACACCCAGTACAACTTGGGCAGCGTGCCGCCCCACAGCGTCTTCCAGTAGTCCACGTAATCCTTGCAGCGCGCGGTGCTGTACTGAAAGTCCCCGAGCCCCAGGAAAGCGTCAATCTCGTTGTTCTCCACGAGCCGGGTGATCTCCGCAGCGTTCCGGCCTGACGGGCTGTCCGGGTCAACATTCCCGGCGTCGTTCATGTCGCCCACAGCGGCGATGTGGACATCAGGCACAGGAGAAGCGGGCGGTTCGGGAGTGCCCGTGCACCCGGCGGCGGAGAACGCCAGAAGGGCTGCGAAGATTGCCGCCGCACCCGGGAGGGATCTGCGGCGAGGGACTGCTGACTCCAACCGATACCCCCTTCGAGAAGCCGAACCGAGGCCTGGCGCGTGAACCACAGCCAAGGCCCGGCACCTTCAGTATTCCTCAGGCGGCATTCCCATGCACGGACTGGCTGTCAAGGCGCGCCGGGCTTAGGTAACGCCACTACCGGGGCCGCGGCTACCAACGCTGCCATCGCTTCCACTGCGGCTTCTTCGGCAAGCCCGTTGCTTTGGCAGAGGGAGTGCCAAGTCCAGAAAGAGACAGCGTGGCCAACAAGGGCCCGCAGGGTCTGGCTGTCCCGGCGGTCCGTAAAAGGCTCTGAAAGCACGTCCCGAAAATGCTCATCACGGTCCTGCAGGCTGCGGCGCAGCCCCTCGGGCAGCACTTCCTTGTCCCGATACAGCCGCAGGAGCATGTCCGCACCGTCGCGGTAGAAACGGTAAATATCGGACAGGCCCAGGCGCAGGCGGCCGTCCGGGTCTGCGGTCTTCGACCATTCCGCGGGGTCCGGGAGTTGTTGATTGGACCGCCAGTGAGCCGAACAGGCGTTGTAGAGATCAGCCTCGTCCGGGAAGTGCTTGTAAACGGTCAGCCGGGTTACTCCCGCCTGCTCGGCAATCCCGGCAATCGTGGTGCGTGCCGGGCCGATGGTGGCGTGGAGGCGGGAGGTGGCCTCGACAATGCGTTGGCGCGTGCTGTCCATCTGGTCCGCGCGCTTGCGCATCTGATATTGCCGGGCTTTGGCTGAACGCTGCTGTTCACTCAAAGTATTGACTCAGCCCTTTCCGCTGCGGATAATTCGATATACACCAGTGTATATCGAAACTGGCGCCCACCAATTGTGAAAGGGATCCGTCATGGAACAAGATGAGGCTCCACGGCTGACTGTCGTGGAGCCGGGGCAGGGACGCGAAGCACCGCTGGGAACCATCGGCGTCGTATTTAAACTCTTCGGCGCCGACACCCATGAACAGCTATCCATCGTGGAGCATCCCTTCCCCGTGGGGGCTTTGGTGCCTCCCCACATCCACACGCGTGAGGATGAATACTCCATCGTCCTCGAAGGGGAAATCGGATTCCGGTCCGGTGAGCGGCAGGCCGTTCTGGGTGCAGGCGGATACATCACCAAACCCAGGAATGAACTGCACACCATGTGGAATGCCGGCAAAGTACCCGCCCGCATGATCGAGATCATCAGCCCTGCGGGTTTTGAACACTTTTTCTGGGGCCTCGCCGATCACCTCGAGGCCGGCCCGCCGGATCCCGGGCTCATCGAAAAACTTGCTGCCGATTTCGGGCTCCAGTTCGCCGAGGCACCTTGGCTGCCCGACATCATTTCGCGCTACAACCTGACCCCGCCCCGATAAAGGGCTCCGGCGTGCAGGCGCAAGCCGTCGCTCACCGGCTTCGGATGCGGCGCGCGGTATCAGCCACCGTAAAAGCACCGGGCTGGCTCTTCCCAGGCGGAATGGCCACGGCGTTCATTGTGTTTCTGCACGTCCTTGGATGGGGCGGCGTCCTACTGCTCGCTCCGCCCCCAAAGTCCGGACCAGGGTTCACTTTGGCCGGGCTTGGGCTGACGGCATACCTGTTGGGACTCCGCCACGCTTTCGATGCCGACCACATCGCCGCGATCGACGGGGTGACGCGCACCCTGATTCAACAGGGCCGCCCCGCCGCATCTGTCGGATACTGGTTCTCCCTGGGCCACTGCTCGTTGGTCTTTGTGTTGTCCGGACTGATAACGCTGGGAATCCACAGCTTTGCCGCCGCTCCATCCCTGGAGGGGGCCGTCCCCCAGGCGTTTGGGCCGGCAGGGGCGCTGGTGGCAGGCCTGTTCCTCTACGTCATCGGCCTCGCCAATCTCAAAGCGCTGCTTGGCGCCTTCAGAAGGCAGGCCCCTCCCCGGGCAAGCCATGGCGAGGGAACATTTCCCGCTGTCGGAACGCCGGTAAGCATGCTGCTGTCCCGAACGTCCTGGGTGGTGGACAGGCCCGGCGGAATGTTCCTGGTGGGAATGCTTTTTGGACTGGGGCTGGACTCAGCCCTGGAGGTCGCCTTCCTTTGCGTTACGGCAGGAGGACTGCTGTTGACCGCCCCCTACGCGGGCCTGGTGCTGCCGGTTCTTTTTGCCGCCGGCATGATGCTGCTCGACAGCCTCAACGGCTGCTTCATGAGCGCCGCCTACAGTTGGGCCTCACTTCGGCCCGCAGGAAGGAGCTACTACAACACCGTCGTCACGGGCATAGCGGTCGCGGCCGCCTTCGCGGTGGGTTCCTTGCAGTTGGCGTCAGCCGTGGCGGGCGCTGCGTGACTCCATCGGATTCAGGCGGCTGACCGGCGACTGGATCCTTCGGTGTCCTGTTGTCCAACAAACCCGTCACACCGGTAGGCTGGAAATCCCAGACCCACGAAGCGAGGCATAACGTGCACCAGGACGCCGCCCGGTTCCTGTCCCAGCCGGTGGCCGCCCAGCCCGGCTCCCCCCTCCGCGTGGCGGTGTACTCCCGGATCGCCGAAGCCATCCGCAACGGCCTCCTCACGCCCGGCTCCATGATCCCCACCGAAACCGAACTCGGCGCGGACATGAAAGTCAGCCGCACAGTGGTCCGCGAAGCCCTCATGCTGCTGGAGGAGGACGGGCTCATCAGGGCGAGGCGCGGCGTCGGCCGTTTCGTCTCGGACACCCTCCCCCGCATCGGCATCGAACGCATCCGCCCCTTCGAGGAAGTCCTCGGCACTGCCGGACAACAGCTCGAGGTCAAGCGCGTCCAGGTGGTGCGCCAGCCCGCGTCCGAGTTCGCCGCGCCGGGCGTCGGCGTCGAGCCGGGCACCGACTGCTGGCTCTGGGAATCCGTCCTGATCCGCGACGGCGAGGCCATCGCCCACCTGCAGGAAAACATTTCCGCCCAGCCGGTCAGCCTCGGCACCGGCCCTGCCGCGCCTTTGGACATAGAGGACGACGGCGGCAGTACTTTGCTTGCCTCCCTCAACAAACAGCTGGGCCGGCTTCCCGGTCCGGGCGAGTGCCAGATCAGCCTGAGCCAGGTGGGGCCCAGCCGCGCCAAGCTGCTGGACCTCCGCCCGTCCGATCCTGTGCTGGTCCTCACCCAGTACGTCAGGTATGGCAACCGGCCCTTTTACCTGGCCAAATGCCTGGTGGCCGCACGGGCCGGGCACCTTTCCGTGATGCAGTCCCTCCAGTCCTGACGGACACCGGCGTCCGGGTCTTTTGGTCGGGGGTTTTTCGGCGGCCGAACTGCACCTAGCGTCCAGCCGCATACACACGGACCCAGTCCACCCGCATCTCGCCGGGGCCGTCGGGAGTCCCGTGCGGGAACCAGTCCAGTTGCAGTGTCTGGTGCATTGACGCCGGAGGCTGGTGCGCGGGGTCGGTGTCCTCAAACCACTTCACGCCGTCGATGTAGCCGACCATTCCACTCGGCGACCAGTCAACCGCGTAGTTGTGGAACTGGGAAATGTCCAGGACCATGGACCCTGACGTCTGCGAGTTCGTGCATCCATAGTGGTGGAAGAACTTGATCAGGTTCCAGTCACCGGTGGTTTCCGCGTAGTCGATTTCGCCTTCACATGGCCAGTTTCCACTGTCCGGCCACAGAAGGGACACCAAACGGTATTCGTTGTCACCGGACCCCGCCGCACGGATCTCCCACCGCCCATACTTCTGGCGTGCGAACTTGGCGGACATGCCGGCGGTAGTTCCGTCCGGTGTCCCGGTGATGACCATCGTGGAACCGTTCACGGCAGCCTGCTGCGGACTCCGGATACCGTTGCCTCCGTGCCCGAGGCTGTTGTAGACGTTCCACTTCGTGGCGTCCGGGGCACCTGCGTAATTGAACTCGTCGCCGGAAACAGGGGCGCCCCAGCCATGGAGCACCGCGGCCTCGGTGGAGGAACCCGCGTCCGGCGCGGTGGTCACCACCAGCCGGGGCCGGAGGGTGGAACTAGGGGATTCCTTTGATTTGAACCCGATCCACTTCTGCGCTCCGCTTTCCAGCTTGAAGTTCTGTTCGCCTCCATTTGCGCTGACGCCCCGGGTCACATCCCATTCAACCCAGGAGCCCGTGCGGAAGCCTCCGGCTCTCCCCAGCCATGTCCCGGCCGCAGGTGCGTTATTCCAGGTGAGTCCCCGTTCGGTCCAGCCCCCGGATGTGGTGGAAACATCCACGAACTGGGTGGACGTCGCAGACGCCTCCGAATAAGCGCGCAGTTTGGCAGAAACAACGTGCTGGCCGGCAGGAACCTGAACATTGAACCGCAGGAAAGTGTGCCGCCAGATGCCCGCGCGGCCCTCGGTAGACAAGCGGGCGCTGGTCCCGAAGTTCGTCGCCGGCCTGTCCCGCTGAGTGTAGGTGTCCATGGTGGCCACCGAGGTGATTGTTGCCGCATTTGCCGTTGTGGGTGCCATGATGGCGAACCCAACCAGCAGACAAAGGGAGGAGGCTATGGCCAGGCATCTACGCCGGAACGTCAACCCTCCGCCTGACAAGGCTGAAGATCGTCTCAGACCCCAAGGCACGGGGTTTGCGAAGCCAGCGGACGGAGCATTCATTTTGATCGCTGTTTCTACTGGGGACTTATGCATCGAACTGGCAAAGCGATGGCCGGCCCAGAAACAACCACCGCCACATGCCAGGTATGCAAAGCGTAGGCCGGGTGCGAAAAGGTGCGCAATCAATCCCCTATACCCAATTCCTGGCAGTGACTAAATCCCTGTACCGGGCGGTGAAATGTACTTACGCCCCCAGCAATCCGGAGCCCATTGTGCCCCATTGCGGGCAGCGGCTACGATGCTGGCGGGGAGAGGGCCCGGTCTGCCATCACGAGCGCAAAGGGGCCCACCAATGACCGACTTCTTCACCATGCAGCCCGGCGAGACCGCAGCTCCGCTGCCAGCCGGACCCATCCTGTGCGGCGGGACCGCCGGCATGCGACGCATTCACCGCTTTTTCCTGTGGGCCTATGAGGAGGCGCCCGGACTGGTGCGCTCCGCCGCAGCCGGAGACACTGCCCGCGCAGCCTATGTGGGCGACGTGCTCGGGAACTTCGACAAGGTGCTCCATATCCATCACGAAGGCGAGGACCTCCTCATGTACCCGCCGATGAAGGAGCGGGCACCAGCCTGCGCGCTCCACGTAGCGCAGATGCTCGAGCAGCACCGGCAGGTCGCCCAACGCCTCGAGGCCATCGAGCCGCTCCGCCTGCGCTGGATGCAGACGGCAGACGCCGAAACCGGTTCAGAACTCGCTGCACGCTACGAAGACCTGAAGGCCGTCCTCAACATCCACCTGCGGCGCGAAGTCACCGAGGTGATGCCGGTGGTGGACAGGGTGCTGACCGAGAAGGAAATGAAGACCGCCGCGCAGCACGGCATCGACCAACTCGACAAGAAGTTCCTGGTGGGATACCTCGGAATGGTGCTGGCCACGAATCCGCCCGCGGACCGGAGGGAAATGTTCAAGGAAATTCCCCCGCCGGTCCGCATTGCCTACCGTCTCTTTGGGCGCAGGCTGTACCGGAAGCAATACGCCACGCTCTTCCCCGGCCGCCCGGTCCCCGAGACGCTTTAGGTGGACGATCCTGCGGAGGCGAGTGCCGCCGTCGTGGTTTCGCTCCCCGCCGGGAAGTAGCTCAACAGTGTCTTCACCAGGTGCGGGGCGAAGTCCTCCTCGAGCGAGAGCACCACGCGGCAGCGCGCGCCACGCACCTCCGGGTAGCCGGCGTACAGGCCGCGCATGTCGCAGATGGTCTGCCCGCGGCCCGGCCCGTCGGAGGTGTCGACGGCGGCCCGCACCACGGGTGCCACCGCCGCCTGAGCCCCGCCTACCGCGAGCGCCGCCGCCAGCGGGTCATGCATAGCAGAGCAGGGCCGGCCGTAGATGCCTTCATAGAACCGGAAGTAGTAGCCCAGCATCTCCCCCAGCGCCTGCGCCACCGGTGAAGAAGACGCCAGCAGTTCCTGCCGGTGCGATTCCTCCAGGACAGAAGCCATGGTCACGTCCAGCGGCACCAGGGTGATGTCCCAGTCGGCGGCCAGCACCAGGGCGGCGGCCTCGGGGTCATTGTGGATGTTGGCTTCGGCCACTGCCGTGATGTTGCCGGGAGCCAGGGCAGCACCGCCCATCACGGTGACCGACTCCACCAGGGACGGCAAGGAAGGCTCCAGCCGGAGGGCCTCGGCGATGTTGGTCAGCGGGCCAATGGCCACCACTTTCAAAGAGCCCGGGTACGTACGGGCCAACCGGACCAGCATCTCCGCCGCGGACTCCTCCGCAACGGAAGCAGCCGCCGTCGTCAGCGCCACCTCGCCGATCCCGTTCCCGCCGTGCACCCACGGCGCCCCGCCGCCGAACGAGCCGGCGAGGGGATCGTGCGCGCCGAGGGCCACGGGGATGTGGGCGTGGCCGGCGAGCTGGAGCAGGTCCAGGGTGTTGCGGGCGCCGACGGCGGCACTGACGTTGCCGCTGACGGTCCCGATGCCCACCACGTCGGCGGCGGGGGCGGCCAGCAGGTAGGCCAGGGCGAGGGCGTCGTCGATTCCGGTGTCGCAGTCCAGGTAGATCGGGGAGGTGGCGGTCATGATGGTGGTTCTCTTTCGGTTGAATCGGGTTAGACGGTCTCGCCCTTGGGGGCGGCGACGAAGAGGCTGACGATGAACGCGGCGGCGGTAATGGCCACCGAGATCCAGAGGGCGGTGGCGTACCCGGCGGCCGTGGCTTGGGCGGCGAAGGGCGCAACGAGGACGACGCCGAGGCTCGCCCCGATGCCGAAGGACGCACCGTTGATGCCCGGCAGGGCGGCCGGGGCTTCCTTGGGCGAGAGCAGCACCGAGAGGCCGTTGATGGCGGTGAGGAACAGTCCGTTGTAGAAAATGCCGAGGGCTGCGACGGCGATCAGAACCGCCGTCTGGTTGGTGGAGAACGTGGCGGCGGCGATGGCGCACGCGAGGCTGAGCCCCGTGCCAAACCGGAGGGTCTTGATCCAGCCGCGGCGGTCGGCCAGCCAGCCGGCCAGCGGCGCGGCGAAGACGCCGATGAGCGCGGCCGGGGTGAGGAACAGCAGCGCCGAGACTGAGGCACTCAGCCCGAAGCCGCCGTCGTGATCCTGGCTCAGCAGCACCACGGTGAAGTTGATGATGGCGAAGATGCCGGCGAGCGTGAGGACGGTGGTGGCGATGACCGGCCACACCTGGCGGGAGCGCAGATGGTGGACAGCGATCAGCGGGTTGCTGCGGCGCTTCTCGATCAGCCAGAAGGCGGCGAAGGACGCGATGGTGCCGGCCAGCAGGGCCAGGGTGGAAGGCGCGGTCCAGCCTGCTGCCGAACCGCCGGAGACGAAGTAGGTGATGAACACCAGGAACAGGGAGAGGGAGCCGGCGCCCCACCAGTCCATGGCGCCGCGGACGCCGGCGGGACGGCCCTTCGGCACCATCTTGATGATGCAGGCGGCCGCGATGGCCGTGAGGACCAGGACCACGCCGAAGATGGACCGGAAGCCGAGCGTCTCGGCCATCAGCCCGCCCACGTAGCCGTCCACGCCGCCGATTCCGCCGTTGATGGCGGCGATGATGCCCACAGAGGTGCCGAAGACCTTGGCCTGGAGGTTTTCGCTGAGCACGATGTAGGCGAGCGCGAAGACAGCGCTGGAGACGCCCTGCAGGAACCGGCCGGTGACCAGCAGCGGCAGGGTGGGGGCGGTGATGCAGAGGACGGTCCCGGCACCCATGATGCCGAGGACCAGGAGCAGCGCGGCGCGGCGGCCGATGAAGTCGCTCCACCGGCCGATCACGGGCCCGGCGATAGCGCCGGCAAGAAAGAACATGGACTGCACGGGGGCGGCGCTGTCCGCTCCCTGGCCGAACTCGGCGGCGATCTGCGGCAGCGCAGGGGTGACCATGCTGGCGTTGAGCTGGAAGGACAGCACGCCGAGCAGGAGCGTGGAGATCAGCAGGGCGGCGCGACGGCCCTGAAACTTGGGGGCATTCGTTTCATGGACGACGGCGGCGTCCGCGGCTTGCGCGGGAGGCGCGGCTGCCGCGGGGGTTGGGGTGTTCACATCAAACTCCTTTGTTTTGGACTTACTGCCATGTGGATGTGAGTTGTTATACAACCATGTATGACGGACAAGTACAACAGTGCCGTACACTATTTCCTAATCCGGCCGCTTCCGGCTCCTCCCCCGTAAGGAATCTCATGAGCAACCAACTTCCTGCCCTCACCGTTGTGGGCAGCATTAACCTGGACCTGATCGCCACCGCCCAGCGGCTCCCCACTGCTGGCGAAACCATCGGCGATGCCGTCCTGTCCGAGCAGCCCGGCGGCAAGGGGGCCAACCAGGCCGCAGCTGCCGCCCGGCTGGGCGGCAGCGCACGCATGGTCGGCGCCGTGGGCAGCGATGCACACGGACGCCTGATGCTGGACGCCCTGGCGAACGCCGGCGTCGACACAGCCGACGTGGCCGTCCTGCCCCAGCCCACGGGGACGGCCCTCATTGTGGTGGACCGCGACGGCGAGAACCAGATCGTGGTGTGCCCGGGCGCCAACTCCCACCTGTCGCTGGACGGCGTCGAGTTCGGCCCGGACGAGGCCGTGCTGTGCCAGCTGGAGGTCGGCCTGCCGGTGGTGCTGGAAGCCGCGCGCCGTTCGTCTGGATATTTTGTCCTGAACGCCGCGCCTGCCATGGACCTGCCCGCCGAGCTGCTGGAGCGTTGCGACCTGGTGATCGTGAACGAAAGCGAGTACGCCCTGATCCCGGCGCTTGCGTCGGCGAAGCTGGTGGCGGTGACGTACGGCGGCGACGGCTCGGCCTTGTTTGAGCACGGGCGGAAGGTGGCCGAGGCTCCCTCGGTGTCAGTGGCGGTAGCCAACACCATCGGCGCCGGGGATGCGTTCTGCGCAGCCCTGGTCCTGGCGCTGCAGCAGGGACTGGACTATACACGGGCACTGGCTGTGGCGAACGCGGTGGGTGGCGACGCCGTGGGCGATCCCTCGTCGCAGCCGGAACTGGCACGGCTGGGCGACTATGTCGAGCGGACGGCCGCTCCCGTGGGTGTGCGGTGAGCATCGAATTCAGGCGGGCGGCGCCGTCGGACTTTCCGGACGTCCGGCGCATCACGCGCGAGGCGTACCTGGCGGCTGGTCACTTCGCGACGGACCATCCGTACATGAGCGTGCTGGAAGATGTGGAGCACCGGGCCGAGCATGCGCAGGTGTGGGTGGCGGAAGCCGCCGGGCGCGTGGTTGCCGCGGTGACGCTGACGTTTGCCGGCGAGCCGTACAGCGAGATCGCCCGGGACGGTGAGCTGGAATTCCGGATGCTGGCCGTGGACCCGGCCTCCCAGGGCAATGGCCTGGGCCGTGCAGTGGTGGGCAAGGTGGTGGAGCACGCCCGGCAACTGCCCGGCATCGAGGCCATCAGCATCACCAGTGCCACGTTTATGGAGCGCGCCCACGGGCTGTATGAGTCGTTCGGCTTCCGGCGCGCACCGGAGCGGGACTGGTACGTGCCTGGCGAGGACGTGCTGCTGTGGGTGTTCACGCTCGAGCTGTAGCCCAGTGGTTGAGCCGGGCCCACGCCCGCGGGAGCCCTGGCCGTGGAGCCAGGGCGGCGAGGGCCCCGGCCCGAGCTTGCGAGGGCAGGGAGCCGGCATGGACTTGCGAGGTTAGGGGGCAGGTGGGGAGCGAAACCCGGTGGTTGAGCCTGTCGAAACCTGAATCCGGACTCCAAAATCAGGGCCCACAAGGTAAAATGGGTCATGGTGTTCATAGGGCTCCTACTCTGGATTGCTTTCCTTTTCGTTGCCATGGTCCTGTTTGGCATTATCTGGACGGTATCCAAGATCGTCCTCTGGCTGATGGACCTGAAACCACTGCTTTCCGGGCCAATAAACCGACTGAACGCGCCGTCGCGCCCGCCCGTCCGGCAGAGGCCGAACATGCCCCAGGTGCCAGCCCCGCGGATCATTGCCCAGGCTCCAGGCCGGCCCACAGCCGAAACCCACGGCGCATCAGATATCTGGCCCAAATGGACCGCGTCGTACAGGCAGTACGTGAACCAGGAAAAGTCCCTCTGGCAGGAGCAGTTCGACGCCTTGAACTTCCGGGACTAGGGGACCGTCCGAGCAGCAGCAACCGTACACGTACCGTCACTTGTATGTGGAGGCTCCCATGCCTCATGCAAAATCACGGCGGCTTGAGGTGCGCACGCACGAGAGCACTGACGCCCTGATCACGGAAGCCGCCGAGTTGCTCCACATGGCGAAGTCAGACGATGAGCGAACCGTCTTTCCGCATCGCCGAGCTAACCCCGGGTATGGCCTGGGGCTTTTGACTGCGGTGAGCTAACGCTCAGTGTAGGCCGCAGTGCGGGTATCGGGAGCAGCGATGAAACTATCCAGGGGGTCCTCGAATTTCAGGCGTCGAGCTGCCGTTTGAGGTTCCCGACAACCTCTTTGTTGTTGCGTGGCACCATAAAAGCCATCACCGGCGCCATCAGCATCTTTAGTCCGGAGGGGTGCAACTCAACGGATCGCGTAAACCTGGTCCCTTCCCCGGCAGGCTCGATGCTGTAGGAAATGGTTGGCTGGAGTCCCCCGAACTCGCCCCGGTACACCACGCGCGCATCCTGCTGAACGTCAACCGCAGTCAAGGTCCCGTCAGTGGTTCCCATAAACGGCTTGAACTTGAGCGGATACGTCTTGCCCACCACCGGAACAGGGTCCGTCCCTTGAGGCACGGAGTCAACGTCCGTGTGCCACTTGGGTTCATTCCGGAGGTCCGCGACGAACCGGAACACCTCCTGCGGTTTCCGGGCAAGAATGACCGTTTCTGAGGACTTGACCATGATTTCCTCCTGGGCTTGGCTCGGCGCCTTGACTGATTCCGGGCGGATTTCCGGCCGAAGACTGCCCCTATTCGTCGTTCTACGCTCGCCGACCTGCACCGTCAACACCCGTTGATTGCGGACGAAATGCGGCCCCATGAAGCACCGGAAGAGCACCCGCCGGCAAGCTTCCGCCCGGCTTCCAATCCAGTCACTGCGCGTTTTGCGCATTGGGGGTTGCGCTAAACGCGCATCACTGTTTATGATCTTAATCATGCTTCGAGCCGAGCGCTCGACCCCTCTCCCCCAACAACAATGAGGTTGCAACATGTCTGTCCCCATCAAGGCCACCATGGAAAAAGTCCCCGGCGGCATGATGCTGATCCCCCTGCTCATCGGTGCCATTCTGGGTACCTTCGCACCGGACTCCGCCAAATTCTTCGGCTCATTCACCGGCGCGCTGTTCACCGGCGGCACCACCATCCTCGCCGTGTTCTACGTCTGCATGGGTGCCAGCATCGACATCAAGGCCACCCCGTACATCCTGAAAAAGGGCGGCGTCCTGTTCGGCAGCAAGGTCCTGTTCGCCGTCATCATCGGCGTCATCGCCGGCCGGTTCATGGGTGAACTTCCCATCGACGGCGGAATCCTCAGCGGCCTGTCGGTCCTGGCCATCCTGGCCGCCCTGAATGACACCAACGGCGGCATGTACATGGCCCTCATGGGCCAGTACGGCAAGCCCAAGGACGTCGCAGCCTACTCCGTCATGACGCTGGAATCGGGTCCCTTCCTGACCATGGTGACCCTCGGCGTCGCCGGCCTCTCGGCCTTCCCGTGGCAGGCCCTCGTGGGTGCCATCATCCCCCTGCTCCTCGGAGCCATCCTTGGCGCGCTCGACCCGGCCATGCGCAAGTTCCTCTCCTCCGCGGCCCCGGTCCTGATTCCGTTCTTCGCCCTCGCATTGGGCTTCGGCCTGAACCTGGGGCAGGTCGTCAACGCAGGGCTCCTGGGTGTCGCACTTGGCCTGTTCGTGCTGATCGCCGGCGGAGCTGTCCTCTTCTTCGCTGACAAGCTGACGGGAGGCTCCGGCATTGCCGGCCTGGCAGCGGCCACCACCGCGGGCAACGCCGCCACGGTTCCCATGCTGGTAGCCGCAGCCAACCCCGCCTACGCTCCCGCCGCCGGACCTGCCACCGTGCTGGTTGCCGCCTCCGTGGTGGTCACGGCCATCGGCTGCCCCCTTGTGGTTGCCTGGTACGCCAAGCGCCTCAAGAACAAGGAAGCCGCAGCATCAAAAGAGGTTTCACACGCAGTATGAACACCAACGCAGCCACGCGGTGGGCAATCATCGCCGATGACCTGACGGGGGCGGCCGATGCGGCCGCCGCCTACGGTCCCACGCACAGCAGTTGCGTCATCCTCGACGTCGAGTCAGCCTGGCCCGACGCTGAGATCCTTTCAATCAATACCGAGAGCCGTTACCTGGCTCCGGCGGAAGCCGCCGCAGCCGTCACGACGGCGGCACGGCGGGCCCTTGGGGAGCAGCGCCAGGTCTTCAAGAAGATCGACTCCCTGCTGCGGGGCAATGTGGGTGTGGAAGTCGCGGCAACACTGGCGCAGCTGACCGGTGGTCGGGGCATTGGCCTGGCCGTTGTAGCTCCCGCCTTCCCGGGCACGGGAAGAACCACCCAGGGCGGCGTGGTCCACGTCAACGGCGTTCGGAACTCGGAAGGAAACTTCGGCGGTGATGTCGCCGCGGCACTGGCTGCCGGTGGGTTAACCGTCGAGGCAACCGGCGCGGCCGGACCCAACCCCGAGGAACTGGCGCGGCACCTCCGCGAGATGCAGGAACGCGGGACTGACGCCGTCGTACTGGACGCTGCTTCCGATGACGACCTGAAAACCATCGCGGCGGCGGCGGAACTGCTCGACTTCCCGACGCTCCTCGTGGGCTCCGGCGGACTGGCGGGGCACATTGCCGCGCGTGAGTGCGAAACGGCTGCGCGGAATGCGCAGGCACGGCACATAAGCCGCACACTAACGGTGATCGGCAGCTACTCCGGCCTTGCCCGGCAGCAAACCCAGGCACTCGTGGAGGCCGGCGCGGAACACATCACGCTGGACCACGCCGCGCTGGACGATACGGCGGTCCCCCGCCTCGTTGCCCAGGCGATGGCCCGCACGGATGTGGTGCTGACGCCGGATCCGATGGGCATCGTGGACAAGTCCCAGGCACTGGTGGTGGCAGAGGCCCTGGCCCGCGCCACCGCTGCCGGGATCGGACACTGCGACGCCCTCGTCCTCACGGGCGGCGAAACGGCCACTGCAGTCCTGAAGGCCCTCGGCGCCGGCAGCTTCACGGTCGTCGGGGAGGTTGAACCCGGCGTCGTCATGAGCCTGCTGCCCGAGCCACTCCCCCTGCTGGTCACCAAGGCCGGCGCTTTCGGGGACGCCGGTACGCTGGCCCGGACCAAAAAATTCCTTACTGCCACAACGACTGAAATGAGTATCAAATAATGGGACGCCCGATTGTTGCCATCACCATGGGCGATGCGGCCGGCATCGGTCCGGAGATCATCGTCAAGGCCCTGGCTGACAACGAACTGCGGTCAAAGGCCCGCATGCTCGTCATCGGCGATCTCCGCCGGCTGCAGCTTGCCGCGGACATCGTCGCCAGCCCGCTGACCCTGCGCAAGGTCGCCGAACCGTCGGAGGCCCTGTTCGACGAGGGCACCATCGACGTGCTGGACATCGACTGCATCCCGGAGGACCTGGCGTGGGGCGAACTCTCCGCCGCAGCCGGCCACGGCTCCTACCTGTTCATCGAGAAGGCCGTTCAGCTGGCCATGGACAAGAAGGTGGATGCAATCTGCACCGGCCCGCTGAACAAGGCCGCACTGCACGCCGCCGGCCACAAGTACCCGGGCCACACCGAACTCCTCGCCGAACTGACCGGCACCGAGGAAGTGTCCATGATGCTGACCGCCCCGAAGATGCGCGTCATCCATGTGACCACCCACATCGGCCTCATCGATGCGATCGCCAAGATCAACGGTGACCTGGTGTACCGGACCATCAAGCGCGGACACGAGCTGCTGCAGGCTTCCGGCATCGAAAACCCGAAGATCGCGGTGTGCGCCATCAACCCGCACGCGGGCGAAAACGGACTGTTCGGCTATGGCGAAGAAGCCGAGAAGATCCAGCCGGGCATCGAGAAGGCCCAGGCGGACGGCATCAACGCCTTCGGCCCGCTCCCGGCCGACACCCTGTTCTTCCTCGCCGGCCGCGGCGACTTCGACCTGGTGGTGGCCCAGTACCACGACCAGGGCCACGGCCCGGTGAAGGTCCTGGGCCTGGAGAACGGCGTGAACATCACCGTGGGCCTGCCCGTGGTGCGCACGTCCGTGGACCACGGCACCGCCTTCGACATCGCCGGCAAGAACATCGCCGACCACGAGTCGCTCCTTGAGGCACTGCGGCAGGCAGTAGACCTGGCGCCGGCACGCGAAGAGACGCTCTGAGCACTCCGCATGAGACAAACGGCCGGTCAGCGTAATATTGCTGACCGGCCGTTGCCGTCCCGGCCCTGTGGTTGAACCTGTTGAAACCCCAAGCCGGAACTAGCATGGTTACCACTGCCACCGCCATGCCCACGGGAAGGAGACCGGGAATGCTGAGCGCAAACGCGCGGCGCGAGGAGATTTACCACCTTGCCGTGACCACCGGCCTGGCCTCCGTGGAGGAACTCTCGGCCCGGTTCGAGGTGACCGCATCCACCATCCGGCGCGACCTGGCGCTGTTGAACGGGCAGGGCCGGCTGGCCCGCACCTACGGCGGCGCCATGGCCCTGGGCGCGCACCCGGAGGCGTCCCTGCGGCAGCGCACCGGCGAAGCATTTGAGCAGAAGCACGCCATCGCCCGCTGGGCAGCGTCCGTGATCCGGCCCGGGGAGAACGTCCTGCTCGACGCCGGCTCCACCGTGGGTGCCCTGGCCCACGAACTGCGGGGGTTCGAGAAGCTGTCCGTGACTACCCCTGGCATCAACACCCTGCAGGAGTTCGCTGAGTCCGAGGGCGTCGAGGTGGACTGCCTGGGCGGCCGGCTGCGCAGCGTTTCGCAGAGCTTTGTGGGGCCGCTGGCCGAAGCGGCACTCGAGCGGATGAGCTTCGACCGGGTGTTCCTCGGCGCCGACGCCGTCACCGCAGAGGACGGAATCTGCGAAGCCGACCACGCCCAAACCCGCCTCAAGGAACTTATGGCCCGCCGCGGCAGGGACGTGTACGTCCTGGCGGACTCGTCCAAGCTCGGGCTCCGGCCCTTCCACGCGTGGGCACGGCTGGCACTCCCCTGGACCCTGGTGACGGACGACGGCGCCGACCCCGCCCAGGTGCAGAAGTTCCGTGACGCGGGGGTACAGGTTGAGGTGGCCTCCGTCGGTGGTTGAGCTTGGGCCCACGCCCGCAGGGTTCCCTGGCCGAGCTTGCGAGGTTAGGGCGCGGGCGGGGAGCGAAACCAGAGCCGCTGGGCACGCTGCTGCTACAACGATTGAAACACCCAAACAGAATGGAGACGCGCTTGCACGCCGTGCTCGAATACACCTACGCAGACAACTACCTTGAGTCCCGCGAACAATACCGCGCGGACCACCTCAGGGCAGGGTGGGAAGCAGTCGAACGCGGCGAGCTTCTGCTGGGCGGGGCAGTTGGCGAAGGTCCCTTCACCGGGCTGCTCATCTTCACCGGCGAGAACCCAGTCGAGGCCGCCGAAGCTTTTGCAGCGGCTGACCCCTACGTGATCAACGGCGTTGTGACTTCGTGGACCGCCCGCCCATGGACAACAGTGCTCGGAAACGAAGCGGCCGCACCCGTTCGCCCCTAAGTCCAGCCCACCACACCTGATCTTGCGGCGGCAGATGACCATCCCGAAGGGACAGCCGACGGCGAGCCAGGAGTGGTGTTCCACCCCCCTTGTGCCTGTGCAGTTCGGGCGTATGGTACTGCCATGGAACCGTTTCGGGTCATCCTGCTTCCCGGCTCAGTGCTCCCCGCGGGCTTGGCTTATAGAGCCCTGATCCAAGCCCTGGGGCCGGAGGTGCAAGCCGTCGCCAAAGACCTCGAGCTCTACAAGACCGATGAGCCGCCTGCGGACTGGACCCTGGACACCGAGGTGGACGGCGTCCAGCGCGAAGCCGACGAACGGGGCTGGCAAACATTCCACCTCGTCGGCTACTCCGGTGGCGGCGCCGTCGCACTTGCGTTCGCCGCCAAACATCCCGACAGGCTGCAAAGCCTGGCCCTGCTGGAGCCCGCCTGGGCGGGCAACTGGGACTGGAGCGCTGCGTACACGCGTCACTGGAAGCAGTACCAGGAGTTGGAGGCCCTTCCTCCCGAGCAGTTCATGCCCGCCTTTATGCGTCTGCAGGTGAGGCCCGACGTCGTCCTTCCGCCGCAGGCGCCCGGCCCGCCGCCGCCGTGGATGGCCAAGCGGCCCGCTGGGATCAGGGAGTTCCTGCGCAGCTTCAAAGAATATGACCTGGACAGGGCACGGCTGGCCGCTTTCGACCGGCCGGTATTCTTCGCCCTGGGCGGCTTGAGCCATCCGGACGACTACGGGGAAATTGCAGCCCGGCTGGCCAGGGTTTTCTTCCCGGACTTCCACCTGGAGGTGTTTCCCCACCGCCACCACTTCGATCCGCCGCACCGGATCGAGCCCGACCGGCTGGCAGAGGGGCTCCGGCGGCACTGGGCGTCGGTGGAAGCCGGCACTCCCGCCGCATAGAAGCACACGGGGTCCAACGGCGACATTCCTTATGCCGGACGCCCCGATGCGCCGGACGCCTCGAGGACCTGCTGAAGCCCGGTGATGGGCATGTCCGGGAACTCTGCGCGCCCCGGCCCGAACTGGAACGCGGCTGCCCCCGAGTCTTCCCAGACGGCCGCCCCTGCAATCCTGGCAAGGAGCGGTGAAACCGGGCGCGCGGCCACGGACAACAACCGAATGGCGGCGGCTGGAATGCGTTGAACGGATCCGTGGCCGGCCTGGGCGAGCAGAGCCTCCGCCACCTCATTTGCAGTGAGCGTCTGCGAGCCCCACTCGATGACACGGTTCCGCAGCGCCGGGTCGCGGAGGGCACGGACCACGATGGCGGCCGCGTCCCGGACCGAGGTATAGGTCACCGGGGCGGACCCCGAGCCAAACACGGGCAGCTTGCCCTTCGACTCAAGCGGCGCCCTCATGATCTCCAGCCGCTGTTCCAGGAGCGCGCCGATCCGGACAACCGTCCAGTCCATGCCGGATGAGCGGACCGCGTCCTCCGCCACCGCCTTGCAGCGCAGAAAATCAATGGCCCCATCAGCGGCCGCACCGGGCATGGACATCATCACCACGTGCCGCACTCCGGCGGCGGCTGCGGCGCGGACCAGCCGGATGGCGCCGTCACGGTCAACCGCGCGCGGGTTGGAATCCTTGAACCCAAATCCCGAGGCCGTGAACACCACTTCTGTGCAGCCGGACACCGCTTGCCGGCAGTCTGCGTCGGAGCCGAGGTCCCCGCGGAGGAGTTCGACGCCGTCGCCCATCTTTTGGGGGAAAGGCTGGGACTTGCCCCGGGCCATGATGCGGACCTGTTGCCCGGCGGCCAGGAGCAGGGGAACCACCGCGCTGCCCAGGCGGCCCGTGCCGCCGACCACCAGGATCATGGCCGGTCACCTCCGGCTGCCCCCTGGACTGCCTCCCGGACGGCTTCGTTCACGTCGCCGGGGTCGTGATCCACGGGTTCGAGGTAGAACTGGGCCGCGCCGATTTTGTCGTCGCGGAGGGTGAAGATGGCCACCCCTGCGGCGCACTGCACGGATCCGTCCGGCCGGGTGCCGCGGTTGCTCCATTCCATCCAGAGTTTGCCGTTCGGGCCGGTGGCCGCGTCGTGGACGGTAAGGGTGAGGTCCGGCAGGCCGGCGAAGAGCGCCGTCCAGTTCTTCCGGACCTGCGCCGAGCCCGTGAAACTGCGGGCCGGATGGACGGGGGTGGTGTTCCTGTAGTCCTCCGCGAACTCGGACACCAGGGCCTCAAGGTCATGGCGGTTGGCCGCGGCCACCATGCGCCGCACCGGGCCTTCGGGGACGCGCCCGATTCCTGAAGCGTCCATGATGTGCTCCTTAGTCTCCGTCCCGGGAGGCGGAGCGGCTGCTAAGCCAGTATTTGATACAGTGAGCTGTATCAAACTGATACAAGGAGCTTAGGCCCGATGGGACCCGCGGTCAACGGTGCGCCACCCCGCTCCCGTGGCTACGACGCCCGGCGCCGGCAGGAGGCGGCCGAGGAGGCCAGGAAGCGGGTGCTGGCCTCCTCGCGCGCGCTGTTCCTGGCCCACGGGTACGGGCGGACCACCATCGCCGCCATCGCCCACGCCGCCGGCGTCTCTAAGGAATTTATCTACAAGGGGTTCGGCGGGAAGCCCGGGCTGGTTCGTGCCATCTTCGAGCAAAGCCTGCTGGGAGCCGGGGGCCCGCCGGCGGAAGAGCGGTCGGACCGGGCGCAGGCCACAGCCACCGATCCCCGCGAACTCATGGAGCAGTTCGGCCGGTTCATCGCAGAGATCAGCCCGCTGGGCTCGCCCGTCTACCTCCTCATCAGGGACGCCGCGGCGAGCGGGGACCAGGATATGGTCGGGCTCCTGCGTGACGTGGACGACGAGCGGTACCAACGCATGCTGCACAACGCGCGCCAGGTGCTCGGAAGGGGATTCCTGCGGCCGGGCCTGACCGTGGAGGAGGTGGCCGACGTCTTCTTCATGTGCACCTCGGCCGAGCTCTACGAGACCCTGGCCATCAAGCGCGGCTGGAGTGCGGAGCGCTTCGGGACGTTCATGGCCAGGACCTTGGCGGCCAACCTCTTACCGGACAGATAAGGTCGGCAGGCGCGATCAGCGCCAGCCGAGCTGCGGGGCCACATCCTTCAGGATCGACTCGATAACATGCGCGTTGTAGTCAACGCCCAGCTGGTTCGGGACCGTGAGCAGCAGGGTGTCTGCCGCGGCGATTGCCTCGTCTTCGGCCAGCTTGGCGGCCAGCTCGTCCGGGGCACCCGCGTAGGACCGGCCAAAAACCGCACGCGTTTTCTCGTCAATGTTGCCTACCTGGTCTGAGCTGTAGCGGTCGCGGCCGAAGTATTGCCAGTCGCGCTCGTCGGTCAGTGCGAAGATGCTGCGGCTGACCGAAACGCGCGGCTCCCGCTGGTGCCCTGCTTCCGTCCACGCCTGCCGGTAGAGCTCGATCTGCTCGGCCTGCTGGACGTGGAACGGCTTGCCGCTCTCGTCGTCCTTGAGCGTGGAGCTTTGCAGGTTCATGCCGAGCTTGGCCGCCCAGACGGCCGTGGCGTTGGAGCCCGAACCCCACCAGATGCGGTCGCGCAAACCCTCGGAGTGAGGCTCGATGCGCAGCAGGCCCGGAGGGTTCGGGAACATCGGGCGCGGGCTCGGTTGCGCGAACCCCTCGCCGGTGAGCACCTCAAGCAGACGCTCGGTGTGCCTGCGGCCCATGTCCGCATCCGACTCGCCCTCGGCGGGGACGAAGCCGAAGTGGCGCCACCCGTCGACCACCTGTTCGGGTGAACCCCTGCTGATGCCCAGCTGAAGCCGGCCACCTGAGATCAGGTCGGCCGCGCCCGCGTCCTCGGCCATGTAGAGCGGGTTCTCATAGCGCATGTCGATCACGCCGGTACCGATCTCAATGCGGTTTGTCCGTGCCCCGATCGCGGCAAGCAACGGGAAGGGGGACGCGTATTGCTGCGCAAAGTGGTGTACGCGGAAGTAGGCGCCGTCCGCACCCAGTTCCTCTGCTGCGACTGCAAGGTCGATCGCCTGCAGCAGCGCGTCCGATGCACTCCGCGTGCCGGACTGGGGGTGGTCAGTCCAATGACCAAAGGACAAAAATCCGATGTTCTTCACACCGGAGAGCAACAGGGCGGCCCCGGTCCCTTATTCCCGCACCAGCCCCGCGCGTGCTCCAGCCGCTTCAGCCAGCTAGGGCTTACCGGCGGGCGAGGCTGCCCGAGGGGATGCCGCATATCCAGGCCGGGCTTGCAAACGGGGCCCGGAACCTGAGCAAAAGCTGAGCTAAACCTGGGGCAGCAGCCTGCGGCCGGACTATACGATTTCCCTGGACATCCGGGGCCATGGTCTTCCGGCGCAACGTAAATGGGGGAATTGATGCAGGAACTGGGCCGCATCTATTGGACACGGCAAGGCCTTCGCCTGGCCTACTCGGCGGTGATGATCTGGTTTGCTGTCGCGTTGATGTCAGCGCTCATGGCGAAGGTAACCCCGGCTGCCGGAGCAGGGCCCTCCTCCGCCGCCGGGGTTCTGCGCGGCCTGTTCGATGGCGTCGTCGCCGCGGTCACTCTCCCCGGCGTGGCCGCCGTCGTGCTCGGCATTGTCGCGGCCGTGATGACGAACCGGGACGTTCGACGCCGCGACCCGGTCCGCCGTTTCACCCGCCAGCAGCGCCGCGAGGGGATGGCCCGCGCCGGTGGCTTGTGCGAGCTGGAAGCCGACTTCGGGAGGCGCTGTGGCCGCCCGGCCGAGCACGGCGACCACTTCTATCCGTGGTCCAAGGGCGGTTCCACCAGCCTGCAGAACTTCGTCGCCGCGTGCGCCCGGTGCAACCGCGCCAAGCGTGCCAGGATTCCGTCGCCGGCCCAGCAGCAACGGTTGGAACGACGACGGCGTGACTACGTTCCGCCGTCGTCCTCCGTCAGCGTCGGTGAACGGCAGCCGCTTCCCTAGGCAGGTGCTCTGCCGACGCGTCCACGCGGGTCATTCTCAGCGGACCGTCGCCTTGGCCACGGTGATCGTGATGCGGCCCGTGACCGCGTCTGGGCTGGCCCCGTTGGTGGCGGTCACCCTGAACGTGAACTTGCCGGCCTTGGTCGGGGTTCCGGACAGGACTCCCGTGGTGGTGTCCAGGCTGAGCCCTGCAGGCAGTGCACCGGAGGACACCCGGAAGGTCGGGGCCGGGGCACCCGTGGCGGCGAACGTGTAGCTGTAGGCTGCACCCGTGTTCGCTTTTGTGGGCGGTGTGGCCGCGGTGAACACCGGCGGTGCGTCCGCGGTGACGACCGACACCGTGTTGGAAAAGGTGTTAACGACGTAGACAGTCGACCCGCCCGGGGCGACCGCAACACCGGTAGGGTGCGTCCCGACAGAGATTGTCGAGGTCACCATGCGCGACCCCACATCGATGACCGACACCGTGTCCGAACCGGAGTTCGTGACGTAGGCTGTCGACCCGTCCGGGACAATCGCAACACTGTCCGGGGCCCACCCGACCGGGATGGTGGAAGTCATCTTGCCCCTGGCTACATTGATGACCGAAACTGTGTCGCCCTCGTTGTTGGCGACGTAGGCTGTGGACCCGTCCGGGGTGAAAGCAACGCCTGTCGGAGACGACCCGACCGGGATGGTGGAAGTCATCTTGCCCTTGGCGACATTGATGACTGACACCTGGTTGGAATCCTGCCCGTTGGTGACGTAGGCCTTCGACCCGTCCGGGGTGAACGCAACGGCGTTCGGAAGCGGCCCCACCGGGATCGAGGAGGTCATCGTGCTGGAGGCCACATCGATGACCGACACGGTGCCAGAACTGCTGCTGCCACTGGTGACGTAGGCCCTCGACCCGTCCGGGGCGAACGCAACGGCGATCGGAGTCGCCCCGACCGGGATCGAGGAGGTCATCGTGCTGGAGGCCACATCGATGACCGACACCGTGTCGGAACTGGCGCTGGTGACGTAGGCAACCGACCCGTCTGGGGCCACCGCGACACCGATCGGAGACGGCCCGACCGGGATCGTGGAAGCCACCGTGCCCGACCCGACATCAATGACCGACACCGTGCTGGCTTCCCAGTTGGTGACGTAGGCTTTGGACCCGTCCGGGGCGAACGCAACATTCCTGGGGCTTGTCCCGACCGGGATCGTGGAAGCCACCGTGGCCGCAGCGGTTGCAGGGATATTGCCAACCGGCATGAGGGCCGCCAGGATCATACCCGTGATGGCCGCACGCCGGCCGCGAAGGCGGGCAGCGGACGAACGCATGGCAAACAGGCGTTTCCCCGGCCCCAGTGCTCTAACGACTTGGCCCGAAGATGGACCCTGGTGTCCCCTGGACAATGTGCTGAGTAGCTGCATCACGTTTCCCCCTGTTGAGAGCGAATCCTGTTGTGGCGCGATCCTGCGGCCTTCGGAAGATCACCTGCCGTCGTTGACGGCCGGAAATCGTTTCGGCGCAGCTTTGCGTCGAAACCAACGGATGCCGCAGGCGACCCCTCTACCGTGGACGACATAACGGCTTGAGCCGGAGTCTAGACACCAGGCAAACCCACGGTCACCGTGGCCGGTACCTGTTCTTTTCGGCTGGAACTACCTGTTTCGCCGGCAGACCCGTTCCCCTCGGCAGTAACGCGCCAGTAACGCCTCCGGGGGTGTAATGCCCGCAGGGTCTGGGCTCGGTCGCAGAAGGTCGTGGGCAATGACTAGTTCTCTCCCGAACGCAACGGGCCGGATCTTCATCAGTTACCGGCGGGAAGAGACCGCCTACCCGGCCGGCTGGCTCTACGATCGGCTCGCGGACCGTTACGGCGGCGGCCAGGTCTTCAAGGACGTGGACTCGATCCAGCTGGGCGACGACTTTGTTGAGTCAATCACCAGGGCCGTGGGCTCCTGCGACGTGGTGCTCGTGCTGATCGGCGATGAGTGGCTGACCATCGCTGACGAGCATGGCCGGCGCCGGCTTGACGACCCTGACGACTTTGTACGCCTTGAGGTCCAGGCTGCCCTGACCCGGAACGTCAGGGTCATCCCCATCCTGGTGGACACGGCCAGGATGCCGCGCGCCGATGAATTGCCCGAGAGCCTGGTCAGGCTGGTGCGCCGGCAGGCCCTGGAATTCAGCCCGGCCCGCTTCGAGTTCGACACCAGCCGGCTCTTCAAGGTCCTGGACACCACTCTTGCCGAGGTGCGGAGAACCCAGGACGACGGCGGGATCCCGGCGGCGGCAGCACCTCCTCCAGCCCCTGCACCGGACCGCGCGCCCCTCCGCGCCCAGCAAAATGGCAGCACCGAAACATCGCGCCGCCGGCCCCTCTCCAAGCGGATGCTTCTTCTGGGCGGGGCGGCCGCCGCCGTCGTAATCCTGCTGGTGGTCCTGCTGGTCGCCAATCTCCAGACGAGGACCTCGCCAAATGCCAACTCTGTTGACCGGCAGGCGCCCGTCCAGGGAGGCGGCGGAATCGACGTCGACTCCTCCCCCGTCACGAGCGAAGACGGGATCGAGCTGACTGAGCTGCAGGCGGCCAGCCGGCGGGATCCCGATCCTCCCCGCGTCGGCGACACCATCACGGTGAGCTACGCCTTGACCAACACCACGGACCAGCCCCTGCAACTGGAGTACACGTTTGTTGGAGCCCGGGATGCGGAAGGGGAACACCACGATGCCGAGGACATGAACGAAGGAAAAGCCCTTGAGCCCGGAGAAACCCTCACCGCCCAGGGCAGGGTCCTGATTACCAGCGCCGGCAGCTGGGAGATGTGGCCCTGCTACGTGCTGACCGGGGACCGCTTCTGCCCCGATAAGTGGCAGGTGTTCTTTGTCCTTGCCGAGTAGCTGACTTCAAGGGAAGGGAAAGCCCATGGCACGCCGCGAGGAGGAATCGGATCCGGCACGACCCATCACAGCCGTGCGCACTCCCGCCGCTGAGGATCCCACATGGGACCGGCTGGAGGACCAGATCAGCTGGTATGACCGCAAGAGCGCGGACAACCAACGCCACTACAAATGGCTCAAGCTGCTGGAACTCGCGGTGGCCGCGGTGCTGCCGGTGGTGGCCGGCATACGCAGCCCTGTCCTGGTGACCGGCGCACTGGCCGCCGTCATCGTGGTCCTGGAGGGCGCCCAGCACCTCTACCAATTCCAGGAGCGCTGGATCACCTACCGTTCCACCGCCGAGGCCCTCAAACACGAACGCTACCTGTACCTTGCCAAGGCAGGGCCGTACCTGCGTGCGGACCGGCACCAGCAGCTGGCAGAGCGGATCGAGGGCCTGATCTCCCAGGAACACGCGAAGTGGACCAGCAGCCAGCAGCAGACCCCGAGCCACTCGGAGGAAGGCCGGTAGCCAGGATTCCGCTCCCGGGCCAGCAGCAACGGATGGAACGACGACGGCGGGACTGCGTGCCGCCGTCGTCCTACTCAGTGCCGGCGAATGGCAGCCGCTTCCCTGGGCAGGTGGTCTGCCGGGTCATTCTTGAAGCCACGTTGTACCGCCGCGACGGCTTCGACGGCCGAGCGGGGGCTGGTGAGGAAAGGTGTTTCGAGGCCGGCCAGCAGGGCGGCGGCAGGTTCCATGCTCGCCTGGGCGAGGACCACGACGTCGCAGCGGCCTGCGAGCATACGCGCCGCCTGGGCGATACATGAGTGGTAGGCCTCCGCGTCTCCGGCCAGGAAGGCATCCCACGCACCCTCCACCACGCTGACCTCAACAGTGATGTCAGTTTCCGCGTCCGCGGCCTCCTCGGCGAGGACACGGGTGGTTGGCTCGATGGTGCTCGTGAGAGCCACGAGGACTCCGATGCGTGGGCCGAGGGTCACGGCCCGGCGAAGCATCGGCCGGTCGATCCGGATAACGGCCAGTCCGTCACCCGACAGCTCCTCCGCTACCTCGCCCAGAGTGGAGCAGGTGCACAAGATGATTCCGCATCCGGCATCCCGAAGTTCCGCCAGATGGGCTGCGACGACGGCACGTACCCTCTCCGCCATCCCGTCCTGCCGGGCAAGTTCCAGGGCTTCGGGATCCACGCGGTGGACCGTGGAGGCGGACGGCAGATGCTTGCGCGAGAGGGCGTCGAATGTCGCCACGTGGACCTCCGCGGTGTGGAGGAAGCCGACCTTAGCGGCGGCATCGGGTCTAAGTTGCGTCATGGTGCCCGACTGTAACAGAGCGTGCCTTCTCACCAATGGACGGCGAGGTCTGCGTTCACCCGGCCATGGCTCCAAAAAGTCCCGATGCCCTCAATGGTGTTTGTGCTCGCTTCGACCTTGGCGCGGACTGTCCAATTGCTTGCGCCGGGGTTGGCACTCCAGGCGAGCGCGGCAACGGCAGCGACAATCGGTGACGACATGGACGTCCCGCTGCCGATGTCATAACCCTGGGAACGGTTGTACTCCCTGGCAAGGACAAATTTGTGGTTGGGGAAGGTGGAGTAGACGCTGACCCCTGGCGCTGCGACGTCCACCCAGGTGCCATACGTGGAAAACGATGCCTTCTTGTCGTTGTTGTCGGTTGCCCCCACGGCAATGACGTTGGGGTAGGCGGCGGGGTAATTCATGCTGGTGTTTCCACCGTTGCCGGCTGCAGCAACGAGCAACACGCCAGCATTCCAAGCGTTGTTCACCGCAGTTTCCAGGGTGGTTGACGCCCCAACGACCAAGCTCATGTTGATGACCCGCGCACCATTCTGGACTGCCCAGTTGATGCCGTTCGCCAGTCCTGCGCTGGATCCCATCCCCGTGTCGCTGAGGATTTTTCCAGCCAGGATGGTGCAGTCCCGGCACACACCGGCAACGCCGATGCCGTTCTCGGCGACGGCAGCGACGATGCCGGCGACATGCGTGCCGTGGCCGTAGTTGTCCTCATTGTTTCTCGACGTGGTGAAGTTGGCCCGTGCAACCACCTTCGGGTTGATGTCCGGGTTGTCGGTGGCGACGCCGGAATCGAGGACAGCAACTTTGGTCACGCCGCCCTTCGTGACGTCCCAAGCTTCGACGGCGTCCACATCCGCGTCAGCTGTGCCCTTGGCAACAGTCACCGTGCCCGCGGTGTTCGTGAACGGTTGGGCAGTGTTTTCCAGGGCGTACTGGCTCGGGAAGTAGGTGTCGTTAGTGGCCGGAGTGACCACAAAATCCGGTTCCGCATACTCAACCGCCGGGTTCCGGCTGAGTGCCGCAACGAGCTGCAGCTCCTTACCCGCCGGCACCGTGATGAGGTGCGCGCCAGTACTGCCGACGCCGGGCCCGTCACTGAGCCCGTGCGGGCGGAGGACTCCCGGGGCCGCGCCGCTGTCGCGGAACTTTACGAGGATCTGCCCCGCCGTGATCGAGGGGCTTGGGGCGGCATTGCCCGGGACGACTGCGCCCAGCAGGGCGCCAACAACCATAACAAGAGCGGTGAGACCGGCCAGCACGAGTTTTTTCATACGGTCATCTTCCGCGCACGGGCACATGCTGGATAGGGGGAAAGACCCTCATGTCCCGCAGCCGCCATCCGGGGCGAGTGCCGCCGTCGTACTTGCACGTGGCAAGGCCCGTTACCGGAGTTGTTCGAGAACCCGCTTGAGGTTCTGAAGGTTCCTCGGGAGCTGTCTCCTGGCCGCGAACCGGGCCACGCTGGGAATGAGGAACCTGCCTATGCCATGTCCTTCAAAGTCCACATCAATGGTGACCCGCGATTCGGCGCCGTCCCCCGCAGGTTCGATCGTGCCGTGGGCATGAGCTGTGAGTGGTCCGCCCACGCCCTCGACCGTCCAGGTGCGCGGCGGATGATACCGGCTGATCACCTCGGTCCTCGCGAACCGTCCTGGGCCAACTCTTCGGGTGACGGCAGCCCGCGCACCAGGTCCGGCGGGAGAATCACTGATGGGGCTTGCCGTGACTGCACCCACCTGCCATTCGGGGAACCTGGCAAAGTCGGTGGCGTAGGAGAACACGTCCTCAGGCCGACGGGCTACTTCAATGCTCTGACGGATCGGTTTCATGTGTTCTTCCTTGAGGAGTTCGGTCTCCCCCTACAGCAATTTTATCGCCGCGAGCACCGGCTCCGTGAGAAACCTCATGGACCCAGCAGGATTCCTTTCCCCACCCACAACCACAAACGGTCCCTAGACCTTGCTGTGCGCTTGCCCTATCGTTGGGGAACCGATCACCGTCGACCGGAAGCTCCGCACTGGAGGTGCATGATGGGCATCATTTCGTCCGGCTTTCATGGAAAGCGGCCCTCCGGCAATCCAGCCTTACCTCCAGGCCAGTACGAGACGGCGAGTTTTCCGGTCCTGAGCGCCGGACCTGCACCGCACATCCCCCAGAATGACTGGGAATTCTTCATCACCACTGAAGCCGGTCGGCGGCACGCCTGGTCGTGGGAGGCGTTTATGGACCTCCCGCAGGTGGACGTCCCGACTGACATCCATTGCGTGACCAGCTGGTCCAAGCTGGGCACCACGTGGCGGGGAGTCTCCCTGGACACGTTGTTCGAGGATGTGGAAACGAGCTGCGGGTACACGACGGCCCACTCTTACGGCGGCTACACCACCAATGTTCCGCTGCCGGATCTCCTGGGCGGCCGGTCCTGGGTGGTGTGGGAATTCGACGGTGAGCCGTTGGAGCGCGCCCACGGCGGACCCGCCCGGCTGCTCGTGCCGCACTTGTACTTCTGGAAGAGTGCAAAGTGGGTCAACGGCCTTGAACTGACGCCGGCCGATATCCCGGGCTTCTGGGAATCCAACGGGTACCACGTCCATGGGGACCCGTGGCGTGAAGAGCGGTATTCATGAGGCCGCACCCATGACGGGGCTCTGGCGCGTCGCCGAAGTGGTCAGCGGCGTGCCCGAATCGGAAACGTCCAGAACCATCGGTTTGCGGGTTGACGGTCTGATGGGCAACCTTGCCGGACAGCACATCGATATCCGGCTTACGGCGGACGACGGTTATTCGGCGGTCCGCTCCTACTCGGTCGCTACGGCCGGCATGGATGAGCTGTTGGAGATCACTGTTGACGAATTGCCTGACGGTGAAGTTTCCCCCTATCTGGTCAGGGATGTTGCCATCGGTGACCAGCTGGAGATCCGTGGCCCTGTGGGCGGCTGGTTCGTCTGGCGTCCGACGGACACGAACCCGGTGCAGCTGATCGCGGGCGGATCCGGCATCGTGCCGCTGATGTCCATGATCCGGGCGCATGAGGCCTCGGAAAACCCGTCCCAGTTCCGGCTGCTGTATTCGCTCAAGTCACCCAGGGCGGGGTTCTACCGCGAGGAGCTGCTCACCTTGAGCCGGGAATCCCGTAAATTGACCGTCGACTACGTCTACACACGCGAAGCGCCACCGGGCTGGCCGGCCGCTCCTCAACGGCTCACGGCGGAGGTGCTCCTGGCGAGTATCCTGCCGGCGGACCCTGCACCGGACATCTTCATTTGTGGCCAGACTGTGTTCGTCGAAACGGTCGCAGAATGGCTGGTCCAGGCAGGCTATCCCGCCGCCTCGATCAAGACCGAACGCTTCGGCGGGACGGGAGGAACCCGGTGACCGGCAAACACGCTTTCCCCGGAGCTGAGAACCCGGGCCCTGAGGACCGGGACATCGCCGGTTTTGAGCACAACCCGATACCCCATCTCGATGGCAACGCGGCGGCAGGCCCCCTGTGGGAAGTGTTCCGCTTCGATATCGTCGCGGCGATCGGACGGTGCAAGCACTGCGGCGCGGTCCGGGCTTTCGCGGAGGCAAAGGTCTACGCTGACGCTCCAGGCATCGTGGTTCGCTGCAGTTCCTGCGGGGGCGTCCTGTTGCGCCTGGTGGAGACTCCCACCCAGTTCTGGCTCGACCTCAGCGGACTGAGCTACCTGCAGATTGACCGCGAGGGCTAGGAGTTCCCCAGGATTCGGTCGCCGGGTCAGCAGCAACGTTTGGAAGGACGACGGCGGGATTACGTTCCGCCGTCGTCCTCCGTCAGTGCCCGCGAACGGCAGCCGCTCCCCTGACATGCGGCTGCCCTCCGCCCCTACGGGTGCACCAGCACCTTCACGGCCGTGTCCTTGTGGTTGATCAGGGTGTCGAAGCCCTGCTCCACCAGGTCCTCCAGCGCGATCCGGCCGGTGATGAAGGGCTTGAGGTCCACCTTGCTCTCCTGCACCATCCTGATCACGGCGGGGTGGTCACGGATGTAGGCGATGGTGCCGCGCAGGTCAATCTCCTTGAGCACCAGCTTCTGCATGTCCACCATGGCGGGCGCACCCCAGATGGACACGTTGACCACCACGGCGCCGGGCCGGACGGCGTCGAGCATGGTGTCCAGCACCGCGTTCACGCCCGCGCACTCGAACGCGACGTCGGCCCCAGTCCCGCCAGTCAGTTCCCGCACCCGCGCCGGGACGTCCTCCTTGCTCGGGTCCAGAACATGGTCCGCCACACCGCTGGAGGTGGCCTTCTCCTTGCGCGCCTGGCTCAACTCGCTGATGATCGTAGCCACGCCCATGCCCTTCAGGACCGCGGCGGTGAGCAGCCCGATGGGTCCGGACCCGCCAACCAACGCCGTGTCACCAGCCTTCACGCCGCTGCGCGCCACCGCGTGGTGCGCCACGGACAGCGGTTCGATCAGCGCCGCCTCGTCCAGTGGAATGTCCCCGATGGGGTGCACCCACCGCGCGTCCACCACGATCTTCTCGCTCAGCCCTCCACCGCCGCCGGACAGCCCGATGAAGCCCATCTGCCGGCACAGGTGGTAGCTGCCCGCCTGGCACATGTCGCAATCGCCGTCCACAAAATAGGGTTCGACGACGACGTTGTCACCAACTTCCAGCCCCTCCACGCCTTCGCCGACTTCTGAGACAGTCCCGGAGAATTCGTGCCCCAGGGTCACCGGGGAGTCCTCGTGGGACAGCGGGTGCGGATGGCCGGGCGCCGGACAGAAGATGGGCCCTTCCAGATACTCGTGCAGGTCGGTGCCGCAGATGCCGCACCACGCGACGTCGATCTTCACCGCCCCGGTGCGAAGTTCCGGCTCCGGGATGTCCTCGATCCGGATGTCCTTGCGGGCGTGGAATCGTGCTGCCTTCATGATGGGTTCTTCCTTCTAGCGGGTGTGGTGGCTGGGCTGCAGTTCGTACACCGGCGTCTCCAGCCCTTCCATCCGAGCCTTGAGCTGCAGGGCCAGGTAGGAGGAGTAGTGCCGGCTCTGGTGCAGGTTGCCGCCGTGGATCCAGAGATTGGGGACGTTGGTTGGTTTCCACATATTGCGCAGCTCCCCCTCCCACGGGCCAGGGTCTTTTGGCGTGTCCGAGCCGTATCCCCAGCATTTTCCTACCTTGTCCGCGATTTCGGGAGAGACCAGGTCCGCCAGCCAGCCGTTCATGGACCCGTACCCGGTGGCGTAGACAATCAGGTCGGCCTCCAGCTCGGTCCCGTCCGCCATCACCACCGCGTTGCCGGTGATCTTCGAAACCTGCCCGGACTTCAGCTTCACCCGGCCGTCGATAATCAGCTGGGAGGCGCCGACATCGATGTAGTAGCCCGAGCCGCGCCGCAGGTATTTCAGGAACAGGCCGGACCCGTCCACGCCGAAGTCCAGCTCGAACCCGGCAGCCTCCAGCTGCGAGTAGAACTCGGCGTCCCGCTTGGCCATCTCCTGATACACCGGCACCTGTGCCTCGGGCAGGATGCGCATCGGCAGCGAGGCGAACAGCAGGTCGGCTTTCTCCGTGGTCACCCCGGTAGCCAAAGCCCGCTCCGAGTACAGGTCACCCAGCGCCAGGTCCATTAGCGATTCGCTCCGGGCGATGTGAGTGGAGGAGCGCTGGACCATGGTGACGTCTGCGCCGTGCTCCCAGAGGTCGGCGCAGATATCGTGCGCGGAGTTGTTGGAGCCAATTACCACGGCCTTCTTCCCGGTCCAGTCCCCGCCGCCGGGGTGCTGGGAGGAGTGCCGCTGCTCCCCCAAAAAGGACTGGGCGCCGTCGAACGTGGGAATGTTCGGATAGCCGGACACGCCCAGGGCGAAAACGAGCTGCTTGGGCCGCAACGTCACAGGCGACCCGTTGCGGAGGACGTTGACCGCCCATTCCTGCGTGCCGTCGTCGTACTCGGCGCCCACGCACTCGGTGCCGGACCAGTAGTTCAGCTCCATGATGCGGGTGTAGTGCTCCAGCCAGTCGCCGATCTTGTCCTTGGCGGCGAAGACGGGCCAGTCGTCCGGGAACTTCAGGTAGGGCAGGTGGTCGTACCAGACGGGGTCGTGCAGGTGCAGGGACTTGTAGCGGTTGCGCCAGGAGTCGCCCGGGTTCTGGTTCTTCTCGATCACGATGGTGGGTACACCGAGCCGCTTCAGCCGGGCCGCGAGTCCGATGCCGCCCTGCCCGCCGCCGATGATCACGCAGTAGGGCTGCTCCTCGTAGCCGAGCTGCGCTTCCTGCTCCTCCTTGAGTTCCTTCCAGGAGCGGCGGCCGCGGATGATCTCGTGCGCCACGCCCTGCTCGCGGCGCGGACCTTTCTTCTCTTCGAAGCCCTTCAGCTCCTGCATGGTGGTGAGCAGCGTCCAGCATTTGCCGTTCTGCAGCCGGAGGTGGCCGTAGCCGCGGGCGGCGCCGGTTTCGAACGTGATCCAGGCCTCCACGGTTCCGTCCGGGCCGGCGCTGCCGGTGGCATCCTCGGCGAGCGCCCAGTTGGCCGGCTGCACGTGGTCCAGCCTGGCCTTGAGCATGCGGCGGATGTCCGCCTTGCCTTCCAGTGTTTTCAGGTTCCAGGTGAACGCCACGAAGTCGCGCCAGTAGCTTTCATCCTCGAAGAGGTCCAGCGCGGCGTCCACGTCGCCCCGCTGCAGCGCGGCGTCCAGGCTGGCCAGCCAGGCCTGCGCGGCGGCGATGGGTGTTTCAGTCATCTCCACTCCTTTGTTTCGGTCCCTCAGGTGGTCCGGGCGGCTCCGTCCCGCCGGGGTCCCTGCGGTATGCTGGGGCGGTCGTGAGCTGCATCACTATTGGAATGCGGCAGGGGTAACAAGCGCGTTACACGGGCACTGCCGGCAAGGACGCCGGCGGTGAGGAGGAGACGGTGGACTACGGCCTGAGGTTTTCGGACCCGGCGAAGTACGCGCGTGCTCTGCGCCGCGCCCACGAGCTGGTCATCTCCGGTGTCACTCGCCCGGAGATCCCCACACCGCTGGCCGAGTCGTGGCGACGGTCCATGGCGCTGGGCATCAGCCCTGACCAGCACAGCCCGCGGCACCTGCACGATCCGTCCGAGGTGCTGCAGCTGCGGCGGGAGCACCGGCTGCAGCTGGTGATGCCGGCGCTGCAGGACCTGCTGGCCGACGATTCCAGTTCCGGCCGGCACCTGCTGGTGCTCACCGACGACACTGGCGAGATCCTGTGGCGGGTAGGCAGCCGGGAAGCGCTGCGCCGGGCGGACCGGCTGGAGTTCTCCGAGGGGGCGGACTGGTCCGAGGCGGGCATTGGCACCAACGCCATCAGCGAGGCACTGGTCACCGGCGGGCCGGTGCAGCTGTTCTCCGCCGAGCACCTGGTCCGCACCCACCACGATTGGGCCTGCACGGCGGCGCCCATCACGGACCCGGCTACCGGCCGGCTGCTGGGCGTGCTGGACGTCTCCGGGCCGCTGGACACCATCAGCGCGGACACCCTGCGGATGGTCCGGTGCGCGGTCCGGGTGGCGGAGTCACTGTTGGGAACGTCCGACGGCGGCGCCTCCTTGGGTGCTTCGTCTTCCACGCGTGCGTCCCGGCAGGATGTGCGTCGGCCTGGTTCCGTGGTTTCGTGGCTGGAGCTCCTCGGGGACAGGCCCGCCGCGGTGTTTGCCGATCGAAGCCGGGTGCCGCTGACGCTGCGCCGGGCGGAGATCCTGGCACTGCTGGATTCCCGGTCGCAGGGGTAGTGCGCCGAGGAGCTGGCGTATGAGCTTCATGGGGATGCCGGGACGCCGCAGGCCATCCGCACGGAGATGTTCCGAGTCCGGTCCATACTGGGCGACGCCGTGGAGTCGAACCCGTACCGGCTGGCCGCGGGGCTAGCCGGGCGCTCCGATTCGGGCCGGGTGCTGGGGCTGCTGCGCAAAGGCCAGGTAGCGGAAGCGTTGGAGGCCTACACCGCTCCCCTGCTCAGCCGCTCCGGCGTTCTGGCGGTGCAGCTTCTGCGGGACCAGCTGGACCTGGCCGTTGGGGCGGCTGTCAGGGCCAGCGGGGATGCTCAGCTGCTGGTTCGATGGTTGTCCACGGATATGGGTGCCGCGGATTTTGAAGGCGTCGACGCCCTGCGCCGACTGGTGGGGCGGGGGGATCCGCGCTATTTGTCGTTACTTGTTTCATCTAGTAGACAGACGTGACTTTTTGCTCAAATGGTTCGTAGAGGACGTCCGGAGCAAAGAAGTCACGGCCTTCGGCGCCCATCCAAGCGGGGCTGGGCGACGGCGGCCTGTGCATTGAGGGCTGCTCATGTGGGAGCTGGACGGATACGGCTCAGCTGGTTGAGACGTAGTTCCGTCTACCCAGAATGCTGCTCCCATTCCGCCGAAGATGCGGTCAGACCAACTAGTGCCGCCAGCGTGGCTGCTCCCACTGCGAGGAATGTTCCACTCCGATTTCTCAACGACGGCCAGCACCTCATCGACGATGTCGGTCGCGGTGACCGTCTGACGATCTCCCGACCGAGCGCGTCAAATACCTGATCGCGGCCCGGGCCGGGCACCTCTCGGTGATTCAGCCCTTCCAGCCCGGAGGCTCGTCGCCGCCAGTCCGGCTTAGGGAACAAAGTACCCCCGCATCGGTTGAACAGTGACAGCCGGACGAAAGCAAAGTAGCGCCGCCGTGGAGTCACATCGAAAGATCCAGGAGCCGGCGCAAGACCCACACGATCCGAGCCATGGCCAGCACTGATGCGGACGCCAACCAAAGCACCACGATATCCAGGCCGATTTGTCGGATGCGTCCGTCCCACAGGACATCAAGTGAGACAGCGGCCAAGGCAATAATGGTAGTCATGGCGAGCTTTGGTAGTGCTGAGAGAAAAACAGAGCCTACTTGTCGTTTATCTCCCTCCAGAAGTACCTTGTCCAAGACACCCAAAGGCGTTCGTATCAGGTTAATGAGGATGCTGACAGACGTGAGAGTCAGCCCTGCTGTCGTTCCTGCCAGAGTCGCAATGGACTGAAAGACTACACGCCGCTCCGCTTCCGAGGAATCCAAAAGAAACTTCGGCAAGATTCCACCGATCCCCAGCCAAAGCCAAATTCCAATCGGGATTATCGTTAGAAAGTCCATCCAAGGAAGCCTGACCCAGGCGTAGACTCGACGTTTTCGCCAGCTCTGATTGGCGAGTGGAGAGCCGAGGTCACGTGGGGCGTTGCTGTTCATTGTCAATTGCCTCGTCAAAATCACCGAGTGCTATATAACTCGCGGGAGCCACGGGGAGAGTGCCCTCCAAGTAGTCCTTGGTTCGATCGGCAACCGCAGTCAGCACATCCCGTGCATAATTCGTGGCTCGTTCAGGGTCGCCGAACTTGTCGGGGTCCACGTCCACCCGCTCTACAAATCTGTCATTGATGAGGTCGACAACTTGGCGGTCACCGCGGACACTTCCTGCCACTCTCGCTGTGGTGAGGTCACCAAAACCCGTGGCCTGCCGCAATTGGTCAACCAGAGTCCGCACGTGCTCGCTGAACGACGCCTTATAGAAAGCATCTCCCTTTTGCCCAACTGAGAGTCCGATCCTGATCACACCATCATGGCTGAGACTTCGAGCCCCATCGAGGGCGGCCACCCAGTCCCCACCTACGAGTTCCCGGTCTAGACGCTCTGCAGGGACCGCGACCTCCACTTCCGTGATGCGCATGCGCCTCAGCACTGCATCAAGATCACGGCGTAAGACTGGGACAAGCCCGACAGGAGTTCGAAACTTCAAACGAATGTATTCCGCAAGTCGTTGCGGGTGTGGTCCATTCCCGTTTACCAGCGCTGCGACGACGTTGTTGTCCAGGAAGGAGAAATAGGTGGGCTCCAAGAGACCTTCCCCTTCCTGCAATCGCATGGGTTGACGCCGACCAGCCCGGTCTCCGACACTCGGATAGTTTTCACGCCGGACCTTATCGAGGAGAACCATGGGGTGAGGAGAGATTCCAGCGGAGTGCGCTATTACTGTCATACCGTTTCGGCAAACGCGGTGTCTATCCAGGTCATTAGCCTCCGCCTCCCGCAGCACCTTAACGAACTCGGCGGCGGGAAAAGTGCCGGGCATCTCACTACCGCCCGAACCGCTCAGTCGCCAAAACTGAATACTGCGCTGCATCAATAGCCCTATCTCTACGGTCGCTCTCCTTGAGCTGTCCCAAGACTACAAGTCGGGTCCGACAATGGGCATCAAGACCTCCCCGCAGGAGCCAACGCCCCCGCGCCGTGCCCAGCGGGGACCAAAGGAAGGAGATCCAAACAAACCGCTCACGGAAGAAGCACGACCAGGGGCACGGGCCGGTGAAGGTGCTGGGCATTGGCCGGCGTGAACATCTCGGTGGGCCTGCCGGTGATCCGCACGTCCGTGGACCACGGCACGGCCTTCGACATCGCCGGCAAGGCGATCGCCGATTCCCCGTCCATGGTGGAGGCGCTGCAGTTGGTGGTGGAGATGGCCACCTGCAGTCGGTGGCCGTGTAACCCCGGATTTTTTGGGGGCCGAACTAGCATGGGTAGCACTGCCACCGCCATGCCCACGGGGAGGAGACCGGGAAAGCTGACCGCAAACGCGCGCCGCGAGGAGGTCTACTACCTTACCGTGACCACAGGCGAGGCCTCCCTGGAGGAACTCGTTGCGCGGTCAAGGTGACTGCCTCCAACATCCGTCGTGACCTGGCTTTGCTGAATTCGCAGTTCCTTTTGGTCCGGACCTACGGCGACGCGATGGCGCTGGGATGCGCACTCGGAGGCATCGCTGCGGCAGCGCACCGGTGAGGCGTTCGAGCGGAAGCATGCGATCGCCCGCTAGGCGGCGTCCGTGACCCCGCGGGGAGAACTTGAGAGGCGCGGACCAAGCATTACAATCCGTTCGCCTCAAGGATCGTCAAAACCTTGCGGTGCAAGCTTCTACACGGAGCAGTTATCCCGATGCGACTGGGATCTCCCCTCGACCTACGGGCTCGGAAACTTCAACACCCCGTGTCATGCTCCAATCTAATAGAAGTGATTCGATGCGGAGTCAGCGAAGCAAGATAAATACGTCCGTAAGGCGATCCCACGATGGGGCAGCTTTTGTCGCCATATGGCAATCCGTCCGTGATAGCCCCTGCTGTCATCCGTGCCGCGCCTTCTGAATCTGACATCCGCGGCCACGCCGGTTGTGCAGAGTGTCATCAGATGGGCGACGTCACGATACTAAACTGGGGAAGTTGTGACACCTTTTCGGCCGGATCGGTAAACGATCGGAGGCCCGGAGCAGAGTGTCAGGAATCACGACTAATTTTTCTACACTCGCACTAAAGCGGCGAGAAGGGACTCGATGAACAAGCAACAGCTCGCAGCGCGAATCTGGGAGTCGGCCAATGCGATGCGGTCGAAGATCGATGCCAACGAGTACAAGGACTACATCCTTGGCTTCATCTTCTACAAGTTCCTGTCTGATAGTCAGGAGCAGTTTCTTCTTCGCAACGGGATGCCGGCTGAAGAGTTCTCCGAGGCGCTAATCGAGTCGGATGGTGACACTGTCACCTACCTGCAGAACAACGTCGGGTACTTCATCGCTTACGACCACCTCTACTCGACCTGGCTGGCCAAGGGCAACGACTTCAACGTTGGCGATGTTCGGGACGCCCTGTCGGCCTTCTCTCGTCTCATCTCGTCGAACAGCGAGGGGCTTTTCAAGGGGATCTTCGACACGCTCCAGACCGGTTTGTCCAAGTTGGGCGAAAGCACTGTGTCGCAGACCAAGGCCGTGCGTGAGCTCCTCAAGCTCATCAAGGACATCCCGATGGACGGGCGCCAGGGCTACGACGTATTGGGGTTCATATACGAGTACCTGATCGCGAGCTTCGCAGCCAATGCCGGCAAGAAGGCCGGCGAATTTTACACGCCACACGAGGTGTCCCTGCTGATGAGCAGGATCATCGCCAAGCATCTGGCTGGTCGCTCAGAGATTCGCATCTATGACCCGACCTCGGGTTCAGGCTCCCTGTTGCTCAATATCGGCCAAGCCGTCGCACGGCACATGGGCGATCCGGACAGGATCAAGTACTTCGCCCAGGAGCTAAAGTCCAATACCTACAACTTGACCAGGATGAACTTGGTTATGCGCGGAATCAAGCCAGACAACATCGTCGCGCGCAACGGCGACAGCCTGGAGCAGGATTGGCCGATGTTTGACGAACAGGACCCCGCCGGGACCTACAAGCCGCTGTATGTGGACGCGGTGGTATCGAACCCGCCCTACTCCCAGCACTGGGAGCCCGCCGGCAAACAGGCCGATCCTCGCTATGCACGCTTCGGATTGGCGCCCAGTAGCAAGGCGGACTACGCCTTCCTGCTGCACGACCTGTTCCACGTCAAGCCTGACGGGATCATGACGGTCGTGTTGCCCCACGGCGTGCTGTTCCGCGGTGGCAATGAGGCCACGATACGCAAGGAGCTAATCGAGCAGAACCACATCGACGCCATAATTGGGTTGCCGGCCGGGATCTTTTACGGCACTGGCATCCCGACGATAATCATGGTGCTCAAGCAGAGGCGTGAACACGACGATGTGCTGTTCATTGACGCTTCCCAGGGCTATAAGAAGGTCGGCAAGAGCAACCAACTCCGCGCCTCTGACATCCGCCGCATTGCTGACACCGTGGAGAGTCGAGTAGACGTTGAGCGCTTTGCGCGTGTGGTCAGCCGTGACGAGATTCGCACCAATCACTACAACCTGAACATGCCCCGCTACGTGAGCGCGACTCCCCCAGCTGAACCGGTCGACCTATACGCCACCATGTTCGGGGGTATCCCCGAAGTTGAGGTCGACACATTGATGCCGTTCTGGGAGGTGCTCCCTGGCCTGCGAGAAGAGCTGTTCACCGTTACCCACGATGGGTATGCGCAGATGGCTGGAGCCGATCTGCATGCGCGTATACACAATCATCCTTCGGTTGCCGCGTTCCGTGCTCGTGTGCCCGAGGCATTGACCGGCCTGTCCGAGCGACTGCGCCGCGAACTGGTACATGAGCGCGCGTCGGTACCGCTCCTGCCAACCGCGGATTCGCTGACTGAGGACGTGTTCGCTCGGTTCACCGAAGTCCCGCTGGTGGACTCCTTCGAGGTGTACCAGATCCTGCATGACCAGTGGGCCGAGATCTCCACCGATCTGGAAATTATCCAGACCGAGGGCGAGCAGGCAATCCGTCAAATCGACCCCGTCATGGTGATGAAGACCAAGAACAAGGAGAAGGTTGAGGTGCAGGACGGCTGGGAAGGCAGGGTCCTCCCGTTCGAGCTCGTCCAAGAGCACCTGTTGCCGGAGCAGAAGAGGCAGGTTGCGGACCTGACCCACGAGATTGCCGCGATTGACGGTGAGCTGGAACAGATGTTCGAGAAACTCTCCGAGGACTTGAAGGTGGACCTAAGCGCGGTACTGAACGCGAACGAGGACGGTTTCCTCAAGGGGGAGCTCAATAATTCAGTCAAGGAGCTCCAGAAGTCAGGGGACTCGTGGGCGGAAGACAGTCCGGAGGCCATCCAGATCCGCGCCAAACAGCTCTTGGACGACCAGGGGAAGGCGAAGAAGCAGCTCAAGGCGGCCGCTGCAGATCTCGAAGCCGCTACACACCAGGCAATCGAGAACCTAACCGAGGAGCAGATCAACAAACTTCTGGTGGCGAAGTGGGTTGAGCCGTTATTGGAGCAGTTGAACACGATGCCTTCGACTGTGTTGAGAAGACTGGACCAGCGAGTCCAGGCGCTCGGTGACAAGTACGCAACCAGCATGATCGATCTCCAGGTCGAGATCGAGCGGACCGAGCGCGAGCTGGGTGACATGTTGGGGTCCTTGACCGGTTCATTGCCCGATGTCGAAGCGCTACAAGTGTTCCAGCGCTCATTGGGAGGGCCCGATGCCCTCCTACAACGAATGTTCCCAAAGGCGGGTGCCGATGAACCTGAAGTCCGGTTCGAGGGATTCACCTCAAAGTGGGAGCGACGCAGGCTTGGGGACTTAGGTTCCCCCTATGGCGGTCTGACCGGCAAGACCAAGGCGGACTTCGGTCACGGGGAGGCCCGATACGTGACCTATATGGATGTCTTTCAGAACCCCACGATTCTCGACACAGCGCGCTGTGGCGCAGTAGAGGTCGACCCCAAGCAGCATGAAGTCAAGACGGGGGATGCATTGTTCACCGTCTCTTCCGAGACCCCGCAGGACGTTGGGATGGCCTCCGTCTGGCTTGGGACCGACAACAACGTGTACCTGAACAGCTTCTGTTTCGGATTTCGGCCGCAAGTTGACCTGGACAGTTCCTTCTTTGCATATGCATTGCGCGCCGTTCCTACGCGTCAGCAGTTCGAGCTTCTAGCACAAGGCATTTCGAGGTTCAACATCTCCAAAAACAAGGCAATGGATATCAACATCCAACTACCGTCCCTCCCGGCGGAGCAGCACGCGATTGGCAGTCTTTTTACTAAGCTCGACTCCCTAATCGCGGCCAGGCAGCTCTATATGGACAAGCTCCAGCAGGTGAAGTCGGGGCTCATGCAGAAGATGTTCATCTAAGGCGGCATGATCATGGGATTCAGCAGCGAGACCGATTTTGAGAACGCGGTTATAGCGGCCCTCCAACGCAACGGGTGGGATGAGGTCATTGACTATCCCTCCAGGCAGAGACTCGTAGACAACTGGGCATCGATTCTGTTCGAGAACAACCGCTCTCAGGACCGGCTGGGGGACGTGCCGTTGACTCAGAACGAGATGGCCCAGGTCCTAGAACAGATAACCTGCCTCCGCACTCCGTTGCGATTAAACGAGTTCATCAATGGCAGGACCGTGGCGATCCGTCGCGATGCCCCCGGTTCCAGCAACCTCGGTATGGAGGTCAGCCTCAAGATTTACGACCGCTTGGAAATCGCCGGCGGGCAGTCGCGCTATCAAATCGCCCGGCAGCCGCGCTACAGCACCCGCAACGAGATTCTGCCTGACCGCCGTGGCGACTTAATGCTTCTCATCAACGGCATGCCGGTGATCCACGTGGAGCTGAAGCGTTCCGGTGTGCCGGTGAGCCAGGCTTACCACCAGATCGAGAAGTACGCCCATGAGGGGGTATACAAGGATTTGTTCAGCCTCGTTCAGGTTTTCGTGGCCATGACTCCCGAGCAAACCCGCTACTTCGCAAATCCTGGGCCTGATGGCAGATTCAACTCCGACTTCTACTTCCAGTGGGCGGACTTTGACAACGAGCCCATCAACGACTGGGACCAGATCGTGCGTTCCCTGCTCGCCATCCCGATGGCCCACCAGCTAATTGGTTTCTACACGGTGGCGGACCGCGCGGCGGGCACTTTCATGGTGATGCGCAGCTACCAGTATTACGCTGCCAGCCGCATCGCCGACCGAGTGACCAAGAAGGTCTGGAGTGACAACGAGCAGCGCGGAGGTTACGTCTGGCATACGACTGGCAGCGGTAAGACCGTCACGAGCTTCAAGACTGCCCAATTAATCTCGGACTCCAAGGACGCCGACAAGGTAGTGTTCCTGCTCGACCGCATCGAGCTGGGGACCCAATCGCTGGAGAACTACCGCAGCTTCGGGGGAGATGCGATCGACGTGGAGGATACGTCGAGCTCCCTGCAGTTACTGTGGAAGCTGAAAGATGATCAGACGGTGTTGATCGTCACCTCGATTCAAAAGATGAGCAAGCTCAACGATGAGGAGGGCGTAGGCTCCAGCGACATCGCGGCCATGAGGCGCAAGCGGGTTGTGTTCGTGGTCGATGAGGCCCACCGCTCGACGTTTGGCGAGATGCTGGTCGCCATAAAGCAGACTCTTCCCGACGCCATGTTCTTCGGCTTCACCGGGACGCCGATCCATGACGAGAACCAGCGGAAGAACAGCACGACCACCACCCTGTTCGGTGATGAGCTGCATCGTTACTCGATCGCAGACGGCATCCGAGACAAGAATGTCTTGGGCTTCGATCCAGAGATGGTCGAGACCTACAGGGCGCAGGACCTGCGCAAGCAGGTCGGACTGCAAGCAGCCCGGGCCTCTGATGAGGTCGATGCCCTGTCCGACCCGGACAAGGCGAAAATCTTCCGGAAGTTCATGGACAAGAAGCAGGTTCCAATGGCATCCACGGTTGGCGCCAATGGGCGCACGCTGAAGGGTGTCGAAGACTATCTGTCCTCGGCGCAGTACAAACGTCCGGAGCACCGAGCTGCTGTGGTCTCCGACATCGTGGAGAACTGGATCGCACTAAGCCAGAACGGGAAGTTCCACGCCATTCTGGCTACCAGCTCCATCCCGGAGGCCATCGAGTACTACAGGTTGTTCCGCTTGAAGCACCCAAATTTGACGGTGACTGCGCTGTTCGACCCCAGCATCGACAACACCGGCGACGCGCAACTCTTCAAAGAGGACGGCCTGGTCGAGATCCTGGAGGACTACAACGCGCGGTTCGGTCAGAACTTCAGGATGTCCACCTACGACGAATTCAAGGCTGACGTCGCCGCTCGGCTGGCGCATAAAAAGCCCTACCACCTGGCCGATTTCACGCCTGACTACCAGATCAACCTCCTCATCGTGGTCGATCAAATGCTCACGGGCTTCGACTCCAAGTGGCTCAACACTCTGTATCTGGACAAGGTGCTGGAGTACGAGAACGTCATCCAGGCGTTCTCGCGCACCAACCGCATCTTCGGGCCTGACAAGCCCTTCGGTTCGATCCGCTATTACCGCCGCCCGCACACCATGAAGCGGAACGTTGACCGCGCCGTGGAGCTGTATTCAGGCCACAAGCCGCTGGGACTGTTTGTCGAGCACCTAGATGGGCACCTCATACGGATCAACGAGTGCTTCACGAAGATCAAGGAGACCTTCGCCGGTGTGGGCGACTTTGCCACCCTGCCCGCGGAAGCGGCGGCTCGCGGGGAATTTGCCAAGGTGTTCAGCGAGCTCTACCACGAGCTGCAGGCCGCGCGTATCCAGGGGTTCACTTGGAGCGTCGAGGAGTATACGTTTAACGATCCCCGGCGAACAATCACCGTCGAGCTCAACGAGGACTCTTACGGTGCTCTGATCGCCCGTTACAAGGAGCTGGCTTCCTCGGATGATTCGGGCAACGATTCGGGCGGTGGCAGTTCAGCAGTGCCCGCATTCGACATAGACGTCCACATCACTCACATTGACACCGATCGTGTTGATGCGGACTACTTGAATGACAAGTTCCAGAAGTACATCCATGGCCGTCGAGATAATCTTCCTGCTGATCGGCTGAGCGAACTGCTGGAAGAGGTGCATGCAAGCTTCGCACGACTGCCCAGTGAGGACCAGGTGTTCGCGAATCTGTGGCTGCATGATGTCGCCTCTGGTCATGCAGTGCTCATGGAGAACAAGACGGTCGCGGATTACATCAACGATTACAAGCAGACGCACCAAGACCGGCAGATCGCCCAGCTCATTAAGGCGATCGGCGTCGACGAGTCGCAGCTGCGCGTATTGCTTGCCGCTCAGCTGACTGAAGTCAACATTGATGAATATGGGCGATTTAGCAGCCTGAAGGCCAGCGTCGACCAAGCTCGCGCTACAAACTATCTGGAGCACCGCGAGGGGACCTCGCTCTCGCTGTTCAAGGTCAACAGGGAGGTCGAGAAGCTGTTGCGCCGGTTCATCCTTTCCGATGAGTTGCCTGAAGACCTGGACGTCCCGGCAGGAAGGGCTGCTTCTGGAGAGAACGAGGAGCCGTGAAGATCGGTATCGAAAACCTCCTGGCTCACGCGAGGGCCAGGAAGCCGCTCTGACTGACCCAGGCTGCTCCAAGGTGTTCCGGAACGGCCGCAGCGATCGATTAGCTAGAGGCGCACACTTGCTCGAGAACCATGTTACAACCGTGATGAAGGCCTCCCGGCCTTCGCTCATCCATGACTAACTCGCCCGCCAACCTTGGCGGTTCTTTTTCAGATGTCCAACGTCCAGGGTTGCGAATCGCGTCCCTGAGCATGGCGCTGAACCACTGCTTCGTACTGACTCAACTGGGTTGATGACAACTTGGTACGGGGTGCCCAGATCCAGCTGCCCCTAGTCCTCGGAGTTGATATCAAGCAAGTCGGTGGCGCCTTCCAGCGGACGCGAATCGGGAGCAATGGCACCGCGATCTGGCCAAGATTATTCGTCAGGAAAGACAGTTGGTGTGAATTGGCCCGCTTATCATCGGCGCCTTTGCCATCTTGGGCATATTCCTGATCGCTGACAATGCCGGCCACCCTACTTTTGGGTGATCTGCACCGCCGTCTTCATCAGATTGGCAGCCCTGGCACCGATCTCAGTTATACACCACCGGTCGAAGACGGAGGTGCTTATCTCCCAACTGCTTGCCCGCCCCAAAAGGAACCAGTCGCCGTGAAGGCAGAGCTCTGACGAACTCCTCGCATAGCCTAGGGACATCGACTATTGGGGGTACTAATGAGTTTGAGTCCAGCCTTCGGCATCATTGGGGTTTCTGTAGGTAATCTTCATGATCGCGGCGGCCGTCCTGCCTTTGTACGCCCTGGTGCTGACTATCATCATTTTGCGGCTGCGGCTGCGGATCGAGGAGCGGAAGCGGCGGCCCGGGCCGGGGCCAACTGATGCGCCTCAACGCCTGCATCTTCCTGACCCGCACCATAGCACTACCGATCGGGTGTTGGCTCCTATCCCCCATAACTTGCCATGCAGGAAAGGAGGCGTACCGAAACGACGAGGACCTCTATACGTCCCTCTCGCTATGCGGCGAAATGCTGCTGTTGCTCGGTGTCGCCCTGATCGTGACCGCGGTCTTCCGGGGCCTCCGCAAGATTGACTGGCTCACCGGCGCCGGCCTCCACGGCGCACCGCAGCCCGACCAATTTCGATGACACAGACCAAGCGTTTGACGCCGTACCCGGAGTGGGTGTTGATGTACCGGAACGGCATCCCGGCCAGCAAAATCTCGGCAGTGACAGGGGTGGCCCAGTCGGTGATCCGCTATCACCTCGCCATCGCTGCAAAACAGGACCCGGGCCTGCGGGATACACACCATGCGGCGGCCAGGCCCGTTCCGGGTCGTGTGACGGAGGCCGGCCAGCGGAACCTGCAGGACGTCCTAGCCTTCCATGAGACCGAGGGCCGGTTGCCGGTCAGCGGCCTGTCCCGCCGTGAATCAACCATGGCTGAGTGGCTGACCCGCCGCCGCAAAGACGACGCGAAGGGCACCCTCTCCCCCACCTACGCTGAAGCCCTGGACTCGATCCCTGGCTGGCGACAGAATACCGCCAAGCGCGAAGCCGACGCCGTCCGATGGAAGGACCGCCTGACTGAGGTCGCCGCCTGGCTGGCCGGCGGTAACGACTGGCCACGGCACCAAAAGACCGACGAGCGGGACGAACGCACCCTGGGCGTATGGCTGCACACGCAACGCATCGACCACCGGGCCGGGAAGCTGACCGCGGCCAAGGAAGCCCAGCTTAACGAGGTCATCCCCGGCTGGCGGCAGGGTAGGAGACCGAAGAGCAAGAGCAGGGGACCCCATTCGCCCTGACCTAGGCGCTCCAGGGTCTTGTCAGCGGGGCGCCCAGTGGCCGCCAGGGGGACGGCCGCCGGGCCTCCCGGTTCACTAGAAGAATTCATTCCGAGATCGCCCTGAACGCCGCCGACTGCAGCGCTTCCCTCAGGTCGTCCCGGGAGAAGAATGCCAGCGCAGTGTCCACGCTGTTGGGTGGATTACCAGGACATTGTCGGGGGTCATCTGCCACCCGGTGCACCGACTCCTCGGTAACGCCGCCATCCTTTTGCCTACCAGCGACCGAGTCGTAGACCTTCCGTCCCGCGTCGTAGCCGCCACCCCCGGTGCAGGACAAGTTACATCGCCATAATGCTGCTCCTTGTGATCTGCTGCTGCCGCTATCCCAGGAAGCCGGCAGGCTCATTCCGTTCATGGCCGTGGTACTCCTGCCCCTGCCGGGTGTCAGTGGACTATTTTTAGGCCAACTAGTCGAAGTCCGTGCTCTCGCGCCAGTCCCAACAACATTTGCGGTATCTTTGCCGCCGCACCCACAAAGTCGCTGCAGGGTAGGCCAGGAACAAGTCGGCAAGCACGAACCTGACAGAAACTTTGCCGAGAATGCACAGGGATGCTAATTGTGAAGAAGTACGCCCACGGAACAAACAACCGCGCGTATCAGAAGCTCAATGGGACTCGACTTCGCCATAATTTTTGCCCGATTACGGGGACTATCCGTGTTTCCAGAAGATCGATAACTCTTTTATTACCGGAACGGCGCTGGCCCTTCTCATGATTGGGGGTAGCGCTGCGCGCGGCATCAATCAATCATGGGTGCAAGGCGACGGGGCAGCACCTCGCCGGATGGCTGGAGTGCGCCTGTTCAGCGACTCCGGGCTCGCAGCGAGTCCCACCCGGCCGCCTTCTGTCAGCAGGTTCACTGACCGGATGCCATACGAGGGCATACATTTGCGTTCCTTCCCGGCGATCTATCGGCGTTCCGGCGGGATCTCTCACATCTTCAAGTCTGTGGGACGCCCTGAAGGCTTAAGGTTTAATAGACGGAGCTGGAACCGCAAGGAGCCCCTCCCCGGCGTAGCTATCCCCTGATTCCAGATTCCTGAGCGGGCCCGGCGGGGAGTAAGGATGCGAATAAACACCCTGAACCGACATGGTTTTGGAAGGCGCCGATTGGAGTTCCGACGCCTACGTATCTGAACTACCGCCACCAGCGAGTAGACCAACTTTTCCATGAACGCGGCTACCAGAGCATCCAGCACGCTGCGTGTGCCAAACAGCATTCGTACCTCGACGGCAACCACGTAGAACAGCACGTAACCGACCGCCAGTGCCAGATATGGTGACGCCGAAGCCACTTCATCATGGCGAGAGTCCAAGGGCGGCCTCGTACTTCCGCTACGCCTCCTCGGCCTCCGACCCGGCACCCTCGAGGTCGCCGACGGCAATGCGCTCTTCGGTGCGCCGGTAAGCCTCGGTGATGTAATCCTCTAAGTCCTGGGCGCCGATGCGCCAAACACCACGGGCACCGATCTGAATTCCGCGGAGCTCTCCGGTCTTGATGAGGACCCGGACCTGCGTTGCCTTGACGTTCAGCTCGTCCGCGACCTGTTCGATGGTCAGGAACCGGCGCTTCGGTTGTTCTTCAGTCACCCCGCCATCCTAGGGGCTGTGCTCGGGCAGTGGAGGTCGACACCAGTGAGTCATATCCGGAGCGTGTATTGGATGAGGAGGTCTCCAGGGTCTCCCAGCCGTGGGTCGCGACGAAGGGAGCTTCGGCTGAAAAGGAGCGACAAAAGGCATGCAACGACGAGCAGCCCAACAGGGTCCTCGCATGTCGAATGTGACTGGTTGGTACCGGAATACCGACGTAAAAGGCTTCAAGGCGGGGGTCAGGGTCGAGGGCTCCCGCGGGGAACGTACCGCTCAAAGTGGCCGCGGCGGACCATCATCAAGAATTCAATGCGGACCGGTGCCTTGCCTGGCAGGGCCAATGCATCACCCCGCAGCCCCTCAGGCTCGCATCAGGAAAGTTGGGTCAACCGTCGTCAATGTGCCACTGCCGCCGCTGTAGCAAATACATCCGCCGGCATCGACCGGTGAAGCTTCCAGGTGATCGCGATCGGCTTCTCGCCCGAATGCTGCACATAGTCCACTTGGCCCAGGCACGTGTACGGAACTGTCAGTCCGGTCTCGTCTTCCGCCGTGTCCCTCGTGAAAATCAAAATCCGCGAACCCCGATCCAGGTAGCGCCGTCCCGTCGGGCTAGAAGGCGACGTAGCATTCTGCGACTCCCAGTGAAACAGCTCTGGACTGATGGCATAGTCCTTGTACATTGTGGTCGCCGAGTGCTTCTTGTCATCCTTATTCAGGGTGACAAAGAAGGCATCTGTGGAGGTCGCCGGGCACCATGCAACGCCCTCCCGGTGCTGGACGTTCTTCCCCTGTTCCAGGGAGCCGTACTGCAGCGCCGCCAGAGTCTCCTCGCGCCGATACGTGGCATGTGAGAGCAGCGGTATGTGCTGCAACCCTGCACCAAGGCCCTTGGCTGCGTGTTTGGACGCCGCCACTCCCAGCTTCACAACCTGGCGGATCTCGCGGCACACAAACTGGTAGCTGCGCAGATGGTCCAGCCCGCCGTCGTACGTTGTAAACCCCCCGCCATCATCCCACAGCGTGTAAAAAAGCATTCGCGCGAAAGCTTGCTCGCGCATGCCAAGATCTGCGTAGCGAGGTGCGTCTGGAGCAACCAGCATGGAATAGGCAGCGGCGCGCTCCGGATCGTCCACGTGAATCAGCGCGGCCATGCGGCCCAGCAGCTTCTTTTCCTCCGCGTCCGACAGCTCCTCAATTTTCCCGCGAAGGACGGTCTCCAGGGGCGAGAACCCCTCGAGCAACCCTGATTGGCGGAGGTAGCCGGTCCACGAGTCCCTGGTGGAACGGTAGATCGTCTTCACGTCGTTCCCCGACCGCTCCAGATAGGCCTCCAGCTCGGTCTCGGCGTACGAGGCAATCTCCCGGATCAGCTGTGCCCGGTTGAACCGGAGCTGTGCCTTAATATTGTCCAGCACCACCTTCTGCGCGACCCGGTCCAGCACGATCTGCGAGCCGGACGGCAGGTACGGGAACTCATCCTCAACAGCCTTCTCCAGCTCCTTGCGCCCATAGCCCGTCAGCGCCCGGTAGCGCAAATCAAAGCGGAACTCACGGCGCTGCTGGCCGATGAAGTCCAGGACCGTCAGCACCGCTTTACCCTCCGCACGGCGAAGCCCGCGTCCCAACTGCTGGAGGAAGATCGTGGCGCTCTGCGTGGGCCGGAGCAGCAGGATGGTGTCCACTTGCGGCACGTCCAGGCCTTCGTTGAAAAGGTCGACGGCGAAGATGCAGTTGATCTCCCGCTTGCCCAGGCGCCGCAGGGCTTCCTCGCGGTCAGAATTATCAGTCGTGCCGTCGACGGCTACCGAGGCGATGCCGGCCCGGTCGAACACCTCGGCCATGTAGCGGGCGTGCTGCACGGAGACACAGAAGCCGATGGCCCGCATCTGGTCGGTGCTGGTGACTTTATCCCGGAGCTCGCGGATCACCTTGGCGGCGCGGGCGTCGTTTCCGGTGTACAGGGCGCTCAGCTGGTTGGTGTCGTAGTTGCCGCGTTTCCACTCCAACTGGCTCAGGTCGACATCGTCCGCGACGCCGAAATAGTGGAACGGCACCAGCAGGTCAGCGTCCAGGGCGTCCCACAGGCGCAGTTCGCTGGCGGTACGGCCGTCGAAGAATTGCTTGGCGACGTCGACACCGTCTCCGCGTTCCGGAGTCGCCGTAAGTCCAAGGAGCTGCTGCGGTTTCAGATAGTCGAGCAGGCGGCGGTAGGTGGGTGCCATGGCGTGGTGGAACTCATCGATTACGACGACGCCGAAGAAGTCCGGTTCCAGCTGCTCGATGCCGAGTGAGGACAGCGATTGGACGGAGGCGAAGACGTGCTTCCACTCTTGCGGCTTATTCTCCCCCACGTAGAGTTCACCGAAGGCGCCGTCCTGCATGACGTCGCGATAGGTGCGCATGGCCTGCTTCAGGATTTCCTGCCGGTGGGCGACGAAGAGCAGCTTCAGGTCGTGGCCGGCAACTTCGCAGAGTCGTTTGTAGTCCAGTGCAGCGATGACTGTTTTGCCGGTGCCGGTGGCGGCGACCAGGAGGTTGTGGTTGAAGCCCTTAAGCCGTTCCGACTCAAGGTCCTCCAGCATCTCCTCCTGATGAAGGAACGGCTGGACTTCGAGACCCGTGGTTGCATCCGGCGCCGCCGTGCGGCGGCCCCCGTTGCGTCCCAGTGCGGCGTCGAGCTTGTCGCCGTCGCGTTCAGGGTCGTAGCTTTGGAAGGCTCGCTGCTCCCAGTAGCTGTCGAAGGTGACCTCGAACTTTTGCAGGAGGGCGGGCGTTGCGACAGAACTGAGGCGAACGTTCCATTCAAGCCCGTCGAGGAGGGCAGCCTGACTCAGGTTGGAGCTGCCTACGTAGGCGGTGTCGAATCCGGTGTTACGGCGGAACAGCCAGGCCTTGGCATGCAGCCTTGTCGCCTGGGTTTCGTAGCTAATCTTCACCTCGGCCCCGTAGCGGTTGACGAGCTCGTCGATGGCGCGCCGTTCCGTGGCGCCCATGTAAGTGGTGGTGATGACCCGTAGTTTTGCCGGGCGTTCCTTCAGTTGCTCAAGCACTGGCTGGAGGAGCCGCAGGCCGGTCCAGCGGACGAAGGCGCATAGGAGGTCCACAGTATTGGCGGACTCTATCTCCGCCCTAAGCTCGGCAGCGAGATTGGGATCACCCTTGCTGTTGGTTAGGAGCGCTGAATCGCTGAGTCCGGTGGTGGGGCGACGGAGTTGGCGGCGTCTAAGCGTAGCCGGGCGGTGGAGCGACTGGAGTTGGGTGGGACCCTCGGCAATGCTGTTAGTGTGGTGAAGCTCTTGGAGGAGTTTGTTAGCGAGCGTAACGCGTTCGGTTGGCTCTGCTACAGCAAGTGCCCGCCGCACGGCCTCTGCGACGTGACGGGAGAGAATATCTGGGGAGTCTTCGTCCTCAACTGGCTCGAAATGCGGTTCCAGTTCAGGAACCTCAGACAGGCTCGCCACCAGCCTCTCGGTCCTCAACAGTACATATAGACCTTTCTGTGAATTGTTTTAACGACGGTCCCCCAGTTGATGTGTTCACTGCGCCAAGCTAATAACTGCAATCGGGAAAGGCCAATCCCGCCCAGTTTCCCGGACGTCGTCGCTTCTCAGTTGATAGCCCACGACGTCACCGGCTGTTGGGCCTGCCGAACAGTCATGTCCGGCAGGCTTTCTAGCCGCACTCTCTTGGCGAGCTTCCGGTTCTCCCGAATCTGCCGAAGTACTTACCGCCTCCAGTTTTCGAGAATCAACTTTGCAAAGTAATCATTCCGAACCTGAATCTTCTCATCGGTCCAAGAATCCAACCAATTCGGGTCTTCGACATCAGGGGGCGGCTGCAGCACCGATGCGGAGGTGATTAGCATTACGGCGTTCTTCTGAATTCCGACACGCTTCTTATACCAAGGAGCATTGCCAACCATAGAGTTAAGACCTTGGGTTAGGAGCGTAAGATTTCCGAGGCGATTAACCATAAACTCTCTTCGCTGCTTCCCTTCAATGGACGAATCGGTCAGCGGATAATTCTGTTCCCATTCTTGAGGAAGAAGATGTTCTATTGACAACTCGATCGAACGGTCAAAAAGTGCTTCCGAGCGCTTTTGACGTAGAGCGTTTTCAATTCCAACCAGCAAGATGCGAATATTTAGACGCGACATAGTGTTGTAAATAGGGTAGTTCTCAAGCCTCTGGGCCACCTGAGAATCTGTGGGCCAAGCCCTAGAGCTTGCTGACTGGCGTAGAAGGTAATCACGGACTGCCACCACCGGGTCCACGCCGTCCTGGCTCACCACTCGAAGAAGCTCAGCAGTAAGCTGGTTGTAATCCTTAGTGGATAACCTGCATATCATTCGCCGGAAAAAGTACGAATCAAGCATATCCATGATCGAATCACGACCATGCGGCTGAAGTGAAGGAAGCGTCTGCAGTTTTAGGATAAATGGCCAGATAACTGATATCTGCATATGGGCTAATCGATCGATAAGCCGACCGGTTGGAGTGTCTATCGGCGAGTTTTCTAGGGTGAATTGAACTTGGCTCAGATCGTGGATAGAACGAACTACACCGGAAGCGGACTCCTTTGAGTCCTCCAGCCACTCGCGGAACTCACTGAAGAAACCAGCCGTAGAAACGGTCGCCTTTTTCTCGATTACAAGCCAATTCGAGACTAGCGTATCGAGTTTACTTCGCTTGAAGCGACCGAGAGTCCTTTCCTGCTGCCATTCAGCCCGATCGAACTGCACCCAGTACTTTTGATGAAGTTCATCCGCGTTCCCGCCTTCTCGCTGGATCTGCCGAAACAACGAGTTCTTTACCAGATCCGAGGGCGAAAGCCGCTGCCCTTCGTAGTTGAGATTTTCAAAAATGACTTGGGGATCATCCTTTTCATCTAGCAACACTTCCACAATTGCCAGTCTGTTGCGGATGGCGGAGGAAAGACCCTCCAACCTTAATTCCGGATCGGATGCTTCGTCCAACCACTCGGCGATAGCTTCGTCAAAGAAGTTGCGTGCGCCAAGAGGGCCCCGGGTTGCGTCACTCCTTAGCGGAAACTCGGAGGTGGCTGAGAAGAAGGCTTCCCTATCAGCTAAGGACGGGACCAGCATAGGTCGGTCCTCCGGATGTTCCCAGTAGTCCTGATTGAATACCAGTGCATGCAGATTGCGCTGCAACTTCGGATAGCCCCGCTTTTTTGCTTGAAAACCAGCGCTTGACATCAGAATCTGGAGGGTCGTTAGCCGCTGCTGACCGTCCACTACCAGAGACCTATTGACCCTACTAGGTCGATTTGCCATGGGTTCAATGACTATGGCGCCCACAAAATGTGTTTTGGGGGACTTCTCGGAATGCGGAGCGGCTGCGACTCGCTCCGCTTCTTCAGCTGCCATTGATATATCCGTCCAAAGAGAATCCCAGTGTTTCTCCTCCCAGACGTAGGGTCGCTGATATACCGGGATCACAAACTGATGATCCGTACGGATAAGCTGCTGAATCTTCGTATCTTGAGCCTTCAAGCGCTACCTCCAGAGTCCATGGGCTGGGAATTCAACATGACTAGAACTCTATGGCCTCAATCGCATTTTGACGCTAGAACACCAAAATGAGCTTGGCAGATTGGGGAGAAATATCGGTTTTACAAAGCGATCGGGTCACAAATCCAACCAAGGCGGCATCGCTCGTTCTCAGTTGGCAGTGAAGATCCGGCACCCGGGACTAGCAGACCAGCAGAACCTGCGGCGGCCAGTGGCTTGGCAACGTCAGGGAACCGCAAGCCGTAGCAGGTCATCAGCCCGAACCGCACTCCCCCGTGCTCGAACGCCACAGGCGTGGTGGACGGGCCCGGCTTGATGAACGTTGACTCCCCGAAGCCCTGCGCGTCGAAAAGGTGGATCTTCCGGTAGGAAGCCAGCCGGCCGCCGTCGGGCCCGAACGCCACCAGCGTGTTGTACACCCTGCCCGGCTCGTCCGAGGTTTCCACCACGCCCGCCACAGTGCGATACGGTGGCGGCAGGCGGTGGCGAGATTCCGGCAGGCGGGGGCCGTCCGTCCAGTGGCTCGGCCACCCCAGGGAACGTCGCTTACACCTTCTTCTTCTCATATGTGGCGTACTCCGGGAAGGCGACCAGCGCGGCGCCGCCGCGCGCTGCCTGCGCTGTAAGCCGGTCGATCGCGGCGAGGTTCGCCCGGATGTCCCGACTCCAGCTGCCCCAGCGCAATCCTCACGGCTTCCCTTCCCTCGACCCGGCGGCCACACTACAAACTGTCAGGGTCAGGCGGCGGCCTCGACCGTCGCCTTCTCCGTGGCCGTCAGCTCCGGCGTCGACGCCTTGAACCCGCGCGTTATCAGTTTTACAGTCCGTTTTGGCCGTTCGTCTTGGCCTCCACGTCTGTGGGCCAAGAGGGCATCGATTTCCACTGGTGGGCCCACTCGGTTGTCCATTGGAATGTTCTTGGCAACCCTGTCGATTTCGAACAGCGGGAGGGGCGTGTGCACCGGTATCTGGGGGATGCCGTTCGAAAAAATGTTGCTGCTGCTCATGGTGCTGCAGTGCTGAAGCCCGGGGTGAGTGACCCTTGGGGGACGCTGTTCGAGGTTGCGGCGGGCCGACATCGCTGCACAGCCCGAGACCGCAAGCACTGAGTTTGCTCCTCATTGGATTCATCCTGGAAATCACAAGATTGAGCGCCGGTTGCTGGACCACCCGCTAAGCCGGGATGTCCCGCGGACCAAGCACATGGTTGCTGGCTTGGCGAAGTACCGTCTGACTTTGGGCCAGGCTCGGCAGGACGACTTGTTGGGGTTGATTAAGGACGGGGCCGAGATAAAGCCACTGAACTTGCGGCCGTAGAACGTGAGTCTAGGCAGTTTTCAATTGGCAGTTTTCGACAGCGTCGGGACGCGGACGGCGGCAATCGACTTGCAGCACGTCGAGTCCGTCCGGGCCCGATATGCTCTATGGATGCCGTCTTCCGGGCCTAGGCCAAGATTGTCGGCGGTGGGTAGTAGTTTTATGCAAACGCGGCTGATAGCCGCTCGTGGTTTCGCGTCATGGGCGCGTGTACAGAGGTAGTAAAGAGGCAAGCGTGGGAGTTATCCCCATCATTGATATTTTCGCCGGGCCAGGCGGCTTGGGCGAGGGGTTTGCATCAGTCACGGCTGAGGGGCAACCTGCTTTCGAATCCGTTTCTGCAATCGAGATGGAACGCTCGGCCCACTCGACCCTGACGTTGCGGAGTGCCTTTCGGGATCTGCGGGACCGAGGCCAAGTGCCGAGTGCCTACTACCGGTTTCTTCGTGGAGAGATAACTGAACACGAACTCCGTCGAGACGGCAAGATGGCGGCTGCTCTGGAGCGCGCCTCACACCATGTCCATCAACTCGAACTCGGACCTGATACTCGAGAAGTGTCCGACCTTCACATAAAAGTTGCGCTGGATGGCGCCAGAGACTGGGTTCTGATCGGTGGGCCGCCCTGCCAGGCTTATTCCCTAGTTGGGCGTTCTCGAAGAGCGAACGACTTGACCTTTGAAGATGACAAGAAGCACTTCCTCTATCAGGAGTACCTTCACATCATCAGAAAATTCTCGCCGGCCGTTTTCGTCATGGAGAACGTCAAGGGCCTACTCTCATCGACCCATGGCGGACAGCCGATGTTTGCCCGTATCCGCGAGGATCTCAGGAACGAGGGCGGCGATGCGGAGTATGTCATCTACTCACTGACAGTGCCTAACGAACCTGAAAACTTAGCGCCCCGGGACTTCATCATTCGGTCGGAGGAACACGGTGTGCCGCAACAGCGCCACCGTGTGATCCTCCTAGGAGTCCGGTCCGATATAGGCAAAAAACCAAACATCCTTCAAAGGCGGGACACGCAAGCAACGGTCCGGGAAGCTATAGGGCATCTTCCTGCTATACGGTCCCGTATTTCCCGTGGTCGAGATGACGTTGGCCTCTGGGCAGGCATCCGCAGCTTGGCGCACCGCATGGTGAAGGAGTCCGTGGATGGATTTGCGGAGCCGTTGCGACCAGTCCCGCCTCTTGGGCAAGAGTTTGTTCGAGGGCAAAAAGTCGTTGAAGCCCAGACCGACCTCCAGCGATGGTTGGCTGATTCGGCTATTGGCGGCTTCGCCAACCACGTGTCCCGGGGCCACATGGAACCAGACCTATACCGCTACTTCTTCGCGGCAGCGTTTGGGGCCGTCAACCTCCGGTCGCCCCTCCTTTCCGAGTTTAATGTTGATTTGCTTCCTAACCACAACACGGCCCGATTGGAATCCAAAGCATTCGCCGACCGGTTCAAAGTCCAAGTGTGGGATAAGCCGTCTTCGACTGTTGTTTCACACATCGCGAAGGATGGCCACTACTACATCCACCCGGATCCCTCGCAGATGCGGAGTCTGACGGTCCGGGAAGCTGCAAGGCTTCAGACTTTTCCGGATAACTATGCATTTTTGGGCAACAGAACACAGCAGTACACGCAGATAGGGAACGCGGTTCCACCGTACCTGGCGTACCAAATCGGCGACATAGTACGGGCACTGCTGAACTAGCTGCTCGACTTGAACCAAGGGGTTGAATTGAACATCAATGGTGATGACTGGGATCTTGTTGAACCCAGCGCAAGTCCAATATTTGAATCGCTGCGAGCTTTCGGCTACACGCCAGAAACTGCTATCGCTGACTTAGTGGACAACAGCATTGCGGCCAAAGCAAAGAACATATTTATCTCATTCCAGTGGAATGACGGCGACTGCTACGTTGTCGTCAAAGATGACGGTTGTGGTATGGGGGCACAACAGCTTCTAGACGCCATGCGCCTAGGAAGCAGAAGCCCGCTTGAAGAACGCTCTACCGGCGATCTGGGTCGTTTCGGCCTAGGCTTGAAGACCGCTTCCATCTCTCAAGCGCGGGAGCTCACCGTGGTGAGCTCCGACGGATCGGGCATTGCTGTGCGTCGCTGGGATTTGGACGAAGTACGAGCGACCGGGCAATGGCGACTAAGGACCACCCTGCCAGAACAAGTCATCGACGATATTTCAATACCCGGAGCAGGAACAGCGGTTATTTGGACAAAGTGTGATCGCTTGGTCGGACTTGATGATAGTGGGGGACGTGCCACAAAGACACAGTTTCTCGCAGTGGCTGATCGCGTTGAACGGCACTTAGCATTGACCTTCCATCGCTTCCTGTCAGCGAGACGAGCCCTAAAGATTAACTTAAACGGGGAACTGATTACCCCATGGGACCCATTCATGGCATCCCACTTGGGGACTTGGTCAGGCGGCGAAGAGCACCTCCCCTTAGACGGCAGCGTAGTGAAAGTCACCTCGTACGTCCTCCCGCACAAGAGCAAGATATCCGATCACGAGCACCGTGAGGCAGCGGGGGTTGCAGGGTGGAACGCGAACCAAGGTTTTTATGTCTATCGCAATGACAGACTTCTCGTGGCCGGCAGCTGGCTGGGTGTGGGCGGAATGAAGGAAGAACATGCGAAGCTTGCCCGGATCGCGCTCGACTTTCCCGTTGAATTGGACCACCACTGGCAAGTGGATGTCCGAAAGTCGCATGTACGTCCTCCAGCCGCCCTGGTAACCGACCTCCGCCGCATTGCCCGTGATACGAAGTCCAAAGCGCAATCGGTATACAGATTTAGGGGGCAATTCAGCGCCCGAACTGCTGCCCAGGACTTCGTCTTTGCTTGGCGGGAATACAAAGACCGCGACGGGAAGATCACTTACAGAATCAATCGTGAAAACCCGGTCGTTACGCAGTTGATGGAGGCAGCTCCTGGAGCCCAAGATGAGATACGGCGTCTACTTCGCTTCGTTGAGGAGACGCTCCCGCTAACGCAGATAGCAATTCATGTAGCCGACGGTATCGAGTCATCGCATCGGCCGTACGAGGGCAACGCGAACGAGGTGATGGCAGATCTCGATTTTCTATGCCAACGAATGACAAATCGAGGGCGGGACGTCGCCACCGCCCTCAATGACCTATCAACCGTGGAGCCTTTTTCGCTTTACCCTGAGATCGTGGCCGCCTACAAGGAGAAAGTTGGAGTCGAATGAGGATTCTTGAACGCGTTATTAAGCTCGCTCGGGTCGACCTTGAGGACTTTCAGCAAGATCGATCCCTCCTTACGAGAGAAGACATCGAGTCTGCAGTCAATGATGCTCATGACTTCTCTGTCCAAAGAGGTTTAGAGCCCGCTGATGACAAGGATCTGAACGAGATTGTTCGCCAGCTTGAGAAAGAGTTCAACACCTACGTAGGAAGCGGTGACGGCCTCTATGACCCGACGGATCATGAGCCTTGGCTGACAGCGCGGAAGTCAAACATCGAGTGGCGCTTCTGGGACAGATACCGACGCCTGATGATCGAGGATGAGGGCCGACCTAGCCATATTTTCGATAAGTCCGTAGGACTAGTTACCGACAAGATACTGGATGCACTCGAAGACCCCACGAAGGAGGGAAAGTGGGAGCGCCGGGGCCTCGTCGCCGGCCAGGTGCAGTCGGGTAAAACATCCAACTACATCGGACTCATCAACAAAGCCATTGATTCAGGGTATAAGCTCGTAATTGTTTTAGCCGGCGCACACGATAGTCTACGAAGCCAAACGCAGCAGCGCGTCAATGAAGGTGTGCTGGGCTTCAATACAGTTGACACCTTTAGCAATACCGGACAGTCGCCCAAGACAGGTGTTGGTCTTAAATCAGGACCCTTCCTAAGAATCAACTGCTCGACAACGGTTGAGTCGAATGGTGATTTCAGCCTTAGTACCGCGAAGAGAGCGCTGCAATCATTAGGTGGCGACCCTGTAATCCTCGTGGTGAAGAAGAATGCCTCAATACTGTCCAACGTCTTCAGGTGGGCTACCGAGCTCACGCACACGGTAGACCCCGAGACGAATAAAAAAATAGTTCAGAAGCTTCCACTCCTGGTGCTTGACGATGAGGCAGATTACGCGTCCGTCGACACCAGCCAGAGAAAGCTCACAGACGACGAGGCAGACCCGTCCAAGATCAACGGACTCATCCGTCAGATCTTGGATACCTTCGAGCAGAGTGCTTACGTCGCCTACACTGCCACGCCGTTTGCCAACATCTTCATTGACCCGAAGGCAAAACACCGTTCTGTCGGTAACGACCTTTTTCCAGAACACTTCATCATCAGGCTCCCGGAGCCTTCCAACTATTCCGGTCCGATCCGCTTTTTTGGATTGGACGAAGACACAGACGTTGGACTGGAAAGCGTAGCCCCAATTCCCACTCTTCGGACCGTCGAGGACCACGAATTTTGGTTGCCCGACGGGCATAAAAAGATAGATGTGCCAGACGGCGAGCTTCCCGAATCAATGAAGACCGCAATTCAATCGTTCATTATTTCCTCCGCGATCAAACGTCTTCGTCCGATTAAAAGCAAGCATTCTTCCATGCTTATTCACGTGACGCGCTTCAAAGATGTTCAAGAAGGTGTCCGACTTCAAGTAGACGACTATGTCAAGGAACTCCGCGATTCCGTCCGGCACGAAAATGGCAGCGACTCAGGGTATCTCTCCCAATTGAAACAGTTGTACGAGCTGGATTTCGTTAGCACGAACTCCACGATGCTGCGGCAAGAGGAATCAAGGTCCGACTGCATGGAGATGTCGCCGTGGTATGAAGTCGCCGGCGCTATTTCTTCCGTCCTGAATGAAGTCGAAGTGCAGGTAGTTAATGGGTCTGTTAAGGATTCACTGATGTATTCCTCTCGACCTGAGGGGCTTACCGTTATTGCCGTTGGAGGAGACAAACTTTCTCGCGGACTTACTCTCGAAGGGTTAACGACCTCTTACTATCTCAGGGCATCGAGAATGTATGACACTCTAATGCAGATGGGTAGGTGGTTTGGATATCGCCCAGGATACCTCGACTTGTGCCGAATTTTCACGACCAGCCAGTTAGTAACCTGGTATGAGCGAATTACTAATGCGACCGCCAAGCTGTACCGTGAATTTGACATTATGGCGCAAATGAACAAAACACCGAAGGACTTTGGCCTGCGGGTCCAACAGCACCCTGATGGCCTCATGGTCACTGCGCGCAATAAGTCAAGGAACGCGCAAAGCCTTCGAGTATCCTTCGCAGGCACTCAATGCGAAACTCTGCTTTTTGACACTTCTGCCGTTTCCCGGGAAAGGAACTGGGAGGCGTTAGATGACCTGATGACTGCTTGCGACGTTAGGCCGGGCATTTTAGAGCGATCACAAGTTGCAGAAGTTAACGCTGGTGTCGTCCTTGATTTCTTGAGTTCCTATGCCGCGCACAGGGATGCTGGCCGCGGCCTCCCGAAGCCGCTCGTTGACTACATTCGGCAATGCAGGCATTTGGACGATCCTGAGCTTGACAATTGGACTGTTTTGATCGGATCGCGCCAATCGCCTAATGATGCGGAGGGATTCGGAACGACGTCCACCGGTAAAGTATTAGGCTTGTTTGTTCGTGCACCTTTCCCTAAGCGCGAGGACCAAATCCAGGAATCAGAAAGCGCTCGGGTTCGGCAGCCGAGGGTGACGATCAAAAGACTTGTGAGTTCCGGAGACGAACTTTTGCCGCTCCAGAAGGGATCTGAAGAATGGAACCGAGCCCTTGGCTGGGCTCAGGAACGCTTCGATGCTGGAGAGGCCAAGGCGGGGACCGAGAGGCCAACTCGTCCGTCAGCTGCTGCTGAAAGGATGGTTCGGGACAAGACCAAGGGCTACCTGATGGTGTACCCGTTGAACCCCAAGGAACTACTCCACGAAGATCTGCTCCAAGAGTCCCAAACAACGGACGGAGGGCCTACTCCCCTCGTGGGATTTGCTGTTTCATTCCCTCAAAGTGATAACGATCTGGCCGTTGAGTATCAGGTGAACTCGGTCTATTGGGATGCCATGTTCGAAGACGACGATGAAGGTGAAGCAGGTGAATAGCGGACCTGACAGACCAGCCCTCCAAGACCTTGGTCTCAACGACGCCTGGAGGTCGTTGGAGTCGAGTCACTCAAGCCAAGGGGAGGTTCGAAGGCGGCTGCCGTCGCCACCAGGCCAAGACCGTTTCGCGCTGGTCAGCTTCACATCTGGGCGGCGAAGGGGCCTCCTCTTCAGGGCGCCCGCTCAGCTTAGTGAGATCCAAGAAATCCTTCCTCCCGTAGCGGGGCTCGACATCAGTTTGATCGATGCGGGAGGGGGAATTCTTGAATTGCGAGTCTTGGAGTCAGCTGCAGAGGTCACGTCTGTGTTTAAGGCTCTAGCCCGCGATATCACCGGTTCAGTGGATGGCTTAGAGGCGGGGAAGCTAATAAGGTCAATTGTCCGCCGCCTGGCCTTGTGGCAGGGATTCTTTAGCGTTGCCCATCGAGGTCTCAGTGCCCAAGCACAAGCTGGATTAGTAGCAGAGCTACTAACGCTGCGGGACTACTTCATTCCATACGCTGGAGCGGAGAGGGCGGCTATTAGTTGGTTCGGCCCGGAGCGAGCACTTCAGGATTTCTGTGACGGCAGGCTTGCCGTCGAAGTCAAGTCAACATCCTCTACTGGGTCGCGCCACGTGACCATCGCCAATGAACGGCAACTTGACCTAGTTCAGACGGAGACCTTCCTCCTGGCCACCTACAGTCTCGACATCAGGGGAGACGGGATCGGATTCAAGCTTCCGAGTTTGGTGGCCGATGTCCGGGCCGCTATGAGCGGTCATGAACAGGCCAGTCTGACATTGGAAGCCAGGCTCATCAGGAGCGGCTACATCGATGAGCACTCTGACCAGTACACCAACACCTTCGAAGTGCGCAAAAAGCAGTGGTTAGAAGTGCGTGATGATTTTCCTAGGATCACGGAGGCGGACCTGCCAAAGGGAGTTAATCAGGTCAGTTACAAAATCGACTTGGAATCTTGTGGTCCGTGGGTTCTTTCGGCCGACGATGTCTTGGAAGTTTTTGGGAGGACCTACGCATGACTACGGTCGAACAGTTTCACGGCGAGCTCACACAGGAAGTTCGTTCCACCGCGGAGAATGAGGAGTCTCCCCAGAGCTTGGCCCAAGCCTTCACAGAGTATGCTGCGAACCTCCTCCTCGAGGCAGGTGAGGCAAATGATCCACGGATCGCGGTAGTGTCCAAGCCAGGGTTGATTTGCTCAGGTATGGACTGGGATGAGGAGAGAAGCCGCCTCACTGTTTTTGGTACGCTCTTTCGCTCGACAGACGGTATCTCCAGTCTGACCAAGGCCGACCTACAACCGTTGTTAGCGGGGATGAGCGGATTTACGTCGCACTCATCAATGAACCTGGACCAGTACGTTGACGAATCATCTGATCTTCACGATGTGGTTTCTGAGATTAAGACCCTATGGCCGACAGTCGAGAGCATCCGGCTGATGGTTCTGAGCAATTTGCGCCTCCGAACGGAAATCCCGGCTCTCGGAGATATCCGCGAGCGCCCAGTGACCGTCGAGGTGTGGGACTTGGAGCGCATTCACAAAATTGACAGCTCCGGGGAAGCGCAGGAGCCGGTGTATATCAACTTTCCCGATTACGGGATCGATGGCATTCAAGCGCTTGGACCCTTTGGCGACCCGGATGATTATGAATCCTATCTGGCGGTTATCCCGGGAGATGTCTTAGCTCGAATCTATGGCCTGTATGGCCCTAGGCTTCTGGAGCTTAATGTCCGTTCCTTCCTACAAACGCGCGGCAAGATCAATCAAGGGATTCAGTCCACGATCGCAGCCGAGCCCGATCGGTTTCTCGCCTACAACAACGGTCTTTCGCTGACGGCGGCCGGCGTTGAGAAAACTACCAGGGGGGAACAGACTTTGGTGACAAATCTGCATGACGTGCAGATCGTTAATGGTGGGCAGACGACAGCTTCGCTCTACCACGCGCTCTCCAAGAGCAAGCGAGATCTCTCCGAAGTCCAAGTGCAACTGAAGCTGACAGTCGTCGCCGATGAAGTCCGTCATGAATTGGCTCGATCAATTTCTCAATTTTCCAACGCGCAAAATCCCGTTCGCATGGCCGACTTTACGGCAAATGATAAGTTCCACGTGGCCATGGAACAGATTTCGCGTTCTAAGTGGGCTCCAGGCAAGGATGGCTCCCACCAAATGACGCGGTGGTTCTTCGAGCGAGCTCGGGGCCAGTACGCCGACGCCGTCGCACGGGAACGGACACCCGCGGCGCAGAGGAGTTTCAAGAGCGAGCATCCAATCTCACAGAAGATCCTCAAAACCGACGTCGCCAAGTACGAACACATGTGGCTGCAAAAGCCACACGTTGTCAGCCTAGGCGCCGAGAAGAACTTCCGGGAGTTCCTCCAATCACGCACAGAGAATGGCGACCGAACTCTACCTGACGAAGCCTACTTCGAGCGCTTGGTGGCCAAGGGGATCCTCTGGAAAGAAACCGAACGCATAGTAACCAAATTGGCTCTAGGAGGCTATAGGTCTGTGACTGTCGCCTACACGTTGGCATTTCTGTCGCGAGGATCAAAGCAGCGACTCGACCTCAACAAGATATGGCAAGAACAGCAGCTTCCTGAGCGGCTGGCAGAGGTCATCAGGGAATTGGTGCCCCGAGTGCATGAGGTGATCCTCCAAAGTGCTGGCACCAGGAACGTTACGGAGTGGGCCAAGAAGAAGGAGTGCTGGGACGCGGTGTGCGGCATTCCTTGGCTGGCCCCTGATGACATCCTTACAAAGTCCTCGACGCCCTACCTCGGGCCCAACAACATGGCTGACACGCCCGAAGCCGCCGCGGCTAAATCCGACGAAGAAACGGAAGCGCTGAAGCGAGTCATCATGGCCTCTTCCCACACGTGGAAAGCTATCTCTTCATGGGCGAAAGAAACCAGTAACCTGCAGTCCTTTCAGCGATCAATTGCTTACTCTTTGGGCAATCTCCTCGAAAAGGGGCGAGCGCCTTCTGTAAAGCAGGCACTTCAGGGAGTGAAGATTTTGGACGAAGCCGAGCGCCTAGGGTTCGACCTAAGGGCTGACCACAGCCGTACCGGATAAGCAATTTTCTATGGCAGCTTATGTTTGGCCTGATCGCGCCGGGGATCAGTCGTCAGCTGCCGTGGAAAGGATGCGTTCTGTAGCTTGGCCCAACTACCGGGGGGCCTGCGCAAGCCGCAGCATGTGCAAGCCCCTGTAGTTGAACGGCACCAATAAGAGACCTGGATCGCGACCATTGCTTTGGGGTTTTCAGGACCAGACCACCTGTGCGGAAGGAGTTCGATTCACTCTGTAGTCGGTTCATAGCAGTCGGTGACTGTGAAAATGCGCACCTACTCTCAGCACGCCAAGAAGGTGTGGAACTTGTTCGGTATAAGAAACCGTGGCTCAATCAAAGAGGGCACTTCGGTTTACCCGATCAAGACTTCGGCGACCGGTGCACGAAATTGCATTTTCATGTCCCTTGGCGGTAACCCGACTAAGCAGGCGGCCAAGCGAACTACACCCTTCCAAGTGGCTTCATGCACCAGCAAACCGGAACGATTATTGAGATCGACGAGTTCCTGCACTTCACCAGCTTTCGGCTGCAATCATTCGAGCACTATCCAACCGGCTCTCCTTCGGGTCGAACTCAACGAATACGAAGAGCTCTTGCGCCGGTTCGCTCCGACTGCGGACAAGTACAGACAGTCGAAGAAAGCTGTAGCTTTTGGCCCTGGTGCAGAGGCGGCGCGCTTATTATCACGCCCTGCGCGATCTGGCGGCGCCAGCGATAGGACTTCCTTCCGTAATCCGGATACCGGTACCCGACGGCAATGGTATAGCTGCGTTCGAGCGAAATTGCGACCGAATACTGCACGCCATCTCTTATCCACGAACTGCCCGCAGCTCTCGGCCAATTCTGATAAACAGATTCCATGACGCAACCGCACGTTTTCGTAGCCCTGGCCGACATCCTGAATCTCCGGTGTGACGCATGGCTGCTGCCTACGGACTGCACTGTCAAAATCGAGGAGCCTTGGCTGCGGGCACATTCGGAGCTACGCAGCATGGCAGCGGCATCTGCATCGGCGGAATTCCGTGACGGAAGCACACTCGCCGAACCCATCCGCTCTTGGGAGTCCGCATCACCCCTGCCAATCATGACGGCAGTACCGAACGACGGTACATGGGGGCCCGACGTCGTCGCCGAACGTCTTGAGGCGTTCGTCCGTAGCGCCCTCATGACTGTGCCAGTGCTGCCCGACGACCGACCTTATCGACTCCTTGCCTTACCCTTCTTCGGAACCGCCGGTGGGGGCGCCGGGAATCATCTTGGCGCTGCTCTGCGTGCCATCCTCGATGCCTCCGCCGGACTGGCCAGTCGCTACGACGTCGACATTGTGCTCGTGCTGAGAGACCGAGCCGCGTTCTCACTGGCTCAGAAGCTGCGCCGAGAGGCGTCCGACGGCTCGTCCTGGCCTTCCCTAGAACCCCACCTGCATGCCAAGGCAAAATCCCTTGGGCAGACTGCAGGCGCCGGTCACCTAGTCCCATTCCTGGGCGCAGGAGTCAGCGTCAGCGCTGGCGCACCCAGCTGGGGCCAACTCCTCGACACGTTGCGGACCGGCGTCCGCCTGAAAGAAGCAGAGTCGGCGGCGTTTCAGGGGCTGGGACCGCTGGACCAAGCCGGAGTGCTGGAGCAGCTCTATGCCGACCAGCACGGATCTCGGGCGGCCTTTGGCCGAGCCGTTGCTGCGGCGGTCGACGTGCCGAGATATGGGCTGGCACCCGCGCTTCTCGCCGCGCTGCCCTCTGCCGGGGCGATCACCTTGAACTATGACCGGCTTTTCGAAATGGCCTGCGGAGATGCGCAACGGCCGCGAACGGTCATGCCCGAGAACATTCCTGCGGTTGGCAATGACTGGCTGCTGAAACTCCATGGCTCGGTCAGTGCGCCGGAGAGCATTGTGCTGACCCGTGACGACTACCTCGGGTACAACAGCAACCGGGAAGCGCTGTCCGCTCTGGTCAAGGCACACCTGCTGACCCATCACTTGTTGTTTGTGGGGTTCGGGCTCGCCGATGACCACTTCCATGAGATTGTCCACGACGTCAGGCGTGCGCTACCGCCAACGGGCTCCAAGGAGCACCAGATGGGGACCGTACTCTCGCTCTTCCATGAACCCCTCCAGAGCCTTGTCTGGTCTGGAAATCTGGACATCCTTCCCATGTCCGGCGCACCAGGGCAGAACGCGGGCGAAGAAGAAGTGCACACAGCCCTCGCGGCAGCAGGACGCGAACTTGAAATATTCCTCGACATGATGGCCTCGTACGCAACCGACAACCACTCGTATCTGCTGGCCCCCTCCTATGACGCCGGACTAAATGAGGCCGAGTCCAGGCTACGTGCCCAACTAATGGAACTGGCTGCGCAACCGCGCTCTCCAGAAACGAAGGAAGTCTGGGAGCTACTCGACAAGACACTCGAACGGCTGGGCCGCAGCCGTTCCCATCAAGGACGGACAAACTATGAAGGTTGAGAAAAAGGTCCTAGAGCAGGTTGCCGAGTATCTGGGCAACTACGTGTACCTGCTGATAGACCCCCGAACGGGGAATCCGTTCTACGTTGGCAAGGGCACCAGAACGCGGGTACTCGACCACGGGCTGGAGGCCGATGCTCTAACAGCGCCGACAGAGGAACCCCAAGGCGAGCACTCTCGAAAGATCACTGCTATCCATGGCATCCGCCAGGACGGTCTCGAACCGGAAATCTGGATACTGCGGCACGGCATGGGGTCCGAATACACCCAAGTTGAGGCGGCAGCCATTGATCTGCTCAGTTCCTTCCAACTGATGCCGAGCCAAACTCCTCACCCGCTCGCGCACTTGGATCAGCTCACGAATGCCCGACGTGAATCGTCGCACGGACACGGGATCGAGACCTTGGAGAACATCGTCTCAGAGTTCGCAGCGCCGGACCTTGGCGCCGATACGCCGCCACTGTTGTTGGTCACCCTAAAGTCATGGGTTGATGCGGAGGAAGTGACCCCCGGAGGCTCTGTGCGCGCTGGTTACGGCTTCAAGTCCGAGTGGCTCAGTACCGGAGATAGAGCGTTGTTTGCTGCGGAGCTCGGCGACTCCGTGCGCTGCTGGTGGAAGTTGAGCCAGTCCCGCATTGAAAGGGACGGGATCGAACATGTTGTGGCTGTACACCGCGGTGTGACGAGGGGCCTATTCAAGATTCGGCAGGACGCCTGGGAGCAAGACCCGATTACTGGCAGGCGCGGCTTTCAGGTCAGCCCGGTGCTTGAAGGTCCGGTGTTCGACAGGGTGATTGGCCAGTACGGTTACCGAACGCCGGCCAAGAAACGAGGTGCCGTCACGCCGCTGACCTACTGGCCAACGGTGACGGGCTAGGGGTTTCTCCGCGAAGATTTCCTGACTGCGGCGGGCGGCTTCAGGCCGAATTGCCCTGCCGGTCTCCCCGTAGCCATAACCGCGACGGCCTCCCCCGCGTCCCGTCGGACATCTGCCCGGTCCCCTTCAGCTTCGGTTCCATAAACCGCCGGAACGTGTCCCGCATCAGCGGTGCGCGAGCCACCACCTCATGCAGCTCCCGCAGCTCCTTAAGGGTGAACGGCTCATGGAGCAGCGCCCCAGGATCCGGCGCCTCCGCATAAGCAGCACGCAGCCAATCCACCGCCTTGGCCACGATGTCCGCGTGTCCATAGGGAAGCCCGGCGATCAGCTCCGGTTCCCCTGTCACGGAAGCCAGCCGTACGCCGTCGGACGTCAGCGCCTCCTCCAAAGCCGCCAGCGGTACCACATCCACGTGCGCCACTGACAGGACCCAGCCGCGGTCATCACGGCCCGGCTCGTCAAAGACCTGCAGCTGCCGCGGCACCCGCCCCGTAATCCAGGCTTTCTCCTGCAGGCACCGCAGCACCGCGTCCGCCAGGGTCTCGCCCTCACGCAGGAACGTTCCCGGCAGGGCCCACTTCCCGTGTTGATGATCCTCCGCGCGGCGAACCAGCAGCACGCACACGCTCCCCTCCGCCACGGTCAGCACCGCCGTATCCACCGCCACCGACGGCCGCGGGTAGTCGAGCAGGGACCGGCCTGGAGTGTTCTTGGAATCCTTCACATCTCCATTTATCGCAGTATTGCGCTAAAGAAGCAACCCGTGCATACTGGAAGCAATTAACGCAGAACTGCGATAAATAAAACGGAGGTCATCATGAAAGTTCCGCAGCTTCACGTCGGCGCCGGCAGCAGCCTCGGCCCGCTCAGCATCTTCCCCGTCTGGACCTCCGCCCCCGGAAGCCTCGGTATCAGCACCGGCACCCACGCAAACGTCGCCGTCACCGAACTTGCCAGCGGCGCCCAGGTGTCCCGCCTCACCGTCACCAACAACGGCCCGCACCCGGCACTGCTGGTGGAAGGCGAGCTGCTCGAAGGTGGCCAGCAGCACCGGACCTGCGCCCGCGACGTCGTCCTCGGCGCAGGCGAAAGCCGCGACATCGACACCTTCTGTGTAGAGGCGGGCCGCTGGGAAGCCGGACAGAACAGCCACCGGCGACAGGCCCGCCGCGCGCCGTTGAACGTGTGGTCCGAGCTCGCCAATGGCCTGAACAGGCAACGGGGCGGCGACCGGCAGGACCGCATCTGGGAGCGGGTCCGGCGCTTCGACGCCGCCCGGGGCGCCTCCGCCACCAGCTCACTCCTCCAGCATCTGGACTGGTTCAAGGAGGACAAGGAGGAACGGAACAGGTTCAGCGCCGCGGACGCGCCTGCCCCGCTGGAGGGCCAGCGCGGCGTGGTGATCGGCCTGGGCCAGCAGCCCCTGCTCCTGGAGGTGTTCGGCACCAACACGCTCTTCCGCCGCCACTACCGGCAGCTGATCGAGTCAGCGCTGCTGGACCTTGAACTCCTGCCGCCCCAGGCGCTGGCCTCCGGGCCGATGCCAGGTCAGCGGGCGCGCGACCTCGCCGCGCAGGTGCAGGCGATGGACTTCGGGACGTTCGACGGCGGCGCCGCGGCCGTGGAGGTGCGGAACCACGGCTCACTCCGGAGCCGCAACGTCTCCCGCGCCGCCGGAGCGGTCACCGCCGCCGGCATCGCCGTCGCGCTCCCCCAACGAACGCCCCAGCTGGCGCACCTGACCGGCTGGAACACCCAACACCCCCTGATGGAGATGGCATGAAACTGAACCCTTTGCAGAATGACCGTGCGGCCGGTGTCCTCGTCGCCCTGGCCGCCGGCGACGCCCTCGGAGCCGGCTACGAGTTCGGCGCCCCGCTGCCGGATGGCGCCGACGTCACCATGAAGGGCGGCGGCCCGTTTGGGTTCGCGCCGGCCGAATGGACCGACGACACCTCCATGGCCTTTCCCATCGCTCAGGCCCTGCTGGAGTCCCCGTCCGACGGCGGTTCCTACTCCCCCGCGGCCCTCACCACGGTGGTCCGGGCATGGACCTCGTGGGCGGTCGAAGCGAAAGACGTTGGAGCGCAGACGAGTGCCGTCACCGCTGCTGCACGGAGGCTGGCTACCGCTGCTGGCCGCGAGGTTGAGGCCGCGGACTTCACTGCCGCGGCCGCTGACTTCCATGCCCGGACTGGACGGAGCGCGGGCAACGGTTCGCTGATGCGCACTGCTCCCCTCGCGCTGGCGTACCTGGACCGGGAGCCTTCTCAACTCATGGCTGCTGCGGCTGAGCTGAGCGCCCTGACCCATGCCGATCCTGATGCGCAGGAGGCGTGCGGGTTGTGGTGTGTTGCTATCCGTCACGCCGTTCTTACCGGGTTGCTCGATGTCCGGGTGGGCCTCCGGCTGCTGCCCGCCGAGCGGGCTTCGCTGTGGCTTGAGCGGATCGAAACGGCCGAGCGGTCCCGGCCCCGCGACTTCAGCCGGAACGGCTGGGTGGTTGAGGCGTTCCAGGGGGCATGGAGCGCTATCCATTATGCGGGCCTTTCGGCTGCCGGTCCGGCCCATCTTCGGGCTTCCTTGGAGGAGGCGGTACGCGGCGGGCGCGACACCGACACGGTGGCGGCCATCGCGGGCGGCCTGCTGGGTGCGGCGTACGGCTACACTGCGGTGCCCTTCGAATGGCGGCAGCGGCTCCACGGGTGGCCGGGCCTGCGTGCCCGCGATCTGATGGGGCTGGGCATGGAGCTGGGCCGAGGCGAAGGCCACCGGTCCACGTCCTGGCCGCGCGCTGAACGGCACGACTACAGCATGTGGAGCCGCACCGACGCGTTGGTCCGGCATCCGCACGACGACGGGGTGTGGCTGGGCGGGGTCGGCTCGCTTCAGCGGGTGGATGAGCTGGGCATCGACGCGGTGGTGTCACTCTGCCGGTTGGGCACGCTGGATGTGCCGGGCATGTCACCGGAGAACCATGCCACCTTCTGGGTGGTGGACTCCGCGGTAGGAGACGACAACGCTCATACAGCCTTTGTCCTCGCAGAGGCGGCGGCCGCCGTCGAACGCTACCGGGCGGAGGACAAAACCGTGCTCCTGCATTGTGTCCGAGCGGAGTCCCGCACCCCTACTGTTGCGGCCCTGTATGGCGCTCGTGTTGCCGGCGTTTCTCCACTGGAAGCATTGGAAGAACTACAGCGCGTGCTGCCCGGGGCGCGGCCGAATTCGCTGTTCATGCGGGTGCTGAGGGAAGCCGATGTCAGCACTGATCCGCTCGTGGACTGAGCCACGCCCGCTGGTGCCAAGTAATGTCCGAGCCTGCTGATAGGAATATGACCATGACAACTACTCCTGAACTCAGCCGGGAGCAGCGTGACGCTGCAATGGTTGAGCGCTACGCCGACGGTGAGACGCTGGACGCCATCGGCCAAAGCTTTGGCATCACCCGCGAGCGGGTCCGGCAGATCATCGCCAAGGTGGGCGGAACGAACGCCGAGGAATCCCGCAGGAACCGGATCGCGGCACGTGAAGCGGCCACCAAGGCGGCGCATGAAACCTTCCTCGCTGAGTACGGGGACCTCGCCCGCCAGATGGCCAAGCGCGGCGTGACCCGGCCTGATGCCGTGCTGAAGCTTCAGGCGCTGTACCCGGCGATCGACGTTGATCTGGCCGAAGAAGCCCTAAAGGGATCGTCCGTTCTTTTCTCCAAGGCGCAGGTCGATGACATCTTCTCCCAAGAGGCGCTGGCTGCCGGGATCTGGTTCCTGCTGGGATCCGACAGGAATCTTGCGCCCGACCGTGAGTGGGCGGCAGTGAACCTGGACCTGTCCCTCATGAGCGAGCTACGGGCCGCCCTGGAATCGGCAGAAGCGTCCGCCGATGACGTGGCAACCATCCTGGGAGTTATTGGCGCCGCCCAGAAACACGTCACGAAGGATCCGACCACCAGCATCACCGGCGCCCGTTACCAGGAGCTCCGCGACGAACTTGTTGTGGCCTTCGGCCTAGTGTCTCGGCAGGGAGCTTTCCCGTGGCCGCCTACCCGACAGACAGTGATGAAGCGCTTCGGGGGCTGGAACGAGGCCTTGGAAGCAATGGGAATCGGGACCACAAAGCAGGGCCGATCAAAGGGACTGCTGAAGTTCACCCGTGAAGAGTATGACGACGCGGTGAGTGACTTCTGCTTCCATGCGGCGGCTGCCGAAACGAATGCGACGTACGCAGCCTACGACGACTGGGTGAAGCAGGAACTAGCAGCTGGCCGGTCCCGGCCCTCCGGCGCATCGGTCAGAAACATCTACGGCACTTGGGCGGACGCCCTGCGTTCGGTGAAGGGGTAGGCGAGAAGCGTTGGGGGCATTTGCCGGCAAGGAACAGCACCAGGTGGGCATTCGTGTGCCGTCAGACTGGATGATCGAGTCTGACTTTATGGACTCGTACAGGAAGGGTGATCCGCTCCGTGCGATCGCCAGGGCGACGGAGCGCGACCTTGGAGAGGTCTGCCTCCTGATCATGGCGGAGAGCAGCCCAAGCGATGAATTGGAGCGCTCACGCGCTGTTCGGCGGCGCGCATCGGCAACCAACGAGGTGCTGCTCGCCAATGAGGAAATGGTTGAGCGGCTCCACGCCTCGGGAATTGATCGCGATGAAATACCCAAAGTGTTAAAAGCACTGGGTATTTCAATCGACATCCCGCCCGCCGCGGAGCTGCTGCACATCCCCGGCATTCCCGGGGGTCAGACGGTCGAGGACATCCCGACACGGCGGATCTGTGACAAGCTAAGCCTGCTGTATGTCGCGGGAGTCCACCATAAAATAGAACCGGACTATCAATTGGCCTTGGGAAAGATGTCCCTCACCGCGGTGTCGGAGCTCCGGGGCATTCTGAATGCACGCTTGCCATATCGGCGCATGGCAGAGATTCTCGGCGTCATCGAAACGACAGCTCTTGCCATCCGAGCTAGAACAATCACGACCATTTCTCACGAGGACTACGAGAGCGCTACGCGGGCAGTGTCGAGGCGCCTTGGTTCAATTACGAACGACCCGGATGACCCCTGGCCCGTTCCGGGACGAACCTTGCGCGCACGCTACGGTCACGGGTCCTGGGAAAGTTTGCTGAGCTCGGTAGGTATGCGACTTCTGTCCAGTGACCACCGCTTCACAGAGCTGGACTACTTGGACGTCCTCGACCGTTCCACCGAGGAATGCATGCAGTTCGGGAAGCCCATGGACATAGAGTTTTACGACCAGTGGATCATCGCGGCCGCCGCCGTGGGAGAAGAACATCCTTCAGCCGTAGAGCTGATCCGTCGTTACGGTAGCTGGGAAGCCGCCATCGAAGTCATACTCCCCCAAGAGGAAGAAGTCGACGAAGAGCCGGACACCCACGAGTTTTACTGGGGCTTTCCATTTGGATTTGAGGATGAAAGCCTGGCCATCAATGACGCGAAATCCCAACGTGAGGCGGAGGAATGGCACCAAGCAGGCGAACTCATCGGTCAACTCTTGGCAAAGATGCCGTGGAACAGCTTTCTGCGCGTCGAATACGACGGGAATGAGGAGGTCACAACTCGGCCCTACGCGCAGGCCACGCCGAGCGCCGACGGCGTGTGGTGCGAAATCGTGTCTGAGCAATACCTGTCGGCAGCTGAGTGGCCCATCAACAGGCGCTATTTTGCGAACAATGACTGGGCAGCACCGGATGACGAGGTGCCCAATTGGTGGAAGACAGGTGTGCCCCTGGCCGATGCGGGTCACCAGATTGTGCGTGGGCTCAGACAAGGCCGGGGTTGCCAAGACGCTAATAAGCTGCGCTGGAGTACGGGCGAGTTCCCGGCCGGACCTGGCCCGGATGGCGGCGTCACGATAGAGCGAGCGCTGGAAGGCGAAGTCCAGACGTTGCGGAATGCGAGCTGACTCAAACGGAAATTGACGCTACCGTCAGGCTCTCTTGCTACAACTCGCCTTACCGAGTTTGACGGCTGGAAGTCCAGGCGCAGCAAGGTACGACGCCGCGTCATCGGAGCGGGCCTCGGGAATGGGTGGAGATAGCTGCAGCTGGGCTGCGCTGTTCCAGAGCGAGTCGTAACCAGCCAAATCCGCCAGTCCACTGGCGGAAGTGCCAATCACCAGCGTGACGTTGGTTTGATTAGCGGTGTTGGCAAGGAACTTGATTAGGGTTTCCACAGCCTCAGCTGCGTCCACAACGTCAGTCTGGTTTGCTCTGCCTTTTATCAGGCCATCAAGATCATCAATAAATATTGCGATGGGCCGTGCCAACTCGGCAGAAATCCGAAAGTCTCTTACGTCTTTGGTTCCTAGTCTTCGGCACGCATCGATGCGCGGAAGAACCCGATCGAAAACGAGCCGCAGGAGTTCTCTTGTCTGCACGACTCCCGTGGCCATAGTCCCCTGATGGTGGCGCCAGTTGGCGCTCACTGCGGACTCTGGGGCTGACGTGGCGACCCAAGTGAGCGCTCCAGAGTCTTGGGCAGCCATTGCCATGTCCGCGATCAGCTGCGACCGAGCTGAACGTGAACTGCCCTTAACCACAAGGTTCGGTGCCCACGCGGTCGAGAAGGTTGCCCCTTCAATTCCTGTCGGCAGCTCTAAAAACGCGTCTCCCACGGAGTTACCATCGGGGCCAACAAGAGGGCTAAAAAACGTTGATGGGGACCCGAGAGGCCCTTCAAAAATGGCAGCCCCGGCAGGAATAACGGCATCCCGCAGGTCACCGTGCAAATACTGAGCGCCCTGCAACCCTTCACAGTTGCTGAGCTGGATGCGATGGGCTCCGTTCAAGCCGCCCACCAGAAGCTCGGAAACGTCCAAGTCGCGACCCGCCAGTACCAAGGACGCTCCTCCTCGAGGCGGCGAAGCGATGAGGTGGTTCAGCTTCTCGGCAAGGAGGGATGAATACTCATGGGCATCAGCCTGGAGTGACTCGGCGCCGTTGATGATGACAGTTGTACCGCGCGGATCCTCATGCATTCCTCCAAATATCTCGCCGACACTCATGCAGGCATGGCCCATGGACCTGGAGAGTGTCCTCATACCTTCCAACATCCAGCTGTAGTCACCTCCGACGAGGTCGATCACATGTGTTGCACTTGTACGGCAAAACTGACTGATGATCTCGTCGAGGTATGTCTTCCCGCTCGTAACTGGCTCCTCACCTCGAATCAGTAAAAGACCCCCGCTGGCCGGCCAATATCCCGCCACGCCATCGAGGTGGAGACGACGGCCGTCAGGCAGCGTCCCAAGCACTATCGGGCGGTCATTCATGGGCAGGGCTCCGATCACGGTTGAAGGCTGGAAGAAAGTGTATTGCCAAGAACCGACACTGGCTTACAACGATTGTCAGACCCGTTATTCATAATGCTCCCAAGGCCTCGCAAAGATGCCTCGAAATACTTTGGGAGGTACCAAAATGGCAGACGGGTATGAAGTCTTTGATACGGGGCACAACAAACTGGTTTTTCAACATCAACGACTAAATGCAAAGCAAGTCGAACAAGTCATGGCCGGCCTTCGTGCGCTCCATTTGAGTGGTGCCGAGGAGGCACGAATGGTGCTTTTGAAAGCATGCGGCCGGCGCGTCACGCTGCTTACGGAATTGTATGACGTGGAACTTCACAAGGTGCTTGCCTACATTGCCCGAGAAAAGCGTCGGCGACTACTGCCGGGGCCCTGATCTCGTCCGGCGAAAGAAGCCATATTCGTGGCGCCTCCACCAGACGGACAGCAACTCGCCCAAGCCCAGGACTACTTCACTGAGCGCGTGTCCTTCCTGCGCAGGCAACCCCGCTCACTCCACCGAATCCGTTTCACCGATGGGGGGTGTCCGCTTAGGGTGACCGAACCCTTTCAGACGACGTGGATCCGTAATCCCGGGATGTTTCTCCGGCCTTCAGGAGAGCACCAATTCAGGGCGCTGCTGGAGCCGCGATCCATCCAAGCAACTAATGTCGGGCAGTGCTGATGCATATATGATCTGAAACATCTTCTGAACTCAGCGCGGAGCAACACCACGCTGCCGTGTCCGGAGCTTAGGAACCATGCGCGTGCAAATGCGCAGCAGCGGAAAGATTGATACCCCGTGATTGAAATGCTCAGCGGAGCCAGCGTAGGCACGTTCAAGAATCTTGTTTGGATCATTGCGGTGGTGATCGGCCTTCTGTTCCTCATTGGAAGCCGCCCTTCCACTCTGCGAAAAACTGCGGCGAGGGTGATCACTGCCCTGACGGCAGGCACGGCGGCTTTTGCCGCAGCCAACCTTGCGGTGGTCTTCTACATCCTTGCCCACCTTATGGATCCGCGCTGGTCTGTCGGGCGGGACGCAACGATCGACAGCCCTGAACTGTCCGCGGGGCCGTTCTTCCAGCCAATAACCGACACGCTGAATGACATCCTGGACGGCCTGACCGGCAGCGTCAACAACGTCATCGCATTGAAGAACGCGTTCCTCACGATGCCGGACTTTATTGTCACCGCGGGCTGGGCGTCCGTTGTGCTGGTAGGTCTCGCCATCACGAATCGCATCCTTTCCTCGATTATCGAAAAGGACCAAATGAAGCAGATCGACCGGAATACGCGGGATCTGGCTGACATTCGCGCTCAGTTCGGGCTGGCCCCCTTCCAGGACGCCAGGGTCGGGGCACGATGAGGTGCATTCCGGAAGAACCGGAGTTCGGTGAGGGACACCACGCGGAGAAGGCCGTCTGGACCGCCCTGCGGAACAGCCTCCCCGACGACTGCGTCCTGGCCCACTCGGTCCACGTCCGGGACGGCCGGAATGAATACGAAATTGACCTTCTGGTCCTCTGGCCCAACGTGGGAATGGCAGCGATCGAGGTCAAGGGCGGCCAGGTCAGCATTACGGACGGGCAGTGGTACCAGTCGGACCGGAACCAGAAGCGCCAGATCCAAAGCCCCGTGGCACAGTCCCAGAGCTCACTCCACGCCCTCAAGAACTGGCTGGAGAACCAGCTCGGTACGCGCCTGAGCAGCCGCTGCGTCTACATGGTCAGCCTCCCCTACACCGACGTGCCGCGGGACTGGACCATGGCAGGCAGCCCTCGGTCGCTCATCCTCGACCAGACCGACAGCAAGTCGCCCGCCGACCTCGTCCGCCAAGCCATCGAAAATGAAGGCGGCGGCGCCTCCCCGCTTGCCCCGGCCTTCCTGGAACGCATCGTTCGCAAGCTGGGCGGAAACCTGGACACCGCCGTCGAACCTTCCACCACCTCGCAGGAGGACGAGGCAGCCCAGGACCACCTCACGGAACGCCAGTCCGTGCTGCTCCACGCAACCCGCTCACTCAACAGGGTCCGGTTCACCGGCGGCGCGGGCAGCGGAAAGACATGGCTCGCCGTCGAGAAGGCCAAGCTGCTGAGCAAGCAGGGCAAGCGCGTAGGCCTCTTCTGCTACAACAAAGGCCTGGGGCAATACCTCCAGGACCGCGTCGCACCCTGGCGCCAGGCCAAACCGGTGTTCACGGGCGAGTTCCACGAATACGTGCGCGGGCTGGGAGTCCCCGACGGCTCGGGGCAGGACTATTTCGACGTCGAAATGCCCCGTCTCTTGAAGGAGCTGGCAGCCGGACTGGAGCCGCACGAGCGGCTGGACGCCGTCGTCGTCGACGAAGCGCAGGACTTCGCACCCCTATGGTGGGACGCACTTCTCGCGTGCACCAGCGACCCGGACGCGGGTGAGGTGTACGCGTTCATGGACGACCGGCAGGACGTCTACCAGCGGTGGGGAGGCGCGACGGCGGACCTCACCAGCGGCCCGATGGCCACTTTTGTACCCATCCACATTGACGACAACCTCCGCAACACCCGCAAGATCGCTGAGACCTTCAAGCCTTTCGCCGGCGACCACTTCACGCCGCGCGGCAGCACGGGCCTGCCGGTCCGCTTTGTGCACTGCCCCACCGAGGAAGCGCTCGACGTCGCGGAAGACTGCTTGAATGCGCTGATCGACGAGGGCTGGGCGAACAACCAGATCGCGCTCCTCACCACCAAGGACCGCCACCCCATCCATTTGGACTACTTTAAGCGCGGCGCCACGGAAGAGTACTGGCGGGACTTCCACGCCAACGACGGTGAGTTCTACGGCCATGTGCTGGGCTTCAAAGGCCTGGAACGGTCCGTTGTTGTCCTTTGCGTCAACGGATTCAAGGACATGGGCAGGGCCCGGGAACAGCTCTACGTCGGGCTGTCGCGGGCACGCAGCCTGCTAGTGGTTGTGGGTAATTCCGGGCTGCTGGAGGAGGCCGGCGGACGCGAACTCAAGCTCGCGCTGTCCCGCGCCCAGGCATGGACTCCGGTGCTGGAAGACGCGTAGTGGCGCTGCTCACCTAAATTGTCAGTGCCCCGCCATACTCTTCAGGCACCAGATCAGAACCGTCCAATGGGGGATGAAATGCCAGAACTAGCCGGCGCCGGGTCACACCCAGTCGCGACGCTTCCGCGGGTGCCCGTCCAGGTTGTGCCCACCGCGGTGCCTGCCTCCTACGACTACGCCTTCCTGTATCCCTGGCAGCAGGAAGCCCTGAAGGCCTGGCATTCGAATGCCCGCCGCGGCGTCGTAGAAGCCGTTACCGGTTCCGGTAAAACCCGCGTCGGCATTGCCGCCGCCTTCGAAGCAGTCCGGCAGGGCATCAAGGTCCTGATCCTGGTGCCGACAGCGGAGCTTCAGCGCCAGTGGCTGGTGTCCCTGCGTCGCGACCTTCCTGCTGCGCGGCGCGGTGCCCTCGGTGACGGCCGGTCCGATTCCCTCGATGACGTAGACATCCTCGTGGCCATCGTTCATTCGGCGTCCAACCGGGAGACGCTGCGCTCACACAAGGCCGGACTGATCATTGCCGACGAGTGCCACCGCTACGCGGCTCCCATGTTTACCGGGGCCCTGCAGGAAGGGTATGCGTGGCGGCTTGGGCTGACGGCCACGTTCGAGAGGGCGGACGGGGAGCACGAGAACCTCCTCACGCCCTACTTCGGTGGCGTCATTTACAACCTCTGGTACGACCGGGCGCTGAAGGACCAGGTCATAGCGCCGTTCGACATTGCCTTGGTCGGCGTTGACCTCACCGCTGCCGAGCAGGCTGACTATGACGAGTTCTCCGCCGTGATGGTGGAGGCGGCACGGAACCTCGAAACGTACGCCGGCATCCCTCGGCGGCCCTTCCCGCAGTTCATCGCTGCGGTGGCCACGCTGGCGGCTTCGGATTCACCCAGCCGGGAAGCAACCATTGCCCGCAGGTACATGCGGGCAATGTCCTCGCGGCTCACCCTGCTGGCCGAAGCGAAGACGAAGTACCTGGCGCTGGCAGCGTTGAAGGAGACTGTTGATGGGTCCCGCGGCACCCTAGTGTTCACCCAGACCCAGGAGTCTGCGCGCCGGGCCCAGGAGCTTTACACCTCCTTGGGGTCGAAAGCCTCTGCGGTGTTCAGCGGCATGGCCAAGAACGACCGCCGGCAGGGCATGGAGGATTTCCGCACTGGAGTATCGCAGATCCTGGCCGCGCCGAGACTCCTGGATGAAGGCATTGACGTTCCGGAGGCCGACCTTGGGATCATAGTTGCCGCCAACCGCAGCCAGCGGCAGATGGTTCAGCGGCTGGGACGTGTCATCCGCAAGAAGACAGACGGGCGGCCCGGCCGCTTGGTTGTCCTCTACTCCAAAGGCACGGTGGAAGATCCGGATGTCCAGGGTGAGGAGTTCCTGGGCAAGGTGCTGCCGTTTGCACGGAACGTTGAGTTCTTCGACATCAAGACGGACTTGGACGGGTTGCAGGAGTTCCTCTGCCCGGCCGAGCCTGAAGAGGTCACAGAGCCCGAGGCTGGCGGGACAACAGCGAGCACACCCGGGAACGGCGCTGGACCGGAGGGCGGCAGTGCGGCCGAGCCGGTTATGGAGCCTCCCGTGGAGGAGGACGACGAGAGCGCACCGACGTCGTTTGATCTTGAGGACTCCGGCTGGCTGGAGGAGCTTCAGGGGCTTGAGGGGTTCAGCGACGACGGGGTTTCGGACTACCTGCAGCGGGCATGCCGCGCGGATCTGCTGACCGCCGAGCAGGAAGTGGAGCTCGCCAAGGACATCGAGGCCGGTCTTTACGCTTCCCATCTGCTGTCGGACGGTACCGCCCGTGGCCGCCGCGAGTCCCGGGAGCTGCGGCTAATCGCTCAGTTGGGTGACCGGGCGGCCGACGCATTGCTTGAGGCGAACCTCCGGCTGGTGGTCTCCATCGCCAAGAAGTACGTGTTCCACGGCATGGATTTGCTTGACCTCATCCAAGAGGGGAACATCGGCCTCCATCGGGCAGTCTGCAAGTTCGACTACACGAAGGGCTTCAAGTTCTCGACGTATGCCACGTGGTGGATCCGGCAGGCTGTCACCAGGGCTCTGGCCGATCAAGCCCGGGTCATCCGACTCCCGGTCCACATGGTGGAGCAGATCCACAAGGTCCAGGCCATTCAGCGTGAAGCCGCCCGGAAGGGCCTCGAATACAGCATTGAGGAACTCGGCAAGCTCACGGATCAGTCCGCCGATAAAGTGGAATACCTTCTGTCGCTGGACCAGCCTGTGCGTTCGCTGGACTACCTCGTACCGGATGGCAGGGGTGGCCTGGAGCCGCTGGCGGACCAGCTCATCGATCCCTCGCATGTGGATGTTCTTGACCGGATCGCCAAGGAACAGCTCAAGACCCAAGTGCACGCAGTCTTGGACACTCTGACAGAGCGGGAAGCCGGCGTCATTGCGATGCGTTTCGGCATTGACGACGGCGAGGAAAAGACCCTGGATGCCATCGGCAAGGCCTATGGCGTTACAAGGGAGCGCATCCGCCAAATTGAGTCGAAGACGATGAAACTATTGCGTCATCCCTCCCGCTCGCACGGCCTCAAAGAGTTCCTGTATACCTGCAAAGACGAGCCTTCTCCCGGCGCGGGTACAGACCATGAGACCGATTTGTCAGAGCCCGTCTCCGACGTGATAGAAACGACCACCAGCCAAAACATGGGGGACAAATGAAGATTGAGTTCGGTTGGCATCTGGACCGGGCACCGTGGGCCTACAACCAGCCGGGGCTCAACCACGTGCGCGTGGGCCGCAAGGGCTTAACCACCCTGCTGCAGACAAGGCTGGGCATCACCCGGCCGGATACGGGGCATGCCGAACGCGTCAACCAGTATCTGGGCCGCCTTCAGTCCATTGATTCGCCCGGCGCCTGGTTCCACGATTCTTTCCAGGTTGACTCGTGGTCCACGGCACAGGAGCTGCTCGCAGCACGCGACGATGCGGTCTCCAACGGCTGGGACGGGACGCTTCCGGAGAATGATGCCGACGTGCCAACTCCTTCCCCATTGCTTCGCACGCTCAGTGCGGCGGAACGTGCCCCCGGGTACCTGGCCCCCTCGCTCGCAGACGATACGTTGGAATTACTCGAAGCACTCGATTCTCCCCTGCCCCTCGGGATCGAACAACTCATCCTCCACCAGGCCGAGACATCCTTTCCCCGGATTTGGCAGCGCATTATCGCCAAACTACGACGGCATGGCGTGCGCGTAAGCATCGCGCCGCCCGCAACTGTCCAACCGCAGTTGACGGTCCTCACGGCCGAAACCGAGTGGGAAGCCGCGGAGCAAGCTGCCCGTTGGCTGGCCAGCGGTGACAATGCCAGCACTGCGGTGGTGTGCTCAGACCGTACCTCCGTTCTGGATCAATACCTCGCCACCCATGGACTGCCGAGGCTGGGCGTCGGCGCTCGCTCCCCATGGCGGGCACAGAACCAGTTAATTCCCCTGTTCTTCGAACTCATTTGGGCGCCGGGTGACGTCCGGCTCCTCGCCGAGTTCCTGTCCCTGCCCGGTGTCCCAGTGAGGCGGCGGGCAGCACGACACCTCCTGCATGCGCTGCAGCAGGCACCAGGTACAGGAGGTGAAGCCTGGGAGAAAGCCATCAAGGAGATCGCCCAGGACAACACACTCGGGTCCGAGCTGGCCGCGGTCCTCGACCGAACTTTCAACACCGGGCTCATCAGCGGGGACACCACCAACGGAGCCAAACTGGCAGAGACGGCCGTGTGGCTTGGCGGCCGGCTGCGTGCCCGGGCGGCAGTCGACCCGGCTTTCCAGTCCGCGTCCGCCCAACTTCAGCGGATTCTGGAGCTTGTTGCGCCCCTTCAGGAAGTCTCCCGCCGTGAGCTTCGCCGCATCGTCTCCACCGTAGTGACGCCGGCGGCCGACCCCTTGGTCGCCGCAGAAGCCAGCCCCTGGCTCCGGCTCAACCAGCTGCACGAACTGTGCGACGACGTCGACAATGTGCTTTGGTGGGGTTTCCGCAACGGATCTATTGCGCACGGGCGCCGCTGGGACGCGCACGACGTCGAGACCCTCGCCAGAATGGGCGTGGACCTGCCCTCGCCGGAAGACCTTGCCGCCCTGTCAACACAGCAGACGATCTCCGCAGCCGGCCGTTGCCGGCACCTGGTCATCGTCCAGGTTGAGCAACTCCTTGGTGAACGCACCGAAGGCAATCCGCTCCTTGAAACACTGGTCGCAGCCCAGCCTCTCCCCAATGCAGAGCGCGCTGCTGAGTCCCTGTCCGCGCGCCTCGCCAAAGTAAGCACCACGCCAGCCGAGCTCACCGGTCCGGATGGCCGCTGGCAGTTCGCCGGTCGAAGGGCCCAACTGGTCCCCGTGAATCGGCACCTGCCCGTCCCGCCCGCACCGGTCCACGAAGTTGGCCCAAGTCCCTCACTCCGGCCGGAGCGGCTGTCCTTCAGCCAGCTTTCGACGTTGCTCGGTTGCTCCCTCGCCTGGGTGCTCGCCAAGAAGTCAAAGCTGAGCGTGGCCGATGCCGCCAGCATCCCCACAGACAACCAAATGCTCGGGACCTTCGCGCACAAAGTAGTGGAGGTTCTCCACCAGCACCTTGACGGGGAAACCCGGGCAGTTCCGGAGGAAGCAGAAATCCGCCTGACCATTGACGAACTGATGCCGCACTTCGCCTCGGAGTTGCTGTTGCCAGGCCAGTCCCGCCGGCGGTCCGCAATCACGGCCACCCTCGTGGCCTCGATCAGCACATTCTTCAGCCAACTCTCGCGCGGCGGCATCGTGCTCCAAACCATGGAACAGGAATTCGAGAAAGACCTCCGGCTCTCCGCAGCGGGCGAAGATTTCAGCGTCGCCGTGAAGGGCAGTGCAGACGCGATGGGCATCGACACCGAAGGCCGCACCGTCGTCGTAGACCTTAAGTGGACCAACAACGCCAAGTACCGCCGCGAGGAAATCCAGCAAGGTACCGCGCTGCAGCTGGCCCTCTACCAGTGGGCCCTTCATCCCGGCGATGCCCCGCCCGATGACCCGACAGCGTTTTACCTGCTCAAACAGGGTGCATTTGCCTCGTCCCACCCGCACTTCGGTACCCAACTGCCCCGGGCCGTCGAGCCCGCCCAGCTTTGGATGCAGGCGGTGGCCGCGGCGGAATTCACCATTGAGGAAGTCCTCGCCGGCCGGATCACGGCAAAACAGCCAGCCGACGACACCCGAGCCGAAGACGCTCCGGACCGTGCTCAGATGGACGCTGATGCTGGACGGCACCACGTCAAGCCACCCTGCCGTTTCTGCGACTTCGGCGTGCTTTGCGGAATAAAGGGGGACTTTTCATGAACCTGCTGGACAACGTCACTATGGTCTCGGCAAGTGCCGGAACCGGAAAGACCTTCCATCTCACCCAGGTCATCGCGGAAAAGATCGAGGACGGACTGCCGGCTGGCGCAGTCATGGCGACAACCTTCACCAAGAAGGCAGCAGGTGAGCTGAAGGAGCGCATTGGTGCGCGGCTTCTGGAACAATCCGGAGCCGCCAGAGACGCCAGTCGCGCCGAGTCACTGCAGCGCGCAGCCCAGCAACTTCCTGCGAGTCTGATCGGGACAGTCAACAGCGTCTGCGGGAAACTGCTCCAGGAGTACGCAATCGACGCCGGGCTCTCCCCCGCGCTCGAAGTAATCGGTGAGGAACAACTCCAGGGAATCTTCCACCTGGCTACTGACGCCATCCTCGCGGAGCATGGGACCGACATCCTGCCCATCGCGCGCCGTATGGGAACGGACGGAAACGGGGCACGTGACGCCCAACCGTGGGAGGAGACCGTACGCGGGATCGTCGACGCCGCCCGCACCAACCTCCTAAGTGCCGATGATCTTGTTGGCTGTGCAGAGCGCTCCTGGCACGGGCTGCGGGAACTGCTGGACGAACCGGGCCAGGACGAACGCCAGGCGTGGCACCGGGAGCTCATTGAGCGGCGGGCACAGCTGGACACCCTTGCGAGAACGGGAATCGGTCAGGACGGCAAGACCGCAAACGTCACGTCGAAGGGTTTCCTCGAGCAGTACCCCAAGGTAATCCAGAAGATAGACCAGGCGGTCAGCGTCGATGACACCCCGTGGGAGATCTGGCGCGGCTTCATCGCGTCCGGCCCTGCCGCCCCGATTAAGGCCATCTTCTGGGACCTTCGGGAACGGATTCACCAGGGACTACTCTCCAACCCGGCATTCCACTCCGACCTGGAGCAATACATTCGGCGCATCTTTGCCTGTGCCGCTGAATGTCTCACCATCTACGCAAAGTTCAAACGGCTTCATGGGCTAATGGACTTCGTGGACCAGGAGACGCTCGTCCTCGAACTGGCCCGGACCAGCAAAGCGTTCCGCGAATCGTTCGCGAGCCGCATCAGCTTGCTGGTTGTCGACGAGTTCCAGGACACCAGCCCGCTGCAGCTGGAATTGTTTCTGCAGCTCAGTCGCTTGGTCAAGGAGGCCGTGTGGGTTGGCGATCCGAAGCAGTCCATCTACGAATTCCGGGGCACCGATCCGGACCTGATGCAGGCGGTGGTGGAGCGTGTGCCGACAAGACGGCAGCTTTCGCATTCCTGGCGATCCCACCAAGCTGTCGTCGACCTTTCCAACGCAGTCTTCGAACCGGTCTTCGCCAGGCATGGGATGGCGCCGGAGACCGTTCACCTAGAGCTGCCGGAAGACCACAAAAGCTGGTCGGCCGGGAATCTCGAAGCCTGGACGCGTCCGCAAACCAACGACGGTGAACGGCTGCGCGCGACGGCGGCCGGCGTGGCTGATCTCTTGTCGCGCCGCGATGGGATCCACCCGGGCGACGTAGCGGTGCTGACCCGGTCGAATGCCGACGTCGAAGCGCTATCTGCTGCCCTTGACGCCCTGGGCATCCGCGCAAGCCGCAATCCGCGCCAGCTCGCCGACGCCCGCGAGATACAGCTGGCCCGCGCCGGCATGGCCTACGTCTCGGACGGCTACGATACTGTCGCCCTCACCGAAGTCGTCGCCCTCCATCCCGGTCATCACGCCCACGGGAAGTGGCAGCAGCAGCTTTTGTCCGCCGTCGACCCGGCCGCGGTGCTTGAAGGTTGGAATATGGATCCCTTGCTATCCTCACTGGACAGCTTGCGAACCCAGGCCAAGACGGCCACGCCGACCGAAATCTTCGAAGCGGTGGCTGGCGTGCTGGGCCTTCCGCCGCTTATCAAGTCCTGGTCAGCGCCTGCCACACGGCTGCGCAATCTCGACGCTTTCCGCGGCGCCCTCGAAGACTACTACGAGCGTTGCCTGGCGCTCCGCTCGCCCGCCACCTTACGGGGATTCTTGACATTCTTCGGTTCCGAACAGCAGCAGTCGGCCGAGAACGCCGGCCCGGACGTCGTCAACGTCCTCACCTACCACAAGGCGAAGGGGCTGGAATGGCCCGTCGTTGTTATGGAGGCGCTGGACAAGGACCTGCGCTTCGCGGCGTTCGGTGCCGCTGTGGAGCAGGACGGAACCCTCGACCTTGAACTACCTCTCGCCGGGCGCTGGATCCGGTTCTGGCCCAGCCCTTTCCCCTACGCAGGTTCACCTCTCGATGCCCGCGGCAAGGAAAGCCAAGTGGCATTGGACGCCGAGGAGCGCGAGCGGCGGAACATGGCACGGCTGATGTACGTCGGCATGACCCGGGCAGTGGAGACCAATGTGTTGACGGGCAAGGGCAACGTTCCCGGCCTGCTGAACAACCTCGGGGCCGAGTCCCTGCTTTCTTGGTCGGCAGCCGAGGAGCCGGGAGCCAGCTACTCCCAAGCGGGCCCGATCGAGGACCCTGAATTGCCAGGTACTACGGGGACTCTGAACGTTGCCGGCGGCGATTTTTCGGCCCGTGTGGCCACGCTCGAACCGGCGGAGCAGAGTGTGGCCACACGCGGATGGGTCGCGCGGTTCACTGATGCGCAGAGTCAGCTACCTCCCGCGCTTTATCCGCCGTCGCGTCTCACTGCCAGCTCCGAGGGTTCGGACGGGGACAAGGCAACCGTATTGCTGGCTGCCGAACTGGGCCCCCGCTTGGCGGAGCACGGCGCGGATGAATGGGGCGCCGTGGGCAGCGCGGTCCATGCCTACCTCGGCACGGCATATGGCGCCCTCGACACCGTGCAGCAGCGTGACCTCGCAGAACGAATCATCGGACGTTGGAAGATCGGGCATCTGGTCGCGCCCGAACTCCTCGTGACATCGGGAGCGCGCTTCGAGGAGTACTTGAACACAGCCTTCCCCGCATGGATTCGGCATCGTGAGGCCGCCATCGGCTGGCGGCCGGAGAACAGGGTGATGGAGGGGTGGATCGACCTTTTGCTTGAAGGGCCTGACGGTTACGTGCTTGTGGATCACAAGACGTATCCGGGTAGCGATCCCGAAGGCCATGTGCGTGAAAAGTATCTTGGCCAAATGGCGGCCTACCGGAGCGCGGTTCTCGCTGCCACAGGAAAAGCTGTGCTGCGGACCCTGATCCACTTCCCCGCGCTGGGAAGAGTGTACGAGATCAGCCAGGCCTAGAACACGGGTGCGGTTACCACCAGCGGTGACCGCACCCGTGATCCTGGCACGCCCAGCCCGGCGTTCCCCACTCAACTTTTCCGGTAGCAGGATAGATCCGTTGTTCTAGGGTTATGACGCAGCCAGCAAACTCCGCTTTCGGATACTGCTCCCTGACGTCGGGCATAACCATGCCGTAGATGATGCGCCAAGACTCATGCCCGCAGACCGGGCACTTCCTTGTCGCAGACCTTTTCCTTGTCGCGCCGTTCTTAGTCATGCTGGCAACATAACGGCTGGCGTGGACATTTCCCCGGCTTACAAAAAGTTCTTAGGGCCAAGCGTTTTTTGTAACCAGCGAGATCCGTTTCGTGCACGGCTGAGATCCCTCCCTGGGAGAGAATGTTCTCAGACAGTGCAGTACTTACAAAGAGACTCAAGGAGCCCTTGTGAATGACGAGATTCAGCTGATTGCTGACGGCGACGGTTTAGCGGTCATCGGTGATCCGGCGGCCGTTGACCGCTTTCTCGTCTCGGAGAGTTTGTCAGGGAAGGATCTCGGGCTGCAACGATTGGGTCCGAAGCTTAGCAGCGCAGCTGGCGTTGTTCAGCTAGGTTCTGAGCTCGCCGCAAATTCCGGACAGTGGGTCAAGCTCACGGAAGAGTCAGCCAATGCAATCAAGAAGTACGGGCTGATGACTAATTCGAAGTCCGGACTCAGCATGGGTGTGATTCAGGCAAAGGGCCAAGCCCACGGCATCAAGGGAATTGTTCAATTCGCTAAGGGGCCAGGTTCGATTGTGACCAATCCCGCAATTCTTACCGGTGCTGCTGGGATCATGGCACAGCTGGCCATGCAGCAGACCATGGATGAGATCACCGACTACCTCGCCACAATCGACGAGAAAGTCGACGATTTACTTCGCGGACAGAAAGACGCCGTCGTAGCGGACATGATTGGTGTGGATCTCGCTATCGAGGACGCAATGATTATTCGGGAGCAGGTGGGTCGAGTCTCTGAGGTGACGTGGTCCAAGGTTCAGGCGACGTCAGTCACCGTTGGCAGGACGCAGGCCTACGCACTCAGGCAGCTCGACGCTTTGGCGGAAAAGCTGGAAAACAAGTCTAAAGTCGGCGATCTCGCCAAGACGGCCAAAGAAGCTGAATCTTCTGTGCGTGAGTGGCTCGCCATATTGGCTCGTTGCTTCCAGTTGCTGGATGCCATAGCTGTGCTGGAGCTTGATCGCGTGCTCGACGCGTCTCCAGATGAATTGGACGAACACCGCCTCGGTTTGAGGGCCGCTCGCCAGAACCGTCTCGAACGCATCTCTCGAAGCACAGAACGTGTTGTGGCCCGCATGCAGGCTGCTGCCAGCGCAGCCAACACTAAAGTCCTGCTTCACCCGATCACCGCCCAGGCCGTCGTCGTCTCCGCCAACCACGTAGCCTCTGGGGTTGTAAATTTCCACGGACTGCTCGGAATTGAACGTAGCCGTGAGTCCCTTGAGGCCAAGCGATGGATCGAGGCAGCCGTGGAGGCAAGAGACAGGGCCCTCGAGACCGGAGCCGACGGCGTGGATGCGGCCAAAAACCTCGGTAACGACACCCTTGACCGTGCCAAGTCGGTCACAGACAAACTTTCGAACAAGATATCAAAGCATTCCCTGTTTCGGCGGGGAAAGGATGACGAGGATTCCTCTGAGGGAAGCTGATTTGTTGGCTTCAGTTGGGGTCCCATTACAAACACGGAGGAAAACGATGCCCAATAGGGGCGATAAAGCCTTGGGCTTGATTAAGAACGGCGGCGCCAAGCTAAAGACGGGGAGCGGGAAGCTCTACTCCTTGGCGAAGGACCCTGCTGTGCAGACTAAGGTTCGGAACATGGTCGCAGACGGCCAGAAGTTTTATAGGGCGGCGACCAGTCCGGAAGCAAAGCAGGCATACAAACAGGCCGCGGAGTTCATCAGGAAGACCAGGAAGAACTGAGTCCGTCTCCAACGATGCGAGTGTTCGCATGCCCGCGACCGATCACTGAAGGCTGAATGTGGACTACGGTGCTTCTTGCGAACTGCAACTCGGCCACCGTTCCAAGCTGCCGCCGCTTGGCTAGGCGGATGAACAACGCCCAGGTCGATCGGGCCCCGCACTACAGCCAGCACCAGTCGTAGAGGACAGGAGGAACAAATTTAGTTGAAATCATCTTCGCAGCGCATAGCGGTGTTGCCGGACAGGCCCGACTCAAGACTGCTAGTGGAACTCACTAGCCACGCGAGCGATCTTTCGGAAGCCTCCCATACGCTGGCCAGTGCATTCGCGGCCGGTGAGAGTTCCGAACTGTGGTTCCCGCTTACATCCCACTCGGTGACGGCTTACATTCGCCCCTTCATTCACTCAAATGTCCGCAGGCGCCTCGACCAGATGCCCGAGGTACCAACCGTGCCGCCGTCGCTGAGTCGGTTGCACGAGGTTGTTCGGCAGTACCGCAACACGACTATCGCACATTCCCAATCAAACTTGGCTCTGCCTCTCCCGATTGTTTTGCTAGACAATGCCGGAAACCCAACAAAGGTTGCTCCGGTATCCCTCATCAATCAAATGCCGATGGCATTCGCAGAACGCTTTGCTGAGTTGGTTGCCGCTATGGAGGACGCAGTGGAGCGTGCAACCCAGCCGGTGCTGGAGCGTCTGCATGCCTGGGTAAAGAATAAAACGGCAGAAGAAATCGGAAATTGGGACCCGCCAGAATTTGTCCACGAGGCCGCTTTGGAATTCAATGCGGGAGAACGGAGAACCGGCGTTCCTCGTTACACAGCCTATTGGCAGGAGCAGTTAGCCAATGATGAGCAAGTATCGGAGCACTTCTCTCACTAACCCAACTTTCCCAAAGTTCATTGCCCCTACAACCGCCGCTGCCGGAACATCGGGAACGACTCCCGCACCCGCTCCACCGTCTCCGACGAAACCTCCACCACCCGCACCCCGGCCTCCAGCCCAAGGTCAGCTTCAACAACACCCATCGGATCCACCAGCACGCTCCGGCCAACCGAGACCGGAGGTGCCTGGCACACCCCCGCCACGTACACGCTGTTCTCGATCGCGCGGGCGGCGTTCAAAGCCAGCCACTGCTCCGTCTTGTGCTCGCCCGGCACCCACGACGAGCAGACCAGCAGAACCTGCGCCCCGGCGTCGGCCAGTGACCTGGCCAGCTCCGGAAACCGCAGGTCGTAGCAGGTCATCAGCCCGAACCTCACTCCCCCGTGCTCGAACACCACCGGGTTGGTGGACGGACCCGGCTTGATGAACGTCGACTCCCCGAAGCCCTGCGCGTCGAACAGGTGGATCTTCCGGTACAAGGCCAGGCGGCCGCCGTCGGGCCCGAACGCCACCAGGGTGTTGTAGGCCCTGCCCTGCTCCTCCGAGGTCTCCACCACGCCCGCCACCAGCGCGATGCGGTGGCGGCGGGCGATGCCGGCCAGTTCCTGGCAGACCGGACCGTCCAGCGGCTCGGCCACCAGAGGGAACGTCGCGTCCACCTTTTTCTTCTCGTAGGTGGCGTACTCAGGGAAGGCGACCAATCCGGCGCCGTCGCGCGACGCTTCGGCGGTGAACCGGTCGATCGCGGCGAGGTTGGCCCGGATGTCGGTGCCCGACTCCAGCTGCCCCAGCGCTATCCTCACGGCTGTTCCTTCCCTCGGCCCGGCGGCCACACTGCAAAACGGACAGGGTCAGGCGGCGGCCTCGACCGTCGCCTTCTCGGTGGCCGTCATCTCCGGCGGCGATGCCTTGAAGCCGCGGGTGATCAGGGCCAAGATCAGCACGCCCAGCACCAGCCAGGACACCCCCAGCGTAATGGCGTTGCTGTCCAGCTGGGAGAGCAGGTAGGCGCAGATGATCGCGCCGATCACCGGGACCACCACGTAGGACATCGGGTTCAGCTGCTGCCCGGCCCGTCGCTGGCGCACGTAGTGGAACACCACCGAGGCGTTCACCAGCGTGAAGGCGGTGAAGGCACCGAAGTTGATGAATGACGTCGACGTGGCCACGTCCAGGAAGATCGCGATCAGGCCCACGATGCCCGTGATCACCAGGTTCGCCACCGGGGTGTGGAACTTCTCGCTGAGCCGGCCGAAGACCGCCTTGGGCAGGACGGAGTCGCGGCCCATCGCGTACAGCAGGCGGGAGGCGCTGGCCTGCGCGGCGAGGCCGGAGGCGAACTGCGCCACCACCAGGCCGGCCAGGAACACGGCGCCGAACAGCTGCCCGCCGATCTGCAGGGCGATGGAGCTGGCCGCGGAGGCCGAGTCCTCGAACGCGCCGCCGGGGTGGACCAGCTGGGTCACGTAGGACACCGCCACGAAGATGCCGCCGCCGATCAGGGCCACGAGCATGATGGCGCGCGGCACGGTCCGGCGCGGGTTGACGGTTTCCTCGGTGAGGGTGGTGACGGCGTCGAACCCCAGGAACGAGTACGCGGCGATCGCGGCGCCGGCGGAGATGGTGGTGAAGCTGGCGGTGTCGTTGAAGAACGGCTGTCCGCTGGCCAGTCCCCCGCCGCCGTTGGCGGACACCACGTTGCCGATGGCCAGCGCCACGAAGAACACGAGGACCAGCAGCTGGAACGCCATCAGCACGTAGTTGGCCTTGTCCGCCACCTTGATGCCCAGGATGTTCAGCAGCGTGGTGATCACGATGAAGCCCACCACCCAGACGCCGATGGGGATGCCGGGGAACTGGGCGGTCAGGTAGGAGCCGCCGATGAGCCAGATGACCATGGGCAGGAAGAGGTAGTCCAGCAGCACGGCCCAGCCCACCAGGAACCCGACGCGGGGGTCAATGGAGCGGCGGACGTAGGTGTAGGCGGAGCCGGCCACGGGGTGGGCTACGGCCATCCGGCCGTAGCTGTGCGCGGTGAACAGCATGGCCACGAGCGCCACGAGATAGGCGGCGGGCGCGGCGCCGCCGGTGGTTTCGGCGATGATGCCGAAGATCCCCAGGACGATGATCGGGGTCAGGTACGCCAGCCCGAACAGGACCAGCGAGGGCAGCTTCAGCGTGCGGGTGAGGGTTGTTGTCACGGTGTTTCCTTAGGGCTTGTAGGACGGCGGTGTCCAGGTGGCCGGGTTGATGCGGCCTTGGTAGACGGAAAGTTCGACGGCGGGCTCCCCCTCGCGGAACTGCGACCAAGGGCGGTTGAGGTTCTCCGTGCCGTGCGTGCGGACGCGCTCGACGGCGGCAAGGTCCAGTTCCGCGGTGAGCAGCTGCGGCTGATCGTCTGTTGCTTCTGCGAGGGTGTTGCCCTCGGGGTCCACGATGATGCTCTTGCCCTGGCCGGTGGGGCCGGCGCAGTTGACGCTGACCATAAAGACCTGGTTGACGATGGCGTTGGCCTTGGCCAGGATGAGTTCCTGTTTGCGGTCCGGGGTGGTGGTTTTGACGACGTTGAGGATCACTTCGGCGCCCATCCAGGCGAGCTGGCGGGACACCTCGGGGTACCAGGCGTCGTAGCAGATGTTCAGGCCAACCCGTCCGATGCCGGGCAGGTCCACCGTGGTGAACCTGTCGCCGGGGTCGTACGGCTCGAACGGGCGCCAGGGGAAAATCTTCCGGTAGTAGCCGGCGAGCTCGCCTTCCGGGGACAGGACCAGCTGGGTGTTGTACAGCTGCCCTTCGGGGCCGCGTTCGCAGACGCTGCCGGGAACCAGCCAAATGTTGAGGTCTTTGGCGAGCTGTTTGAGCTCCTTAACCCGCGGGCCGTCCAGGGGTTCGGCACTTGCCTGAAGGATTTCGGTTCTTTGCAGGTCGGGGTCTTCATCCCCGAACAGGTGCAGCTCGGGGAAGATGACGAGCTTGCTGTGCGGCTGCGCTTCGAGGGCTGCTTTGACCTCGTCCGCGAAGGCGGAGATGGGTTCGCCGATGAGCCGCGGCCGGGCCTGGGCGGCGATGAGGGGAAGGATGCGTTGCATGGGTTTTTCTCCGCGTTGGGGTGTGATCCGGGTTATATTAGATCAGAATGATCCAATAAAGGGAAGGGGGCCGGCGTGGGCCGTAAAGTAGCGGTTATGACCCGTCAGCTGGAGGACACCGCCGAGCCCTCGCGCCTTGGCGCCGGCGGCATGCCCCGGATGGAGCGCCGCAGCGCCATGGACGCGGTGCGGATGCGGATCGGGATGGCGATCTCGCTGGGGCTGTTGAAGCCGGGCGAGCGGCTGCCGGATCAGGAAGACGTGGCGCTGGGTCTTTCGGTCAGCCCGATTACGGCACGGCGTGCTTTGGCCAGCCTGGCGGAGCAGGGTGTGGTCGTGCGCCGACGGGGCCGGGCCGGCGGGACGTTTGTGGCGGAGTCGCCGCCTACTGAAGTTTTGGCGTCACTATCGGCCTCGCCCGCGGAATCCCAGGCTGTGAACCGCCTGGTGGACCGGCGGCTGCTGTTCGAGTGCGCAGTCACGCACTATGCGGCGGTTAACGCCACCGCTGAACAGCTGGACGAACTGGAGCGGCTGACCCGTGAGATGGCTGGCTCGACCGACTGGTCCTACTACCACCGGATGGACGAGCAGTTCCATCAACTGGTGGGGGCCGCGTCATGCCTGGACTCCGCCGTCGAGGTTTACCACGAGACCCTCGCCGAGCTCTACGACTACTTCATCCCCTACCCCATCGAGAAGCTGCACACATCCAACCAGGATCACATCGCCCTGGTGGCAGCCCTGCGTGACGGTCGCGTTGAGGAGGCGGTAGAGGTTTCTAGGAAGCACGTGGACATCCTGCACCGGACGATGTTTATGGGGCTGGCTCAGGTTGCAATCGACGCCACATCTGACTGACTACACTCCTGGCGGGGTAGCGCCGACACCCTTGAATTTATTCATTGACCGCTGCGATGTGCCCGTGCTTACAACTGGTCACCTGCTTTGAAAGCGCAGAGTAAATCCCGGGCATACTTATTTGGTGAATTGGGTAACTGAATTTCTTGTACCGGTCGTTGCCGTAATCGGTTCTCTGGTCGGCATCCTGGTGGCTTTGGATCAAATCACCGCTGGTTCCCGCCTGCGCCGTCAGGCCATCTTCTGGCGTGAGATGTCCCAGAACGTCGAAGTATCCCATGACGCCGCGGTGTTCCAAAGCCTTGAGCGGGAGGCTAGCGCCAAACTCATCGCGCTTCAGGCTTTACCAGCCCGGAAGCTCCTGTTGCCAGCTTTCATGGTCACATCTGCAATTGCCTTCGCCTTTTCTATCGGAATGGCTCTCGGCCATATACCCGCCGCGGACTGGAACTGGACTCGGGCGATCGAGAAGACAAGCGAGCAAGGCGCCGATATGATCTTCTGGCCCTTGATCCCGTTTCTAATCGGTAAGGGGATACTGGACTTCCTTAACCTCCTCCTTGAACGATCGCAGATAGCGACAGCGTATTTGGACGGTAGAACAGTCGATGTCAAAAGGTTCCGCATCGACGATCGCTCTCCAATGGATGCTTTCGGGTGGGCAGGTTTGTTTCAGCTGTTGGCCGTTAGCCTGGGTCTGGCGTCCACAGCTACGGCTATCGGAGCATCAACGGGCGGCATGTCCCCAAATTCGTGGACGTCTTGGCTCCTTTTAGGAGGAGCAGCCCTCCTGTTCTGGCCAGCACTGATGCTCTTTGCGAACGTTCAGCATGTTACGACGAGAGAGTGGCGGCATCCACGTCCGCTCCCACGCCAACACCGTAGGGTTCCTTCCACCTTTGGTGGTACCAGGAAAGCACACCGCTTGGGCAGGCCTCGCCGATAAACACGTGTTCCCCCTTCTCCTGCTGATAACGCAAGCAGGAGAAAGCTTCAGGTGCCCGCCAACCTAGAGCAGTCCCGGCGCAAGCGGCCCTGCTGAAACAGGAAAGCCCCCAGCTATCAGTAGTCTTGTAGTGAACTAGTTATCTAGTAATGCTCAATCTAGGAGATTCACAGTGACTTCGACAATCAGCTCTGCTTTACATGAGATCCGGGAATTGGTAACCGACTACCCGGTGCGCGCTTATTTAGAGCAAACCAAGCGCTACATAGAGATTTGCGATGCAATGGATGCCGCCCGGGATAAGACCGGAATGGAGCAGCGAGAAGCCGTAAACGTCCTTGCTGGATGGCAGGGCCTACCGGAGTTGAAAGTTGACGACAACCTCCTCACGGTCCTTACGGATGTGCGAGACCGACTGCTCAACGAACGTAAAAACGGTTTGTACAAGATGTTTGTTAAGACACCTGTGGCAGAAGTTTTTGGAACGGGCACTGGCTATGCGTTGGAGAAAATTGCAGGAGCCACAGGAACCGGAATTAGCGACCCGATGTTCGCGGAAGCCGCAGTCGAGGAGCTGCGGGTGAGTATTAGTGCATTCCGATCTGCACTTAATGAGCGTGGACTCGCCGGCGACGACATGACCGACGACGCGCTCTACATCGTAGAACGAGCAAGTCACTTCCTCAGCAATTCAGATGACCAGCCAACAGAGAGGGACCTATACATCATGACCAGGATGCTTAGGATTTTGGTCAAAGAGATGGAAAAAGAATCCGCATCTATTGATTTAGACGACAAGAAGAACGTCGAGAAATAGCTGTTATGGGACCGAGTCCACATGACATCTCGGCCGGGGGCGACTAGGCGAGGGAGACGGGGAATGGATAGAGCGGGTCTGCCAGACCGGATTGCTGCAGGAATGCAGGTGCTCATCTGCGGGGATAAGCCAAAGCCAGACGGCACCAGCCTCCAAGTAGGCCACTACTACGCTGACGGCAACAACAAATTCTGGGCCCTGCTCTACGACTCTGGGCTGACCTCCGTGACCCTGACTTGGCAGGACGACGAAGACCTTCCGCGACTGGGGATCGGCCTGACCGACCTAAACAAGTTCGACGGACTCGGCTCGGGCCATGCCCGATTGGAGGCACTGGTGCGCGAGTTCCGCCCGCAGTGTGTGGCCTTCAACGGCAAGGGTGTTGTCACCGACTACGTCAGGCAGGCCGGTACCCGTCAACGCGTCGAGATCGGCCTTCAGGACTGGAGAATCGCCGGCGCCGAAGTGTTCGTCCTGCCAAGCAGCTCAGGCCTGAACACGCACCCACTACTGTCAGGCCGGGACGGACTGCTTTTGGACAGGCGCGGCTGGTGGGCGCAGCTAGCCATGCATCTGGGGCGGCGATGTTGACCCAAATCAGCGGCCAACGTCAGTCAACTATTCACGGTGATACCAATTGGCGCGCTGACCATTCACTAATGCCTAAGGCCCTTCAAGGTTTGCATAGTGGGACGGGTTGCGGTCAGAAGCTGTTGTTTAGGAGACGCCTGGGACTTGTCGCGCAAGGGACCGAGCCGGGAGAGGCATCGGAGAAGTAGCGCTGATGATGTCGCGCGCGACACCAAGAGCAGCCCGGTATTCTTCCTCCTCGGGAGTCGCCCCTCTATGCGCCGCCATATTCCTGACCTTCGCGAGTTTCTCTTGGATGGCGTTCTTGCTCGGGACTTCTAAGCCAAATCCCCGTACCACGTTGGTAAGGCCGACCAAGCCATTGGCCTGCGTAATGAGCAACTGGACCACATCATCCGATATGTCGTTGCCTAATTTCTCAGCAAATGCCGTTTGTGCTGCTACTTCAGCGGCGGAAGCAGCCTCAATAACGGACTGCCGACGATCTTTGTTGCGCGACGCATTCATGTATAGCAACCATTCGAGGGGAGGTGCCTCGCCGGCACTCGCGCGATCAAAACCTGACGCCACGGCATCTGACGTCAGCACTTGGTCTTCGCCGAGGAGTTGGACGTGGCCCAGTGGCCCACGCCATCCAGTAAGCATCTGCACTGCGCCATTTTCATCATCTAGCCACAGCTGACCTTCCGGATGGAGGGACAGCTCGCGGTTAACCAGGTCTTGCGGCGTCCAGAGTTCGAACCACTGTCGCGCAAGGCCGTACCAGAGCTCGAAAAGCTGCCCAAAGCGTACGCCGACATCCACGGTTTTCACGTCCTGCCCCCAATTGCGACAGTCCGCACGGAAAGCCAGACCGGCGACGCCGACGGCGCGGATGCGGACACGGCTACCAACCTGGGAAACGAGGCTTATGCTCACTCTTCCCCAGGGGCTCTCACCGTCCTGGTCCCAGGACCTCGTATACTCCCAACGCTGGCTTGGGTAGGGCGGCTCAAGTCGAGCGCCGATATCACCTCCAGGTGCAAGGACCGGGAATGTGATAGTGACCGAGGCCCCCTCGATAAGGCAGTTGTACGATAGCCCCAAGACCTCCGGGCTTACCTGCAGGGGCATTGGTAGATGCAGATATCCCGCGAACCGCAGCGTCATTAGCGACCACCCGAATACGTCGTTGCCTAAGTCCGCCCAGCGTACCTAGGCCTTTGTTCGTTTGCCATCCTACGGTCGGCTATAGAGGCAACGGTGACCCTCCGTGGCGGCGGGTGAGCTTTCACTCCTCGATGGCCGCAGTACCTTTTCCACATTGACCTCCGATAGATCAGATTCTCTACCTCAGGAGGTCATCAGTTCAGCCTAGGAGGATTTCATCTAGATAGTGGAGGCTTCTATCAGCGCGAGCGGAAAAGCGGAAGGGCCAGCACTTTATTTGTGCCGGCCCTTTCCTGGGTTTCCCTCTGCAAAGACTTCTCACAGTGCTAAGGCTCAAGGGTTAGTGCCAGCGAGTCCGATCTCTCCAACGGGTGCGCCCAAGCCCTACCAAAGGCAGGAACACTCACAACTGACATAAAAGAGTTTTGTGATAAGGGGAAAAGTTGTACTGTCGGCCGCATGTCGGATTAGGGGTGGAGCCCAAGTTTCTTTAGCGCTGTAGGAACTGTCACCGCCGCCCGAATGGGTACTTGGACGCTACTCGACGCTTTTCGCAAACTCGCAGCCGACTACGGTCGCCGATTCCATGGCCTTGTTGTTGGCTAAAACGGTCTTCCGTCCGGCTTTCTGTTCCTCGGGTATCGGGCCGCGCGCCCAACTCAGTCGATGAGCACCGGCTGCTTGTCATCATCCGAAGACTCAACCCGGCCCGAAACTTTCCGGTTCCGGTGGTTCAGCCAGTTCGCCACCGCCAACAGCGCAACGAGTCCGAAGGTGCTCAGGAGCTGGGGACGGGAGTCCTCCCCGATGAAGCCCACCGTGAAGATCGCGGCGAGGATGACCAACCCAACCACAGTGAGCCACGGGAAGCCGGGCATCCGCAGGGGAAGCTCCGTTCCCTCGCGGTCGGCGCGGAGGCGCAGCGCGAGCTGGGCCAGAAGCGCTGACGTCCACACCAACAGGCACGTCGAACCCACGATGTTGAGCAGGATGGGCAGCACCATCTCGGGGAATGCCAACTCCAGCACCACAGTGACAACGCCGAACGCGACGCTGGCCAGGACAGCAACCACCGGCACCCGGGCCTTGGACACCGAAGCGAGCAGGCGTGGCGCCTCGCCCCGCTCCGCCAGGGAGAATGCCATCCGGGAGGCACCGTAGAGGTTGGCGTTGAGGGCGGAGAGCAGTGCGGCGACGGCCACCAGCGTTATGGCGGTGGCTGCGCCGGGCATGCCGGCGGCGTCCAGCACTGCGGCGAACGGGCTCTTCAGCCCTGCTGAACCCACGGGAACTACGGCCGCGATCACGAAAATGGCACCGATGTAGAACACCAGGATGCGCCACAGCACCGTGCGGACCGCCTTCTTCACGCTGCGGGCCGGTTCTGCGGTCTCGGCTGCCGCCACGGACACAATCTCGGTCCCGCCGAACGCGAACGCCACCACAAACAGTGCGGTGGCAATCCCGGCGAAACCGCTGGGCGCGAAGCCGGCACCGGTGAAGTTGGCCAGGCCCGGCGACTGGACGCCCGGCAGCCAGCCGAAGAGCAGCGCAGCGCCCACCAGGAGGAATCCGACGATCGCCGCCACCTTGAGCAGCGCGAACCAGAACTCAAACTCGCCGAAGTTCTTCACGCTCGTCAGGTTCACGGCGGTCAGCACCACGATGAACACAAAGGCCATCAGCCATACCGGCAGGGCCGGGAAAATGGTGGCCAGCAGGCCTGCAGCACCGAGCGCTTCGGCCGCGATGACCACGACGAGCTGCAGCCACCACAGCCAGCCCACCGTGGCACCGGCCACCGGCCCGTAGGCCTTGGCGGTGTAGACGGAGAAGGCGCCGCTGTCCGGATTGGCGGCGGCCATCTCGCCGAACGCCCACATCACCAGGATGATGAGCGTGCCGGCCACGAGATAAGAGATCAGCACCGCCGGGCCGGCCGCCTGGATGCCCGCGCCGGAGCCGATGAAGAGGCCCGCGCCGATGGCACTTCCAAGCCCCATCATGGTGAGCTGACGGGGTTTGAGGGCCGCGCCGAGCGCGCGGGCAGACGCCTTTGTCTGTTGTTCCATGGGATTCCTCTAGTCAGTAGGTGGAACGGATTTGGGGGGTTAAAAGGTCAGGCTGCGTGGGCTGCCAGTATCTGGAGCACGCGGTCGTTGGCGGGGGCGTCAGCAACGGTGATCCGCACGCCGTCGCCCTGGTAGACCCGGACCATGATGCCGGCGCCGTCGAACGCCTCCACCAGCCGGCCCCGGAGGTCCTCATCGGCACGGATCCACAGGAAGTTGCCCTGGCTCGGCTGCAGTTTCCAGCCCTGCGCTTCCAGCTGCGCGGACATCCGTGCGCGCTCCTGCTTGACCGAAGAAACCCGCGCCTCCATCTCCTCCCCCGCGTCCAGTGATGCGACGGCAGCCTTCTGGGCCAGCGCGCTGACTGAGAAGGGAAGGGCGGTGCAGCGCAGTCCTTCGGCGATTGCCGGCGTCGCAATGGCATATCCCACGCGCAGGCCGGCGAGGCCGTAGGCCTTCGAGAAAGTGCGCAGGACGCAGACGTTCGGGTACCGGCGGTAAAGCGCCAGGGAATCGGGGCCGCTGCCGGCGTCGGCGTATTCCACGTAGGCCTCGTCGATCACCACCAGGACGCTGGACGGCACAGCCCGCAGGAAGGCTTCGACGCGGCGGTGGCTGATCGGCACGCCGGTGGGATTGTTGGGGGTGCAGAGCAGGATCACTTTGGTGCGGTCGGTGACGGCGGCGGCCATGGCGTCGAGGTCGTGGCCCTCGGCCTCGTCGAGTGGGATGCGGACCGGCCGGGCGCCTGCCAGCTCCACCAGGATGGGGTACGCCTCGAAGGAGCGCCACGCGAAAATGACCTCATCCCCGGCGTCGCACAGTCCGGTGATGATCTGCTGGAGGACGCCCACGCTTCCCGGTCCCACCGCAATCTCCCCGGCCGTGACGCCGAGGTGCCAGGCAAGCCGTTCGCGGAGTTCGACGGCGGCCATGTCCGGGTAGCGGTTCATGGCACCTGCCGCTCCTGCCACCGCAGCGATTGCTGCGGGCAGCGGCTCGTAGTGGCTTTCGTTGCTGGCGAGGGCTGCGATGTCCACGCCGGCGCTGCGCCGACCCGGGACGTAGGACGGGAGGCCGGTCACCGCATCGCGAAGGGTGGGGCGCGCGGCGGCCGGTGCCGATTGAAGCTGAGTGAGGGTCATGAGGACTGATCATGATTGTGACCCGGCGCACATTGCAAGATACCCTCAAGGCATTGGGACTTCTGCTCAACTTCTACTGCATGTGGTGAAAATATGACCATCGCTAACTCCCGCACCCTGGATTCGCTCGACGGCCGGATCATTCTGGCCCTGGACAAGGATCCCGAAGCCAGCGCCCTGGCACTCTCCCGGACGCTCGGCGTCGCCCGGAACACCGTCCATGCCCGGCTGTCGCGGCTCGAGCGCAGCGGCGCGCTCCGCTCCTTCAGCCGCAGGCTGGACCCCGCCGCGCTCGGCTACGACCTGATGGCCTTCCTCTCACTGGCCATCAGCCAGACGCGGGCGGGTGCAGTGGAGAACGGGCTCGCGGCCATCCCGGAGGTGATAGAGGTGCACGCCACCACCGGCGACGCGGACCTCATGGCCAAGGTAGTTGCGCGGAGCACGGCCGACCTCTACCGCATCACCAACCAGATCCTGGCCATCGACGGAATCCAGCGGACCAGCACCGCAATCTCCGTCGTAGAACTTATGCCGCCCCGGTACGACGGCCTCCTGAACCGGCTCTCGAAGCAGGAATCCCATCCATCGGATGAATTCGCGGGTGACGCAGGCCACAAGTAGGCATATTTTCAATTACTCCTGTTCCCGACTGCCAATAATCCCAGCCAAATCCAGCTCTATTGCTTATCCGCAAGCCGGCCCGCAGGATTCCTGCATGACTACTCTCACCGTCTCGGGCCGCGTGGCACAGGTTCTCAGCAGCTACCTCAGCGACGTCTTCGGCGTCATGGGCAACGGCAACGTCTACTTCCTGGACGCCGCCGAAAAGATGGGCCTGCGCTTCTCCGCCGTCCGGCATGAGGGCGCCGCCATCGCCGCGGCCGACGCCTACTACCGGACGTCCGGACGGCTCGCAGCGGGCACCACCACCTACGGCCCCGGCTACACCAACGCGCTCACCGCACTGGCCGAGGCTGTCCAGGCGCAGATCCCCGTCGTGCTCGTCACCGGGGACGCCCCGAGCAGCGGCGCCCGGCCGCAAGATGTGGACCAGGCGGCCATCGCCGCCGGCCTCGGCGCGGCCACCTTCACCGTCACCCGCGACGCCGCCGGCTCCATCACGCAACAGGCGGTGGAGTACGCACTCACCAAGCGCACCGCCGTCGTGATTGCCATTCCCTATGACCTTGCGTCACTTGAGGCTGCGGACGAGGAACTTCCGGCGCTGCTCGCGGCTCAGGTGGCGGACGACGTCGACCGCGGCCTTGCGCAGGCAGCCCGCCTGCTCGCCGGGGCCAGGCGCCCGCTGATCCTCGCCGGCCGCGGTGCGCACCTCGCCGGAGCCGGCCCGGAGCTCCGGGAACTCGCCGATCGGCTCGGCGCCCTGACCGCCGGAACCGCCCTGGCGCTCAACCTCCTCAACGGCGAGGGGTACCTCGGCGTCGCGGGCGGTTTCGGCACGGACACCGCGGCCGGGCTCATGGGCGAGGCCGACGTGGTGCTGGTGGCCGGGGCGAGCCTGAGCCCCTTCACCATGCGGTTCGGGCACCTGCTCGGCCCGGACAGCACCGTCATCCAGATCGACGCCGCGCTGCAGCCCACGAATCCCCGGGTGGACCTGTTCGTCAACGCAGACGCGAAGTCCGCCGCGGCACGTCTTCTTCACCTACTTGATGGCGCGGCTTCGGCTCAAGGTTGGCGCGCGGAAGCTTCTAAGCGTCTGGCTGCGGGACCGGGGCATCACCCGGGCTCGGACGAGACGCCGGACGGCCGGCTGGACCCGCGCTCCCTCGCGACGGCACTCGACGCCGTGCTGCCGGAGCGCCGCACGGTGGTCCAGGACGGTGGGCACTTCGTGGGCTGGGCACCGATGTACTGGAACATCCCGCGGCCGCAGGACCTGGTGATGGTGGGGACCGCGTTCCAGGCCATCGGGCTGGGCCTGGCCAGCGCGGTGGGGGCAGCCCGCGCGGTGGAGGACGGCCGCACCCTGGTGCTGGCCTCCGGCGACGGCGGATTCCTGATGGGCCTTGCCGACCTCGAATCACTCATCGGCGCGGCGAAGAGCGCCATCGTGGTGATCTACAACGATGCCGCCTACGGTGCGGAGATCCACCAGTACGGCTCGCAGGGCCTGACCGAAAAGCCGATGCTGATTCCTGAGGTGGACTTCAGCGGGATCGCCCGCGCTTTGGGCGCCGAGTCGGCGATCATCCGGTCCCTGGCGGACCTCTCGGCGCTCACGGACTGGATCGACGCCGGAGCTCAGGGCACCTTCGTGGCCGACTGCCGGATCACGTCCAGCGTCCGCGCGCCCTGGCTGAGTGAGTGGATGAACGCCAAGGAGGCAGCGAAAGCGGCGGTGGCTGGCTGAGCCCGGCGCATCCCTCGTGTGACTGGACCGAACGTCGGTTGCCTGGATCAAGGAGGATCGCGTGCGAACGGTGGCCAAGCGGCAAGAGTGGTCGCCGGGAGACCGAACATCAGGTTCAGCTACACGAGGCTTTTCCCCGAAGCGGTTTCTCATCCGCGGCCCATTCATACCTCAGATTTGTCGTCAGGGACTGGTGGGAACGATGTTTATCCCCGTCGGACCTCAATGTCGGGGTGGTTCTCCTCGACCCAGTCGGCCATCCGGTTGCCCCGCAGCGTTATGAATTTCAGCGATGCTTCCCGAACCCTGATGTACTCGTCCTTCGTGACCGGGACGCCGAGGCGCGTGAAGACCTTGTCCTCATCCTCATCGAGGAAGAAGTCAATCTTTCCCTCCGGCGTCACGAGATCCTGGAAGTGGAAGAACTCCACGAACTTCTCGAACGTGCAGAAGAGTTCGAAGAAGTCCCCATAGTTAGTGGTGACATCGTCGAGGGGGCTGCCTGGCTCCTTGGCGTAGTGGCGCCGGATGCATTCCAGAGTCAGGTCCATCCGGTCCGCAATCCGTATCCGCATTCCCCTGGCGGTGTTGAGGGTGGGCAGGTGTATTTTCCTGACGGGCCAGATCATGGCGCTGCCGATCGTGTACGGCGGGTTGAAATAGCGGCGCTTCTGCTCCTCACTCAACTCGGCCTTAGTCTCGACCAAGGCCCTGGGCTTTCCCCACCTGGTGTAGGAGTTCGTGATGGCGTCACTGCCGACCGTGAACCACTTGTCGGGCGTCTGCTCGAAAATCAGGTAGTTTTTCCGACGCACCTTCGGATCTTCCGAGACCGCCAGTTCGAACAGCTGCCCCTCGCCTAGCTCCTTCCTCCAGAGCAGCTGATGGTCAGCCTTGAGCCGCGGACTATGGGAGTCCGGGTCCTTTCCCGGAGGCGTGGTGTCGAGCAGGTAGTCGAAGGCAATGTCGAAGACGCGCATAGAAGGGAGTCTATGTGCCCGCGTATTGCGAACCGCGGAACCTACAGCCGTTTCGGCTCCCGAGACACGGGCAGCGGCGTGCCAGGAGACGGAGCCGGGGACACCGCTGTCGAAAGCTATTTGAGCCGACACTGCCCCTGAAAAAACGGGGCGCAACGGCGCGTTCAGATCCATTACGTCGGCGCAGGCAGGAACAGGCGCGCCCTGAACCCATGGACGTACTGCTTGGCCGGGCGGTGCGGGGCCGGCTCTCTGACTCCGACCGTGTCATTTTTCGTGAGGCCGATGGCTCTACCGAACTGTCGTGGAGACTGGAGTCAGAAAGAACAAGCAACCCTGGTTGGGCTTGTACTCGCCAACTTCAGCGACAAAGCGGAATTTATCGCCTTCGGTCACGTAGGACGGAACGCTACTGTCAGTGAACTTGAGGTCGAACATGTTCACGTTTGCGTATTTGAAGTTAGGGCCAACTGTGGTCTTTGGCCCCGCGTCTCCGGGACCGAGAAGGATCTCATACCGAGTCTTGTACTTCTCATATTGCTGCAAGTTGGTTATCGAGCCGTCGAACTCGATTTTTCGGTCGTGGTACTTGGTCGCGAAATCCGCAATCGAGGGACCGCAGGTGTCGGTGGTGGCCAGGAGTGCAGCGAATTCTTTGTTGTTCTCGGGTGTGATGACCTGATCGACTTCTTCAGCCCCATTGGGAGCAGGCGACGGGCCTGAGGTCTCAGTCGAATCGGTTGGCTTGGTAGCAACAGTGTCCGGAGTGATCACCTGACCGGTTTCTTCGGCCACCGTGGGAGCCGGCGATTGGGCTGGCGTCTCACTCAGGGCCACGGAGTCGGACGACTTAGCGTCGCCTTTTTCCTGTGCTGCAGAGACGCCAATGCCTACTGCCGCTATTAGCAGGAGAATGGTCATTCCTGCGACGATCGCACGTTGCTTGGCGGGCTCCAGTCGCCGGAAGACGACCCACGCCTTCGACAAAGGTGTCTCTGGCTTTACACGCCGGAATTTCAGTGTGGTCCGAAGCGTCCCATGGGTCTGGTCGACAAGTTCCCAGCTGCCTTCCTTCTGCTCCTTAGCGATGGAACGGCTCTCAAAACCGCGCACGGCCTGAACAGACTTGTATTCGTATTTGATGTCGTTCGACATGCCGCCCCAACCCCTTGAATGAAGTACCTCGGGTCTAATAGAGGCTCGCCATCATTAGGATCCCACCGCGCTGTTCGCAGTTGGCTCGATCAGCATAAGACGTGATCCCGTCCTCTACGAATTGGGACTCGGACAGACGGATGAATTGAAAATCCTGCCACCTCCTGCACTCGCTCTACAGTTCACAGCGAAATCTCCGCGGCCCGGTCACCGGCAGCCAGCCTAGGGGTCAGCCTCGACAACCCCCATCGGGTCCACCTGCACGCTCCGCCCCACCGTCACCGGCGGCGCCTGCAGACACTGCCACACACACGCTGTTCTCGATCGCCCGAGTCTCGTTCAGCGCCAGCCACTGCTCCGCCTTGTGCTCACCAGGCAACCAGGAGCAGCACACCAGCAGGACCTGCGCGCCGTCGTCGCCCAAAACCTTGCCAGCTAGGAGCTGCAGCTGTGGGCGAGGCGGAGTAGCCCCGGAATTTCATCGCGAGGGTCAGATCCTCGCAGCAGTAATATTGGGCGCATGGATGCCGACGCCGGGTCAACGGACGAATTGGAAACGGCATCAACAATTTTCGCCGAGGTCCGTCCTCGATTGTTCGGGATCGCCTACCGCATGCTCGGCAGTGTCAGCGAGGCGGAGGACGTCGTCCAGGAGACGTGGGTTCGATGGCAGACCTGCGACCGCAGCCTGGTCCGGCATGCGCCGGCGTTCCTGGCGACCACCGCCACCCGGCTAGCCATCAATGTTGGGCAGTCGGCACGTGTCCGTCGTGAGACGTATGTGGGTCCCTGGCTGCCCGAGCCTGTGGACACCAGCGCCGACCCTGAACTGGGCGCCTTGCACGGTGAAGCGCTCGAGTTTGCGGTGTTGCTGATACTGGAAAAGCTGTCGCCGACCGAGCGGGCGGCGTACGTGCTGCGGCAGGCGTTCGACTACCCGTATGAGCAGATCGCTGAGGTCATCCAGCAGACCGAAGGGAATGCCCGCCAGCTGGTCAGCCGCGCCCGCAAACGCCTTGCCGAAGAGAAACGCGCCGAGGTGAGCGTGAGTGAGCAACGGCAACTGCTGGAGGCATTCCTGGCTGCGGCCCGGACCGGAAACCTGGCTGCGCTGGAGGCACTGTTCGCCGCCGACGTGGTCAGTTACTCCGACGGCGGCGGCAAGGTCCGGGCTTCCAAGTTCCCTGTTGTGGGACGGGAACGGGTGGCGAAGTACTACCAGGCTTTCGCGTCGCGTTTCTGGCTTGGCGTGGATACCCAGCCGTTCATGGCCAACGGCCGGCCCTCGGCACGGCTGGTCCAGGACGGGGTGGTGTTTGCGGTGGTGACGCTCACGGCGTCTGCCGATGGTATTGATCGGCTGTTGTGGACGATGAATCCAGACAAACTCTCCGGCGTGACGAGGGCCGGCGCCTGACCTGCCGGCCTTACAGCGCATTTTTCCAAAGCCTGTCACAGATTGATCCGGTACCCGGTCATAGCTGGTGGAAGGAATGCCACTGCATTCCGCTCAGCCATTATCGGAGGGAAGATCATCATGAAGATCGTTGTAATCGGCGGCACTGGGCTGATCGGCAAGCAGGTTGTGGAGATCCTCAGCAGTCAGGGCCATGAGGCGAAAGCGGCGTCCCCTTCCACCGGGGTCGACTCCGTGACCGGCCAGGGATTGGATGAGGCGATGGTCGGGGCGGACGTCGTTGTCGACTTGACGAACACCGCCGATTTCGATGAGAAGGTAGTGGTTCCCTTCTTCTCCACCTCATCCCGCAACCTTCTCGCGGCCGAAAAAAGGGCCGGCGTGCGGCATCACGTGGCTCTGTCCGTTGTGGGAACTGACCGCATCGGCGTCGGCTACTTCGCCGGAAAGACTGCACAGGAGAAGGCAGTTAGGGAAGGCGGAGTCCCGTACACCATTCTGCGGGCCACCCAATTCTTCGAGTTCATCCCGCTCATCGCCGACGCCGGAACACGCGACGGGTCGGTCTACGTGACAAATCACCTGATGCAGCCGATGGCCGCCGCCGACGTTGCCCGCATCGTGGCGGAAACGGCCGTCTCGCCCGCAATTGACGGCGTCCTTGAAATGGCGGGCCCTGAGCGCGCCGGACTTGATGAATTCGTAGGTCGGGTTCTCGCGGCCCGCAATGATTCGCGCCCAGTAGTCACTGATCCCCAAGCCGGCTACTTCGGCATACCGATCGAAGAAACCAGCATCGTTCCCCTGGGTGAATCCCGCATTGGGGACATCACCCTCAAGGACTGGCTGAACTCAACGTCCCAGCACGGCCTGTAGCTCGATGTCACCGCATCCCCTCACAAACTTATCGAAAGGAAGATCATGAAGATCGTAGTTATCGGCGGTACTGGCCTGATTGGCTCGAAACTCGTCAGCAAGCTCCGCGAACGCGGACACGAAGCCGTGGCCGCCTCCCCTGACTCAGGGGTGAACACGCTCACCGGCGAGGGCCTCGCGGACGTGCTGCAGGGAGCGGACACTCTAGTCGATGTGTCGAACTCGCCCTCGTTTGAAGATGCGGCCGTGCTGGATTTCTTTACCACCTCCACCCGCAACCAGCTCGCCGCGGAGAAGGAGGCCGGTGTCGGGCACCATGTCGCCCTGTCGGTGGTGGGCACGGAGCGCCTGGCCGAGAGTGGCTACTTCCGGGCGAAAATCGCCCAGGAGAAGCTCATCAAGGAATCAGGCGTCCCGTATTCGATTGTTCACGCGACGCAGTTTTTCGAGTTCGTGAAAAGCATCGCCCAGGCCGCGACCGAGGGAAACACTGTTCGGCTGTCACCCGCCCTGATCCAGCCCATGGCCGCAGAGGACGTGGCCACCGCTGTTGCACGCACCGCCGTCGGAAGTCCACAAAACGCCACCGTTGAGGTGGCCGGGCCCGAGCAGTTCGGTCTCGATGAGCTCATCCGCAGGGGCCTCAGCTTCCGTGGCGACCCCCGCGAGGTTGTCACTGACCGTACCGCACGCTACTTCAACGCAATGCTTCAGGACGGCGAACTGCTTCCCGGAGGCGAAGCGACCATTTACAACACACGCTTCGAAGAATGGCTGAACCAGCAGTAGCCGGACCGTGCAGGGTGTCCTTCACAGCGGCCTCTGGAGGACACCCTGCTCCCACTTTTCCCTGCCCTCAGGCGAGAATGAGCAGATGGAATCAGCAGTGAGTACCTTCGTCCTGATCCCAGGTGCAGGTGGCGCGGCCTGGTACTGGAGCCGTGTGGTCCCCCTGCTTCAAAGAGCCGGCCATGAAGCATTCGCCGTCGACCTGCCAGGCGACGACGAAAGCGCCGGTCTGCCCGAATACACGAACCTGGTTCTCGAGGCGATCGGTGAGCGCCAGGATGTGGTGCTCGTCGCTCAGTCGTTGGGCGCCTTCCCAGCGCCGCTGGTTTGTAACCGGGCGGCTGTTCGAGAGCTTATCCTCGTCAATGCCATGATCCCCGTCCCGGGCGAGACTCCCGGTGCATGGTGGGAGAACACCGGGTGGGCTGTGGCGCAGCGAAGCGCGGCGGAAGCCCACGGCTACAGTACCGAGTTCGACGTCGGCACCTACTTCCTGCACGACGTCCCGCCGGACGTCGCCGCCGAAGGAGAAAAGCATCAACGCTCCGAGGCAAATGCAGTCTTCGAATCAGTGTGCAATTTCGACGAATGGCCCAAAATTCCAATCCGAATACTCGCCGGAGAGGCAGATCGGTTCTTTCCGATCGACTTCCAGAGACGAGTCGCCCGCGAACGCCTCGGGCTGGAGCCGGACGTCGTCCCCGGTGGCCACCTCCTGGCACTGGCCAACCCGGAGACCGTGGCCAACTACCTGATCCAAGACCTGCCCTAAGCAGCACGCCGCCTTACCCTGAATGGGGCCCATCGGCTATTCCCGGCTCCTTTGCCCGGGCAACATTCTTCGAAAATTACCGGAAAGGTAACCACACATGCGGATACTCGTCGTCGGAGCCGGAGCAACAGGCGGGGCGTTCGGAACGCTCCTGCAGGAGGCAGCACGGGATGTCACGTACCTGGTGCGGCCACGCAAGCAGGAGGTCCTCAGCCGCGACGGATTACGCTTCGTCTCCCCCGCCGGTGACCGGACACACGCAGTGAAAACCATTACCGCCCCCGACGCGTCAGGGGCGTTCGATCTGATCCTCATAACCGTCAAAGCCACGGCCTTCGACGGCGTCGTGAGTGAAATCGGCGCTTTCGTGGGGCCGGAAACCGCCATCATTCCGATCCTTAATGGCATGGCCCACGTGGACCGGCTGGAGCAGCAGTACCCGGGGCAGGTGCTCGGCGGCCTGGCGCGGATTGTCGCCACGCTCGACGGCGATGTGGTCCGCCAGCAGGTGCCCCTCACCTCCCTCATGGTGGGCGGGCTGAACGGAAACCCTGTCCCTCCGGAGGTTTCCGAAGCTCTGAACGTGCCCGCCGTCGATTTCTCGGTAGTGGACGACGTAAGGGGCGCCCTGTGGGACAAATGGGCCTTCATCGCCGCCGCAGGGATTGTCAATTGCCTGTTCCGGGCGCCGGTGGGACGGATCATCGAGGCCGGCGGGCAGTCCAGGATCCTGAAGGCCATCAGTGAAACCGAAGCGGTGGCGGCCGCGGCGGGACATCCAGTTTCCGACGCCGCTCATGCACAGGCGGTGGGCATACTCACCGAGCCGGGCTCTGCATTCACTTCTTCCCTCTACCGGGATCTCAGCGCGGGGCTCCCTTCCGAAGCTGAACACATACTCGGCGACCTCGCCCGCAGGGCCCGCGGCCTCAACGTTCCCACGCCGCTGCTGGACCTCACCCTCATCCAGGTCAGGGCCGGCCTGCAGCTCTGAGCCATCGGCGACGGCGGCACTCACGCAAGTCCCGCCGTCGTACGTCCCTGCTCTACATCACCTTCCGGGCCGTCCTTTGTGCGAATCCCGGGCGATCTCCAAACTCTCGAACGGCAGCGAGTCCAGGTCCAGCAGCGGGTTGTTGTCCTGCGTCTCCACCAGCTTCCGGGCGGCTTCCTCCGAATCCACACTGGGCATCGACCCGGGCAGGTTCCGCCCGGCCGATTCGGGCAGGAACCGGATGGCCACGGCGGCCACCACGGCCACGGCCATGAGGTAGTACGCAATCGCCATATCGTCCCCGGTCAGCTCAATGAGGGCCGCGATGATGAACGGGGCAGTTCCGCCGAAGATGGCAACTGCCAGGTTGTAGGCGATTCCCATGGCTGAATAGCGGTGCTCGGTGGGAAACAGGGCAGGCAGCGCCGAGGCGAGGTTCGGCACCGAAAACGCCACCGGGAAGGCAATCAGGGCCAGGCCGAGCAATGTCATTGGAAGGCTGCCCACCGCTATCGCCAGGAACGCGGGAACCGCGAACACCACCGTGCTGAACGCCCCGATCCACAGCACCCTGCGGCGGCCGATCCGGTCCGAGAGAAGCCCGGTGAACGGGATGCACAGTGCCATGGCCACCAGGACCGGGAGGGTCAGCAGCGTCCCCTGGACCTCGTCGTACCCCTTGTTGCTGGACAAATACGTGGGCATGTAGGACGTCAGGGCGTAGGCAACCGTATTGGCAGCCGCCGCCAGGATCATGGCCAGCACCAGAGGCCGCCAGTGCGCCTTCACAATGCCCAACGGTCCCATGGGACGAATCTCTTCGGCGCCGGGACGCTTGGCCGCCGCGGCTTCGGCTTCCTGCGTGGCTTTGAAGGCTGACGACTCCTCGATCTTCATCCGGAAGTAGACGGCGACGATACCCAGCGGACCGGCCACCAGGAACGGGATCCGCCAGCCCCACTCCCCCATCTGCTCCTGGCCAAGGGTCAGCTGAAGGGCGGACACCACCGCCCCACCCGCCGCAAAACCGAGGTAGCTGCCCATGTCCAGGAAGCTGACGTAGAAGCCCCGGCGCCGGTCCGGCGCGTGTTCGCACACAAAGGTGGTGGCTCCCGAGTACTCGCCGCCGGTGGAAAAGCCCTGCACCAGCTTGGTGGCCACCAGCAGCACCGCCGCCCAGAGGCCCAGCACCTCGTAGCCCGGCAGCAGGCCGACGGCGAACGTTGCCGCCGCCATCAGCATCAGCGTCATGGCCAGGACCTTTTGGCGGCCGATCTTGTCCCCCAGCCAGCCAAAGAAGATCCCGCCCAGGGGCCGGGCGATAAACGTGGCGGCGAACGTCCCCAGCAGGAACAGGTTCTGCACTGCCTTGTCCGCCTCGGGCAGGAACACCGGCCCCATGGTGGTGATGAGGTAGCCGAACACCCCGACGTCGTACCACTCCATGGTGTTTCCGACGATGGTCCCGCCCAGCGCCTTCCGCAGCGTCCGGTGGTTCACCACGTTGACGTCGGACACCCGCAGCCGCCGCTGCCCGTTGCGTTCTGTCATGGCCCGCTCGCCGCCTCAGTCTTGGGGCTGGGCATGTGCCGTGGTTCTTCCGGCCCGCCTGGCCGGCAGGAGCCCAACACCTTCGATCATCCTGCGACTGCCGCGCGGTGGCAACAGTGAAAGCAGGAGGTGGCCGAGGGTGAAAGGGCATCTAGGAAGAAGAACCAGGTCGGATGGGTAGATCAATTTCCTCAAGGTACGCCGAGGTTTCGCCAAGGATCGCGCACCACGCATCCAGCTGCCCACACACTAGTAGGAAAGGAACAAACAGCGCCGTTTCGCTGCGCACCACAGTTACGACCAGAGTTCTTTGGGGGAACGATGAGCAATGAATACCAACTCGCCGACGGCTCGCCACGCTATGGGCACAGGACCGAGCCAACGGCACGCGAGCAGACAGCGCTGGCAGTCACTGCATCCATCGAAGAAGCAGCAGGTGGCGCTGCAAAACTAAGCCTGGATGCTTTGGCGGCCGCCATGGATCGCCGGCTGAGAAGCGCCTGGGCTGACAAACCAGATCCGGCGGTGGAAGCGCTGCGGGACGACAACCCGGAGGAACTGGCCGCCGCGCGGGCCCTCGTGCGGATCCACCTCGGTTCGCAGCGGGAATGGCGTATCAAAGCACAAGCTGTCCGGGACACAGAGTTGGCCGGAACGATGGCCCGGCGCAGGGCTGCGGGCAGTGCCCGGGAGATCATGGCACTTCGATTAGGTCTAATGGCTGCGTTGGTTGCCCTGCCCACGTTCGTCGTGGTCACAAGCCCGGATGACATCCTTAAGCTCCTCATCGTCGGAGCCCTTTGCATCGCAGCCGCTCTGGCAGGCGGGCACTTACTTACTTCCCGTGCCCGTGTGCCGGTCATGCCCAACATCCGTGGCACCTGGTTGAACGAGCTCCGCGAAGACGTCGTCAACGCGACCCTCGTGGCCATCCTGCAGAACAAGGGGACTCTGGTGGATCCTCCCACTGCAGCGGCTGCCCGCCGTGGCTGGGAAAGCATGCAAGTTGCCTCCGGAGCCGTTGACCTACTGCATTCCTAACGCCGGTTCGTCCCGCCGTTGGAGTCCAGTTGCGCCCCAAGGTGACCCCGCCGCATGTTGCCAGCGACCGCCGTCGTACTTTACGACGGCGGTCCACCGGCCGGGTGCCCTGTCTCAGCGATCAACATGCAGTAGCAGGATCTGTTCGCGCAGCTTGCCCTGCACCGCGTAAATATTCCTCAGCCGTACCGCCGAGAATGCAAACACCGCAACCCCCAATGTTGCGGTGGCCACGGCACAGCAGAGGAAGAAGAGACCCCCTGCCGGATCGCGGAGAACACCATAGACGTCGATCAGGATGACCACCGCTGTCACTGCCGGCAAGGCGTGGAGGGCCAGCGAATACGTCTCCCGCTTTTGTGCGAGTTCGTCCCGCCAGTCACCGAACAGACTGGCCAGTGGCAGGACTCGGCAACGGATGGCGTATTTCAGCTGGTCCTGATACCCCTCCGGCATGGCGTCGGGCATCGTTCGGCCCGGCAGTGGCTTCAATGCCGGAAGGAGTCCTGCAAAGAGAACCACCGTGGAGGACAAATGGTCCATGTAGGTGGTGCCTGGATAAAGATCCAGGCACAGGACCATGCTGCAGGGCAGAAGAGTGACGAAACATGCTGCGGGAAACCATGGCAGCCTGCTACCGGGTTCGCTTGCCATGTCACACAAGCTAGCTGGTGACCGGATTCGCCGGCTTGACGGCACTCCGGACCCGGGGGCGGATCCGGGCGAAGCCCCAGCGCAGGCTGACCACCGCCATCCACAGCACCACCACCAGGAACGGCCAGAGGAAGAAGTCCTCGTTGGCGGGAAGTCCGGTTGCGGCGAGCACGGCAATGCTCGTGGCGCCGATCGCCATGCCGGCCCAACTCAGCACCCGTCCCAGCGCGCCGGTCACCATCGCTGCCGCAGATGCGAACAGGGCAAACACTCCCAGCGGCAGTAGTTGCACCAGGTGTCCGGCTCCATCAAGGTCTATGAGCGCCCGGGCCAGCTCCGGTGAGATGTCATGCCGAAGGACGAACACGGCAATCACTATGGACATGGAGACGAGATACGCCATGATCGCGGCGATCCCTCCAACGAGCGCGGTGGTTGCCAGCCAGCCGGCGTCCCGCAACCGCGAGTACAGGTAGCCAACGAATACTATGAAGGCCAACTGAGCGAGGACCAACACAGCAAACGCCGCGTGCGACCACGGGTTCTCGGCGATTCTCTGCTGCTCATCCAGAATCAGCTGTCCGGGCGATTCCACACGGGTGGAAGCCTCACCCACCAAGGCGCTGCCAACGTTGGCCAACAGTACGAAGGCGGCGCCGCTGAAGGCTCCGACCCTGTCCATGGCGGTGATGGCGCCGCTTGCCGCCGGCTGTCCCGAGCCTTTGCGGCCGCCGGATTCAATGTCCTGTGCTGGGTCTGGACGCGTTTTCATAATGATTCCTTTCACTTGCTGGTGGTGCCACGGATCTTTAGGGCCTCATCTTTGGGTGAGGCGGCGAAACTTCCAGAGTTCCGGTGAGCCTTCCAGCGGCGTGTCCGTATGGTCCTGCTGATGTGGGATGTCGCAGCCAGTTGGTGCTGGAGGTACTGTGCTTTCCTGTGTGCCCTCGGGGGGAGCTGTCGCAATGAGGCCGAGGCTGAGGAGGATGGTGATGGTCAGCCGAGCTGTTCGTGGTCTGGATTTGTGGGCCATGGTGCTCCTTGGCTTTTCTCGTCCATGAACGTCGACTTCACGGAGTTGATAGCCATCAGTGTTGATCGCGGAAGCGATGTGCCGCGTCGACCCCCGGTAGCCATTCCGGCGTACATCCACAGTGGATGCGGCGCGGTCAACAGCTACATCCCGTGGCGTAGGAATCCTCCGCCCGCCAGATCCACCTGACCGTGGCTTTTCAGTTCGCGGATGGATAGTGTCCATTCATGGATGGCACACGAAGCGGTGGGCCCGTGCCGGCCGGTGAAGCCAAGCACCGCCTTCGTGTGGTCCTCATTGACGACGAAGCCCTGATCAGGGCCGGCCTCGCCCTGCTGCTGGAGTCGGAGCCGGACATCGAGGTGGTTGGGGAGGCTGGCGACGGCCGCGCCGGCGTCGAAGTGGTGGCAGGGCTGCAGCCCGACGTTGTGGTGATGGATATTCGGATGCCTGTGATGGACGGCGTCGCCGCCACGCGGGTCCTCACATCCGAAGAGTTCAATGCCCGCCGCACGGAAGCAATACCGGTGCTCATCCTGACCACGTTCAACGAGGATGAAGCCGTCCACGCCGCCCTCCGTGCAGGCGCCTCCGGCTTCATCCTTAAGAACTCGGCGCCACGCATCCTGGCCTCCGCCATCCGTGCCCTTGCCGAGGGAGCAGGCTGGCTTGACCCCAATATCACTCGCAAGCTCCTTGAGGAATTCTCGAACAGGCCGGAACCGTACCTTCCCGGCCACGCCGAGCTGGATCAGCTGACACGGCGCGAACGGGAAGTGCTCGCCGCGATTGCCACCGGAATGAACAACACCCAGATCGCAGGCAAGCTTTTCCTGAGCGAGGCCACTGTGAAAACGCACGTGCACCGCATCCTCATGAAACTCGGAGTAGCAGACCGGGCGCAGGCTGTGGCAGCGGCGTACCGGTCGGGCCTGGTCAAGCCGGACGGTACTGCTTAGGCACTCGGCCTGGGAGAGGCTGCGGAACATCCCCTGAACCCGCAGGTGTACGTCACTGCCATACCGGGGATGGATGACGTCCGGTACGAGCGGGCGCAGACTAGGGATGGGGACAAGGCCGTTGTCCCACGGCCCCCGGTTGTGAGGTGGGTAATGATCCGAGAACTTCTGCCGATCAAGGCGGCCAACCATAGCCCGGCGCGGTTCACGGGGGCACTCGGCTTTACCAGGTCTGATCTTGCCGTGGTGCTGGTAGCCTTCGTCGTTGAGCTGTCGGCTTTTATTCCGGCCGCTTCTGGCTCGCTGTCAGGAGCCATGGCCGTGGCAGCTGTTGTTTACGTAGCATCAGGTTTCATCGCGCTCCGTTGGAGGCACCGCGCCCCTCTCATGGTGTTCGCCGTGCTTTTGCTGCATCAATCACTCTTCGTGGTGTTCTTCACTCCGAACTATTTCAATTTCTCAGACCTCTTCCACGTTCCTTACATGCCGGTCATGGCTGTCCTGGTTGCGTTGGCCGCGGTAGCATCGGACCGGCCGCTGCCGTACTCCGTGCCTGCCTTCGTGGCCGCGGTTGCCCTTCCCGTCCTTATTTCGTCGCGGGGCACACCCTTTGACGATGCCTGGTTCATCTTTACCGGAGTCATGTGGATGGGAGGAGCTTGGGCTTTTGGCCGCTTTGTGGCCCGGAACCGGCAACGGATCAGCGCCCTTGAAGAAGAGCAGCGCAAGGCTGAACTGGCCGTAGCGCAGGAGCGTGCCCATATCGCCGCGGAGCTGCATGACATCGTCTCCCATGCCGTCACCGTGATGATGCTGCACGCGGCCGGCGGGCGCAGGGTTATTAATTCCGATCCTCAACGGGCCGCCCAGGCCCTGGAGGTGATCGAGTCCGTTGGCACGGAGGCGACGCAGGAACTCGGCCGCCTCCTGAGGCTGCTGAAGCCACCCGGTAAGAACTCAGACGAAGAACAGCAAACCCCGCTCCCCACCCTGGGCGATATCCATTCGCTGATCGAGCCTGTCCGTTCAGGAGGAGTGCAGGTGGACGTGAGGGCATCCGGGGAAGCTGGCAGGCTTGATCCCAGCGTGGGCCATGCTGCGTACCGTGTTGTGCAGGAGTCGCTGACGAATATCTCCAAGCACGCCGGATCAGGAACGACTGCACTCATCGATGTTCGATGGGAGCCGCGGACGCTGACCCTCAACATCTCCGATGACGGTGGAGGCACGCCCGAAGGCCATCCGGATGGTGCATCAGGCTATGGGCTCCTGGGGCTCAAAGAGCGGGTGGAAGTGGCCGGGGGAAGCATCGAATGGGGGCCCAGAGATCGAGGGTTCTTCCTGAGTGCCCATCTTCCCTCGTCGCCTTAGTAGAACCGCCTTGCCTTGGAACATCGGGGACAAAGCCCCACCCCCGGAGGAATTCACAGGTCAACCGCCTAACATGGCCAACATGAAGGCTGCCCGGGACGCTCGCTCTGCCGCCGTGGTGATCAACGCCGGATCACGCCGAGGGGCGGCACACGAACTTGCCGTGGACGCCATGCGGAAGGCAGGCGTGCCCATCTCATCGGTACATCCTGTGCACTCCGGGGCGGACCTGGCCGGAACGCTTGACCGGGTGCTTGCGGACGGGCACGACCTGGTGGTTGTGGGCGGCGGCGACGGGACTGTGTCCTACGCCGCCGGCCGGGTTGCCGGCACCAACACTGTGCTGGGTGTTCTTCCGCTGGGCACCGCCAACGACTTCGCCCGCACGCTGGAGATACCGGGCAATCTTTCCCAGGCCTGCGCTGCCCTGGCCGACGGGAAGGTGGTGGACGTCGACCTCGGCCGCGCCAACGGTGAGCCCTTCCTCAACGTCGCCTCCGTGGGTCTGTCGGTGGCTGTGACGGAAGCCCTCAGCCCCCGCCTGAAGCGGTACATCGGCCCATTGGCGTACAGCATCGCCACGTTATCGGCTTATGCCCGGCACAAGTCGTTCCGGGCCCGCCTCGAATTCCCCGAGGGTGACCATGAGCCGATGGAGCTCGAGGACCTGCTGCAGGTGGCCGTGGGCAACGGCAGGCATTACGGCGGCGGCAACACGGTCTCCCCCACGGCCGGGATCGACGACCACACCCTGGACATCTATGCCATCGTGGCCGGGCCGCTCCGGGAACACGTGAGCATCGCGCGGCTGCTCAAGGACGGAAGCTTCATCAAACACGACCGCGTGCACCACGTGACCAGCCGGGCTGTGCGGCTGGTCACCGACCCGGCGCTGCCCGTGAACCTCGACGGCGAGATTGCGGCCGTGACGCCCACCGACTTCACCATCCAGCGCAACGCCGTCCACGTCGTGGTGCCCCAGGGCAGCACCAGCGCGCTGTTCGACGGACCGGGCGCGGAGAACTGGCCGCCCCTCTAAAAGCTCAGGTGACGGCCCGCCGTCGTACATTACGACGGCGGCCCGTCACCCAGGTGCCTAACTCCCCTGCTGTCCCGGGGCCCGGTAGGACGGGGTCTTCTTGGCGGCTTCGTCGAGGTCTTCCACGGTCAGGAGCGGCTTCAGGCGGACGTTGACGTTTCCTGTCGAGTTGATCAGCAGCGACAGTGCTGCGGCACTCGCATCATCCGGGACCTCAAAAACGCCCAGGACGTCGTAGTAGCCAAAGGCGTAGTAGAAGCTTTCCAGCGTTCCGCCTACAGACTTGAGGGCCTCCGCCAGCGCGTCACGCCGCTTGGTGCCGCCCTCCTGCATCAGCCCCTTGACGCCCGGGCCCACGTACGTTCCTTCAAAAAGATACTTCGGCATAATCTTTCCCTCCTGGTGGCCCCAATACGCAGAACCTATTCCTCCGGCTACAGGCAGTCAATATGCGCCGGATACCTAATGACACCGCCGTTGGGGCGATGTGAGGAGGGTGGCTGGAACTGCGCCGCCGGCGTGGCTTCAGGCCCTCCGACTGGCACGAGCCGGGAGGCGCCGCAGCGGCAAAAGTAGGGGCATTTCTCCCCTTTGCACCGCCCGGCACCGGGACTAGCCTGATCCGCACCAGCGTCCACCGCAGCGAAGGAGCCGTCATGGCCGGGTTTGTGCAGATCATCGAATTCAAGACCTCCCGCATCGAGGAGATCGAAGCGCTGGGCGGTCCCTCAACAACCGAGGGAAGCCGTCCAGCCACGTTCCGCCGCATTATTGCCACGGCGGACAGGGACCACCCGGGAACCTATTTCACCATCGTCGAATTCGATTCCTTCGAAACGGCCATGGAGAACTCCGGGCGCCCGGAAACGTCAGAGTTCGCTGCCAAAATGGCGGCGCTGTGCGACGGCCCGGTGACCTTCCACAATCTGGACGTTATCCGGGAGGACACCGGAGAAGGTGCGGGCAACGGCTAGCAGCAGGACACGGCTCCTGTAACTGCGACGGCCACCCTCTCAGTCAGGGTGGCCGCCAGTTTCAGTCCTCGCTGCCGGGGTTAGTGCTCTGCTTCCGCCGCAGCCTTCCTGGCGCTTTTTTCGGCGTCTTTTTCGGCGCGCAGGGCTTCTGTCTCGTGCCGTTCCTCGGCTTTTTCCTGGTGGATGACCTCGGCGAAGAGCTTCTCCATCTCCTTGGCCACCCCGGCAGCCGACGCCGGGTTCTGGCCGGTCACCAGCCTGTCGTCAACCACCACCTGTTCCTCAAAGACGTCTGCGGAGACGTGGGTGGCACCCTGCTCCTCCAACCGGTCCGCCAGGAAGAACGGGATGACTTTGTCCTTCCCTGCGGCAACCTCCTCGTCATTGGTGAAGGCGGCAACCTTCCGGCCCTCGACGAGTCGCAGCCCGTTCTCAAGTTCCACGTTCAGCAGGCCGGCCGGTCCGTGGCAGACCGCCCCCACCAGGCCGCCGTTGTTGTAGACCCTGGCCACGAGGTTCTGCAGGCCTTCGCTGTCCGGGAAGTCCCACATGGTGCCGTGGCCGCCCACGAGGTAGACGGCGTCGTACTGGTCCGGATCAACCACGTCCACGCGGGCGGTGTTGTACAGGCCGGCGCGGGTGGTCTCATCCTCCGTGAAGGCGACCTGGATGGGATCTTTCGAGTCCACCTCGTCACGCGGGGGCTGGCCGCCCTGGATGGACGCAAAGTCGACGAAATGCCCGGAGTCCTTGAAGACCTTCCAGGGATGTGCAGCCTCGGCCACGTTGTAGCCGGTCTTCTCTCCTGTATCGCCGATCTCGGAAACGCTGGTTAGTACCATGAGGATTTTCTTCATGAAGTGCTCCTTTTCGTCCATCTCCCACCCTACGCCCAGCCCAAAGCCTGGATTAGGCAGAGAATATTCGCGGGAGCCTTCCCAAGAATTGCTGCCGGCAATCGTCGATCCGGGCTCCTCCCGCGCGTCGGATATGTAGGGCCGCAAAGGACGGCCTTACAGATAACAGATGAGGGGATAACAATGTCCAAGTATTTGATCCTGATCTTCCAGGACGAGGCAGTTGCCAGACAAGCGGAGGGCGAGTCCATCAGCCCCGGCTACCAGGAGTTTATGCAGCGCCGGAACGGGTCCCTGCTCAGTGGGGCCGCACTGCACCCGGCCTCGACGGCAACGTCAATCCGGCGCGATGGATCTGGTGGATTCTCCGTAACGGACGGTCCCTTCGCCGAGTCGAAGGAGGTGCTGGGCGGCTACTTCCTGATTGAGGCAGCCGACCTCGACGAGGCGCTGGAGATCGCCAAGGAGGTTCCCGCCGGCGTCGGGGTAGAGGTCCGGCCCGTCCGGGTGGTCAGCTGATGTCCCCGGCCGCCAGCTCGGAAGTTGCTGCCGCGGTGGCGGACGCACACCGCAGGGAGTGGGCCTTCGTGCTGGCGGCCACCGTCCGCGTCACCGGCGATATCGACACGGCCGAAGAAGCGGTCCAGGACGCCTACGCCAGTGCCTTGTCCACGTGGGGTCCGCGTGGCATCCCGAAGAACCCAGGAGCGTGGCTCACCGTGGCCGCGCGGCGGCGGGCCCTGGACATGCACCGCCGCGCCGCCACTGAGCGGCGGGCGCTTCCCAAGCTCCTGGCCCCTGGGGACTTCGGGCAAGGCGAGCCGGATCGGGATGGCGGTGTGCCCGATGACCGGCTGCGGTTGATCTTCACCTGCTCCCACCCTGCCCTCGCCCCGGAAGCCCAGGTGGCGCTGACGCTGCGGCTGCTCTGCGGGCTGTCCACGGCCGATGTGGCGCGTGCATTCCTCGTACCGGAGCCCACGATGGCGGCCCGGATTACCCGGGCGAAAAAGAAGATCGCGGCTGCCCGGATCCCCTACCGCATTCCGGCGGCGTCAGAACTCCGGGAACGCCTGGACGGCGTCCTGTCTGTTGTCTACCTGGTGTACACAACCGGGCATACTGCGCCTGTGGGCGGGAGCCTGATGCGCCGGGACCTGGCGGAACGGGGGCACGAGCTCGCCCGGATGCTTCGCGTCCTGCTGCCCGACAATGGCGACATTGCCGGGCTCCTTGCGCTGATCCTGCTCACCGATGCCCGCAGTGCCGCCAGGCTGGACGAACATCGGGAGATGGTGCTGATGGAGCACCAGGACCGATCGAAGTGGGACCAATCAGCCATCACTGAAGGACTTGCTCTCCTGCGCGAGGCTTTGAGTCTCCGTCCGCCGAGCCGTTTCGCCCTTCTGGCGGCCATTGCCGCGGTCCACGATGAAAGCACGTCGTGGTCCGGGACGGACTGGCAGGAAATCTTCGGCCTGTACAACCTGCTCCTGGAAAAGTGGCCATCCCCCGTCGTCAGGCTTAACCGGGCGATCGCCCTCGGCTTCGCGGTAGGCTACGCCGAAGGCCTGGCTGAGCTGGACGCGCTGGGAACCGAACCCATGCTGGCCCGCTACCCGTACCTTGCCGCCGCGCGGGCCGACTTCCTGGTCCGCCTGGGCCGGTTCGAGGAGGCACGCGGCGCTTTCGAGGAGGCACTGATCCTGACGGAAAACGACACCGAACGGCGCTTCCTCCAGGCCCGGCTTAGCGGACTGGCGGGTTGATTGTCCTCTTGACGTTCAGGACCGGCCGGCCGGCTTGGTCCCGTAGTGCCCGGCCAGGCGCGCCAGGCCCTCATCGATCGAGACGGCGGGTGTCCAGTCCAGGAGTTCCCGGGTCTCGCGCTGGTCGAACCAATGGGCAGTGGAGAGTTGCTCGGCGAGGAACCTTGTCATCGGCGGCTCCTCCTGGCGCCCGGCCCAGGTCCAGGCCTTCTCCACCACTGCTCCCGCCGCCCGCGCCACCCCACCGGGCACAGACCACGACGGCGGGCGGACACCTCCCGCGGCACAGATCCCTGCCAGCAGCTCACCCACCGGGCGGGGCTCGCCGTTGGTCACCACCATAGCCCTGCCGTGGATATGGTCCATCCGGTGCAGTCCGGCGACGATTGCTGCCGCGGCATTGTCCACGTACGTGGTGTCGATCAGTGCCGCTCCGGCGTCGAGCAGCGGGAGGCGGTTCCGGCCGGCGCGGGCCAGGACCCGTTCCACCAGCTGGGTGTCCCCCGGGCCCCACACAACGTGGGGACGAACCGCTGCCACCCGGAAGTCCGGCGTGTCCGCTGCCAGGGCCAGCAGTTCCGCCTCGGCCTTGGTGCGGGCGTAGTCGCCGTGCGCGTGCTCCGGGTCCGCCGGCTCCGCGCCCTGCCCGGCGATGGCGGCGCCGGAATTGGCTACCGATGGGGAGGACACAAACACGACGTCCCGCACGCCGGCGGCACGGGCGCAATTGAGCAGACGGCGGGTCCCTTCAACGTTCACCTCATTGAACTCCGCAGCCCGTCCGGTGAAGGAGACCTTCGCCGCCAGGTGGATGATTCCGTCGGCGCCTGCAACTGCTGCCCGGAGCGCCGCATCATCCGTGACGGACCCGCAGAAGTCCGTCGCGCCGTCGACCCCCGCTGGACGGCGCTGGAACGTCACCACATCATGGCCCTGGCGTACCAGCAGCCGCGCCACCTCTCCCCCGAGCAGCCCGCTGGCGCCCGTGACCAGGACCCTCATGGCTTGCCCGGACGGCCGCCGGCCAGCACCCGCGAAGCCCAGCGGGAAAGGCGGGTCCTGTCGATCTTGGCGTTGTGCCGGATGTCCGTGGGCTGCGCGGGGACAACCAGCACGGCGGAGACTTTCACGCCGGCCTCCAGTGCGGCCTTCCGGACCCGCCCAGCCAGCTGTGGCTCAGCGGGTCCGGCTTTGCGGACCGGAGGGGAAGTTTCGACGACGGCCACCACGGCCTGGGTGCCCGCCGGTCCGACCCCGGTGATCGCCGCCAGCCGTACACCCTCCAGGCGTTCGATGGCCTGTTCGGCACCCACGGGGGTCACCACACCGTCGGGTCCCGTGACCACGTGCGCGAGGCGTCCTTCCACCCAGAGCCGGCCTTCGGCGTCGAAGTGCCCCACATCGCCGGTACGGTGCCAGCCGGGCAGGCTGGCGCTTTCCCGCTGGACCAGCCAGAGCCTGTCGTACGTTTCCTTGACGTGCGGGGCACACACCAGAATCTCGCCGGCGATGCCGGCCTCCGTCACGGGATCGGCCCCGGGGGCGGTGCCGTCCGGCGCCAGTGGGACGATGGCCACCTGCGCGCCGTGCACGGGCCTTCCCACGCACACGCCATTGCCCGCTCCCGCCACGGCGTCTGCTCCAGCGGAGGTGCCGGCGGCAGCATCGGCGTCGGCCGTTTGGATCTCCTCCAGGCTGATATCGGTGACCGGCAGCGCCTCGGTCATCCCGTAGGGGGTGTGCAGCGAGGCCCGGGGCAACAGCCGCTGCACATTGGCCAGCAACGGTTCCGGGACGGGGGCGCCGGCAGAGAGCAGGAGATCAACACGTTCCAGGGCTTTTTGCCCTGCGCTGCTGAGGCCGTCTTGCGTGGCAAGGACGTTGCGCAAAGCCGCCGGCGAGGCGAAGACCACCGTGGCGTCAATGGCCGCGGCAGCGTCGGCGAGCGCGCTGGCCGTCAAGGTGCGCGGCGCGGTGACGTCCATGGCCGGCGTCACCGACACCGCACCGAGCGCCGGTCCCAGCAGCGCGAACGGGGCGAACCCTGCCACCAGCCGGGCACCGGGACGGATCCCGAACGTTTCGGCCACCGTGTCCCGCATCGCCGCCAGCTTCCGGTGCGTATAAAGCACACCCTTGGCTGGGCCGGTGGAGCCGGAGGTGAAGAGCACGGCGGCCGGGGCATCCGGGTCCACCATGTCTGTTGAATGACCCGGTCCGCGGCCGGCTCCGGAGCGGGCCAGGGTGTCGAGGGACGTTTCCGCTCCCAACAGCCGACGGCGGGTGGCCGGGAGGTCCCGCACGCTGATCCGCTGTCCGGGCCAGCCCAGCATTGAAGCGGCCGCGAGTGCCTTGTCGATGCCGATGAGGAAATCGGGGGTGGCGCCTTTGACGGCGCGGCTCAGGCCCCTGGTTCCCAGTCCGGCGTCGGCCACCACCACCACGGCGTTCAGCCGGAGGCAGGCGTAGAGGGCCACGGTCAGGTCCACCCCGGGCGGAACCATCAGGCTGACCCGGCTGCCGCTTTCCACCCCCGCATTCTTCAGCCCCGCGGCGAGGTCCAGGATATTGCGGTCCAGTTGCCGCCAGCTGAGCGACCGGGAAGCGGTGCCGTTCGGGGTCATTTCGACGACGGCGGTATCCGCTCCCGCCGGTCCTGATGCCTGATGCTGAAGCGGGTGCCAGAGGGGCCGGAACTCGCCCGGCGCCGGCTGGGCCGCGTCCTGCTCCTGGCCGCCGGCAGGCGTGGCTACAGGTTTTGTGGACTCGCCCTCGCTGACACCCTCAACGTTCCCGGCAAGCCACTGGAAAACCGGCGTGGCAATGTCCCGGTCCTCCGCCACAAGATGGCCGGCGCCTTCGAAGCGGTGCACCTCCGCATGCGGGAGCCTGTTGATGAGGTCCTTGAGGTACCGGTCGGAGAAGATGGGATCCCGCGGGCCCCAGAGCATCAGCGCCGGGACCTTCAACCCGCGCAGCCCTTCCGCCACCCCACTGAGCGCCGGAAAGCTGGGATGGGAGGCGTCAACGGGGATGTCGGCAACGAAGTTCCCCACTCCTGCCCTGCGGTCGGCTCCGCGGTAGGGGGCCATGTAGGCGCTGCGGACGTCGGCAGGAAGCGGCGGGTGTGCCAGTGAGTGCGTCACCCGCAGGAAAGCGTCCGACGTCGTGGTCCCCCACTTGTGCACGGCCGGGTGCAGGGCAAGCCGCAGGGCCGGCGGGATGGCCTGGCCCGCGGGCTGGTGCACGGCGGTGTTGGTTAGCACCACCGCGGCCAGCTGTTGCGGATGCGCGAGCGCCCAACCGAGGCTGATGACGCCGCCCCAGTCGTGGCCCACAGTGACCACCGGCCCGTCCAGGCCCAGGGCGTCCGTGAGGTCGCCGAGGTCGTTGATCCGGTCGGCCAGCCGCCGGAACGTGCCGGTGCGCTCCGAGTAGCCCATGTCCAGCTGGTCCACCGCCACAACGCGCCACGGGCGGGCCGGATCGGATCCGGCAGCCAGCAGCGTCCGCCAGAGATAGGACCAGGTGGGGTTGCCGTGCACGCACAGCAGGGTGCCGGCGGGAGCCAGGCCACGGCGGGACAGCTGTGGGCCGTTGTCCAGCAGGTGCCAGCGGCGCACTGTGCCCGGGGCATCGGCGGCGGACGTGGAAGCAACCTCGATTTCACGCGGCCACTCCGGGTCCACGCCGGGCCAGTTGGCGGCTACCAAACGATTTCCATCATCGCGGTGTTCAGTCCGGATCCGACGCCCATACAAAGCACCCGGTCCCCCGCTTCCAAGGACTGCGCCTCGGCCGCGAGCGTCATGGGCAGCGACGCCGGGCCCACGTTGCCCCAGTGCGGGAACGTAATGGGCACCCTGGCGGGGTCCAGGTCGATGGCGGCGATGATGGCCTGGGTGTAGGCGTTGCTCACCTGGTGCGTGACGTACCGGTCCATGGCGGCCCAGTCCCACTCTGCCCGCGCCTCGTGCCAGGCGTCGACGACGAGCTGCAGGCCGCCGTCGAGCAGTCCCTTGGTGTCGGTGGCCATGCCGTCAATGCCGCCCACGCACAGCTCGTGGTGTTCGGTGCCGGCGCGCATCACGCCGCCCACCACCCGGTGCGAACCGGGGTGCTGGTCCGCGGGGCCCAGGACGGCGGCGGCGGCGCCGGAGCCCAGGGTGAGTGTGGCGAACTCCCGGTTGAAGTCCTCGCGCGTGGTCTCGGGCCGCTGCAGCCGGGCCAGCGTGGCCTCCTGCGTTGCCTCGGCGTCCTCGCCGTTGACGATCATGGCGTAGTTGATCTGGCCGGAATCGATCATGTTGGCCGCCAGGGTCAGGCCGTTAACGAATCCCAGGCAGGCGTTGGCGAGGTCGAAGTTCATGGCCGACGACGGCAGGCCGAGTCCGTGGTGAATCTTCACCGCAACGGACGGCTCAAGGTTCCGCCGGGTCACCGAGGTGTTGATCAGCAGGCCCACATCGGATGCTTCAACGCCGGCCTCCGCCAAGGCCTTTGCCCCCGCTTCGGCGGCAGCATCATCAAAGGACGTTCCGGCCGCCCACCAGCGCCGGTGCGTGACGCCCGCTACGCGTTCCAGCAGCCGGGGCGGGAACTTCAGCCGCTGCAGGGTGGAAGCCAACCGGCGGTCAAAATCCGTAGAGCTCACGATCCTCGGAGCCTCGACGCTGCTTACCGAGAGCAGCGCGGTGTTGCTGTGCCGGAAGGTTGCATTCCCTGCCAATTCAAGCCCCTGTTCGTCCGTCCTGCGTGCATGCGGCAAAGTACCCATCAGGGCAAACGCAGAGCTTAATAATGCCCGTCCGTGCCCGGCATCCGCGAAATGCCGATGGTAAGCATGCTTAGGAAAGGATACAGCCGGATCCAGGGACTGCCCCTACGAAACAGGCTGAGGTAGTACTCCTCAAGGCTGGCTGGCTGAAACAAGCCGGTAGGCGAAGCGGCCCTCCAGCCCACCGTCCGGGATCATCGTGAGGCCCGCTCCCTCGGAAGGCAGCAGCACTGGCGCCTTGAACATCGTCCCCGTGCAGGGCACCTGCACGGGAGCCAGGACTTCAACGCCTGCCGCCGTGGACACGGACAGCTCAGCTCCCGGCAGCCAGTCGCAGACGAACTGGAGCTCGTACTGGCCCGGTGCTGCCATCAAAGCGGCGGTGCTGGTGGTGTTTCCGCTGCTGGTGCCGCGAAGCTCGCCGGGCAGCCGCGGCTGCAGCTGCTCCTCCGACCACTCGGACAGATCCTCCAGCTCGGAAGCCCGGTGGTCCGGATTGGTCTGGACTTTGACCCCGGTTGCGGCAGGCCCGTCATGATGGTCAGCTTGGCTCCGTACGTCCCGGCACAGGCACCGGAAACCATATCCATTCCTCCGCACCGTGCCGGCACTCCCCCAGAAGCTGCCATGGCTCCGAGTCTATGGCCTCCTGCTGGCGACGCCGGCTAGGGAGACCCGCGGCTGCCCGGCGTAGGAAGGAGTGGCCAAAGGGCGCATAGTTGAACCATGACCAGTCCTTACACCCGCGGCGACTCCTTGAGCAGCGGTGCTTCCCGGGAACACATCAGGCTAGCGCTCGTGGAATACGGCGCCACGGACGTTGTTTTCAGCCAGCGCGGTCATCAGAGCGCCATCGCCTTCAGGGGCGGCGGAAGACAATTCCGGATAGTCGTTTCCTTGCCCGACTCTGACGGGAGTGTGATCACCCCGGGGGACACAGCGCAGGGCCCCATCGGCGAAGCGAAGGAAAAGGCGCTTGAACGCGCCAACCGCAGGTTTTGGCACGCCCTGTCCGTGTCAATAGACGCCAAACTGGCAGCGGTGGCGGCAGGCCTTGCCACTCTGGAATCCGAATTCCTGGCCCACGTGGTCCTCCCCGGGAACCACACCGTTTTGGACGAGCTGGAACCGGTCATCGAGTCTGCATACCGCTCCGGCCGGCGTCCTTCCTTCGGTGATTCCGCACCATCGCTGAGGCTGGCTCCGGCGGTCCCGTAGCTTGCCGTAGATTGCCCCGGCTGCACCCGCTGAATGTGCGCTGTTGGAGCGTAGACTCGCTGTACGTCGGGACGGCCGTGACTGGACATCCGGTTCCCTGATTACGAGGACGGCCATGATGGCACCACAGGCCGGAACGGGCATCAACCGTCGCCCCTCCCTGCAGTGATCCGGACCCGGGCCGCTGACCCCCTGCCACAACCGTTCCTCGTTTCCTGCGGACGGACAGTGGACCACAAGATCGTTGGCACGCAATGACCGACACTTTTATCCAAGACCAGTGGCACCGGCTCCCTTCAACGGTTACGCAGTGGTTGATCGAAAACCCCGGCTGCATGATCCTTCCCCGGACCTTGTCTGCGGAAATCAGTGCAGCCACCGGCCACCCCCTCAACGAGGACCCGCACGGCGAGACTACGCTCTGCCAGGAGGACGTGGATTTCATCCGCATGAAGTCGCACGAAGCCGAGACCGCGAAGCCAGATTCCGGGTACACGTTCTTCGACTCCGTGCAACCCTAGGCAGCGCCAGGAAAGCACCCCGGCGAAGATCCGTCAGATGGTGGTGAGGGCACCTTTGGCGCTCTCCACGAGGACATGCGTGCCCGCCTGGACATGCACCACTTCGCCGTCGATCTGGCAGGGAACTGCATTGCGCGTGGTGAAGGCATAACTGCTGACCGCGGGTTGATGGCCCAGGCCCAGCGTGACGGCGCGCAGTGTCATCAGCGCCATCTTCCACCGACCGGCATGGGGCAGCGTCACCACCTCGAACCGGCCATCGTCCGGGTGGTGCGCTTCGCTGACTGTTCCGTACTTCGCCATCCGGGAGATGTTGGCCAGGATCAGGCTGTCGAACTGCGCCGTGGCCCCGTCATCCCGCACAAGCTCGAACGGCCGCAGGCCGGAGAGGGTCCGGGCAACGGAGATGAGTTCGAGGACCTTTCCTTTTCCGCCCTTTTCGATGCCGATCGCCATCAACGGTGTGAGCCCGAACCCCACGTAGGAGTGGGCGTACTGGACCTGTTCACCGCCTGCGCGGCGGAATGTGATGCGCAGCAGGTCAATGTGCCGTACCCGGCGGTCGCGGATGGCGTCCGTCAGCGGCCTCGCGGGCAAGCTCCGGTGATGGTCATTGGCATTACCTGCAGGAAGGACCGTGCACACCGCCCTGCTGCCGGGAACGTCCATCACCCCGTTGACTACCTCGTTGTATCCGCCATCGCCGCTGACTGACACGATGAGCGGGGTTCCTCGCCCGGCCTCGGACCTCGCCAGGTCCCTGGCATGCCCCGCAAAGCCTGTTGGGAGCAGCTCCACAGGCAGGCCCTGCAGGTCGAGGGCCAAATCCCGCTGCAGCACTTCTATGCGCCCGGCCATTCCGGCCCTGCCCGGATTGAAGATCAGGACTAAGCGGTCGAAGGGGGCGGCAGGTGCCAGGTCATCAGCCATGGTGTTCATCCTTCAGGCGCTGCTGCGGTTAAGTCCAGCCGAGGCCTGGCCGCCGCCGTTCTGCCGCACTGAGGGACACCGCCAAACCGGCCACACCCGGAAGTTATGGCCACCCGCCCGCGGCAGTGCCAGTATGTGGAGAACCAGTTCAACTCCAGCCGCCCCTTCCGGGCAACAAGGACGCGTTCATGAGCTATATCAATGATCTAGCCAAGGTGGGTCGCGGCGACGTCGCCGGGGCCGGCGGCAAGGCCGTGGGCCTCGGCGGCCTCATCCAGGCCGGGCTGCCGGTCCCGACGGGGTTTGTGCTCACCACTGCCGCGTATGCGGATTTCGTCACCGACAACAACTTCGCGACGGCGGTTCAAGACCTGGCCACGCTCCCGCCGCAGGCACAGCCCCGGGACTATGAGGAGGCCTCGGAGCGGATCAGCTCACTGTTCCAAGGCGGCACCATGCCCGCCGGGATCGCAGCCGAACTGGCCGAAGCCTACGGGCGGCTCGGCAACGGCGATGCAGCTGTGGCGGTGCGCTCCTCCGCCACCGCCGAGGACCTGGCGTCGGCCAGTTTCGCGGGCCAGCAGGACACCTACCTGAACGTGCGTGGCGCGGAGGCCCTGATAAAAGCGGTCATCGACTGCTGGGCTTCGCTCTGGACGGCGCGCGCCATGGCGTACCGTGCCCGCGAAGGCGTGGCACCGGATGGGGTGAGGCTCGCCATCGTCATTCAACAGATGGTGGAGGCGGACGCGGCCGGGGTTATGTTCACCGCCAACCCCACCAACGGGCGGCGGGACCAGGCGGTGATCAGTGCCGCGTGGGGCCTGGGCGAATCGGTGGTCAGCGGGACGGTCACCACCGATGACGTGGTGGTCGACGCCGGCACCGGCGCTGTGGTCTCGCGGCAGACAGCGGACAAGGACGTCATGACCGTCTACGCGGAGAACGGAACGCAGGAGCGGCCGGTGGCGGCAGCCCGCCGTCGAGAGCCAGTGCTCGATGACCACGCCGCCGCCCAGCTGGCCCGGTACGGCCGGCAGATCGCAGACCATTTCGGCACGCCGCAGGACATCGAGTGGGCGCGGGCCGGCGGCCGGTTCCACATTCTGCAATCCCGGCCCATCACAGCACTGCCCGAGCCGTCGGCAGACACCCCGGACACATGGCCCCTGCCCTATCCGAACGGGCTCTATTTCCGGGCGAGCATTGTGGAACAGCTGCCGGACCCGCTCTCACCACTGTTCGCCGATATGATTGACGGCTCCGTGGCGCGGTCGCTGAAATCCCTGATGGCCGAAGCCCTGGGCAGGACCGTGATCCGCGACGGCGACGTGGGGCTGCCCACCATCAACGGCTACGCCTACTACTATTACCGCAACTCGGGCATGTGGCGGATGATGCGCAAGCTGCCAAAGGCCTTGGGCGCCCTGGCCCGCGGCAAGGCGCACATGGGAGTGGCCGGCTGGCGCGGGTTTTCGCACCCGCGGTACGTAAACGTGATCAAGGACTGGTCCACCAGGCCGACGGCGGAGCTCACCAGCGAGGAACTGCTGGCGGGAGTGCAGGCGCTGCTCGACGCCGGCACCGTCTACTACACGGCCGTGCAGTCCATCATTCCGCTCGCCGCCACCAGCGAGATCTCCTTCCAGGCCTTCTACGACAAACTGGTCCGGCGCGACGGCGATCCCCCTGCCCAGACATTCCTCCTGGGCTACGACAGCGAACCCATCCGTGCAGAAAAATCCCTCTACGACCTCGCCGGCTGGGCCCGCAGCGATCCCGGGCTGACCTCGGCCCTGCTGGACGAGCCGACGGCGGCGCTCGCCGAGTCCCACCACACCGGCACCCCGCCCGCAGGCGTGAACGATGGCCTGTGGCAGGAATGGCGTTTCGCGTTCAGGGAGCATCTGGCCCTCTACGGCCACGCAGTCTACAACCTGGATTTCGCCAGCCCGGTACCTGCCGACGATCCGTCCGCCCTGCTGGAAACCGTGAAATTCTATCTGGGCGGGCAGGGCACCGACCCGCATGAGCGGCAGCGGCTGCTGACCGAGCGCCGGGAATCGCTCACTGAGCAGATGGCCGCGCGGCTGGGGCCGCGCCGCCGGGCCGCCTTCCTCCGCCTGCTCCGGTGGGCGCAGGACACAGCACCGATCCGCGAGGACGCGCTGGCCGACGTCGGACTGGCCTGGCCTTTGCTGCGGCAGATGCTGCTGGAACTCGGGCAGCGGCTGGTGGGCTCCGGCGTCATCGCTGCGCCGGACGACGTGTTCTGGCTCCGGCACCAGGAGCTCCGGAGCGCGGTGGAGTTCGGCCTTGCCGCTCCCGGGGCGCAGGCCGCCGTCCTTATTGCCGGGGCCGAACGGCCCGTCCGCGCCGCCGCCGTCGAGGAACGCAGGATGCTGTGGCGGGGCCAGGTGAAGGCCGCCGCGCCGCAGATGCTTCCGGAAAGCCGCTGGATGGACAAGGCCTTCGGATCGATGATGCCGGCTGGCCCCCGGCAAAAGCCCGGCGGCGTGATCAAGGGTGTAGGAGCGAGTGCGGGCAAGGTCACTGCGCCCGCCCGCGTCCTGACGGGTCCCCAGGACTTCGGCACCATGCGGCCCGGCGACGTCCTGGTGGCCCGCATCACCACTCCGGCGTGGACGTCGCTGTTCGCGATGGCTTCCGCCGTGGTGACCGATGTGGGCGGTCCGCTGAGCCACAGCTCCATCGTGGCCCGCGAGTACGGCATTCCCGCCGTCCTTGGTACCGGCGTGGCCACCCAGCGGCTGGCCACCGGCCAGCGGATCCTCGTGGATGGCGACGCCGGGACGGTCACGATTGATGATGCTTCCCTGGATCGGAAGGCCGCCGGGGACACGCCGGGCAGTTCCTCGTCGAACGGTCTTCCAGGCCGGAACGGGGCCGCGAATCCGGACGTTGACGTTACATGAGAAAGCGCAGAATCCTTCCGGCTGCGCTGCTTCTTGCCGCCATCGTGGTGGCGGCAGGCCTCTACCTGTTCCAGCCCTGGCGGATCTTCACCAGCTCAACGGTCATCGAGGATCTTCCGGTTGCCCCCGCCCCGGCCTCGCAGTCGCAGGGATCCGCGGAAACGCCGTCCACGCCGTCCGCCGGCGCTGCGCCTTCGGCCGGTATCGCATCCTCCGCGGGCCCCGCACCCTCCGCCGTCGCCGCTCCGCGGGAACTGGCAACAGGCCAACTCATCTCCCACGAACACGCCAGCTCGGGAACGGTGAAGATCCTCGAGCTGCCTGACGGGAGCCGGATCCTCCGCTTCGAAGGCCTGGACACCTCAGACGGCCCCGATCTGCACGTATGGCTCAGTGATGCACCGGTGGTTGAGGGAACAGCAGGCTGGTACCTGTTCGACGACGGCCGCTACCTCGATCTGGGCTCCCTCAAGGCCAACAAAGGCAACCAGAACTATGAGATTCCGGCGGCGACGAACCTTGGCGACTACACCTCGGTCAGCATCTGGTGCGCCCGTTTCACTGTGTCTTTCGCCGCCGCCAAGCTGACCACATAGCCCGCCCCGGCACCAGTTGGATGTCCGCTGCGCCACGCCGGAACATGCACGGAAGCCCTTAGTTCACCGGGTAAACTTGTTAGAGGAACTGTTAGGCCAGAAGCGTCCGGTTCCACACTCCCTCCCCCTTGAATGGAACACCCCTTAATGTCCTCCGCGATTTCCGCGCCGGCGCCCCAGCGTTTCCCGCTGGCCGCCATGATGGTCCTGGCCACCATCGCCTTCACCGCCATCACCACCGAGCTGCTCCCGTCCGGCCTGCTCCCCCAGATCAGCACCGGGTTGAACGTGTCCGAACCGGTGGCCGGCTACCTCGCCGCGGCCTACGCCGCCGTCATTGTGGTCACCGTGGTGCCCGCCGCACGGCTGCTGGCCAACATCCCCAAGCGGCCCTTGCTGGTGGCGCTTGTCCTGACCTTCGCCCTGAGCAACGCCCTGGTGGGCCTGGCCCCGGACTTCACCTTCGCGATGGTGGCCCGGCTGGTGGGCGGCCTGGCGCACGGGCTCCTGTGGACCACCATGGCCCCGTACGTCGCCCGCGTGGTCCCGGCGGACAAGGTGGGCAAGGCGCTGGCCATTGTGTTCAGCGGCAACAGCCTGGGGCTGGCAATCGGTGCACCCATTGGCACTGCGCTGGGCACAGTCCTCGGCTGGCGCTCGGCGTTCCTTGCCCTCGCCGGATTCGGTGTGGCCCTTGCGGTCCTGGGCTTTTTCTTCCTCCCGTCCGTCAAGCGCGGCGCCGGCGAAGCCCGCCCCTCCATGCGCGCGGCCATCGTCCAGCCCGGCGTGAAGTCCGTGGCCATCGCGTGGCCATTGCTTGTCCTGGCGCACTTCGCGCTCTTCACCTATATCGCCCCGTACATCCGCGAAGCCGGCCTGCCGGACTACGCCATCAGCCTCTCCCTCACCGTCCTGGGCGTCTCCGGCCTGCTGGGCATCTGGATCGCGGGCATGACCGTTGATTCCCACCCGCGCCGTTCGCTGCTGATTACGACGGCGGCAATTGCAGCTTCGATGCTTACCTTGCCGTTTGTGGGTGGCAGCCTCTTCTTCGCCCTGGCTTTGATGACCGTGTGGGGCGCGGGGCTGGGGGCCATCGGCATCTACAACCAGTCCGCCATCCTCCGGGCCGGCCGTGAGAACAAGGACGCAGCCAACGGGCTGACGGTCCTGACCATCCAGCTGGGCATCACTGTCGGCGCCCTCTACGGCTCGGCCTCGCTGGTTATTGCCGGGCCTTTGCTGGTTCCCGCGGCGGCTGCGGTCCCGGTTCTTGCCGCGCTGGTGATCGCTTGGGCGGGGAAGACGGCGGCCTACCCGCCGGGCCCGCGCGAGTCCACGTGGAAGAGCCCGCGGCCTGTCGGCGAGCGCAAGAGCCTGCACTAGACCGTTGGAATGACTCCGAGCCGCTGCATCCCAGTACTGGTCCGGCCCGCTCCAGCCCAACTCAACCGCGGATTCCCCTGGCACCCATTCCGCGCCGCCGCCCCGGCGGGTGGTCCGTTGCGGGGTGGATGCGGCGCCAGGGCCTGTGAACGTGGCTGACGGTGGGGTCCGCAGGAGGGGATGCTGTTGCTACCAGCGACGATCCATGCCTGCGGCGCCGCAGCCTGAGGAGTACGAATACGGTCAAGCCCAGCCAGGCCAATGCCACACCAAAAATAAGAAACACCGCCGGGATCGCATCCATGGCTCAGTTTAGGCGCGGGACCCTGCACGGGGCTTACCCGTTTTCCGGCGTCCGGCTACGTGCTTTACGGCTATCCGGCGGCGGGTACCTGCTAACGCTTCTGCCTCTTGCGAACCCAAAGAAAGGAGCCGGCGACGGCTGGGGGGTGGTGCCCGTGGTCTCAGACGGACACTCTCGTCGCCGGCCCCGGCCTGGTACCTGAGAATGCCCTCAGGAAGTTCAACGGGCGGAGACCTCAGCGCCGTGAATCTCAACTGCGCTGTGCAGCAAGCTTATGCAACACCCTCCGGGTGCGGCACGAGTAGCCGGTACTCGTTTACAGGCCGGCGCCTTACCTGCCGGGCCTGGCGCAGCCGCACGACGCCGTCTCCCCCGTGTTCCGTGGCGAAGGCGTACGCGGCGAAGGGATAGCTTGTGACGGTTCCGCGCCAGGCCGGCGCCAGTCTTAGTCGGTGGCCAGGGCCGAACGCATCTTGACCAGTTCGTTCAGCGGCGGGCGCGGCTCACGACGCAGCCTGATGTTTTCGGGCAGGCCCCGGACGTTGACTGTTTCACCGTCGATGTGGATTGAGAGCCGGTTGTCATCGCCGGAAAAGGGGACATTCTCGAAGTGGAAGTACGTGTTGTGCGGGGGCAATGTGGGTGCAAGCCAGACCTCGTCCCAGGGCAGCCCGGGATCGAACCGCAGCAGGGTCCGGATGAGCTGGACGGGGGCGGCCGACGCCCAGGCCTGCGGGGAACAGGAGGCAGGGTACGGGACGGGGTCGGGGTAGGCTGCCCGGTCCAGTCCGCAGAAGAGTTCCGGCAGCCGCCCGCCGAAACGGTCCGCCGCCTCCAGCAGGGAGTACGCCACTTTCCGGGCCTCCTTGACGAAGCCGTGCCGCATGAGTCCTGCGGCGGCGATCGCATTGTCGTGGGGCCACACTGATCCGTTGTGGTAGCTGGCTGGATTGTAGGCGCCCATGTTCGATGCCAGTGTCCGTATCCCCCACCCGGTGAACATTTCGGGGGACATCAGGTGTTCCACCACTTGCGGCGCCTGGGAGTCATCAACGATTCCGGTCCACAGGCAATGGGCCATGTTCGAAGCCAGGGCGTCGACGGGTTTCTTGTCCCGGTCCAGGGCGATCGCGTAATAGCCGCGGTCCGGGAGCCAGAACTGGTCGTTGAATTTTCGTTTAAGTGTGGACGCTTTGGCCAGGCAGGCATCAGCCGTCGCTCCGTCACCCGCGGCGATCGCCATCAGCGCCCGGCCGAGGTAGGCGGCATAGGCATACCCCTGGACTTCGCAGAGGGCGATGGGCGGCTCCGCGAGGGACCCATCCGCGAAATTCACTCCGTCCGCGGAATCCTTCCAGCCTTGGTTGCGCAGGCCCTTCTCCGTTTTCCGCTGGTATTCGATGAAGCCGTCGCCGTCGCTGTCACCACAGTCCTCCATCCACCGGATGGCCCGGTCTGCCGCCGGAAGCAGCCGGCGGGTGGCGTCATCGTCAAGCCCCCACCTGCTCAGCTCGGCCAGGACGACGACGAACAGCGGGGTCGCGTCGACGCTCCCGTAGTACACGCCGCTGCCGCCCAGTGCGAGCCCGGCGCTGGCGCCGAGGCGTACTTCATGGAGGATTTTCCCCGGCTCCTCTTCGGAGGCTGCATCCACTTTTGTTCCCTGGTAATCCGCCAGGGTCAGGAGCGTCCCCTTCGCCAGGGAAGGATCCAGGAGCAGGGACATAAAAGAGGCAAGGAGGCTGTCCCTGCCAAACAGTGCCATAAACCAGGGTGCACCTGCAGCAACCACAGCCCGGTCAGGGTGCTCCGGGTTGAAAATGCGAAGGGACCCCAGGTCTTCCTGGCTGCGCCTGATGATCTTCTCCACCGAGCGGTTCCGCAGGTTGGCCGTCGGCATGGACTTGCGCCATTCCATGACACGGCGGACGGCATCCGCTGCGGGCACGCCTGTTTCGGCGTCCGGCTCCCCGGCAGTCCCTTCCAGCAGGGGTGTGGCCGAGATGGTGAATGACCAGTGCCCGTGGGCTTCGATGGTGGCGGCCAACACCAGCCTGTCCCCCTCGACCGTGGCACCAGGGCAGGCGACGGCGATGCGCCGGGTGTGGCCATCCCGCACTGACTCCAGCGTTACTCCGTCCTGAATGAATCGACGCGACCGGTGCCGGGGAACCCGCTTACCTTCCTTCACCTCGAACAGGCTGGCAAAGTCGGCGTCAACAAACAGCTCCACATGGCAGTGCTGCGGAATCCGGGAGTAGTTATGCACCGTGACTACCTCCGTCAGGCTTGTTCCCAGCTTTCGTTCCCGGTCAATGAGGAGGGAGGTATCGGCATGATCGGGCCTGCGGGCCCTTCCGACGAAGACTCCGTGGAAGGGGTCCGGCGTACTCGCCGACAACGCTTCAACCGGCAGGCCCTGGACTTTCAGGGCCCAATCACTGATGAAGCGGGTGTCCTGGAAGAACACTCCGTGAGGGAGGCCCGCTGCCATATCCCCGTTGGAGGACGAAATGCAGAAAGAAGTCCCCTGAATCAGGGTGACTGCTCCGGGACCAACGGAGCCGGCGTTATTCTCGACATCCCCGTTGGCCATCTTCGGCTTCTTCCACAGCACTTCACGGTCGAAACATCTCCCCTAACTATCGGAGATCCGGTTGCCTCCGGCAAGAGGCCACACGCCGGGTCATTGCCTGTGCACGGACCCCGCAGGAGATTGAGGGCGTTAGGCGGGAGGAACGGGAACATCATTGCGGGTCAGACGGTTATCACCATATAAGAACGTTCTTCCACACCGGAGGGAGGCACGGCGATGAGGTGGCGTGGCCCAGCCGCTGCCCGGAGTCTGGTTCAGGATGATGGACCAGCAGGCGCCCGGCCGTCCCGCACGGAGCGCCGGAACGTTGCCCGAAGCCTGCAGACTGACGACGGCGTGCACCCGTGGAGCCGGTACGTGGCACTGGGTGATTCCTTCACCGAGGGGGTCGGGGATCCGGAACCGGCCAGCGCAGGAGGACTGCGGGGGTGGGCTGACCGGGTTGCCGAAGAACTGGCTGCGGGCCGGGCCAATTTCGGCTACGCCAACCTGGCAGTACGGGGCCTGTTGCTGCAGCAGATCATGGACCAGCAGATCGGCACGGCACTGGCCCTTCAGCCGGACTTGGTCACCCTGTCAGCCGGCGGAAACGACATGGTGTTTCACGGCACTGATCCGGACAAGCTGGCCGCAAGACTCGAGGCCGGTGTGAGCCAACTGGCTCAGGCAGGCCCAACGATCGTGTTGTTCACCGGACCGGACTGGGGTTCCACCCTGGTCCTGGGCCGCAACCGTGCGAAGGTGGCCATCTTCAACGAAAACGTCCGCGCCCTCGCTGCCCGCCACGGCGCACTCATCGCAGATCTGTGGGCGCTGACCCAACTCAGGGAACCCCGGATGTGGGACCCTGACCGGCTTCACCTCTCGCCGCTGGGGCATCACACCGTGGCCATGGCGGTACTGGAAGCCCTCAACGTCCCGCACACCCTGCAGCCCCTGGAGCCCAAGAGCCTGCCGGCAAGCAGCTGGCGCCAGGCAAGGGCGGGCGACCTGTCCTGGGCCAGGGCATACCTTGTCCCCTGGGTGGTCAGGCAGGTCCGGCCCCACGGAACGGATGGGGAGCTGCGCGCCAAACGCCCGTTCGCCGGCCCGGTGTTCCCGGCCGGAAACCCGCCGGCACCAGCCCTGGCCCAAGTGAAGAGTTAGCGTTTGGGTGAGCGGGATTTCTCCACATTGGACCAACCGACACGGGGGGTGCCGCGCAAAGGAGGCCAGCCCATGGCGATGCAGCATCCAGTGAGGGTACGGCGGATCTATGACGATCCGCTTCCGGCAGACGGCACCCGCGTCCTTGTGGACCGGCTCTGGCCACGCGGATTGACCAAGGAAAAGGCGCATCTCGATGACTGGTGCAAAGGCGTAGCCCCGTCCACCGAACTGCGGAAGTGGTACGCCCACGATCCCCGGCTTTTCGATGAGTTCAGCCGGCGCTACCGGACGGAACTCCAGGAGCCTGCCGCAGCCACAGCCCTTGACCATCTCCGCACCCTTGCCGGGCAGGGTCCCCTGACGCTGCTGACTGCCACCAAGGAACCCGGGATCAGCGAAGCAGCGGTGTTGTGTGAGCTGATCACCGCGGGGTGAGGCGGTGGCTTACCGGTCCAGCTTCACCGCTGTGAACAGCACCGCCGAGTCCTCCTCGGCCTCCAGGCTGTGCATCCCGTCCGGGACAATCAAAAGGTCCCCGGCCTTGCCCTGCCACGCCTCGCCGCCGGACTTCAGCCACACGGATCCCTTGAGCACGAAGACTGTGGCTTCGCCGGGGTTCAGGTGTTCGCTGAGCTGGGTGCCGGCACGGAAGGCCATGACGGTCTGGCGCAGCCTCTTCTCGTGGCCGCCGAACACCGTGTCTGAAGCACGTCCACTGGATTCCGATACGGCCGCCTCGAGTTGCTGGCGGGCCAGGGCATCAATCGATATCTTCTGCATGAGGACACCGTACCCACGGGCCGCGCCCGGATCGAGCTAACGCTGCCAATTCCGGCCCACAAAAGAACCGCGACGGCGGCACCCGGCCGGGTGCCGCCGTCGTACGCCCTGATCCCAGCCCGCTACATGAGCTTCGGAACCAGGACGGGGGTGTCCTTTTTGTAGGCCTCATAGTCGGGCTGGCCGCCCCACTTCCTGTCCGCCTTCTCCTCGAGGGGCGGCACGCCGCTGCCCCGGACCAGCAGCAGCGCCACAAACACCGGCGACACCAGGGCAACCCACTGCCAGCCCTGCAGCACGGGCAGGGCGATGATGGCGATGCCCACCCAAAGCGTGATCTCGCCGAAGTAATTGGGGTGCCGGGACCTGGACCAGAGGCCGGTGTTGATGAAGCGGCCTTCGTTGGCGGGGTCGGCCTTGAAACGGGTCTTCTGGACGTCCGCCACCGTCTCCAGCGCGATACCCAGCGCCCACACCAGCAGCCCCACCCAGAAGAACCCATCCAGGCCCACCTTCTTGTCCGAGGTGATCGCCACCCACGCGAGGGCAGCCGTAAGCACCACCCACAGGCCCTGCAGGGTCCAGGTGTTCAGGAAGCGGGCGAAGTCAGTCTTGAGCTCATCGAAGCGGTCGTCCTTGCCGTGCTTCATCACCCGCCGGAACAGGTAACTGCCAAGCCGGACCGCCCACAGGACCACCATGGCCGCCAGCAGCAGTCCGCGCGCATCCACGCCCGGCGAGGCCAGCACCACGAACACCGTGATGGCGATATAGGTCAGGGCACCGGTGAGGTCGTAGAACTTTTCCGACTGCGCCTTGTAGGACGGAACGAACACCAGCCACTGGATCACAAACGCGGCAGCCACCCCCAGCGCGAACACCGGCAGTCCTCCCATCGTGGAGCCGCCCTGGCTTCCGGCCACGGCAATAAGCACCCCCGCCCCCACGGCGATGGGGACGCTGATGAGTGCCTTCCGGCTCTTCTCGTTCATGCGGTTGGTCCTTTCAACGGCGCTCGCTCACATAGTCTTCGGAGCGGGGAGCGTGGTGTATGGGTGGCGTGCGCCATGCTGTGAGCGAAGCAGGAGGAGAGTGTCAGTCCCCGGGGGTAGGCTCCGTGTCAGGAGAACTGACCACCCGCAGGAGGGGCAGCACATGACGGAGTTCGAGGACCAGGGCGTGTCTTTGACCGCCCTCGCCGTGGCTGCGGGCCGGGCCGTGGAAACCTCCCGGCCCGATGCCCTGGTGAAGGACCCGTTCGCTGCCGCCCTGGTAGAGGCGGCCCATTCCCATGTGGATTTCCCGACGGCGTGGCCTTCCGATCCCGGGGCCTTGTCGCCTTTGCAGCAGCCTCTCCTGCTCGCTTCGATCTACATCGGCGTGCGGACCAGGTTCATCGACGACTTCCTCCAGTCCGGGCCGGCCACGGGGCAGACTGTGGTTCTGGGGGCAGGGCTGGACACCCGCAGCCACCGGCTGGCCTGGCCCGAGGGCAGCAAGGTCTTCGAAATCGACCACGCCAACGTCCTGGACTTCAAAGCAGGCGTGCTCGCACGCCTGTCGCCGCCGCCGGCGTGCGAGCTCATCACCCTGGCCGCAGACTTGGCCGAGCCGTGGCGGGCACTCCTCCTGGCAGTCGGCTTCGACGCCGGCCAGCCCACCACCTGGGTCCTCGAAGGCCTGCTGCCCTACCTCGATTCCGCGGCCCAAAAAGCTGTGCTGGCGGAGGTGATGGAGCTGTCCGGTCCGGGATCACGAGCTGTGATCGAGCGTGCCGTACCGCTGCCCAAGACAGAGGACTTCGAAGCCAAGCTCCGCGACTTCAGCCTGCAGACCGGGCTGCCCATGAGCGAGCTCCTGGCCCGGGCCGACCCGCCGGACCCGGAGAAACTGTTGACAGGTGCAGGGTGGCGCTGCGAAGGGCACGCGGTCCAGGACCTCTGCGTAACCTACGGGCGCACGTTGTCGCTCAGTCCGGCTGACCCCGCCCACCGCGCCAAGCCCGAGCAGCCCCCACACGACCATTCCCGCGGCGGCTTCGTGACCGCCTGGCGGCCTTAACCGGAGGAACCACGATGGACGCGGACGTCATTATCATCGGCGGTGGACTTGCCGGGCTGGTGGCCAGCAACGAACTGGTCATGGCCGGCAAGCGCGTGGCCATCCTCGACCAGGAGAACGGCGCAAACCTGGGCGGCCAGGCGTACTGGTCCCTTGGCGGGCTCTTCCTGGTGGACACGCCCATGCAGCGCAGGCTTCGGGTGAAGGATTCCTTTGAGCTGGCGTGGCAGGACTGGCAGGGCTCGGCGCAGTGGGACCGGCTCGGCGGCGAGCATCCCGAAGACGAATGGGCGCAGCAGTGGGGCCGCGCCTACGTCGAGTTCGCGGCCGGCGAGAAGCGCCCCTGGCTGCAGGAACAGGGCATCAAATTCACCCCGCTGGTGGGCTGGGCCGAACGCGGCGATGGCAGGGCCGGCGGCCATGGCAACTCGGTCCCGAGATTCCACGTCCCGTGGGGAACGGGCACCGGCGTCTCCGAACCTTTTGCCGAAAAGGCGCGGGCTGCTGCGTTGACGGGGCGGGTGAAGTTCTATTTCCGCCGCCGCGTGGACGGTTTAACGTTCGACGGCGGCAGGGTCGCCGGAGTGCGGGGCAGCATCCTGGCACCCGATTCGTCGCCGCGCGGCGTCGCCTCCAACCGGGATGTTGCTGGCGAATTCGAGCTGCACGCCCAGGCTGTGGTCATTGCCAGCGGAGGCATTGGCGGCAACCACGATCAGGTGCGCAAATGGTGGCCGCAGCGCCTCGGCACTCCGCCAGCGAAGATGATCACGGGCGTGCCGCAGCATGTGGACGGGCGGATGCTGGACATCGCAGACCAGGCGGGAGTCCGGCTGGTCAACCGCGACCGCATGTGGCATTACACGGAAGGAATCCAGAACTGGAACCCCGTCTGGCCGGACCACGCCATCCGGATCCTGCCCGGGCCGTCGTCGCTCTGGTTCGATGCCCTGGGCCGCCGGCTCCCCGCACCCGGCCTGCCCGGCTATGACACGCTGGGCACTCTCAAGCTGCTGCGGACCACCCCGGATATCCGGCAGTACAGCCATTCCTGGTTCATCCTCACCCAGAAAATCATCGAAAAGGAGTTCGCCCTTTCCGGTTCAGAGCAGAACCCGGACATCACCAACCGGGACCTGAAGCTGTTGCTGAAGGCCCGGCTGGGCCGAGGCGCCCCTGCTCCCATCGAAGCGTTCAAGGACCATGGCGCGGATTTCGTGGTGGCGGACAACCTGATCGAACTGGTCAAGGGCATGAACGGCCTCACCGACGAACCGCTCCTGGACTACCAGCACCTGCGCCGCCAGATCGAGGAACGCGACGCGGAAGTCCAGAACCGCTATTCCAAGGACATCCAGGTCACGGGCATCCACAACAGCCGCCGCTACCTCGGGGACCGGCTGTTCCGCACCGTGAAGCCGCACCGCGTCCTGGACCCTGCGGCAGGGCCGCTGATTGCAGTGCGCCTGCACGTCGTCACCCGGAAAACGTTGGGCGGCATCCAGACTGACCTCACCGGCCAGGCCCTCGGCCAGGACGGCTCCCCCATCCCCGGCCTTTACGCCGCCGGCGAGGCCGCCGGGTTCGGCGGCGGTGGTGCCCACGGCTACAACGCGCTCGAAGGCACATTCCTGGGCGGCTGCCTCTTCACCGGAAGGACTGTGGGCCGGTCGCTGGCAGACAGGCTGTAGACGCGGCGATCTTAGATCCGACAGGCCGTGTGCCTGCGCACGGTCCGTCCGCACCCAACCCGCAGCGCGATTGGGTAGTGTCTGATCATGGACAGCGACACCCTGGCCAATTTCCTGTTGGTCCTCTTCTTTGTGCTGCTGGGCGGCGTCTTCTCCGGCACTGAAATGGCTCTGGTGTCCCTCCGCGAGAGCCAGGTGCGCCGGATGGAGAAGTCCGGAAAACGCGGCGCCCGGATTGCAGCACTGGCCGGGAACCCCAACCGTTTCCTCTCAACGGTGCAGATCGGCGTGACGCTGTCTGGCTTCTTCTCGGCGGCCTATGGCGCCTCGACCATCGCGCCCGACGTCGAACCCCTCCTGCGGGGCATCGGCTTCGGCGCCGCGGCAGAGCCCGCCTCGTTCATCGGCATGACGCTCCTCGTGGCATACCTCTCCCTGGTGCTGGGCGAACTGGTACCCAAGCGGCTCGCCATGCAGAGCGCCGTCGGCTTCACCAAGATCCTTGGTCCTCCCCTGCATGTCCTTTCCGAGATCATGCGGCCCGCCGTCTGGCTGCTCTCCGTGTCCACGGACGCCGTCGTGCGGCTCTTCGGCGGCGACCCTAACGCCAAACAGGAAAGCGTCACCTCGGAAGAACTCTGGGACATGGTGGCCCAGAGCGAGGCGCTGGAAGAACACAGCCGCATCATCCTTTCGGACGTCTTCGGGGCCGGGGAACGCTCGCTGCAGGAGGTGATGCGCCCGCGAACCGAGGTGACGTTCATCAACGGCAACCTCACCATCGCGGCAGCCCGCAACATGGTCCGGGACGGCCCGTACTCCCGCTATCCCGTCATCGACAAAACGCCCGACGACGTCCTCGGCTTCATCCATCTGCGCGACCTTATGCCCCGGGATGCAAACTACGACGACGGGCTGGTGCGGGACATCGTCCGGGAGATCCTCCCACTGCCGGGGACCAACAGGGTGCTGCCCTCCCTGTCACGTATGCGGAGGCTGGGCCAGCACATCGCACTCGTGGTGGACGAATATGGCGGCACGGACGGGATCGTCACCCTGGAGGACCTCGTTGAGGAGCTGGTGGGCGAAATTTACGACGAGTATGACGCCGGCGCGGACCCCGAGGACCAGGTCACCAGGGCCAACGGTTCAGTAGACGTCGACGGCGCGCTGATCCTTCAGGAGTTCGCTTCGGCTTCCGGGATTGAACTGCCTGAAGGGCACTATGAGACAGTGGCCGGGTTCGTTATCGATCGGCTGGGCCGACTGGCGCGGGTGGGCGACAGCGTGGAAGTGGCAGGACACCTGCTGACCGTCACCGCGATGGACAAGCTGCGGATTTCACGGATCCACGTCTCGCCCCTGGAAGGTCAGCCGGAGGCATGATTCACCGGGCCTCGAGGACAGCCTTGAGGTTGGCCAGTTGGAAGACTTCCTTTTCCATGGTGCGCTGGACCATTGGAGCGAGGACTTTCATGAGTCCTTTCGGCTGCAGGTCCAGGGTGAACCGGACCGCCGTCCCGCCCGGCACGGGGGTGAGGTGGTAAGCACCGGTTGGCCTGGCGGGACCGGCGACCACCTGGAAGCCGAGAAGCCTGGAGGGGTCCGCTGCAGTGATCTCGTAATCGCCGTCAATGGACCGCCCGCCTGGCCCTGCAAGGGTCTGCCGGTAGACAGCACCCAGGGCTCCGGCGTGGCCGCTCTTTAGTGAAATGGCCTGCACTCCGGAACGCCAGGCCGGGTTGTTCGACCCGTCGGCCAGGAAGGCGTAGACATCTTCCGGTGAACGGCTGATGGTGGTCTCGTTCTCGGCGTGGGTCATGTCCATACTGTATGCGCTGCCGGGGCGACGCCGCCTGAGGGCAGCCCTCAGCGCAATGCTGGTCCCTCCTGGCGGGTAGGCCGTTCCTGGTCCTAGGAGCTTGAGCGCGGATGCATGATCCGCATCTGGTCCCAGGTCCGTTCCGACGCGGCGATGTTTTTATTGGACCGCTCCCGGTCCAGCGAAGCGAGTTCGACGGCGATCGCCTGCACCGCAGCGACGGCCCCGGTCAGCGACGGGAAAAAGCCGGCGCCTTCAGTGGGAACGACAATCCTCTGCTCGGCGTGCTCCGCCACGGGAGACCCCGCGCTGTCCGTGATCGAAGCGATGGCGGCGCCCGCATTGTGGGCGATCTCCATGGCCCGCACAGTGCTGTCATAAACCCGCCACAGGCTGATCGCGATCACAAGGTCCTCCGAGGTCACCCGCGCGAGAGTATTTGTGAGTGCGGCGACGTCGGCGTCGAGCAGCCGGACGTTGTAGCCGGCAATGACAGTGTTGTGCTCCAGTGCCTTGCCCGGGATCGCGTAGCTGCCCGCGGCGACGATCAGGGTCTGCCGCGCCCCCGCGATCAATTCAGCGATGGAACGGACGGTGGCTGGATCCAGCGTGCGCTCCAGGTGGGCGAGGTTGGCCCGGTCCGTGGAGACGGCGGCCTGGGCAGGGCTGCTGATGTGGCCGTTGTGCTCGGCCGCGACTTCGAGGGCGCTCAGGGATGCCAGAAACCGCGAGCGGAGCTCGAACTGGAAGTCGGCCCAGCCTTTGAATTCCAGTGCCTGCGCCGTTCTGGTCACCGTGGAAGCGTTCGACGACGCCGCTGCCGCGATGTCGCTGACTGAACCGTAGGAGGCAAGCCGGGGCTGCGAGCGGAGGACGCCGATCACCTGCATCTGGCGGGCAGCGAGTTTCCTCCCCTGCACCCGGCTGTCCAGCCACTCAGTGACCGACGACGAGTTGGTTTCCTGTTGCACCACCTATTGACCTACCTCACACTCTGGCGTAATTTCGATTACATCACATCTGCACAGATCTGTGCATATTCCTCAAAATGTACAACTTGGCCCACTCTGGCAGGAATCCCCAATGTCACTTACAGCACGCTTGGACCGCCTGGCTCTCAGTCGCCCACACTACAAGCTTCTCCTCATTGGAGGCCTCGGTTACTCGTTCGACGGCATGGACGGTGCAGTGGTCGCCTTCCTGCTCCCGCGCATCCAGGAACTCTGGGGCCTTAGCAACGCAAGCCTGGGCCTGGTGGGGTCCGCTGCCCCGCTCGGCTTCTTCTTCGGAGCCATCCTCTCGGGATGGATGGGCGACCGTTTCGGCCGCAAGAAGGTGATGCTCTGGGCGCTTGCCTTCTACTGCCTCATGTCCGTAGTTGCCGCCACGGCCCCCAACTTCGAGGTCTTCCTGATTGCACGGATCTTTGCAGGATTGGGTGCCGGCGCAGAAAGCGTCATCATCGCGCCGTTCCTGTCCGAGTTCATTACGCCGAAGCGCCGCGGCTGGTTCATTGGAACACTGGCCGGATTCTTCTCCTTTGGCTTCGTGGGTGCAGCACTGATTGGCCGTTTCATCGTCCCGATGGGCGAGGACGGCTGGCGCTGGGCCCAGGTGGTCACCGCCGTCCCGATCCTCCTCCTGCTCTGGTGGCGCCGCAGCCTGCCCGAATCCCCCCGCTTCCTCATCAGCCGCGGCCGCATCGCCGAAGCGACCGAGGTGGTGGAGCGCTTTGAGCAGAGCGTGGTGAAGGCAACCGGCAAGAACCTTGCCGCGCTTCCGCCAGCCACCGAGGAAATCACCAAGCACGAGCAGAAGATCAGCATCTGGAATGCCCTGAAGTTCATGTGGTCCAGGGCTATGCGCCGCCGGACCGCCGTGATCTGGCTGATCTGGTTCGTGATCACGTTCTCCTACTACGGCTTCTTCTCCTGGATCCCAACCTTGCTGGTGGGCCGCGGCATCACCGTCACCAAGAGCTTCGAGTACTCGATCATCATTTACCTCGCACAAATTCCCGGTTACTTCTCCGCCGCCTGGCTGAACGACCGGATCGACCGGAAGAACACCATCGCCCTGTACCTGACCGGTTCCGCGCTCAGCGCCTTCTGGCTGAGCCAGTCCAACGATTCGGGCATGATCCTGGTAGCCGCGGCAACCCTGTCCTTCTTCCTGAACGGCACCTATGCCGGGGTTTACGCCTACACTCCCGAACTGTTCCCCACCTGGATGCGGGCCACCGGCGTCGGCCTGGCCAGTGCCGTGGGACGCATCGGCAGCATCCTGGCCCCGTCCATCATCGGCATCTTCTCCGTGGCGCTCGGCTTCGGCGGAGTATTCGTGATGACAACGGTAGTCCTGACCATCGGCGTCCTGGGCGTGGTCATCTTCGGCGCTTCCACCGCCGGCAAATCCCTCGAAGACATCAACGCCCGCGCCGAGCATGATCCGGCGCCCGCGGGAACGGGACAGAAATGACAGAAACATCAATGAAATCGGACGTCGTCTTCCAGCAGGTCTTCGACGCCATGCGGGAGGATCCCGGCGTCATCCTTTTCACGGTGCTGCAGTGGATCCCGGAGCGGTCCAGCCTGCGGCGGCTCTTCACCAGCCATCCGACGGAGTACCCGGTAGGCGGTGAGAAAACGGTGGAAATCTCCCCCGGCTGGCTCGGAACGGTGATCGAAGACAAGAAGCCGTTCTTGGCCCCGGATCTGGCCTCGCTCCGTGAGGTCTTCGCCGATTCCGAACTCATCCAGCGGCTCGGCTGCGGTGCCGTCATCAACGTTCCCGTGCTCGACGGCGGCAGCAACGTGGTGGGTGTCCTCGCCCTGCTGGACGCGGAAGGCAGCTACACGCAGCAAAGCGTGGAAGCCGCCGTCGCCGTCGTCAATAGGAACTTGACCGGCCTCACCGAAGCCTTTGCCGCCCATCCCCACGATGTCCATGGGAAGGACACCATCTAAATGAGCACCCCGAACACCCAGGCCCCGGCTGAAGAAACCGCCGTCCTGGTGATCCGCAACGCCAGCGTGCTGGACGTGGACGCAGGCACCTACTCGACTGCCGACGTCGTCAGCATGGACGGAAAAGTAAGCCACGTTGGTCCGGACGCCGAGGCACCCTCGGGTGCCCGGGTCATCGACGGCACCGGAAAGTTCGTCCTTCCGGGGCTCATTGACTGCCACGTCCACGTTGTGGCCTCCAGTGCCGACTTCCGGTCGCTGACCTACACGCCGGCGTCGTACGTATACGCGCAGACGGCCCGGATCATGGGCCAGATGCTGCGCCGCGGCTTCACCACAGTCCGCGATCTCTCCGGAGCGGACTTCGGCCTGGCGATGGCACAGCAGGAAGGCCTGCTGGAAGGTCCGAAACTCCACTTCTGCGGGCACGCGCTGAGCCAGACGGGCGGCCATGGCGACATGCGCCTGCCCGGTGAAGACCACGATCCGAACGGGCGGGGATGCTGCGGAATCGGCCGCGTGGCCGACGGGGTGGACGCCGTCCGTGCCGCCGCACGCGATGAAATCCGCAAGGGTGCGCACCACATCAAGATCATGGCCTCCGGCGGAGTTTCATCCCCCACGGACCGCATCGACTCTACCCAATACTCGATGGAGGAGATGCGTGCGGCCGTGGAGGAGGCCGAGGCAGCGAACCGCTATGTCGCCGCCCACGCCTACACGGCCCGGGCCATCAACCGCGCGCTGGAGGCCGGCGTCCGTTCCATTGAGCACGGCAACCTGCTCGACGACGAAAGCCTCCGCCTCTTCCTCGAAAAGGACGCCTTCCTGGTGCCCACCCTGGTGACGTACTGGGCGCTCAAGGAGGAAGGCAGGAGTTTCGGCCTTACCGAAGAGATGTGGGCCAAGGTGGACTCTGTCCTCAGCAGCGGCCTCGAAGCGATCGGCCGCGCCCACGAAGCGGGGGTCAAGATGGCGTTCGGAACCGACCTGCTCGGCGGCATGCACCGCCACCAGAACGAACAGTTCCGGCTGTTGGGGAAGGTTCAGCCCGCCATCGATGCCATCCGTTCGGCCACCACGACGGCGGCCCGGCTGCTGGAGCGCGAAGGCCAGCTAGGCGTCGTGGCACCGGGGGCGGACGCCGACATGCTGGTGCTGTCCGCGGACCCGCTTGAGGATATCGCCGTGCTGGCTGACATTGCCGACCACTTGGACGTACTGGTCCAGAACGGGCGGGTGGTCAGTCCCTAACTCTGGGATGCCCGCCTTATGCGACGAGCCTGGCCACCAGCTCTCCCCGGCTACGCACGCCCACCTTCCCGAAGAGCGACCTCAGGTGGTCGTGGACAGTGTGTGGGGAGATGAACAGATGGTGGGCGATGTCCGCCGTCGTACTCCCGGTCAGCACCTCCAGGCAGACCTCCCGCTCCCGGGCAGTGACGCCGTATGCCGCGAGCAGCAGGGTGGCCAGATCATCGGTGGTGGCCGGCTCCACGGTGACCACCATCTGTTCGGGGTCATCGCCGGCGATCAGGCGGCTGGCCTGGAGCACCACCCAGTTGTTTCCGGCGCCGCGCATCCTTGCCCTGGCCGTGCCCGATCTCGAGGCATGAGCATGTGCCACAACCGAGTGCAGGGTCATGGTGAAGCGGCCCGGTTCGGCGTCCTCCACCTCGGCCAGCCAGGCTGCCGCTGCCGCGGTGGCTGCCTTCAGCTCGCCGTGTGGTGCGGCGGTGACGATCACCGGCCCGGCTGTTGCCTGGCGGCCGGCATGTTCTGAACGCACGGCGATCCGGCTGGCGGCCGCCAGGGTGTCTGCGACGGCGGCGAGGAAGTCCACCTCCCGGTCGGAGAAATCAGGGCCCGGTTCCCGGAAGATGCTGCCCACTCCCCAGCACGCCTGGTCCACCCGGAATGCGGCGCGGAGTTCGTGCTCCAGGCCCAGCGGCTTGAGGATGTCGTTGATGCGGACGCTGCCCGTCACGTCCCGGTGCGGCGCGTCGGAAATCCGGGCGATGGGCCGCGGGCGCAGCGACAGTTCGGCGAACCGGTTCGGTTCCTGCCCGGCGTACTCGGTTTCGGCGAAGCGTGCCGCATACTCCTCCGTCACGCCCCAGTCACTCCAGTTGGTAACAGAGGTCATCACGAGGGACTCGGGGTCGACGCCGGCCCAGCAACCCTGCTCGAACGGAACCTCCCGCTGCACCACGGTGAGCGCAGCGGCATGTAGCTCAGCCAGGCCCAGTCCGCCGGCGGCCAGGGCGGCGATCTCCCGCCGCGCGCGTTCAGCGCGCTCCTCCCACATAGCTCCAGTATCTGCCCACCGGGCGGTGACGCAATCCCCTGCAGTGGGGATTCCGCACGCACCCCGGAACCCCGGTGCGGGGGATGTGGGCGGCGCGCACCGCCGTCGTACTCTTCCTCCATGAACGCCGTATCCCAGATTTTCGCGGTACTCGCCGCCGTGATCTACATCGTGGTGTTCCCGCTGGAGAGCTTCCTGATGCACCGGCCAGGGGCGCAGAAGTTCCTCAGCACCCCGCCGCAAAACGTTCCGGCCGTAATGATGTGGGCCATTCCCACCGGATTCCGGAATCTGGTGATCGGGCTGGGCGTCCTGGCCGGGGTGGTGGCCGTGAACATGGGCCACGTGGTGGTTGGTCATACCCTGGTGGTCTACTGCTGTTTGAACATGGTGCTGACCGCCCCGGCGATGTTCCTGGCGGACATGCAGGGCCACTATCCCAGGAGGGGCGACAGCATCCCAGGGACTTTGGGCGCCACGGTGCCGGCGCTGATCGCACTGGTTGCGCTGCCGTTCTGAACCGATAGCACGGCTCGTTGACAGCGATCCGGGCCTGGCGTGGAATGTAGTTGGCTCCGGCAAGCAGCCGAAGTCAATCCATGAAGCGGCCTCCGCTTCCGTGAGGCCGCCCAAAAATTGGAGGTCCACTATGGGACAGGCACGCGAAGTCATGGACCGCTTAAACCGGGCCATGGAATCAAAAGACAAAGAGACACTCGCCAGCAGCTACGCCGCCGACGCCGTGGCATACACCCCCGACCAGGGGGAGATCCGCGGGCGTGACGCCATCAGCAGCTACCTCTTTGACCTTTGGGAAGCAATGCCGGACGTCCGGTACAACCAGATGGGACGGTACGAGTCCGGGAACGTGGCGATCGATGAGGGCATCGTGATCGGAACCAACACCGGGCCCCTGCGGATGCCCTCCGGCGAAACCATGCAGCCCACCGGCAAGGAACTCAGGATCCGCAGTTGCGACGTGGCCACAGTGGAGAACGGCGAGATCACATCTCACCATTTCTACTTCGACCAGGTGGAGTTCCTGTCACAGCTCGGGCTGATGCGGGAGATGACCTCGCACTGAGGGGTTTAATCAAGAACAATAGACGAAAGTGCCGTGGACACCCATAAAGGGCGTCCACGGCATCTTGTCTAATAGGCAATCAGTGAACGATGAGTCAGTTCACTGGTGGCCCCTACTTTTCGCAACCGATGCCGTCGCCGTCCCTGTCGAGGTGCATGCCATAGCCCGGCATTCCGGCACGCACCGGTGCTGCCCCTGCCGCCTTGGCGGCGGCACAGTTAGCGTAGTAGGCCGCAGCCGGTGCCGGCACAGCGGGAGCGGGAGCGGGAACAACAGGAGCGGGTGCAGCGGGAGCCGGGGCGGGCTTGGCTGCTTGTGCAGCGGCCGCATCTGCCGCAGCCTTGTCCGCGGCCGCTTTGTCAGCGGAGGCTTTGTCGGCCGCTGCTTTCTCTGCCGCAATCTTTGCAGCGGCTGCCTGCTCGGCGGCAGCCTTCTCGGCAGCCGCTTTCTCCGCGGCAGCCTTTTCAGCGGCCAGCTTTTCAAGGGATGTGACCCCAAGGTGCACCGTGGAACCCTTTGCAGCCTGGGCACTCTCCGTGGGGTCCTGGGAAATCACCTGCCAGTTTTTCTTCACCATGATCGACTTGCCGTCAACGGTGTCCACAGCCTCAACCTTGAAGCCGAGATCTTCCAGCTGCTCCGTGGCCTTGTCCAAAGTCAGGCCTATTACGCCTGGAACCGCCACCGTTTCTGCAACGGCGGCAACGGCGGTTGCCGTTTCAGTTGCCTGCACGGCTGCCTGCTTGCCGCCGCCGCATCCGGTGAGCATTAGTCCGGTCAGGACAACTAATGTCAGTGTCTTTTTCACTTTTCCCCCTAGGAATGTTTGTGATGGTGAAACATGGGGCCTGAAAGCCCCAAGACTTTGAGTCAGCTTTCGCAGGCAACGCCGTCCAGGTCGCGGTCCAGTCCTGCCCGGTAACCGGGCTGGCCTGTGAGGATGGGCGCTGCACCGGCGGCTTTTGCCGCCGCGCAGTTCGCATAGAAGACGGCGGCAGGTGCAGGAACAACAGGTGCAGGAACAACAGGTGCAGGAACAACTGGCGCGGGGACAGCGGGAGCCGGCACCACTGCAACCGGAGCAGGCGCCGGAACAACGGGCGCCGGTTCCGCGGCAGACACAGGCGGTGCTGATGCAGGAGGTGCTGGAGCAGCAGCCGCCTGCTGTTCCGTGGGGGCCAACTGCCCCGTGCACGCGGCGAGAATGTTCGCCATAGCGTCATGCTCCGCCTGGGTCACCCAGAGGCTGTACGTCGCTTTCACCGAAATCTGCCGCGCGACGTACTCGCAGCGGAACGCCTTGTTTGGCGGCACCCAGGTGGCGGCGTCGCCGTCGCCCTTTTTCTGGTTGGTGGGACCGTCCGTCGCCTGGAGGTTCAGCGGGTCGTTGGCGAAGGCTGTCCGCTGCTCAGCGGTCAGCTGCTGCGCGCCTTTCTGCCAGGCATCGCTGAGGGCAACAACATGGTCGATCTGGACGACGGTGCTGGTCCCGCTCCCCCGCAGGAAGCTGATGCTGGCGCCCGTGTACGGGTCCGCCAGCGTGCCGGTCTGCACTTTGCAGGGCACGCTGTTGGTGTAGGTGACGTCCGTCAGGTCACGCCGAAGGATGTCGTTGCGGGTGTCGCAGCCGTTGCGGTCAACGTCCGCCCAGGCCTGCCCGAACAGCGCCCGGTCATAGCCCGTCTTGGGCGCCCGGCCCTTGATGGGCAGTGTCGCGAGCAGATCGATCGCCTTAGTGGTGAAGGCCGGCGTGTTCGGCGCAGCGGCACCCTGCGCCACAACGTTGGACGTTTCGCGGGCCAGCGGCTCCGCAGTCTCCCAGGCGGAGGGAACGGACGACGGCGCCGGCGCAGCTTCCGCAGTCGGGCTCGCCTCCGCCGGGGCCGCTGTTGCTGTGCTGGCTGAAGCTGCCGTCTCCAGATCCGCGGACAAAACACGAGGCAGGGCGATGGCGCCGGCGATAAAGAATGCCAGAGAAACCCCAAGGGCAACTGCCCCGGACTTCCGCGTCCGCCGCGGTCTCCGTGCAGGCCCCGGCACCTTCCCAAACTTTGACAATGTTTTCCCCCATGAAAAAAGGCCCGGCGATGAGCCGGGCCTTTTGCTTAAGCCGCGTTGGTTACAGCTGGGAGCCTATTCGCCAAAAAGCGGTGGAAGCCGGGATTTGCAAGAACCTGAGGCAAGTTTGAGCTTCTCTTGAGCCAACCTTGATATGCCCGTCGCACAGCAGGCTCTCCACTTAATAATCGGCGTCCGCAGTACCCAAAGCCCGCGCGGGCAGGAGGCTCGCGCGGGCTTTTGCAGGCTATGCGCGCTGGGTGATATTAAGGATGTTTCCCTCACTGTCCAGGAACCAGGCGGCCTTTCCCCAATCACTGGTGGCAACGCCGTTTTCCGTCTTCAGGCCGGGAAAATCGTAGTCTTCGAACGTCACGCCGCGGCTGCGCAGGTCCTCCATTTCCTTGTCAAGGTTGTCCGTTTCCCACCCCATCTGGGTGTTCTTGGCAGACCCCGCATTGTCCGTCTGGTAAACGAGGAAGCCTGTCCCTTTCCCGCAGGTATACATGAGGCTGTCCTCTTCCATGGAACCGGATGGTTCAATGCCCAACTTGTCCCGGTAAAAGTCCCTGGCCCTGTTGATGTCCTTGGCCGGAAGAACAGCAATGATTGCTGAATCTTTGAGCATAATAAATTCCTTTGTGCATTTTTATCGCGATGATGGCGCTGCTCTCCCCCGATTGCAGTCCCGGAACGTCCCTGTCCGCGGCTGCGTGGCCGTCCACTCCGCCCTGCTGTGGGCGGCTACCTGGGACTCTGCAACGCCCCGCCAGCCATACCGGCGCGAGGGTCCCCGAAGCCTATGTGGCCATTATGGAACTGAAATGTGGCCAGCGAAATAGGGAAAGTTTATTCTGCGGGTTTCCGCTGCAGGCCCTTTACATACGCGGCCTGCCCTACGTGTTGAAGGCAGTCCGCGACGGTGCTCACCAGCCGCACGCCGAGCGTGACGGGCGGGTCCCACCGGGTGTCAACCACACGGTCCAAGTCCTCGTCGCTGACTTTCTGCAGAAAATCAACCGTCTGCCGGTGGACCGCGTCATAGTACTCAAGCAGCACTTCCGCCGGAGCCCGCACAGCATCCACCTGATCGCTTGAGTGCCCGTAGCCCGTATCGGTAGGGCGAAGCGGCAGTCCGAAACGGCCCACGAAATCCCGGGTGAACCATACTTGTTCCAGCCCCGCAACATCCGAAACCTGAACATCTTCCACCCTGGCCAGATGCCAGATCAGCCATGCGATCGAGTTGCCCGTTCCCGACGGCCGGACGGTGAGGGACCCGTCGTCGAGCCCTTCAAGAGTTGCTTCCACCGTTTCCCGGATCCTGCCGAACGCATCCAGCAGCAGGTCGTTCGATTTCATTGCTGCTGCCCGTCGGCTTCCGTTTCCTTGCTCCGCGCGTCACGCAGATGCTGCTCCAATTTGGCTTCCGCATCCCGCCGGCGGTCACCAATGGACCGCCCCTGTTCGGCCGCGGGAGGCGGATTTCCCGGCTCCTGCACTTGGTCATTCACCCCGGCGCTGTCCAACTCTTCGCTGTTTTCACCCATACCGGATGGTCTCACAAGCGGTGGAAGGGGTCGAGGAACCTGCCGGGCCGGCCGCAGATTGAGACCGCGGCCCGCCGCCGCATGCGCTGTTTACCGTGCGTTAGGAACCCGGACGCCGAAGCTTCCTACTCTCACAGGGAAGGCGGCCGGAAGCGGAGGCGCCCACCATGTGCAGAGAGGCAACGATGACCACCAAAATTAACGAATCCAGCTTCAGCAGGCGGGCGGCGCTGGCCGCCGCCGGCACCCTTGGCGCACTGGGTGTCGCAGTCGCCGCTGGAACAGGGGCTAACGCGGCGCCGGGGGCTAAGGCGCCCAAGCCCAGCCTCGCCTTCCGCCCCGACGGCAAGTTCAAGGTAATCCAGTTCAACGACACCCAGGACGACGAACAGACGGACCGCCGGACCATCGAGCTGATGGACCGCACGCTGGACGCGGAGAAGCCGGACTTCGTGGTGATCAATGGGGACGTTATCAACGGCGGGTGCGATACCGAGCTGGAGGTCAAGCAGGCACTGAACCATGTGGTCCTGCCCATGGAAAGCCGGAAGATCCCCTGGGCTGTCACCTTCGGCAACCACGATGAAGATTCCGTTGCGAGGACCGGCATGACCGAGGACAAAATGCTGCAGTTCCTGCAAAGCTACTCTTTCAACATCAACGGCGACTCCATCGACGGCCTTACCGGCACCTCCAACTCGCTCCTGCTGGTCCAGTCCTCGAAGTCCAAGGACCCTGCTTTCGGCCTCTGGCTCATCGATACCGGCCGTTACGCCCCGGACAGCATTAACGGCCAGGATTTCGCTGGTTATCCGGACTGGGACTGGGTACGCATGGACCAGGTCACCTGGTACCGCAACCTCTCGATCGCCACGGAACAGAAGTATGGCAGGAAAATTCCGTCCCTGATGTGGGGGCACATCGCCCTGCACGAGCACCGCAACATGTGGTTCGCCAGCCTCGATTCCCGGACGGACGCAGACCACCAGCGTGCCGCGAAGAAGCACAACATCGTGGGCGAGCGGAACGAAGACGAGTGCCCGGGCCCCTTCAACTCCGGCCTGTTCAACGCCTTTCTGGAGCGCGGGGATGTCCGCGGCTACTTCGTGGGCCACGACCACGTCAACACCTACGCGGGCAACTACTACGGCGTCGAACTTGGCTACGGGCCCGGGACCGGCTTTGGCGCGTACGGGCTTCCGGGCGCCGACCGGAACAGGCTCCGCGGCGCCCGTGTCTTCGAACTCGATGAAAACCATGCGGGAATCTACAAGTTGACCCGGCTGGTCTTCGCCAAAGACCTGGGCATCGACCTGACGGCGAATGACCAGCCCATTACTCCGCTGCCGCTGGACCCGGCGCAACTCTAGGGAGCTACTTCCGGATCTCCGCCATCCGCAGCCGGACCATCTCCGCCACCACGTCATCGGGAACGGGATGGTCCGGCGTGAACCGGACCGTCCCCTTGGACAGGGAATAGCCTTCGAGACTCGGCGCGACGGCATCCACCACTGCAGGCGAGAACGGAAAAATGGACAGGTGCTTGGCCGCCGCTACCACGCCGATCAGCGGCTTGCCGTCCAGTTTCAGGGCGGGCATGCCGTAGCTCATCCCTTCGACGGCGTCTGGCGCGAGGCTCCGCGCAAGCTCGACAACGCGCTGCAGGCAGGCGCGGTCGGTCCCGGACATGGCGGCGAGGGAATCGTCAACGGCACCCATGCGGCAAGTTTAGACCCGAGAACGTACGACGCCGGGGCGCGGCTTCCCGCACGGCCACGTCTTCCCCTCTTCGATGGAACGGTGAACCATTGCCGTAGAGGCGCCGACATTCGAAGGAGTTCGCCGATGAGCTACGAGAAAGACCCCCGCGTTGACCAGTACATCGACCCCCTTCCACCGTGGCAGCAGGCGATCTGCCAGCAGGTGCGGGATCTGGTCCACGCCGCTGATCCAGCCGTCGAGGAGACCATCAAGCGCACCGTCCAGCCCTACTTCGTCCTGCAGGGCAACATCTGCGCGCTGCTCGCAGCGAAGGACCACGTCAACGTCTTCCTGTACGACGGCGGCCTTACCCCGGACCCGCACCACATCATCACCGGCGGCCACGGCAACAAGACGGGCCGGATGATTTCGTACTACGAAGGTGACCCCGTCCAGGAGGAGCCCCTGCTCGAGATCTTCCGCGGGATCATCGCCACCAACCGTTCCGGAGGCTGGCGGAAGGCCAAGGCAAGTTCCGGCGCTTGACCCTTCCACGTCGCGGTAGTTGAGCACTGTGCACTTCGGTGGCTGAGCGTGGGCCCACGGCCGCCGGATTCCCTGACCAAGCGGGCGAGATCAGGGAGCGGCTGGGAAGCGAAACCCGAAAGCCCGGTGCTTGAGCCTGTCGAAGCCCTGAACCCGAAACCCAGCGAAGAGTCAGGCGGGTGGGGCGTGCAGGAACCGTTCGAGTTCTTGTTCTCCTGGGGAGGGGCCGTAGACAAAGTCCGGGGGCAGGCAGGTCGGATTGATGCGGGCATGCCCCAGTTGTCCTGGCTTCAGTTGTTGTGGCCAGCGTGGTGGTTCCCAGTCGTGGTGTTCGGCTTTGTAGTGGCGGCCGGTGGGTGAGGTCCAGCCGGGGGGTTCGTTTTGGGTGGCCGCGGTGGGCGTCCATCCGGTGGAGTGTTTGAGGCGGTGATGTTTCGGGCAGAGCTGGGCCAGGTTACCGATCCCCGTCGTGCCGCCGTGCTGCCAGGCTTGAAGGTGGTCTGCCTCGTTGTCCATCGATGGGTTATTGCAGCCGGGGAAAGTACATCTTCCGTCCCGAAGCTGCAGAGCTTTTTTCATGGCTTTGGTGAGCCGGTAGCTGGTGCGGCCGATTTCCAGTGGCGCCCCGTCCCGTGGATCCACCAGCACACGGTAGAAGGAACTCGCACCGTTGGCGACGAGTGTGCGGGCCATCGACGCGGGGATCGGACCATAGCCGTCCAGGTTTGCCGGTTCGTCCGTGATGCCGAACAGGGCGAGTACCGGGACGGTGACTAGAACGTCCGCCCTGGGTACGGGGACGTCGCCCAAGCCGGCACCCGCGTGGGTTTCACCCGGCTTGCCTGCAGCCGGGGCGCTTTCTCCCGCGCCGCTCTGTTCCGTGCTGGCCTGTCCCGCGCCGCTCTGTTCCGTGCTGGCCTGTCCCGCGCCGCTCTGTTCCGTGCTGGCCTGTCCCGCGCCGCTCTGTTCCGTGCTGGCCTGTCCCGTGCTGCTTGGTTCTGTGCTGCTTTGTTCTGGGCTGGTTTCCGGGCCGGGGTGAAGTGCGGTTCCGGCGCCGAGCAGGATGCTGGCGACGATGTCGGGGCGGAGTTGTGTCATGGTCCGGGGTTCGTCGGGGCCTTGGAGTCCGCGGGCGAGGGCGGTGGTGCGGTTCCAGATGGCTGATGCCTGGTCCGCCGGCACGTAGAGGGAGACCCGGGCCATGCCGTCGCGGTCCGGGGTGTATTCCATCCGCCGGTCGGCGGCGCATTTGGCGTGGCGCTTTTCGATGGATTCCGGGTGGTGGCGTTCCCGCCACTTCCTGGCCTTGGCCCGGAACCGGTAGGCGGGCAACTCCCCGACCGGGGCGGCCGTAGACGGCCGGGACACCTCGGGGTCCAGAAAGTGGGACTCGAGTGCGGCGGCGCCGGCGGGGTCAAGGCCGGCGGTTTCTTCCGCCATGACCAGGGCGTGCGGCCAGGTGATCGTCCCTGCCTGCAAGGCCGAGAAGGTCAGCGGCCGTTCCTTCGTTATGGCGTGGGAGGCGGCCAGGAACGCACCCGCTGCCCTGGGACCGAGGGCCAGGAGGGCGCCGATTTCCGCGGCAACGGACATTTCCAGCGCCTGCACCGGGGCCTCGGGCCCCGCAATGAGCTGGGCAGTGTCCGCATACGTCACGGCAGCCCGGGCCTTCAAAGCGGCGAACCCGGCCTCCGCCGCCCGCGCCCCGGCGAGGATGTCCAGGCACCCATCTCCCAGCCCCGCCAGCGGATCAGCATCCGAGAACGGCTCCGAACAGCAGCCCTCCGCCTCCGCGTTGAGCACGGCAAGGGCGGCCTTGATGTCCTCAAACGCCTTCACCACCGCTGCTTTCCCCATAAACCCATCATGACAAGGGGGTCTGACAATCACCTTGGCACTGTGGGGTGACAGGGGTTTGGGGTGAAAACCTCTTCGACGGGCGCCCCAGCCGTGGTCCTAGTCCCGCACCCAGCCGACCTTCCTTAACCACGCCCCCAGGAGAGGCAGGACCACTGAACTGTGCATCGCGCCCAGGTGGTCCAGTCCGGGCAGGACCTGGACGTCCCAACCGGCGGCGACCAGCTCGTCGCGGTGCTTGGCGAGCGGCTCGCCAATGCTCACCCGGACACCGCCCCACTGCTCGCTGTAGTCGATCTGGTCGTTGGCCCCGGCGAACGCAAGACTGAACATGCCCGGCGGCACTGCAGCACCGGCGTCGTCGAAATCCTGCAACGCCTCATACAGGGTGACGAACTGGCGGGTTTGGGCCTCGGTGGTCTGAACGGCCACTGAGTCCCAGTCCCCCGGCTCCGCCTCAGCGACAGAAATTGCCGACGGGTCAGGACCTCGGGTGGATGCGGCATGCGCGGCCCGCGTGACTGCCAGCATGCTCCGGTAGGGCCCGTCCCGCGGCGGAAACCCGCCCATCGCGAGCACCCGCAGACGGTCAGTGCGGAGGGCCACTTGAAGCCCGGCAAGCGCGAGCCAGGAGTAGCCGTAGTAGCCAAAGGCCTTTGCCCCACCGGCGTCGCCGATAGCGAGGAGGTCCGCAACAAGGTTGTCCGGGGTAAGGGTCTCCGCAGCAGGATGGGCCATCCGGTGGCCCTCGTAATCGGCCACAACCAAACGGTTGGATCTGGAAAGCCCGTCAACCAGGGCTGGTCCCAGGTCCGCATCGCCGCCCCACTTCCGTATCGTCTCCGCCTGCTCCGGCGGATACTGCTCAAGCCGGACGGGCAGCAGCAGCGCGGGGCCATCGCCGTGAACGCTGACCGGAATGACGGAGCCGTCATGGAGGACAGCCTCAACAGTTGCAGCCATTGCCTACTCCTTCGATGAATGGTGTACCAGTTTCAGGATGGCAGCGGAGCGAAGAAGTCATCCCATTTCCTTTGGCTGGGATCCCAGAACGGCCATTCAATACCGGCCGGTAGCCACGTAGCATCATCGAAGCCCGCGCCCGGATCGGGTGATCCAGCCATAAGGAGACAACGATGTGCCTTCATGACCACACCTCTGCCCCCACACCCGGCGCCAGGCTTCCCCGCCGCGGAATCCTCGCCGGCGCCGCAGCCCTCGCCGGAATCTCAGTGGCAAGCATCGCATCCCAGCTTGGGGGTGCCCCGGCCGCGCATGCCGGGGACCGGCCCTCCGGTCCCAACTACCCCGGCAGCCCCCTCACCAACCCGCCTCTGATCATCGAAGGCGGCACCATCGTCGATCCCAAGACCGGAGACGCCGTCGAGGACGGCGTTGTGGTGCTCGACGGCGGCAAAGTCACCGCCGCCGGAACGCGCGACGAGACGCGGAAGGCCGTGGCCGCCGTCGCCGGGCGTGCGCAGGTCCTGAACGCCTCGGGCCGGTGGGTGCTCCCCGGTCTGGTGGATGTGCACGTCCACGCGAACGCGCTCGCCGACGCCCGCGCCATCCTGCAGGGCGGCGCCACCAGCGTGCGCAGCGGTTCGAGCAGTTTCTATCAGGACGTGGCGCTTGCCGCCCTCCCGGGGTGGGCGCCCGGCGTTTCCCCGCGGATGACGCCCGCCGGCCTGTTCATCTCGCCTGACCTCGGCGATTCACTCCTGGCCGATCCTGACCTTGCACCGCTGGCCACCCTCTCCGGCGGCGTCAAGGAAACCTCGGATCTGGCCTACCTCACCCGTGTGAACCTGAGCCGCGGCGCCAAGGTCATCAAGACCCGCGCCAACCCCCGTGCCGGTCTCCCCGAGCAGGATCCGCGCGAGCTGGTGTACAACCAGGAACAGCTGTCCGCCGTGGTCAAAGCAGCGAACGGGGCCGGCGTCCTGTGCCACGCCTACAGCGCAGAAGGTATCGACGGCGCAGTGCGCGCCGGGGTGCGCAGCGTGGAGCACGGTGTCTTCGTTTCCGAAAACACCATTGCCGAGATGGCCCGACGCGGCACCTTCTTCACGCCCACCATGGACGCGATCACCAGCATGGCAACTTCCACGAATCCCATCCTGGCCGCGCGGGGCAAGGAGTACACGCCCATCCTGCAGGCCGCGGTACGTGCAGCAAAGGAGGCGGGCGTGACAATCGTGGCCGGCACCGACTCCTTCGGCACCGACGTTACGCCCATCGGCACCGAGGCGCGCCTGCTCGCCGAGGCCGGGCTCTCGCCGCTCGAAGCGCTGCAGTCCGCCACCGTCCACGCGGCCCGCCTGCTTGGACAGGACGACGTCGGGCGGCTGGTCCGCGGATCACTCGCCGACGTGGTGGTGGTCGACGCCGATCCGCTCACCGACGCTTCCGCCTTGGAGAAGGTGCGCGTTGTGGTGGCGCAGGGCGCGGTGGTGCGGAACGAACTGTAGGTCCTTGACGCGGGCCAGTAGCGCAGCGTAACCGCCTATTGGCCCGCCCGGACCATCCGCATCTCCGGCAGGCCTTCCCACTCCGGCGGCAGCACTCCACGCCTGCCGTCGGGCCGGAAGCCGAGCCTGCGGTAGAAAGCCTGGGCTCTTACGTTGTCCTCGAGCACCCAAAGGTATGCCGGTGACTCCCCGATTGCCGCGCCCAGCAGGGCCGTCCCCAAACCCATCCCCTGCGCGCGGTCCAGGAGGTAGATCGAATACAGCTCCAGCGGAACGGGACCATCCTCGTCGCGGCCTGGTCCGGCGTCGGCAAATCCCACCACCTCGTTGTTGGCGTCCACAGCGAGGATGCGGGGGTCCTCCACGTCCAGGTGATTACGACGGCGGGCCACCCGCTCGGGAACTGCTTGCCGGCGGGCCGCAAAAAAGGCCGGGGACAGCAGGTGGGGATAACACTCCTCGTGCGCCAGTGTGTGCATCAGCACCACGGCTTCCGCATCGTCAGGAGTGGCCTGGCGCAGCACGTAATCCATGCCCCAGCCTAACCAGTGATGAACGTCAACCTTCAGAACCCTTGCCCTGAGTCCTGCGCAGAAGCATACTTATTAGCAGGACTAATTAGCAATGCTAAGCATTTTCGGGAGGCGCAACACCACAGTGACCACAACCAAAACCGACAACAGCAAGACCACGGAATCCTCTACCGCCGACACCCTCGCCATCGAGCTCCGCACAGCCGTAATGCGCACATCCCGCAGGCTCCGCGTCGAAGCCACCGGCGACGTCATCACCCCCGGGCAATACACAGTGCTGGCCCAACTGCACGGCAGCGGCCCGACGACGCTCCGTGAACTGGCCGAGCGGGAGCACGTGCAGGCCCCCTCCATGACCCGCATCGTCAACGCCCTCGCCGACCAGGGCTTCGTGTCCCGTGCTGCCAATCCCGACGACGGCCGCCAGGTCCGCGTGGATATCACCGACGGCGGCAGGGCAGTCCTGGCGGAAGCCCGAAACCAGCGCACGGCCTGGCTGGCCCAGCGCGTGGCCGGACTGAGCGAAGAGGACCGGCAGATCCTGAGCCGGGCTGCCCACATCATGCAGGAGATGAGCGGAAAATGAGCGCCATGTTCCGGGCCCTGGACAACCGCAACTACCGCATCTGGGCCGGCGGGGCCATTGTGTCCAACATCGGGACCTGGATGCAGCGGGTGGCGCAGGACTGGCTGGTGCTGACTGTCCTCACCGACCATTCGGGCGCCGCCCTCGGCATCACCACCGGCCTGCAGTTCCTGCCCATGCTGCTGCTCGGCCCCTATGGCGGAGTACTGGCGGACCGCTACCGCAAGCGTGTCATCCTGCTGTGGACGCAGGTGGCCATGGGTGTGACTGGGCTGGTGCTGGGACTCCTGGTGGTCACGGGCACCGCCCAGCTCTGGCATGCCTACCTGGCCGCTCTCTGCCTTGGCATCGCCGGCGCCATCGACGCGCCGTCGCGCCAGGCGTTCGTTTCCGAACTCGTGGGGCAGGACAACATCTCCAACGCGGTGGCCCTGAACTCCGCGTCCTTCAACACAGCACGGCTCACCGGGCCCGCCATCGCCGGTGTGCTCATCGCATGGGTAGGCACCGGACCGGTGTTCCTGCTCAACGCGGCCAGCTTTGCCGCCGTGATCATTTCGCTGTTCCGGATCCGGACTTCGGAACTGGTCCCTGCCGTCCGGCCGTCCCGCAGCAAACACCAGGTGGCGGAAGGCGTGCGCTACGTCCGCCAGAGGCCCGATCTGGTGCTGATCCTCTTCATGGTGGGCATTTTGGGTGCCTTCGGTATGAACTTCCCCATCACCAATGCCCTGATGACCACCATCGAGTTCGAGGTGGGACCCGGTGAATTCGGGCTCCTTGGCTCCATTATGGCGGTGGGCACACTGGCCGGGGCGCTGCTCGCGGCGCGCAGGGCCGGCCCGCGGCTGCGGTATCTCCTGGGCGGGGCGCTGGGATTAGGTGCCTTCACGCTCCTGGGCAGCGTATCGCCGTCGTTCTGGCTCTATGCCGCCGTGCTTATACCGGTTGGCCTGGCATCCATCACGTTCCTGAACAGCTGCAACACCAGCATCCAGCTCTCCGTGGAGCCACAGTTCCGCGGACGGGTGCTGGCCCTGTACCTTGCCATCCTCCAGGGCGGAACTGCCGTGGGTGCGCCGCTGATGGGCTGGATCGGCTCTGAGTTCGGCGCCCGCTGGTCGGTGGCCGCCGGCGGTGCCGTGGTCCTGGCAACGGCTCTGTTCGCTGTCATTGTGGTGAGCCGCCGGAACAGCCTCAGCTTCCGGGACAATCTCAGGATAGTGTTCCGCAGGCGGCGCGAGCCGGCCGTCTAACCGGCCGGCTGTGGGGATCAACTCTTCCGGGCCGCCACTGCTTCGGACAGCGATTTCAGCCCGCGTTCGAAGTCCGATCCCACCAGCTTGTCCATGTTCATAAGGAGCGCGAACAGCTTGGCAGCGCCTTTGTTTTCCCCGGTCATCACCCAGTTGACCTCGGTGCCGCCGGGTACGGGGGTGAAGGTAAAGGTGGTGGGGTTCAGGGCTTTGAACGGCTTGGTGAACTGCAGGCGGACGTGGATCCGGCTGGATGGCTCCGACTCGACGATCTCCATGGTTCCGCTGCCGGCTTTGCGGTTGCCGCTCCACTCGTAGCCTGCGCCCACACCGGCCTCATTGCCGAAGTAGCGCCGACTCATGCCCGGGTCCACGGTCTCCCAGGGCGACCACTTGGTCCACTCGTGGAAGCTGTTGACCAGCGGGAAAACGTCTTCGGCGGGAGCAGGGATGACCGCGCTGCGGCGGACTTCATAAGTGGACATGGCCCTAAGCATAGGAGCGGGGACCCCGCCTGGGTAGCTTCAAGCCAGTGGAGCCCCAACGCGGGGTCACTTTTGGCCCAAAAAATAGAGTTTTAAGGGCCGGAAGTGACCCCGCGTTGGGGAACATCCAGCACCACGTTCACCGGTTCCTTGCCCTCCAGCATCAGCCCAACCTGCCGCTTGACGAGGCGGACCATGCGCGGGAACATCGCCGAACTCGCCCCGCCCACATGCGGTGTGATCAGCACGCCTGGCGTGGTCCACAGCGGATGATCGGCCGGCAGGGGCTCAGGGTCCGTCACATCCAGGGCAGCCCGAAGCCGGCCGGAAGACGTCTCAGCCAGAAGCGCGTCGGTGTCCGCCACCGGGCCGCGGGCCACATTCACCAGCAGCGCCCCGTCCGGCATTGCCGCCAGAAACTTCGCGTCCACCAGCTGCCGGGTCTGCTCGCTGAGCGGAACGCTCACCACCACAATTTCGTGCAGCGGCAGCTGCTCATACAGGGAGTCGATCCCGTAGATTTTTCCGTCGGCGTCCTCGCGTTCTCGGCTGGCCATCCGGGTCACTTCGGTTTCGAACGGCAGCAGCCGTGCCTCGATGGCCTTGCCCACTCCCCCGTAACCCACCAGCAGCACGCGCCGGTCCGCAAGGCTGGGCCGCTGGTTGTTGTCCCATATTCCGCTGGCCTGGTTCCGGGCAAAATCAGCTAGGCCACGCTGGCTGGCGATCATCATGCCCAGGGCGAGTTCCGCCGTCGACGTCTCATGCACCCCCGCCGCGTTGGCGAAAAGGCACCCTTTGGGCAGCACGTCCGCCACGCCGTCGTACCCGATGGACTGGCTCTGGACCAGCCCAACGTCGACGCCCTCCAGGGCCGCCAGCGCGCCCGGCTTGCCCATGTAGGGCGGCACCAGCAGGTCGATCCGGCCCTCAGGGGCGGGACCGGTAAGGTCCCAGAGGAGAAGTTCGACGCCGGCAGTCGCCTCCAGCGCATCCATGAGTTTCTGATCGGGCAGGGCCACCCGCAGCGGCCCGGTCATGCAGCCACCACGAGCTTCACGTTGGCGGCGCCCAAGGCGTCCTCGATCTCCGGCGGCGGTGGTGCGTCGGTCACCAGCACGTCCGCGGCGTCAAATGCGGCCAGCCGGGCCAGTGCGTACCGGAGCATCTTCTGGTGCGTGGCCACTACGACCACCTGTTCCGCAGAGTTCATGAGGGCGATCTTAGTGGCGCGCTCCACGTCCCGCTCAATGTAAAACGCCTCGTCATGAATCCCGCTGACGCCGATAAAGGCCGTCTTGGCACGAAGGCCGGCAGCGGCGCTGACCGTCATGGGACCGTTGAACGCCTGGCTGTCCAGGAGCAGTTCACCGCCCAGGCAGATGGTCCGCGCCGCCGTCAGCTGCAGGCACCGCTGAATGGCGGGCGCCGAGTGCGTGATGATGGTGCCCGTGAAGGAGGCGGGGAGCTCCTGCGCGATCTGGTAGGTGGTGGTTCCGGCATCCAGGATGATGGCGTCCCGCTCCCCGATCATTTCAACGCAGGCCAGTGCCACCCGCTGCTTGGCGTCCGCATCCTCCCGGACCCGGGCCGCGAAATCCGCATTCTGGCCGCCGGTGTGGAGGGCGCTGACGCCGCCGTGGACCACCCGGACCAGGCCACGCTTGGACAGCACCCGGGTGTCCCGGCGCACCGTCATGTCAGAAACAGCAAAGGTCTCGGCCAGGTCGGTGGTGGAAATGAAGCCCCGCCGGCCCAGCTCGTCCAAAATAGTGCGCTGGCGGGGCGTCAGCGGGCCCTCTTCACGTGCGGTGCTCATTTCCCCTTCTTCCTGCCCCATGTGCCGGGCATCGACCCGGCACATGTTGCTATTCCAACACCAATCTACTTACTGACCTACCCCGGCGCCGGCATTCGCAAGCTCCACGGGGCGCCCCTCAACAATTGAACGCTCGGCGGCCAGGCCCATCCGGACCGACTGGAGGCCGTCGGCAACCGTCACGTCCACCGGTCCTTCACCCAGGATGGCCTTCCGGTAACCAAGGTGCTCGTAGTAGGTGGAACCATGGTGCGCGCCCGCTGCCAGGACCGCCTCATCCACCGGAACCTCGTGCTTTTCCGGGCCCAGCGGCGAGCGCGGGCTGAACTCCACCGTGGCTTCGGCTTCGTCTCCGGGAATCCAGTGGTTTGCCGCCACCGGGATGAGGGTCTCGATCTTGGCTGCGTCACCCACGATGGAGATCCGCTCCTGGAACTTGGATCCTTCGGCGAACATGGACAGCTCCAGCAGGGCGCGGCGGCCGCCCTTGAAGTCGACAATCACGTAGGCGTTGTCGATCATGTCCGGGACCCGGCCGTCGTATACCTCGTCCATGTGGTTCACGTCGTGGCCTCCGCTGGCGTAGACGCGCACGGGCTCGTCCTGCAGGATCAGCCGCATCAGGTCGAAGAAGTGGCAGCACTTCTCAACGAGGGTGCCCCCGGTCCGCTCCGCGAAGCGGTTCCAGGAGTCCACCTTATGAAGGAACGGGAACCGGTGCTCCACGATGGAGAGCATATAGATATTGCCGAGCTTGCCATTGTGCGCGGCCTGGATGACTTCCTGCACCGGCGGCATGTAGCGGTATTCCATCGCCACCCAGACCGGGGCCGGGTAGCTGGCGGCCAGCGCCTCGAGTTCATCCGCCTGCTCGGCGGTGGTGCATACGGGCTTCTCCACCAGCACCGGGAGATTGGTGCCGCTGGCGAAGATGTCCTTCAGGATGCCCAGATGGGTGTCGTTGGGACTGGCGATCACCAGCGCGTCCACCAGGCCGGATGCCAGCAACTCCTGGTGGGACGGAAAAGTCTGCACCTCGTAGCCAATCTCCGCAGCGGTTTCCGTTAGAGAGGACGGCTGCGGATCGGAGACTGCAGTGATCCGGCTTCCAGGGATCAGGGCAAGGTTCCTGACGTGTTCGCGGGCCATGTGGCCGGCCCCGATAAGGCCGTAACGAATTGTCCGGACCGGTTCCGCAGAAGGCAATGACATGAGTTGCTCCGTTTCTCTACGTTGAGGGGGGACCGCGGCGTTGCATCCCAAACACAACTATACAGAAAGTGTTGTTTTTCCAACATAGCGTGTGTATATTTCTTCAATACCAGCCGAAACTACAACGAGGTGGAACGTGCCCCAACCGTCAACCGGAACCCTGCTCTTCGTAGGCTGCGCCACTCTTGACTCCATCGCCCTGGTGCAGGATTACCCCGCCGCGGACAGCCGCACCGTTGCCTCAGACTTCGCGACGGCGGGCGGCGGCCCGGCTGCCACCGCAGCCGTTGCGGCAGCAAGGGCGGGTGCCAGCACAGCCTTCGCGGGGGTCCTCGGCACGGACGAGGAAGGCGAGCGCATTATTTTTGGCCTGCAGGCCGAAGGCGTGGACACGTCCGCCGTGATCCGTGATTCGACCGTCAAGACCGGCGCCAGCGTCATCGTGGTCAGCCAGGCCACCGAAAGCCGTGCCATCGTCACCCGCCCCGTGCCGCCCGTCAGTTTCCCCGCCGGCAGCCGCTTCCACGAATTGCTCGCATCCGCAGCCTGGGTCCACGTGGACCACCTGGGCTGGAACGCCGTCGCTTCCGCGCCCGGATTCACCCCGGATCGGCCGAACATCAGCGTGGACGCGGGCAACCCTATCCCGTCCTTCAGCCCGCAGGGCGTCGCCCTCTACGTCCCCACTATCGAGCGGCTCCGCGCAGACTACGGCGCGGACCACTCCGCCGGGGACCTGCTCCGGAAAGCCATCGACGACGGCGCCTCCGCCGTCGTCGCCACCGCCGGCTCTGACGGTGCCTGGGTCCTGGAACGGGGCGGCGAAGCCGTCCACGTTCCGGCCACGCCGGCCACCATCGTTTCCACCCTGGGTGCCGGCGATGTGTACCACGGCGCCCTGCTCGCCGCCGTCGCCGCCGGCCTCCCGCTGGTCGAAGCCGCCGCTTTCGCCGGCCGTACCGCGTCCGCATCGTGCGCCGGCCTCGACGGCCGCTCCGCCATCCCCCGCCAAACCATCAAACCCGTCCTAGCCTCCAACCTGCCTAGCTGAAAGAAGCAGCACATGACCGCCACTGACCTTTCCCCACTGCAACGCCCCTCCGGCGCCTTTGCGATGCTCGCCGTGGACCAGCGCGAAGCGATGCGCAACATGATCGCCGAACACCAGGAAGCCCCCGTCACGGACCAGGACCTGCAGGACTTCAAGCTGCAGGCCGCCAAAATCCTCACGCCGTACGCCTCAGGCGTCCTGATCGACCGCCAGTTCGCGCTGGACCAGGCCATCGCAGACAACGTGGTGGACCCCAGCTGCGGACTGATCGCCTCCGCTGACCACTTCGAATCGGCGCACGGCGAACTGGTGGGCGAGGTAACCATCGACCGCCTGGTGGACCCGCACAAATACAAGGCCCTGGGAGTGAAGGCCCTCAAGCTCCTGGTGCTGTACCGCCCGGACGAGCCCGCCGAAGGCCGCGTGGCCATGGTCCGCGAATTCGTTGAAATCTGCCGGTCCGCCGGACTCATCAGCATCATCGAACCCGTCTCGCGCAAACCCCTGGCCGGCGGCGACTTCGACTGGAACGCCGGCATTCTCGCCGCTGCCAAGGAACTCGGCAGCCTGGGCGCTGACCTCTACAAGGCTGAGGTACCTTTCCACGGCAAGGCACCCGAAACCGAAGTCCGCGCAGCCTGCGCCGAACTGACCAACGCCATCGACGGCCCGTGGGTGGTCCTGTCCTCAGGTGTCCCCGAGGACGTCTTCCCCGACGCCGTTCGGTGGGCCTGCCTGGAAGGCGCCAGCGGCTTCCTCTCCGGACGCGCCGTCTGGGCATCCTGCATCGGTGCGCCCGACGTCGTCGAATCCCTGTCCACTGACGCCGTCCGCCGGCTGCAGCGCCTCTGCGCCGTGGTTGACGACGTCGTCTCGTCGCAGAGGTCGAACGCCTAGCGCTCCCGGAGCGCCAGCGTCCTGGCAGTGCCCACCCGCTTTTCCACAGTCAAGTAACAAGGCATAGCAAACTCAACGAGGAGATTATTGTGAGTCAGATTTCACGCAGGCAGGCCATGGCCATTCTCGGGGCGCTGGGCTTCGGCGCCACCGCGGCAGCATGCGCCGGACCCGGTGGATCCACTGCACCCGGTGGTGCCACCGGACCGGCCGCACCCGCCACCGGCAACGTCACCGGCAGGGTGTCCTTCGCGCATTGGCGCGGCGAGGACAAAGCGGTGTTTGACGAACTCATCAAGCGCTTCGCAGCAATGCACGACGGCGTGGAGGTTGCCCAAGACATTTCCACTTCCAACGACTACAACGCCCAGGGCCTGCAGAAGGTCCGGGGTGCAGCCATCGGCGACGCCTTCGCCACTTTCCGCGGCGCCCAGTTCAAGAACTTCACCGAAGCCGGGATCTACACCGAGCTCAAGAACAGCAAGGCTGTTTCCAACTACCAGGAGGGCCTGCTGTCCGCCGGAAAGTCCGGCGAGAGCCAGCTGGGACTGCCGTACCAGGTGGTGTTCCCGATGCCGATGGCCAATGTGGACCTCTTCGACAAGGCCGGCGCCGACCTTGCGCCCAAGGACTGGGATGCGTTCCTGGGCATGTGCGAAAAGCTCGCTTCCTCCGGCGTGGTTCCCATCTCCTGGCCGGGCGGCGATGTGGGAAACGGCGGCCAGCTGTTCAACTGCATGGTCGCCAACAACGCACCGGTCGATGACATGTGCGCCCAGATCGAGCAGGGCAAGCTCAAGTGCACCGACGACTGGTTCATCAAGATGCTGAACCAGTACAAGCAGCTGGTCCCGTACCTGCAGCCCAACGCCACCGGCACGGCGGTGGAACCGGCGCAGAACCTGTTCTCGCAGGGCAAGGCCGCAATGCTGGCCACCGGTTCGTACCACATCGCCGCCGTCCGCGGGCTGGGCGCGACCTTCCCCATCGAGCTGGTGTTCCCCAACACTTCGGACGGCAACGGCAAGTATGAGGGCGCCTATAACGCCACGTTCATCCTGGGCGTCAACGCCGCCAGCAAGAACCAGGCAGCCGCCGCGGCCTGGATCGACTTCCTGTCCGAGCCGGAAAACGCCGGTTACTACGCCAACCAGACGGCCCAGCACGTGTCCGTCAAGGACGTGGAATACACCAACCCGGACCTCAAGCGCCTGAGCCCGTGGCTGGACAAGAAGACGGCCCTGGCCGCCCGGTTCCAGTTCCAGAACCTGGACGTCCGCAACGCCGTGGAAGCCAGCGCTACGGCGGTCATCTCCGGCACCAGCCCTGAGCAGGCAGCCGAAGCCGCCCAGAAGATTGTTGACGAACGGCTATGAGCATCCATCCCGGAACGGCGTCGGAGCGAAGGGCGCCGGACACATACACCGAAACCGGTGCGAAGAAGCGCCGCCGGTCCCCCACCCGGGTGAATCCGGCGCTGTACCTCTTTCCGCTTCCGGCCGTCGCCATCATCGCGTTCTTCCTGGTGATGCCCACCCTGCAGGCCTTCCAGTACGCCATCACGGACTGGAACGGGTTCTCGGCGGCCTTCAACTATGTGGGGCTGGACAACTTCATCCGGGCCTTCACCAAGGACTCGCTGTTTACCAACGCGCTGACCAACAACCTCAAGTTCGTGCTGCTGGTGGTGATCGCGCAGACGGCGTTCTCGCTGATCCTGGCCCTGCTGCTGACAAAGAACTCCCGCGGCAGCATCCTGCTCCGTGCCTTGTTCTTCTTCCCCACCATCCTGTCCTCTGTCTCCGTGGCCTTCATCTGGAAGTTCATCTACGACCCCAACTTCGGCCTGGCCAACGCGGCCCTGGGCACTGTTGGCCTGGACGCACTGCAGGGCTCCTACCTCGGCAACAACGCCCAGGCCCTGTACTGGGTGGCCGTCACCCAGGTGTGGTTCCACGCGGGCCAGATGATGGTGGTCTACATCGCCGGCCTGCAGTCCATTCCCCGCGAACTCTACGAGGCCGCGGAGATGGACGGCGCGGGCAAGTGGCAGCAGTTCAAATCCATCACCTGGCCGTTTGTGGCCCCCGCAACCTCCATCGTGGTTGCCTACACCACCGTCCAGTCGTTCAAGGCGTTCGACCTGATCCTGGGCATCGCGGGCAACCCGCCCAAGAGCTCCCTGGACATCCTTTCCACCCGCATCTACAGCACTTTTGCCAACTCGGAGTTCGGTTACGCCGCCGCCCAATCGATCATCTTCATGGCGATGATCGCCCTGGTCACCTGGCTGCAGCGCCGGCTCCTCCGCCTCACCCCGAAGGGGGAATGACAGCATGCTCGCGTCAATAACCCGCCGCGGAATCCTCGCAATCTACGCGGTCATCATCATCGTTCCGCTCACCGTGGTGGGGTTCGGCAGCTTCAAGTCCACGCAGGAACTCTTTGCCGGGCCGTTCACCCTGCCGCAGTCCCCCTCCCCCGCCAACTACGCCGAGGTGATCGGCGGCCAGGACCTGGGTTCCTCCTTCTGGAACAGCGTCATTGTCACCGCCGTCTCCGTGCCGCTCACCCTGTTCCTGGCCAGCCTCGCCGGCTACGCGGTGTCCAGGCTCAAGGGCTTCATTTCCTGGGCCATCTTCGGTTTCCTGGTCCTGGGCATGGCCATCCCGGCGCAGGCCAATATGGTGCCGCTGTACGTCCTGTTCGGCCGGTTAGGGCTGCTCGACAACCTCACTGGCCTGATCCTGGCCAACGTGGTGTCCACCCTGCCCATCGCCGTGTTTATCCTGGGCGGGTTCATGCGGACCCTGCCCCGCGAACTGTACGAAGCATCCTCCATTGACGGAACCGGTCCGTGGCGGACCTACGTCTCGATCGCCCTGCCGCTGTCCGCTCCGTCCATCGCCGCCGCTGCGATCTTCCTCTTCGTCATCCACTGGAACGAACTGCTGTATCCGCTGCTGTTCATCCAGTCCCCCGGAAACCGCACCCTTCCGCTGGCACTGCTCAGCTTCCAGGGCGAGTTCCAGACCAACTACCCGCTGCTGTTCGCCGGCGTCATCCTGGCCTCCCTGCCCGTGGTGGTGGCGTACATCTTCCTGCAGCGGTACTTCGTGGCCGGCATCACGGCCGGCGCAAGCAAAGGATGAGGCGCCGGCACGAGATGACCCGACCCCGCCTGGCCCAACGAAAGGCACATCAGTGAACCTCAAATCAGCCCGACACCTGGTGAACGGCACCTGGCATGCGGCCGGAACGTCGAAGGACGTCACGGATCCCGGAAACGGCGGCACCGTGGGCGAGGTCGCCTGGGGAACCGCCCAGGACGCCACCCTGGCGGCCGATGCGGCCGCCGAGGCCTTCGCCTCCTGGTCCCGCACCACGGTCCGCAACCGTGCGGACCTGCTCCGCAACGCCGCCGACCTCCTGGCCGAACGCCGGGACGAACTGGCCCACACCCTGGCACTGGAAGCCGGCAAACGGCTCCCCGAGGCGCAGGGCGAGGTGGACTTCTCCGTGGAATACTTCCGCTGGTTCGCCGAGCAGGTGCGCCGCTCCACGGGCACTGTCAGCCCGCCTGAGCTGCACGGCCGCCGCCACCTCAGCCTCCGCAAGCCCATCGGCGTAGCGCTCAGCCTCACGCCCTGGAACTTTCCCGTGTCCATCCAGGCCCGGAAACTGGCCGCCATGCTGGCCGCCGGCTGCACGGTGGTAGGCCGGGTTTCCGAGAAAGCGCCGCTCGCAGCCACCGGGCTGTTCGAGGTACTGCACGACGCCGGGTTCCCGGCGGGGGTGGTCAACCTGGTCCACGGCCCCTCCAGGGACGTCACCTCCGCACTGCTCCAGCACCCGGCCGTGCGGGCCGTCAGCTTCACCGGCTCCACCGGCGTGGGCCGCCAAATCATGGCCTCAGCTTCGGAGCGGGTGGTCCGGCCGCTGCTGGAACTCGGCGGCAACGCGCCCTTCATTGTGTTCGAGGACGCTGACCTGGACGCCGCCGTCGAGGGTGCGGTGCTGGGCCGGCTCCGCAACACCGGCCAGTCCTGCGTGGCGGCCAACCGCTTCCTGGTCCAGGACAGCATTGCCGAAGAGTTCGCCCGGAAGCTGGGCGCCCGCTTCGATGCAATGAGCATCGGGCACGGCGTTCCCGACGGCGGAGCACCCGTCCCGGACCTTGGCCCGATGATCGACGCCCACCGCGTCTCGGCCGTGCAATCCCTCGTTGACGATGCACTGGAGCGCGGTGCCCGCCGCGTCACGCAACGGACATCCGTCCCTGGGCAAGGCGCGTTTATGGCACCCACTCTGCTGATGGACGTCCCCGGGGACGCACCCCTGGTGAGTGAAGAAGTCTTCGGCCCGGCGGCCGGCATCGTCACCTTCTCCTCGGAGGAGGACGCGATCCGCAAGGCCAACGCCACCGAAATGGGACTCGCCGCCTACGTGTGGAGCGGCAATGCCAGACGCGCCTGGGACGTTCCGGAGCGGCTGGAAGCCGGCATTGTGGGGGTCAACGATCCCCTGCCGTCCGTGGCGTTTGCCCCGATGGGCGGGGTCAAGCAGTCCGGCCTGGGCCGCGAAGGATCGGACCTGGGCCTGGAAGAGTTCGAGGAGGTCCAGTACGTGGCCTGGCGGCCGTAAGTGCTGACCACGGGACTGGTGCTGGCCGCAGTTGTGATGGGCGCAGGGATGCAGCGCATCACGGGGATGGGCTTCGCGCTGGTCGCGGCTCCCTTCCTGGTCCTGCTGCTGGGGCCGGTGGAGGGAGTGGTCCTGGTCAATCTCTGCGGTGCCGTAACAGCGGGGGCCATCATCTTCCGGGTGGTGCGGGACATCGACTGGAAGCGGTACGCGGCGCTGGCGGCGTCGGCGCTGCTGGGGATTGTCCCCGCCGCTTTCCTGATCCGGCTGATCCCGGCGGCGGTCCTGGAAATCTCCATCGGCGTGATCCTGGCCGTGGGGCTGACGGTGCTGCTGGTCCTGAAATCCGCGGTGCTGCCTCCCCGCCGGCGCTACCTGTTGACGGCCGGCGGCCTGAGCGGTTTTATGAACACGGCGGCCGGTGTGGGCGGGCCGGCGGTCAGCATGTACTCCATCGCCACCCGCTGGCAGCACAAGTCCTTCGCGGCCACCATGCAGCCCTACTTCTTCACCATTGGCACGTTCTCCCTCGTGTCCAAAGCCCTCACGGCACCTGCCTCGTTTCCTGCCCTCCCGTTTGCCATGTGGGCAGCTGTTGCTGCGGCCTGCCTCGCCGGCCTGATCCTGGGAGACGTTGCCTCGAAGTTCGTTCCCGCCCGAGCCGCCCAGCTCCTGCTGATTGTCCTGGCCTACCTGGGAGCGGCCGCCACGATTGTCCGCGGGGTCCTGGACGCCGCCGGCTGACCTGATTTTCACTTGCACCAGCAACCTTGCACCAGCACTTGCACCAGAGAGAGGAAATAACATGACGTGGCTGAACAGTGCCGCTCACGCACGATGGCTTGAGGCGGAAACCGATCGGCTGATCAATTTCGCCGCGGCTTCAAAGGTTCCTACGGGATTCGGCTGGCTCGACAACAACGGCGTGGTATTTTCCGACAAGCCGACCCATCTCTGGATTACCGCGCGGATGGTGCACAGTTTCGCTGTCGCCGCTTTGATGGGACGCCCGGGTGCCGGCAAACTCGTCGACCACGGCATTGCCGCCCTCAACGGAGCCCTCCACGATGACGAGTTCGGTGGTTGGTACGCCGAGGTGGACCAGAACGGTCCAGTGAACGACACCAAGTCCGGCTACCAGCACTCTTTTGTGCTCCTCGCTGCTGCCAGCGCCGTTGCGGCGGAGCGCCCCGGAGCCCGGGAACTGCTCGACGAGGCGCTGCGGATAGCGGACTCGAAATTCTGGGACCACGAGGCCAATATGTGCTTCGACTCGTGGAACCGGGACTTCACGGAAACCGAGGCATACCGCGGCGGGAACGCGAGCATGCACTCGGTTGAGGCGTACCTCATCGTCGCTGATGTGACCGGGGAGGACCGCTGGCTGGAACGGGCCCTCCACATTGCCGAGGTGCTCATCCACAAATTCGCGCGCAACAACAACTACCGGGTCTTCGAGCACTTCGACCCGGAGTGGAACCCCATGCCCGAATACAACACCGATGACCGGGCCAGTCAGTTCCGGGCCTACGGCGGAACACCTGGTCACTGGGTTGAGTGGGCGCGGCTGCTGCTGCACCTCCGTGCCGGGCTCGAGGCCCGGGCACTGGACGTCCCGGAATGGCTCCTTGAGGACGCGCGGGGCCTGTTCGACGCTGCCATCCGCGACGCATGGGAGCCGGACGGCCATCCGGGATTTGTCTACACGGTCGACTGGGAGGGCAAGCCGGTTGTCACCACGCGCATCCGTTGGGTTCCCGCAGAGGCAATCGGGGGCGCGGCAGCCCTCTACATCGCCACCGGCGAGAAGAAGTACGCCGACTGGTACGAGCGGATCTGGGACCACGCCCGCGATTGGTTCATCGACTACGAGCACGGCTCCTGGAAGCAGGAACTCGACGAGAAGGGCAACGTCACCTCCACAGTGTGGTCCGGCAAAGCGGACATCTACCACCTCTGGCATTGCCTGGTGGTCCCGCGCCTCCCGCTGGCGCCAGGGCTTGCTCCGGCAGTCGCGGCAGGCTTGCTGGACTCACGGCTCGATGCACCGGTGCAAGCCAAGGAACCGGCCGCCCGCTGATTCCGGGGCCCGCCCGGGCCAGGGCCGCATCAGTCCCATACCCACTACGACGACTTCGCACCAACGAAAGGACAGCCATGTCTGCCATCTCCCCCGAAGAAACTGTCATCCGCGTTTCCAGCTCCACCAATGAGCCCATCAGCCTGCGGCTTGAAGCCGGACAGCCAGTGACGGTCCGCGTGGAAATTGAAAGCAACTGCAACTGCCGCCATGGATCAGCCGCCCGCCCGGGCTCCTACACGGACACCGATTTCGGTATCCGCGGATAGCTGGGCGTTCAACGACACCACGCCCGGGGCTGCGGCGTGCGTTCCAGGCCAGTTGGCCGCCCGGGTATCAGGCATTGGCCGGCAACAACCGCACGGATAACGGGGTTGCTAACCACCAGCGGGGGCAGCCAACGGAGTAACCGGGGAGGAGTGCACGCACCACGCCCAGTCCAAGTCAATTTCGACCCCTCCAGCCGAACTTGGTAGTGGTTAACGGATGCAAGACCTACTCAACCCCGCCATGCCGTTCATTGCCGTCACGCTTGCTGTGGCCGCAGGACTGGTCCTGTCCTGGCTGCTGCGCAAGCTCGTCCTGCGCCTCAACCGCAAGCGCCCCGAACTGCAGGCCACCTCCCGCGTTGCCCGCCAACCGCTGCGGCTGGCGCTGTGCCTCATCGGCGTCCGCACCGCGCTGGGGCTGACGGCCGGGGGCGAAAACTGGCTGCCCGGCGTCGACCATCTGCTGCTGATAGCCCTCATCGGCTCCCTCGCCTGGCTGGGCGTGGCTGTCCTGCTGATTATCGAAGCGGTGGTGCTCGGGCGGTACAGCGTTGACGTTGCGGACAACCGGCGTGCCCGGCGGCTCCGGACGCAGATGATCCTGGCCCGGCGGATCGGCGTTGCCCTGGTGGTGGTCCTGGCCGTGGGCTCGGTGATGCTCACGTTCCCGGCCATCCAGGCCCTCGGCGCCGGGCTGCTGGCGTCCGCCGGCGTGATCTCGATCGTGGCCGGCCTCGCCGCGCAGACCTCGCTGGTGAACGTCTTCGCGGGCATGCAGCTTGCTTTCACGGACGCCATCCGCGTGGATGACGTGGTGGTGGTCCAGAAGGAGTGGGGCCGGATCGAGGAGATCACGCTGACGTATGTGGTGGTCCACATCTGGGACGACCGGCGGCTGATCCTGCCGTCCACCTACTTCACCACCACACCGTTCGAAAACTGGACCCGCCGCCAGTCCGAGGTAATGGGCACCGTGGAGTTCGACCTCGACTGGCGCGCCCCCGTGGAGGACATGCGCGCCGAACTGCGCAGTGTCCTCGCCGGCACGGACCTGTGGGATGAGCGGGTAGGTGTCCTGCAGATCACCGACGCCACCGGCGGGTTCGTCCGCGTCCGCATCCTGGTCAGCGCCGCGGACAGCGCCGCGCTCTTCGACCTGCGCTGCCTCATTCGTGAGGCCATGGTCACCTTCCTCCAGCAGGGGCATCCGGAGGCACTCCCCCAGCAGCGCTGGACCGAGGCAGCGTCCGACGGCGGCGCCTCCCCGCGCCGTCAGCAGCCACTGCGGGGGCTGGGCACCTCCGCCCGGGATGGCTCGCGAACGCCGGCGGACCCGCAGGAGTCCCAACTGTTCACCGGCTCGATCGAGGCCGTCCAGCGTTCGCGCGCCTTCACCGGCCCCGGCGACGAGGTGTTCCAGGACCGGGACCAGACGCTGGCTTCCAGGAACTAAAACCCTTGATATGTGACCATATGGTCACCTATCATGGTTCCTATGGATGCCGTATTCAAGGCACTCGCAGACCCTACCCGCCGGGACCTGCTTGACGACCTTTTCCGGGAGGACGGCCAGACCCTCGGCGCCCTCGAGGGCCGCTTCGACATGACGCGTTTCGGGATCGCCAAGCACCTCAAGGTCCTGGAAGAGGCCGGACTCGTGGTGGTCCGCCGCCGGGGGCGGGAAAAGCTGCATTTCCTGAATCCGGTGCCCATCCGGCTCGTCCACGACCGCTGGGTGAGCAAGTACGCCGAACCATGGGCCGCTGGCCTCAGCGACCTCAAATCCAGATTGGAAAGTCCCATGGAAAAAATCTTCGAGATCTACATCAAGACCACGCCCGAGCGGCTCTGGGAAGCCATCACGGATAGTGACATCCGCAGCAAGTACCAGTTCGGGAACACCATCGAATCGGACTGGAGCCCGGGCGGCAGCTTCACCATGAACAACGTCAAAGCGGGCGCACCCTTGGGCGAGGGTGAAAATCTGGAGGTGGACCCGCCGCGCCGGCTGGTGCAGACCATGCGCGCGCTGTGGGGCGAGGACGTCAAGGCCGAGGGAACCTCGAAGGTCACCTGGGACATCGAGCCCGTGGGCGATTCCTGCCGCCTCACCGTCACCCACAGCGACCTCCGCGAAGGCGCCAACGAACAGCTCTACGGCGGCTGGCCCATGATCCTTTCCGGCCTGAAGACCTGGCTGGAAACCGGCGAGAAGCTCACCACACCGGGTTCGCTGATGTACACCTGAGTCCTGTTGAACGGCTGAGGAACAGACGACGGCGGGAGGCGGCTGGGTGCCGCCTCCCGCCGCTGTTTCGGAAACAGGCACGCCTCGGGCCTCTCCCCCTTTAGTGTTGTTGAGGCAGATCACGTAACCGTTTACGTAAACCGTTTGCGTTCTGCCGGCCCAGCAGCAGTAAAGCCTCAAGGAGAACCAGTGGTCACCATCAGGGACGTCGCCTTGCACGCCGGCGTATCTCCCGCCACCGTCTCCCGCGTGGTCAACGGGCTGGTGGGCTACTCGGAAGAGACCCGCGAGCGCGTGGAAGAGGCAGTCCGGAAGCTCAGCTACGAAACCGACTCCCTCGCCCGCGGCCTGAAAACGCGGCAGACTTCGGTGATCGGCCTGCTGGCGCCAATGGTGTCCGATGCCCTCGCCTCGCAGGTGATGCAGGGCGTGGAGGAGGAGGCGCAGGAACGCGGCTACGCCGTCATGCTGGGCCGCACCGGCGCGAAATCCGCCTACATCGCCAGCTACCTGCGGACCTTGCGCACCTACCGGGCGGCCGGCGTCATCCTGGTGTCCGCCGTGATCAAGCCCGAGATCCGGCAACTGCTGGGACCCACCATCCCGGTAATCTCGGTTGCCATCAGTGACAAGTCCGGCTCGCCCAGCGTGGCCATCGACGACGAAAAGGCAGCCTACGACGCAACCCGTCACCTGCTGAAGCTCGGCCACAGCCGCATCGGGCTGCTCGCCGGCAACCCGGAGTCGGTCTTTGTGGCCCAGCCCCGGCAGCGCGGCTACCTCCGCGCGATGGCCGAGGCGAAGTGCGAACCCGTCATTGCCGCCGGCACCTTTTTCTACGAAAGCGGCGCACCCGGCCTGGACCACCTGCTCCAGCAGGACCCCGGACTCACCGCCATTTTTGCCGTCAGCGATGAGATGGCCGCCGCCGTGGTGAACGAACTGCAAAAGCGCGGCCGCCAGGTCCCAGAGGACGTGTCCGTCCTGGGCTTCGACAACACTTCCACCGCGCTGCACGTCCACCCGCCGCTGAGCACCATGGCCCAGCCGCTTGAGGAGATGGGCCGGATGGCCGTCAAGAAACTCCTCCGCTCCCGCGACCTCGGACCGCGGATCATGCCGCACAAACTCATCGAACGGGGCTCCACGGCTCCGCCCGGACCACAGCCACCCTCCCAACAGAACTAAACCCCAACCAGCCCCAACAGAGGCGACAGCCGGCACATCCGAGTGCCGCCGTCGTCATGATCCCCTGCGCCCCAAAAACACCCGAAACAGGCAAGAACCCCACTGAAGGAGCAACACATGAGGCAGCGTCGCCACACCTGGCAGACACTTATCACCACCACCGCGCTGGTAACGGCCGCCGCCGTCGGCCTGACGGCATGCGGAGGGTCCTCCGCGGAGCCGAAGGCAGCCCAGAGCGCGCCCGCCTTCGAAGGCAAAGGCCCGATCAACTACGTGTCCTCCCGCGATGCCTCCGGCGCCGCCAACAAGAGCATCGAGGAGTGGAACGCGATACACCCGGACGAGAAGGTTACCTTCATCGAGCTGCCGGACTCCGCGGACCAGCAGCGGCAGCAGCTCATCCAGAACGCGCAGATCAAGTCGGATACCTTCAGCGTGCTGAACCTGGACGTGGTGTGGAACTCCGAGTTCGCCGCCAACAAGTGGGTCCTGCCGCTGCCGGAGGATGCTGTCCCTACGGACAAGATGATCCCGGCAACCGTGAACGCAGCCACGTACCGCGACACGCTCTTCGCAGCCCCGTACTACACCGACGGCGCGCTCTTCTACTTCCGCCAGGACCTGCTGACCGCAGCCGGGATCACCGCCCCGCCCAAGACCTGGGACGAGATGAAGTCCGCCTGCGAAAAAATCCTGGACCTCCCCGAAGCGGCCGGCATGTCCTGCTACACCGGCCAGTTCGACAAAAACGAAGCCCTCACCGTCAACTTTTCCGAGGCCGTTGCCTCCGCGGGCGGCTCCGTGGTGAACTCCGAAGGAAAGCCCACCGTTGACACCCCCGAGGCCAAAGAAGGCCTGAACCTGCTGGTGAACGGCTTCAAGGAAGGGCTCTTCCCGTCGGACGCCATCACCTACCTCGAAGAGCAGGGCCGGCGCGCATTCCAGGACGGCAAAGTGGTGTTCCTGCGCAACTGGCCGTTCCTCTACTCCTCGCTCAGCGCCACCGACGGCTCCAGCAAGGTGGCCGGCAAATTCGGCATCACCTCCATCCCGGGAACGGACGGCACCGGCGTCTCCACCCTGGGCGGGCGCAACCTCGCCGTCTCGCCGTTCACACCCAACAAGGCCACGGCCCTGGAATTCATCAAGTTCTTCACCAGCGAGGAGCAGGCCCGCAAACGCCTTGAGCTCAGCTCCCGCGCTCCGGCCTTCGCCGGCCTCTATGAGGACCCGGCCGTGGTGGCCAAGCGCCCCTTCTTCCCCACCCTGCTTGAGTCCCTCGAAAACGCCCAGCCCCGGCCCAAGGTGGTCCAGTACGGCGCCACCACCAAGGCCATCCAGGAAGAGGCCTATGCAGCATTGACCGGCGAAAAGAACACGGACACGGCGCTGAAGGACATGCAGGCCAAACTTGAGGAACTTTCCGCCAAATGAGCACCGACACCAACCTGTTGCACCAAGCTCCGCCGGGCCATCTTCCCGGCAAGCAGGGCTCTGCACCGAAAGCCTCCGCCAACCCGGGCCGCACGCCCGGTGAAGGCAGGATGGCGGCCCTGCTGCTCTCCCCCACCCTCCTGGTCCTGGCCCTGGTGATCGCCTACCCGCTCATTTCGGCCATCCACCAGTCCCTGTACCGGGCAGAATCGGGCCTGGACGCGGACGGCTTCGTTACGGAGGGCGAGGCGTTTGTGGGCCTGGCCAACTACCTGGACCTGTTCGCCGGTGAGTCCGGCCAGCGGTTCCTGAACGCGTTCGGCAACACCACGTTCTTCACCGTCACCACGGTGCTGCTGGAGACCGTGCTGGGCCTGGCCCTGGCACTGGCCATGAACCGGGCCTTCAAGGGCCGGTCCTTCCTCCGCGCCAGCATCCTGGTCCCCTGGGCCGTCCCCACTGCGGTCTCCGGCCTGCTGTGGCGCTGGATCTTCCAGTCGGACGGCATTGCCAACACCCTGCTGGGCAGCGAAATCCTCTGGACCGCCGAAGGTACGGCATCCAAGGTGGCGGTGATCGTGGCCGAGGTGTGGAAGACCGCTCCGTTCATCGGGTTGCTGGTCCTGGCCGGAATGCAGATCATCCCCGAGGAGGTTTACGAGGCCGCAAAGATCGACGGCGCGGGCTGGTGGCGGCAGCTCGGGTCCATCACCCTGCCGCTGGTGAAACCCACCCTGCTGGTGGCTGTCCTGTTCCGCATGCTCGACGCCCTGCGGATGTTCGACCTCCCCTTCGTCCTCATCGGCCCGGGCAAGGAATCAGTGGAAACCCTGTCCATGCTCGCCTGGGACGAATCCAACCAGCTCCGGTACGGCTCGGCGTCGGCCTTTGCCGTGGTCTTGTTCCTCTACGTTGCCGCCGTGGCCATCGTGTTCGTGAAGGTGCTCGGCGCCGACGTGACCGGAGCAAGGCAGCTGGGCGCCAAACGCCGGGAACGCAAAGCACACCGCATCCAGAAGGCAGAGGCCACCCGATGACCATCTCCGACCTCCGCGGCCTCGCCGCCAACCCTGCCAGCGGCACCGGCAACCCGTCGTCGAGCCCGCTGAACCCGAAGCAGAAGCGCACGTGGCGTTCCTATTCGGTTTATGTGGGCCTTGCGCTGATCATTGCCTACTGCCTGGCTCCCTTCTACTGGATGATCGTCTCCAGTCTCCGCCGCACCGCCGACATTTTCGACAACACCCTGCTCCCGGCGCCGTTCTCCCTCGAGAACTACGCCAAGGTGTTCGACGGCTCCACCATGTTCGGCCAGGCACTGCTGAACAGCCTGATCGTGGCGGGCGTGACCACGGTGGCCGCCCTGATCCTGGGCATCTTCGCGGCGTACGCCATTTCGAGGCTGAACTTCCGGTTCAAGTCCGTGATCCTCGGCGTTATCATTGCGACGTCGATGTTCCCCGGCATCTCCGTGGTGGTGCCCCTGCTGAGGTTCTTCACGGATCTTGGCTGGATCAACACCTACCAGGCCATGATCATCCCCAACCTGTCTTTCGCCATTCCGCTCGCCGTCTGGAACCTGACCACGTTTATGAAACAGCTGCCGTTCGACCTCGAAGAGGCCGCCATGATCGACGGCTGCACCAAGTGGCAGGCCTTCCGGAAGTTGCTGCTCCCGCTGGCCGCGCCGGGTGTGTTCACCACCGCGATCCTGACCTTCATCCACAGCTGGAATGAGTTCATCATCGCGCTGTCCATGATCAACGACCCCAAGATCCAGACCGCCACCGTGGCTATCTCCAAGTTCACCGGTGCGACAGAATTCCAGGCGCCGTTCGGTGAGCAGATGGCTGCCGGCGTCATCGTGACGGTCCCGCTGGTGATCATGGTGCTCGTCTTCCAGCGCCGGATAGTGGAAGGCCTCACCGCGGGGGCTGGCAAATGACGCACGACGGCGGCACCCACCCGGCGGGCAATGTCACCAATGTCTGGTGGGACTCCGCCGTGATTTACCAGGTGTATCCACGTTCCTTCGCGGACGGCGACGGGGACGGCGTGGGCGACCTAGCTGGGCTGACCGCCCGGCTGCCCTACATCGCATCACTGGGTGTAGACGGGATCTGGATGACGCCGTTCCAACCTTCCCCGCAGGTGGACCAAGGCTACGACGTCAGTGACTACTGCGGCGTTGACCCGCTGTTCGGCACCATGGCGGACTTCGACCGGTTCCTGGACCTGGCCCACTCGCTGGGTCTGCGCGTCCTGCTCGATGTGGTTCCCAACCACTGCTCGTCGGCACACCCGCTGTTCCAGCAGGCCCTGGCCGCCGGACCGGGCTCGAGGGAGCGGGAGCTGTTCCATTTCGTCGAGGGCCGCTCCTCGGCACCCGCACCGGACGGGGTGGCCCCCAGTGACCTGCCACCCAACAACTGGCAGAGCGTGTTCGGCGGCCGGGCCTGGTCCCGTGCCACCCCCGGTTCGGACACTGATACCGAGTGGTACCTGCACCTGTTTTCCGCGGGCCAACCGGACTGGAACTGGCGGAACCCCGCGGTGGGCGACTACTTCGAAAACGTCCTTCGCTTCTGGTTCGACAAGGGCGTGGACGGCCTCCGGATAGACGTCGCCCACGCACTGTTCAAGGCCGACGGGCTGCCTGACGCCCCCTCCGCCAGTCCGGTGGTGGACGGGCTGCGCTCCAACCCACTGGTCTCGGACCAGGAGGAAGTCCACGAGGTTTACCGTCGCTGGCGCCGGCTCGCCGAGAAGTACCAGCCGCACCGGCTGCTGGTGGGCGAGGTGAACCTGGAGCCCGCCCGCGCCGCGCGCTACACCCGCGGCGACGAGATGCACCAGGCCTTCGCGTTCGCCTTCGTCCGGCTGGGCTGGGACGCTGCTGGCTGGGCCGCCGTGGGATCCGAGTTGGAAACTGCCCGGAAACTGCATGGTGCAGCCCCCACCTGGGCCTTGGAGAACCACGACATCGTCCGCTCCACCACCCGCTTTGGCGGCGGCGAAACGGGCAGCCGGCGGGCACGTGCGGCGCTGGTGGCACTGCTCGGCCTGCCCGGCTCCGCCTACATCTACCAGGGCCAGGAACTGGGGCTCCCCGAAGTTGACGTCCCCGTGGAGGCCCGCGTGGATCCGATGTGGGCTCGCGGTGGCGTCACCCGCGACGGTGCCCGGGTCCCCCTCCCCTGGACGGAGGACCCCGCGCTGACTCACGGTTTTTCGCTGCAGGAGCCGACCACCGGCCCGTGGCTGCCGGTGCCCGCGGACTGGGGCGGCCACGCCATAGTCAGGCAGCAAGGGGACCCGGACTCCATGCTCCGGCTGGCAACACAGGCGATCGCCCTGCGCCGCCGGCTGTGGGACGAGGGCGTGTTCGGCACGGACGACGGCGGCGTCTGGCATGTGGAGGAAGGGAACCTGCTGCTCTGCGAGCGCAGCCGCGGCTACCTGGTGGCCGTGGCCATGGGGACCGAACCTGCGAAGCTGCCGGCCGGCGTCGTGCTTTTCAGTGCCTTCCCTCTGGAGGAGGATGGCTGGCTGCAGCCAGACAACGCCGTGTGGCTCCGGCGCGGCTGAGCACAATGGGCGGGACGGCACGTTGTTCAGATGAGCATCAGCTCCGCCGCTTGCCGTCCCATCCTCTGCGCCGCAGGTTGCGGGTGGCCATCAGCGACCCGCCGATGAACAACACTCCGAGCACCACCGTGGCCACGCCCACGTAGAACCAGGCACCGCGGCCGAAGATCATCATCGCCGCGCCGAGGATGCACAGGCCTTTTGCGGTGATATCCAGGTACAGCTGCGCCGTTGGAGAAGCCATATCTCCACGATAAACCCGGCTTTCAGGACGCTTAGTCCGTCCGCTGCCTCCACATCAGGAACACACCGAACGTCACCACGCACAGGACCAGCATGGCCAGGACCATCCGCGCCCAGTTTTCCTGGTGCACACCGTCGGCGGCGAAGACCCCGATCATTACGGTGGCGGTGATGGCGCCGACGTACCGGCAGGTCTGGTAGATGCCGGCCGCGACGCCGCGCTCCTGCGGCCGGGTGGAGACGAACATGCCCTGGTTGGTGGCGATACTGACCGTGCCATAGGGAACGCCCATCAGCGCCGTCAGGACCACCACCAGCGGAATCACGAGCGTGCCGGTGAGCAGCCACATCAGGGCGGCCACGGCCGTCAGCAGGACGACGCCGGCAATCAGCACCCGCCGCACACCGAACCTTCCGATGGCCTTGACAGCCCACGGGGTGGCCGCCACGGACATCGCGGCGAGCGGCAGCATCAGCAGGCCCACAACGCCGGGATCGTAGCCCCCGGCCTCCTGCAGCAGCTGCGGCAGGCCGAAGAACACGAAGTAGTACACGCTGCTGAACACCGCGAAGCCGAGGTACACCAGCATCAACGGCCGGTTCCGGCCAAGGAGCCGCAGGTCCAGGAACGGCCGGTTGAAACGCAGCTCCCGCCAGGCGAACAGGGCCGCGGTGACGGTACCGGCGGCCAGCATCCACCAGCGGTAGCCCGGCGCCACATTGAGCGCGGCCATCATCACCAGCAGCAGGGCTGAGACAAAAGCCAGGATGCCGGGGATGTCCGAGTCCCTGACGAGTTCTGCGACGCTGCCGCGCTCCCGGGCCTCGTCCCTTGGAGCAGCCTGCCGCACGATCAGCAGCGCGGCCAGCGCGAGCGGCACGTTGATCAGGAACAGCGCCTCCCAGCCCACCAGGCTCACCAGCAGGCCGCCGACCACCGGGCCCACGGCGGCGGCCGACGTGTTCGCCATTTGCAGCCGCCCCAGCGGCCGGGCCGAGTCAACGTTTGCCCGGTGGGCTATGGCGCCCACCATCACCACCGCGCTGGGATACGCCGTTGCCGTACCCAGCGCCATGAATGCCCGGGCCACGCACAGCAGGGCGAAGTTCGGCGCGAGCGGCGCCAGCGCGCAGGTGACGGCGACCAGTGCCATGCCGAGCATAAACATCCGCCGTGGCCCGAAACGGTCTGCCAGCCTGCCCATCACGGGCTGTCCGGCCGCCGAGGCGAGGTAGAACGAGGTGACCACCCAGGTGACGGCCGCGACGTCGAGGCCGAAGTCAGCGCGGAGCACCACCAATGCCACCGCGATCATGGAGGAGTTCAGGGGGTTCAGGGCCGTGCCCAGGCTGAGTCCGGCGACCGCCAGGCCAGTCCGGGGATTGTTGCTCACGGAAACAGTCTTACCCACCGGTGCGGGCGTTAGCGACTTTGATGGCCCTAGGGTGCCTTGTTGCCCGCCTGCACCGGCGGGAACAGGGCCCTTTCCACGACGCCGGTGAGGTCCCTGATGACCTTGGCCTGCCCTTCATCCTGGGTGCCGTCCTCGTTCTCGGTGTAGATGACCAGGACAAAGGTTGAGCCACGGTAGGCGAGGATTGCGGCGTCGTGGAGTTCGCCGTCGAACTCGCCGTATTTATGGAACACTTCGATTCCGGACTGGGAGCCGGCGGGAATCAGTTCCTCGTTGTTGGTGTCCTGCATGTAGCCCAGCAACTGTTTGGTGTTGTCCGGGTTCAGCAGGTCTCCGGCGTACAGCTGCTTCAGGACCAGGGCCATCGCGGCAGGGGTCAGGAGGTTCTTCTCCGGGTCGTAACTGATGCCGATGGAGGACGCGTAGTCGATCAACCGCGGATAACCCACCGCATCCATCAGCAGCAGCCAGGAATCGTTGTTGCTCTCGTTGACCATCGCCTCGAGCTGGAAAGCGGCGTCGTAGTCCCCCAGCGGGTCATCGAGGCTTGCTTCCCCGGTTTCCACCAGGTGGTAGTAGGCGGCGGCTGTGATGATCTTCGCGGTGCTGGCGGCCGTGAAATCCTCCTGGTCGCCGAAAGTGAGTGCGGCGTCCCCGGAGATGTCGGCCATCGCCAGCCCGATCCGGTAGTCCGGATTATCGTCAAGGATGGACTGGACGCTGTCCTCGAGGGAATCCGGGGCCACGGCCACAGGCGCTTCGCGAACAGCCCCCGGGACCGGGCCGGTTGCTGCCAAGGGCCCTGACCGAACTACGGCCAGAACAAAAATGGCCACGATCACCAGCGCCACGGCCGTGAACAGCAGCGCAAGCTTCTTCCGGTCCCGCCGGGGCGCAGCGACATCCCGCGCTGCAGCACGCCTCTCCTGGTCCCGCATTCGGGTTACCTCTTCCACCTCAACAAACCGATCCGTATCCTGCGGGCCCACAGGGCACGTGATGCGGTGTCGATTAGATCATCCGAGGTTGGGAGCCGGCTGTAAGGATTGCGGACGTGTCTTTAATCCGCACCCGTTTGTGGACTTTGCACCCCCGAAAGCGGGGGTGCAAAGTCAGTCAGCGGGTGCGGGCAGCCAGTGCAGAGTCCAGGAACTCCAGGTGTGCCGGTGCCACGCGGACAGTGCTGTCCGCGTATTCGGGGTGTTTGGTGAGGAACTTCTTGATGAAGGGGCACACCGGAACGATGCCCATCTCCGCGCTGACGGTTTCGTCCAGGGCCACCGTGGCGAGCTGGCCTGCCAGACCCTGGCCGCCGTATTCCTCGTTGATCACCGTGTGATAGAAAATCCGCTGCGGTGAGCCGCCGCCGTCGTACTCCTTGTACGCCGCCTTGCCGATCACGCTGCCTGCGTCCAGGATTTCGAAACGCTCGCGGCCGGCGTTGTGGCGGACGGTGATCTCACTCAAGGGGACTCCTTCGATGCGGTTGTGTTGCTGCCCTTGCCAAGCCTAACCCGGCCGGGGCCGCCCTTATTTCCGTTCCAGGCACCCGGTGACTTCCGTGGTGAAGCCTTGTAGTGTCAGCACCGGAACGGCCACCCGCACGGCAAAGTTGACGAAGGAGCAGACCATGGCAGTCAGTGACGAAGAAGCACAAGTGCTGGACCAGTGGAGCAACAGGCTTGCCCAGGCGCTGCAGATCCTGGACCTCAAGGTGGACAACGAACTGCTCCTGGACCTGGCCCGCAAGTCCGCCGACTCCATAATCCACCCCGCCGCCCCGGTCACCACGTTCCTGGTGGGCTACGCCGCCGGGCTGGAAGCCGGCACCGGCAGTGCCGGATCAAGGGAAGCATCCAGTGCGGCGGTGCAGCGGGCGGCCAGCGTTGCCTTTGGCCTTTGCGACGACGGGCACGACGGCGGCCCCGCCAGCCAGGGCTGGGCGGACACTGCCCAATAAGAGCCCGTGATTGAGCTCGTCTTAGGGCCCGCTGATTGCGCTTATCCTAGGGCCCGGTGATTGAGCCTGTCATGAGGGCCCGGTGATTGAGCCTGTCGTGAGCCCCCGGTGATTGAGCCAGTCGTAAGCCGGTGATTGAGCCTGTCGAAATCGGGCTGGTGAAGTGCCGTTTCGACAGGCTCAACCACCGCTACCCCGCCGCCGTCGGCTCCTCTTCGAGGACCAGAACCGGCTCGAGCTTCACGATCACTGCCTTGGACACGGGCGTCTGGCTGCCCTCGGCCACGCTTTCCAGCGGCACCAGGACGTTGGCCTCGGGGTAGTAGGCGGCGGCGCACCCGCGGGCCGTAGGGTAGGACACCACCCGGTAGTTCCGCAGGACCCGCTCAGTGTTGTCCGGGTAGACGCCCCAGATGTCCACGTGCTGCCCGTCCTCCAGCCCCAGTTCGGTGAGGTCTGCCGGGTTCACGAACACTACCTCGCGGCCCTTCTTGATGCCCCGGTAGCGGTCGTTATGGCCGTAGATGGTGGTGTTGAACTGGTCGTGCGAGCGCATGCTTTGCAGGATCAGGGTGCCGGCCGGCCGTTCCACGTGTTCGAGTTCATTGACGGTAAGAATGGCCTTGCCCGTGGGGGTGTTGAAGGTGCGCGAGTCCCGGGGCCCGTTGGGCAGGATGAAGCCGCCTTCCTGCCTGATCTTCCGGTTGTAGTCCTCGCAGCCCACCACCACGTGGGAGATGTGCTCCCGGATGAGGTCGTAGTTCTTTTCGAAGCCTGCCCAGTCGGCGGCGATCCGGTCGCCCAGAACCCGGCGCGCCAGCCGGCTGACGATCGCCACTTCGGAAAGCAGTCCCGGCGCCACGGGCTCCACGGTTCCGTGGGAGGCGTGGACCGCGCAAACAGTGTCCTCCACCGAAACAAACTGCGGGCCGGATTCCTGGCGGTCGATCTCGGTGCGCCCCAGCGTGGGCAGGATCAGGGCCTCGGCGCCGGTCACGGCGTGGGAGTGGTTGAGCTTGGTGGAGATCTGGACGGACAGTTCAGTGCTCTCCATCGCTGTTTCAGCAGCGTGGGTGTCCGACATGGCGCCCACGAAGTTGCCGCCCAGCCCCACAAAAACCTTGATGCCGCCGTCGCGCATCTGCCGGATGGTCTCCACGGCGTCCGCACCGTGCTCCCGGGGCGGTTCGAAGCTGAACTCCTTGCCGAGGGCGTCCAGGAATGCAGGCGGCATCTGCTCCCAGATGCCCATGGTGCGGTCCCCCTGAACGTTGCTGTGTCCACGGATGGGCGAGGCGCCGGCGCCGGGTTTGCCGATGTTGCCCCGGAGCAGCAGCAGGTTGATGATCTCCTTGATGGTGGCCACGGCTTTTTTGTGCTGGGTGATGCCCATGGCCCAGGTGATGATTACTTTGTCTGCCCGCAGGTAGCGGTCCGCCAGTTCGTCGATTTCGTCCGAACGCAGCCCTGTGGCCTCAAGGACGGTGGCTTCGTCCAAGGTGGCGAGGTGTGCCTTCAGCTCGTCAAGGCCCTGGCAGTGCTCCTCCAGGAACTGATGGTCCAGCACGGTGCCCGGTGCCGCGGCTTCGGCGGCCAGTATCCGCTTGGAGACCGCCTGCAGCAGCGCCATGTCCCCGCCGAGCCGGATCTGCAGGAACTGGTCAGCCAGGTCCGTGCCGTGGCCGATGATGCCCTTCACCCGCTGCGGATTCTTGTACCGCATCAGGCCCGCCTCCGGCAGCGGGTTGACGGCAACGATCTGCGCGCCGGCGTCCTTGGCTTCCTCCAGCGCCGTGAGCATCCGAGGATGGTTGGTCCCTGGGTTCTGCCCCAGGATGATGATCAGGTCAGCTTTTTCAAAGTCGTTGTAAGAGACCGTGGCTTTGCCCACGCCGATGGTCTGCCCCATGGCCCAGCCGGAGGATTCGTGGCACATGTTGGAGCAGTCCGGCAGGTTGTTGGTGCCGTACCCGCGGATGAACAGCTGGTACAGGAACGCTGCCTCGTTGGACGTGCGGCCGCTGGTGTAGAAGGCCGCTTGGTCAGGGCTTGGCAAGGAATTGAGCTTGTCTGCGAGGATGCCGAACGCCTCGTCCCAGCCCATGGGCCGGTAATGGTCCTCGCCGGCCGGTTTGTACACGGGCTCGGTCAGGCGCCCCTGCATCCCCAGCCAGTACTCTGACCTTTCCCGCAGCTCGCTGACAGGGTGCTCAGCCCAGAACTCCGAGGCGACCACTACCGGGGTGGCCTCCCAGGTAACTGCCTTGGCGCCGTTCTCGCAGAATTCGAACGTCTTGCGGTGGCCCGGGTCCGGCCAGGCGCAGCTCATGCAGTCGAAACCGTCCTTCTGGTTCAGCGCCAGCAGGGTTTTCCTGGACCGCTCCAGGCCCATGTGCTCCAGCGCAGGTTTCATGGAGTGGTAGACACCGGGGACTCCGGCGGCCCAGGTTTTGGGGTGTCCGGTCACCTCAAGTTCGGACTCGTCTGCCTCTTCAACCTTCGGATTCTTGCGCGCCACGCTGCATTCTCCTTACTTGGCCCGGTCCCGAAAATACCGTGCACCTGCCACGGGACCGGTTCCCTTCAACAGTTGTTCACAGGTGGCCGGGAAGTCAAGGATGCCGGGCCGGATGTGTACAACGGGAGCGCCGGACTTGTCCACATAGCCGCGAACACCGACGACGGCGTCCCCCGGCCGCGCTAGGCTGGTTATCTCGGCTGAAGCAACCGGCCGCAGGATCCACCGTTGCGGAGCCGCTCCCTATGCCCGACGATCGTGCCCTCGCCGCCCTGGCGGCCTCTTCCTTCTCCCTGCCCCGCCTCCGCGACGGTCAGCTGGCCGGAATGGCTGCCCTCGCAGCCGGCCGCGATGTCCTGGCGGTGATGCCCACCGGCTACGGCAAGTCTGCTGTCTACCAGGTCGCGGCACTGCACCTGAAAAACACGACGGGACGTCCCGCCGTTGTGGTTTCACCCCTCATTGCCCTGCAGGAAGACCAGCTGGACGGGCTGGCTGGGGATCTGGGTGCGGATGCCGCCGTCGCGATCAATTCCTCCCGTAGTGACGCTGAATTGGAGGCCTCGTGGCAGGCGGTTGAGAACGGCAGGGCTACCTTCCTGTTCCTCGCTCCCGAACAGCTCGCCAAGCAGGAGACCGTGGACCGGATCGCTGAGCTGGAGATTTCCATGTTCGTGGTGGACGAGGCGCACTGCGTGTCCTCCTGGGGCCACGATTTCCGCCCCGACTACCTCAACCTCGGCAGCGTCCGTGAGCGCCTGGGCAACCCGCCGGTGGCAGCGCTGACCGCAACTGCATCCCCTCCGGTGCGCGACGAGATCGCTGAACGCCTGCGTATGGAGGACCCGCTGATCCTGGTCCATGGCTTCGACCGGCCCAACATCAGCCTCGATGTGGTCCGGCACCAGGAGGACAAGGGCAAACGCAAGGCAGTGCTGGAACAGGTCGCGGCTCTGGCCAGGGACCAGGGGCAGGGCCTGCTGTACGCCGCTACCCGCAAGGACACCGAGAAGTACGCGGCCAAGCTGGCCAAGGAGGGGCTGCGGGCGGAGGCCTATCACGCCGGCCGTTCGGCGGCCGACCGGGAACGGATCCACGAGCTGTTCCTCGACGACCAACTGGACGTGGTGGTTGCCACCACCGCTTTTGGCATGGGTATTGACAAGCCGAATGTGCGGATTGTGGTGCATGCGGACATTCCGGAGTCGCTGGACGCGTACTACCAGGAGATCGGCCGGGCGGGACGCGACGGAGAGCCTGCCGTGGCCGTATTGCACTACCGCGCCGAGGACCTCGGCCTGCGCAAATTCTTCGGCACCAACTCCCCGGATCCGGACCGGCTGCAAGCCGTGCTGAAGGTCCTTAAGGCCGCGAAAGCGCCCGCTCCCAAGACGTCGGTGGCTGAACTGACCGGGTTTCCCGTGCGCCGCGTCACCGGCCTGGTCAACCAGCTGGAGGAGGCGGGGGCAGTCACCACAGGCAAGCGCGGCATCCGGCTCACGTCCAAAGCCAAACTGCCCGCGCTGGTGCAGCGCGCCGTCGAACTGGGCGAAGCCCGGCAGCGCGTGGACCAGTCGCGGCTCACCATGATGCGTGCCTATGCGGAAACGGACAGTTGCCGGCGACAGTTCCTGCTGGGCTACTTCGGCGAGGAACTGCCGGAGCCATGCGGCAACTGCGATACCTGCGCTGAAGCCGCCGCCCAAGCGGATGCCGCCGGCTTAAAGGACGTGCACGACGGCGGGCCCGGCCCCATGGGAAAGGGTTCGACCGGGAAGGGCTCATCCGGGCAGGCCTCCCCGAGTGCGGACGAGCAGTTCCCGCTGCAGTCGGCCGTCATCCATAAAGAGTGGGGTCCAGGGCTGGTGATGCGGCACGAGGACGACGTTATTACTGTCCTGTTCGAGCAGGAGGGGTACAAGACGTTGTCCCGTACCGCCGTCGTGGAGCATGAACTCCTGCGCCCTGCTTAGCTAAGCCTGCTTTCGGTAGGCTGGGAGGACACTGACGACGAAAGGGCCGCCGCGTGGAAGTACCTTCTTATGTCTGGACGCTGACCATCGCAGGGATCGTTGGCCTGCTGGCTTTCGATTTCTTTTTCCACGTGCGGAAGGCCCACACACCCTCACTGAAGGAATCAGCCACCTGGTCCGCGATTTACGTCGGCATCGCACTGCTTTTCGGGCTGGGCGTGCTGTTGTTCGGCGGGCCAACGATGGGCACCGAGTACTTCGCCGGCTACGTCACGGAAGAAGCGCTCTCGGTTGACAACCTCTTTGTGTTCCTCATCATCATGGCCAGTTTCAAGGTGCCGCGGGCTCACCAGCAGAAGGTACTCCTGTTCGGCATCGTCTTCTCCCTGATCGCCCGCACGGCCTTTATTTTCGTCGGCGCCACCTTGATCAACCGGTTCGCCTGGGTGTTCTATCTCTTCGGCCTGATCCTCCTGATCACCGCCGGAAACCTGCTGCGGCCCGAAAACCACGACGACGAGGACACGGACGGGCTGGTGGTGCGGCTCGCCAAGAAGTTCCTCCCGGCATCGCAACACTACGACGGAGACAAGCTCTTCACCGTTGAAAACGGCAAGCGCGTCCTCACCCCGATGCTCCTGGTGATGGTGGCCCTTGGCGGCACGGACCTTCTTTTCGCGCTGGACTCCATCCCTGCGATCTTCGGCCTCACGCAGAACGTCTACATCGTCTTCACCGCCACGGCCTTCTCCCTGATGGGCCTGCGCCAGTTGTTCTTCCTGATCGACGGACTGCTGGACCGGCTGATCTTCCTCTCGTACGGCCTGGCCGTCATCCTGGGCTTCATCGGTGTGAAGCTGATCCTTCACGCCCTGCACGAGAACACCCTGCCGTTCATCAATGACGGACAGCATGTAAATGTCGTGGAGGTCAGCACGGAGGTCTCCCTCGGCGTCATCCTTGGTGTGCTGCTGCTGACCATCCTGGCCTCCGTTTTCAGCTCCAAGGGCAAGGCCAAGAACGCCGTCTCCGGTGCCAAGCGGCATGCCAACGAGTATTTGGACCTGAACTACGAGACGGACATGGCCGAACGGGACAAAATCTTCGCTGCCATGTGCCGCGAGGAGGACCAGATCCGAAAGCTGCCGGAGAAGTACAAAAAGCTCGTCCGCAACGAGACCGAGTTCATGAACCTGCTGCGCAGCGCGCACGCGGAGCACGACAAGGCACAGGTCCGGGCGGCGGCCCACGGGAGCTGACACCTGTCCGCTTGCTGGTTGGTCGCGGTTTGCCCGCTGCCGGAACATCAGTCCCGCACCGGATTGTCGGTACCCCTTGCTAGGTTGGTTCTAAGGCCAGGGGAACCGTCCTTAGGCTAATGATCACAGCCCGGCTGTCGATGGGGAGGCCCCGTGTTTTTGCTCGAAGCTGCAGCTGCCGGTGCGCCGCCGGATCTGGTGTTTTCCGCCAGCGATCTGGTGGTGGCCAGCGAGTGTGAGTACCGAACGCTCCGGGTCCTGGATGAAAAACTGGGCCGTTTCCCGAAGGCCGAATTCGCAGCGGATGAGATGCAGGTCCGCGCCGGCGAACTCGGCGACAAGCACGAACAGACCGTCCTTGCCAGCCTGGTCGCCAAGTATGGCGAGTGGGATGCCAGCCGTGGTGCGGGGGTGTACTCGCTCGAACGTGGGCAAAACCTGCGCGGGGAGCTCCAGGCCAAGCACGCGGAAACCGAGCTCGCGCTGCGCTCCGGGGCCGACGTCGTTTTCCAGGCCACGTTCTTCGACGGCGAATTCCTGGGTTACGCGGACTTCCTCGTCAACGAGGCGGCCGGCACGGGCAGCCCCGGGCGTTACGAAGTCTGGGATACGAAACTGGCCAGGCATGCCAAAGTGGGCGCCCTGCTGCAACTGGCAGCGTATGGTGACCAGCTCCTTGGGATGGGCCTTGACCCCTCCCCCACCGTGACCCTGGTGCTCGGAACCCGTGTGGGAGATGACTGGCTTCGCAGCAGCCACTCCCTTCCGGACCTGCTGCCTGTGTTCCGGGAACGACGCCGGCGCTTCCGCCAGCTGACAGCGCAGCACCGCGCCGCTGATACCCCTGTGCAGTGGCAGCAGCCCGGGATCGTGCACTGCGGCCGCTGCGACTATTGCTCCGAGCAGGTGCAAGAGCATCGGGACCTGCTGATGGTGGCCGGGATGTCTGTGGTGCAGCGCCGGAAGCTTCATGCCGCCGGCATCACCACCATCGACCAGCTCGCGGCCATGCCTGCTGACGAGGCGAAGAACTCAGTGGTCCGGCTCCGGGCACAGGCGCGGATGCAGCTGGGCCTGGATGCAGCCGCCGGGTCCAGGACGTTCACTAAAGACGGCCAGCCGCACACAGTGTCATTCACGATCCTGCCGGAGAACCGCATCGGGGCGCTCCCCGCACCCAGCCCGGGAGACATCTTTTTCGACTTCGAGGGCGATCCTCTGTGGCAGGACCCGGCCACGGGAGCGTGGGGCATCGAGTACCTCTTCGGGGTGATCGAGGCACCTGTTGCCGGGAGTTCCGGTGATCCTGCTTTCCGCCCGTTCTGGGCCCACTCCCGATCCGAAGAACGCCGGGCCTTCCTGGATTTCCTGGCCTATGTAGAGGAACGCCGCGCACGGTATCCGGACATGCACGTCTACCATTACGCCGCCTACGAAAAGACAGCCCTGCGGAACCTTTCCCTTGCGCACCAGGCCGGTGAGGACACCGTTGACGCCTGGCTCCGCGAAGGCCTGCTCGTGGACCTCTACGCCACGGTGCGGCAATCACTGCGCATTTCCGAAGCGTCGTACTCCATCAAAAAGCTCGAACCGCTGTACATGGGGGACAACCTCCGTTCCGGGGACGTCAAGGACGCCGGTGCCTCCGTAGTTGCCTACGCCGCATACTGCGCGGCCCGTGATGCGGGGAACGAGGCGGAGGCGGCAACAATCCTGGCGTCCATCTCCGACTACAACCGGTACGACTGCCTTTCCACACTCCATTTGCGCGACTGGCTGCTGGAAATCGCCGGGCCAGCCGGGACGGAAGCTGCGTCCACGGCAGCCTCGAAAGCGCTGACTGGTTCATCCGCTGGGACTGAAGTGGATGAACGCAGGGAAGTGCCGGACGAGGCTGCCGGAACTCCTGAAACTCCCGAAGAGCGCCGGCTGCGCGAATACTTGGCCGGGCTGCCGGACACCCGCCCCTGGACCGATGATGAACGCGCCATCGCCATGGTTGCCGCGGCTACCGGCTACCACCGCCGCGAACGCAAGCAGTTCTGGTGGCAGCACTTCGACCGGGTGGAAGCACCCATCGAGAACTGGTCCGACCAGCGGAATGTCTTTGTGGTGTCATCGGCAGAAGTTACTTCCGACTGGGCGCTGGCCAAGCCGCGGGAGCGCATGCGGACCCGGGTCCTTCGGTTGGAGGGCACCATGACCGAGGGATCGGACTTCCGGGCTGGTTCAAACTGGTGCCGGCTCTATGATGCCCCGCCGCCGGATGGCATGGCAGATCCCGATGCCGCTCCGGGCGCCAGGGCTTTTACCTTCGGAACCAGGATCAGCGCGGTCTCACCGGCCCCGGACAACCCCGAACACACCGTCATCACCATTGCTGAGCGCGAAACCGGCAAGGTTGCGGCGTACCAGCACATTCCCGTTGCTCTGACCGAGGACCAGCCCCTCGCTACGTCCAGCATCGAAGCTGCGATCGCGGAAATCGCCGCCAGCGTCGGAACGTCAGTGCCTTCGCTGCCGGCACAACCGGGGCTGGACATCCTGCGCAAACAGCCCCCGCGATTCCGGACTATCCGGCAGCCGGTGGACGTCCCGCACGGGCCTGATGGTTCTGCCGATTACGCCGCGGCGATCACCGCGTCTGTCCGCGACCTCGACTGCTCCTACCTGGCTGTCCAGGGCCCTCCGGGCACCGGAAAGACGTATGTCGGTGCACACGTTATTGGCCGCCTGGTTGAAGAGGGTTGGAAGATCGGAGTGGTGGGCCAGTCGCACAATGTGGTCGAAAACCTGCTCTGCTGTGCCATCGCCACGGGCGGTGTGGATCCGGCCGTAGTGGCGAAGAAGCTCGCGTCCCCGCACGATGTTCCCTGGCCTGCCACCACCGAAGGCGACGTTGCACGGCTCCTGTCCTCGCCAGGCGGCTGCCTGGTGGGCGGCACCGCCTGGACCATGACGGGCAAGGAGGTACCGGCCGGTGCACTGGACCTGCTGGTCATCGATGAGGCCGGGCAATTCTCGCTGGCCAACACGCTTGCCGTTTCCAGGGCGGCAAAGCGGCTCCTGCTGCTCGGCGACCCCCAGCAACTGCCCCAGGTCACGCAGGGCGCGCACCCGGAACCCGTGGACGAATCAGCGCTGGGATGGCTCGCCGCCGGGCACGCCACCCTGCCGGCCAACCTGGGATACTTCCTCGCGGACAGCTGGCGGATGCACCCCGAATTGTGCCGCGCCGTCTCCCGGCTCAGCTACGAGGGAAAGCTCCAGTCCGCACCGGCAGCCTCCCAGCGCCAACTGGAACAGCTTCCTCCGGGTGTGGAAACGGCCTTCGTCAACCACAGCGGCAACGCCACCGCCTCCAAGGAGGAAGCGGCAGAGGTGGTTCGCCAGGTGCGCCGGCACCTCGGGCTGAAGTGGACGCCGGGTGCGGACAGCGAGTCCCGTCCGCTCGGCCAGGAAGACCTGCTGGTAGTGGCCGCCTACAACGCCCAGGTCCACCTCATCCGGAAGGCCCTGGCGGAGGATGGCCTGCCGGACGTGCGGGTAGGAACGGTGGACAAGTTCCAGGGCCAGGAGGCGCCCGTGGTGCTGGTCTCGATGACCTGCTCTGCAGTCAGTGAGGCACCGCGCGGCGCTGAGTTCCTGCTGAACAGGAACCGCATCAACGTGGCAGTCTCCCGGGGCCAGTGGCGGGCAGTCATCATCCGCTCCCCCGAGCTCACCAACTACATGCCGCGCCGGCCCGCAGCCCTGGAGGAACTGGGGGCCTTCATCGGGCTGAGTCCAAGGGAATGAAGTCCGCCGTGCTCAAGCACATGCGGGATCGAGCACGCGCGTAGTGGTCTTAGCGTGCATTGAAGCCGCGGAAGGTGCCGTCAGCTTCAGAGATGGAATCCTCCACCCGTTCCACCCGCCCGGGGGTCCGGTCCGAGTTCAGCCATTCCCGGAGTTCATGGACCTTCCACTGCGGCCCCTCGGCTACCAAGGCGACGGAACCGTCGTCGAGATTCCTCACCTCGCCGCTGAGGCCCAGCTCGTCCGCCTTGCCCATGGTCCAGTAGCGGAATCCAACACCCTGCACCACCCCAAAAACGCGGGCAGTAAGCCGCACGGCCCCGGCATCAGACGCAGCCGGATCAGGCTCTTCGGACGGTGAACCTGCGTGCCTCGCCATAGTGCCTGCCCTCCGCCAGCGCCGCCCCACCCAAGTAAGTAGCAGCAAGTGTCGTTTTGAACCTTCAAAACGACACTTGGCGCTACCCAGTTGGGAGGGCGGAACGGTTAGTTGATGGTGATGTCGCGGGTGCTGTGGTTGTAGCGGATGGTGACCGTGCCGCCGTCGTGGTACAGCTCGTGGTTCGGGCCATCGAAGGTGCCGAACGCGCCGTAGTTTTCGTCCCAGGACCGGTTCAGGGCGATCTTGAAGGTGTAGTGGCCGGCCGGCAGCTCCGCACTCTTCTTCCACAGCTGGTCCAGGAAGTCGAACTCCATCTGGGCTTCGTCGTACTGCGGGGCCCAGTTCTCGGGTGCACCAAGGATGGTGTTGAAATCGCCCGCAACAGCCACTGCCTCCGGCTGCGGGTGCGTCTCAACATCCGGGCCCTCGAACGGCTCCGCGGCAGCGGACTCATCGGCCTTGGCCGGAGCCTTGCCCTTGCGTACGGCCTTGACCACGGGCTCGACGGCGTCCTCGATCACCTTGGCAGCCTTGCCCACAGCCGCGGCAGCCTTCTTGGCAGGCGTTTTCCTGGTGGCCTTTTTGGGCTCAGCCTTGGCCGCGGCCGGCGCCGGGAGTTCAGCAACGGCAGTGGTCTTGCGGACGAACCCTGCGGGAGCCGCAGGAACCGGGACGTCGGCAGGGACCGGGGTGCCGGCGTCGAGCGCCGTGGCGAAGGACACGGCGTCCGGGTAGGCCACCGTGGCACGCATGCCGTCTTCGGTGATGGTCCAGCCGGAGCGGCCCTTGACCAGCCAGCCTGCCTTCACCAGCTTGGCTGTGGCCGAGGTCAGCGTCTTGTGCCCGCGGGGAATTCCGCCGCTGAGCAGTTCGGCTTCGTGCTCGTTGAACGGCACGCGTGCCGTAGCCTCCGCGAGGACCTGCCCCGCGTTCAGTGCATCACCGGACCACACGCCTTCGGCCAGGACATCCAAAACGGTCTTGAGTCGAAGGAAGGTGTTTTCTGCGGTGGACTTGGCCATGATTCCCCTTTTATAAAAGCGATCGGTCTTAGGCATCTTGCCAACTGCCGGTTACATCGCGCGACTTAAAATGGTTAACTCTGCGTGTCGTGACCGACTATGAAGCGGAGATTCCCGCAAGTGAGTCTGGAGTATCGGGTGTAGGGCCGGCTGCACAACCCTGGAGTGACTCCACAGGTACTCCGTTCTGCACCCCTCCGGACACGCCTGCGGCACCAAGTTTAGCGGCAAGTTGGCGCGGTTGTTGCCTGGCACACAGCTGGCGTCACTGCGGCGCTTCGAGACCGTTCAGTTCAGCCAGCAACTCTGACTTCCGTTCCTCGGTTGCAAAGGACGAATGGATGGAGTTCGCGGCCAGCCGGGCTTTGTCGAAATCGGAGAGTTCGAATACCGCGTCCAACTGGCTGAAGTTGTCGTCCACATAGCCGCCGAAGTAGGCGGGATCATCCGAATTGACGGAGACGTTCAGGCCCGCGGCGAGCATGGCGGGCAGCGGGTGGTCCGCCAGGGTGTCCACCGCACGCAGCCGGACATTCGATAGCGGGCAGACCGTCAGCGGGATGCGCGCGTCAACGAGCCGCTCCACCAAGTCAGGATCTTCCATGCAGCGGATGCCGTGGTCGATCCGCTCCACGCCCAGGATGTCCAGGGCTTCCAGAATGTACGACGGCGGCCCCTCCTCGCCCGCGTGCGCGGTGAGCCGCAGGCCCGCTTCGCGGGCTTTGGCATAGAGCCGCTCGAATTTCGACGGGGGGTTGCCCACCTCCGCCGAGTCCAGCCCCACCGCACCGATGGGTGCGTTCATCGCCAGGAGGCCGTCGAATACTTCAAGCGCAGATTCTTCGGAAAGATCCCGCAGGAAGGCTGCGATCAGCAGGGTGGAGATCCCGAACTCTTCCTGCGAAGTGGCCAGGACGGAGGCGACGCCGTTGACGCAGGTTTCCAGCGGGATGCCGCGGGACGTGTGCGCCTGCGGGTCCATCATGATTTCGGCATGCCGCACCCCGGCAGCGGCGGCGCGCTCCAGGTACGCGCGGGTCATGTCGGCAAAATCCTGCTCTGTCTGCAGCACGGCCATGTTGGCGTAGTACAGGTCCAGGAAGGACTGCAGGTCGGTGAACTCATAGCGCGCCCGCAGCTCATCCAGTCCCGAGTACGGCAAGCTGATGCCGTTCCGTTCTGCAAGCGCAAAAATAAGTTCCGGCTGGAGAGTCCCCTCGATATGAAGGTGCAGTTCGGCCACGGGCAGGGGCCTGGCAGAGACGTCCGGTTCAGCTGTTTCGGGTTCGGTTTCGGCCACGGCACTACCGCCCGCAAAGTTATCCATCCGGTCAGGATAGTGCCCCCGCCGGGTTCACGCCTCGCTGGTGGAAAGTCCATTCAGGAAACCACCAGCCTTTGCCCAGACAAGATCTCAGTTTGATAACGCACCTGGTATGTCCTAGCGTGAAACACATGCCCGGCCAGCGGGCGACATGAATGCCAGGTGCTGCCTCCACCAGAACTGCCCAGCAGGCAGCCACCGAAATTGACCTCTATTCGTCAGGGGCGGGCAGTGGCGCGATGATCTCCGGGGACGGAACCAGCGCCGGTGGCCTTCAGGAGCATAACCATCATGAACAACACCAGATTCCGTACTGCCGCACGCCGTGGAGCCACCGTGGCCGCCATTTCGGCCGCAGGTCTCGCACTTTCGGCAACGGCGGCAAACGCCGCTACCAGCACTTCCACCTGGGACGCACTGGCACAGTGCGAGAGCGGCGGCAACTGGGCCATTAACACCGGCAACGGCTTCAGCGGCGGCCTCCAGTTCACCCCGAGCACCTGGGCAGCTTACGGCGGCAGTGGTTCGGCCGCAGACGCCAGCCGTGAGCAGCAGATTGCCGTGGCCGAGCAGGTCCAGGCTGCACAGGGCTGGGGAGCCTGGCCCTCCTGCGCAGCACAGCTTGGCCTGAGCGGCGGAGCTACCGGCGTGGTTCAGCAGAGCGCGCCGGTGCAGAGCGTTCCAGTTCAGGCGGCACCCGTCCAGGCCGCACCGGTGCAGGCCGCACCCGTCCAAGTGGCCCCTGCCACGGCTCCGGCGGCCAAGCACGTGAAAGCAGTGGCCCTGAGCGGCGAGACGTACACACTGCAGGCCGGTGACACCTTGAGCATCGTGGCCGGAAAGCTGGGCATCAACGGCGGTTGGCAGCAGCTTGCCGACGCCAACCTGGACACCATTTCCGATCCGAACCTCGTCTTCGAGGGACAGGTCATCCAGCTTCCCGCATGAACCGCTGCCGCCTCATTGACGGCGCGGTAGTGAGTGAGGCCGGTACGGTCTCCCAAAACAGGTCGGCGATAGACAAATTCCGTTGACCAAAAACGACGCCGGCGTGCCCCCAGAAGGGGCGCGCCGGCGTCGTACTTTTTTAAGTGCCGCGGAAGGCAGAGGCCTTAGCTGCGGGCAGGAATTTCGCGGACGATCCGCACCTTCCAGGCGGACTCGTCGCTGGTGTCCAGCAGGGCAACGGTGCCGTGGGCCAGGTTGAGGGCGACCCGCTTGACCGCCAGGAGCTCCAGGTAGAGGTGCTCGTTCATGCGGCTGGGGGTGTCGATCATGTACTTCACGGCGTCGCGGACCTTGCGGTAATTGGCGCTCTTCTCCCGGTGCATGTGCAGCTCCAGCGCCGACTGCTGCTTAAGGCGCGGCTCGTGCCGGTTCAACAGCGTCACGGCGGTGTGCACAGCGACCACGAGAGCGAGGGAAACGCCGTAAATCCACCACCCGCTGGAAAGCAGGAACAGCGGAAGATTGCCGATTGCCACGATCGCGATGATTACCCGAAGGGCTGCGATACGGCGGACCGTCCGGGCGACGGCGGCGATGCCGTCGCGGAAACGGTGCTGGTCCTTCCGCGCAATCTCGGGGTCTAGGGTAAATTCGTCAAGGACCAGGATGCCCTTAGCTTCCGGACTCAGCATCTGCCCGTAGCGGGGCGCGAAGGAGTGGGGGATTCCGGCGGTTTTTTCAGGTGTTGATGTCATGAGTGGGCTTCCAAAATGGTGGGGTGTTGCGGAGATCTTAGTGGTTTTGACTCCGCGCTGTATGCATAGGTCCACTATGTGAACACTTCGGCGTTCTGCGTGTGGCGCCCGGCACTGCAATTGGCACATCCGCAGGCTGCCGTCAGACTGAAGGGATGCAAACCTTCCTCCCGTACCCCGATTTCCGGCAGAGCGCCGCCGCCCTGGATACCGCCCGGCTCGGCAAACAGCGCGTCGAAGCGCTCCAGACATTGCGCGCCCTGGTCATTCCCGGATACGGCTGGCAGACCCACCCGGCAATCCGGATGTGGATGGGGTACGTGCCGGCCCTGACCATGTACGGGCTGGCGATGGTGGACGAATGGACCAAGCGCGGGCACCCGGATAAGACGCGGGAGAACATCACCGAGTTCGCGCCGCAGGCGGCCCACCCGGACTACGCCGCGAAGATTCCGATGCCGCCCTGGCTTGGGGACCCCGATTTCCACCTCAGCCACCGCTCCAAGCTGGTGCGCAAGGAACCCAAGTTCTACACCTCCATATTTGAGGACGCGGTGCCGGACATGGACTACCTCTGGCCGGAGCCGAAACACGAGTTCCTGCCGCAGGAACCCGAGGGGGACATTCTGTGGATCCTCCGGTCCCCGCATCACGACGTCGACCCCCAGGCCCTGGACACGGTGGCGCTTCCCCCGGTGCATGGTTTTCCCGCTGCCGCGGCTGCCGTGGAAGAGCCGGATGACGGCTACTCCCCTGTCTACATCGACGACGGCTCCCGCCGCCCTTCCAAGCAGCCGCGAAAGGCGGCCCCCAAACCGCAGCAGAAGAAGCCCACCCGCAAGCGCCTGGCGCAGGAGGAGGCCTTCTCCACGCTTCCCGGGAAAACGCCGGTCGCTGTCCCCTTCGAACACGGCCACAAGTTTGCCGTGGGACAGGTGGTGGGCAGGCCCATCACACTGGAGGACGGACGCTTCGGCAGGAACTTCACGGTGACCGAGATCATCGACCGCTCAGCCTTCACCTACCCGGCGCTCCTGCAGGATCCCCGCGTATTCTTCCCGGTTGAGGCACCGTAGCGTATGACGATCCTCCTTGCCGGTTGCGGCGACCTGGGTACCGAAGCGGGCCTGCGGTTCGCTGCCCTGGGCCATCGCGTGGTGGGATGGCGCCGCTCCCCCTCGAAACTGCCGGCCGCCATCGAAGGTGTTGCCGCTGACTTGAGTGCGCCCAGCCTTCCGCCCGTCCCGGCGGACACTGCCGCCGTCGTCATTTCCGTAGCCGCAGATTCACCAACGGAAGCGGCCTACCGGGCCGCGTACGTGCAGGGAGTCGGCAACGTCCTGGACGCATTAGCGCGCGACGGCGTGACGCCGGGCAGAGTGCTTTTTGTCTCGTCCACGGCGGTATACGGCGATGCCGGCGGCGGCTGGGTGGACGAGGGAACACCGCCCGCTCCTGGCGGATTCTCCGGCCGGATCCTTGTAGAGGCTGAGGAACTTCTCCGGGAGCGGCTCGCCGGGACATCAACCGCCGCTGTATCCCTGCGGCTGGGCGGCATTTACGGGCCCGGCCGGACCAGGCTGATCGACCAGGTGCGCAGCGGTGCCGCCGTCGTCCCCCAGGACATCCGGTACACCAACCGCATCCACCGTGATGACGCAGCCGCAGCGATTGTCCATCTGGCCACCATGACTGCTGAACCGGCCCCCGTCTATGTTGGTGTGGACGATGACCCGGCCGACCTGGGCACCGTACTCCGGTTCCTTGCCGGCGAACTGGGCATGACGGAGCCGCCGGTGGGTGACGCCGGACCTGCCCGCGCTGGAAACAAGCGCTGCAGCAACAGCCTCCTTCGCGGCACTGGCTTTGGTTTCGCTTTTCCGTCCTTCAGGGATGGCTACAGGGACATCCTGGCCGGGAACGGCGTGCGCCACCCATAGCTTCCGCTGCGGCCGGGTTCCGGCGCGGACCGCGGCGCGGCGTTTAGGCTGGCTGCGCGGGAGTTCCGTGCCGGTGTTGGTGCAGGAGTCCGGACAGGCGTTCGGCAGGGTGAGGCGGGAACATGGATTTTCGGGAAGTTATTGAGGCTGCCGGGCAGGTTGTCGATTTCGCGGGCGTAGCTGTGATGGTGATCGGTGCCCTGGTGTCCATCCCTCTGGCGCTTCGAGGCCATCAGCCGCGAAGGCTCCCTGCCGGCACCGGGAAACTGAGCTTCTACCGCTTATACCGCCAACTCTTGGGCAGATCCATTCTGCTGGGGCTTGAGCTCTTGGTTGCCGCGGACATCATCCGCACTGTCGCCGTCACGCCCACCTTCGAGACCGTGGGAGTCCTGGCAATTATTGTGCTGATCAGGACATTCCTCAGTTTTTCCCTCGAGCTTGAAATCACCGGGCGCTGGCCGTGGCAGAAGCAGTCAGGTGACCCTGCGGAAGCAACGGCAGGTTAGAAACTCCTGGAGTGGCGCGGAGAGAGCAGCGCGCACTTACCGGGGCGCATATCCCGCCCCGTAATGACTGCGGTACAGTGCCTGTATCTTGCCGCCGGCCCGCAGAGGCAATTGAATGCAATGATCGGAACCAGAACCATCGAAGCGGCCCCTGCACGGGCTGACGGCGCGGAGAAATCCCGGCGTCGCATGCAGGTACGCCCCGTCGTGCTGACGGTCGTGTTGTCGGTTCTGGCCTTTGGCGCGCTGAGTTTCGTTTCCGATTCATCACCGGTCCAAAGCACCAGAGCGGGAGAGGCCCCTGGTTCTCCCGCTCTGGCAGCCAATCCGCCCAGCGGAGAAGCCATGCCTATCGGAAACCTGCCCGGTTGGAAGCAGGTCTTTGCCGAGGATTTTGTCAACGGAAATGTCCCTGTCGGCGAATTCCCAGGCGGGAAGTACGGCGCGAAGTGGAGCGAAAATTATGCTGACGGCACGCCGGATACAGCGGCCCAGCTGAATGAGGCGAAGTCCGGGTATTTCCCGTCCAAGGTCCTCAGCGTCAAAGACGGCGTCCTGGACATGTATCTGCACTCCGAAAACGGCACTTCAATGGGCGCAGCGCCGTCGCCCAAGTTCAGTGAGACCAGCGGGCGCCCCTACAACAGCCAACTCTACGGACGCTACTCTGTACGGTTTAAGGCCGATCCACTGCCGGGATACAAAACAGCCTGGTTGCTCTGGCCCGACAGCAAGCAGTGGCCGGAGGATGGCGAGATCGACTTTCCCGAAGGAGATTTAGCGTCATCGATTTTCGCTGCCATGCACGCTACCGGCAGCGCTGAGGGCGAGCACATTGACATGTTCCACACCACGGCAACATTCAGCTCCTGGCACACTGCCACCATCGAGTGGAACCCCGGAAGGGTTGAGTTTTTTCTTGATGGCAGGTCAATCGGCATCAGCGCGACATCGACTCCTGACACGCCCATGCATTACATCCTGCAGACTGAATCGTGCCTGCCGGTATGCCCGGCCCCTGAAACCAGCGGCCATCTGTACGTTGACTGGGTTGCTATCTGGGAGAAGGGCTAGGATGCACGGGCCGCAGCCCGCCTGCATGGGGCGGAAGTGAACCGGGCTTAGCCGGCATCCGGACGCCAATACTGCAGCCCGCCGCCGGTGGCGCCGTCCAGGCCGACGTCGACCACAGCATACGGAAAAGTCCGGCGGTCCGACTGGTCAGGTCCGCGGCCGCGGACATCCGAACACCATGTACCGGTGTTGACGTACCGGGTGGCGCCGCCCTCGAGCGTAGCCTCAAGGGCCCGGTGGGTGTGGCCCGAGACGTACCAGGCCACTGCTGATCCATGCGTCTCAAGGGTGCGTGCCACCTGGCCGGCAGCAGCAGGAGCTTCCTCGCTGGCGATGCTGCGGCCGGCCGCAGCGAGGACCATGCGGGTGGCGGTGCGCGGGAGCACCGACATCGTCCGAAAACGGGACAGGCGTGCGAGATCCCGAACGGCGGCTCCGCCGAGCTCCAGCCGAAGGGCTTCAGCCTCCAACAGCTCGCCGTAGGCGAGCTCCCGGACGCGGCGTTCTGCCCGTTCGGATGCCAGGAAGGCCCGGGCAACGGCCCCGGCACGGCTGAGGCGCGAGTTCGATGGCCGGGCGTGCCAGGCAGCCAGCGGTGGCAGGTCCAGTTCGTCGGTACCGCTGACCGCGGTCCGCAGCAGCTCGGGGATACGGTGCAGCGCGTGGTGCTGGTGCCCGTGCTCAGCCAAGAGGACACGGGGTACGTGCAGGAACCATGGGTGCACCCGGACCTGGGCGGGTTCGACGGGTGACAGCAGCGATGACAGCCGGGCGGCCACCGAGGGCCGGGCCAGCTCCACGTCGTGGTTCCCGCACACGAAGTGCAGTTGAACGCCGCGCGCCGCGCACCCTTCCAGCGCGTCCTGAATCTCAGGGTGGCGGGCCAGGATGGAATCAAGGCGGGCCAGGCTCTCGTCTTCGGTGAGCCCTGCCAATTCGAAGGTGTCACCGACGAAAACGATATGCTGCTGCGGACCCGACGCCTGGAGCACCTCGCGGCGGAGGAAATCGGGCAGGACTTTGCCGGGGCGCCTGGGGTCCTCGTCCCCCACGCCGAGGTGGAGGTCGCTGAGGAGCCACCACCGCGCCGAGCGGTTCACGTCAGTAGTTCCAGCAGGCGTGGCAGGAAGAGGAACAGGCATACCAGCCACATGACGGCGACGGCCGCCTGGCTCACTGCCCGCCCGAGGAACCTCGGGCGGGGGGTTTGCAGCGGGTCCGGTCCGGCGTGCCGGACCTCGAGGGTGACAAGGGTGGCGAGCAGGGCAGCAGCCACCACCAGTCCTGCCAGTTCAATCATGACGCAGCCTCCTGCCGTGCGCGTGCAATGCACGCAAGGATGGTGATGACACCCATCGAGATGACGCACGCCTGCCAGGACCACACGGCAAGGTAGAACATCGCTGTAGACACCGCGGTGAGCGTGGCCAGGCCAAGCGCCAGGACGAGCAGCGTTCCGAGCGCCAGGTCGGTAACCGGCGTCAGCTGGGCCAGTGCCCGCCCCGGCAGCAGGATGAGGACAGCCACCGCGGCGACCGTTTGCAGTGGTGTCGGCAGCCCCACAAGCGTGAGGAGCGCCAGTACGACGGCGGCGAGGCCGAGTATGATGGTGGGCCGCTTGGCTAAAGTCATGGCACTCATGGCGCCACCCGGTAGACGCGCGCGTCGGTGTTGCTGAATGCCAGTTGCACGCCATTCTGCATACTGATCCACTCCTCGAGTTCGGTGAATTCGCCCGGGCTGTTGTCGCCCTGGAGTACGACGCTTGCCTCCGTGGAGCGCATGAAGATCAAGTGGGCGCCGCCGGGGTTGTGCCGTGCGTAGTTATAGACGATGGGACCGCATGTCTGAGGCGACAGGTCCTCCCGGCACAGATCATCCATGGTCCGGTAACGGTGTTCGAGGTAGGACTGGCTGCGCCACGGCGTCGGGTGGGCAGCCGAGATGACCGAGGAGCCGGGGGGCGCCAACTGCTCCGCGGCGGCCACTGCGTCAATCTCACTGCGGGTGAAGACGTCATACTGTGCGTTTCCGAACCGGCCGGTCACGGTCAGCACGGCCAGCAGGAAACAGGTGAGCACAAGAGCACCCACGGCGCGGGCGGACGGTCGGACGCTGCCGTCTCCCGGCAGCAGCACCGATGACGCCAGGAGGGCTACGAAGGGCAATGCGAACAGCGAGACACGGATGAGCATTTCGCCGCCGTACGCCTGTGCGGGGAAGAGCAGCAGCGGGGTGGCGGCGAGGAGGACTATCCGGAGGTCGAGGCGCCGCTTGCGCCATTCGAGCACTGCGCCAAGGGCGGCGAGCGCCCACAGCAGGACGGTGAGGCCCACCCGGAGCTGCACCACGAGCAGGTGCCCGGCTGTCCCGTTCACGCGGTCCACGACGTTGGCCTCGGCCGCTATTTGCAGCCCTGCGTTCTCCAGGAGCGGGTGCCCGGCCAGGTACGTACTCGCTGGATAGAGGAGCCAAAGGACCAGCACAAGGCCGGCGATCAGGGGAAGCCGGCCCGGCCATACCCGCCCGCTCAGGGTGAGAACGGTGATCACAACGAGCAACATGAACGGCGTGAGCTGATGGCTGGCGGTGATGACCGGAATGAGCAGGAGGGTCACCACGAGGGCGGCCAGCCGGAATCCGGTCCGGGGCTCGGCCGGCGTCCGTTCCCGCCACCATTGCCCGAGGCCAGCCGGCCGGAAGCCGTGGAACGTGGCGGGCTTCGCCGCGAGCGGACCGAGAACCATCGCAAGCACAACGAGGTACAGGAAGAAACCGAAGGCTTGAGGCGACAGGTAGTCCTGGTCCTGCCAGTTGCCGAGGCAGAAGAGCCAGAGCACCAGCCAGCGCCGTCGCGGATCCCGGGTCAGGTAACCGGTGAGCACCGCGATGGCAACGAGCCACAGACTCACGTTGAGCACTGGAGCCCACAGGGCAAGGGTCACCGGGTCGAGCCCCGTTGCCCCGAGGACCGTTGCCAGCAGGGCGAAGAAGCCGGGCCAGTTGAAGTACGCGTCGATGTTCGGATCGATCTGCTGCATGCCCGAGAGGGCGTTGGCGATGCCGAGATGCCGGAACGCTACCTCCCCACGCGGTACGTCTGTCACGAAGGCTGCGGTCCCGAAGAGCACGAGCACGAGCACCGCGACGAGCCATATCATTACCGGGCGGCTCGCCGGGCCCTCTGTGTCCCCCCGCAGCGCCACGAAGAAGGCGGCATTAAGAATCAGGACGCCGGCCCAGAAGGGGAAGGGCAGGGCGGCGACGAGCCCAAGGTCGCTGGTCACGGGCAGTGCCACGGTGGAAGCGGCCCACACCACAAGCGCCAGCGATCCCGCGCCGGCGAGGGCACACCACAGGTCCCGGGGCTTCCAGCGAAGGTCCATGCGGCTGGGCGTATCAAGCGTGCTGGTCATCGTACCTCCTGTTTGACGCGCCGGAGGACTGCGATCAGCCGAAGGCCGACCGCCAGGGCTCCGACAGAGAGCACCACCAGCCAGGTAAGGGCCATGGCGCTGGGGCCGCTTCCGGCGGCCGACAATGCTGAGATGCAGAGGGCCGCGGCGAGCACCACGCCCACCGTGATGGCCTCCGCATAATGGCCCCGGGCCCGGCACACCGCGTTATAGGCCTGAAGTACCGCGTAGGCCACCACGCCGGCGGCCAACCACCGCAGGGCGCCGGCTGAGGCGTCGGCGTACCTGTCCCCCAGCAGATGGAGCAGGGGGCGGGCGAAGACGATGAGGACGAGGGCACCCAGGCCTCCGATGGCGAGCGACCACCGGAGAGTTGCCCACGTGGTGGACACCAGCCGGCCAGGTTCCCGGACCCCCTCGGAGAACTGAACGATGCCCATCAGCATCGGAGCGGTATAGGCTGCCCACGCCATCATCCAGGCGGGGTACCAGTAAGCAGCGGCCTCTGGCGACACCATATGCGCCAGCAGGAGCGGCAGCACCAGACCGGGGGCACGCTCGGTGAGGGTGAGGAGCTGGTTCGGGATACCCAGCATCAGCAGCGGACGGCCGCGTGCCGGGTGCAAGGATGGCCGCAGCCGGTAGCCCACAAGTCGTCGCAGCTGGATCACGCCCACGATGCATGTCACTGCGGTTCCGAGGGTCCAGCAGGCCATCAGCAGGTCTGACGCTGCGGGGCGCGCCAGCAAGGCCACGAGTGCTGCGGCCGCGAGTGAAACACCGCCACCCATCGTGTACCTCAAGGTCGCGCTGGCGCCGCGGCCCAGTGCCACAAGCGCCTGGTCCAGCACGGTGCCCATTGTTCCGGTGACGGCGGCTACGAGGAACATCAGCCAGAAGAGAACCGATGTCGAGGCCGTGTCCGGGGCTGCGGTCAGCTGCAGGATGAGGTACCCGAGGGCCAGCACCGTGCTGGCTACCCCGACGATGGCGAACGCCGCGTCCAGCACCCGAGCGGGCGGTTCCCCCCGCCCCACCGAGACGATCACGGCCGACCCGGCGCCCAGCACCGCGAGCTGCGCGCAGATCAAAACTGCCGAGACGGCGGCAGTGGTGAGCCCGACCTCACGGGTGGAGGCCGCATGCGCGGCCACCACCCAGAAAGCGAAACCCGAGCCGGTCTGGGCACCCTTGGCAATGATGAGGCCTATTGAGCTGCGCAGTGCGGAGTGCCGGACGGGCGGGCCGTCCACGGCGGATTTCCCCCTCACTGTAGTCACGATGCGAAACCCTTGACCAAACCCGTGTAGTTGTACCAGCAGAAGGCTATGTAGTAGCGAAGCCAGCGGGGCTGGCCCGCGGCGAGGCTCAAGGCGCTGCCCCGGACCGCCGCAGCGGCAGGCAGCAGCGCCAACCTCGCCCCACGCCAGCCGTGTTTGCGGATCATCCGTCCCAGTCCGGTTCCATCCATGAGGAACTGGTCGAGGGCGAAGTCGAAGTCGTCTGCGGCGAATCGATGTTCGACGAAGACGCGGCGTGACACCGCCGTTCGCAGCCCGGACTGCCGCATCCGCCAACGCAGCTCGATGTCCTCGCCCGACTTGAACGAGTCGTCAAAGCCCAGGCCCAGCATCAGGTCCCGGTTGACGATCGTCGCCACGAGTCCGAACCAGTTGCGGCTGCGGCCGGTGCGGTGGTGGTGTGCCAGCGCCTGCCCCCAGTAGCCCGGTCCGGCAACACTTTCCAGGCCGGCCTGGAGGGCATCGTGACCATCTTCCACCAGCTCTGTCAGCAGGTCAGCCACTCCCCTGGGGCCGAACACAACATCGGCATCAACAAGCAGGACCCACGGGGTATTGCTGCTCCGCACACCGAGTGTCCGGGCCCAAGGCAGGCCGCGGCCCTCGTCACTGAGGACCCTGGCACCGGCAGCGAGCGCGAGCTCGACGGTGCGGTCGGTGGACAATCCGTCCACCACAATGATCTCAGCAACGCCTTGTTGGCGAAGGGCCTCCAAGCATCCCGGGAGCAGGTTTTCAGCGTTGCGGGCCGGAACGACGGCAGTAACATCTGCAGGACTGTGGGTCATGGTGTCCCACCCCTCAGGCCTGGTCGTCCAGGACCGATGGCAGCAGTTCCTCAAGGTGCCGGACGATGTCGTCCGACGCCTCGTCCGCGGAGTACGCGGAAGGCACCTGCAGCAGGTGGCAGGGACGTCCGTCGAGCGCCTTGTTCAGTACGAGCCCCTTCGCCGCGAAGTGCTCGCGCCACGGGACGACCGACGTGGCCGCCAGACCGGTGACAACCTGCTGCGAGAAGCCCGCCATCTCGATGTGGAAGTTGCCGATCATACGGTCCACCATCCAATCGGTGGTCCGCTCGAGAATCCGGGTCTTGGTCCCCTCGAAGCGCTCAACGTAGATGGCGGCGGCGAGCGGGGCCGTGGTGGTCACTTCACGCCCGGGGAACGCAGTGGCCGCGTCAACCATGCGGTGCTCCGGCGACCACCGGCGGGAGAAGTCCGCGAGCCGAGGGTAACGGATGACGTATGGATGGACCACAGTGGTGAGGCGGCCTACGCTCTGGGAGAACCGTGGGGGGACGAGGGGCTTGCGGACGCCTTCGAACAAGTGCGGGTAGATGTTCCGGTGGTGGGGCTTGATGAACATCGGCTTCGCGTAGCCGAGCAGCGTGGCATCCTCGGCGAGGAAGGCCCAGTCATCACCCATGAAGGACCAGCCCTCGCGCCGCATCAGCTTGGCGGCGGTGCTCGTCTTACCGGTCCCTCCGGCCGCGGGAAGCGCGATCGCATGGCCCCGGTAGGCCATTGTTGCAGCATGGATCATGGCAGCGCCCCGGGCGATCATGGCCGCATCCAGCACGGGAACCACGGACGTCAACAGCTCGCCCGATCCGTGGACGCGCCACTGGTCGGCGTCCCGGACCACCTGGACCCGATCTGCGTTGAAGCGCACGCTGGTGTCCGTGTACGCCAGCTCGTGCTCGAGCAGGCCCGCATCCGGCATTGGTTCCGGCCGGTCGTCGACCACGATGTCGGCCGGCCGTTCGGTGTCCGTGGCGAAACACGCCAGCATGGTCCGGAGCTGGTGTGCTGCCGGCGCCTGTGCATCCACCCGGATGGTGAGCCGGCCGTGGATGTCGAAATTCAATGCCTTAGTCTCTCTGGTGCGCATAGTCGTCCCCTAACTAAATGGTGTCGCTTGGATCGTTGTGCTGGGATAGGTCGTGTCGCCCGGGCGGACGGTGTCCGCTGTGTCATTGCGGCGCGTGGTTGGTGGACCGGTGGCGACGGGATGGTGCACAGAGACCGCGGTCACTTGACTTCCCGCCACGGGCTGACGCCGGCCAGTACCGGTTGGCTCAAGGGGCGTCCAGGCACGTGCGCCAGCTGGCGTCCGCGGAGGTAGCCGGCCGCCGTACACCCCACGACGGCGACGTAGGCGGCTGCCCGGCCGAGTCCGGCGGGATCACCGCGGGTCCAGTCATACACCGCCGAGAAGACGGCCCGGGGCAGGATGCTGCGGACGTACCGGCGCTCGGGGCCGAGGGCCCGCTTGTGCCCGACGACGTGGCTGACCTGGGCTTTCGAAATGCCCTCCGACCAGGACCGCGAAAGCATGTAACGCACGGTTCCCCTGTTGGCGGGCACATGGTGGCGTACCAGCGCTGCCGGCTCGTAAACGATGCGGCATCCGGGGGCACCCATCGTCGACCTAATGCAGATCTCGGTTTCCTCGCAGCCCAAGGGAGTGGAACCCTGACGGCCCAAGGAGTGGTTGAAACCGCCCACGGTACGGATGACGTCAAGCCGAAACGACATGTTGGCACCGATCACGTTCCTGACTTCGGATGCCACACGTGGCAGGCCCCGGTGGCTGCAGCCGACGATCCAGTCGAGCTCTTCGCCGAAGTAGCCGGGCCGCCCGGCCTCCCAGAGGGGTTCCACCCGGCCGCCCACTCCGAGCACCTCAGGATCGTCATAGAGCGCCATGAGCCGTTCAAGCCAGTCCGGTGTGGCTATTGCATCATCGTCGAGGAAGGCCACAACGTCCGAGTCCGCCAGTCCCACGCCGGTGTTGCGGGCTCCGGAGAGTCCCCGCGGCCCGGTGTTTTTCACGACGGTGACGTCATCCACAGTGGCAGCCAAACGCTCGTAGAGTTCATCGTTGTGGTCAACCACCACCAGGACCTCCTTAGGGGCCCAGGTCTGCACGCGGAGGGATTCGATGACGTCCAGCAGCCAACTCCAGCGTTCGGTGGTGTAGGCGCAGACGATCACGCTGACGCTTGGGAAGGGTAGGTACGTCATGTCATGCCACGCTTATGACGGGAAGAACGCTGGTTGGATCGGTGGGAGTTCGCGGGAAGCTCACGTTGGCGTAGGCGTACTTCACCCGGCGCAGTGCCTCGGGACGGGCGCCGGCTGTGGGAGCCTCCCACAGGAGGCACTCATGGGCCATGGTCTTCAGCACCCGCCAGCCGTCCCGGAATGTCTGGAGGTTTGATGCCCCGGAGATGCGGTCCAGCTCCAGGCTGGGGACTTCGGCAATCCGCAGGCCGGCCTTCGCAGCCCTGACGATCAGTTCCGTCTCAATTTCAAAACCGTCGGATTCCAGCTGCAGGACTTCCAGGCACTCCCGCCGGAAAGCGATGTAGCCGTAGCAAAGGTCCGAGTAGTTGCTGTGCAGGACGGCGTTGGCCAGCCCGGTCAGCGCACGGTTTCCGTAACGGCGCAGCCGCGTCAGGTCTTCGGACCCTCCTCCGGTGACGTGGCGGGAACCTTTGACGAAGTCGAAGTTGTGCTGGAGCGGGGAAACAAACCAGCCGATTTCCTGGGGATCCATGCTTCCATCAGCGTCCAGCATGACGATGATGTCGCCTGTTGCTGCAGCAAACCCGGAGCGCAGGGCAACTCCCTTGCCCTTACGCTGCTCGTCCACCACCACGATGTCGTTGCGGACCGCCCGCGCCACTCCAACAGTGTTGTCTGTGGAACGGCCGTCAACAATCACCACCTCGTCGACGTAGAGGGGCATCCGCCGGAGGACCCAAGGAATGTTTTGGGCCTCGTTCAGCGTTGGGATCACGACGCTGATGGAGGCCCTCTCCGGCACTGCCGCCAGCTTGGAGAAGGAAATTGGGGGCTGAATGGAAATAGACAAATGCCTCACCACTTCATGGCGTGTGTAGAGTACTTTGGCCGATTGACGGCCCGGACTACTAATTCGTGAACTGAGCGTATGGGAGGCCGGACTACCTAAACATCAGTAGTGTGTACTTGCTTTTAGAACCTTTCCTACGTAGGGAATTTCCCTGTTCAGGGGGCTAGGGGCGAAGGGGCTGGGGCGTCTGATCCGTTAGGTACATAGGGGTTTATCGGCAGCGCGCGCGTAGCCCAACCGTTCATGAGGGGGCGCAAGAACCTGCGCCAAGAGAACCAGGATTTGGGCGCTTAAACAGCTCCGTCCCGGAGGAAACCAAAGGTTCCTCCGGGACGGAAAAGGCAACCCGCCGAAGCCGGTGTTGCGGGACGGGCGCAGGTGGCCTAGATGTCCTGCCAGCCGCGGCCGTCAGCGAAAGTGGCAACGAGGGTACCTACACCCGCAATGAGGGAGTTGGACGGGTCGAAGTACAGGGACGCCTCAGTGGCTCGGCTGTGTGTGATCAACTGCTCGGCTTCCAGCTTCGCCTCGGGAACGGTGGCGCCGATGATGCCCGTCCGCGCCGGCAGTTCCGGGGTGTGCACAACGTCGGCCTTCGTCTGGGTCAGCGGGATGGTAGTGCCGGGGCTGATCTCGTCGTGGGGGAACTCAAACTCGGCGTCGTTGGCGGGCGCAGGAATGGTGTACTCCAGGAAATAGGTCATGAAACCACCTTTGCAGAAACGCACCATCGAATCCACCAACCCCACGTGGCCAACCGCCGGCGCGTACCTACTTGCCGAGGCCCGCTTTCCGCAGCGCCTCAGCCATCGCGGTATCGGCCGGTGCCGGCGGGGGTGAAGGAGCGCGCCCGGGGGAAGGGGCATTGCGGTTCTGCCTGTTTGCGGACCGCCCTTGCTCCTGGCGCCCGCCCCGGTCGGATGCTGGGGCACGTCCGCGGTCAGCCGCGGGCCGGCCGCCCTGCCTGGCAGAGGCTGCCCCGCCCGGGGATGGTTCGTCGTCGAGCCGCAGGGTCAGGGAAATCCGCTTCCGCTCGGGGTCTGCCTCGAGGACTTTCACCCGTACTACCTGGCCGGACTTCACCACCTCGCGGGGATCAGACACAAAGCGGTTCGCGAGCGCAGATACGTGGACCAGGCCGTCCTGGTGGACGCCCACGTCAACAAAGGCGCCGAAGGCGGCCACGTTGGTCACGGTCCCCTCCAGGATCATGCCCGGCAAAAGGTCCGAGATCTTCTCGATCCCCTCCGAGAAGCTGGCCGCCGCGAACGCCGGGCGGGGGTCCCTCCCCGGCTTGTCCAGTTCCGCCAGGATGTCCTTGACGGTGGGCAGGCCGAAAGTTTCGTCCACGAAGTCGCGGGGATCCAGGGAGGAGGCCGGCGCCGGGCCCGCGGCGACCAGGATCTTGCGCGCCACTGAGTAGGACTCCGGGTGCACGCTTGAAGCATCCAGGGGTTCCGCTCCCCCGGTAATCCGGAGGAATCCGGCGCATTGTTCAAAAGCCTTTGCGCCGAGCCTCGGCACTTTTTTCAGGTCCGCGCGCTTGGCGAAGGGGCCATGTTCGTTGCGGTAGGCGACGATGTTCTCACTCAGCAATGGCCCCACGCCCGCCACCCGGCTGAGCAGTGCCGGCGACGCAGTGTTCACATCCACGCCGACGGCGTTGACGCAGTCCTCCACCACGGCGTCAAGGCTCCGGTCCAGCTTCGACGCCGTGACATCATGCTGGTACTGGCCCACGCCAATGGACTTCGGATCAATTTTCACCAATTCGGCCAGTGGGTCCTGCAGCCTGCGGGCGATGGACACGGCTCCGCGGAGCGATACATCCATGCCGGGCAGTTCCGCCGCGGCAAGAGCGGACGCTGAGTAAACGGATGCCCCGGCCTCGGAAACCACCAGTTTCTGCGGCTTCCGGTCCACGTCGGGCAGCCGCTTGATCAGCTCGGCGGCGAGTTTGTCGGTTTCCCGGGATGCAGTGCCGTTGCCAATGGCCACGAGTTCGACGCCGTGCTGCCGCGCCAGCCGCTCCAGCTTTGCCAGTGCTTCGTCCCACTTCCTGGCCGGAGCATGGGGGTAGACAGTATCGGTGGCCACCACCTTGCCGGTTCCATCCACCACAGCTACTTTGACGCCGGTTCGGAGGCCCGGGTCCAGGCCGAGCGTCGCCCGGTTTCCGGCCGGGGCAGCGAGCAGGACATCCCGAAGGTTCGCAGCGAAAACGCGCACGGCCTCGTCCTCGGCTGTTGCGAACATCTTGCCTCGCAGGTCTGCTGTGAGCCGGGCCAGCACGCGGGACCGCCACGCCACCTGCGCCGTTTCCACCAACCACGCATCGGCGGGCCGGCCGCGGTCGGCGACCCCGAGGCACCTGGCCACCGCAGACTCGTACCGGGAACGTGCGGCGGCGAGGGCGGCGTCGTCCGTGGGATCCGCTTCGGTGAGGTCCAGCTCGAGGACGCCGTCCTTCTCGCCGCGGAGCAGTGCGAGGACGCGGTGGGACGGCATGCCGGCAGGGGCCTGCGCGAACTCGAAGTAGTCGGCGAACTTCTGCCCGTCCGCTTCCTTGCCCTTCTTCACGCGCGACACCATGCGGCCCTGCGTCCACAGCCGCTCACGCAATGTGGCGGCGAGGTCAGGGTCCTGGGCGGCGCGTTCAACCAGGATGGCCCGGGCACCTGCGAGGGCCGCGGCGGCATCGTCCACGGCATGCTCGGTGTTCAAGTACTTGGCGGCTTCGCGTTCCGGATTGAGTTCGGGGCGTTTGAGCAATGCGTCAGCGAGCGGTTCCAGGCCGGCTTCGCGCGCGATCTGCGCCTTGGTCCGGCGCTTGGACTTGAACGGCAGGTAGATGTCCTCGAGGCGGGACTTGGTGTCGGCGGCAAGGATGGCTTTTTGCAGCTCCGGGGTCAGCTGGCCTTGGGCGGCAACCGAGTCGAGCACTGTACGACGGCGGTCCTCGAGTTCGCGGAGGTAGCGCAGCCGCTCGTCGAGCTCGCGCAGCTGGGTATCGTCGAGCGTCCCGGTGGCTTCCTTGCGGTAGCGGGCGATGAAGGGCACCGTTGATCCGCCGTCGAGCAGTTCCACTGCCGCCTTAACCTGCCAGGCTTTGACCCCCAGTTCCGTGGCAATCTGCGTGTAGATGCCGTCCTCCCGTTTCTGGGGCGTGGACGGAGTGGTGGAAGGGGCCTGCGGCTGTTGGGTCACCAGAACATCTTGCCCTAACCGGCTGCACGGCTCCACTGCCATACGGTGCGAGCCCTGCGGTAAGGGTATTCCGCTGCCGCCCGCAAAGTGCTGTAGTTGAAATGCCGTCTCAGGCAACCCAACGCTCGAGGAAGAGGGCATGATGCGGGAGCTGCTTATTGTGTTTCAGGAGGGGTTCGAGGAGGCAAACATCACCGTGACGGTGAACGGCAAGCAGGCGCGGCGCGACTTGGATGTGTCCACCAATCCCATCCTTGGCATTGCGAACGAGGTGTCAGTTGAGCTGCCGGCGAAGGGTGCGCATGTGGGAGTTGAGGTGACCAACCGCGGCCTCAAGGCGATCACGAAGGTCAGCGGAAAACCCAAAAGCGTCCTGGTTAATATTCAGGACGGGAAGCTTGTAATGACTGAGGGAACGGGCCGGGAGGCGGTCCTATAGCCCCTGGATACCATGGCCAAACCGGCCTATGGTAAAAATCCATTTGCTGGAGTAGCATCTGATCACCGCCGGCTTCCCCGAGGAGCCCGGCGGGCCAACTTCACTAGCCAAGGGCCGTCGGATGGCTTTTTGGCGTCTGCTGCCGGGCCAGCACACCGAGCAGCAAACGACGGCGGCACCCAAGCCGGGTGCCGCCGTCGTCTCTGTCAACAGGATGCTTTGGAGAGCGCCTTTTAGCCCGCGTACGCCGGGTAATCCGTGTAGCCCTCAGCGCCCTCCGCGTAGAAGGTGGACGGGTCCGGCTCGTTCAGCGGCAGGCTCTCGTTCCAGCGGCGGGCCAGGTCCGGGTTGGCGATGGCGGGACGGCCCACCACCACGGCATCGGCGTGACCGTCGGCTACCAGGGCCACGGCTTCCTCGCGCGTGGTCACAACACCAAAGCCGGTGTTGACCAGGAACGTTCCGCCGAACCGGGCACGGAGATCCTGGACCAGGTCGCCGGAGGGTTCGTGGTGCAGGATGCTCAGGTAGGCGAGGTTCAGCGGGGCGATGCTGTCCACCAGCACCTCGTAGGTGGCACGGACATCTGCTGCGTCCACTTCGGCGATGCCCTGCACATTGTGCTCGGGTGAGATGCGGATGCCAACCCGGCTGGCTCCGATGGCTGCCACAACAGCGTTGACCGTCTCGATGACGAACCGTGCCCGGTTTTCGGGGGAACCGCCGTAGCTGTCATCTCGGACGTTCGAGTTCGGTGCCAGGAACTCGTGGAGGAGGTAGCCGTTGGCCGAGTGCAGCTCCACGCCGTCGAAGCCGGCTTCGATGGCGTTCAGTGAGGCGTCGACGATTTCCTGCATGACCAGCGGCAGTTCGTCAGTGGTCAGCGCATGCGGCACCGGATACGGCTGCTTGCCGGCCGGGGTGCGGACCTCACCCTCGATGGCAACGGCGCTCGGGGCAACAATGGTGTGGCCGCCCGTGATGTCCGGGTGCGAAACCCTGCCGCCGTGCATGATCTGGGCGAACATGCGTCCGCCTTCGGCGTGGACGGCGTCGGTGACTTTTTTCCAGCCGGCGATTTGCTCTTCGGTGACGATGCCCGGCTGGCCGGGGTAGGACCGGCCGGCGGGGCTGGGGTAAGTACCTTCGCTGACGATCAGGCCCAGGGATGCCCGCTGGCGGTAGTGCTCTGCGAGGAGGGATCCCGGGATGCCTTCTTCGCCGGCGCGGAGCCGGGTCAGGGGCGCCATCACCAGGCGGTTCGGGAGTTCAAGTTCGCCAAGGGCCAGAGGGGAAAACAGCATGCGCGGTTCCTTTCGGGGGTTGCCAACGTTCTGTTAGGCCCAACTGGCAGGCGTATGCAACTATTCCGGATGCGGCGGGAATCACACAGTGACCGACGACGGACTTGTGTGGGTGCCGGGGGTTTGGCTGAATTCCGCCCCTACCGCGTTTCACCAATTCCGGGGCAGCCCTGGCCTTGCGGGTTCGCGTTGCAGTCATCGGCGTAGTTCCGGGTCAGGGACCGCCAAACGCTGATGGTTTGCGGCGGTGCGTTGAACTGCCCCTGGCCGGGGATGGGCAGCGGAGGGCCGGCGTTGACCGAGTACGTTCCCTGGAAGGATGTGGTCAGCACAACCTGGAAGTCGCCGGTTGCGCCGTAGGCATGGCTTGTCCTGGTCTTCTCGCCCCACCGGTCCTGCGGCAGCGGGCCCCCCATGGACGGCTGAGGTCCGAAGACGGTGCCGTCGCCGTAGTTCCAGGTGTACTGGACGGGGGTTGCCACAACGTGCACCGCCTGCCCGAACATGCTGATGTCGAACTGCTGCTCAGTTGCTTCTCCATAGAAGTTGGTCTCCGCACCCCGAAGTGTGTGCGGACTGGGCTGCGCCACCACAGTTCCGGCATTGACGGGAAGGTTCTGGAACTCCCGCTGGATGTCGGCGGCAATGCGCGGCAGCAGGTCCTCTGGCTTAGCGTCAAAGAGGCAGGTAGGTCCCGAGTGGATGGCCCACACGGCGCCAGGAACACCACGGGGCCTTGAATGCCAGATGACAGGAATCCCGTCTTCACCATCAGGGCCGTCTTTGCACTCCAACTGCCGGCCCAGGCAGGAAGTGTCGAAGTCTCCCCCACCGAGATGGCACTGAAGTTCGTACTTGTATTCGTTGGGGTCGGTGTTTACTGCTCCGGGTGCCGGTGGCGACATATGACCAGTCACTGGATCCATCGTCCAGCTATCAACGTCGATTCCTACATCACCGAAGTCAGCTTCAAGACCGTCGTCGGCAAGAGCGAGAACGGCTGGCGCGACGGTAAGAACGAACAATAGAACCAGTAACGTGACGATCCCTCGCCGCACTGACCCAAGCATCACCGAATTGGGTGCAGGTCGTTGACGCGCCAAGCGCCGTTTACGAAATTGGCTAGTAATACGTTGCCCGTGTTCGAGCCGTCACTTGCGGTTCTGAACTCCTTACCGCCAGTCTCATAGTAGATAACTGGACTTTGCAAGACCTGCAAAATGACCTGAAAGTTCCCGTCGCTGGATCTCTCAAACGATGTGGTGCTGACAGGAGTTGTTATCTTTCCGCCGGCAAGCCAACGCCCCCCTTGATAATTCGTGGTTAGAGAAGCAGTAAGTTTCGAGCAGTAGTCACAGTTCGGGGAAGTCACCGCGTCTAATCCCGCAACATCTCCGGTCTGATAGGCGTAATTGAGCTGCTCGAACCAGTAATGAGTAAACGCCTCGAGCCCCTCCTTCGTCTCCGTCTTTGCCACCTCGGGCAGCACTGGGACGGGGACGTTTTGGGCCGGGCCCGAAGCGTCCGCGGGTTTGTACACGGCACTGGGAGTCGGCGTCGGAGTGGGCGTGGCGCTGGGCGACATGGACTCTGCGGCGCTGGAGGATGGGCCCGGATCTGCAGGTGCTCCGCCCGAACACCCGGCCAGCACGAGCGAACCAAGAAGAATGAAGGCAATTGCGCCTGCGCGCATTCCACCGGACGTACAGCTGTTGTGCGATGTCATGGGCCGCTATTCCCCCAGTAGTTTTAGACGGCATTCTCCGGACAGTGACTTAAGGGTAGCCCAGATCACATTTCGGCGATAAGAGTTATCCACAGGCACTTCGCCCTTGGTTCTACCACTGCCGGAAACCGACACAAAGTCACAAAGGAGGCCGGAGCAGCAGATGCTCCGGCCTCCTCAACAACGAAATGCGGCACCTAAGGCTTCGCGGGCAGCACCAACTCCCCTGTCTTGTCCGTCGAAAGTGCCAGGGACGAAACGTACTGCGGGCCGCCGTCGGGAGCGTCCTGCGCGGACCGGACCATGTCCGGCCGCTCAAACTCAATCCCGGTCACGTGGCAAAGAAGCCTGGCGTCGCTGGGGTTGCCGTCGGGGTCGAACATGGGAAGGTCGATGCCGTCGTCGGTCCTCCGCAGGTAGTACCGCCCCTTCGTGAGAAGTGCCAGCACAGGCGGAAGAACCAGTGCCAGCCCCACCGCGAAGATCGGCGAGAAGGGCTGGATGGCCGGCCCAAAAGCCCCAAAGAACACAGCAATCGAAATTCCGGCAGAAACCAGCATCGAAACGAAGCCCACCGGATTTACCGGGTAAAGCATTCCGCGGCGGAATTCCGGCACTTTGGGGGAAATCTTTAGCAGGTACTTATTGATGGCAATATCCGAGGCTACTGTCACAACCCACGCCATGGCGCAGTTGGCATAGAAGCCAAGAATGGTGTTGAGGAAGTCGAACATGTTGGCTTCCATCAAAACAAGCGCGATGAGCAGGTTAACCACTACAAAAACCATCCGGCCAGGGTACGTCTTGGTAATCCGGGTAAAGGAGTTTGTCCAGGCCAAGGACCCGGAATAGGCATTGGTGACATTGATCTTGATCTGCGAAATAACCACCAGTACCACGGCAAGCGTCATGGCCAGCCACGCCGGCATCATCTCCCGGTAAACACCCAGGAACTGGTGCACCGGCTCGTTGGCAGTGGCAGACGCGGCGGGATCCAAGGACGCAATCAGGTAGATGGCAATAAACAACCCCACGATCTGCTTCAAGGCCCCAAAAATCACCCAGCCCGGTCCGGCCAGAATCACGGCCCGCCACCACGCACCCCTATTCGCCTCGGTGCGGGGCGGCATGAACCGGAGGTAGTCGATCTGCTCGGCGATCTGCGCCATCAGCGACAGGCAGACGCCCGCAGCGAGCATCACAGACGCCAGGTTCGGCCCGCCGTCGCCCGATTCTCCCGTGTATGCAAAGAAGCTGTTGATGCTCTCGGGGTGGGAAATCAGGAGGTACGCAACCGGCACCACCATCAGGAGCAGCCACAGCGGGGTGGTCCACACCTGCAGCTTGGCCAGGGTGTTCATCCCGTAAATCACCAGCGGAATGATGATGACAGTGGACGCCGCATACCCCAACCACTGCGGAACGCCCAGCCCCACCTCCAGCCCCTGCGCCATGATGGAGCCCTCCAGCGCAAAGAAGATGAACGTGAAGGTCGCGAAAATAACGTTGGTGACCACGGAGCCGTAGTAGCCAAAGCCGGAACCCCTGGTAATCAGGTCCAGATCGATGTTGTACCGGGCAGCGTAGTAGGCCAGCGGGAAACCGGTGGCAAAGATGATCACGGCGGCCACGAGGATGCCGAAGATCGCGTTCACGGTTCCGTAGGCGATGCCAATGTTTGCGCCGATCGAGAAGTCGGCCAGGTAGGCGATGCCGCCCAACGCACTGGTGGCCACCACTCCCGCACTCCACTTCCGGTACGATCGCGGCGCAAACCGGAGTGTGTAATCCTCCAGGCTTTCCTTGGTGGCGTTCAGTGCAGCGGCATTACCCGTGGGAGAACTGCCGACGACGGCGACAGGCGGCTGCGATGCCGGCTCCAGTAATTTGGTGGTTTCCATGTCATTACTCATCTATGTGCGTCGCTTTCGTTGCAGGAGTTTCCTGCGCTGACGCTATCCAGCGCGGACGACAGTCCCGTCACAGCCTTGTTTCCACGGGGTTAATCCTTGACAGCCCCTGTCAATAAGAAGCCCCGCAACGGATTCTCCCCTAGCGGATTTCTACCTAACGTAGAAGAATAGGCACCATGATGTTCGAACACGCAGATGGAAACCCTGTCCTGGAACTCAATGACGAACAGTCCTGGCGCCTGCTGGAAGGGACAAGGCATGGACGCCTTGTTGTCTCCGTTGCCGGTGAACCGGACATCTTTCCCGTGAACTACGTCAGTTCCAAAGGCAAGCTCTACTTGAGGACCGCACCGGGCAACAAGCTCGCCCAGCTGACCATCAACCCGGCAGTGCTCTTGGAGGCTGACGGGATCCTCTCGGACGAGGCATGGTCGGTGGTCCTTCGGGGTAAGGCGCGGGTGCTGAACACCTCAGCCGAACTGGCGGAGGTGGAGGGGCTGGGCCTGAAATCGTGGGTGCCCACGCTCAAGGACTTCTTTGTCGAGATCGAACCCACCTCCCTCAGCGGACGCCATTTCCAGTTTGGGGAGCAGCCGGAGCGCTGAGTCCCGGCTTCTAGACTGGAAGCATGGCGGATAAGCTCACGCCGGAGCGGCGCAGCTGGAACATGTCCCGGATCCGGGGTAAGCACACCAAGCCTGAGCTGCTGGTGCGCCGGCTCCTCCACGCCAAGGGATACCGGTACCGCCTGCACGGGCGCGCCGGCGGAAGCCGGCTGCCGGGCAGCCCCGACCTTGTGTTCGCTGGCCGGCGGAAGGTCATTTTCGTCAACGGCTGCTTCTGGCATTTCCATGACTGCCGCGTCGGCCAGCATGCGCCCAAAGCCAATGCCGACTTCTGGGCCGCGAAGCGCGAACGCACCAAGGAGCGCGATGCAAGCCAGCGCCGTTTGCTGGAGGACGCCGGCTGGCAGGTACTCACCCTGTGGGAGTGCGAGCTCAAGGACAGCTCAGCACTCGAATCCCAGCTGGTGCAGTTTCTGGGATCCACCAGCCCAGCGCATCGTCCCGGCACAGAGAAACGCCATTCTTGAGCCAATCTTTAGGCTTTATCCGAGCCGATCTTGATGCGGTTCCAGAAAGATGGGGGCATTGTCCCCATAAGGGACTCTAGGCCATTTCCATCTCGGCATGCGGCCGCGGCCGGCGTTTATTGGCCGACAATTCCCTGACTTAAGTATTAGGGACAGAAACCCGCAGTCCCATCAAGAAACCCACAATTATCCTGCGAAACCATTATTAGGAAAAGGAACACCCCTAATCTGAAGAAGACGAAATTCCGCCAATGAGCGCCCCGTTTCCCAGGTGGAAAACCCCAGCCGAGAGGACCGTAATGACGCTGTCTGGTGATGCCGGGAGGCCGCTCGTGGACAGGTCAGTCCTGGACAGGCTGCGTGCGGAACTTGAGGAGGACGAGGGTTACTGCAGGATCTTCGTGGGGAACTTCATCGACTATCTCCCGCACCGGATCGGACGGCTGCAGCAGGCTTTGACCACCGGGGACCTGGACGGGTCAGTGGACGCGGTCCTGAGTTTGAAGACATCAAGCCAGATGGTGGGGGCCGAACGGCTGGCGGGCCTGGCCATGGCCCTGGAAGGTGAAATCCGGAGGGAAGCCTACAAGGCCGACGTCGCGGTCGTCCTGCCCAGGCTTGCGGCGTCCTTCCTGCGGCCCATCAGCCAGTGCAGCCGGCAGACAATGCACCGGCTGCAGTCTCAGTGCTCGCTTGGAGCCAGCCGGTAGCCGACGCCGCGCACCGTCTGGAGCCATCGCGGCTTTTGCGGCGAATCACCCAGTTTCTTGCGCAGGTTGCCCATGTGCACCTCGACGGACCGTTCGTCCGCCTCACTGATGTAGCCCCCGACGTCGTAATCCTCGTCCCGCAGCCGGCGCACCAGGTCCGCTTTGGTCCGGACAGTCCGGCCTGCTTCGAGCAGGGCGTGCAGGAGTTCGAACTCCGTGCGGGTCAGGTTCATTTCCGTGCCGTCCACGGTCACCGTGCGGGATGCGTAGCTCAGCTCCAGCCCGTTGTGGCTGTAGTTCCCCCGCTCGGGATGCGCGGCGGCATCGGCGGAGGCCTCCACACCCGAGGCTTCGGCGGATTCGGGCCCGGAACGGGGGCGCCGCATCATGGCGGCGATCCGGGCGCGGAGTTCGCGGGGGCGGAACGGCTTGGTGAGGTAATCATCGGCGCCGGACTCGAGCCCAATCAGCGTGTCCAGCTCTTCCGTGCGGGCCGTCAGCATCACGATGTAGGCGTCAGAGAACTCGCGGATTTGCCGTGACACTTCAAAGCCGTCGATGTCCGGCAGGCCAAGATCCAGGGTGATGACGTCCGGGTTCAGCGTCTTCGCAGTCAGGACACCCTCGGCGCCGCTGCTGGCCACGGTTACGTCAAAGCCGGCCTGGGTCAGGACAGTACGGACCAGTTCGCGGATGTCGTGGTCATCCTCGATGACCAGTCCCACACGTGCATCACTCATAGCGCCCCCTCAGCAGCCGACGTCAGAAGTATAGCTGCCTGCGGATATCCTGCTGCTATGGCTCTGCACACCCCACCCCGTAAGCTGCCGCGCAATGACTGACCCCATCGCATGGTCCACGGGGAAGCTGAGGTTTTTCCGGCGCCCTTTCCATGAGTACACACTGACTGAGCGCGTGGCATTGAGCCAGATGCCGCTGTTCGTGACCACCTTGCTGACGGCGTTCCTGATCTGGGCGTTCTTCCCCTCCACCATGGGCAACCCCCTGTTTGTCACCTTCCTGGTGTCACAAATCGCCATCATGGCCATGTGCTACCTGGTGCCCTGGGGCCGGCTGCCCTACACCAGCTTCCTGGTTATACCGCTGCTGGACTTCGTCTCCATTGCGCTGGGCCGGGAGGGCGGGCAGGAAAGCCTGACCGGGATCAGCCTGCTTGCCGTGTTCCCGGTGATCTGGTTGTGCGCGTCCGGCTACTATCCCCGGGCCGCTTTGTGGCTGTCCTTCCTCGGGCCGCTGGCAATCATCTGGGTCCCCTTGCTGATCAAGGGCGCCCTGACCGGGCAGGACTTTGCCCGGTCGTTGCTCCTGCCAGTGATGATGCTCGGCATTGGCGTCTCGGTCAGCGTCCTGACGCTCAGCATGATGCGCCAGCAGCGCGAACTGGAGGAAAAGGACGCCCAGCTGCAGGCCAACCTGCGCAGCAGCCAGCGCCAGGAGTCATTGCTCAACACCGTCCTGGACACCGTCCACCTGGGCGTCCTCGCCGTTGACGCCGACGGGCATGACGTGCTGATGAACCGGAAGCAGCGGGTTAACCACGAGCTGGCCCGGCCCAAGGACATTGCGGATCCGAATGAGTCCCAGCTCCTGGTCTTCGGCCCGGACCGGAAAACCCTTGTTCCGGTGGAGGAGCGTCCAGTCCGGCGGGCAGTGCTGGGCGAAACATTTACCGACTACCTGGTTTGGCTGGGTTCCGGCAACGAACAGCGCGCTTTTGTGACCACCGCGCGCGCCATGAAGGACAACGACGGCACATTCGCCGGCTCAGTGATCGCGTTCAGCGACGTGACCGACCTCGTCAACGCGCTGACCGCCAAGGACGACTTCGTCTCCAGCGTCTCGCACGAATTCCGGACGCCGCTGACGTCCATCCTCGGATACGTGGAGATTCTCCTGGGTGACGAACCCGACGAATCGCAGGTGGACATGCTGGAGATCATCCGCAGGAACTCGGAACGCCTGCTGACGCTGGTGTCCGACCTGCTGTCCAGCCGCAACGGCCAGCTCATCGTGACACCGCACGCCGTGGATGTGGCGGAACTGGTGCGCACCAGTGTTTCCTCCGCCATGCCAAGGGCGGCTGCCTCGGGTGTGGAGCTCACCGCCGAGACGCCGGACCGTCTCGAAGCCCACGTCGACGGGCCCCGGATCTCCCAGGTACTGGACAACCTGGTCTCCAACGCCATCAAGTACTCCCCCGGTGGCGGCAACGTGCTGGTGACGCTGGCCCAGGAGGATGGGCACCTCGCCTGCCGGGTAACCGACACCGGCATGGGTATGACCCCGGAGGACGCGTCCGAAGTCTTTGCCAAGTTCTTCCGCACCAGCAACGTCCGCAGGACCGCCATTCCCGGAGTTGGCCTGGGCCTTCCCATTAGCAAGGCTATTGTGGAAGCGCACGGCGGGACCATCGGAGTGGAAAGCACACTCGGCGAAGGAACAACGTTTATCTTCCGGGTCCCCGTCTAGCCACATCCGGTGGTTGAGCTTGCCGAAACCAGGATTTCGACAAGCTCAATCACCGGAGGTTGCGCACTCAAGCACCGGCGATTGCCCGCTCAAGCACCGGCGGTTGCACGCGCCTGCCGGACAACTTCGCCCCAGGACTGCCGGGCGAGTTCCTGGATGGCGGCGAGGATTTCCGACGGCGGCCGGGACAGGTCCAGCGGAAACTCGACAATATCGATGTCCGTATTCAGGATGCGCCGCAGTTTTACCTCCCCCGCGCCGGCGTAAACCAGCCAGGCGGTGGGCACCGCCAGCGCGGTGCAGTGCGCCAGCATCTGGTAATGGTCGGCGGTCAGGGAGGCTCCGAGGTCCGAGGCAGCCTTGTACTTGGTGTTGTACACCACCACGGGCCGTCCGCCCAGCAGGTGCACGGCGTCCGGCCGCACGGACAACCGGTCCGCGTCCCGCACGGCCTCGCTCAGGAGCGCGTTGTACTGGAGCCGGAGCTCCCCGGGATAGGAAGCCATCGCCTCGCGCAGCGCCTTGCCCACGAAGTCCTCGAACACCTGGGCCATGTCCACCACAAAGGACGCGGTCTGCTGGTGACCTTCGCCGGCTTCCGCGGAGGCGTTGCGCAGGATGAGCTCCGACAGGCGGAGGACGGCGTGGTAGCGGACATTCATGCGGGTGGCTGTCCACGGCGGCAGCGGAGCGCCGGCTGGAAGGCGGGTGACGGCGTCGAGCTTTCCCTTGAGTTGGCGCAGCCGGCTCAGGACGTCGGGGCGGACCCGCGGTACCTGGCCCATCCGCTCCAGTGCCGCCCGCAGGATGCGGTTTTCGGCGATGTCCTCGCTGAACTCGTCATAGGACACCTCCAGCGGCACCAGCATGCCGGGCCGCCGGGAGATCTGGTCCGAGATCCGGATGCGGCCCTTGACCGTGCGCAAAGACTCATCCACCGTGCGGTAGCCCTGCAGCACGCCGCGGCCCAGCGCCCGCTCCGCCAGCTGGGCCATGGATTCAGCCAGGGCGCTCCACAGTTCCCGCTCCTCCACGGCGGCCACGGAGTCGGGACGGAAACCCTGTTCACCCGCGTAGCTGAGCAGGAACAGGAGCCGGCTGAGCCCCAGCCGGTCCTTGGGCCGGACATCCAGCTGCACCGTGGTAGTCCGCACCGAGCCCACCTTGCCTACCGGCTCAATCCGGTAGAGCCCCATTCCCATCGGCGATGCCTTGGCCAGGCCGCTGGAGTTCAGGAAGGAGGCGCTGGCCGGGTCCAGCCGTTCCACGATGCCGCGGGACAGTTCGTCCAGCACCAGGTGCCGGACGGAAGCACGTGGATCAGCGGCCTGCAAGGCGTTCCAGCAGCCGGTCCAGTCCGAAGCGCTCCTCGAGCTGCGCCCGGGTCAGCTGTCCGTGGTAGTGCTCCTCGAGCAGTGGCATCAGCTCGTACTTCCAGATCCGGCGCAAACCGGCGGGCGTCCGGGCGGCCTGCTTCATGAAGTACGAGGGGCCGATCATCAGGTCCCGGTCCCACTCGTCGATGGCCCCGTTCAGGGCATCCAGCAGCAGCGCCGGGGTGGTGTCCAGCTGGCGGGCTTCAAGGAACCGCAGCAGGGACCCCTTCACCGGTTCGGTCTGCGGGTGCAGCTCGATGAAGGCAAAGCGGCGGCGGATCGCGGCGTCCATCATGGCAATGGACCGGTCCGCTGTGTTCATGGTGCCGATGATGTACAGGTTGTCCGGCAGCGTAAACGGCTCGTTGGGGCTGTACTGCAGGTAGATCCGGTCGTCGCGGTACTCCAGCAGGAAGTACAGCTCGCCGAACACCTTGGCGAGGTTGGCGCGGTTCATTTCGTCGATGATGAGGAAGTACGGCTTTTTCTCATTGCCGGGTTTGGCCGCCTCCTCCGCCAGCCGGCGCAGCGGTCCGGCGACGAGCTTGAAGGACACCTGGCCCTCGTCCGTTTTATCCGGCCGGTAGCCTTCGAAGAAATCCTCGTAAGCGTAGGACGGGTGGAACTGCACGAGTTTGACCCGCTCGTCAGTGGTGTCGTCCGCGAGCTCGGCCGCGAGGTGCTTGGCCAGGTAGGTCTTCCCGGTGCCTGGCGGGCCGTACAGGACCAGCTGCCGGTTTTCCTCCAGCAGTTCCGCGATCTCCTGCAGCGGCTCAAGTTCCATGTGCAGCGAGTCAGCGAACTCGCGGGTCAGCGGGCGGAAGCCTTCCTGGACGGGAGGGACGACGGCGGCATCTTCAGCGTCGCCGTCGGGCTCGGTTTCCGCTTCGGCGGGCAGCAGGCCCTGCAGGGCCTGGACCACGCGGGTCACGTCAACGACGATGCCCGGGGTGGCGAGCTGGCGCTGGACGTGCCGGGGAAGGCTGGTGGTGGTGTGCCCTTCGTCGAACCAGCGCACCTTCCGCCGCAGCCGCCGGTTGTCCTCATTGTGTTCAGGCTCGCCGAGCACCCCGCCCAGCCGAACCTTTCCGGCGTGCTGGTACAGCACCAGGTCCCCGGGTTTCATCACGGTCAAGAAGGCAAAAACGGCGGTTTTGGTGTCCTCGCGTTCAACGTAGCCGAGGTGCTTGTAGTCCTCGTCCACGGCGTGCTGCACCACCCCTGCGGTGACGCCGGGGCCCAGCAGGCGGAGATGTTCGACGTCGAGCGTCACCTTCTCCTCGCCCGACCAGGCCGTGAGCAGCTCGGTGTTGTCGCTGTGCGTGCGGAGCAGCCACGCGCGCCGGCCGGGGTCGCCCACCTTGCGCCACTGGCTGATCAGCTGCCGGGCGTACCAGTCGATCCGCTGCCCGGCCTGTTCATCCAGGTGGAGGCGGATGCGGTGGATGTCCGCGGTGATGTCCTCTTCGCTGTCGCCTTTGGCCCCGCCCACCAGCGAGGCGAACGCGTCCCGGATTTCCTGCCGCTCCACGTCCGCCACGACCGGCTCGAAGTAGCTGGGCCAGGCGAGGAACTCGATGCTGCGGCGGATGGCGGGCTGATCGTCCGGCGTGGATGCGGCGAGCCGGTGGAACTGCAGGGGGTCCTTGATGGCTGCCTGCACCACGCTTGCCGGCCGCTGGGCCACGTTCTGCACAAAGCGGCACAGCCATTTGAGGTGGTCCCAGATGGTCCAGTTGAATTCGGCGGTCCGGTCGCGGATCACGCCGTGGTCCGTCATGCCCGCGTACAGCTCGACCGGGAGTTCCAGCGGCGGCTCCAGCCAGCCCGCGGCCTCGGCCACGCGGGCGCGCTTGACCTTCAAGGATTTCACCTCGTGGGCCAGCGGAAGTGACTGCAGGAACAGCAGTTCCACGGCCAGCTGCTTGGCCCCTCGGGTGGCGCCCTCCAGGTTCTCACGGAGGTTTGTCATCATGGGGGCCTTGGAGTCAGCGATGCCCCGGTCCAGGCGATCAAGCAACTCCGCGGCGGCCGGAACGGACCACGTCCTGGTGCGGCCGTCCAGGGGTGAAGCCTTTCCCTGCAGACCCGGCCCCAGTACGAACCACGCCGCATCCTCAATCTCCTTGGAGATGCCGAGGGCGCGGGTCATGGCAACAGTGGCAGTGGGGGTCATGGACTCAAATTTACAGGGTGAAGCTGGACGGGCGCTCAGAGCGGCCTGGCGCCCGTCCGGTTTCAGCGGCTACATCGCTGTTATGGGCCGCTTCCGGCCGAAGGTGAAGTACCCCACCGGGCCAATGAAATTGATGAATGATGCCGCCCGCCAGGCAGCTTTAGGACCGTTGATCTGGGCCGCCGGGCGCTGGGAAATGTCCCGCTGCGCTGCAATCAGCAGGGACAGGTTGACGAGTCCCGCCAGAATGGTGCCGGCCTTCGCGGCCGGGGACATTTCCTTCCAGGTCTTCTTCTTCCTGGCGACTCGGGTCTTGTTCTTGGCCATGATGATCTGCTCCTTGGTTCGGGTTATCAGTTTCTGACGGGGTGCTTTTCTGTGCAATCTTTTCTGTAAGCGCCAGTGGAACCAGGTCCGCCCGTTACGCCGTGAACGGTGCCATCCGTTCCTTCTGCTCGGGCGTCAGTCGCTGCACCCGCCCCGTTTTCTCGTCCACAAAAGCCAGGTGGCTGCTGGCCTTCACGCAGTCTTCCCGGGTGACGGGGTCCTGGAGCAGGTAGTGGATATCGAAACTGGCGCCTTTGACCGCGCCGATCCACACCTGCACCACGGCAGGGACGTTCCGGTACTCCAACGTCCGCACGTACCGGATCTTGTGGTCCACCACCAGCGCCATGATGCCCTCGGGAACATCGTTGAACAGGGAGACGTGCGGTTCCACGCCCGGCAGTCCTGCCCCCCGGGGCGGCCCGAAGGCAGCGATCCGGGCTTCCTCCAGCATCCGCACGATCTGGACATTGTTGATGTGGCCGTAGGCGTCCATATCGCCCCAGCGCATGGGGACCAGCACCTCGATGCGGCTGGCCTCCTGCGCCGTGGCCTCCCGGGCCGTGTCCTCCCGCTCCGTGTCCACCTGCAACCCGGCCTCCTGCGCGCTCAGCTGTGCACCGCCGTCGAGTCATCCACTGGCGCTTCCCCTGCGTCCGCGCCCGCGAACTGGGACATGTAGAGCCGGTAGTAGGCGCCCTGGGCCGCGAGGAGGACTTTGTGGTTGCCCTGTTCCACGATCCTGCCGTTTTCCATCACCAGGATGGTGTCGGCGTCGCGGATGGTGGAGAGCCGGTGGGCGATCACAAAGCTGGTACGGTCCGTCCGCAGCGCTGCCATGGCCTTCTGCACCAGCAGTTCGGTGCGGGTATCAACGGAGCTGGTGGCCTCATCGAGGATCAGCAGTGACGGGTTGGCCACGAACGCGCGGGCGATGGTGATGAGCTGCTTTTCGCCCGCGCTGACGTTGTTGCCTTCCTCGTCGATGACCGTGTTGTAACCCTCGGGCAGGGCACGGACGAAGCGGTCCACGAATGTGGCTTTGGCTGCGGCCATCACCTGCTCTTCGGTGGCGTCGAGGTTGCCGTAGCGGATGTTGTCGTAAATGGAACCGCCGAACAGCCAGGCGTCCTGGAGCACCATGCCCACCTTGGAGCGGAGCTCGGACCGGCTGAGGTGGGTGATGTCCACCCCGTCCAGGGTGATGGATCCGGAGTTGAGCTCGTAGAAGCGCATCACCAGGTTCACCAGGGTGGTCTTGCCCGCGCCTGTGGGCCCCACGATCGCCACGGTGTTTCCCGGTTCGGCCGTGAAGGACAGGTTCTCGATGAGCTTCTTGTCCTCGGTGTAGCTGAAGGTGACGTCCTTGAAGTCCACGTGCCCGTCGGTCTTGGGCGGAAGGTGCTCGGTGGCGGTTTCAGTGTCCTGTTCGTCGGCGTCGAGGAACTCGAAGACCCGCTCGGAGGACGCCACGCCGGACTGGAGCATGTTGGCCATACCTGCCATCTGGCCCAGCGGCTGGGTGAATTCGCGCGAGTACTGGATGAACGCTGTCGCATCTCCCAGTGACATGGAGCCCGAAGCGACCCGCAGGCCGCCCACCACGGCGATGCCGACGTAGCTGAGGTAGGACACGAACTGCATCACCGGGAAGATGATGCCGGAGACGAACTGGGCACCGAAGCTTGCCTTGTACAGTGCCTCGTTGCGTTCCTCGAACCGTTCCAGCATGTCGGCATCCCGGCCGAAGACCTTCACGAGGTCGTGCCCGGAGAAGGATTCCTCGATCTGCCCATTCAGGGAACCGGTGTTCTTCCACTGGGCGGCGAACAATTTCTGGCTGCGCACGCCGATCATGCCGGCAGCCACACCGGAGAGCGGCAGGGCGACCAGGGCGATGAGCGCCAGCTGCCAGGACACGATGAACATCATGACCACGATGCCCAACACCGTCAGGACGGAGTTGATCAGCTGGGCGAAGGCCTGCTGGAGCGCCTGCTGGATATTGTCGACGTCGTTGGTCACCCGGGACAGGACGTCGCCGCGCTGGCGGGTGTCGAAGTAGTTCAGCGGCAGCCGGTTGAGCTTCTTCTCGGTATCGTCGCGGAGCCGGCGGATCACCTTCATCACGATGCGGTTCAGTACATACCCCTGCAGCCACAGGAAGATGTTGGCCACGAAGTACATCAGCAGCACCACGGCGATGAGTGTGGTGAGCTTGTCGAAGTTGATGCCCGTGCCGGGCACCAGCTCCATCCGCGACACCATGTCCGCGAAGTTGTCCTGGCCCTGCTGGCGCAAGCCGTCCACGAACTGGTCCTTGCTCACCCCGGCGGGAAGCTGTTTGCCCACCACCCCGGCGAAGATGACGTCCATGGCCTGGCCCAGGATCTTCGGCGCAATCACGTTCAGGACCACGGCGATGACCACCATGGCCACCACCACGTAGATCCCCAGCGCCTCAGGCTTCAGCAGCCCCATCAGCCGCTTGGCAGAGGGCCAGAAGTGTTCGGCCTTCTTCGCGGGCATGCCGCCGAACATGTCGCCGTCAGCTTCGGAGGGCTTGTACTCCTCCTCGACGAATTCGTCGTCCTCCAGGACGTCCGCCGCCGGTCCGGCGTTGAGCTGCTCCTCGGCAGCGGTGTCTTTCACCCCGGTGGAGTCCTTCTTGCGGGCGCTCATGCCATTTCCTCCACGCTCAGCTGGGATTCAACAATTTCCTGGTAGGTAGGTGAGGTTTCCAGGAGTTCCTCGTGTGTTCCGCGGTCCACGATCCGGCCGTTGTCCAGCACCAGGATCTGGTCCGCCTCGGTAATGGTGGAAATCCGCTGGGCCACGATGATGACGGTCGCGTCCGCGGTTGTGCGTTTGAGCGCGGTCCGGAGGCGCGCATCCGTGGCGACATCCAGGGCGGAGAAGGAGTCATCAAAGAGGTAGACCCGCGGCTTGGTCACCAGGGCACGTGCGATACAGAGGCGCTGCCGCTGCCCGCCGGAAACGTTGGTGCCGCCCTGGGAGATGCGGGAGTTCAACCCGTTCTTTTTCTCCCGGACGAAGTCGGCCCCCTGCGCCACCTCGAGCGCGTCCCAGAGTTCGTGGTCCGTGGCCTCGGTCTTGCCGAAGCGCAGGTTGTGCTCGATGGTCCCGGAAAAGAGGTACGGCCGCTGCGGGACGAGCGCCACCCGCTTGGTGATCTCGGCGCGGTCCAGCCTGCTGACGGGAACCCCGTCCAGCAGCACTTCGCCTTCAACGGTGTCGTACAGGCGCGGCAGGAGCGAGAGCAGGGACGTCTTGCCGGCACCCGTGGAGCCGATGATCGCGATGGTCTGGCCCGGCCGGGCAGTAAAGCTGACGTTGCTCAGGACCGGCGCTTCGGCGCCCGGGTAGGCGAACGTGACATTGCGGTACTCGACGACGCCAGCAAGGGACGCGGGCGCCTCCGGCCGCTCAGGGTCATGGATGGAGGGCTCGACGTCGAGAACCTCGCCGATGCGGTCGGCACAGACCGAGGCGCGCGGAATCATCATGGCCATAAAGGTGCCCATCATGACGGCCACCAGGATCTGCAGCAGGTATTGCAGGAACGCCGTCAGGGCGCCCACCTGCATGTCTCCGGAGTCCACGCGCTGCCCGCCAAACCAGAGCACTGCGGCGGTGGACAGGTGCAGGATCATGCCGATGGCCGGGAACATCAGAACAAACAGGGAGCCGATCTTCAGCGAGACGTCGGTCAGCTCCTTGTTGGCCTCACCAAACCGCTCGGTTTCGTACGGCTCACGGACGAATGCCCGCACCACGCGGATGCCAATGATCTGCTCGCGCAGCACCGCGTTGATGCGGTCGATCTTTTTCTGCATGGACCGGAACAGCGGCATCAGCCGGACCACGAGGTACCCCACCACAACGGTCAGCAGGGGCACGGAGACCCAGACGAGCCAGGACAGGCTGATGTCCTCACGCAGCGCCATGATGATGCCGCCGACGCACATGATGGGGGTGGCCACCATGAAGTTCAATCCCATCAGCACCAGCATCTGCACCTGCTGGACGTCGTTGGTGCCGCGAGTGATCAGCGTAGGCGCACCAAAGGCATTGACGTCCTTGGCCGAGAAGCTGGTGACTTTGCGGAACACTGCGCGCCGCAGGTCCCGGCCGAGGGCCATCGCGGTCTTGGAGCCAAAGTAGACACCGGCAATCGCAGTGCCCACCTGGACGAACGCCACCAGCAGCATCACGGCACCCGTGCGCCAGATGAAATCGGTATCCCCGCGGGACACGCCTTCGTCGATGATCCGGGCGTTCAGGCTGGGCAGGTAGAGGGCCGCGATGGTGGAAGCCAGCTGGAAGAAAATGACAGCCAGAATGTACGGCGCATACGGTTTTGAGTAGCGCCGGATGAGGGTGAGGAGCATGATTCCAACTCTAGTGTTGACCACCGACAACACGCCGCCCGGGAAGCATATTTTCCGTGGAATTGATTAATACGGGTCCGGGAAGCACAGAGCCGCCGCCGGGCACCGGGAGATTCCGGTGCCCGGCGGCGGCTCCATGAGGCCTTCAGTCCTGTGGCGCGCCGGCGCTGTGCTTGCCATGGCTGGCGATGTAGAGTGCTGCGGCAGCCTGCGACTTCCGTTCTTTAAGGAGCCTGCGCTTCAGCCGGCTGAGCTCGGCCGCCGTCGCTGCCTGCTGGGCCGCCACTTCGCGTTGGGAGCGGAGCTGTTCCTGGATGTCCAGCACCAGCTTCCCCAGCTCCACCTGCTGCCGGGCCAGCAAATGCTGGGTGTCCTGCAGCTTCTGCACTGTCTCGGCAGTTGTTGCAGCGGCACTGGCCTTGGAGTCCTCTGCGTCGTAGTTCAGGGCAAAGGCCTTCTCGAGGTCGTCAGCGGTGAGCACCGCAGAACCCGCAGCCCGCACTGCGGAGGTGCCGCCGTCGTACGCCTTGCTGCCTGGGCTGCCGGAATCAAGGCTGCCGGCGCTGGCACGCCCAGCACCTGCATCACTGCCGGTCACAGCGCCCGCTGCCTGCGGCAGCTGCCCGGTGACGGCGGTCATCCCCGCTTCTCCGGCAGCGTTGGCCTGGATAGTGGCTTCCGGGGTGATGTCCACGGTGCGGCGGAGCGGCTTTTCCTTGATGAACAGGACCGCGAGCAGGGCCACCACGCTGACCGCGGCGGAGATCATAAAGATCCCGGCCGTGGCGTCACCGTAGGCGGCGCGCATGACCTCAGCCACGGGGGCGGGCAGGTCCTTCAGGTCCAGCGTGGCGCCGCTGTTCCCCGAGGCCTGGATCCCGAGCTTGGTGAGGCCGTCGGTGGCCAAATCCTTGACGTGGTTGGCCATGACGGCACCCAGGACGGAGACGCCGATGGCGCCGCCAACCGATCGGAAGAAGGCAACGGACGCACTGGCCGAACCGATGTCAGACGCCTTCACAGTGTTCTGCACGGCGAGGACCAGGTTCTGCATCAGCATGCCCAGGCCGATACCAAAGATGGCGGTGTACAGGCCGGTCAGCCAAAGTTCGGTGGTGTGGTCCATGGTCCCCGCAAGCGCCAGGCCGCCAATCAAGAAGACGGTGCCGCCGATCAGGAAGCGCTTCCACTTGCCATAGCGGCTGATGAGCTGGCCGGAGGCCACCGAGCCCACCAGGTTGCCCGCGATCATGGGAAGAGTCAGCAGGCCGGCTTCAGTGGGTGTGGCGCCGCGGGCCACCTGGTAGTACTGGCCCAGGAAGGTGGAGGAACCGAACATGGCCACACCGACGGCCACGGAGGCGAGGATGGCCAAGGCCGTGGTGCGCTCGGAGATGGTCTTCAGCGGGATGATTGGCTGGGAGACCTTGGATTCAACCAGCACCAGCAGAGCGAGCAGGAGGACGCCGCCGCCCACCATCAGTGCGGACTGCCAGGACCACCAGTCGTAGTATTCTGCCTTGCCGGCGAAGGACACCCAGACCAGGAGCAGGCTCACGCCGCTGGTCAGCAGGATGGCACCGAGCCAGTCGATCTTGGCCGGCCGCTTGATGTGCGGAACCTTCAGTGTGACCTGGAGCAGGATCAGGGCCACGACGGCGAGCGGGACGCAGACGAAGAAGGTCCAGCGCCAGCCTAGCGGGCTGTCCACAATGAAGCCGCCCAGCAGCGGGCCGCCGGCGGTGCCCACCGCCATGACCGCGCCCATGTAGCCGGAGTACTTGCCGCGTTCACGCGGCGGGATGATGGAGCCGATGATGGCCTGGGCCAGGGCCGTCAGGCCACCCATGGCGATGCCCTGGATCACGCGGGCGGTCAGCAGGAACGGGATGTTCTCGGAGAAACCGGCCATCACGGAGCCGGCCACGAAGATCACGATGCTGAGTTGGACCAGGACCTTCTTGTCGAAGAGGTCCGCAAGTTTGCCCCAGATGGGCGTGGTGGCCGCGTTGGCGAGCAGGGCAGCCGTGATCACCCAGGCGAAGTCAGTCTGCGTGCCTTTGAGTTCGGACATGATGGTGGGCAGGGCGTTGGCCACGATGGTGCTGCTGAGGATCGCAGTGAAGAAGGCTGCCAGCAGGCCGGTGAGGGCCTCCATGATCTGCCGGTGGTTCATGGGGGCGCCGGGTTCGTGGCGTTTGGACTGCCGCGATTCCTGCTTCCCGGTCCGGGCGCGCTCGTGCTGCGCGGTGGCGGTGACGTTAGCCATTAAGTGACTCCTCCAAGGTTTTCTGTTCATTGGTGGCGCCGGCCGCCGTTGCCCGGGCTGATTTCTTCAGTGATTCTGTGAGCCTGCGGAGGGATTTCGCCGTGTCTCCGGCGTCCTCCTCGCTCCAGTCGCGCAGGTAGTCCTGCAGGACTGCGGTGCGCTGCTCCTCGATATGCCGGAGCTTCTCGGCTCCCAACGGCGTGAGGGCAACCAGCTGGGCCCGGCCGTCGTCGGGATCCTGCCTGCGGACCACCAGGCCATGCTCCTCAAGGTCGGCAATGTGGCGGCTGAGGACGGGAGCGCTGACGCCCAGCCGCTCTGCCAGCCGGGTGGCCCGGGTTTCCCCCTCCCCCACGAACCGCAATACCCCCTGCAGAGCCACTCCGGTGTCCTGCCCGCGGACGTTCGCGGTGGAGATGCACCGCACCGCGCGCTGGAGATCGAAGATTTGGTAGACGAGATCCGCTGCCGTATCCGGTGCTACTGCCATTGCTTCAGCACTCCTTACTTGTTTGCCTGAAGCAACTATATCCTAATCTGGTTGCTTTGGGAAACTAAAGGAGCGGAAGCGCCAAACGCAAAAGGTCCCGGCTCCACTTGGGAGCCGGGACCTTTTTAGGCTATTCAGTAAGCGGCGGATTCTTCAGCGCCGGCGTCGTGTCATTCGGGGAGGTGGGTCGGGGCGAACATTTTCAGCAGCGTTTCCACCACGACGACGTTGGGCCCGTCCGCGGCAAATCCCGCCTTGAGTGCCTCCCCCACGTCTTCCGGGGCCACTCTTGTGGCCGGCACGCCGAAGGCTTCGGCGAGTTTAACGAAGTCCGGACGCGCCAGTTCCGTGGCCGTTGCCTTGCCGAACGCACCCACCATGTATTCGCGCAGGATGCCGTAGCCGCCGTCGTCCACGATGAGCCAGGTGACCGGCACGTTGTGCTGCTTGGCAGTGGCAAGTTCGGAGATGGAGTACATGGACGAGCCGTCGCCGGAGACCGCGAGGACCCGCCCCGGCTTGCCCACCGTTTCCAGGCCGACTGCTCCGCCGATCGCCGCCGGGAAGCCGTAGCCCAGCCCGCCGGCACCCTGGGCCGAGTGGAACTGGCCCTCCCGGGCGTCCCAGCAGCTCCAGGCCCAGTACGCGGAGATGGTCATGTCCCAGAAGGTCTGCATGTCCGCCGGCACTGCTTCGCGGATGTCGGCCATGAACTTCAGTTCCTTGGCCAGGTCCTGTGATTCCAGGCGCGCGCGCACTTTGGCCAGCGATTCCTGCACCAGGTCTTCGGGGGATGTACCGTGCCAGCTGGGCGTGGCGCGGCCGGCCTCGAGTGCTTCGTCCATGGCAGCGAGGGCCTGGCCGGCGTCGGCGCGGATGCCCAGGCCGGGACGATTGGATTCGAGGACCCGGGGTTCGGCGTCGATCTGGATGATCCGGCCGCGCGGGGCAAAGGTGAAGTAGTTGGAGGTGACTTCCCCGAGGGACGAACCGATGACCACCAGCACGTCCGCGTCCTCCAGCAGATCGGTCATATGGCGGTCCTCGATCCAGGACTGCAGCGACAACTCGTGGTTCCAGGGGAAGGCACCGTTGCCGCCGGGGGTGCAGATCACCGGGGCGCGGAGTTTCTCCGCAATGGACAACAGGGACTTCTCAGCGCGGCCCCGGCGGGTTCCGCCACCGGCGATGATGGCCGGCCGTTCTGCCGCCTGCAGCCATTTGACCGCTTCGCGGACCAGCTCGACGCGCGGCGGGTTGTCCGCCGCTTCCGCGAGCGCGTCCTCCACCGGCGGCACCATGATCGGATCGAGCAGGACGTTCTGCGGGATCTCGATCCACACCGGTCCCTGGGGTGAGGAGATCGCTTCGGTCCAGGCGTCCTGGATGGCGGACGGAATGCCGGAGGCGTGCTGGATCAGCCGCTGGCTTTTGGTGACGTTCGCTGCGGATGCCTTCTGGTCATCAAGCTGATGCAGCATGCCCTTGCGCCGGGCGCCGAGGCCTTCCAGCGGGATCTGGCTGGCCACCACCACCATGGGCACACCCGTGGCATAGGCTTCCTGCAGCCCGGCCAGGGACGTCAGGGCGCCGGGACCTGTGGAGAGGAAAAGGACACCCACCTCACCCGTGGCGCGCGAGTAGCCGTCCGCCGCGAAGGCGGAGTTGTTCTCCACCCGGGAAGACACAAACTGCAGGTTCCCCCGGCCCATCGCATCAAACAGTCCCAGGGCGTGCTGGCCGGGAATGCCAAAGACAGTCTTGGCGCCCAGCGCTTCCAGGGTCTCGACGACGAGGTCCCCGCCGTTGCGTTCCCCCGTGCGGGCGTTTTCTCCTGCGGTCGCAGCTGCCGTCACCGGATCGAAATCGATCATCCGGCTATTCCTTGCCGGCGGCGGCGAAGCCCGCCGGTCGGCGGACCTCCTGGCCGAGGGCCTGTGCCGCGTAGCCCGTTGCCGCGCCGAAACGGTCACCGGGTACTGCGTTGTCCGACATGAGGGTTACCAGTTCGTAGGCGACGTGGCTGGCGGCGACGCCGGTGATTTCAGCGTGATCGTAAGCGGGGGCAACTTCGACGACGTCGGCGCCCACCAGGTTCATGCCGCGGAAGCCCCGGATGATTTCCAGCAGTTCCCGACTGGTGATGCCGCCGGCTTCAGGGGTGCCGGTGCCCGGAGCGTGGGCCGGGTCCAGGACGTCGATGTCCACGGAGATGTACAGGGGGCGGTTGCCGATCCGGTCGCGGACCTTGGCCACCGTTTCCAGGACGCCCTGGTAGTAGACGTCCGCGGAGGTGACGATGCCGAAGCCGAAGCGGTGGTCGTCGTCGAGATCCTTTTTGCCGTACAGGGGGCCGCGGGTGCCGATGTGGCTGATGGCCTCGGTGTCGAGGATGCCCTCCTCGACGGCCCGGCGGAAGGGGGTGCCGTGGGTGTACTCGGCGCCGAAGTAGGTGTCCCAGGTGTCCAGGTGTGCGTCGAAGTGAAGCATGGCAATGGGTTCACCGGCACGTTCCGCGGCCGCCCTCAGCAGGGGCAGCGCGATGGTGTGGTCTCCGCCGAGGGTGACCAGCTTGCTGCCGGCGGCCGTGAGGTCCAAGGCATTCTGCTGGATGGTCTCAATTGCTTCGTTGATGTTGAAGGGGTTGACCGCCATATCCCCGGCATCCGCCACCTGGACGTTCTCGAACGGGCTGACGTCCCACGCCGGGTTGTAGGGACGCAGCAGGCGGCTGGCTTCGCGGACATGGTTGGCGCCGAACCGGGCGCCCGGCCGGTAGGAGACTCCGGAATCGAAGGGCACGCCCACCACCGTGACATCGGCTTTCTCCACCTGGTCAAGGCGCGGAAGCCGGGCGTAGGTGGCAGCCCCGGCGTAGCGGGGAATACGGGATGAATCGATGGGGCCAAGGTTGCCGTTGGCTTCGATGCGCAGCTCTTCCAATGGAGGCCTCTCCTTCGAGGAGTTGAGGGACTGATGTGACTGCCATCATACACCTCGGTTTTCTAATGCGCATCAAGTGTTTACCTATCGTCCCGGAGGGCGTGTGCGTTCCCGCCCGGTTACTGCCGCAAAGAGCACGCCGGCCAACCCGGAATCCCGGCGCTTTCGCCGCGATCAACGCGGCGGGCCGCCAGGCAACCGGGCAGGAATGCCCACCCTTGCCCCGGAATTTACCCACATACAACTGCGCGCAGGTTCCCACAGGGCAGCCTCCAGCGTCAGATGGCGGTATGGAAGTTCTCGACTACCTCAAGCGGGCCGGCGGGGTGGCCCGTTCAGCGCAACTCCTGGAGGCCGGATTCTCACGCCGGGATCTGCTGCGACTCAAGGAGTCCGGCGTAACCCAGCCCAGGCGCGGGGTTTTTGCCCTGGCGGACTGCGACGAGGCCCTCCATGCTGCAATCCGGCACAACGCCCGGATCAGCTGCGCCAGCGCGGCCACGCATTACGGACTCTGGCTAAGGCAACCACCCGAACGGCCGCACTTGGCCTGCAACCATGGCCACGGCCACGGATTCGTCCGGCACCGCACCGTCAGGTTCCCAGGGCATCCGCTCATGCCGGTCGCAGCGGTGGAAGATGTAGCCCTGCACGCACTCGGCTGCCTGGCACCTCCGGCATCCACTGCAATGGCCACCTCCGCGATCCGCCTGCAAGGTGTGCCGCGGGAACTGTTGGCGGACCAGTTACGGGCGGACCGCTCGGGAACAGCGCTGCGGGCCTTGCGGGACATCGATCTGCGGGCAGAATCGATTGTGGAAGTCGATGCACAGCACCTGTTCCGGACGAACGGCATTGCCTATCAGGCCCAGGTGTTTCTCCCGGGCATCGGCAGGGTGGATTTCCTCCTGGACGGCTTCCTCATTGTCGAGATCGACGGCTTCGCGTTCCACTCACAACGGGCTGACATGCTCCGCGACAGGGACCGGAACAACGCGTCAGCGGTCAAGGGCTTCGCCGTCCTGCGCTACATGCCCGAACATATCTGATTCAGCCCTGACCGGGTGGCAGCGGAAATCAAGGCGGTTCTGGCAGCCCACCGGCCGCCGGTCCGCTAAAGCCCGTGCGGCCCAGCCCAGTTACTCCGGGACAGCGGACCCGGGCAGGGCTGACTTACGCCCGGACAAGCGGCAGCCGGTGCGGAGTGCCGGAAGTAACCGGGCAGGAACGCACGCAGCCAAAGGGGGAGGCTACCGGCTGGCGGCGGGAACCAGGACCCAGAGAACCTCGACAGGTTTGTCGGTGGGGTTGACCCACGTGTGCGGTTCCCGGCCGGGGAAGGTGACAGTGTCCCCAGTGTTCAGGTCGTACTGCTCATTGGTGAGGATCAGCCGGATGCTGCCCTTGATCACGTGGAGCACGTCAACATCGCAGTCCACGGCGTAGAGTTCGGACTCGCCGCGGCCGTGCGGCTCGATGCAGGCCTGGATGATCTGGATCCGCCGCTCGGAGCGGGCGGTCAGCAGGCGCTCCACGATCCCTTGGCCGCCGAGCGAGATCCGGGGCCCGTCGTTGCGCTTGGTCAGGTGGGTTTCCGGCGCCGCAAAAAGGTCGCCGATGGAAATTGACAGGACCTGGCAGAGCGTGACGAGCGAGGCCACGGACGGGGACGTGAGGTCGCGTTCCACCCGGCTGAGGAACCCCTTGGTGAGCCCGGTGGCGTCGGCAACCTGCTCGATAGTGAGCCGCTGCGACTGCCGGGCGGCCCGGATCCTGGAACCGATAGCAACCGGCACGTTGCTCGGCTCAACTGGCAGTGCCTTCATCTGCATACCTTTCATGGCCGGCGGCCCGGCCCCGGCTCTGGAGCAATACTAATGGCCAGCCGCTTCTGTGACGCTCCCATGGCGGACGCGCCCCGGCGAGCAGCAGCGCGTGCGCCAGTGCGCCCTTGACTGTTACCACGGTCACAGCCTACTCTTTGGAAAACATCTGTTGCCTATCGGGCAATAATCGAGAACCTGCTCCCACCCCACCCCGTGCAGCGGTTTCCTCCCGTTCCCCCTTCCGGAAGCCACCCCGGCTGCCGCACAGTCCAAGGAGTCCAACGTGGATTCAAGTGTCATCAACATCGCCATTGTCGTGGTGTATCTTCTCGCAATGCTGGCCTTCGGCTGGTGGGGCAAGTCCCGCACCAGGAACAACAGTGACTTCCTGGTGGCCGGCCGCCGCCTCGGCCCCTTCCTCTACACGGGCACCATGGCCGCCGTCGTCCTGGGCGGAGCCTCAACCGTCGGCGGCGTCGGCCTCGGGTACAAGTTCGGCATCTCGGGCATGTGGCTGGTGGTGGCCATCGGAGCCGGCGTCCTGCTCCTCAGCCTGCTCTTCGCCGGAACAATCCAGAAGCTGAAGATCTACACCGTCTCGCAAATGCTCACCCTGCGGTACGGCAGCAGGGCCACGGAGGCCTCCGGCATCGTGATGCTCGCATACACGCTGATGCTGTGCGCCACGTCCACCGGCGCCTACGCCACCATCTTTGTGGTGCTCTTCGACTGGAACCGGGCCATGGCCATCGCCGTCGGCGGTGCAATTGTGCTGGTCTACTCAACCATCGGCGGGATGTGGTCCATCACCCTGGCGGACCAGGTGCAGTTCGTCATCAAGACCGTGGGCATCTTCTTCCTGATGCTCCCCTTCACCCTGAACGCTGCCGGCGGCTTCGACGGCATCCGCAGCCGCGTGGACGAGAGCTTCTTCCAGATCGACGGCATCGGCCTGCAGACCATCATCACCTACTTCGTGGTGTACACCCTGGGCCTGCTCATCGGCCAGGACATCTGGCAGCGGGTCTTCACGGCCAAAACCCCGGGTGTGGCCCGCTGGGGCGGCGCCACCGCCGGCATCTACTGCATCCTCTACGGTGTGGCCGGTGCCTTGATCGGCATGGCCGCCAGCGTTGCCCTGTCCGACATCAAGATCGCCGCCAAGGACGACGTCTACGCCGAGGTAGCCCAGAACCTGCTGCCCCTGGGCATCGGCGGGCTGGTGCTCGCGGCAGCCGTGGCCGCCATGATGTCCACGGCATCGGGCGCCCTGATCGCCGCCGCAACCGTGGCCCGCGCCGACGTCCTGCCGTTCGTGGCCAGCTGGTTCGGCAAGGACATCAGCACCGAGGACAGCGACAACCCCGAGCACGACGTCAAAGCCAACCGCATCTGGGTCCTGGTCCTCGGCGTCATCGCCATAGTCATCGCCATCATCACCAAGGATGTGGTGGCCGCCCTGACCATTGCCTATGACATCCTGGTGGGCGGCCTCCTGGTGGCCATTCTCGGCGGCCTGGTGTGGAAGCGCGGCACCGGCATCGCCGCAGCAGCCTCCATGGCCGTGGGTTCCGTGGTGACGCTGGGCACCATGATCATCCTGGAAATCAACGCCAAAGCCCCCTTGGACGGCATCTACGCCAACGAGCCCATCTACTACGGCCTGCTGGCCTCCGGGGTGGTATACGTCGCGGTTTCCCTGCTGACCAAGCCCACCGATCCCCAGGTGATGCGGAACTGGCAGCGCCGCGTTTCCGGCCAGGCGGCCGAAGAGGCGTCACCGGAAGCGGTCCCCACCGCGTAGCCGCACCAACCCTTAAAAACGCGCCCGACGGCGGCACCTCCTTTCGCTTTCCAGCGAAGGGAAGTGCCGCCGTCGTCCGTTTATGTTCTGTTCCGCGTGCCCTGTCCCGTCCGTATCCGGGCTATTCGGTTTCGCGGACCTCGTCATCATCCAGCGGGACCACCCGGTCCTCGGCATCTATCACCACAGGGGGCGCCTGGACCACGGGTTCTTCCGCATCCAGGAATTCATCCTCGGTGTCCCAGTCCTCTTCGCTGACGGGGACATCCTCGGCGTAGTCGTACGCGGGATCGGCTTCTACGGAATCAAGGTGGGGCATGTCCGGGTGCTGTCCGGTGGTGTTCATTGTGCAACCTCCGTTTGTTCGTACCTGACGTGCTCTTTTGGCGGGTGCCGGCAGGGCGCCACACTTTCATCACAGCACCGCCCGGTGCCATGGTCAAGGGTGTGTTGCCGGCCGCCCGAACCCCCAAAAACCAGCCAAAATTTAAGGGACGCCGAAACTCCGGAGTGAGGGATGCCAGCCGAAAAACCGCGGAATTCCGCGGTAAGCTGGCGTGTCAATGGGGCCACATCATGCCCGTCCAGCCCAGGAGTTTTCCGTGTCGCAGCACGCCCGTCCCAACCACCCGAACGCCCCTACCAGGGAAGAGTCGCGGCCGTCGCCGTCGGACATCCGCCGCTGGCGCCAGTACCTTGCCGACGAACGCGCCGAGGCTGCCGTCTACCGGGACCTGGCCCAAAACCGGCAGGGCGAGGAGCGGGAAATCCTGCTGGCCCTTGCCGAAGCCGAGGGCCGGCACGAGGACCACTGGCTCCGCCTCCTGGGTGAGCACGCGGGCAAACCGCGTCCGGCGTCCATCCGCAGCCAATTGCTGGGTTTCCTGGCCCGGCACTTCGGCTCGGTCTTCGTCCTTGCCCTGGCCCAGCGGGCAGAAGGCCGCTCCCCCTACGCCAAGGACCCCAACGCCACCGAGGCAATGGCCGCCGACGAGCAAATCCACGAAGAAGTGGTCCGCGGCCTTGCCACGCGCGGGCGCAACCGCCTGGCAGGCACCTTCCGCGCCGCCGTCTTCGGTGCAAACGACGGCCTGGTCAGCAACCTTTCCCTGGTGATGGGCATGGCGGCGTCCGGTGTGGCCAGCACCGTGGTCCTCCTCAGCGGCATCGCCGGCCTTCTTGCCGGCGCCATGTCGATGGGCGCCGGAGAATTCATCTCCGTCCGCTCCCAGCGCGAGCTCCTCGCAGCCACCCGCCCCACCCAAATCACGCTGGCAGCGGCGCCGAAGCTGGACCTTGAGCACAACGAACTGCTCCTCGTTTACCTGGCCAGGGGTATGTCCCAGGAAGCCGCGCAGCACCGGGTAGCCGAACGCATGGGCCTGCTGTCCTGCGACTGCGACCCCAGCCTCTCCCTCCAGCCGGAGCTGCCCGAGGCCGAGGACGAGCACGAGGCCGTGGGCACAGCCTGGGGAGCAGCACTGTCCAGCTTCTGCTTCTTTGCCTCCGGCGCCATCGTGCCCATCCTGCCGTTCCTGTTCGGCCTGACCGGACTCCCGGCGCTGGTGGTTGCCGGCGTACTGGTGGGCCTTGCCCTCCTGGTCACCGGCGGCATTGTCGGTTTGCTCTCCGGCACCTCACCCTTGACCCGGGGCCTGCGGCAACTCGCGATCGGCCTGGGCGCCGCCGCGGTTACCTATCTTCTGGGCCTCGTCTTCGGCACAGTTGTTGGCTAGCACCCCGGCCCGTTGGCAGTAGGCTCCATACACGATAGGGCTCACTGAGCAGATGGGGGTGCAGTAGTGGAGGACCAGCCGCGACATGGCGGGAGGCGGGCGCGTACGGGAAGTACCCATGCAGCCGCCCGGTTCGTGCTGACGGGTGCATTGTTCTCCGCAGCACTCTTCGGCACCGCACTGGTGCTGGACAATCCGCGGTTCAGGGACCTCCTTGATATCCGTCTGGGACAGGGAGGCCAGCAGGAGGGGCCACGGGCGCCATCTGCCGGCGAGGCCGAAGCGAATGCACCGGCCGAGGCGCGGACGCAGGCTCCGCCCCCGGGATTCGAGGAAGCGGACGCGCCCTTGGCTGAGCCCGTGCCCCCACAGAGAGGGAGCGATTCCTACAAGTTCCTCGCCGTCAACGGCGACGGCAGTCCGGTGGGCTACTCACCCTGCCGGCCGCTGCACTATGTGGTCAACGATGACCTGGCCCCGGCCGGCGCACAGCAGCTGGTATCCGATGCCATCAACGCTATCTCCGCAGCCACGGGCATCACGTTTGTTTATGACGGCACCACCAGCGAGCAGCCGTCGCCGCAGCGTCCCCCGTACCAGCCGGATGCCTATGGCCAGCGCTGGGCGCCGCTGCTCATCGCGTGGACCACCCCGGACGTTGCACCGCAGCTCAAGGGAAAGGTCATCGGAACCGGCGGCAGCACGCACTACAGCTACGACGACGGTGCCAAGACTTTTGTGACCGGCGGCCTGGACCTGGATGCACCCCAAATCGGTACCGAGCTCCTGAACCCCGACGGCCATCTGTACGCGACGGCCGTGATCCTGCACGAACTCAGCCACGTGATGGGGCTGGACCATGTGGAGGATCCCACCCAGCTGATGTATCCGGAGATCGGCACTCCCGAGGGGCTGTCCGCCGGGGACCTCAACGGCCTGTACGAGTTGAGCAAGGCGCAGTGCCGGAAGGACCTGTAACCGGTCCGGGCCGGTCTGCTGGCAGCCGGTGAACTGGTCAGCGGCGCAGGACGGCCGCCGCCTCCTCCACTGAGTCCACCAGGAAGATCTGCTCTTCCATGCACCGTCCCGCTGCCAGGCTGCGCAGCATGGGCCATGCCGGGTACTCATGCTCCCAGTGATGCTTGCCCACGAGCACCATCGGGGTAACCTTCGCGTCCGCGGCGTAGTAGTTCTCGCACGCATCCTGGAAGATCTCCTGGATTGTTCCGGCCGCGCCGGGCAGGAACACGATGCCGCCGTGGCACAGCTCCAGCAGGATGGCCTCCCGGATGGCGTTCGCGAAGTACTTGGCGATGTGCGTGGCGAAATAGTTGGGCGGCTCGTGGCCGTAGAACCAGGTGGGGATTCCCAGGGACGGAGTGCCTTCCGGAAAGAGTTCGACGACGGCGGCCGCCGCACGCGCCCACGCGGACACGGAGGGACGGAAGCCAGGGACGGAGGCGAGCGTCCGCAGCGCACCATGCAGCGCGCCGTCGTCGGCCTGGCTGAGGTAGGCGCCCAGGTTGGCAGCCTCCATGGCACCGGGCCCGCCGCCCGTCGCCACCACGTGGCCATCCCGTGCCAGCAGCCTGCCCAGCAGCGCCGCCTGCGCGTAGTCGGTGCTGCCCCGCTGGGCGGCGTGCCCGCCCATCACACCCACCATTTTCCGGCCGGCCCACGCATCCGAGCGGTGAAGCTCGTCCAGCGCATCGCCGATGGCGTGGTCGTGGAGGGCCGAGGCCAGGGTGGCATCGAGCCGGTGCCGCAGCCCGGGCTGGATGCTCCACTGGTAGATCCGTGCGTCGGGCAGTTCCTCGTAGGGAGAATTTTCCAGGCCTGCGTACAGCTCCTGCGGCGAGTAGAGCCCTGCCCGGTACGGGTTGAAGGGTACGCCTTCGAGGCGCGGAAAGATCAGGGCGCCCCGGCGGCGGAGCGCGTCTTCCATCCCCTCATCAAATAGGCAGCCCAGGAAGATGGCGCCTTCAACGCGGATCCGGTCCAGCGCCGTGGACCGTCCCCGGAGATCAAGGGACTGGGCGTGCCAGCCGTCCATCTCTTCGGCTCCGGCACTGACCAGCCGGTCGAAGCTGGCCAGATCCTCCACGTCGAGGCTGCGGGGACTGGGCCCGAGTTTTCCGGACAGATTCACGGCCGGCCCTTCATGGTGCTCATCCACCAAGCGTAGGTCAACTGCGCATGCAACGCGGGGTCAGTCCGCGCCCATCCGGAGCTCCCGGATGGGCTGGAACTGACCCCGCGTTGCTTATGCCGGCAGGCGGACCGGCTCGTCAGTTCCGCGGAAGTGGGCCTCGAGCTCTTCGAGGGAACGGCCCTTGGTTTCGGGAACGCACTTGATAACAAAGGCGAGCGAGGCCAGGTTGACAAGGACAAACAATCCGAAGGTGCCTGTGGACCCCAGCGCGCCCACCACGATCGGGAACAGGAAGGAGATGGCCGCGTTGACCGTCCAGAGTGCAAAGACCGCGATTCCCATGGCGAAGCCGCGGATGGCCAGCGGGAACATTTCGGAGAGGAGCAGCCACACGCAGGTGCCGATGAAGCACTGGACGAACGCAACGAACAACATCATGGCGGCGAGGATGGTGTAGCTGGCAAGGTCGGACTGGGGCAGCAGGAAGACGAGCGCCAGCAGGGCCTGCGAGGCCACCACGCCGGAGAAACCGATGACCAGCATCCTGCGCCGGCCAATGAAACCCAGCAGCCAGATGCCCAGGACGGTCATCAAGACTGAGGTCACCCCGACGCCGATGGTGGCCACGAGCGAAGCGCTGACTCCGAGGCCGCTCTTTTCCAGGATGGTGGGGGCGTAGTAGTTGACGGTGTTGATGCCGGTGGCCTGCTGGACGGTGGCGAGGCCGATGCCGATCCACAGCAGCCGGCGCATCCACGGGTTGTTGCGGAGGTCGCGCCAGGCGTGGCCGCGCTCTCTTTGGGCCGTCTGTGCGGCTTGGGCGATCTCTTCGAACTCCCGGGCTGCTTCCTCCGGGTTCCGGCTCAGGTTGAGCACGCGGCGGCTGTCCTCGAGCCGGCCGCGGATGGCGTACCAGCGCGGTGACTCGGGGAGCATCAGCATGCCTGCGAGCAGGGCCAGCGCCGGGAGCGATGCGATGCCCAGCATGGTGCGCCAGACTTCAGTGTCGTGGATCAGGGCGTCCAGGAGGGCGTTGATGGCGAAGGCCAGCATTTGGCCGGTCACGATCATCAGTTCGTTGATGGTCACCATCCGGCCGCGGAGGTGGGCCGGTGCCATCTCCGCCAGGTAAAGGGGGCAGGTGACGGCGGCCGCGCCAACGCCCAGGCCCAGCAGGACCCGGGCGGCAATCATAAAGGAAACGTTGGGTGCGGTGGCGCAGCCGATGGCTCCGAGCAGGAACAGCAGGGCGCACACCAGCAGGGAACCGCGCCTGCCGAGCTTGTCAGCCATCCGGCCGCCCGCGAGGGCGCCTGCTGCCGCACCGGGAAACAGCAGCGCGCTCACCACTGTTGCTTCCTCGACGGCGTTCATGTTCAGGGAGTCGTTCATGTACAGCAGCGCGCCGGAGATAACACCGGTGTCGTAGCCAAACAGCAGGCCGCCGAGGGTGGAAATGACAGTGAGCCGGGCGAGGTACCCGCGGTGTTGGCCGGGGACGCCTTGGGACGGTTTTTGCAACAGCATTGTTGCCTCTCAGGTTCTCAGGGGGACCGGAAGGACGACCGGTGAATGTGATGTGTGCACTAACGTTAGAGCGCTCTAACAGCATCGTCAATAGAAAGACTTAATGTCAGAACATTCGCCTTCGGGGCGCTCCTGCCCCTTGAGGGTGCGCCAAGGCCTTTGACCGGCAATTCCAGCCTGCTACGATCGAGGAAGAACTATGTCCTATCAAGAGAACATATAGTGGCAAAGCAGCCGGCGCTCACAGGCCCGAACGGACTGCCACCAGGAACAGGAACGTAAAAGTGGCGAACAACCTGGGTCTCAGCATCGATCGCTCCTCCCCCGTCCCGCTTTACCACCAAGTGGTGCAGGGCATCGAGGCCGCCATTTACAGTGGAGTCCTGGAACCTGGAAGCCGGCTGGACAACGAGATTGACCTTGCAGCCCAGCTGAACCTGTCCCGCCCCACCATGCGCAAGGCTATGGACGAGCTGGTTCGGTCCGGCCTGCTGGTGCGCAAACGCGGGGTGGGAACCCAGGTGGTGTCCAGCCAGGTGCGGCGTCCCCTGGAGCTCTCCAGCCTCTATGACGACCTCACCAACAACGGCAAGAAACCCACCACGGAAGTCCTGAGCTTCTCCCATATCGAAGCCGACGACGCCATCCTTGCCACACTCCAGCTCCCCGCAGGCTCGAAGGTGTACCACTTCACCAGGCTTCGGAAAGTGGGGGGCAAACCGCTCGCCCTGATGGAGAACTGGGTGCGCGACGATATTACGGAGATGGATCAGGCCACGCTCACCGCGGAAGGCCTCTACGCGATCCTCCGCCGAGGCGGCGTCAATTTCCGGCTCGCCAACCAGCGGATCGGGGCCATGACGGCCAATGAGTACCAGGCGTCCATGCTGGAGACCGGCGAAGGGTCGGCCCTGGTCACGATGGAGCGTACCGCCACGGATGACACCGGCCGCCGCGTGGAGACAGGCCACCACGTGTACCGCGCCGATTCCTACAGCTTTGAAATGACTCTCGTACAGCGATAATCAAAGGAGCCTACTCCATGACCAACTGGGTCTACCCCCTGGGCGCCGCCGCCGACGGCAAGTGGGATGTCTCGATCGGAACGTCCGACTCCACCCTTACCGTCGACGGCTGGGCGCATACCGGACTGAAGGTCGCCACACTCACCGCCGGGGCCGCCGTCGAACTTCCCGCCGCGGATGAGGAACGAATCGTAGTCCCCCTCAACGGATCCTTCACCGCCACGGTGGACGGGGCGGAATACCAGCTGACCGGCCGCGCGTCAGTGTTCAACGGCCCCACGGATGTCCTCTACTCCGGCACCGGGAGGGCTATGACCATCAGTTCAGCCGACGGAGGCCGGGTGGCTGTTGCCACCGCCCCGGCCCATGCCTCCTACCCCACCCGGCTGGTGACGGCGGGCGAAACCCCGGTGGAGCTCCGCGGAGCCGGCAACTGCTCCCGGCAGGTGCACAACTTCGGCACGCCGGCCGCACTCGAGGCCGACCGGTTCATCGTCTGCGAGGTCCTGACCCCGGCCGGCAACTGGTCCTCCTATCCCCCGCACAAGCATGACGAGGAGAAGGACGGCGAGACGCACCTCGAGGAGATCTACTACTTCGAGACGCAGGTGGCCGCCGGCTCGCCGGCGCCCGCAGACGCCGACGCCATCGGCTACCAGCGCGTCTACGCCTCCGACGAGCGTCCCATCGATGTCTCCGCCGAGGTCCGCACGGGTGACGTGGTCCTTGTCCCTTACGGCTGGCACGGCCCCGCAATGGCGGCGCCCGGCTACGACCTGTACTACCTGAACGTCATGGCCGGCCCGGGGCCTGTCCGCGAGTGGCTGATCAGCGACGACCCCCACCACGGTTGGGTCCGCCAAAGCTGGGATGGCCAGGAGATCGACCCGCGGCTGCCGTTCGGCGTCTGAGCCCCGCCCCCGCGCGGCAGCGGCAGACTGGCATAGTGGAGTCTTGTGAAACAGAGCCCCGTTGCGAACCGCTCCGTCACCATGGAGGATGTGGCGCGTGAAGCCGGGGTGAGCCGCGCCCTGGTGTCCCTGGTGATGCGGGACTCCCCCAAAGTCTCATCCGCCAAGCGGACGGCGGTCCTGGAAAGCGCCGCCGCCCTGGGCTACTCGCCGAACCGGCTCGCCAGCCGCCTCGCTAGCCGGCGCACGAACACCCTGGGCGTGCTGTTCCTGGACCTGCACAACTCGGTCTTCGCAGACATCTACGACGGCATCACCGAAGGACTCGCGGGCAGCGGCAACCAGGTGATGGTCGCCGTCGGCTCCGCCGACCCCGGCACCGAGCTGGAAGCTGTGAGGTCGTTCGTGGACCTGCGTGTGGACGGCGTCATCCTGGCCGGCTGCACCGGCTCCTCCGCCGAACTGGCGGCGGCACTTCGCGGGACTCCCGCCGTCGTCATCACGCGGGAACTGGAGGTCGACGGCGTTGATTCAGTCCTGTGCGACGACTTCCGATCCGGGGTGCTGGCGGTGGAGCACCTCCACGAGCTGGGGCACCGGCGCATCGCGCACGTGGACATCTCGGACTGGCTGCCTTACACCGCCCGCCGGGAAGGCTACCTGGCGGCGATGAAAAAATTCGGCCTGGAACCGCTGCTGGTGCACAGCGATATGACGGAGCGGGGCGGCCGGGCGGTGATGGAGAACTTCCTGGCCTCTGGCGCCACCCTTCCCACGGCGATTTTCGCCCACAATGACCTCACCGCCATTGGCATCATGGAAGCGCTGGCCGCCCATGGCCTGCTGGTCCCGGACGATGTGGCCATCGTGGGCTGCGACAACATTGAGGTGGCGGCATCCCCGCTGATAGGGCTGACCTCCATCGACCAGCACGCAGGAGAACTGGGCAGGATGGCGGCGGGGCTCATGCTGGAACGGGTGGCCGGAACGTCAGGACCGGCCGTGACCCGCAAGCTCGAGCCCACCCTGATGGTCCGCCGTTCCTCCGGCGCCTAGCGTGTTTTTGCGCTTGGCAGCAGCTGCCGCGAACGCCATCACCGCCAGGCCCAGCAGCGTGATGCCGGCGCCGGCCCAAATGGGTGAGGTGTAGCCCAGGCCTGCGGAAATGGTGACGCCGCCGAGCCATGCGCCCAGTGCATTGCCCACGTTGAAGGCCCCAATGTTGGCGCCGGAAGCCAGGGTGGGGGCGCTGCTCGCGTAGGTCATCACCCGCATTTGCAGGCCCGGAACAGTGGCGAAGCCGAAGCCGCCCATCAACACCAGGGATGCCACCGTGAGCACCTGGCTAGTTGCGGTGAGGGCAAAGAGGACGAGGATAGCGGACAGGACGGCGAGCACCACCAGCAGGGTGCGGTCGATGTTCCGGTCTGCGGCCTTCCCGCCAAGAGTGTTACCCGCGAAGAGGCCCACACCGAAGACGATCAGCAGCCATGGCACCGTGGTGGGGGCGAAGCCGGTGACCTCGGTCAGGGTGTAGGCGATGTAGGTGAAGGCGCCGAACATTCCACCGAATCCCAGGATGGTGACCGCAATGGAGAGCCATACCTGGCCCGATCTGAAGGCCCGGAGTTCGCGGCGCAGTCCCCCGGCTTCGGCTTTGCCGCCGGCCGCCCTGGGGACGAGTGCCAGGATCCCGGCGAGCGCGGCCACGCCGATGACCGTAATTGCCCAGAAGGTGGCCCGCCAGCCGGCGGCCTGGCCAAGGAGGGTGCCGAACGGGACGCCCAGGACGTTGGCTGCGGTGAGGCCGGTGAACATCAGTGCGATGGCTCCTGCTCTTTTGTTGGGCGGGACCATGCCTGCGGCCACGACGGAGCCGATGCCGAAGAACGCTCCGTGTGCGAGCGCGGCGATAACGCGCCCGGCCATCATGGGCCAGTAGCCGGCCGCAGTGGCGGAGAGCAGGTTTCCGGCAATAAACAGGACAAGCAGCGCGGCCAGCACGGGCTTGCGGTCAAGCCGGGTCACAGCTGCCGTGAGCCCGAGGGCGCCGGCCACTACGGCCAAGGCGTAGCCGGAGATGAACCAGCCCGCCTGCGCCTCGGTGACCTGGAAGTTGGCAGCCACTTCGGGCAGGAGGCCCATGATGACGAATTCGGTGAGTCCGATGCCAAACCCGCCAAGGGCGAGGGCTATCAGTCCGACGGGCATGCCGGTGCTCCTTTGGGTTGTGTGGGGTGCGGTGGGCGCCTAAAATAGTTGCAGACGCGGTATTTATTGTTGCACATGCAAATATCCCGCGCAAGCAACTATCTCGTGTGCACTCTCGGGCAGGTTGGCTGCCGTACCCCACGGCCGCCCGGCTGTCCCCCTTAAGGAGCAATGTATGGGCATCAAGGACGACGCCGTTGAGGTCCGCGCGCAAGGCTGGCGCACTTTGGCCGCCCTCCACGGGCTGATCGAAACCGAGCTGGAGCGCGCGCTCCAGGCGGAATCAAAGCTGTCCGTGGTGGAGTACACCGTCCTGGATGCCCTCAGCCGCCAGGACGGGTGGCACATGCGGATGCAGCAGCTCGCCCGCGCTTCGGCACTGAGCCCCAGCGCCACCACGCGCCTGGTGAACCGGCTGGAGGACCGCGGCCTCCTGACCAGGATCCTGTGCGCCGATGACCGCCGCGGCATCTACACCGAACTGACACCCGCCGGCCTCAGCCTCCTGGCGGAAGCCAGGCCGGTGCACAACGCCACCCTCGAACGTGCCTTGGGAGAGGCGCGCGACATTCCGGAACTGGCTCCCCTGGTGGACGCGCTCCCCAGGCTGCACGCAGTGTCCTGACCTGCTGTGGCCTAAGACGCCGGGCTGGCCACAGCTCCTGCCACCCGAACCGGAAGGCCGCTGGCCAGGGACTCCTGCGCGGCGTCGGCCACCCGGGACGCGGCCACGGCGTCCTCGGGCGTGCACGGGTTATCCCGCTGGCCAAGGACAAGCTCAACAAAAGCGGCCATCTCGGAACGGTATGCCTGGTCGAAACGCTCAGCAAACGTCCTGTGCGCCTGACCCGAGGGAAAAACGACTGCCGGCTCCGCCGATGCCATGGCGGTCTTATCGTCAAGGCCCACCATGAGCGACCGGAAGGAACCCTGGATTTCCAGCCGCACATCGTGGCCGGCCCCGTTGTACCGCGTCGCCGAGACTGTTCCGACCGTGCCGTCGTCGAACGTCACCAGCGCCAGCGCGGTGTCCACATCCCCCGCAGCGCCGATCGCCGGATCCCCGTTGTTGGATCCCCTGGCATAGACTTCCACGATTTCACGGCCGGTCAGCCAGCGCAGGATGTCAAAGTCGTGGACCGAGCAATCGCGGAAGAGCCCGCCGGAGGTTGCCAGGAATTCCACGGGCGGCGGGGCCATGTCGCAGGTGACCGCACGCAGGGAGTGGATCCATCCCAACTCGCCGGCCTGGTAAGCCCTCCTGGCTTCCAGGTACCCGGCATCAAATCGGCGCTGGTGGCCTATCTGGACCACGCCGTTCTTGTCCCTGATGTAGTCCAGGACGGGCAGGGCGTCTGCAACGTTCAAGGCCACGGGCTTTTCGCAGAAGACCGGGATGCCCGCGTCCACCCCCGCCCTGATCAACTCCGGATGAGTGGCAGTCCCCGTGGCTACCACCAGGCCGTCGATTCCGGAGGCCAGAAGCGCGTCAACGGACGGCTGGTACCCGGCACCGAGGCCGGCGGCCACGTTCCGGGCATGCTCTTCGGCCACATCCGTGAGCCGGAGCCGGACGTTGATGTTCTTCGGGTTCAACACATCATTGAGGGCCGCAATATTATTGGCGTGCATCACGCCGATCCTGCCGACGCCCACCAGGCCAAGCGTTACATCTTTCATCGTTTTTCCCCTGCATAGACGGTAAAGGCGGTGCGGAAGGCCTCGAGGGCTGCATTGCTGTCGTCCTTGGCCCACGCCTCCAGGCCCACTGTGCCCTCATATCCGGCGTCAGCAAGGGCCCGTGCAACAGCTGCGTAGTTGATTTCCCCTGTACCCGGCTCGCAGCGTCCAGGAACGTCGGCCACCTGGATTTCACCGATGTACGGCAGGGCCGCCCTCACAAGTTCAATAAGGTTCCCCTCCCCCAGCTGTGCATGGTAGAGATCCAGCATCAGTTTGGCGTTCGGATGGCCTGCCGCTTCCACGAGCATGAGCGTGTCCTTGGCCCGGGCCAAAGGGATGCCGGGGTGGTCCAGGACGGTGTTCAGGTTCTCCAGGCAGAATGTCACGCCATGCTTTTCGCCCAACCTCCCGAGCTTTTCCAGGGTCCGCGCGCCTGTCGCCCACATGCGGCCTGAGGAACGGTAGACGGGTCGTGCGGCTTGGCCCTGCACCAGTTCCGCGGGGTGCACCACCATCCGGCTCACGCCCAGTTCCAGTGCTGTGGGGATCAGCGCTTCAGCCGTCCGGACCACGTCATCGGCCGTATTCGGGTCCACGAGGCTGCCGGACGAATAACCAGTCATGGATGAGAAAACGGCTCCCGTTGCCTTCAGCGCCTGGATGTCCTTGTCCCGGGCATCCCACAGTTCCACGTCGAATCCCGCCTCGTTAATCCGGCGTACCCGTTCCACAAACGGAAGGTCCGTAAAGACCATCTCCGCGCAGACGGCAAGCCGCATCAGACGCCTGCCCTCTCTGCTACCGCTACAGGAGCGCCGCTTTTGGCCGATTCGATGCAGGCCAGGGCCACCGCCAGGGCGCGTCGGGCGTCGGCGCCCACGGGAGTCAAGGTGAAAGCGGACGACGGCGGGGGGCCGCCGTCGCGCTTTGCCCGCACGGCCGCGGCAAAGTCGGCGAGTTCGTCCGTGTAGGCCTGGCTGAACAGCTCGACATTGAGCCGCGGGGTGTCCGCGGCGAGCCCCTCCGCCGTGTACCTGAGGGCCGCAGTTTCCGTGGAACGGCCGGCCTGCACCATACCTTTGGAACCGAAGACTTCGCCGCGGACGTCGTACCCGTACAGGGCGCTGAAGTTCGCTTCCGCCACCGCGATGGCACCGTTGCTGTACCTGATGGTCACTACCGCTGTATCCAGAAATCCCTGTTCGCGCAGGGAAGGCTCCACCAGCGCATCCGCCACGGCGTACACCTCGACGGGCTCGGCCCCCTCATTGAACCAGTTGAGGGTGTCGAAGTCATGGATGAGGGTTTCCAGGAAGATGGTCCAAGCCGGCACCTTGGCGGCGTTGGGGATGCTTCCCGTCCCGGGATCGCGCGTCAGCGAGCGCAGGAGCTGCGGCGTTCCGGCAACACCGGCGGACAGGTCCCTCTTGGCCGCCTGGAAGTCTTCGGCGTACCGGCGGTTGAAGCCGACCTGGAAGTGCACGCCCGCTTGCTCTGCGGCGGTGAGCGCGGCGCCGAGTTCCTCCAGCCCCTGCGCGGCCGGCTTCTCACAGAAGACGTGCTTCCCGGCGGCCGCGGCCTGGGCGACCAGCGACGCATGGAAGCGGGCCGGGCTGGCGATGATCACGGCGTCGATTTCCGGGTCCGCGAGGATATCCTCAGCGCTGGCCGTCACTTTCGCGGCACCCAGTTTCCCAGCCAGGGTCTTGGCGGATTCCACGTTGGGGTCTGCGATGGCCGCCAGGGATGCGCCGGGGACCCGCCGGGCGATGCTCTCAGCATGGAAGGCTCCCATCCAGCCGGAGCCGATGAGACCAATCCGCACCGGTGCGGGATCTGGTGTTGGATCTTGGGTGATGTAGGCCATGTGGCATGTCCTTTCAAGAGTCGGAAATAAAATTGGATTCAGGCGGGCTGGTTGCCTTCGCCTGGAAACTCGATGGAAAGCTGACGTCTGATGTCGTCGGCTACTTCCAGGGTCTGGATGGAGGAAGCGAGCAGGCGCTGAGGGCTTTCTGTCTCTCCAGCCGCGATGGAGCGGGCCACAGCAGCCGCTTCATAATGCAGGCCTTCGAAATGGCCACCCGGCGGTTCCTCATACCGCAGCCGTTCCCCATGGGGGAACCGAAGCTCGAAGCCTCCCGGCATATTGAAGGGACCGTCCACGCTCAACGTCGCCTCGGAGCCGGCGATCACTGCGCAGGTGGGTGTGAAGTTGTGGAGATGGGTGTTCACCACGGCCTGGGCACCGCCCTCGAACTGCATCACCGCGGAAAGCTGGGCGTTGACACCGGAGGGGTGGGGCTGGCCCATTGCGTGCAGCCGTTGGGGCCTGCCCAGGACCTCAGTGACCAGGGCAAGCGGGTACGTGCCCAGGTCCAGTAATGGGCCACCAGCCAGGGCCGGATCGAAGATGCGGTGGGCGGGTTCAAAGTGTTCGCCGTATTCCGCAAGCACCGTGGTAATCGTGCCCAGGGTTCCGGCATCCAGGACCTGCCGGATCACATCGAACTTTGGCAGGAAGAAGCTCCACATGGCCTCGGCGGCGAAAACTCCCGCAGTTTCAGCGCGCCTGGCAATGTCGCGCGCCTGCTCCGCGTTGAGCGCGAGGGGCTTCTCGATCAGCACATGCTTGCCGGCGCCGATGGCCAGGACCGCCGCCGCGTGGTGGGCGGTGTGGGGCGTACACACGTAGACGATATCGATGCCCGGATCGGCCACCAGTTCCTCATAGCTGCCGAAGGCTGCGGGGATGCCGAAGGACTCGGCGAACGCCTTGGAACGATCGAATGAACGGGACCCGACGGCGGCGATCACCTGGCCGGTGTGGGCTTGGACGGATTCAGTGAAGCGCTGCGCGATCCAGCCGGGCCCCAGGATTCCCCAGCGCAGCACGGGGGCATCGCGTGAATCAGGGATGCTGGACATCGGCAGTGTCAGGCTGCTCACGAGTAGTTGACCTTGGTGAAGGCACCATCGCTGTGCATCGATTGGATCATCGCGTGTGCCACCAGCGAGGCGTGCAGACCGTCCATCGCAGCGGCGAGCGGTGGCTGGTCGCCATGGCGGAGTGCCGTGACCCAGGCCTGCAGCTGCAGCCTGTAGGCATCCGCAAAGCGGGGGCGCCAGTCCGCGGGCACGGCGGTGCGCCGGGTTCCGTCCTCTTCCATGCCTAAGAGGGCAGGGTCCCTTAGCCCGGTGACCCCGCGTTCGGAAACAACTTCGCAGCGGGTCGTGTAGCCGTACTGTGCGTTCAGGAACAGTTCCAGCGTGGCCAAGGTACCGTCGGCGGTGCGGAGCAGCATAAACGCGGGGTCCTGCAGTCCGCCTCCAGCGTGGCGCGTGGTCCTCCCTGCCTGCCAGGAGACTTCTGTAATGGGCGAGCCGAGCAACCACGGAATGATGTCCAGTTCGTGGATGGCAGAGTTGGTGACGGCGGATTCCGCGGTTGACCCCGGGCCTGCGGTGGCATTACGGCTGGTGCAATGGATCATCAGCGGCTCGCCCTGGATGCGGTCCTGGACTGCACCCCGGAGGGCGGCATAGCCAGGGTCAAAGCGCCGCATGAAGCCCAGCGACAGCAGCGATGCCCCGGTTGCCGCGACGATGTCGGCGTCGGCTGCCACCACCTCACGGCTTTCAAGCAGGGTAGGTGCCAGCGGCTTTTCGCACAGCACCGGCGTCATGGCTTCGAAGCACTCCAGCACCAGGCCGGCGTGGGTGGAGTCGTGCGAGGCAACAACGACGGCGTCAACCTCGCTGGAGTTGATCAGTTCGGAAGGGTCCGTGGTGGTGCGGGCCGATGGTGGCGCTGCCGCAGCGGCGCGGCCGCCGTCGAGGTCTGCCACGAAGGTGACTTCAGCCCCGCTGATAGTGGTGGAGAGGTTTTTGATATGGTCTGCGCCCATAACACCGGCGCCGATAACGCCAACCCGGATCGGCATGCTGTCTTCCCGTCTGCTGTTCGTTTGTTTCGCCGCGGCAGGCGGCCGGGCCGGCCCGTCTTTCGGGCGGGTCAGTCCCGGTCCTGCTGCACCGCCCTGCTACACGTGCCGCGGGCTGCTGTTCCCTGGCGTTTCTGCGCTGTAGGCAACATCGGCCACCTCGGCCTGAACCTCCTTGATCACATCGCTGTGTCCGCCGAGCTGCTCCAGTTCATGGGCCAGTTCTGCCAGCTCGGCACCGCCGGCCATCTGGGCCGTGAGCTCGTCCAGGGAAATGTCCTTTTTGTCGTAGTAGCCGATGGACTTGCCGCGCTTGAGCAGGAGGAACCGGTCCCCGACAGGGAACGCGTGGTGCGGGTTGTGGGTGATGAAGATGACCCCGAGTCCGCGGTCCCTGGCCTGCAGGATGTAACGCAACACCACACCTGACTGCTTGACGCCGAGGGCCGCCGTCGGCTCGTCCAGAATGAGGACCTTGGCGCCGAAGTACACGGCCCTTGCGATGGCGACGCATTGGCGTTCGCCGCCCGAGAGCTGGCCGATGGGCTGTTCCACGTCCCGAAGGTCGATCCCCATTTCGGCGAGTTCTTTTTTGGTGATGTCCTTCATCTTCTGGACATCCATGCTCTTGAAGGGACCAAAGCCGCTGGTGAGCTCAGAACCGAGGAAGAAGTTCCGCCAGATGGGCATCAACGGGACCACGGCCAGGTCCTGGTAAACGGTGGCGATTCCGGCGTCGAGTGCATCGCGGGGGGAATTGAATTTCCGTTCCTCGCCCATGATGTTCAGCGTGCCTTCGTCGTGCTGGTGGAGGCCGGCGATGATCTTGATCAGGGTGGACTTGCCTGCCCCGTTGTCCCCGAGGACGCAGGTGACGCGTCCGTTGTCCACTGCCATGGTGACATCCCGCAGCGCCACGATGTTTCCGTAGTGCTTGCCCACCCCTTCGAGGGAGAGCAGGTGCACAGGGGTGTGGGTCAGCGGGTCCTTTTCATTCTTGAGCAGGGTTTGTTGGTCGATCGCTTCGCTGTTCATTTCCGGCCCTTACTTCAGTTCCGCACGGCGCTTGACGATGAGGTTGACGATGGTGGCCAGCAGCAGCATGAGGCCAAGGAAGAACTTGAACCAGTCCGGGTTCCACTGTGCGTACACAATGCCCTTGTTGGCCATACCGAAAATGAAGGCACCAATTGCTCCGCCAACGGCCGATCCGTAGCCGCCCGTCAGGAGGCATCCTCCGATGACGGCGGCGATGATGTAGAGGAATTCATTGCCCACGCCTTCGCCGGACTGGACCGCGTCGAAAGCGAACAGGTTGTGCATGCCCAGCACCCAGCCGCAGAAGCCGACGGCCATAAAGAGTCCGATCTTGGTTGCCTTGACGGGAACGCCCACAGCGCGGGCCGCATTGGCGTCACCGCCCACGGCGAAGATCCAGTTGCCCACCTTGGTCCGCAGCAGGACCCACGAGGCCAGGGCCACCAGGGCGATCCAGATGAAGACGGTGTTGTTTACCGCCACACCGCCGATGGTGACGGAGGAGGAAAAGACTGCCTGGGCCGACTTGTACCCGTCCATGTTCGAAATTGACGGCGAAGAGACACCGCCGCCGATCATGCGGGTCAGGCCCAGGTTCAGGCCTGTCAGCATCAGGAAGGTCGCCAGCGTGACGATGAAGCTGGGCAATTTGGTCTTCATCAGGATCCAGCCGTTGATGAATCCGATGCCGAGCGATACGAGCAGGGCAAGCACCACGCCTACCCACACGTTCATGCTGAAGTACCAGCTGAACATGGAGGCAGTCAGTGCCGAACTGATGACGGCAACACCGGTGGAGAGATCGAACTCGCCGCCGATCATCAGCAGCGACACCCCTACGGCCATGATTCCGATGGTCGAGCTGCCGTACAGGACGGTGGCGAAGGAGGCCGGCTGGATAAACGTCTGGGATACGGACGCGAAGAAGATAAAGAGGACAATGGCGCCCACCAGGGCACCTACCTCGGGCCTGCCGAGAAGTTTCTGGAAGGGGTTCTGCCGGGCGATTCGTTCGTCCACCGGCTTGAGTTGTACCGCTACTTGAGTCATGTGGGTTTCTCCTGCTTGGTGCAGGTTCCGGGGCCGGGGCCCCGGAACCTGCAGCGGCGTCCTTAGCGGACGCCTTCCTGGGCGAACTTGAGGACATCGGGAGCGGCAGTCTTGTCGACGATCGAGGGGCCGGTCAGCACGGGCTGCCCGCCACCGACGTGGATGCCTGCGCGCTTGGCCTGCCAGAGGGCATCGATTGCACCATAGCCCTGCAGCCACGGCTGCTGGTCCACGGTGAAGGCCACCTTGCCGTCGATAATTGCCTGGGCCAGTTCACCATTCATGTCGAATGAGGCCACTTTGACCTTGTCCTGCAGGTTCAGGGACTGCACCGCTTTGTTGATGGTCAGGGTGAACGGTGCCCCCAGCCCGATGATGGCGTCGGCTTCGGGCGTAGCCTGCAGCTTGGCGGTGACGGTCGAGGAAACCTGCGTCATGTCTGTTCCCTGCACGAAGAGGTTCTCCGTGGCGGGAATCTTGGACTTGACGCCTGCACAGCGGGAGTCAAGGGCAACGTTTCCCTGCTCCATGATGACGCAGATGGGTCGTTTTACGCCCATGGACGTCAGCTTCTCGCCTACGGCCGCACCCGCAAGGTTCTCGTCTGAACCGAAGTGGGTGAACGCACCCAGGCCCTGCCAGACGTCGGCGCCGGAGTTGAGGCTCACCACGGGGATTCCCGCTTCCGTCGCCTTCTTCAGCACGTCCTTGAGGGCATCCGGCTTGGCGAGGGTCACCGCAATCCCGTCAACCTTCTGGTCAATGGCTTGCTGGATCAGCTGCGACTGGCGTCCGCCTTCCGGGTCGGAGGTGTAGAGCAGCTCCACATTGTCTTTTGCTGCTGCTTCCTCGGCACCCTTGCGCAGGATGTCCCAGAAGGTGTCGCCCGGAGCCGCGTGGGTGACAAGCGCAATCTTCATCCGCGCAGTGGTTGCAACCTGCCCCCCGCCGGAAGTACCGCCCTGCTCGGTCTTGCCGCCTGTGCTGGAGCAGGCGCTCAAGGCCATCATGGGGACAACGGCTGCTACGAGCGCCGCCTTCCGCCAGGAAAACTTCTTCACGATAAATCTCCTTTGATTTTCGGGCTGTTCCGCGCGTTTCGTTACGCACTGCCGAATGCCTTCTCCTAGATCATGGTGACCCCACTCACAAAAGTCAATACTTTGTCCTGTCATTAGCATGTTCTTACGTAAGCAAGTTTCAGTCCTGCGCCTCGCGGCCCGCAGATCGGGGGAACGAGGTGCTTCGGCTATGCCCCGGACACAGGAAATGCCCCGTTGAGACAATCTCAACGGGGCATTGGCCCTCAATTAGCGCTGACCGAAGTGGGGCCAACCGGCTGGTCCCACGGGCAGGCTATGCTTTCCCGGCTGCCGCGTTCTTAAAGTAGTGCTCCAGGTCTTCGAGGCTCTTGTCCTTGGTTTCCGGCACGTATTTCGCGGCAAACGCGATGGCGCCCACCCCCAGCACCGCAAACACGAAGAACGTATTGGAGATGCCGATGGCGGCCAGGAGCTGCGGGAAGCCGAACCCAATCAGGAAGTTGACGATCCAAAGCAGGAAGGCGGAGGCGCCCATGCCCAGGCCGCGGATCTTCAAGGGAAAGATCTCGGAGAGCATCAGCCAGGTGACCGGCGAAATGGCACCCTGCTGGAACGCCAGGAACGTGACGGTCAGCGACAGGATAACGAAACCGCGGACGGAACCTTCCGGCAGGATCAGCGAGAAGAGCCCAATCAGCAGCAGGGCCGACGTCGTGCCCACCTGTCCGGTGATCAGCATCCTGCGGCGCCCCACCTTGCCCAGCAGCCAGATGCCCACAAACGTGGCGAGCACCGAGATCACTCCGTTGGCAATGTTGGCGGTCAGGGCCGCCTCCCGGCCAAAGCCGGACTGGGACAGGATCTGGGTGCCGTAGTACATGATGGAGTTCACGCCGGTGATCTGTTGGATCACTGCCAGGCCCAGGCCCACCACGAAAATCCTTCGGAGCCACGGGATGCCCAGGTCCTTCCAGGAACCCATCTTCGACTTGTAGTCCTCCACGGCCATGGCCTTGACTTCTTCGAATTCCGCCCGGGCATCAGCCTGGGAACGGATGCGTTGCAGGACGCTGAGCGTTTCGCCGAAACTGCCCATCGAGGCGAGCCAGCGGGGGCTCTCGGGCATAAAGTTCATCCCGATCCACAGCGCGATGGCGGGGAGGGTGGCGATCACCAGCATCCAGCGCCAGATGCCGCCGGCTTCGCCAAAGGTGTTGCCAAGGTAGGCGTTGAAGATGAAGGCCAGCAGCTGCCCGGTGACGATCATCAGTTCGTTTTGCGTGACGATCCGTCCGCGCCGCGCGCTGGGCGAGACCTCGGCCAGGTACACGGGGACGGTCACGGACGCGCCGCCCACCGCCAGGCCCAGCACGAAGCGGGCCGCGATCATCACTTCGGTGCTTGGCGCGAAAGTACATGCCAGGGTGCCGACGAGGAAGATGACCGCCAGGACCATGATCATCTTCCGGCGCCCGTTCCGGTCCGCCAGGCGTCCCCCGAACAGGGCGCCGAAAGCGGCGCCGAACAGCAGGGAAGAAGTGACCAGGCCTTCGGTCAGCGGCGTGAGCCCCAGGTCTTCCTGCATGTACGGCAGCGCACCGTTGATCACGCCGGTGTCGTAACCGAAGAGCAACCCGCCGAAGGTGGAGACGATGGTTACAGTGCGCAGTGCCCGTTTGTGGTTCGCGGGCTGCCCCGTCTGGATGGAGGCCGGAGCAGGGCCACTCATAGGCTGACCTTCTGCACGTACTGCTTCATGGCGTCCAGCTGGTACCGCGAAACGTCCTCGGCATTTTCATCCTCGGCGAAGACGCTGGACACCATCACAGTGTTGTCCCGGTCCAGGAAGCCGATCTCCTTCAGGCCGCCGAAGAACTCGTCCCAGTTCACATCGCCGTCGCCGATTTTCAGGTGCTGGTGGACGCGGACGGGGTTGCCCGGCGGGTTGGTGATGTAGCGCAATCCGTGCGAGGCGTGGTGGTTCATGGTGTCCGCCACGTGGACCAGGCGCAGCTTGTCCCCCGCTGCCCGCATGATGTCCAACGGGGAGTTCTTCATGTGGAAGCTGTGCGATGCCACGTAGACCATTCCCACGTTCTTTGAGTTGAGCCCCCGGATCACTCGGATGGCGGCGAGGCCTTCCTCGACAAAGTCGTCAGGGTGGGGGTCTATGAGGAGGTCGATGCCCTCGCGTTCAATGATGGGCAGCAGTTCCTCCATGGAACGGTAGAAGGCGCGCTCGGACTCCTCCGCTTTTTCCGGGCGTCCGCTGAACTCAGTGTTCATGGTGCTGACGCCCAGGTCCACCGTGATCTGGATGGCACGCTTCCAGTAACGGACTGCGGCCTCGCGGGCGTCCTCGTCCGGCCCGGACCAGCGCAGGACCGGCAGGACGGATGCGATTTCGATCCCCGCATCCCGGCAGGCCTTGTTCAACTGGCCCACCAGGTCGTCGTCCGCTTTGGGGTGGTTGTAGAAGGGGATGAGGTCCGCGTGCGGGGTCATCTGCATGTACTTGTATCCGAGGTCCGCAACCACCTTGGGGAACTCGAGCAGGCTGTGCGAGTGGTGGAACGGTGTGGGGTCAAGTGCGATTTTCACGAAAAACACTCCATTGTGGATCAGTCAAGGGTGGGAGTTCTTGTCCATGTATGCAGGGCTAAAGGGCCTGGAAGTCTGCCTATCCGGACAAAAAGCTCCTAGGGGCTATCTGTAGAGGTCGGGCTTTGCCGAGAGCTTGACCGTCACCTTTTCGCCGTTCTTCTGGGCTTCGACGCCGGCTTCGCAGCAGGCTGCCGTGGCGTATCCGTCCCAGGCGGAGGGCCCGCCGATTTCGCCCTTCAGTGCCGCGTCCACCCAGGACTGGATCTCGACGTCGTAGGCGGCGCCGAAGCGCTCCTCGAAGCCGGGAGTGACGTTGCCGCCCCAACGGCCGGCGCTGCGGGTGTAGGGTCCCTTGTCGCCGCCGATGCTGATGATGCCCTCTTCGAAGGAGGCCTGGGTGGCCACCTCGTAGCCGAATTTGGCGTTGACGTAGATTTCCACGTCGGCCAGGACGCCGGACTCGGTCTCGAGCAGGACGTGCTGGGGGTCGTGCTGGCCGGAGGGCGCGTTCTTCGTGGCCTTGCCCAACCGGACCTGCACGGAAGTGATTTCCTCGCCGGTGAAGAAGCGGATGGCGTCGAACTCGTGGACCACGGAGTCGTTGATGAGCATCTCATTCGTGAAGCCCTCAGGCGTGCTCGGGTTGCGGTGCTGGTGGTGCAGCATCAGCAGTTCGCCCAGTTCGTGGTCACGGATGATCTTGCCCAGCGACGCGTATTCGGCGTCGAAGCGGCGCATGAACCCGACCTGGATGCGCTTGTGGCCCAGCTCAACCTCAGCCTGGACAATCTTCCAGGAGGATTCGGCATCGGGGGTCAGGGGCTTTTCGCAAAGGATCGGGATGTCTTTGGCGATCGCCTTGAGCAGGATGTCCTCGTGCAGGAAGCCGGGCGTGGCAATCAGGACCGCGTTGACGTCGCCGTTGTTCAGGGCCTCGTCAGCATCGGCCAGGGCCACGGCACCCGGGATGCCTTCGATGGCAGCTTGCGCACGGGCCAGGTCAACGTCTACGACGGCGGCAACTTCAGCTCCGTGAATGCGCTTGTGGAGGCGCTGGATGTGGTCGGCACCCATGCGGCCTGCGCCGATGACGGCGACGCGGAGGGTTTCAGTCATTGTTTTCGTCCTTTTGGTGTCTGTGGCGGGGTTAGCTGACGGCGGTGCGGGAACCGCAGGACAGCAAGTAGTTGCGCGTGCGCTTGGCGATGGGCATGGGCACGTCGAAGGCGATGGGATACATGTCCTGCTCCACAATGCCGAAGATGGGGCGGTTCAGTGCTTCCACGGCCTCGATAACCGCGCGAAGGTCCGGCAGCCCGTTCGGCGGTTCGGTCATCACGCCGGCCAGGTTGGCGGCAGCCCAGGTCATGTTTTCCTCGTTGACCTTTTTCAGAATCTCCGGGTTGATCTGCTTCAGGTGCAGGTATCCGATCCGGTCCGGGTAGTTCTTGATCAGTTCCAGGCTTGAGGCGCCGCAGTATTCAGCGTGGCCGGTGTCCAGGCACAGGTTCAGGTATTGCGGGTCCGTTGCGCCGAGCAGCGTTTCAATGTCCTCCTGCGCGCCCACGTGGGAGTCGGCGTGGGAGTGGAACTGCTGCTTCAGGCCGAAGTCCTCCAGCAGGGTTTTGCCCAGCCGGTTGTGTCCGGTGAACAGGTCGCTCCAGGCCTTGTCGCTGAGCGTGCCGCTTTCCACGGCTTCGCCGGTAACGTCGTCGCGCCACATGGCCGGAATGACCACGATGTGCTCGCCGCCCATCGCGGCCGTCAGTTCGGCAACCTTGCGGGCTGGCTCCCAGGCCGTTTCCCACTGGTCCAGGCCGCGGTGGAAGGCGGTGAACACGGTCCCGGCCGAGATCTGCAGATCGCGGGCCTTGAGCTCTTCAGCCAGGCGGGTGGGATCCGTGGGGAGGTAACCGTATGGGCCCAGTTCAATCCACTTGTAGCCGGACTCGGCCACTTCGTCCAGGAAGCGTTCCCAGGGGGTCTGCTTGGGGTCATCCGGGAACCAGACGCCCCAGGAGTCCGGGGCAGTGCCGATGATCAGCTTGTTCTCAGTCATTGTCACTCCTTGTGGGTTTCGACAGGCTCTACCAGCGGCGGTTGAGCCCGTTGAAACGGGTAACGGGCTAGTTGGAGGGGAAGTTGTACGACGCGCCGGAGGCGTGGTGGGTTTCGGGCCAGCGGGACGTGATGACCTTGCCGCGGGTGTAGAAGCTTACGCCTTCGGGACCGTAGATGTGCTTGTCGCCGAAGAGGGACGCCTTCCAGCCGCCGAAGGAGTGGTAGGCCACCGGGACGGGCAGGGGCACGTTGATGCCGATCATGCCCACAGTGACGGAGCGCTGGAACTTCCGGGCGGCCGCGCCGGAGGACGTGAAGATGGCGGTGCCGTTGCCATAGGGGTTGGCGTTGATGAGCTTAATGCCGTCTTCGAGGGTGTCGACGCGGACCACCACGAGGACCGGCCCGAAGATTTCCTCGGTGTAGGCGGTCATTTCGGTCTTGACGTGGTCGATGACGGTGGGGCCAACCCAGAAGCCGTCTTCGTGGCCAGGAACCACCAGGTCGCGGCCGTCCACTACCATCGCTGCCCCGGCGGCTTCGGCTTCGGTGACGATCCTGACGATGCGTTCCTTGGAGGCGGGGGTGATGACCGGGCCCATTTCGGCGTCGGGGGCGGTGCCGTTCTTGACCTTCACCGCGAGGGCTCGTTCTTCGACCTTCTTGACAATGAGGTCGGCGGCGTCCCCGACGGCGACAGCGACTGAGATGGCCATGCAGCGTTCGCCGGCGGAGCCGAAAGCGGCAGCGGCCAGGTGGTCGGCTGCGTTGTCCAGGTCCGCGTCGGGCATCACGATGGCGTGGTTCTTTGCCCCGCCCAGGGCCTGGACGCGCTTGCCGTGCCTGGTGGCAGTTTCGTGGACGTACTGGGCGATCGGAGTGGAACCGACGAAGGAGATGCCATCCACATCCGGGTGGGTCAGCAGGCCGTCGACGGTTTCCTTGTCGCCATGCAGGACCTGGAACACGCCGTCGGGCAGGCCGGCCTGCTTCCAGAGCCTGGCCAGCAGGAGTGAGGCGGACGGGTCGCGTTCGGAGGGCTTGAGGATGAAGGCGTTGCCGGTGGCGATGGCCATCGGAGCCATCCACAGCGGCACCATCACGGGGAAGTTGAACGGCGTGATACCGGCGACCACGCCGAGGGGTTCGCGGAAGTTGAACACGTCGATGCCGGTGGAGACCTGGTCGGAGTAGTCACCCTTGAGCAGGGTGGGGATGCCGCAGGCATATTCGATGACTTCCAGGCCGCGGCCGATCTCGCCCTTGGCGTCGGAGATGACCTTGCCGTGCTCGGCGGTGACCAGCTGCGCCAGCTCCTCGACGTGGGCGGCGACGAGTTCCCGGAACTTGAACAGGACCGCGGTGCGCTTCGCCAGGGAGATGTCCCCCCAGGAGTCGGCGGCCTTGCGGGCGGCCGCGACAGTGGCCTCCAGGTCGGCACGGTTTGCCAGGCGCAGGGTGGCGGACACAGCACCGGTGGCCGGGTTGTAGACCGGGGTGGTGCGGACACCCTCGCCTGCGGTTTCGGCGCCGTTGATGAAGTGGTTGATGACGGTGGTCTCAGTGGTCGTGGCAGTCATGAAGGACTCTTCCTTGAGTGGGTCAGGAGGGGGTGTCAGCCAAGCAGTTTGCGCTGGCGGTTCTTGTGGTCGGTGTACGTCTGGAAAGCCTGTCGGGTGGATTCCAGTTCGGAGACCTGGGAGACGGGGACGTCCCACCAGGACTCGGAGGACGGTGCGTCCAGGAGCGGATCGGACTCGACGTGGATCAGGATCGGCCCCGTTCCTTCCGGAGCAGCCTTCGCGTCGCGGACGGCCTGTTCGAGTTCGGCGATGACCTTCTCGCCCGGTTCGATCCGGATCACCTTTACACCCAGCGACTCGGCGTTCAGGGCAAGGTCAACGGGGAGGGTCTCGCCGTCGTCGAAGCTGTGCTGTTCCTCGTTCAGGGCCCGGTACTGGGTGCCGAAACGCTGCGAGCCGAGCATCTCGGAGAGCGAACCAATGGAGGCGTAGCCATGGTTCTGGATCAGGACCACAATCAGCTTGATGCGTTCGGCGACGGCGGTGACCAGTTCGGTGTGCATCATCAGGTAGGAGCCGTCCCCTACCATCACGACGACGTCCCGCACCTCCGCGACCGGCGTGCCTGCCGCCGTCGTACTTGCCGCTTCGGCGAGGGCTGCGCGCTTGACGCCCAGGCCCCCGGGGATTTCGTAACCCATGCAGGAGTAGGCATATTCGACGTGGTAGCCGAACGGATCCCGGACCCGCCACATCTTGTGCAGGTCACCGGGCAGGGACCCGGCCGCGCAGATCACCACGTCGCGGGCGTCCATGGCCCGGTTGGTGGCGCCGATGATCTCGTTCTGTGCCGGCAGGGGCGTGTAGCGGGTATCGAAAGCGGCATCCACGGTGGCGTCCCAGCGCTCCTTCTCGGAAGCGATTTTCTGCTCCAGGTCGGCACCCACACGGTAGCCGCCCAGCGCTGCGTTGAGCTTCACCAGTGCCTTGCGGGCGTCGGCCACGATCGGGAGCGTGGTGCCGTGTTTGTACGCATCGATCGCAGCCACGTTGATATTGATGAACTTCACGTCCGGGTTCTGGAACGCGGTCCGCGACGCGGTGGTGAAGTCCTCGTACCGGGTGCCGATGCCGATGATCAGGTCCGCCTCGGCTGCGATGGCGTTAGCCGCCGTCGTGCCGGTGGAGCCGATGGCTCCGAGGGAGAACTTGTGGTCCCAGGGCAGGACGCCGACGCCGGCCTGGGTGTTCCCCACCGGGATGCCGGTCAGTTCCACGAACTTCGCCAGTTCGTCGTTGGCGTAGGCGTACAGGACGCCGCCGCCGGCAATGATCAGCGGCCGCTTCGCGGCACGGATGGCAGCGGCGGCGCGGGCTATGTCGTCGTCGTCCGCGTCCGGGCGGCGGATCCGCCACTCCCGTTCGACCAGGAATTCCTCGGGAACGTCGAACGCCTCGGCCTGGACGTCCTGCGGCAGCGAGATGGTGACGGCACCGGTCTCGGCCGGGTCCGTCAGGACGCGCAGGCCGTGGTGGAATGCCGAGAACAGCTGCTCGGGCCGGTTGACCCGGTCGAAGAATTTGGACAGCGGCCGGAACGCGTCGTTGACGGTGATGTCATAGGCGTAGGGCTGTTCCAGTTGCTGGAGCACCGGGTCCGCAGCGCGGGTGGCGAACGTGTCGGAGGGCAGCAGCAGCACCGGAAGCCGGTTGGTGGTGGCAAGCGCGGCACCGGTCAGCAGGTTCGATGAGCCCGGGCCGATCGAGGTGCTGACCGCGTAGGTCTGCCGGCGGCGGGTGTGCCGGGCGTATCCCACGGCCTGGTGGACCTGGGCCTGCTCGTTCCGGCCCTGATAGTACGGCATGATGGCCGGATCCAGCTGCTGGTACTGCTTCAACGCCTGGCCAACGCCTGCAACGTTGCCGTGTCCAAAAATACCGAACGTGCCGGGAATGAGCCGCTCGCGGTAATCAACACCGTTGACCGAGTCCACGGTGTACTGCCCGGAAAGGTACTCGACGACGGCCTGTGCCACCGTCATTCTGCGCGTTCCTGTTGCTGTGCCCATTGCTAGTTCTCCGGGATTTCGGTGGTGTGGTGCAGGAGCGAGGCGGCGCTGGCGACGGCGCCTGCGACGTCCCCGTCGGCAGGGTAGAGCAGGGTGCGGCCCACGGTGAGGCCCTGGACGCCGGGCAGCGCCAGTGCGGACTGCCAGGTGGCGAAGATTTCGTCCTGGCTGCCGTCCGGGTCCCCGCCCAGCAGAACGGTGGGCATGGTGGTAGCAGCCATGACGCGTTCCATGTCGGCCACCACGGGAAGCTTCATCCAGGTGTAGGCACTGGTGGAGCCCAGGCCCTCGGCGATGGCGATGGACTTGATCACCGCGTTGGTAGACAGGTCGTTGCGGACCTTTCCGTTTTCGCGGACGGACAGGAATGGTTCCACCATCGCGATCAGCTTCCGCTCCGCCAGTGAATCAATGGCCTTCGCGGTCGCCTCCAGGGTGGCGACGGTGTCCGGATCGCCCAGGCAGATGCGGGTGAGCATTTTGCCGCCGTCCGCACGCAGGGCCTCAAGAGCTGCGGCGGTGTGGCCGGTAAAACGGTCGTCGAACTCGTTGACCAGCCCGGACAGGCCGCCGCGGTTCATCGAACCAAACACGAGTTTGCCGTCAAGTGCACCCAGCAGCAGAAGGTCGTCCATGATATCCGGGGACGCCAGGACTCCGTCGACGGCGGGGTTGGCGAGCGCGATCTGCAACCGGTCCAGCAACTGCCGCCGGTCGGCCATTGCCACCGGGTCGCTGCCGACGGCGAGGGCACCGCGGGCGGGGTGGTCGGCGGCGACGATGAAGTTTTGCCGGCCCGCCTTGAGGCCGGGGTGGCGGCGGCGGGACTTCGCGGCGCGGGCCACGGCTTCCGGGTCTTCGAGCCGGATGGTACTGAGGTGCTCGTAGCGGCGCGGATCGTCATTGAGCGCCTGATTGGCGGCGATCGGGGTGAGTGTCACAGTGCTGCTCCTTCGGCGGCGAACTGGGCATTTGCCTCGGAACCAGCAGCACCTGAGCCGTGAACCGGCCGGCCGCGTTCGGCCAGCAGCGAGGTGACCTCATCCGGCGTCGGCATCGCGTCGGCGCACGAGAGACGGGAGGCAACGATGGCACCCGCGGCGTTGGCGTAGTCCAGGACCTGGGCCAGCGGCCAACCGGAGAGCAGCCCATGGCAGAAGGCGCCGCCGAAGGAGTCACCGGCACCGAGGCCGTTGAGGGTCTCCACGGGGACAGGGGCGGAAACCACACGCTCGGAACGGGTCTTCGCCATCACGCCTTCAGGGCCGAGCTTGACGACGGCGATCTCCACACCGGCTGCCAGGAGCCGGTCTGCCTGCTCATCAGGAGTGCCTTCACCTACTGCCACGGCGCATTCCTTGTCATTGCCGATAGCAACGGTGACATGCGGCAGGATCCTGGCGACCTCGGCACGGGCCTCCCCTTCCGAAGCCCAGAACATGGGCCGGTAGTCGAGGTCCAGGATGGTGAACTGCCCCTCGGCCAGGCCGGTGCGGGGGCGGGCCTCGTGGGCGGCGATGTGGGCGCTGCGGCTGGGCTCCTGGCACAGCCCGGTCACGGTGGACCAGAAGATGCCGGATTCGCGGATGGCGTCCAAGTCCAGTTCCCCGGTCTTGATCTGCAGGTCAGGTGCAGTGGGGAAGCGGCCGTAGAAGTACAGCGGGAATTCGTCCGTCGCCGGCTTGATCGCGCAGAAGGTCACCGCTGTGGGCCAGTCCTTGACCGGTGTGACATAGGTGTCATCGACGTTGAACTTGCGCAGCTCACGGTGCAGGTATTCACCGAACGGGTCATCGCCGGTACGGGTAATGACGCCGGTGCGGCGCCCGTGGCGGGCGGCGGCAACGGCAACATTCGACGGCGAACCGCCCAGGTACTTGCCGAAGGAATTGACATCCTCCAGGCCAACCCCGATGTCGTTCGGGTAGATATCAACGCTGATGCGCCCGATCGTAAGAAGCTCGTGGGTCACGGTGATCGTGGACCTTTCTGGTGTGGAACTCGGATCCTTTGAAGCGACAGGATTTCCTGGACTGGCAGGCCGTGGTGTGGGCCACAGGCACTACTTTGCCCTAGATCGCATGTCCTGTCAAAGGTTTGTACTGACATACTTACAACATTGCTTTCCCCTCGCCGCCTTGCCACAGGAAGGGGTGCAGGAGCTACTTTTTGGGGACCGATAGCTCGCCGGTGACGTACTGCGCACGGCCGAATCCGAACGACCAGTCGCCGGCGCTGTTTTCTACGTAACCGATGAACACATCCTCACCAGCCACCCCCACCCCGGCGAGCTTGTCGGCAACAGCGGCAAAGAGGCGCTGCTTCGCCTCCTGTGAACGCCCACCCTGGGTAAAAATCTGGATCATCACTACTCCCCCGGTCCGTTCAAAGCCCAGCCCAGCGTCCTGGGCGAAAATTTGCCCCTGCGGGTGCTCGGTAAGGATGTGGAAGTAGTCGCGTTCCGGAATGCCGTACTCAGCAAGGATCGCATCGTGGATCCCGCGGCTAAGCCGCTGCAGGTCCTCGGCGGAACGGCCTTCATTGACATCAATACGGACGAGGGGCATCAACCTTCTCCTTCAATAATTTGTCCTGACATACTAACAAAGCTTGCGAGTTGAAGACAAGGCCTACGGGTCTTGAAGCGTCGACCTGCCAGGAGTACGGTTAAACAACCGAAAGATTGATAAACAAGAAGATTGACTAAGAGAGGCCCGTCATGATCTCCGAGAGCGCGGCACTGGACTCGGCCTTTATGGCCCTGGCCGACCCCGTGCGGCGGAGCATCATCGCCCGGCTCAGCCGGGGCCCGGCCACTGTTAATGAATTGGCTGAACCGTTCGCGATCTCCAAACAGGCGGTCTCGAAACATATCCAGGTACTCGAGCAGGCGGAACTGGTGACCCGGACCAGGGATGCGCAGCGCCGGCCCGTCCACCTGAACCCGGCACCGCTTGAGGCCCTCACCGCCTGGATCGACCAGTACAGGCTGGTCCGCGAAGGGCAGTTCCGCAGCCTCGACGCCGTACTTAGATCAAAAGCTGCGGCCAGCAGCGACAAACCCAAGGAGTCATCATGAGCAATTCCCTGAAACTCAGCGTTCCTGAGGGCGTCCCCTTCATCGATTACGAGCGCGAGTTTGATTTCCCGGTCGCGGACGTGTTCCGCGCCCACAAGGAACCGGACCTGATCGTCCAGTGGCTGGGCCCCCGGGGCTACAAAATGGACATCGACCACTACGATTTCCGCACCGGCGGCAGCTACAGCTACCTGCACACCGGGCCCGAGGGCGTGCCCTACGAGTTCAAGGGCATCTTCCACACCGTCCGCGAAAACGAGTTCGCCATCCAGACCTTTGAGTTCGGCGGGTACCCGGACGTGGTCAGCCTGGAATTCATGACGTTCGAGGACCTCGGCAACGGCCGGACCCGGCTGCGGGGCCACTCCGTCTACCCCAGCCAGGAGGCACGCGACGGCATGGCGCAGTCCGGAATGGAGGGCGGCATGAGCGAAGGCTACGAGCGGCTGGAAGAGCTGCTCAGTGGCGCCAAGGTCTAAACAAAAAAGTACGACGACGGCAGGTCGCCTTTCATGGAAAGGTGACCTGCCGTCGTCGTACTTCAACAACTAACTCGTTAAGCAGCAACGCGGGGTCACTTCCCGCCCATCCCACTGTGTGGAACGGGCGTTAAGTGATCCCGCGTTGTTCTAAACGGAACTTCTAGAGGGCTGCGTAGACTTCGCGCAGCAGCTTGGCGGTCTCGGACGGCGTCTTGCCAACCTTCACGCCTGCAGCCTCGAGGGCTTCCTTCTTGGCCTGTGCGGTACCGGCGGAACCGGAGACGATGGCGCCGGCGTGGCCCATGGTCTTGCCTTCGGGAGCGGTGAAGCCTGCCACGTAGCCGACAACCGGCTTGGTGACGTTGGCCTTGATGAAGTCGGCTGCGCGCTCTTCGGCGTCGCCTCCGATTTCGCCGATCATCACGATCGCCTTGGTCTCGGGGTCAGCCTCGAACGCGGCGAGGGCGTCGATGTGGGTGGTGCCGATGACGGGGTCGCCGCCGATGCCGATGGCGGTGGAGAAGCCCAGGTCGCGCAGTTCGTACATCATCTGGTAGGTCAGGGTGCCTGACTTGGAGACCAGGCCGATGGGGCCCTTGCCAGTGATGTTGGCCGGGGTGATGCCCACCAGGGCTTCGCCCGGGGTGATGATGCCGGGGCAGTTCGGGCCGATGATGCGGGTAACCTGGTTGCCGTCGGCGTCCAGCTTGGACTGGGCCAGGGCCCAGAATTCGGCGGAGTCCTGGACCGGCACGCCTTCGGTGATGACCACAACGAGGCCGATGCCGGCTTCGATGGCTTCCACAACAGCGTTCTTGGTGAATGCCGGGGGTACGAAGACGATGGATACGTCAGCGCCGGTTTCGGCGATGGCTTCCTTGACGGTGCCGTAGACGTTGATTTCGTTGTCGCCGTGCAGGACGGTGGTGCCGGCCTTGCGGGCGTTGACGCCGCCCACGATGTTAGTGCCGGCCTTCAGCATCAGGGCGGTGTGCTTGGTGCCTTCGCCGCCGGTGATGCCCTGGACGATGACCTTGGAGTCCTTGTTCAGATAGATAGACATGGTGCGTCCCTTTACTTCGCTGCGTTGGCGAGCTCGGCGGCCTTGTCGGCGCCCTCGTCCATGGTGGCGGCCAGGGTAACCAGCGGGTGGTTGGCCTCGTTCAGGATGCGGCGGCCTTCTTCGACGTTGTTGCCGTCGAGGCGGACCACCAGCGGCTTGTTGGCAGTGTGGCCGAGCTCGGCGAGCGCACCGACGATGCCCTTGGCAACCGCGTCACAGGCAGTGATGCCGCCGAAGACGTTCACGAACACGGACTTGACCTGCTCGTCGCCGAGGATGACGTCCAGGCCTGCAGCCATGACCTCGGCGGAGGCTCCGCCGCCGATGTCCAGGAAGTTTGCGGGCTTGACGTTGCCGTGGTTTTCGCCGGCGTAGGCAACGACGTCGAGGGTGGACATAACCAGGCCTGCACCGTTGCCGATGATGCCTACTTCGCCGTCCAGCTTGACGTAGTTGAGGTCCTGCGCCTTTGCCTTGGCCTCAAGGGGGTCAGCTGCGTCCTTGTCCTCAAGGAGGGCGTGCTTGGCGTGGCGGAAGTCGGCGTTCTCGTCGAGGGAGACCTTGCCGTCCAGTGCCACGATCTCGCCGGCGCCGGTCTTGACGAGGGGGTTGACCTCCACGAGGGTGGCGTCTTCCTTCTTGAAGACGTCCCAGAGCTTGAGGATCACGTCGGCTACTTTGCCGCGGAGTTCCTCAGCGAAGCCTGCGGCGGCGACGATTTCGTCTGCCTTGGCCTGGTCGATGCCCACGGCGGGGTCGATGGCGATCTTGGCCAGCGCTTCGGGGCGTTCGACGGCGAGCTGTTCGATTTCCATGCCGCCTTCAACCGAGCACATGGCCAGGTAGTTGCGGTTGGCCCGGTCCAGCAGGACGGAGAAGTAGTATTCCTCGGCGATGTCAGCACCCTGGGCGATCATCACCTTGTTGACGGTGTGGCCCTTGATGTCCATGCCCAGGATGTTGGTGGCGTGCTCAAGTGCCTCGTCAGCGGACTTTGCGACCTTGACGCCGCCGGCCTTGCCGCGGCCGCCAACCTTGACCTGGGCTTTGACGACAGTTACGCCGCCGATCTTCTCGGCAGCTGCCTTTGCTTCTTCTGGGGTGTGCGCCACGATGCCGGCAAGCACGGGTACACCGTGCGCCTCGAACATATCGCGCGCCTGGTATTCAAACAGGTCCACGGTTTAGTGTCCTTCTACGTCGAAGTAGTTTCTGTACAGTCGGACACCATCGAAGACGATGACCGGGCTGCGGAATTGCACGCACCGGCGGCCTGTTGGAAACGAGCCACGCGGCGTGATGCTCCACTGGGAACTCTAGTCCTTTGGAGGGACCGGCCCGTCCCAGAGTACCGCTTATGTGAGTAAGGACACTATTCTATGGGGCGTAGAAAAACCGCGGAATTACGGGGTTTTTGAGGGCTCCTGAGGGACCGTGGAGGCAGTCTCGTCCGGCTTGTAAATCAGTTCGTAATGGTCCGGGGAAACAAAGAATCCGACGCCGGCGGAGACGTTTCCGCACGCCACCCCGCCGTTGTAAGCCGAACAGCGCAGCCCGTTCCCTTCGAGGTTCTGCCCCTCCCCCAGCACCTGCAGTTCGCTTATGTCGCCGGTCTTGCTTCCCCCGGGTCCGTACGATGCCTCCATTTGTGTGACGCCGGAACGGCATTCGCCGTACCGCGCGCTGTCCGGCGTGAGCAGGGCAACGCCGCCCAGATAGCCCAGGTTGGTTCCCGCACAGTCGTCCTTGGCGTCCTCGGCCTTTGGCTTGGGGTACCTGGCAAGTTCGCAGTGTGCCACGGGCACCGTCGCCAGTTTGTTGTTGGCCGAATCACTGAAGTTGTTTTGCTCGTAGGGCAGATTCACATGCTCTCCCCTGGCGGCGGTCAGGGAACAGGCAACAGTACGGTCTGCAGTGATGAAGGAGACAACCCCTTCACCGTTGGAGAAGCCTTTGGCATCCACCAAAGGGGTCTGTTCCAGCTGTTCCAAAGGCGGCAGCGGGGGCGGAGGGACGTAGCCGGGATCCTGCGTGGTGATGGTGCAGGCCGTGGCCGCCGCCAGGATGAGGGCGGCGAAGATCCCCAGAACAGTCCGTCGCATGCGCCCCATTATGCTTTACGCCGGTGCTTTACCTGTTGCTGAAGACGGCTTCCACCACTTCGGCGGCAGCCCTGGCAGGATTGTCGGAGCCAAAATCGCGGCGCATCTGCTGGGCCCGTTCCTTCCATGCCGGATCGGCCAAAATGCTGTTTACGGCCTTGCCGATGCTCTCCGCCGAGGGGTTGTCCGTCCGCAGGTTGATGCCCGCCCCGGCGTACTCCACCCTGGCGTTGACATCGTTCTTTCCCTCGTTGATCCCGGACACCACCAGGGGGACTCCCTTGGAAAGCGCGAGCTGCACGCCGCCAAATCCGCCGTTGGTGACAAAGACGTCCGTATGGTCGAAGACGGCGGCAAAGTCGATGTAGTCGTGGATCTGGATGTTCGCTTGCGGATAGCGTTCACGGAGTTCCGCCGTTCCGCGGCCTGCGGTCGCCACCATCACTATGGTGTCCGTGTCCTTCAGTGCCTCTATTGCGGGAATGATGAGTTTGTTCGGGTCCAGGTTGTCCACCGTGCCCTGGGTGACCACTACTGTCCTGGCAAAACCTGTTCCGGCGGAACCTTGCGGATCCATGTGCGGCTCCAGTCGCAGTCCGGACGTATCCGTTAGCCGGTAGGGCAGGAGCGCCCCGACGTAGTGGACTTTGGGGTTGTCCCTTCTTCGCGGGAAATCGAGGGACCTGGAGCCCGTTTGGATGACGGCGTCCGAGCAGCGGTAGGGCTCGTCGGTGAGCCGGCCTCTCTTGGGCACCTCCTGGCCATAGAACGCATGCTGCCGCCGGTAGCTTTGGCTGGCGGGGCGAAGTATGACCTTGTCGGAAAGAAGCCCGGCCGCGGCCTGCAGGACCTTTTCCCGGGCGTTGCGCGCGGGGAGGAAACCGAAAAAGAGCGGGGGCACCAGTGGATCGCTTTCCATATTGGGAATCGCAACAAAGGCCACCACCCGCTTTCCCATCAGGTGCACGACGAGCCGGTGGATGAACATGGAACTGTCTGCCACCAGGACATCAAAAGAGAAGGCCCGGTCCAGTTCCCGGATGTCCTCGAAGAAGCTGCTGATGTTGCTGGCGAAGATTTTCTCCCCGTCAAAGCCGATGGCGCGGGGACCTTTCAGCTTGGCGCGTTCAGGGTAGAGCTCGCTGAGGTTGTCTGCGCGGTGCTCGATGGCGCGCTTGAAAGGGAGCAGCGGAATCCCAAGTTCGCGGAGCTTGCCGGCGAGGACCGGGCCTGTGTACCACCGGACATCATGGCCGCGTTCTTGAAGCTCGTTTGCCACCCCGGTCATGGGGTTGAAATGACCGTCGATTGCCTGGCTGGCGAACAGAATGTTCATGGCCCGCTCCGTCATGTTGGTACGGCTCTGGGGAAACGTTCCTGAACTGTAGACCCGCGCGGGGAGTCGGACAAGGGCCGGGCGTTGTGTCCGGCTCCGCCGCTCTTAGGCGTCCAGCTTGGTCAGCGGCGCGTAGCGCAGCAGCAACCGTTTCTCGCCGACGTCGAACTTCACCTTTGCCACGGTCTTGTCCCCGGCGCCTTCGAGGGCAAGCACCGTTCCGTTGCCGAAACTCGTGTGGTTGACCTTGTCCCCCACACTGACCGCCACGATCTCTTTTTGCGGCTGCACGCGGTTGCGGGCGATCACAGCGGGGACATCGGCGTTGAAGCCGGCCGAGGGGTCGGCGGCAGCACCGCGGGAGGTCCCGGCGCCCCAGAAGGATCCGCTGTAGCGGCCCGAACTGATGGATCCGCCGCCCCAGTTGGACTGCCTGCTGGTTCCTTCACGCTTCCATTCCAGGAGATCAGCCGGGATCTCCTCCAGGAACTGGCTGGCAGGGTTGTACTGGCTCTGCCCCCACATGTTGCGGACCTCGGAACGGGTCACGTAGAGCCGCTTCCGGGCGCGGGTGAGCCCTACGTAGGCGAGGCGGCGTTCTTCCGCCAGTTCCTTCGGATCGGTTGCTGAACGCTGGTGCGGGAACAGGCCATGTTCCATGCCGGTCAGGAACACCACCGGGAATTCGAGCCCCTTGGCGGTGTGCAGGGTCATGAGGGTGACCACACCCAGCCGTTTTGCCTCCGCGACGGCGGCATCAATGTCCGCGCCCGGGGCGTCGGGGATCTGGTCGGCATCCGCCACCAGGGACACCTGCTCCAGGAACGCTTCCAGTGACCCTTCCGGGTTCTCCTGTTCGTATTCACGGACGACGGCGACGAGTTCGGCGAGGTTTTCCACGCGGGATTCGTCCTGCGGATCCGTGCTGGAGCGCAGCGCGGCCAGATAGCCGGTCTGCTCCAGGACCGCTTCCAGTGCTGCCGCCGCGCCCGATCCGGCGGCCACTTCTGCCAGGTCATCCAGCAACTTCACGAACCCGAGCACGGCATTCACGGACCGGGTTGCCATACCCGGAGCCTGCTCGGCCCGGCGTGCGGCGGCCATAAACGAGGTCCGTTCGCGCTGGGCAAGCGCGGCCACGGCGCCCTCGGCGCGGTCACCGATGCCGCGCTTTGGTTCGTTGAGCACCCGCCGCAGGTTGACGTCGTCGTCCGGATTAACCAGCACACGCAGGTAGGCGAGGGCGTCCTTGATTTCCTTGCGCTCGTAAAAGCGCGTGCCGCCCACCACCTTGTAGGGCAGGCCGACCCGGACCAGCACGTCTTCAATGGAGCGCGACTGGGCATTGGTCCGGTAGAAGATGGCGACGTCGCCGGGACGGAGGTTCTCCTCGTCCTGGAGCCGGTCAATTTCCTTGGCGATGAACTGGGCTTCGTCGTGCTCGTTTTCGCCCACGTAGCCGATGATCTTGTGACCTTCGCCCTCGGCGGTCCACAGACGCTTTTCCGGACGGTTCGGGTTCCGCGAGATCACCGAATTGGCCGCGCTGAGGATGTTCTGGGTGGAGCGGTAGTTCTGCTCCAGCTTGATGGTCCGCGCCTCGGGGTAGTCCTTCTCGAACTCCACGATGTTGCGGATGTCGGCACCGCGGAAGGCGTAGATGGACTGGTCCGAATCTCCCACTACGGTCAGCTCGGAAGCCCCTGGGCCCTCCCCCACAATTTCGCGGACCAGGGCGTACTGGGCGTGGTTGGTGTCCTGGTATTCGTCCACCAGCACGTGCCGGAACCGCCGGCGGTACGACTCGGCGAGGGCCGGGAAGGCACGGAACATGTACACGGTTTCGGCGATGAGATCGTCGAAGTCCATCGCATTCGCCTGCCGCAGCCGCTGCGTGTAGCCCTTGAAGACATCAGCGACAGCCTGCTCGAAAGGATCACTGTAGTTCGCGGCGGAGGCGTAGGAATCGGCATCGATGAGCTCGTTCTTCAGGGCCGAGATCTTGTGCTGAATGGCTTTGGGCGCGAACTTCTTGGGGTCCAGGTCAAGTGTTTTGGACACCTGGGTGACCAGGCGCAGGGAGTCGGCGGAGTCGTAGATGGAGAAGTTCGATTTCAGCCCCACGTTGGCTGCCTCCTGCCGGAGGATGCGGACGCAGGATGAGTGGAAGGTGGAGATCCACATGATCTTGGCGCGTCCGCCCACCAGTTTTTCGATGCGTTCCCGCATTTCCGCGGCGGCCTTGTTCGTGAAGGTGATCGCCAGGATTTCCCCATGGTGGGCCCGTCCTGTGGCGATCAGGTAGGCAATCCTGTTGCTGAGCACGCGGGTCTTTCCCGAACCGGCACCGGCCACGATGAGCAGGGCGCCGCCTGCATGTTTGACGGCTTCCTCCTGCTCGGGATTGAGCCCCTCCAGCAGCTTGGCCGGGTCCATGCCGTGGCTTCGGTGGGCCTTCGCTTCCGGGACGCCAGCGCGGACGCTTCCGCCCGTCCCCGGAGCCGCAGCTGCGCCCTCGGAAGGCGATTTGGTGCGGGCAGCGGCGGTGGGAGCGGCTTTGAAGGGTCCGTCAGAGTACGGGTCAAACAACATATCCATGGTGCCTACAAGTCTAGGCGGTGGGGCAGACACCCAGCTCCAGCCTGTGGATGACGGGACGTTATCCACATAGGGACTGGGGTTAGCGCCGTTGACTGGGGCGGCTGGAAGACTTTGCTTATGGAACCGATCACGACGGTGGTGCAGCAGGGGGCGGTAAACCGCCCTGGGCCTGCTGTTGGGGATGTCCTGCACACGTTGTCTTTGATCCGTCCCGCTGCTGACCGGCAAAGAATGATTGACCAGCTGCGGGAGCTGGAGGATGTGAAGTCCGCGGCCGCTGCGAAGCAGGCACGGATCGCCGTGGCCTACGAGCTTGCCGCCCGGCAGGAACAGGCCGAAGCGGGAGTCCCTGCGGATGAACTCGGAGCCGGGGTGGGCGCGGAAATCGCGCTGGCCCGTCGGGAGTCACCGTCCCGTGGCGCCCGGTTGCTGGGTCTGGGGAAAGCCCTGGTTGAGATGCCCCACACCTTCGCGGCGCTGGAATCAGGCCAGTTGAACGAGTGGCGGGCCACCTTGGTGGTGAAGGAAACAGCATGCCTGGCGGTCGAGGACCGGGCCGCGGTAGACGAGGAACTCGCCGCGGACAGCGGCTCCCTGGCTGGCCGTGGGGACCGGGCCATCATCGCCGCGGTCCGGGCTGCTGCGTACCGGCGCGACCCGCACTCAGTCGCCAGGCGGGCCAGCCACGCTGTGAATGAGCGGACTATCACGCTGCGTCCGGCGCCGGACACGATGACCCGCCTGACCGCCCTCCTGCCCGTGGCCGAGGGCGTGGCCGCGTATGCGGCACTGACCCGCCACGCCGACGCGCTCAAGTCCTCCGGGGAGGAGCGGTCCAAGGGCGCGATCATGGCCGACGAATTGGTCGAACGCGTCACCGGCACCCCGGGCGGCTACACAGGCATCGACCTCCAACTCGTCATGACCGACCGCACCCTCTTCCAAGGCGACAGCGAACCCGCCCGCCTCACCGGCTACGGCATCGTCCCCGGCGAATGGGCTCGAAAGGCCATCCGCGGCGAGCTCATGGCAGACGCGGGACCCCCGCCCTCTGCGGATGATACCGGGCTTCAAGTCTGGCTTCGCCGGCTCTACACAGCCCCCGCCAGCGGCGAACTCGTCGGGATGGACTCCAAAGCCCGGCTCTTCCCGGCAGGACTACGCCGATTCATCCAGGTCAGGGATGACACCTGCCGCGCCCCTTACTGCGACGCGCCCATCCGCCACCTGGACCACATCATCCCCTGGCACCATGACGGGCCAACCACCAGCACCAACGGCCAAGGCCTCTGCGAAGCCTGCAACCACACCAAAGAAACACCAGGCTGGGCCGCAAAGACGGTTACTCGACCAGGACAAAGGCATTCAGTCGAAACAAGGACACCCACCGGCCACACTTACCGCTCCACTGCACCACCCCTACCGGGGACTGCTTCGCAGTTGATAAATCGCGTGGCTATAGCGGCGGAAGACTGGCAGCGCGATCATCACCTACGGCGGCGTCGGACCAAAGCGGAGCGACGACTTCAATTCCAACAAGCCGTGCTGTGGTGATCTTCAATGCGTGTGTTGTTATGCCACCGAGCCGGACTCGAGGGCGGCACGCAACTCACGAACCGCCGTCGTTCCGCCGGCCATGAACCATTCGAGGCCGTTTACGTGAACGGTGTCCACTGCTCCGCCCGCAGCCCGGACGATCGCTTTGCCCGGCAGCCAGTCCCACTCAGGGCAGCTGTGCTGGAACCAGCATCCAAGCTGCCCGTCAGCCACCCGGCCCAGGTCGCAGGAACCGGAGCCCAGCATGCGTAGTGCGGCGGCGGACGTAGCGGCGGCGTGCCACGGCATCGCGCACAGGGGATCCATCAGCCAGCTCGGGTGGATGTAGGTGGCGGCGCCCAGTTCGGCAACGGCTGTACTGTTGCGCGCGCCCCGGTCCTGGTGGAACACCGTGAGCGGTTCACCATTCAGCGTTGCCGGGTGGGCCTTGCCCCCGAGCCAAAGCTTGTCCTCCTCCGGCTGGAAGATGGCTCCGAGCATCACATCGGAGGAATCCTTCAGGGCAATCGCGGAGCACCAGTAGGTTGAGCCATGCAGGAAGTTGTAGGTGCCATCCACTGGGTCAATCACCCAGGTCCGGCCACTTGTCCCCTGGACCGAAGCGCCCTCCTCCCCCAGGATGCCGTCCTCCGGCCGGCACCGCCGCAGCTGCTCAAGCACGTAGGCCTCGGCGGCATGGTCGGCAGCTGTCACCACATCGGAAACCGACGTCTTCTGTTCGGATTGCAGGCCCGCCATCCGCATCAGCAATGCAAGCTGCCCTGCTTCGCGGACCAAAGCCGCCGCCAGCTCGTAGTCGTCCAGGGAGGGGTCAAGTTCAACAGCGCTGTGCCGGCCAATGGTCATGGCTTCAGTTTATGGGGCGGGATAATGGTCCCATGGCCAAAACCCCTGCCCAGCGGATCAAGAAGCACGGCTCCAAGGCGGCGGTGCCGCAGCACCACCTTCCGCCGGTGGTGAACCCCAGCACGAACCGCACGCCGCGGAAGGCCGAGAACAACAGCAACCTGATCCTGATCGCCGGAGTGGTGGCCAGCCTGTTCCTGTTCTGGTACCTGCACCTGCTCACACTGGACCAGCTGCGGCAACTCACCACGGGCGGCCTGGCCATGCCGGACTCCCTCATCGGCGGGTTCGATGCCAACTACATCGGCCAGCTGCACACCGCCATGGATGACGACGCCCGCGGCCAGCTCAACTACGTCCACAAAACCGCCGGCACCCTGTTCCCGCTGATCTTCGGGTTCACCTGGCTGCTGCTGATCGGGACAAGTGTTGCCAGGAAGGCAATGCGCTGGGCGCTGTGGGCCCTTCCGCTGCTTTTTGTTGTGGTCCGGCTCTGGGCCAACGTGGCCATCGACGGCGTGCTGGCGTCAGCAACCCCTGACGCCGGCCAGGTGGCACTGGCGTCCGGCCTTACCGTGGCCGGCTGGCTCCTGCTGGTCCTGAGCCTGCTCGCCGGCGCCGCCGCTGTGCTCCTGCGGAAAAGGCCGCAGCGGCAAGTGGCCTGATAGAACTCCCCGTTCCGTTTCCTAAGAGGGCCCGGATAGGGTATTGGCTACGGGCGCTGGATGCGTGTTGCGGACACTTCATTGGGGGATCCTTGGGGGAATCACAGATGGACGTTGCCCTCAACGTCTTTAAAATCACCGGCGTAGCCTGGGCCTTGACAGTCCATAAGGCGGCCGAGGCACTCGCGCACGGGTCGGAGGCGGACCTGTCCGCCTATCTTGACTCCATCGACGCCCAGGCGTTCGTTGCGCTGGATTCGGAAGCACTGGAGATGGCCGAGGCCGAACTCCGCCAGACGGGAATAGTTGACGGGGACGGTGCCATCAGCCGGCATTGGGTGTTGGCAGTCTGGATTTCGGCATTCGGTCCCCTACGGGCGGCAGCCGTGGTCCAAACACATGAAACGTCCGTTCACACCGAGCTCGCCTTGTCAGGCGGCCGGGGCGTCGGACTCACTTACTTGCGGCGTATCCGGCATGGCGGCAGTGGCATAGACGTGACTGCGACCAGCAACGCCGTCGAAATAGCCTTCTTCGCTGAGGAAAATGCCTGGGCAGCGCTCAGGCGCCACCTCCCGGACCTCGCGGAAGTCCCCGAGGCCACAGGACTGGCCAGTCCGCCGGCCGCCGGGCTCAGTGAAATAGTCGCCCGTGCCAGATACACGATTCATCTCGACGTGTCGGCCCACCCAAGTGGTTCCCGCCCAAGTGGACCCGGGGCAGCCCCGGTCCAGGCCCCGGACTATCTAAGCCGGGATGTTTGGGCACTGGCGGAGCGCCTCTATTCAGTCAACGCCAGTCCATCCGGTGAGGGCTTCGCCCTGACTCCCGTTGCGTCCGATGCCATCGGCCACGGGTTGGCCTGGCGCATGCTGGGCGCCAGGGAATACCTGGCAAGCGTGGCGGGACAGGTGGCCTGATAATGACCCTCTACGGGATGGACGTCGAGAGCGGGCGGCGCCTCAGCGAAGAGCTGGCACGCGCCAGCGACCGGCTGGTTGCCCTGGGCCGGAACCTCACACCCCTAATCCAGGGCTCGCACTGGAAGGGTGCCGACGCGCAGAAGTTCAGTGCCGAATGGACCGGCCACAGGGCAATGCTGCTAGGCACAGCTGATGCGCTCGCTGCCGCCTCGGATACCGTCAAGCGCAATGTCCAGGAGCAGATTGCGGCCAGCACCGAGGGGCCGGGTGGAACGTCTGCTCCGCAGGCCCCGTCATTTCCCGACTCGCTGCTTGACTCCATTGCCGGCACCGCGGGCGACCTGTGGGACACCGCCGGAAAAGTATCTACTACTGTCCAGGACGCAGTCGGTACCGCATGGAACTTTGTCCAGGACTCAGCTCCGCTTCCCATCCGCAACGTGATGGACGCCCAAGGAAATGTCCTGGACCAAACCGGCAATGTGACGGACATGGGCTGGCGGTGGCTGACATCCGGCGAGCCGCCATCGATAACAGAGCTCTTCTCTAACGGCGTGTTGCTGGCGGTCGCCGTAGACAACCTGCGGGCAACCACCTTCAATCTGGGCTTATCCAACCCCCAATTGCTGGATGACGGCCGGCCGGTGGCCGGGGAGCCTATTCCTGTTGGCGTTGGAGATCCCACGAAGGTGGATACCAACGGCAGGGGCAATACGCCTGTCCCGTCCAGCATCAGCGCTGTACTGGCCACAACCAACATGGCCTACGGGGACCAGGGAAAGCCCGGTACGGAGGACACCGGTGTCCGCATCAACAGGATCGAGAAGCCGGGTGAGCCGCCGGCCTACATCATCAACATTCCCGGCACCACGCGGTGGATGCCTGACGGCGCGGCAAATCCCACCGACCTTACTGGAAACCTCCAGTTGGCCGGCGGCAACCTGTCCACCGCGGCGGAGGCGGTCCGGCTCGCCATGGAGCAGGCAGGCATTCCGGAAGGTGCACCGGTGATGCTGTCCGGTCACTCCCAAGGCGGAATGATTGCTACGGCACTTGCATCCGATGCGGGGTTTACTGACCGCTTCAATGTCACCAACGTGGTCACGTTCGGTTCACCCGTGGATTCCACGCAGATCCCGTCGTCCATCGATGTTTTGGCACTTCAGCACGCCGGAGATCCGGTACCGAAGGTGGACTTGGCCGACGCCACGGCATGGCCGGGCGGGATGGTTTCCGCTTCCCGCGACAATGGGGCCACCATCGTGGAACTGCCAAACCCCGGCGGAGATCCCGGGATTGCCGGCATCAACTACCACGACGGCTCCGCCTATGTGGAGTCAGTCCGGAACCACGAAGCCGGCGGCCCGATTGCCCAGTACAGCCAGCAGCAATCGACCCAGCGATTCCTGACCTCGGATGCCAGCCAAGTAACCTCGACAGTGTCCAACATTTCCCGAAAGCAGTGATGATGCGCCGATTTAGAACCGTTTCCGGGATGCTCGCGCCGGCGCTGGCATTCCTTGCTCTCACTGGGTGCGGCCCCGGCCCCGCATCATCGGCTGAAAGCCTGAAAGCTTCCATCGAGGACGCCGCCATGTCAGTTCAGGGAATTGCATCGGCGCAGGTCCACGTGAACATGAACACGTCCGGAAACTTCATCACCGCGAAGCTCGTGGGAACCGGCAACGACGAGGCAACGCTCACCCGGGCTCTGGAAGGAGCCCTCCCTGCAATGCTCGAGAAAACCGAAAACCTTCAGTCCGGGACCTTCTCCACCACCATCTTTTCACCCGATGATGCCGTATCGGTGGGAGCGGATGCCCTTGGCTATACAGGCGGCACCGGTTTAACGGACTTCAGGGAATTCTTCCTTAACCGGCCCTGATCCCTGTGCGGCTGCGGCCCGGACCTGCTTCCGGTGCCGGTGGACGCGCTGGGCGATGACCAGTCCGGCCGCGGCCATCCCAACGGTGACCGGGTAGCCCATGAGCCGTTCCAGCGTGCCGGGTTCCGGCACAGCCATCCGGGTCAGTCCGCCGGTGACCAGGGCAGCGAGCGAAACAGCACCGCAGGCCAGGATGAACCACGCCATGGCGGTTTTCCGCAGCCAGAGGAATCCCAGCACCAGCAGGGCGGCCGCCCCGGAAATGAAGTACATCACGGCACCCGTATAGTGCCACCCGGAGCCGGCATCCTCCGGCACCAGTCCCACAATCACCGTCCCGGCCCCGGCCGTTCCGGTCAGCAGCCGCACCCAGACAGCCGCGAGCCAGGGCCGCCGCCGCTGTACACGCGCCCCGGCCAAGGCGGCCACGCACAGCAGTCCCGAGCTCAGCAGCAGCGCACCGAGCAGCATCCCGAGTCCCTGAACCACAAAGGAGGCGTTCATCAGCCAGTTCAACGGAGAACACACCGAGCGCCCGTCAAAGACACCACAGCGGAGGGCTCCGAGGTCGCTGATGTAGCCCGTGCGCAGGTCGTAGGGCTGCGGGCCTGCCCAGGCCAGGATCACCGCAGCCTCCGCCGCGAAATACTGCAGCACGCTGAGCACTGACCAGGCTCCGATGTACTGCCGGGTGGAGGTGGTGTCCGGAATTACGGCAGCGGCTGACGATGTGGACGGCGCTGAACTCATGCATTGAGCGTAGTACGGCTCCACACCTTGTATGCTTGTATCCGTGTCCGACGCGGACCGGCTCTGCCGATCCAATGGATGCCCGCCCTCGTAGCTCAGTGGATAGAGCACGGCTCTCCTAAAGCCGGTGTCGTTGGTTCGATTCCAATCGAGGGCACTTGGACTTTCCTCCCCCGGAGTTCGACCTCCGCGCCTACCTGCTGGGCCCCGCCGCGGCCATTGGGGACACTGCTCCGGGAACCGGACTGTGGACCGTCCAGCGGGACCTGCTGGACCGGGCCCAGGGCACCGCCGGAACCTTCTCCGGCGTCGTCCATTTTGCTTCCAGGGACGACGGCGGCCTGGACCTCCGCGAGGAAGGCACCATGCACTGGCCCACTTTCACCGGCCCCGCCACCCGCGAATATGTCCTGGCAACCACCCCGCGCGCAGACACCATGGATGTCTTCTTCCCGGACGGCCGCCCCTTCCACAGCATGAGCTTCACTCCCCGCGAAAATTTGGACCAGCACTGGTGCGATCCGGACACCTACCACGTCACCTACACCTACGATGGCGCGGACAGCTTCGGTTACAGCTGGGACGTCGCCGGGCCACGGAAGGATCTCCTGCTGACGTCACGGCTGGTCCGGCTGCAGAAAGAGGAAGCATGAAAAACCGCATCGTCGTCTCGGCAGTCTGCGTCTTTGACAACACCGGACGGCTCCTGACCGTCAGGAAGCGCGGCACTGCCATGTTTATGCATCCGGGAGGTAAGCCCGAAGCGGGCGAAAGCGCCGTCCAGGCCGCTGCCCGTGAGCTCGCCGAAGAGGTGGGCATTGTCCTGGACCCGGGCGAACTGCAGCTGATGGGCGTCTGGATCGCCGATGCCGCCAACGAAGCCGCCACGGATATCGAGGCAACGGTGTTTATGGCACCGGGGACGTGGGAGGCCCATCCTTCCGCCGAGATTGCGGAGATCCGGTGGCTTGACCTGGCAGCTCTGGGGAACGGATCCGACCTGCCCGCGGACCTTGCCCCGCTGTTGACGGACCACATCCTGCCGGAGCTCGCCCGCCAGGCCTGAACCGCCGGGCCTGGAGCCGTCAGTCCGGCAGCCGCAGGACATCTAGAACTCGGGGACCGCTTCCTGTGCCACTGCGGTGGCTTCGGCGAATTGCGTCCTGTACAGCTCGGCATACCGGCCTTCGGCGGCCAGCAGTTCGGTGTGCGTGCCGCGCTCCACAATCCGGCCGTCCTCCACCACCAGGATTGCGTCGGCGGCGCGGATGGTGGAAAGCCGGTGGGCGATCACGACGGCGGTGCGCCCCTCGAGTGCAGCGCCCAGGGCAGCCTGGACGGCGGCTTCGTTGGTGGAGTCCAGCGCCGCCGTCGCCTCGTCGAGGATGACAACGCGGGGCTGGGAGATGAGGAGCCGGGCGATGGTCAGCCGCTGGCGTTCCCCGCCGGAAAGCCGGTAGCCGCGTTCACCCACCACCGTGTCCAGCCCGTCAGGCAGTGACCGGATCATTGTTTCGAGCCGGGCTTGGCGGACGGCCTCCCACATGTCCTCCTCGGTGGCGTCCGGCTTGGCGAGCCGGAGGTTGGAGGCGATGGTTTCGTGGAAAAGGTGGCCGTCCTGCGTCACCATGCCCAAAGTGTCCCGGAGGGAATCCAAGGTGGCGTCGCGGACATCGAGTCCGGTTCCCGGGACGGTGCCACCGAGGCGTACGGCGCCGGAATCGACGTCGTACAGCCGGGCAAGCAACTGCGCGACCGTCGACTTTCCTGCGCCGGAGGATCCCACCAGCGCCACGGTCTGCCCGGGCTCAACCCGGAAGCTGATGCCGTGCAGCACCTCCTCGCCGCCGCGGGTGTCCAGCGTGGACACTTCCTCCAGCGAGGCAAGCGACACTTTTTCCGCTGAAGGGTAGGCGAAGCGGACGTCGTCGAACTCCACGGATACCGGGCCCGGCGGAACCGCCACGGCGTCCGGCTTCTGCTGGATCAGCGGCTTCAGGTCCAGGATTTCAAACACGCGCTCGAAGCTGACCAGTGCGCTCATGATTTCCACCCGGGCGTTGGACAGTGCAGTGAGCGGGGCGTAGAGCCGGGTAAGCAGCAGTGCCAGCACCACGACGTCGCCGGCTGCCAGCTGGCCGGTGATGGCGAGCCAGCCGCCCAGCCCGTAGACGAGGGCCAGCGCGAGCGCGGAGACCAGTGTCAGGGCGGTCACGAAGGTGAACTGCAGCATGGCTGTGCGGACGCCGATGTCGCGGACGCGGCCGGCGCGGACGGCGAATTCGCGGGATTCCTCATCCGGCCGGCCGAAGAGCTTAACCAAGGTGGCCCCCGGGGCGGAGAAGCGCTCGGTCATCTGGGTGCCCATGGCGGCGTTGTGTTCGGCAGCTTCGCGGCGCAGGTCCGCAAGCCTTGAACCCATCCGCCGGGCGGGAATGAGGAACACGGGCAGCAGGATCATGGCCAGGACAGTCACCTGCCAGGATGTCCCCAGCATCACCACGAGCGTGAGGATCAGGGCCACCACGTTGCTGACAACTCCGGACAGGGTGCCGGCGAAAGCGGACTGGGCGCCGATGACGTCGTTGTTGAGCCTGCTGACCAAGGCGCCGGTACGGGTGCGGGTGAAGAAGGCGATGGGCATCTTCTGCACATGGTCGAAGACCCGGGTGCGCAGGTCCACGATCACGCCTTCGCCAATGGTGGAGGAGAGCCAGCGGCTCACCAGTCCCAGGCCCGCTTCGGCTACTGCCACGACGGCGATCAGCACCGCGAGGCGGACCACCTCCTCCGTGGCGGCCTTGGCGACGATCGCGTCCACCACTTGCCCTGCCAGGACGGGGGTTGCCACAGCCAGGAATGCCATCACAACGGACAACGCCACGAACGCCACGAGTTTGCCCTGATGCGGGCGGGCGAAGCCAAGGACGCGCTTCAGCGTGGCCTTGGAGAAGGGTTGGGAACCGCTTTTGGCCCGGGTGATCTTGTACAGCGAGCTCCAGGCCACCCCTTCCATGCTCATTGCTGCTGCTCCTCTACCGTTCCGTTCTCCACATTCCAACGTACATCCAGCCGGACGTTTTCCAGCAGCCGCCGGTCGTGCGTCACCAGCAGCAGGGCGCCGTCGTAGCTTTCGAGGGCCTCCTCCAGCTGCTCGATGGCCGGCAGGTCGAGGTGGTTGGTGGGCTCGTCCAGGACAAGGAGGTTCACGCCGCGCGCCTGCAGCAGGGCCAAGGCGGCCCTGGTGCGTTCCCCCGGAGACAGCGAATCGATGGTCCGGGCGGTGTGGTCCGCTTTGAGGCCGAACTTTGCCAGCAGCGTCCGGACCTCCGCGGGGGTCAGGTCCACCAGGACCGCTTCGACGGCGTCAGCCAGCGCAAGGTGGCCGGCCAGCAGTCCGCGGGCCTGGTCGATCTCCCCGACGGCCACCGAAGCACCCATGGCAGCGCTGCCGGACTCCGGGAGGATGTCGCCCAGCAGAAGGCGGAGCAGGGTGGACTTGCCGGCGCCGTTGGGGCCTGTGATGCCGATCCGCTCCCCCGCGTTGAGCTGGAGATTGACCGGACCCAGGGTGAAGGTGCCCTGCCGCACCACGGCGTCGCGGAGGGTGGCCACTACTGAGCTGGAGCGGGGCGCCTGGCCGATGGAGAACTGGAGCTGCCATTCCTTGCGCGGCTCTTCCACGACATCCAGCCGGGCAATCCGCGATTCCATCTGCCGCACTTTCTGGGCCTGCTTTTCCGAGGACTCGGTGCTCGCGGCGCGGCGGATCTTGTCGTTGTCGGGACTCTTCTTCATGGCGTTACGCACGCCCTGGGAGCTCCATTCGCGCTGGGTCCGGGCCCGCGACACCAGGTCCGCCTTTGTGGCAGCAAAGTCCTCGTATTTCTCGCGTGCGTGCCGCCGTGCAACGGCGCGTTCTTCGAGGAAGGCATCGTAGCCGCCGTCGTAAACTGCCACCGAATTCTGCGCCAGATCAAGCTCCACCACGGTAGTGACGCAGCGGGCCAGGAACTCCCGGTCGTGGCTGACCAGCACAACACCGCCGCGCAGGCCGCGGACAAAATCCTCCAGCTTCGCCAGGCCGGCCAGATCCAGGTCATTCGTGGGTTCGTCCAGGAGCACCACGTCGAACCTGCTGAGCAGCAGGGCCGCGAGCGCCACCCGGGCTGCCTGCCCGCCGGACAGGCCGGTCATCACGGCATCGGCACCTGTGTCGAGGCCCAGTTCGGCCAGGACGGCAGGGATACGCTCATCAAGGTCCGCGGCGCCTGAGGCCATCCAGCGGTCGAAGGCCCGGGAATAGTCGTCATCGGCACCGGGCGCGCCTGAACCAAGGGCTTCGGCGGTGGACTCCATCTCCGCTGTCGCAACCGCACAACCGGTCCGCCGGGCGATGTATCCGGCCACGGTTTCACCAGGAATGCGCTCGTGTTCCTGGGGCAGCCAGCCCACGAATGCGTCTGCCGGGGCAAGGCTGACCGTTCCGTCCTGCGGCTGGTCAACGCCCGCCAGGAGCCGCAGCAGGGTGGACTTGCCGGCACCGTTGGCACCCACCACGCCCACCACGTCGCCCGGGGCGACAGTCAGGGAGAGCCTGGAGAAAAGCTGCCGGTGGTCATGGCCGCCGGAAACATCCTTGGCAACAAGGGTCGCAGTCATGATCCATCCTTTCGCCGGCGCATCCGCAGCCGGTCTTCCCCGTTGCCGTGCGCACGTGGCTTGCTGATCCGCAGGAGGAAGGGCGCCAGAGCCGGCGGACATAAAAGAACCCGCTGGTCCGGACTTGGGGGGTGTACGGACCAACGGGCTCGACCATCAAGCATAGTCGAAACCCGGGCGCGGGTAAAACCGGGGGCAAATTGGCAGCTAAAATCGACACACCACCCGTTCAGCAGAGAGCCCCTTATGACCCTCCCCGCCAAGGCGTTCCAGCGCTGGCTGCAAGGCGTTGCGCCGGAGGCCAGCACGGCCGACGTCTGCAGGATCTCCGGGATCAAGCGGACAACACTCGCCCAGCAGCTGGTGCGCGGGAAAGTATCAGTCTCCACCGTTGTCAGCATCAGCCGCGCCTACGGCATCAACCCGGTTGCTGCCCTGGCCGATTTCGACGCTTACCGGGAGCTGGCAGATCCCCAGCCTGGTCCCACGCGCTGTGAACTGGTGAGCCAGATTTCCACTGCGGACCTGCTGCACACTATGCTGGCCCGTCCCGCGATGGACCCGGGACGAAAAGCCGGCCCCGAGCCGCCCGCTCTATCGCCGGCGCCGCACCCCACCTCGGTGAAGAACTGGGTTGATGCAATTGACGACGGCGAGGTGCGGCACCGGGTGTCTGCCGCCACGGGCATCGCCCCGCAAAACTATTCAGCGCAGCTGACTGCCAACCGCCTTACGGCCGAGCTGGCCGTGGCCACGGCCCGGGCCGCCGGCGTTGGCCTGGCCAACGGCCTGGTGGCCACCGGACTGGTCACCGAGGAAGAGGCCGGCTGGGCCCCCGGCGCACGCCGGGCCGCATTGGACAGCCTGTCCGACGGCGACCTTGCCGTTCTCGCCGGTGACAGGCTGCAGGCATTGGGCAAGGTGTTGCGACGCCAGGAGCAGGACCAGGCGCAAACGGAAAAGATCTGGGAGAACCTGGGATGATCGAAATACTTCAATGGTCAACGTTGGCCACGTGCGGCCTCATCGCGGCAGCCCGCGTGCCCAGCGCCATCCGCGGCGAGAACAGGTCCCTCTTCTACATTTTTGCGTTGATGACCGCCGCCATCCTGTTGAGCATCGAGGCGCCGTACGTCGCCGTGGACACCGCACTGGGTGGCATCAACCTTGCCAACCTGCTGTTGCGCTTCATCATTTTCGCTGCCATCTACTTCGTGGGCATCCGGGTGACCCGCGGTTTCGGCGCCGACCATGCTTACCGGCTCATCACCGGCAAAACAGGGATGACCGTCCTGCTGGTGATTTCCCTGGTGCTGATCGGGGTGTTCTTCCTGATGGACACTGCGGGATCGTCCGCAGGTTTGAGTGCGGTGGCGGGAAAGGACCCGTGGCATGCCGCCCTGGTGGAGTACTACGGGGCTGCCGGCCGCGCCTATCCCTCCTATGTGTCCCTGGTGCTGTTGCCGGCAATGGTCCGCGCCGTGGGCAGCAGGTTGCCGGTGCTGGTGCGGCTTGCCGCCGGGCTCCTGGCAGTAGGTGGGGTAGCCATAGCGCTGACCCTGCTGTTTCCAGTGGTGCCACCGGAGCTGGGCGCGATTGAGTTCATCGTCAACTACACGGCAGTGCTCTGCTTTGTGGTTGGCCTGGCGCTGATCTGGGCTGCACGGGTGAGGAACAAGAGGGCCGCAGGCGCCAGAAGGACATCTACCGAAAAGTAACCTTACTGGCTTTCACATATTCATTAGAATGTGGAATAATCATGGATGTGTGAAGGTGGGGGTTGCGGGGCGTTTACGAACGGGGATAATTTCTTGAACGTGGCAGCTCCCGGGGACCTTTGCACGCTTTGGGGGGATGAGTGGTGGCGGCCGTTGGGGACCGCCCCCACTCAGCCATTTAAGGCCACTTTTCACCTTCATCCGAAGCTTTTCCGCCTCTAGAGGCCGTCTCCCCGCAGGGCCGGAAGCTTCGACCTAACTCCCGGCCGCAGCGCGGACAAACCGAAGCGTCACCAGCTGGAACGGGCGCAGGAGCAGCTCGGCACCGCCGGAACCGGCCTCCACTCCTGCGGACTCGATGGGCCGCTCCAGCAGGTCTACTGAAGCGACGTGGTGGACCGGGAAATTGGCGGTGATACTGCCGGCCGAACGCTGGCCCAATGACTCGTACAACCTAACGATCACGTCTCCGGAGCCATCCTCGGCAAGCTTCACTGCTTCGATGACAGCGGCCGGGTTGGACACGGCAAACAGTGGCTCTGCTGGTGAACCGCCCCTGACCAGGCGGGGCGCCAGATTGGTCCGGTAACCCTCCTGGACGGCATCGGCGATATCGGCTCCCGGGCGGATGGTCATCGTCAGTTCGTGGTGCCCGCGGTCCGATTCCGGGTCAGGGAACTTCGGGGCACGCAACAGTGACAAACGCACTGTGGTGGTGGTGCCGCCGTCGGCCTCCCTGATGCTCCTGGTGACATCGTGCCCGTACGTGGACGAGTTGGACACGGCGACGCCGTAACCTGGTTCGGCCACGTGGATCCAGCGGTGCGCACAGATTTCGAACTTCGCTGCTTCCCAGGATGTGTTGGTATGGGTGGCGCGGAAGACGTGCCCGAACTGCGTCTCGGCAGCGGACCGGTCAGCCCGCACATCGAGGGCAAAGCCGAGCTTCAGCAGCTTTTCGCGCTCCTGCCAGTCCACAGAGGTGGTGATGGACAGTGATGGGCTGCCTGCGGCAAGGCTGATCCGCTGGGTGATGGCCGAGGATCCTGACAGCCGCTCCACCACCACGGCGGCTTCGTCCCCGTCCTCATCCAGCCGGACACACTCCGCGCTTGTCAACGGCGTGACGTTCCGCCGGTAGAACTCGTCGATGTCCCAGGCATCCCACTCGTTAGGCGTGTCCCGGTGCAGCTCCAGCAGGTTGCCGCGCTCCCCCGGGGCAATCGCTTCGCGGCCGCTCGCATAGTCCCTCAGGGAGCTGATCAGGCCGTCGGCATCCACCACAGCACGGATGATGCCGTTGTCCAGGACGTAGCCGCCCTCCTGTGCAGTAGCGCGGACTGGAAGCGCCGGGACAGCTGGTTCCGCCGCTCCGAGCGCCTCAACTCCCGCCCGCGGGTGCGGCGCGGCATTGAGCAGGAAAGTACGCTCCCCACTGCCAAGCACGGCCGCGGCCGCCTCGGCGATGAGGGCTTCGAGGGCAGCCGCAATGGCCTGGTAATTGCCTTCGGCATCCTGGTGCACCCAGGCGATGGAACTGCCCGGCAGAATGTCATGGAACTGCTGCATCAGCACCAGCCGCCACAACCGCTTGAGTTCCGCCGCCGGATAAACGAACGAGTCTGTCCGGACAGCGGCAGTGGCACACCACAATTCCGCTTCGCGGAGGAGGTGCTCGCTGCGCCGGTTGCCCTTCTTGGTCCGCGCCTGGCTGGTGTACGTGCCGCGGTGCAGTTCGAGGTACATCTCACCCACCCAGACCGGCAGGGTCGGATATTCTGCCTCGGCCTGCTCAAAGAAGCTCTTGGCCGATCCGATCCGCACCTTTGGCGAGCCCTCCAGGTCTGCAGTCCTGGCAGCGGCGGCAAGCATTTCCCGGGTAGGCCCGCCACCGCCGTCGCCATAACCGAAAGGCACCAGCGACACCGTGCCGCGGCCGTGGTCACGGAAGTTGCGCTCTGCGTGGGCCAGCTCGCGTCCGCTGAGCTGGGAATTGTAGGTGTCCACCGGCGGGAAGTGCGTAAAGAGCCTGGTGCCGTCGATGCCCTCCCAGTTGAAAGTGTGGTGCGGCATCCTGTTGGTCTGGTTCCAGGAGATCTTTTGCGTGAGGAACCACCTGCTGCCGGCAGCTTTCACGATCTGCGGCAGGGCAGCGGAGTACCCGAAGGAGTCCGGCAGCCAGGCTTCCTGGCAGTCCACTCCGAATTCGGCCAGGAAGAAGCTCTTGCCCTCAACAAACTGCCGGGCCATGGCTTCCCCGCCGGGCATATTCGTATCGGATTCCACCCACATCCCGCCGACGGGAACAAACTGGCCTGCCCGCACCTTTTCCCGGATCCGGCCGAAAAGTTCGGGGTAGTACTCCTTGATCCAGGCGAGCTGCTGTGCCGAGGAGCACGAGAAGACGAAATCCGGATATTCATCCATCAGGGCCACCACGTTGGAGAACGTCCTGGCACACTTGCGGATGGTCTCCCGGACCGGCCACAGCCAGGCGGAGTCGATATGGGCGTGACCGGTGGCCACGAGCTGGTGTGCCGACGCATAGGCTGGCCGGGCCAGGACTTCGGCGAGCGCTTCGCGTCCGGCTGCTGCCGTTCCTGCGACGTCGTCAGGGTCCATCGCATCCATCATGCGCTCGAGGGCGCGGAGGATCTCATGCCGCCGCGGCTGCTCCCACGGCAGTTCCGCCATCAGCCCGGACAGCGTCCAGATGTCCTGCTGGAGCTCCCACACTGTCTGGTTCAGTTCAGCAATGGCAATGGTTCCCAGGCGGTACTGCGGGGCCGTTCCCGCCGTGGACTTGTCGCCGTACGGTGTGGCCGCGAAGGTCCAGCCCTGGGCGACGTCGGGGTTGGCAGCTGCCTCCACGTAAAAGTCCACCGCCATGCCGCCGCCAAGCAGCTTCAGCGGGATGTACTGGTTGCGGGGCGAGAGCGCTTTGATAATGGTGCCGTCGGCCCGCCAGGCTATCCCTTCGCACTGGAAACCCGGGACTTCAGTGGTGAAGCCCAGGTCCACCACCACTTCAACCGTGGTGTCCGGCCCGGCACCCCAGAATTCCGGCACCTCGCCTTGAAGGCGGAGCCATTTGGTGCCCCATGGCTTCCCCCAGGGCGCACCGTGGTCCTGCGGGTAAAAGTCCTGCCGCATGGCTTCGAGGGCCGGGACCGGCTCGTCGGGAACATCCCAGCTGCTCAAGGCCAGAGGCAGGCTCCGGCTGTAGACGGCTGGGACGATGCGTTCGCGGACGAACCTTTCGAGGCGGACTTCCGTGATCCGGCGGTCGTCATGCAATGTTGGCCCTCTTCAGCGCTGGAAATGTGGACCAAGGTGTCCATTCGGTGGATTAACTACCCACTGGTAGCTTACTAGCCATCGACTATCCGGGGAACAATTCCGCAGCGGTTTGTGGACAGATTCGCAGGGTGGCCCGTTGCATCAGGGAAGTGCGGCGGCAGGAACCTGTACAGCCGGCCTGATGATGCGCTGGTCCCCGGTGTAGATATTCAGGCTGGTTCCCCGGCTGAATCCGGCCAGGGTCATGCCGCTTGCTTCGGCGAGTTCCACGGCAAGGCTGGACGGTGCGCTGACGGCTGCCAGCACGGGGATTCCTGCCAGCGCCGCTTTCTGCACCAGCTCGAAGGAGGCCCGGCCGGACACCTGGAGAACGGTCCCGCGCAGCGGGAGCAGTCCTTCACGCAAAGCCCAGCCCACCACCTTGTCCACGGCGTTATGGCGCCCTACATCCTCGCGGAGGCACATAAGCTCCGCACCGCCGTCGTCCGTGATCTTGAACAGACCGGCAGCGTGCACTCCCCCGGTGTCCTCAAAAACGCGCTGGGATTTCCGCAGCAGCCCCGGCAGCGATGCCAGGAGTCCGGCGTCGAGGTTCAGGGAATCCTCATCCAGGCTGTAGCGCGATGACTTCCGCACGGACTCCACTGAATCGGTCCCGCAAATGCCACAGGAACTGGACGTGTAGATGTGGCGCCCGATGGAGGGAATGGTGACGTCCGGCCGCAGTTGCACCTCCACCACATTGAAGGTCTGCACGCCGTTCTCGTCTTCGCCGGCGCAGAAACGCAGAGATACAAGCTGCTCGGCGCTCCAGATGATGCCCTCCGACACCAGGAACCCGGCCACGAGGTCAAAATCGTCACCCGGGGTACGCATGGTCACCGAGAAGGACAGCTGGCCCAGCCGGATTTCCAGCGGCTCCTCCACCGCGAGGACATCCTCGCGGTGCCGTACCGGAAATTCGAGAGCCTTTGGAGAGCCATCGAGGACATATTTGTGCACCTTGCGGCGCTGGGTCACTCGGCCCATGGCCACCCCTGTGTGTTCATAGGTCCATCATGACAACTGCCGGTGCGGGATGCCAGCGCGCTTGCCCGGCGATGGTCAGCCAAGCAGCGCGCTCCAGTCTACGGGGCCACTGGCTGCCGGCTTGGCGGGGGTCCGTCCGGGCCGCGCAGCGTTCCGGGGCTTCGCCTTCGAACCTGGCTCTGGAAGGGCCGGAATGGGCGGTCCCCAGGGCAGGGCGAAGGCGGGCACCAGTTCACCGAGCTGGACACCGTGCGGCGGCACCACCAGCACACCGTCTGCCGAAGCCAGGCCCCGCATCATGCCGGGGCCCGTATGCTGCGCCGGCGACGCCATTCCGTACAGCAGGCGGAACGGCATCAGGCGGGTACGCCCCGGGTCGGGTTCGATGATGCTTCCACAGGGTACCTCCTGGGTGTCCGGCAGTTTGCCGTGGCCCAGTGCGGCGAGCAGCGGCGCCCCCACGGTGGACAGCGCCATCATCGCGGCAAGGGGATTCCCCGGCAGGCCCAGCACAAAGCGCCCGTCCGGCAGTTCCGCGAGGACGGCCGGATGCCCAGGCCGCATGGCTATGCCATCGATGATGAGCCGTCCGCCCAGTTCGGCAACCGCCTGGCGGAGGTGGTCCGTGCCTGACCGTCCGGTCCCTCCCGTGGTGATGACGACGTCGGCCGGCAGGTCCGGTGCGCCCGGCGCCTCCGGGACCACATCTTCGAGTGCTGCGAGCCACTCGGCGTACGAGTCGCCGATCCGCTGCTGTTCGCCCGCGATCCCGCCGAGCATGTTCACGACGGCCGGCAGTTGCGGACCGAAAGTGTCCCGCACCTTGCCGGGAACCGGGACGCCCTTTCCGATCACTTCGGAGCCCGTCAGCAGCAGGCGCACCATGGGCTTGCCCTGGACAGGCAATTCGTCATATCCGGCCAAGGCAGCCAGGGCCAGATGTGCGGGGTTGAGCTGCACGCCAGCCTTCACCAACACGTCCCCCGCCAGCGCTTCTTCCCCCGCTTTCCGGATGTGCTGGCCGGTGCGCGGCTCACCGGGCCTGGCGCTGCCGCCGGTCAGCAGGACCGGCAGTCCGTCCTCATCTTGGCCCAGCAGTGCACTCTCGCTGCGAAGTATTGCTTTCCCGCCCGGGGGAATGAGACCGCCGGTCACAATGGGACTTGCCTGGTGCGGCGCAAGGCGCGTGCCCGGTTCCACCAGGATCCACGGCCCCGTCCCGTTGACCGCCCAGCCGTCCATGGCCGACGACGCGTAGTGCGGCATGTCCTGCAGTGCCACGATATCCCGGTCCAACGTGCGGCCCAGGGCCAGGTGCAACGGCACCGGTCCGGCTGGAATTGGGGTTGCCGCCTCGAAGGCAGCCTGCCGCGCCTCCTCCCAGGTATGGGCCAGGTGCCGCGTCTCCTCCGGCTGGTCTGTTGAACTCCGTTCTTCCCCGGGTTCTTCAGTCATTCGCCGGAAGCCCCGGCGGCTTCAGCGTCGTAATCGGCAGCCAGTGAACGTGCAACAGCCAAGGCGTCCTCCATGGACGAAGCCTCGGTGCTTTGCCCGGAGCCCGAGGCAAGGCCGGCGGCGTAGCCGGCAATGAAGGTGGTCAGGGGTGCCGCCGGCCGCACAACGGAGTGCGCAGCAACGCCCGCGAGGGCAAGGATGGCGTTAACGTCCACCTGGACGTCCTCAAGCTCATAGGCCTGGAGGAGGGACCTGCACCATTCCTCCAGTGTTTCATCCTGGCTTTTCACTCTTTGCCTCCCAATTCAACTGCTGCCGCGCCGGTCCTGGCGCACGTCCGGCTGCCCGGCGTCAACTCCTAATGCGGCGGCATCATCCCAGGTATCCACATCATCTGTGGTGCCGGCGAGGACGGTGACAAGCTGCACGTCCAGACTAGCAAGGAGGGACCGCATGGAACCGTTGATTAAGCCGCCCCGCGAAGACAGCGCCTGAACTGCCCTTTTTAACCCGCTTGTGCGGTAAAAACCCAGCAGCATTTGGGCCGTTCCGTCGTCAGAACACGCCATCACTCCGTCCCCGGCGCCAGCCGGGGACGCAAGGCATTGCGCCAAGGTTTCCACGGCGCCCGCGGCCCTGGGCATATCGCAGGCCAGCACCAGGGTGAAGTCCCGTCCGCCGCCTGCACGGCCCAGCGCTTCCAGCCCGGCGGCGACCGCCGCAGCCGGTCCTGCGAACTCCGGCTGCTCGCGGCAGGCGAGGACCCCCGCAGGCAACGGACCGGAATCCGGGCCCACCACGGCGATGAGGGACGCCGCGGAACAGGCCGCAAGCGAATGCTGCAGCAGGGTGGCGCCTTCAAAGACGAGTCCCTGCTTGGGTACCCCGCCCAGGCGGGAGGAACGGCCGCCCGCAAGGATCAGGGCGTCGAAGTCCAGCCTGTCTGATTCCACTCCACCAGCTTAATCCGGAACGGGGCCCGGCCGGGCCGGTGAGGCACCGTCAGGCAGCACGCTCCGGCAGCAGGAACGGATCCCAGGCAGGAGTGGGCTTCTCCAGTTCCTTGATCTGCCAGATGGTGCCGTGCGGAGGCTCGGGCACGAACCGCAGCTTCCAGCCCATCTCCGCCGGAGTGTGATCGCCTTTAACGTTGTTGCACCGCAGGCATGCCGCCACGAGGTTCTCCCACGAATCCGCACCGCCGCGGGACTTGGGCTGGACATGGTCGATGGTGTGCGCAGCTTTTCCGCAGTAGGCGCATTTGTGCCCGTCGCGCCGGAGCACTCCGCGTCTGCTCACCGCCGTGGACTGGTTGTATCTGGGGCGGATGTAGCGGTTCAGGAGGATCACGGACGGGCGGCCCAGGATCTCCTGGGGACCCACCACAGGATCGTCCCCTTCAGCCACAACGCTCGCCTTGTTCGTCAGCACAAGCACCAGCGCCCGGCGGAAAGAAATAACCGCCAGCGGTTCATATCCAGCATTCAGAACGAGAGTGCGCATGCACGTACCTCTTCACGGCCGCACCCGTCAGGGGCACGAGGGCCGGCTGCCCTCGGCATGTCCGGGCTATGGATCGACACCACAAGAGTAAACAAAGAAGTGTGCTATCGGCTAATTCCGAGGAAGGGACAGGCCGTGTCCGTTCGCGACGGCAGCCGCGACCCGACTGCTTAAACGAACACAGCCCCTGCCTTGCGGCTGGGGCTGTGTTCGTTGCTGACGCGTCCGACTAAACGGACTGCGATGTCAGAAATATCAGTTGACGCGGATGAAGACGGGGCCGGAGCCAACGTTTGCGCTGAAAACAACGGTCTGGTTGCCGTTGTAGCCGCCGTGTACCGCCTGGCCGTTACCGGCGTAGACAGCGATGTGGGCCATGCCGGCGCCGCCATCGGCGTAGTAGATCAGGTCGCCCGGCTGCGCTTCAGCAGCGCTCACGGTACGCCCCAGGGAGAGGTAGCCGGCGGGCCAGTCGTGGAAGTTGATTCCGACGGCGGCCAGGGAGTTGGTGACCAGCATGGTGCAGTCCTGCATCACGCCGAGCTGGGCGTAGGCGGCGGAAAGGATGGCTGCACCCTTGCCGGACGCGGAAGCCTGGGCTGCGGGAGCGGCAGGAGCAGCGGCGGAAGCAACCTTGGCGGTGACCTTGGGAGCAGCAACGGGCTGGGCGGCAGGAGCGGGAGCGGCTTCCTGGACCTCAACCTCGGGTTCCGGAGCTTCCACCACGGGAGCCGGAGTGGTGGTCACTGCGGGCTTCTCGAAGGAAATGGCGATGGTGGACTCAGCCGAAATCGGAGCCTCAACCGTCGATTCAACTTCCAGGTTGGAAGCCGGAGCGGAGTCACGCTGGACGTTGGTGTCTGCGGCGTTGGCTGCCAGGCCGCTGGTCAGGACCAGGCCGGAAGCGGCAGCGATCACTGCTGCCTGGCGGCCGACGCCGCCTGCGTTGTCGCCGACAGCCTTGGCAATGATAGCGAGCGAGTTGGTTTTAGTGACCTCGGCGCGATGCCGTGCGGTTGCACGAGTAGTCATCAGTTCTCTCTTTCGTATTCCCCCGTCGCCTTGTAGGCAGACAGGGGGTTTGGACGTGCCGGCATCTTGGGGGTACGCCGGCACGTCCCGAACGGGGATGTGTGATTTAGCGAAAAAAGCTTGGGGGCAAAGAAAAAGCCCTTGGACCCGGAGGTCGAAGAACTAGTTCATTGTGAAGAACGCGGAGGAGCCGGTGGCGGCTACCGCGTGCAGCAGCGTTCCCTGGGAGGGGTTCAGTGCGCTGATCATCATGCCGTTGCCAACGTAGATGCCAACGTGGGCGCCACCGTTCTGCATAACGAGGTCACCGGGCTGCGGAGTGGAGGTCGGCTTCATGGCCGTCCACGCGTTGGTGCGGGGGATGCTGATGCCGGCCTGGGCATAGACCCACTGCGTGAAGCCCGAGCAGTCCCAGCCCGTGACGGGGCTGGTGCCGCCCCATACGTACGAGTGGCCGATTCCGGTGTAGGCGATTGCGGCGATGCCCGAGGTGGAAGCAGAGGAAACAGTCTCGGCCAGCTTCTCCGTAGCGGAGGCAGCAGTACCGGTGGCAGCGTTTCCAGTAGCGGAGGCGGTGGACTGGGTGCGTACGGTCTGCACCTTGGGAGCAGCTGTGGTCTTGACCACCGGGCGCTCGAAGGACACGGTGGCCGTGGGGGCGGCAGTAACGGCAAGCGCGCTCTGGGCCGACCCGGACTCGGTGGAAGCGGAAACACCAGCGGTGTTGTCCGCGGCAGTGGCCGGCAGGCCCATGCTCAGGATCAGGCCGGAGGCAGCTGCGATGACTGCAGCCTGGCGACCAACTGTCCCGGCATTGGCACTAACGGCCTTGGACACAGTATCCAAGGGGTTGGTACGAACCGTTTGCGCACGGTGGCGCGCAGAATTATGGCGTGAAGACACGAAGGTAGCCTCTCCCAATGCCTGCGAGGTGAGCTGTCGGATTCGGATGGGAGTCACCCGGCCGCGCTGCTTCCTGGGAAGCTTTGCGACTTAACCCCAAGGCCCTTCCATGGAAAGGCCAAAATTGGTTCCCCCGCCCCTGCCAGACGATGTCATGCGAACGGACCTTGAGCGGTGGCAGAGCTAGGCAATCCGCACAAGAGCGTCAACTTCGGAAAAGTTGACGCGAGTTAGACGGTACAGCAGTTTTGAATGAATGTCACATTCAGGTCACGGCAAGTCAAGATCATCTGATAGTTCACCGTCACTTGACTAGAGCCAGCCAGTGGGATCAACCACTTCGCCGTTGACCTGGACCTCGAAGTGCAGGTGGCAGCCCGTGGAGGCTCCCGTGGTGCCGCTGAGCGCGATAACTTCCCCGCGCGACACGGTCTGCCCTTCCTTCACACTGGAGGACGACAGGTGGTTGTAGGTGGTTTCCAGCCCGTTCCCGTGGTCGATCACAACGCGGTTCCCGCCACCGAACTGGTGCCAGCCCACAAAGGTCACGGTTCCGGTGGCGGCGGCCATAACGGAGGTGCCGCACTGCGCCACATAGTCCTGTCCGCGGTGGAAGTCGCCGGTGCCGCCGGTGATGGGGCTGACGCGGTAGCCAAAGGGCGATGCGGTGGTCATCACGGCGAGCGGAGCGCCGAGGCTGCCGGCCGAGGCGGCGCGGCTGATGGCGCCCGCCGATTGTGCACTGAGCAGCTGCTTCAGCTTGCCGTCCGGATCAGCCTGGGTCACCACGGCGGAGCGGCTGAAGTCGATCTGCGCTCCGGCTTCGGCTGAAATCTGCGGCTGGGGCGCCACGGCGGAGGCGGCAACAGGCGTAGCGCCCGAAGCATCAGTGGCCATAACGGGACTGGTGGCCGGAACCGTGACCGTAAGGACCAGGCCGGTGGCGGCAAGGGCAACGCCGGCCTTTTGGCCGATGCCGCTGGCGGACGCGAACTCGGTAATCTGGCGGAGGGGACCCCGACGGCGGCGCGCATCACGGTGGAGATCGCGGGGGCGCTCCGAGGTGATGACTTCGACAACACGCGGTGTCGAAGCGGGGCCCGCCGCGCGGCGGCGTCCCCTGGAATTCTGCATGGTCAAGAAGGGTTCCTCTCTGGAAAGCCTGCGAAGTTAGCTGTCGGATTCGGGTCAGAGAGTTCAAAGACCCGGTCCGCCGTAAGCAAGCTTCGGCACAGAGATATCCCGGGAGGGATCCTTCACTGGAAGAGGCTTGCTGCTGACGGACTTCACCCCAAGGCAGTCCCCCGCTGCCGCTTGTGGTTCCCCCGCCTCTGCCAGTTACGACTCGTGCTCCTGATCCGCTGGCAGAGCTCGGCTCCAGATCAGGTAACGCTTTAATATCAACGCTTGGTTCAACTATAGGGGCTTAAGGCCCTTAGTAACAATTCCGTTATCTTTGGGTATATGCCCCGTGATGGGGTAGTCAGCCTCTTAAGCTGCAGGCTGGCGAATGGCGACAAAAACGTGCGCGGCCACCTCGGGCGGCAGTTCCAGCGCCCCTTCAATACCCGGAACCCGTACCGAAATGTAATCGCCCACCCGCTCCAGGGCCACTGCGGCGCCCGGCCGGATACCGCCCTCGTCGAGCTGGGACAGCAGTTCCGGTTCCACTTGAATGGGTTCTGCAAGCCGGCTCACAGTCACCTCTGATGCCGGACCATAGGACTTCATCGCATCCAGGAGGCTGATGGCGCCGTCGGCAAAACCCAGGGACGGCGTGCCGCCCAGGGCTGCCAGGCCGGGAATCGGATTTCCGTACGGTGATTCGGTGGGGTGGTTGAGCAACTCGTAGATGCGCCGCTCCACCCGTTCGCTCATCACATGTTCCCAGCGGCAGGCTTCGTCATGGACGTAGGCCCAGTCCAGTCCGATCACATCGGCAAGCAGGCGCTCGGCGAGCCGGTGCTTGCGCATAACCTCCGTTGCGCGCTTGCGGCCCGTTTCCGTGAGTTCCAGATGCCGGTCTCCGGAGACAACCACCAGCCCGTCCCGCTCCATCCTGCCGATGGTCTGGGAGACGGTGGGCCCGGAGTGGCGGAGCCGTTCGGCGATGCGCGCACGAAGAGCAACGATGTTCTCTTCCTCAAGCTCCAAAATGGTCCGAAGGTACATCTCCGTAGTGTCGATCAGATCCGTCATCCAGCTCAGCTCCTCGAGCGCAGTACCTTGCGTTGTCCCACCGTATCGCCTTACACCGCGACGTAGTCCGTGGAAAAGCTTAGCCTATTTTGACTTTGTCCGAATAGTTCGCACGTGTGCTATGGGGGCGTCTCATTGACTGGACTATGACGGTCCGGGTTCCCGCGGAATCAGCGCTTCAGGCAGAATGAGGAAGGCCCTGGTTGCAGTCACCGCAGACTGCCGGCCGCCAACACCCGTCCGGACCACAGTTATGTCCATGCCGAAATTGGAGCACCCGTGAGCGAAACCAGCATCACTATTCCCGCCGATCTCCTCCCCAAGGACGGACGGTTCGGCGCTGGGCCTTCCAAGGTCCGGCAGGAGCAGATTGATGCCCTGTCAGCCGCGTCAAAGGACATCCTCGGCACCTCCCACCGCCAGGCCCCGGTCAAGAACCTCGTGGGCTCCGTCCGCGAGGGACTGAGCCAGTTCTTCCGGGCACCTGAAGGGTACGAGGTAGTTCTTGGCGTGGGCGGTTCCACGGCATTCTGGGACATCGCCAGCTTCGGCCTGGTCGAGAAGAAGGCGCAGCATCTTTCCTTTGGTGAGTTCGGCTCCAAGTTTGCCGCAGCCACCAACAACGCACCCTTCCTTGAGGCGTCCTCCATCATCAAGTCCGAGCCCGGCACCCGCCCCTCCGCGCAGGCTGAAGCCGGCGTGGACGTTTACGCCTGGCCGCAGAACGAGACCAGTACCGGCGTCTCCGCTCCCGTACAGCGCGTCTCCGGCGCGGACGAGGGCTCGCTTGTCCTGGTGGACGCCACCTCTGCTGCCGGCGGCCTGGACGTCGACGTGGCACAGAGTGACGTTTACTACTTTGCCCCGCAGAAGAACTTTGCCTCCGACGGCGGGCTGTGGCTTGGCCTGTTCTCCCCTGCCGCCCTGGAACGCGCCGCCCGGATCAAGGCCGGCGACCGCTGGATCCCCGACTTCCTGGACCTGCAGACCGCCATCGACAACTCCCGCCTGAACCAGACGTACAACACCCCCTCGCTGTCCACCCTGGTGACGCTGGATGCACAGGTGCAGTGGCTGAACTCCAACGGCGGCCTGGACTTCGCGTCCAAGCGCACCGCCGATTCCGCCGGCCGCATCTACAGCTGGGCCGAGGCTTCCGGGTTCGCCACTCCCTTCGTCACCAACCCGGACGAGCGCTCAAACGTCATCGCCACCATCGACTTCGACGAGTCCGTGGACGCAGCCGCAGTGGCCAAGGTCCTGCGCGCCAACGGCATCGTGGACACGGAACCCTACCGCAAGCTGGGCCGCAACCAGCTCCGCATCGCAACGTTCGTGGCCATCGAGCCGGCCGATGTTTCGGCCCTGCTGGAAAGCATCGACTACGTCGTGGGCGAGCTGCGCAAGTAGCCAGGACGCTTTAACGTACGACGGCGCCGCCCGGGTTCATCCCGGACGGCGCCGTTCGTTCGTGGTCAGGAAGTCCTTGCTTCGTCGCCGGGCTGCCCGCCGTCGTCGTCAGGCTCCCCGTCCCCGGACTCCTGGTCCTGCTCCTGTTCCCCTGCGGCCGGCCCAGCTGCTGCGTCGTCCGCCGCAGCTGGTTCCGCCGAAGCTGGCTCCTGGACGCCAGGCTCAACTTCAGCAGTTTCCTGCTCCGGTTCCTGCTCATCTTCGGGCCGGACCCGCTCCGCCCACGGAACCCATTCCGGGGCAAGGATGGAGTCCTCGGACGGCAGCAGACCCAACTCGTTGACGGTGACCACCTTGGAGCGTGAGTTCCGGGTCAGGACCGCGAACCATTGCCAGCCACCGTAGCCGGGCAGCCGGGACTCAAAAAGATGCGTCACCAGGCGGTCGCCTTCGCTCCTGGCTGCCAGGTGCCGACCAATATCCTTTGCCGCCGTAATGCCTTCGATCGCAGTCCGGGCAGTGTCCACCGCGGCGGCAAGGAAGGCGTCGGGCTTGCCGGTCCGCCATACGGGCACACCTGCACGCGGCTTGGGGCTCCGCACCGGCGCAGGCGCGGCGGCCCGTGATGCGGCGGTGGCGGTAACCGGCTCATCCTGCTCCGGTTCCCGGGACGCGAACTCCCGGGAGTCAACTGCCGGCTGCGGCTGATCAGCTTCCGAACTCATCTGGGCCTAAACGTCCAGCTCGTCGGCAACCTTACGCAGGGCGGCGGCGATGGCCTTGCCCTTGTTGCCTTCCGGGTATTTGCCTTTGGAGAGCGTTCCGGACAGGTTGTCCAGCACGCTCACCAGGTCCTGGACCAGCGGGGCAAGATCGCGGGCGCTGGGCCGTTTCGCCTTGGCGATGGACGGCGTCTTATCCAGCACGCGCAGTCCCAGGGCCTGGGCACCCTTGCGTCCGTCGGCGACCCCGAACTCAACGCGGGTGCCGGCCTTCAGCTCCGTGACACCCTCGGGCAGCGAGGATTTGGGCAGGAACACTTCCTGGCCGTCTTCGCCCGCAAGGAATCCGAAGCCTTTGTCCTTGTCATACCACTTGACCTTGCCGGTAGGCACGTAATCAACCTTCTTCGTTCTGACGTCTTGAGACACGGCCAGCCGTCACCGCATCCGCATTGTTGTGCGGGTTCAGGGTATGGCGGCTGAAGACCGTGTTGGTCTATATCCCTCAAGGTTATCCTGCCCGATGCCCTAATCCTGCTTTCATCGGCGCCCGGAGACGCATGCCCGCACTGTCGGACCGGGCTGTTAGCGTTACGTCCATGACTCCCTCGCGTTACCGGCGGCCCCTGACGATTTTCGCCGCGGTTATTGCCGTGCTCTCGCTGGCGGCGGTGGCTGCCGTCATGGCGTTTGCGTTCGCCGGTGCGGTAGCCCCCGCCTGGGTCACTTACACCGCGCTGTACGGGCTGCCGCTGGCGTTCCTCCTGATGCTGTTCCTTGTCCTGGACAGCGTCGCCGGGCGCCGCCGGGCAGGAAAACCGGACGGGCGGTAACGTTGGACTGATGTCCCTTATTCGCGCGCTCAGCAAGGACCTGGAGGCCCGCAGCGACGATTCGTTGCGGTCCCTGTTCGACGCGCGGCCGGACCTCATCTCCCCCGCCGTTCCCGATTTCGCCGCCCTCGCTGCCAGGGCCAGCGGAAGGGTCAGCGTCCAGCGCGCCCTGGAGCGCCTTAACCGGCCCCAGATGCAGGTCCTGGAAACCCTCCATCTGTGTACAAACACCGATACCAAGCACAGCGCGTCAGCCGCGGGCCTGCGCACCCTTATTTCGGGGTCCACCCTTGCTGCCGTGGAACGCATCCTGGCGTCGCTGCAGGAACTGGCGCTGGTACACCGTGCCGAACCGCCGCACGGAACTCCGGCCGGCAAGCAGCGCTACTACCTTCCGGTGGGCAGCCTCAAGGACGTGGTGGGGATATACCCGGCCGGGCTGGGACGGAGCTACACCGAACTGGTGCGCCTCCAGCCCGCGTTCGCGCAGCGGGCCGTCCAGCTTGTTTCCGAACTCCACCGCAGCGGCGTCGCCATCCATGGCGCCACAACGCCCATGGAGGCGGCGCTGGCGCTGCAGCACTGGACGTCCTCCCCAGAGGCCTTGCACAGCATCCTGTCCACGGCCCCCGAACGGACCACCACGCTGCTCGCCAAATTCCGTAACTGGGCCATGGGTGCCGTCCCCCAGGCCCAGCGCAAGGCATCCATCGCCACTGAGGGATCCGACGTCGGGCCTGTCGACTGGCTCCTGGCCCGCGGCCTGCTGGTGCCGCTGGACGCCGCCCACGTGGAACTGCCGCACAGCGTGGGACTTTCCCTGCGCGGTGGGGCCATTATCAATGACTTCACGTTGTCGCCGCCGGTCCCTGAACTGGGCCGCACCAGCGCCGCCCTGCGCCGCAACGCCGCGCTGGGCGCCATCGCGGAAACCCTGCGGCTGGTGGGCGAAATGCTCCATGCCGTGAAGGAACAGCCGCTGGCCACGCTCCGCAGCGGGGGCGTGGGCGTCCGGGAGATGAGGCGGCTGGCTGACGTCCTCCGGATCGACCAGCCACGCGTCGGGCTGCTCCTGGAGCTCTGCGGGCTTGCCGGCCTGATCCGTCTTGACGTCGACTCGTCCTCGTGGATGCAGCCGCCCGAATTGGAGTGGCTGGTCCTGCCCCGGCAGGAACAATGGCTCTGGCTGGTAAACGCCTGGCTGGCCAGCGAGCGCGTACCGTCCATGGTGGGCCAACCCATCAGCGGGACACCCGGAGCAGCGGCAGGGCACCGGGCTGCATCGGGGAGCACGGTCATAGCGTTATCGGCCGAAGCACAGCGGCCTGACGCCCCCGTGGTGCGCAAGCGGATCCTGGAAATCCTCAACGAACTCACCCAGGAGGCGGCGGCACCGGACGGAACCGCGCCGGTCCTTGATGCTGCCGCAGTCCTGCAGCGCGCCGAGTGGGCGCAGCCGCGGATGGCGCGGCGCTTCAGCTCCCTGATCCGGGGTGTGCTGGCCGAAGCGGAAATCCTCGGTTTGCTGGGTTCCGGAGCGCTCAGCCAGCTGGGAAGCGCCATCGCCGGCGACGACCCCGACGCCGCACTCACCATCCTTGGTGAGCACCTGCCGGCAGAGCTGAACCACGTGCTGCTCCAGGCGGATCTTACTGCGGTGGCGCCCGGCTACCTTGCTCCGGCGCTCAGCGAAAAACTGCTGCTGATGGCGGACGCGGAAGGCCAGGGGCCGGCCACCATCTACCGGTTCTCACCGGAGTCCATCCGCCGCGCCTTGGACGCCGGGCACGATGCCGCGTTCTTGCTGGACTTTCTGCGGGAGCACTCGGCCACAGCCGTTCCCCAACCGCTGCAGTACCTCGTGGAGGATACGGCGGCACGCCACGGCAGGCTGCGGGTGGGTGTGGCGGCCAGCTTCATCCAGAGCGAGGATGAGGCGGGCCTGCTTGAACTGCTGCGGGGGCCCAAAGCCGAGGGGCTCGGCCTGGTCCGGATTGCTCCCACCGTCCTGATTTCTTCGGCTCCCCCGCGCGAAACAGCGCAGGTGTTGCGCAGCCTGGGTCTCTCCCCGTCGCTGGATGAATCGGAACAGCCCGTACTCCGGCTCCGGCGTGTTCCCGCCCCGCATGCCCCTTCCCGGCCCGTCTACACCGCCCCGCGGACAGCACCGGAACCTGAGGAAATACAAGCCCAGCTGGACGTGCTCCGCCACCGCCCGGCCGCCGTCGTAAGCCCTGCCGGGCAGGCGGATTTCGGCTCCGAGGCGGCCACCCAGCTGGGGCTCGAGGCCCTGCAGCGCGCCATCCGGCTGAAGCAGCGGATCAGCATGAACGTGGTGGACGGCATGGGGAATGCCAACCTGGAGATCGTTGTTCCACTCTCAGTGAGCGGCGGGCGCGTCCGGGTCTTCGACCCCGCCAAGGACACCGAACGGGTTCTTTCCATCCACCGCATCATCGACATTGAGGCTGCAGAGGAACTGCACCAGTGAAGGACTTCCCCGCGTGAACGACGGACCCCTGATTGTCCAGAGCGACAAAACCATCCTCCTTGAGGTGGACCATGAGCTCGCCACTGAAGCCAGGCACGCCATCGCGCCGTTTGCTGAACTGGAACGCGCACCGGAGCATGTCCACAGCTACCGGCTGACGCCGCTGGGACTGTGGAATGCCCGCGCCGCCGGACTGGACGCCGAAAAGGTCCTGGACACGTTGCTGAAGTATTCGCGCTTTCCGGTGCCGCACTCGCTGCTGATCGATGTCGAGGAAACCATGTCGCGGTACGGCCGGCTGCGCCTGGAAAAGGACCCGCAGCATGGGCTGGTCATGCGCACGGACGATTACCCCGTGCTCGAAGAAGTGATCCGGTCCAAAAAGATCCAGCCCCTCCTGGGTCCGCGGATCGACGGCGAAACGGTAGTCGTTCACGCTTCCCAGCGCGGGCAGCTCAAGCAGCTGCTGCTCAAGATCGGCTGGCCGGCGGAGGACCTGGCCGGCTACGTGGACGGCACCCCGCACCTGATCGCCCTCAACGAGGACGGCTGGAAACTGCGGCCCTACCAGCAGATGGCCAGCGACAATTTCTGGGCCGGCGGCAGTGGCGTGGTGGTGCTTCCCTGCGGGGCGGGCAAAACCCTGGTGGGCGCGGCGGCGATGGCCACCGGCTCCACCACCACCCTGATCCTGGTCACCAACACCGTGGCCGCCCGGCAGTGGAAGGACGAACTGCTTAAGCGCACGTCCCTCACCGAGGACGAGATCGGCGAATACTCGGGGGCCCTGAAGGAAGTCCGCCCTGTCACCATTGCCACATACCAGGTGCTCACCACCAAGCGCGGCGGGCTGTATCCGCACCTGGAACTGGTGGACGGGCATGACTGGGGCCTGATCATCTACGACGAGGTCCATTTGCTGCCTGCCCCGATCTTCCGGATGACGGCGGACCTGCAGGCCCGGCGCCGCCTGGGCCTGACCGCAACACTGGTGCGTGAAGACGGCCGCGAGGGCGAGGTCTTCAGCCTGATCGGCCCGAAACGGTACGACGCGCCGTGGAAGGACATCGAGTCCCAGGGCTACATCGCCCCTGCCGACTGTGTGGAGGTCCGCGTGGACCTGCCGCGGGACGAGCGCGTCGCCTACGCGATGGCCGAGGACGCCGACAAGTACCGGCTCTGCGCCACGTCCGAATCAAAGACGCAGGTGGTGGAGCAGCTCGTGGCGCGGCACAGCGGGGAGCAGCTGCTGGTCATCGGCCAGTACATTGACCAGTTGGACGAGCTCGGCGAGCGCCTCCAGGCGCCCGTCATCAAGGGTGATACCTCGGTCAAGGTGCGCCAGAAGCTCTTTGATGCCTTCCGGGCCGGGGAGCTCCAGACGCTGGTGGTGTCCAAAGTGGCCAACTTCTCCATCGACCTGCCCGAGGCGTCGGTGGCAATCCAGGTCTCCGGTTCCTTCGGGTCGCGGCAGGAGGAAGCACAGCGGCTGGGCCGGCTGCTGCGGCCCAAGAAGGACGGCCGGGCTGCAAGGTTCTACTCGCTGGTGGCCCGGGACACCCTGGACCAGGACTTCGCCGCCAAGCGCCAGCGGTTCCTCGCCGAACAGGGTTATGCCTACCGGATCATGGACGCGAAGGACGTGGAAAAAGCGGAGTAGTCCTCTCCGGCGGCTTCCCTCCCCGGGCTCACTGCGGTACAGCGCATACTGAAAGGATGAGACGTCCTGTGGAACCCTTTGTACCGCAACCCGGCCAGGAATCCGTTTGGGACTATCCGCGGCCACCGCGCGTTGAGCCCAGTGAAGAACGGATCCAGATCGTCTTGGGCGGTGAGCTCATCCTTGACGCCTCTCAGTCACTGCGCGTTCTGGAGACCAGCCACCCGCCGGTCTACTACTTCCCGCGGCAAGCCTTCGGGGCCGGCACGCTTGAGCCGGCAACGGGAAGCAGCTATTGCGAGTTCAAGGGGACGGCACGGTACCTCGATGTTATTGGCGGCGGCACGGTGGCCCCTGCGGCGGCGTGGTTCTACCCTGAACCGTCGCCGGGCTTCACCGCACTGGCCGGTTACGTGGCCCTGTACCCCGGCCGGATGGACCACTGCGAGGTGGACGGCGAGCGTGTCCGTCCCCAGGGCGGCTCGTTCTATGGCGGGTGGATCACCAGCAGGGTGGTGGGCCCGTTCAAGGGCGAACCGGCAACGGCGTTCTGGTGAATCGCTGCTCCTGCCGGCACTCCTTCTCACAACGGCCTTCCAACAAATATCCAGACAACTCCCAGAGTCTGGGAGCATGATGGGAACATGAACAAGAACGGCCCTGAAGCGAAGCTCCTTGTGGTGGACGATGAACCCAACATCCGCGAGCTGCTGTCCACCTCCCTGCGGTTCGCCGGATTCGACGTCGTCTCCGCAGCCAACGGACGCGACGCCCTTGCCGCCGCCGACCTGCATTCACCGGACCTCGCCGTCCTGGACGTGATGCTCCCGGACATGGACGGGTTCACCGTCACCCGGCGGCTCCGCGCTTCAGGCAAGCACTTCCCCGTCCTGTTCCTGACCGCCAAGGACGACACCGAGGACAAAGTCACCGGCCTCACCGTCGGCGGCGACGATTACGTCACCAAGCCCTTCAGCCTGGACGAGGTAGTGGCCAGGATCCGCGCCGTCCTGCGCCGGACGCAGCCCTTGCTCGACGACGACGCCGTGATCCGGGTGGATGACCTGGAACTCGACGACGACGCCCACGAAGTCCGCCGCGGGGGCACCGTCATCGAACTCTCCCCCACCGAGTTCAAGCTGCTCCGCTACCTCATGCTCAACCCCAACCGGGTGCTGTCCAAGTCGCAGATCCTGGACCACGTGTGGGAATACAACTTCAACGGTGACGCCTCCATCGTGGAGTCCTACATCTCCTACCTCCGCCGGAAGGTGGATCTCGACCCTGAAGCTCCAGCCCTGATCCAGACCAAGCGTGGCGTGGGGTACGTGCTTCGGACGGCAGAAAAGCGCTGACCTTGCTCCAGCGTTGGAAGTCGGCCTCCCTCAGGACGCAGCTCGTGGCCATGATCATGGCCCTGCTGATCGTTGCACTGACCGTGACCGGCGCGGGAACCCTGACCCTGCTTCACAGCTACCTGCAAGGCCAGGTGGATGACAAGCTGTATGCCGCCGTCGAGCTGGCCGGGAAGCAGCGCTCCTTCACGCAGCTGCAGACCCCCAATCCTCCGGTTCCCACCGACTACTCCTTGATACTTTTTGTCCCGGGACAGGAACCCTATCCGTTTGGTGGTGACGCCGAGAAGCATCCGGACATCAATTCCATCAGCGTTGAGCAAGCCCAGGCCCGCGGAGTGGTCCCGTACCAGGTGAGGGGTACCGACGGGCAGAACTGGCGGGTTGTTGCGGTGACCGTCCAGACTAACCAGACCACGGCGGTTGTTGTCATCGGGCTGCCGCTGCAGAGCGTCGATGATGTGCTGAAGCACGCCACGCTCGTGGTCACAGGCGTTGGCCTCCTGACCCTGCTGCTGGCGTCCCTGATCGCAAGCTGGACCGTGTCGCGGTCCTTCCGGCCGCTGGCCAGGGTGGAGAAGACGGCAGCCGCGATTGCGGCCGGTGACCTTTCCCGCCGTGTGGAAGTGGAGAACCCGGGCACCGAGCTGGGCCGGCTGAGCAGTTCGCTGAATGCGATGCTCGCCCACATCGAAACGGCGTTCGCCGCCCGGACGGCCTCGGAGGCGAGGATGCGCAGGTTCGCTGCCGACGCCTCACACGAACTTCGGACCCCGCTGGTGACCATCCGCGGTTTTTCCGAGCTGTACCGGCACGGTGCGTTAACCACTGACGAGGACGTTGCCACCGCCATGGGAAGGATCGAGAGCGAAGCCAAGCGCATGGGCTCCATGGTGGAGGACTTGTTGCTGCTGGCCCGCCTTGACGAGCAGCGCCCGTTGCAGCGCAAGCCGGTGGACCTGCAACTGATCGCCCACGATGCGGTGGTGGATACGCAGGCCAGCTCGCGTTCGCGGGTGATCTCCCTGGTGGGGCTCAACGGCGGCTCCGCGGCGCCTGCGCCCGTGCTGGGCGACGAGGCCAAGCTCCGGCAGGTGGTGGGCAACCTGGTGGGCAACGCCCTGCGGTACACCCCTGACGACACCCCCATTGAACTGGCTGTTGGTGTCCACCTTTCAGGGGACGGGCAGGAGCGGTCCGTTATCGAAGTCCGCGACCATGGACCGGGTATCTCCGAGGAGGATGCGTCCAAGGTTTTTGAACGCTTCTACCGTGCCGACACGTCCCGCACCCGTGAGACCGGCGGCAGCGGCCTGGGCCTGGCCATTGTGGCCGCTATTGTCGGATCCCACGGCGGTTCGGTGCGGGTTGCCACTACCGACGGCGGCGGGGCCACCCTGGTGGTCAGCCTTCCCAAGCGCGAAGACGCGCCGATGGAGGCCAAAGCCGAGGGCAGCGACGAGGTTATCCACATATAGCTTTCCGCCATGGCACCGTTAGCCGGCGCATCCCTAGGCTCATTGCAGACGTCCGGAGAAGCCGGGCACGGGAGCATATACTGCTGCCCGCTACAGCGAAAGGCACTGCCATGAGCATCATCTCTGTCGATACCGAACTCCTGCAGCTCAAGTCGGCCAACGTCCAGGCAACGGTGGAGCGGATCAGCGCCGACGTCCAGGCCATGAAACGGGGACTGGACGAGCTTCAGGGCTCCTGGCGCGGCTCCGCAGCCACCAACTTCCAGGCGCTGGTCACCGAATGGACCATCACGCAGGGCCGGGTGGAGTCTTCGCTGGCGTCCATCAACATGGCACTTGCCTCGGCGGCTGCCACGTACGCGCAGGCAGAGCAGGGGAATACCCAGCGGTTCAGCTAGGCCCGCCGCCGGACACCCGATCGTAGCCTTCGTCAGGCCTCGGGCGTGCCCTGGTGGAACCGCAGCCGCCAGCGCTCACCGTCAAGAACCCACAGGGAGCTCCGGAGGGTTGTGCCTGAGCGCGCGAAGCTCCGGTAGGTCAGCAGCACCGCGCCGGGGCCCACACGGTCCGCGCCGATGATCTCGATGTCGGTCCGCTCACCCGGGTCCTCTTCCAGCGCCATCATCATGGCATCCCGGGTCCAGACCCGGCCGGAGCTGCCGATTTCCAGGAAGTCAGGGTGCAGGAGGACGGCTGTCCTGCCAATATCACCGCGCACCAGGGGGCCCAGCAGTTCCCGCTCCAGCTGCTCCACGAGCGCTTCGGGCGGCGCCGCTTCAGCCGGGCCGGTTCCGGCGAGGTCGAAAGCCCCGTCACCAAGCTGGGCGAAATCCAGCTGGGCGTAGTCCTGGCTGGTGTCCTGCCGGGTCGGCTCCTGCTGGTTGAACAGGTCAGGCTCCCGGACGGCCGCCGCCGGAGTGTGGACCGGGCTTGCAGCCGTCCCCGCAGCACGTGCTCCCGACGCGGGAAGGTGGTGTGCACCGGGGAAGCCGGGCCCTGAGCGGGCGGCCACACCCTGCTGGTAGGCAGTGGCAGCAGCCCGGGCACGCTCGTCGGCGGCTTCGTTCAGGTCGTGCCCGGCGTGGCCCTTGACCCATTCGAACCGGTATTTGCGCCCCGCCAGTTCCCGGTCCAGTTCCTTGAGCAGGTCAACGTTCAGCACGGGCTTGCCGTCCGCCTTACGCCAGCCCTTCCGCTTCCAACCTGGCATCCACTTGGTGATGGAGTTGATGACGTACTGGCTGTCGCAGAGGATGTGCAGGTCCTCTTCGGGAAGATGGGCAGTGGCCCGCAGCAGATCCAGGACAGCCATCAGCTCGCCCTGGTTGTTGGTCCCGTGCGGCCATCCGCCGGCGCGCCAGCAGTCGTCGTCCACATACCAGGCCCAGCCTGCCGGGCCGGGATTTCCCAAAGCCGAACCGTCGGCCGCTGCTGTAATCGTCACCGGTCCATCCTGCCAGAAGACACCGACAAACAGAGGGTGGGGCCCCGCTTCCGGCCACTGCTGCCTGCTGTCACCGCTGCCTGCCCTCGCCGGACGAAGGAACACCACTTGGCAGGAAAGCGTTTACCGAAACTCCTTGACGGCGGCATCGGCGCCCGGCACAATCGGATGTCATACGAGAAAACGCTTTCTCTGACCCAGGCCAGGCGGGTGAGTACCCGTGGCCAACAAGGGAGAAAGCGTCTCCACAAGAACAAGGAAGGCACATCGATGACGATTCCAACCGGCAGGCGGAGGAAATTCCAGCTGGGCGCAGTAGCAGTGGCCCTCTCCCTCCTGGCAACAGGATGCGGCGCGTCCGGCGGTTCCGGCAACAGCGAGGAAGTGACGCTGCGGTTTGCCTGGTGGGGCAATGAGTACCTCAACGCACAGACCGAAAAGGTCATTGACGCTTTCGAAGCCGAGCACCCGAATATCAAGATCGAATCCGAGCCCGGTGAGTGGGCCAGCTACTGGGACAAGCTCGCCACCAAGACTGCTGCGAACGACGCGCCGGACGTCATCCAGATGGACCAGAAGTACATCGCCGAATACGGCGGACGCGGTGCCCTCCTGGATCTGTCCAAGCAGAAAGGCATCGACACCTCCAAGCTGGACAAGGAAGCGCTGGCATCAGGGCAGTACGACGACGCCCAGTATGGCCTGAGCACAGGCCAAAATGCCTACGTGGTCATGGCCAACACCAAAGTCTTTGAGGCGGCCAATGTTCCCCTCCCGGATGACACGAAGTGGACCTGGGATGACTTCATGGCCACGGCCGCCAAGATCAGCGCATCAGGTGACGGCAAGAACTACGGCGCGGCTTACGGCACCAACGAAGCGGACCTGATCATCTGGCTGCGGCAGCACGGCGAGAACCTCTATTCAGAGGACGGCAAGCTGGATTTCGATACCTCGACGGCCGCCTCCTTTTGGGAGCGCCTGAAGGAACAGCGTGATTCGAAGGCCAGCCCGCCCGCCACTGTCGCCACCGAAGACGCCGGCGCGGGGCTGGAAGAAAGCCTCTTCGGCACCAACAGGGTGGGCATGGCCTGGTGGTGGACAAACCAGCTCGGTTCCCTTGAGGCGACCACCGGCAGCAGCATCAAGATGCTCCGCGCGCCCAGCACGGACGGCTCCGCTGCAGGGAACGGCATGTACTACAAGCCCACCATGTTCTGGTCCGCCTCCTCCCGCTCAAAGCATCCGGAAGAGGCAGCCACCTTCATCAACTACCTGGCCAACAGCCCTGAAGCCGGGGCGATCCTGATGACGGACCGGGGCGTACCCACCAACCCGGACATCGTGGAGGGCATCACGCCCTCGCTGAAGCCTGCGGACACCACGGTGGTCAGCTTCCTGAAGGACATCGCCGCGGATATCAAGGAAGCACCGCCGGTTCCGCCGGTGGGTGCCGGCAGCGTGCAGAACGTCATCAAGCGGTACACCGATGAAGTCTTTTACGACCGACTCACGCCGCAGGCAGCTGCTGACGCATTCAAAAAGGAAGTTGAAGGAATGCTGGCCAGCGCCAGGAAGTAAAACTCCTGCTGGACAAAACAAATGCGGCCCCCTCGCAAGAGGGGGCCGCATTTATGTATCCGCGGGACCAGGCCCGGCAGGGAAGGCTTAGAAGCCGCCCATGCCGCCCATGTCGTCGCCGCCGCCAACCGGGGCAGCGTTCTTCTCGGGCTTGTCGGCCACAACTGCCTCGGTGGTGAGGAAGAGACCGGCAATGGAGGCCGCGTTCTGCAGGGCAGAGCGGGTCACCTTGACGGGGTCGTTCACGCCGGCAGCCAGCAGGTCGACGTACTCGCCGGTTGCGGCGTTCAGGCCGTGGCCTGCGGGCAGGCCGCGGACCTTGTCGACCACAACGCCCGGCTCCAGGCCGGCGTTGAAGGCGATCTGCTTCAGCGGGGCATCGATGGCAACGCGGACGATGTTCGCACCGGTTGCTTCGTCGCCGGACAGCTGCAGGTTGGCGAATGCCTTGGCACCGGCCTGGATGAGGGCCACGCCGCCACCGGCAACGATGCCTTCTTCAACAGCTGCCTTGGCGTTGCGCACAGCGTCTTCGATGCGGTGCTTGCGCTCCTTGAGCTCAACCTCGGTTGCGGCACCGGCCTTGATGACTGCAACGCCGCCGGCCAGCTTGGCCAGGCGCTCCTGCAGCTTCTCGCGGTCGTAGTCCGAATCGGAGTTCTCGATCTCGGCGCGGATCTGGGCCACGCGGCCGGCGATCTGGTCGGCGTCGCCGGCACCTTCGACAATGGTGGTCTCGTCCTTGGTGACAACAACCTTGCGTGCCTTGCCCAGGAGCTCCAGGCCTGCGTTCTCCAGCTTGAGGCCAACTTCTTCGGAGATGACCTGGCCGCCGGTGAGGACGGCGATGTCGGCAAGCTGTGCCTTGCGGCGGTCACCGAAGCCCGGAGCCTTGACGGCGACGGACTTGAAGGTGCCGCGGATCTTGTTGACGATCAGGGTGGCCAGGGCCTCGCCCTCGATGTCCTCTGCGATGATCAGCAGCGGCTTGTTGGACTGCATGACCTTTTCGAGGACAGCAACCAGTTCCTTGACGTTGGAGATCTTGGAGTTGACGATCAGGATGTACGGATCCTCGAGGACCGTTTCCTGGCGCTCGGCGTCCGTGACGAAGTAGGCGGAGATGTAGCCCTTGTCGAAGCGCATGCCTTCGGTGAGCTCAAGCTCCAGGCCGAAGGTGTTGGACTCCTCGACCGTGATGACGCCTTCCTTGCCCACCTTGTCCAGGGCTTCGGCGATGAGGGCACCAATTTCCTCGTCACCGGCGGAGATGGACGCCGTTGCGGCGATCTCTTCCTTGGTTTCGATTTCCTTGGCGGAGTTCAGCAGTTCGGCGGTGACGGCCTCAACGGCCTTCTCGATGCCGCGCTTGAGGGACAGCGGGTCGGCGCCGGCAGCAACGTTGCGCAGGCCTTCCTTCACCAGTGCCTGTGCCAGCACGGTTGCCGTGGTGGTACCGTCGCCGGCGACGTCGTCCGTCTTCTTGGCAACTTCCTTGACCAGCTCGGCGCCGATCTTCTCGTAAGGATCGTCCAGCTCGATCTCCTTGGCGATGGAAACACCATCGTTGGTGATCGTGGGGGCGCCCCACTTCTTCTCGAGGACGACGTTGCGTCCACGCGGGCCGAGGGTGACCTTAACGGCGTCGGCGAGGATGTTCAGGCCCCGCTCAAGGCCGCGGCGTGCCTCTTCATCAAATGCAATGATCTTGGCCATAACGGCAGTAGTCCTTTCGGGACAGTCGTTAAGAATGAACCTTCGCTGCAGTGCCCGCGACGGACGATCCTTCACCATCGGCCTCTGTATGCCTCCGGCTGCGGATCTCACTCCAGTTAGGTGTTTCTTCGCTCCTCGACCGGTGCAGCGCGCCGCGGGCCGGAACCAGCTTTGCTTTAGCAGTCGGTACGTCAGAGTGCTAACTCAATAATTAGCACTCCCCACGTTAGAGTGCAAGCGAATAAGACCCTGCTTTGCCCCGTTTAGCCGACGGCGAAGCTCAGCCCGCTGCCCGTCCGGCGGTCTCCCGGCCGCTGGGCACAGGATCGTTGTCGGCCGCGTACGTGTAGACGGTGAAGGTGGCGGTGGTGATGTCCCCGTTGGCGTCGAAGGCAATCGGGCCCGATTCGCCGTCGTAATTAATATCGGGGCGGGTCATGAGCCCTGCCCGGCAGTCTTTATATGTCTGGCAGGCATCGGCCTCCGGTTTCCCGGAGGATCCTTCCACCGCTCCTCCGGAGGCAGAGATCAGGTTGGCGGCGATGGAGCGGCCAGAGTCATCCTGCGCCCTGGCGGCAGCCAAGGCGGCAACGGTCACAGCGTCGTAGGCCTCGGCGGCGAACGAAACATCCTTCAGTCCTGGGTCCACCGTGAGCAGCCTGGCCTGGAAGTCGGCGTCGGGAAGCTGCCCTGCAACCACCGCGCGGGCGCCGTCGAGGAACGTGGCGGGCAGCCGGGAGCTGTAGCGGGCAAAGGCACCGTCGCTGAGGATGATCCGCTTCCCGTCCACACCGGCCTTGGCGAGTTCGGCCAGGACACCCTGGGCACCGTCCCGGGCGATGACAATCACAGCATCCGCTCCGGCCTTGCCGACCTCCGCGGCAGCAGGGCCAGCCTCGCCCGGTTTGAAGTCTTTGGTGGCTGCCACGTTCATTCCGGCCTGTTCCGCAGCGGTGGCGACGGCGGCTGACACGTCCGTGCCGTAGGAACCGTCCTGGTGCATCACGGCCACAGTTGTGGCGCCAGCGTCCTTGGCGAGCTTCACGAGGACGGGGCCCTGTGCGACGTCGGCAGCTGCGGTCCGGAAGTAATAGCCGCCGCTGTTGGAGGTGCTGAGGCCGGCGGCCGTGTTGGCGGGCGAGATGAGGGGTGTCCGGGCGCGGGACAGGATGTCGATGGCAGCGGCGGCGTGGCTCGAATCGGTGGGGCCGATCACAACGTCAGCTTTTGCGGAAACGAGTGCCTGGGCCTGCCCGGCGGCATCCTGGCCCGTTTCGGTAGGCAGCAGCTCCACCGGCTTGCCTTTGTGGCCGCCCGCGGCGTTGATCTCCTGCACGGCGAGCCTGGCGGCAGCGAGCTGGGGTGCGTTCAGGAAGGCGTTCTCGCCGGTGCTGTCCAGGATCAGCCCGATCCGCAGGGTGCCGTCCCCGGACGCCTCCGCCGGTTCCACCCTCGCGTTGCCGGTGGCACCGGAGCAGGCGGTCAGGGCGAGGGTTGAGCAGGCGGCAGCTGTGATGAGTGTCCGGCGGATGCCCGCGGGACGGAGGAAAGCGCTGTTCACTCGGCCGGCCGGACGCTTTCGGCCTGCGGGCCCTTCTCGCCTTCGCCGACTTCGAGCTCCACGCGCTGGCCTTCGTCGAGGGCCCGGTAGCCTTCGCCCTGGATGGCGGACCAATGGACAAAGATGTCATCACCCGTGCCGTCCACGGTGATGAAGCCGTAGCCCTTTTCCGCGTTGAACCATTTGACGGTCCCCAGTGCCATGTCCGACCACTCTTTCCATTGTGTCCGTTTGTCCACGCCGCGGTGTTCCGGCTGGCCCGAACCGAACCTGAAAATCACTCTAGCCAACTCCGTGCCCCCGGGGCGGGACGGCTCCGGGACAGCCGGCAATAGTTATTCAGGCGTAACAGCCGGGCAGGCAGGCAGGTGCGTGGCCGCCAGGACGGACGCTGTCTACCGGTAGCCGGGCCCCAGCACCACAACCAGGGGCACCTGGAATTCCGTGCTGTTCACCAGCGTGGGGATACCAAGGAGCTCTGCCAGCGCCTGGGCGCTGGCCAGCTGGCCTGCTCCCGAGTAGAAAATGGTGGACCTTTGCTGTGGCGAACCGGCCCAGTTGCCCACCTGCCCCAGCGTCCAGCCGTCAGCCTGGACCGTGCCGCCAACCCGGCTTGCCAGCCCTGCGGTGCCCGCGGCGTTGTAGATGGCCACAGCCTGGGCTTTGTTGATCAGTGCAGGGGCCTCGGCAGATGCGATCGGTGCGGATTTGGCCTCGGCGCTTGCTTCGGGTTCAGCCGTCGCGGAAGGCTGGGCATCAGCGGACGGAGAAGCGTCCGGAGTTGCCGAGGGCGTGGATCCGGTGCCGGCCAGCGGCGCTGCCTCCTGGCTGACGGAGGCCTGGTCACCGGCTGTGGCGAAACCCAGCTTGGGAAGGATCAGGAAAGACACCAGCCCAATGGCCAGTGCTGCCACGCCCACGGCGAGGATAGACCACAGCCGCACCCTGGCGGGGGCGGAAGCCGTGCGGTGGACACCTTGTCGCGAAGCAGTCTCCGGGACCTTGTCGAATTCATCGCGGGCATATCTGGTCATGGTGGATGACATCCTTGTTGGTTTGCTGCTGGAGGGCACAGCGGGAGCGTCTTACGCGTCGGACCCCAGGCGCCGTCCGGTACGTGCACGGTGACGCGACGTACGTAGTCTACGCAATCGCTTGACCAGCATGGGATCGTGGGCCAGCGCATCCTCGGTATCGATGAGCGCATTGAGCAGCTGGTAATAGTGGGTCGCGGAGAGGTCAAAGAGCTCCCGGATGGCCTGCTCCTTGGCACCGGCGTACTTCCACCACTGCCGTTCGAGGGCGAGCATCTGCTGCTCCCGCTCGCTCAGCGGCGAGTCACGGAGCGAGAAATCCGCCAGGAGTGAATGCCGTGGTTCCTGCTCCGGCAGGTGCTCCCGGGCTGGCTCCGCCACTGCATACTCCTTTGCTGGTTTACAAAAATGTCTGCCCCCCATGCTACGGGCGAATAACACCAATGTCATTTGCACACGGCCTGGCTGCCGGCCCCTCACCCTGGGCGTCCCTGCAAGAATGGGACGGTGTTTGAATCAGATGCTTTGTTCGAACTGGCGCAGCAACCGGCGGATGCAGTGGGTTTCGCGGAGCTGGCGCTGCTCCCCCTGGATGAGCTTATGGCACCTGACTGGGCTGCTGCTCTGGCGGGAGTGGAAAGCGAACTCCGCCACGTGCTCACCTTCCTTGCCGGCGAAGTGGCAGCGGGGCACCAGGTCCTGCCGGCGCCGTCGAACGTCCTGCGGGCCTTCCGGCAGCCGCTCGCGGACGTGAAGGTGCTCATTGTTGGCCAGGACCCCTACCCCACGCCGGGGCATGCGGTGGGGCTTTCCTTTTCGGTTGACCCGCGCACGCGGCCAATCCCACGGAGCCTGGCAAATATCTACCGCGAGCTGGAAGCGGATCTCGGTGTGCCCGCCCGGGTGCACGGGGACTTGTCCGCCTGGGCTGACCAGGGCGTGCTGCTCCTGAACCGGGTGATGACGGTGCGGGCGGGCTCCCCCGGCTCGCACCGCGGCAAAGGCTGGGAGAAGATCACGACGGCGGCCGTCACCGCCGTCGCAGGCCGGCGCCGTCCGGACGGGTCACGGCAGCCCCTCGTTGCAGTGCTGTGGGGCAAGGACGCGGACAGCGTCCGCCCCCTGTTGGACGGGGCGCCCGCGGTGGCGAGCGCCCACCCCAGCCCGTTGTCCGCGTCCCGCGGCTTCTTTGGTTCCCGCCCCTTCAGCCGGGTGAACGAACTCCTGCGCAGCCAGGGTGCGCCGGACGTAACCTGGGAGCTCCCGCCAGTCCCCTAGCTTAGGCTTGCCTTATGAGCACCGTGCCCGCCGCCACCAGCGCCACCAAAAAAAGCCGTCCGCAGATCAATCTCACTGTAATCCGGAGGGAAGAACTGTCCCCGCACATGGTCCGGATTGTTGCCGGCGGGGACGGCTTCGCAGACTTCTCCAACAACGAATTCGTTGACCGCTACGTCAAGATTGTTTTCCCGCAGCCGGGCATCGAGTACCCCTCCCCCCTGGACCTGTGGAGCATCCGCGAAACCATGCCGCGGGAACAGTGGCCCTACACCCGCACCTATACCGTCCGCTGGGTGGACGAGGCAGCCCGCGAACTGGCCATCGACTTTGTGGTGCACGGCGACGAGGGCTTGGCGGGTCCGTGGGCCGCGCAGGCGCAGCCGGGCCACACCCTGACGTTCACCGGCCCGGGTGGTGCCTACAACCCAGCACCCGACGCGGACTGGTACCTTTTCGCCGGTGATGAGGCTGCACTGCCGGCCATCGCGGCAGTCATCGAGTCGCTGCCGGCCGAAGCCACAGGCCTGGCCTTCCTTGAGGTGGATTCCGACGCCGACATCCAGCCCGTCGCTGCCCCGACGGGATTGGAACTGCGCTGGCTCACCCGCAACGGCGTTCCCGCCGGCGAGAGCAACCTCCTGGTCCAGGCCGTGGCGGACGCCGCGTGGCCTGCCGGCCGCGTGGACGTGTTCGCCCATGGCGAGCGTGGCTACATGAAGGCCCTGCGCGACGTCTTTTTCAAGCAGCGCGGCCTCGACCGCAGGCAGGTCTCGCTCTCGGGCTACTGGGCCAAGGGCCGGGTGGAGGACGTGTTCCAGGCGGAGAAGAAGCTGCCGGTCGGCCAGATCTAATCAGCGGCGGCGGGCCCGGCGCCGCTCGTTGCTCGCCAGGCTACGGGTCAGCGGCCGGGCGAGGGTGTCGCCGAGGACGATCCCGCCCGCCGTTCCCAGGACGATCGCACCGGCATTGAGCATCCCGCCGGCGCCGAGGAGGATCTCGGCTTCCTCGATGGTGAGCACATACATGGACCGGAAGATGGTCAGGCCCGGCAGCAGGATCAAGGCTGCCGGCACGGCCACCACAAGCTGCGGTGCCCCCATCCGCAGGGCAACCACGCGGGCCAGCAGGCCGATCACCACGGCGGCCAGCGCAGGCGAGAACCGGTCCCCGACTCCCAGCTGGCCGGCGGCGAGCAGCACGAAGTAGCCCGCCACTCCCACTCCCGCCGTGGGCAGCAGCAGCTTCCAGGTGGTCTGCTCCGTAATCCCGATGGCCATCACGGCCACCGCGACGAAGATCACCAGGACCCAGAGGTCGTAGGCCGGCGGGAACGTCTCCGTGACATCGATCCGCTGCATGCCTGTCAGCTCGCCCACCATGAAGGCGACGGCGATGCCCGCAACGATGGCGCCGAACGTCAGCAGCGTTGACAGGAACCGTCCCGCAGCCGTAACGGGGAAGCCGTTGATCGCATCCTGCACCGAGGAGACGAGGCGTCCCGTGGGCAGGAGCAGCAGGATTCCGCCCACCACCACGATGGCCGGCGATGTTGTCAGCCCGAACTGCCACAGCACCAGCGCCAGCTGTGTCACCACAAACGAACAACTGGCGGTGATGAAGAAGTCCGGCACCCGCCACCGGCCCAGTTGGCGGGCCAGCAGGCTGATGCCGATGTTGGCCACAAAGGCGATGGCCGAGGACACCGGCCCGCCGCCCAGGACGCCCACGAAGACCGCTGCGAAGGTCCCGAACGCCACCGTGACCAGCCACCGCGGGAACGGTTTAGGGCTGGTGATGGCCTCATCCAGCCGGCGGATGGCCTCGTCACGGCCCACTCCGCCAGCCACGATGTCCGTGACGAGCTGGTGGACCTTGGCCAGGCCCGCGTAGTTATTGGTCCAGGAGCGCACCACGCGCAGCAGCGCGATGGGTGTCTGGTCCTTGGGAGCGTAGTTGATGCCGACGGACTGGTTGGTGATGTCCACTTCGATGTTCTTCAGCCCCAGCGCCGCGGTGACGGCGATGATGCTGGTTTCCACCTCCAGCGCACCGGCGCCGTAGCGGAACATCGTCTCGGCCAGGTGCAGGACGAAGTCGAGGGTCTTGCGGGCAGAGGTGTCGACGCCGCCCACCTGGATCATCGGGTTGGCGTAGGGGCTGCCGGTGAGCCGGTCCACGATGCTCAAAGGAGCGGTGGGCGGGCTTTCGCCCTGGACCAGGCGCCGCAGCATTCTTTTCGCGGCGGCGTTCTGGCGCGCCTGGGAGGCTGTCAGTGGTTCCGTTTTGGGCAGGCCGTCCGTCTGCGGCCTGTGCCCGGGGTACTCGGGCCGGTCAGTCATGGTTGCCTCCTCCCAGTGCGGTGCAGGGTCCCGGTGCGGTGTTGTGACCAGTCTTTCAGGCCGTACGCCTCAGGGGCAGCTTGCCCAGCACCGTGCGGGCTGCGGCCACGGCGGCCCGGGCCAGGCGGTTGGCGTGGAAGACGGCGGGCCGGACCGGCATCACGAAGTCACCCACCAGCTGGACCACTTCTCCGCCGAAACCCTTTTTGAACTCGTAGCCGCCGTGGCCTTCCTCGTCCTGCCCGGAAATGCCGAACGTTCCGTAGAAGTTGTACCGCGGGTATCCCTTTTCCAGCGCGTGCAGCATCATTCCCCAGTAGAGCGAGGTGGCCCCGTTGAAGTAGATGTAGTCCTGCACGGTGCCGCCGATCACGCACACCACTTCGTCCCCGTAGCAGACGAAGTGGATGGCGGCCACGGTGGCAACACCCACGGAGTCGGGGAACCGCTCGATGTCCGTGAGGCTCCGCTCGTAGCTGTCCACAAGATCCTGGACCACTTTGAGCCGGTTCGCCTTTTTCTTGCTGCCGGTCTCTTCCACCTCGCGGCGCAACTCCGCCGCGGTGGCTGATTCGGCCGCCATCCGCTCGGTGATGGATTTCCGGTAGGCCGGGATGTCGATCTTCGCCATCATGAGCTTGGTGAATTCCGGGGACGTGGTCCGGAGCAGGTGCTCGTAGTAGGCGCGCTCGCGGTAGACGAATCCCTTTTCGTCCCCGGCCTTACTCAGCGCACCGTAGAACTCGTCCAGGGTTTCCAGCGTGGCCTGTTCCAGGAAGACGCCGTTTTTCTCCGCTTTCCGGATGGCCTTGCGGGTCCGGTAGCTGGTGCCCATGATGAGCTCTTCGGCGTCCTTGATTCCGGTCAGGTCCTTGATGAACATCCAGTTCACGTTGACGAAGTTCATCTCCAGTCCCTGGTGCTGGAAGCCCAGTCCGGACAGCCGTGACACCAGCGGACGGTTGTCCTCAACCTCCGGGTGCTCTGCACCGTCCTCGTCGCGGGCGATGTACTTCAGGTTGGGGGAAATCCGCAGTTCCGCGGCTTTGCGCTCCGCAGCCCGCCGGCGGAGGAGTCCGACGACGTCCCGCACCAGTTCAAGGTCCGTGTAGTCCATCAGGGGACCCTTGGCGCATTCACACACCGTGTACCCCAGCCGCGTAGTGGTGTAGTTCAGCTTCCCGGCCGCCACCAGTTCGCCGCCGCGCCGGATGCCAAAGAGCTCCACCTGCTGGCCGCGGGCGCGCTGGAATCGGGCGAAGTCGACGGACTGGAGGAAGCTGTTTTGCGGGTGCTTGACCGCAAAGGCCTCGAACTCTGAGTCGCTGAGGAGGGCAAATTCAAGATCGGTGCCGGTGGTGACTGGATTCAAGGGATTTCCTTATTCACGGTGTGCGGCTAACAGGAAAGCCGCTGGATCAGGGACGGGTATGCGGGCGGCCTTGTTTACAGTCCGGGGTTCAGCCTGCGGACTAAGCCTGCGCCGGGGCTGCGGTCAGTAGAACTGCTGGCCGGTCCGCGCCGTTTCAATCCGGCGGAAGACCTTTTCTGCGCCGTTGACCCAGAGGCGGTGGCGGAGCGGGGCAAGGATGTAGTCGTGGCAGCCCACAAAATCCGTGACGGTTTTGGTGAAGCTGGTCTTGAACATCCCCATGCCGTACAGGTTGTGGCTCTTGTCCTTGATCCGGGAGGCAGGCGGTGTTCCACAGAAGTCGTATTCAGTGCAGCCAAGTTCCTGCATCCGCCGGATGGCTGCCCACTGGACCAGGTGCGAATCGCCGTACTGTTTGCGGTTCTGGGTGGAACCGCCGTCCTTGTACGTTGCTTTGGCGCCGTAATTGATCACGAAGGCGCCCACGCTGGGTTTGCCGTCCTCGTAGACGAAGAAGAAGTTGCCCTGGCCGCGGCTGCAGAACTCGTCCCAGAACGCCGCGTAGTACTCGTAGCTGCGCAGGGGCATGGAGCCCTTGGCGTTCACAGTGTCCGCCATGAGGTCATAAAGCGCACGGTAGGTTGCGGGCCCGGGTTCTTCCCGCAGCACCTCGCAGCCTTCCCGTTCAGCGCGGCGGATGGCGTTGCGGGCCCGGGAGGAGATTGCTTTGAAGACTGTTTCTTCGGCGCCGGAGATGTCCAGCAGCGCGGTGGAGTCGTTGGACTGGATGTTGGGGGCCTTCACCAGGCCGGCGGCGGCCAAGTGCGCCTGGGCATCGGCGGAGTCCACGATGTCCGGTTCGATCTTGATGGTGAAGACGTTGAGTTTCCTGTCGCGGACAAAGGCTGCGCAGGCTTCCATCGCTGCCTCGAGGTCCCCGGCAGCTGCCAGGTCAGGGCCCTTGATGAGGTACCAGAGCCGGCCCATGACCGGAAACTTTTTCTCCAGCACGAGGTTGTAGCTGGCAGAGCCAGGGCTTTCCAGGACCAGGAACCGGACTTTCCAGCCAGCGCCGTTTTTTACCGTCGCGTACGCGGCGGACTGCAGCATGTTGCCGCCGTTCGGGTTGGCCGTGACGTGCTTGTCCCAGTTTTCAATTTCCTCGGCTGTGGCAAAACGTGCGGTGAATTCTCGCAAAGGGGCCGTGTCCAATCGGGGGTTGTGCGCGGTTCTGTACTCGTGGCTGCGTGCGGACATGCAGCCTCAAGTCTAAAGCCTGGCGGCACGGCGGCTTTTCAGTCGAGCGGACTCGAGCCGCATCTCAAAGCTGGAGCCGGCCCTGTTGCCTTGACTCCAGCAAGGCTCTTGGCAAGGGTTGGGGCATGCAGCAGGTGGAACCATCCCCGCGGAAAAATCAGGAACCGCCGGGCATCAGCAGGCAGGTCCTGGTGTTGGTTGCCTTCGTGGCTGCATCGTTCCTTGTGGCGGGTCTCGGCTCGCTCGCCACCTTCAACAACGTGAGCGGCTGGTACGCCGCCGCGGACAAGGCGCCCTGGTCACCGCCGAACTGGGTGTTCGGCCCGGTCTGGACTTTTCTCTATACCGGGATGGCCGTGGCCGCCTGGCTGGTGTGGCGCAAGCAGGAGTTCGGCACCCCCCGCGCCTTGCGGCTATATGGCCTCCAGCTTGCCTTGAACCTCGCGTGGACGCCCGTGTTCTTCGGCCTCTACCCCGCCATCGGCGGAGCCGCCCTGTGGCTGGCTCTGGCCATCATCTTGGCCCTGATCGCCGCCGTCGCGGTTACTGTGCTGGCGTTCGGCCCCATCAGCCGCACGGCTGGCGTGCTCCTCCTGCCCTACGTGACCTGGCTGGTGTTCGCTGCGACGCTGAACTTGTGGGCCGCCCTCAACAACTAAGGGCGGTCCACCTGTCGCTTTCAGGCCCTGCTAACACACGGCCACGTTGACGGCGAGGCCGCCCATGGCCGTTTCCTTGTATTTGGAGCTCATGTCCTTGCCGGTCTCGCGCATGGTGACGATGACCTCATCCAGGGAGACCCGGTGGGAGCCGTCACCCCAGAGCGCCATCTTCGCGGCGTTGATCGCCTTGGCCGCGGCGATCGCGTTCCGTTCGATGCACGGCACCTGCACCAGCCCACCGATCGGATCGCAGGTCAGGCCCAAGTTGTGCTCCATTGCGATCTCGGCAGCGTTCTCCACCTGCGCCGGGGTTCCGCCCATCACCTCGGCCAGTCCCGCCGCCGCCATGGACGACGCCGATCCCACCTCGCCCTGGCAGCCCACCTCGGCCCCTGAGATGGACGCCTGCTCCTTGTACAGCACCCCGACGGCGCCCGCTGTGAGCAGGAACTTGACCACAACGTCATCGCGGTCCTCCTTGGTGGCATTCTCCATCCCGGGGGCGTAATGCAGGGCGTAGTACAGGACCGCCGGGATGATCCCCGCCGCACCGTTCGTGGGGGCGGTAACCACCCTGCCGCCGGAGGCGTTTTCCTCATTGACCGCCAGGGCGATCAAGTTAACCCACTCCTGCCAATACTTCGGGTCCCGGTCCTTGTCTTCCTTCAGCAGGCGGTCATGCCAGTCGGGGGCACGACGGCGGACCTTCAGTCCCCCGGGCAGCAGCCCTTCACGCTTCAGGGACACCTGCACGCAGTCCTCCATCACCGACCAGATGTGCAGCAGGCCCTCACGGATGTCCTCTTCGGAGCGGGAGGCCTTCTCGTTGACCAGCATGATGTCGGCAATGGAAAGTCCTTTGGACTGGCTGCGGCCCAAAAGTTCCGCGGCGGTGCGGAAGGGCAGCGGAAGTTCTTTCTTGGACTCCTCCAGCTGTTGCCGTGCAGCGTCCTCCTCGCCTTCCCGGACGATGAAGCCGCCGCCCACCGAGAAGAAAGTGGCGGTGTGCAGGATCTCGTCCTCGGCGTCGAAGATGGTGAAGGTCATGCCGTTGGTGTGCCGCGGCAGGATGGTCAGCGGCCGCAGCACCATGTCCTGCACGCCGTACGGCAGGGGCACTGCACCGGCGAGTTGCAGGGTCCCGGTCTCGGCAATGGCCGCGAGCCGTTCCTCCACCTCGTCCGGCAGGATCAGCTCCGGATGGAAGCCCTCCAGTCCCAGCAGGATCGCGGTCATGGTGCCGTGCCCGTGGCCGGTCGCTGCGAGGGAACCGTAAAGGTCCACCCGCAGCGATGCCACACGGTCCAGCGCTCCGGAGGACTTCAGCTCCTCGGCGAAGACGGCGGCAGCCCGCATCGGCCCGACGGTGTGCGAACTCGAAGGCCCGATCCCGATGGAGAAGAGATCAAAGACACCAACAGCCATGTGCGTAAATCCTTAATAGTGGTTTGGTGCTGCTTGACGGGGATTACAGGTCCCCGCCATTTTTGGACGCGTACTCCTGCGCAGACAGCAGGGGTCCTTCGGACTCGGCAGCTACCTTGAAGAGCCAGCCGGCTCCATAGGGATCGTTGTTGATCAGCGCGGGATCATCCACAACTCCAGTATTGATCTCCACCACCTCACCCGTCACTGGCGAGTACAAATCGGAGACCGACTTCGTAGACTCCACTTCACCACAGGTCTCCCCCGCCGTCACCGTGGCACCCACCTCGGGCAGGTCCACGTAGACGATGTCGCCGAGGGCATCCGTAGCGACAGCGGAAATCCCGATCGACACAAGGTTCCCACCCTCCCGGGCCACCCACTCGTGCTCGTCGGAGTACTGCAGGTCAGCGGCAACTTTTGCCATGTGTTCTTTTTCCTTTGTTTGTTGTTTGAAAACTCTTCGTGGCTGGGTTGGGTGCGGCTGTGCGGATTCCTCCGCGTACTGGCTCGTTCCTCGCCTCTGACGTACGCTTCCGGAATCCTCACAGCCGCCAAAGCAGGTTCAGTTTTCGAGGCCAACAGTTCCCGGAAAACAAACACGTCGCCAGAGTGCCGCGGCTCCGGACTCCAAGAACCGCAACCACCGCCCCGACGTCCCACCCCTCAGCCTCGCGGGATTTAACCGCCTAGGTTGGTGAGCAGACCGCGAGGGCACGGCGGAGCCGGGCTTTTCGAAAGCGTGCGTCAAAGCGAGGAACGAGCAGCACGCGTGAAAAGTCCGGTCCGGCGCGCCCGGACGCAACCCGCAGCCCACGGAATCGGTGACCTGCCGGACCCGACGGGCCAAAGGCGACCACATCCAGGCACCCAAGTAAGCACGCGTGAAAAGTCCGGTCTGCCGGGACCGGACGCAACCAGGAGCCGCGGAACCTAGTTGGCGCGCTTGTAGAACGGGAGGTCGACGACTTCGAAGGGCTCTGCCTTGCCGCGCAGATCGATGTCCAGTGGCGTGCCTGGCTGGGTGAACCCGACGTCGACGTATGCCATGGCGATGGGGTAGCCGAGGGTGGGCGAGGGCTGGCCGGAGGTGACTTCGCCGACGACGCTGCCGTCCTTGAGGACCGGGTAGTGGGCGCGGCCGGCCCGGCGGCCCAATCCCTTGAGCCCGACGAGCCTGCGCCCGGCAGTGGAACCGGCGCCCGCTTCCTTTTTGGCTGCCAGGGCGGCCTTGCCCACGAAGTCACCTTCTTTGGACAACGCGACGACGGGCCCCAGGCCTGCTGCGAACGGGTCGCCCTGCAGCGACAGCTCGTTGCCGTAGAGGGGCATCCCCGCTTCGAGCCGGAGGGAGTCGCGGGAGGCCAGGCCCGCGGGCGTCAGCTCGCCGTCGTCGGCGATGGCGGCGAGCGCCTGCCAAAGCCCGGGGGCGTCGTCGTTGGACACAAAGATCTCGAAACCGTCCTCGCCGGTGTAGCCGGTCCGGGCGAGCAGCAGGTCCAGTCCTGCGCCGCCCACCAGGAACGGGACTTCGACGGCGGCGTAGTACTTCAGGTCCGTCACGAGGCTGTGCTGCGCGGCAGGGACCAGGCGGAGCAGCAGTTCCTGCGCCTTGGGGCCCTGCACCGCGATCAGGGAAGTGGCATCGGAAGCGTCGTCCACCTGCACGTCGAACCCGGCAGCCCTCTTGGCCAGTTCAGCGGCCACCACGGCGGCGTTGCCGGCGTTGGGGACCACCAGGAAGACGTCGGTGCCGTCAGCGGCCGGCGGCCGCCGGTAGGTGATGAGGTCGTCGATGATGCCGCCGTCCTCGTTGCAAATCAGCGAGTATTTGGCTTTGCCCACGGGCATCGCCAAAATTTTTCCCACCAGGGCGTAGTCCAGGAAGGCGGCGGCGTCCGGCCCGGCCACCCAGACCTCACCCATGTGGGAGAGGTCGAACAGCCCGGCACTCTTGCGGACGGCGTGGTGCTCGGCGAGCTCGGAGCTGTACTTCAGGGGCATCTGCCAGCCGCCGAAGTCGGTAAAGGAGGCACCGAGCTTCTTGTGCTCCTCATAAAGGGCGGTGTACTTCTCACTCATGCGGTCAGCCTTCCGAGCCGGTGGTTGAGCTTGTCGAATCCTCGAACTCGGACAGCGGCGGGCAGGAGCAGATCAGGTTGCGGTCGCCGGCCGCGCCGTCGATGCGGCCCACCGGAGGGAAGTACTTGTCCTGCTTGAGCGACTTCACCGGGAACACCGCCTGTTCGCGCGGGTAGGCACGGTCCCAGTCGCTGCTGATGGCGGCGGCCGCGGTGTGCGGGGCGTTGCGCAGCGGGCTGTCCGCCACGGAGAACTCGCCGTTCGCCACCTGGTCGATTTCGGCGCGGATGGAGATCATGGCCTCGATGAAGCGGTCAATCTCGCCAAGATCCTCGGATTCCGTGGGCTCCACCATGAGGGTGCCCGCCACGGGGAAGGCCAGGGTGGGGGCGTGGAAGCCGTAGTCGATGAGGCGCTTGGCCACGTCCTCCGCGGTGACGCCGGTCTTGGCGGTCAACTCGCGCAGGTCCAGGATGCACTCGTGGGCTACCAGTCCCCCTTCACCGGTGTACAAGACCGGGAAGAAGTCGTTCAGCCGGGCGGCGACATAGTTTGCTGCCAGCAGCGCGGACTTGGTGGCTTCGGTGAGCCCCTGTCCGCCCATCAGCTTCACGTAGGCCCAGGAGATGGGCAGCACGCCCGCGGAGCCGTACTTGGACGCGGAGATCGGCACGCCGTTTCCTTCGGTCCAGGTGACCGCGTTGCCGGGCATAAACGGTGCCAGGTGCGCCTTGGCAGCAACAGGTCCGACGCCGGGTCCCCCACCGCCGTGCGGGATGCAGAATGTCTTGTGCAGGTTCAGGTGGGACACGTCGCCGCCGAACTTGCCCGGCTGGGCCAGGCCCACCAGGGCGTTGAGGTTGGCGCCGTCGATGTACACCTGGCCGCCGGCCGCGTGGATGGCGTCGCAGACTTCGCGGACGTCGGCGTCGTACACACCGTGGGTGGACGGGTAGGTGATCATGATGGCCGACAGGGCGTCCTTGTGGGCCTCGATCTTGGCGTACAGGTCGGCGTGATCGATGGTGCCGTCGGCAGCAGTAGCGACGACAACAACCTTCATGCCCGCGAGCACAGCGGAAGCGGCGTTGGTGCCGTGGGCGGAAGCCGGGATCAGGCAGATGTTGCGCTGCTGATCACCACGGGAGTGGTGGTACCCGCGGATCGCCAACAGGCCCGCGAGCTCGCCCTGCGACCCGGCGTTCGGCTGGATGGATACCTGGTCATACCCGGTGATCTCTGTCAGCTGTGCTTCCAGGTCCGCAATGAGTTCGCGCCAGCCCTCGGTCTGGGAGTCCGGGGCGAACGGGTGGATTGAAGCGAACTCGGGCCAGGAAATGGCTTCCATCTCGGCGGTGGCGTTCAACTTCATGGTGCAGGAGCCCAGCGGAATCATGGTGCGGTCCAGCGCCAGGTCCCGGTCAGAAAGCTTCCGGATGTAGCGCAGCAGCTGGGTCTCCGAGCGGTGGGTGTTGAACACCGGGTGCTGCAGGAAGTCGGAGGAACGCTCGACGGCGGCGTCCAGGGCAAAATCGTCTGTCGTCTGAACCGGCCCGGCGCCAAAGGCGGCCACTCCAAAAGCTTCAAGCACGCCGTCGACGATTGCCGCCGTCGTCGTTTCATCGGTTGAGAAGCCCACCGTGTCCGCGTCGATGCTGCGCAGGTTGATGCCCGCAGCCTCAGCGGCGGCGACGATGCCCGCGGCCTTCCCGGGGACGGAGACCGTCACGGTGTCGAAGAAGCTGGTGTGCAGCACGTCGAAGCCGGCGGCTTTGAGGGACGCTGCGAGGGTCTTGGCGTGGGTGTGCGCGGACCGGGCGATCGCCTTCAGGCCCTCCGGGCCGTGGTACACCGCGTACATCGAGGCAACGATCGCCAACAGCGCCTGGGCGGTGCAGATGTTGGAGGTGGCCTTCTCGCGGCGGATGTGCTGCTCGCGGGTCTGGAGGGCCAGACGGTAGGCGGGCACTCCGGCGTTGTCCTTGGAAACTCCCACCAGGCGGCCGGGCATGGAGCGTTCCAGGCCCTTCTGCACCGCCATGTATGCGGCGTGCGGACCGCCGTAGAACAGCGGGACGCCAAAACGCTGGGCTGAGCCGACGGCGATGTCGGCGCCCTGCTCGCCGGGAGGCGTAATGAGGGTGAGGGCCAGGAGGTCGGCGGCAACAGTCACCAGGGCTCCGCGTTCCTTCGCCTCGGCGATGACCGCGGTGTGGTCAAAGACCCGGCCGGAGGCGCCGGGCTGCTGGAGGACAACGCCGTTGATGGCGCCGTCGGGCAGTCCCTGTGCGAGGTCGGCGACCTCCACCTCGAAGCCGAGCGCCTCGGCGCGGCCCTTGACGATGGCGATGGTCTGCGGCAGGCAGTCCGCATCCAGCACCGTCTTGCCGTCCCGGGCGGCTGCGTTCTTGTTGGCCCGGCGCATCATCAGCACGGCCTCGGCGACGGCGGTGGCTTCGTCCAGCAGGGAAGCATTGGCGATCGGCAGCCCCACCAGGTCCTCGACCATGGACTGGAAATTCAGCAGTGCTTCGAGGCGGCCCTGGGAAATCTCGGGCTGGTAGGGCGTGTACGCGGTGTACCAGGCCGGGCCCTCAAGGATGTTGCGGCGGATCACCGGCGGGGTCACGGTGTCGTAGTAGCCCTGGCCGATCATCTGCACAGCAGTCTTGTTCTTCGCCGCCAGCCGGCGCAGCTCAGCGAGCGCCTCGACTTCGCTCAGGGCGCCGGCCAGCTCCAGTGCCGAATCCTGGCGGATGTCCTTGGGCACGGCGGTATCAACCAGTGCGTCCACGGTGTCGTAGCCCACGGCTTTAAGCATGGTGTCGACGTCGGCCTGGCGGCGGGCGCCGATGTGCCGGTCAACGAAGGTGGCAGCCGGAGCAGTGGCTGGGTTGGCGGAGGCTGGAATGGCGGAGGCTGGAATGGCGGAGGCTGGGGAGGCGGAGGCCGAAATAGCAGTCACGAGGAACTCCATACATAAGGCGGCGCAGGGTACGCCACATCGATTCGGGTCCTCCCCGCTCTGTAACTGGACCTGAGAGTTTCCGCGGTCCCTGCTTGCGCCGGTCCCGCTTGCACCGTCGGTGAGCACAGCAGTCCAGGAACCGGGACGGTTTCCCGGGGCGGACAGCGTGCTGCTTTCCAGAGGTGCCTCGCCGCGGCGGTACATGGGCCTGTGAGATTCCTGGGGAGGTATTGCTCCTACGGCGCCTGCTTGTACCTTCTGGCAGAACTCTCCCGCCGCAGATCAAAGGCTATTCAATTAGGTTGTTTTTGCTGGCTGCCGGAACGGCCGGCACATGGACCAATTCTCCTACGCCGCCGTCCCCCGGGCAAATGAACGGCTAGCCCCGCAGCCGGTCGACGGCGGCCAGCAGTTCCTTCACATCCGCCTCCCGGCTTCCGGGCTTTCCGGACGGCCCGCTCTCCCACATGGCATTGAAGTACAGCCCGTCCCCCATGTAGAGGACAGCTTTTGCCATGGCCGGGCCCACATCCTTGCCGATGAGCTCCAGCCACTGGTGCTGGATCGCAGCGAAGCGGCGGCGTGCTTCCTCGTGGGCCACTTCAGCCAGGCGCGTGGCGGCGACGAAGGACCGGTCCATGGGGGTGTCGGACCAGAGCGATGACCGGATGAAATAGGCGGCCGCCCCTTCCGGTGCCGCCGCCATGGCGTCAAGGTCCTCCCCCGCCAGGCGGTCCAGCCGTTCAAGGGTGGCCGCGATCAGCGTTTCCTTGTTGGGGAAGTGGTACAGCAGCCCGCCCTTGGAGACGCCTGCCCGCTTCGCCACGGCGTCCAGGGTGGCGGCACGCTCCCCCACATCGATCAGGAGTTCTTCAAAGGCATCGAGGACTGCGTCCCGCGCCACGGGTTTTCTGGCCATGGTTCCAATCATGCATTGACGGGAACGGGTTTCTTAACTGTACCGTCCGGACGGTATATTTAAACGATGACCGCTTCCTCCGCATCGCAGCAAAACCACACCCGCCTGAACGCCACAGCGGGTCAGGCACCTGTTTCACCCCGGAGGGCGGGGCGCGACTGGCTCGCGCTGGCGCTGCTGATGTTCCCGGTCCTCCTCGTCGCGGTCGACAACACGGCACTGACGTTCGCGCTGCCCGCGATAGCGCGGGCACTGGACACCTCCGGCGTCGAACTGCTGTGGATCGTGGATGCCTACCCGCTCGTGCTGGCCGGGCTGCTGGTTGCCATGGGCAGCCTGGGTGACCGGATCGGGCGGCGCCGGCTGCTGATCATCGGCAGCATCGGCTTCGCCGCAGTGTCAGCCGCAACGGCTTTCGCTCCCAGCGCCGGATGGCTGATCGCAGGCCGCGCCGCGCTCGGGTTCTTCGGAGCGATGCTGATGCCCTCCACGCTGTCGCTGATCCGCAACATCTTCCCGGACCCCAACCGCCGCCGGCTGGCCATCGCCATCTGGGCCGCCGGGTTTTCCGGCGGTGCCGCCCTGGGGCCGATCTTCGGCGGCTGGCTGGTGGAACAGTTCTGGTGGGGAGCAGTCCTCCTGGTGGCAGTGCCCATCATGCTTCCGCTGCTGGCATTTGGCCCGGCGTTTATTCCGGAGTCCCGCGACCCCAACCCGGGCAGGGTGGATGCGCCGAGCATCCTGCTTTCGCTGTTGACCATGGTGCCGGTGGTCTACGGCATCAAGGAGTACGCCACCGAGGGACCAAACCCTGTGGCCCTGGGAAGCATCGCCTTCGGGCTGGCCATGGGCGCCGCCTTTGTCCGCCGCCAACACCGGCTGGACAGCCCCCTGCTGGACATGTCCCTCTTCCGGAACCGGGTATTCAGCATGGCCATCACGGCGAACATCCTGGCCCTGTTCTCCTTCAACGGCTTTATCCTCTTCCTGGCCCAGCACCTTCAACTCCTTGAAGGCATGTCCCCCTCGGCCGCAGGAGTGGCCATGATTCCGGCCCTGCTGGCAACCGTGGCGGCGGGCCTCGCGGTGGTGCCCCTGGTCCGGAAGATCCGCCCTGGCTTCGTGGTGGGCGCCGGTCTCGCCATGAGCGCTGCCGGGTACAGCCTGGTGGCGTTCGGCAGCCACGAGAACGGCCCGGCGCTCCTGCTGGCAGCCCTGCTGGTCCTGGCACTGGGCGTGGGGACGGCGGAGACTATCTCCAACGACCTCATCCTCGGCAGTGTTCCGTCGGAGAAGTCCGGAGCCGCGTCGGCCATTTCCGAGACCGGATACGAGGTTGGTGCGCTGCTCGGCACGGCGGTGCTGGGCTCGATCCTCACGGCCTCCTACCAGCACAACCTGCGGCTGCCGGCCGGCGTTGCGGAGGCCGCCAGCGGCCAGGGCGCTGCGCATGCCGGGCAGACCCTTGCCGGAGCCATGGAACTGGCGGCGGGGCTTCCCGCTCCGATGGCCGACGCCCTCCGGCAGGCTGCCGGCGCCGCCTTCGACTCAGGAGTGCACGTCACCGCGGCGATCGGGCTGGTACTGATGGCGACGGCGGCAGTACTTGCCGCCGTCGTCCTGCGGAAAGTGCCCAAGGCCGGCTAAGGGGAAGCATTCCGGCAGGCGGACGAGACAAAACAGCGCCCGGTGCCGGACTTTCGAAGTCCGGCACCGGGCGCTGAATGCTTAGTGAGCCGCGGTGGGCTACTTTGAGTCGGGCGCCGTAACGCTGGCTGTGGCCTTCATAGTCTCGGCGTTGACCATCCATGCGAACTGCTCGAGCTTGGCAATGAATTCGTGCAGGAGGTCGGCGGACGTGGGGTCTTCCTCGTCCACTTCGTCATGGACCTTGCGCATGGTGCCCACGGCTGCCTCCAGGGCGGCCACGATGCGCTCGATCGCATCCTTGGTGTTGATGAGCCCCTCAGGGAAGGGGGCAAGGCTGGTGGATTCCGCCACCGTGGAGCTCCGCCCGTCCGGCAGGGCGTGCAGCGCGCGCATCCGCTCGGCCGCATCGTCGGCGAACTGGCGGGCGGCGTCCACGATTTCATCCAGCTGCAGGTGGAGGTCGCGGAAGTTGGTTCCCACGATGTTCCAGTGGGCCTGCTTGCCCTGGATGTGCAGTTCAATCAGGTCCACGAGCACAGCCTGAAGGTTGTTGGTCAGTGTCGGTGAAGCTTTCATGCGTCCTCCTCGATTGGTCCAGTAATTCCCGACGCTATCAGCCCGCCATCCTGCAGGCGGTAACCCCTGCAGCAATTTCTCAGTGAGCTTACTAACCCTGCCCGCAGTGACATAAAAGAACGTGATTCATATTTTCCCTTGCATCTGCGGCCGTCGCACCGCATACTAAATGAACGTCATTCATTTAGTGACCGTCGTCTCACTGGAGTAGCAAACATGATTGAAATTTCCTGCCTCGGCGCACCCGCTTCCCTGGCCCGGACAACGCAGTCCGCCCGGCCCGCCCTGCGCGTCGGCGTGGTCCAGCACCGGTGGCACCCGGACAGCGCCGTCCTCCAAGCCGAACTGGACGAGGGGATTGGCCGGGCCGCCCGCCTGGGAGCCTCCGTGGTCTTCCTCCCCGAGCTGACGCTTTCGCGCTACCCTGCGGATACCCGCCCGCACAATGACCCCTCCGAAGGACCCGCCAGGACCCGGCCCTCGGACATCGCCGAGGACCTGCTGACCGGCCCCACCTTCCGCTTCGCCGCGGAAGCTGCCCGCCGCCACGGGGTATCCGTCCACGCGTCCCTGTACCAGCGTGCGGAGAACCCGGACGGCCAGGACGACGGCCTGGGACTGAACACCGCCATTCTGGTCTCCCCGGCCGGCGAGCTCCTGGCAAGGACACACAAGCTCCACATCCCCGTCACCGCCGGATACTACGAGGACAAGTTCTTCCGCCAGGGACCGGCCGCCGCCGACGCCTACGAAGTCCACACTCCCGCCGAACTTGGCGGCGCGAAGCTGGGAATGCCCACCTGTTGGGACGAATGGTTCCCCGAGGTTGCCCGGCTGTACTCCCTGGGCGGGGCGGACATAGTGGTGTACCCCACCGCCATCGGCTCCGAACCGGACCACCCCGATTTCGATACCCAGCCGCTGTGGCAGCAGGTCATTGTGGGCAACGGCATCGCCAACGGCCTGTTTATGATCGCCCCGAACCGCTGGGGCAGCGAAGGCACCCTGAACTTCTACGGTTCGTCCTTCATCTCCGACCCCTACGGCCGCATCCTGGCCCAAGCTCCGCGGGATGAGTCCGCTGTGCTCGTGGCGGACCTGGACCTGGACCAGCGGAAGGACTGGCTGACCCTGTTCCCCTTCCTCGCAACGCGCCGGCCGGACACCTATGGCCGCCTCACCGAGCCGGTCCGCCAGAATGAACTCCTGGGCGGCGAACGCGGTTTCGCCGAGGTCTGCTCGTGACCGCCGCCGCGCACCTGGACGCCGCCACCTCTCCGCAGTGGCGGATGCCTGCAGAGACTGCCCGCCAGGAGCGGCTGTGGATGGCATTCCCTGCCGGCGGCTACACGCTCGGCGAGTCCACTGAGGCCGCCCATGCGGCCAGGACCACCTGGGCAGCTGTGGCGAACGCCGCCGTCGAGTTCGAGCCGGTCACCATGGTGGTGCACCCCGACGACGTCGAAAGGGCCGCAGCGTACCTGCACCCCGACGTCGAGGTGCTTGCCGCCCCGCTCAATGACGCCTGGATGCGGGACATCGGCCCCACCTTCGTCCTGGACGGTGACGGGCAGCTCGGTGCCGTGGACTGGGTATTCAACGGCTGGGGCGGCCAGGACTGGGCGCAGTGGGACAAGGACGCCCTGATCGCCGGCGAGGTGGCCGGCCGGTCCCGCGCCCGCCACATCGTGTCAGCACTGGTCAATGAGGGCGGCGGCATCCAGGTGGACGGCCAGGGAACAGTGCTCGTCACGGAGACCGTGCAGCTGGATCCCGGCCGCAATCCCGGCCTCAACCGGGCCGACGTCGAGCAGGAACTGGCCCGTACCATCGGTGCCACGCATGTTGTGTGGCTGCCGCGCGGCCTGACCAGGGACTCCGAGAGGTTCGGTACCCGCGGCCACGTGGACATCGTGGCCGCCATCCCCTCCCCCGGGACGCTGCTGGTCCACTCGCAGGAAAACCCGGAACACCCGGACTTCGAGGTCTCCCGGGAAATCATCGACTTCCTCCGGGGCACCACCGATGCCGCCGGCCGGCAGTGGAACATCATCGAAGTCCCCGCCCCGGAAACCCTGCGGGACGACGACGGCTTCGTGGACTACAGCTACATCAACCACGTGGTGGTCAACGGCGGCGTTATCGCCTGCAGCTTCAATGACCCCCAGGACGACAAGGCCCTGCAGATCCTGGCAGAGGCCTACCCCGGACGGCGTATTGTCGCCATCGACGCACGTGAGCTTTTTGCCCGCGGCGGGGGGATCCACTGCATCACCCAACAGCAGCCTGCTGCCTCCCAGAAAGTGGTGTTATGACAGAAACCATCCGCACCGGCGCCTCCGCCGGCGGAGCCGGACAGCCGGCAACCCCCTCCGGAGTCTCCCCTAAGGGCCTGAAGGGCGGGCAGCTGGGGCTCCTCGCCGTCGTTGTCCTGGGCATCTCCACCATCGCCCCGGCGTACACGCTCACCAGCGCACTGGGACCCACCGTCAACGAAGCCGGTCTGCAGCTGCCCGTCATCTTCCTCATCGGGTTTATCCCCATGATCCTGGTGTCACTGGCGTACCGGGAACTCAATGCCGACTCCCCGGACAGCGGCACAACCTTCACCTGGGTGACCAAAGCCTTCGGCCCCTGGATCGGCTGGATGGGCGGCTGGGGCCTTCTGGCAGCCAACATCATTGTGCTGTCCAACCTGGCCGGGGTCGCCGTCGACTTCTTCTACCTCTTCCTGTCCCAGCTCACGGGTTCCCCGGAACTGGCGGACCTGGCTGACAACAAGCCGCTGAACGTACTCACCTGCTTTGTGTTCGTAGCCCTGGCCGTGTGGGTCAGCTACCGCGGCCTGCACACCACCAAGGTGGTGCAGTACAGCCTGGTGGGCTTCCAGCTGCTGGTCCTGGGACTGTTCGTCGCCATGGCCTTCGCCAACTGGTCCACCTCCGAAACGGCCATCCCGTTCAGCTGGGACTGGTTCGATGTCACGAAGATCGAGACGTTCGGCCAGATTGCCGCCGGCATCTCCCTGTCAATCTTCGTGTACTGGGGCTGGGACGTCTGCCTGACCGTCAACGAGGAAACGGCCAACGGCAAGAAGACCGCCGGAGTGGCCGGCACCCTGACCGCCGTCATCGTCCTGGCCATCTACCTCCTGGTCAGCATCGCCACCATGATGTTCGCCGGCGTCGGGGATACCGGCAACGGCCTGAACAACGCCGAAAACCACGAAAACATCTTCACGGCCCTGGCCTCCCCCATCATGGGTCCCTTCGCCATCCTGATGTCCCTCGCCGTGCTGTCCAGCTCCGCCGCGTCGCTGCAGTCCACGTTTATGTCGCCGTCGCGCAGCCTGCTGGCCATGGCCCACTATGAGGCATTGCCGGAGCCCTTCAGCCGGGTGAGCAGGAAGTTTGCGACGCCGGGCTACGCCACCGTTGCCGCCGGCATCCTGTCTGCGGGGTTCTATGCAGTGATGCACGTGCTCAGCGAAAACGTCCTGAACGACACCATCCTGGCGCTGGGCCTGATGATCTGCTTCTACTACGGGCTGACGGCGATCGCCTGTGCCTGGTACTTCCGCAACAGCGTCTTCAGCAGCCTCCGCAACTTCGTGCTGCGGTTCCTCTGCCCTGTGCTGGGTGGCGTGGGCCTGTTCGTGGTGTTCTTCCAGACGGCCGTGGACAGCCTGGCACCGGAGTTCGGCAGTGGCTCGGAAGTGTTCGGGGTGGGCCTGGTGTTCGTCCTCGGAGTGGGCATCCTGGCCCTTGGCGCAGTGTTCATGCTGGTGATGTCCCGGCTGCGGCCCCGGTTCTTCCGCGGTGAGACCCTGAAGCAGGACACCCCGGCCCTGGTGGTCCCGGAATAGGAAAACCCAAGCGTACGCAAAAAGGTGCCGCAACCCGGATCAACGGGGTGCGGCACCTTTTTTGTTTCCATCACCAGAAGTGGGCGACGTCCACGATCAGGCGGGAACCGGAACCGGGGCCGTCCAGCGTCAGGACCCGGTAGGGCAGCCGGGCACGGACGCCCAGGCCAACGCTGGTGTAGCCTTCGAAGCTTCCGGCATAAACCACTTGCCGGAAGGTCTGGTAGCCGGACACGTTGGACAGCTCAGCCTTGGCGGCGGGAGCGTAGGTGACGTTGCCCTTCTGGTCGTACGAAGGTGCGTTCACGGTGACCTGCAGGCGTGCCCTGCCCTGCACCGGAATGGTGAAGCCCGAGCCGTCCTGGATGATCTCCGGGACGTACCGGACCGTGTAGCCCTTGACGGGGCCATTGAGGTCAACCACCATCCGGTCGAAGCAGTAATGCTGCCCGGTCCGGACGTTGGTGACGGAGGCGGTGCTCAAATCTGGCCCGGTCTTGGCCAGGGATCCCCATGCGAGACCGCAATATGAGGTGGCTGCCGAGGCGGGCCCCGGTGCCAGGATTCCCAGCCCGGCGGCTGCGAGGAGCGCCGTGAGCCAGAGGAGGAGTTTCTTCATTGTGTGTGCCATCCAGAGGGAAGTGGTGCGGTTGGATAGCTCAAGCGTAGGAGTGCCGGGAGCCCGAAACGAGGGTTGTGGCCGCTTCGGCGTGCAACCGTAAGGAACCCCGGATCCGTATCACGCCGCTGTAAATCCCGCGGGCTTTTGCCGCTCTCCTTAACCGTTCCGGTGCCGTTTCTGGACCCGGCCGTTATGCCGGATAACGGTGCCGGAACCACGAAACAGCGCCGGCCACCCAAGGGGCGGCCGGCGCTGTTTTTACGCTGTTGTGTGTCGCGGTTCTAGCCTTCGCACTCGCGGCAATACTTCATGCCGTTCTTTTCGCGGGCCACCTGGGAACGGTGACGGACCAGGAAGCACGATGAGCAGGTGAATTCGTCCGACTGCTCGGGAACAACGATGACGGTCAGTTCCTCGTTGGAAAGATCGGCGCCGGGCAGGTCGATGCCTTCGGCGGTGTCGTTTTCGTCAACGTCGATCACCGCGGTCTGGGCGTTGCCGCCGCGGGATGCCTGCAGGGCCTCCAGGGAATCGGCCGGAGACTCTTCCTCTTGCTTGCGTGGAGCATCGTAATCGGTAGCCATAGCGAGTTCACTTTCGTTGCTGCACAGCGCCATTTCAGGCACCTCAGTGAAGCAGTTTAGGTCATAATGCCCTCACCCGCGCAATAGTGTGTTCAGGCAGACAATTCAGTGGGTTCCCGGATGGTTTCTGAATGGGTTCGGCGGACCTGGTCCGCCCCTGCCGCCACACCGCTCAGGGCCGGCAGCCACCCCCATCTCGTGGCATCGGCCATCGCATCGGCAGCCTGTCCCGGGGTGTCAAAGTAGAAGGCATCCGCAAGCCAGGCCCGGACACGGGCGGGAAATGGTGTTGTCATGACGGCGACGCTACGCAGGCATTGTTGTGAGTGCGTTTCGTCCCGGTCTCGCGCACATTAAAAACGCCAGGCGAAGACGGCGGCAGGCAGTCCTCAAAAGAAATTGTTGACCCGCCCAACGGCCGATCCTAAAATCACGGCATCGGTATTCCTGCTGGATTCTTACCGCCTTTTGATCTGGAAGTATCAGCGATGGCCATAGTTCATGAAAACCTTCCGGAGCCGGACGTCCAGCAGTCGCTGCACGAGTTGCGCGGGCAACTGCAGGGATCGTTGATCGAACCGCAGGATCCCCTGTACGACGAAGCCCGCGCGGTGTGGAACGGCATGGTCGATCTGCGTCCGCGGGCCATCGCCAGGGCAGGAGCGGCCTCCGATATTGACCTGGTCCTGGCCAGTGCGCGGCGCAGCGGCCTCGCACTGGCCGTCCGCGGCGGCGGGCACAACATCGCGGGCCACGGCACGGTCGACGGCGGCCTGGTCCTGGATCTGGGAGCCCTCCGGGAGGTACGGATCGATGCGCAAAGCAGGCGGGTCGTCGTCGGGCCCGGAGCGACCCTTGGGGACGTGGACCGGGCCACAGCCGCGCATGGCCTTGCGGTACCCCTGGGGGTTATCAGCGGAACGGGAGTGGCAGGACTTACCCTGGGCGGCGGCGTAGGCTGGCTGACCCGGACCGGCGGGCTCAGCCTGGACAACCTGGACTCCGTGGATGTGGTCACCCCTGCCGGAGAGCACGTGCACGCCAGCGCGGAAGAGAACCCGGAGTTGTTCTGGGGAGTGCGTGGCGGCGGCGGGAACTTCGGTGTGGTGTCCTCCTTCACGTTCCGCGCTCTCGCCCTCCCGGCCGCACCGCTGGGCGGCAACCTCTTTTACCGGCCGGAGCATTGGCGAAATGCCCTCCTCGCCTTCGATGCCTGGACCAGGGCACTGCCGGACGAGATGAATCCGATCGTCTCGTTCCTGGTGCTCCCGGCCGAGTTCGGCATGGGCAGTGAGCCCTGGATGGCTATCGGATTCGCCTGGGTCGCCGAGGACCAGCAGGCCGGCCTGGGGCTGGTGGACCAGCTTCGCGCCGCTGCCCCGCCCGACGGCGAGGAGGTGGGACCGACGTCGTGGCCTGAATGGCAAAGCGCCATGGACGCCGTCTTCCCCAAGGGGTCGCGCGGCTATTGGAAGAACGTCTCGTTTTCCCGCCTGGACGAGGAGGTGGTGGACGCCGTGCTGGGCTTCGCTTCCGAGCTGGCCTGGGAGGGAACGGGCATCGATATCCATCACCTGGAGGGTGCGTTCGGGCGCGTGCCCGAAGACGACACGGCGTTCCCCAATCGGTCCGCGCGGTACTGGCTGAACGTTTACGGGTTCTGGCATGACGCGGCCGAGGACGAACGGTTGACAGCGTTCGCCCGCAAGGCCTACTCCACAATGCAGCCGTTCGCGGAGCAGGGCGAATACGTCAACTTCCTGGGAGCGGAAGTGGGAGTGCAGGCGCCGGACGCCGCCCGCAGCGCCTACGGACAGGACAAGTACCAGCGCCTCGTGGCCCTCAAGGACCGATATGACCCGCAGAATCTCCTGCGCCTGAACCACAACATTCCACCATCGGGCGGCTAGCAGGCCGGCGCGGCCGGCAGCGGGCAAAAAAATAGAGCCCCCTGTCGGATTCGAACCGACGACCCCCGCTTTACAAGAGCGGTGCTCTGGCCAACTGAGCTAAGGAGGCATGCCCTGGCGGGCGGGCGCCTCAACGGCGCTACATAAGGTTAGCCCAAGTCCTCCCGGTGGTAAAAATGCCGGGCTTGTCCAAGGCCGTCAGAACCGCCGGTTGCAGGAAAGGGGGCAACAAAAGGGCCCACCTTCCGGAACAGATCCGGAAAGCGGGCCCTTTTGAAAACCCTTAGGCCTTCGCGTCGATCGCGGCCTGGAGGAAATCGGGGAACGGGGTCTGGGCGCTTTCACCCTTGCCCCACTGCTTGCCTTCCACGAAAACGGTGGGCGTGCCGGTGATGCCAATGGCCGAGGCTTCCTTCGTGGTGAACTTCACGAACGGCCGGTAGGTCTTCTCGTCCACGCAGCTGCTGATGTCAACACCGATGTCCGAGGCCATGCTCTTGAGCTTGTCGTCCGAGAGCCCGGCGCCGCCTTCAGCAGGCTGGTTGGCGAAGAGCGCATCCACAAATTCCGCGTACTTCTCCGGCGATTCGTTCACAACACAGGCGGCGGCGTTGGCAGCCCGGGACGAGTAATTCGTGGTGGAGCGGCTGTCGAGGAACCCGAGCGCGCGGTATTCCACCGTAACCTTGCCCTCGTTGCGCAGGGACGTGAGCTGCTCGTTGTACTGGGCCTCAAAGTTTTTGCAGACCGGGCAGATGAAGTCGATGTACAGCACAACCTTCACCGGCTTGCCCGCCTCGGCCTCGGCCCCGGGAGCCACCACTTCGGCCGGAGCAGCCTGCGGCGGCGCGCCAACAGCGGCCGCGTCAACAGTGGCGGAGTCCAGCTTGGCCACTTCAGTGTTCGCCAGCAGCGTGACGCCGCCGTGCACATTCCCGTTGGCCGGCGTGGGTCCCTGGTCGGCTATGGGCGCATTCTGCTTCATCGACGTGGTCACCACCAGTGCCACCACCACCAGGATGGCCACCACGGCGGCCACAATCCCCCACCCGATCAGCAGCTTGTTGCGCTTGTCCTTTTTCAGCTGCGCTTCGCGGATCAGGCGCGCTTTCTCGCGGGCCTCCGCGGTGCGCTCAGCCTTGGACTTACGTACTTCGTTTGCGGGGCTCATGTGTTCCTTGGGTCGATCGACGAGGGGGACCAGTTCGTGGCAACCCCCTCATTTTAGGGGAGAAAGCTGAGAGCTTGCTGTTTCAAGTATTCCTCCGGGTTGACCAACGGACGAATAGCATGGAAGATTCCGTCCCGTTAGGGTGGGCTAAGAGGCACAAGCAACCCCAGGGGGCAGCAATGCAAACACCCGTCCAGGAAAAACCCGCCACCGCAGCCGCATCCGGCGCCGCCGGCGCGGGCCACAGCGCCGAGACAAAGTACGACTTTATGGTGGTCTCGAACAGGCTGCCCGTGGACCGGGTCGCCCCCGGCGAAGGCGACGACGACTCCGGCTGGCGGCGCTCCCCCGGCGGACTCGTGACGGCGCTGGCACCCATGATGACAAAAACCGACGGCGCGTGGGTCGGCTGGCACGGCGCCCCAGACGAGACCGTGGACCCGTTCAGCCACGGCGGCATGGACCTGGTGCCCGTCCAGCTCAGCGCCGATGATGTCGAGCTCTACTACGAAGGCTTCTCCAACGCCACGCTGTGGCCGCTCTACCATGACGTCATCGCCCCGCCGGAATTCCACCGGACCTGGTGGGACGCCTACCGCTCGGTGAACAAAAGGTTCGCCGACGCCGTCGTTCGCCATGCCGACGACGGCGCCACCGTCTGGATCCAGGACTACCAGCTGCAGCTGGTGCCGCGGATGCTCCGTGAAGCGCGGCCCGACCTCAAAATCGGGTTCTTCAACCACATCCCGTTCCCGCCGCCGGAGATCTTCGCCCAGCTGCCCTGGCGCCAGGCCATTATCGACGGACTCCTCGGCGCCGACCTGGTGGGCTTCCAGCGGCCCAGCGACGCCGGCAACTTCATGCGTTCCGCCCGTCGCTTCCTGGGCGCGAGCGTCAAGCAGCAGCAGGTCCACGTCAAGGGCAAGGACGGGGAAATCACCCACATCGCCAGGGCCCAGGCGTTCCCCATCTCCATTGACGTCCAGCAGATCAGCGAGCTGGCCGCGAAGCCGGAGATCATCGAGCGCGCGCGGCAGATCCGCCAGGACCTCGGCAACCCGAAAACCATCCTGCTGGGTGTGGACCGGCTGGACTACACCAAGGGCATCCGGCACCGGCTCAAGGCCTTCGAGGAGCTCCTGGCCGACGGCAGGCTGTCCGTCAGCGACGCCACCCTGATCCAGGTGGCCAGCCCCAGCCGGGAACGCGTTGAGCAGTACCGGCTCCTGCGCGAGGAGGTGGAGGGCACTGTGGGCCACATCAACGGCACTTACGACACACTCGAGAACACCGCTGTCCGCTACCTGCACCACAGCTACCCCGTGGAGGAGATGGTGGCGCTGTACCTGGCCGCCGACGTCATGCTGGTCACGGCCCTGCGGGACGGCATGAACCTGGTGGCCAAGGAGTATGTGACGGCCCGCACCAACAACGACGGCGCGCTGGTGCTCAGCGAGTTCGCCGGCGCAGCCGACCAGCTCAAGCAGGCCCTGCTGATGAATCCGCACGATATCGACGGGCTGAAGAACGCGATCATGCGCGCCGTGGAGATGTCCCCCCGGGACGCGTCGCGGCGGATGCGGGCCATGCGCAAGCAGATCCTTGAGCACGACGTGGACTACTGGTCTGCCGATTTCCTGCAGGCCCTGAAGGAGAAAGTGGTCCGTGATGACACCTGATAGCCGGGCCGGCAACGGCAAGCTGGCGCTGACGCCGGAGCTCCGCGAAGCCATCCGCACCATCGCCGGGACAGAGCACCTGCTGGTGGCCATGGACTTCGACGGAACCATGGCGCCCATCGTGGGGCATGCCGACGACGCGCGGCCGCTTCCCCGGGCCGCCACGGCTTTCGCCGGGCTCGCCGTGCTGCCGCGTACGACGACGGCACTCATCTCCGGGCGTGCCCTCGCCAGCCTGCGCAAGGTCGCCTCGCCACCGGTGGACACACTGCTGATCGGCAGCCACGGGGCAGAAGCGTGGCTGGGCCCGGGGTCAGCGGGACTGGAACTGGACGATGAGCAGAAAGCACTCCTCGCCGAGGTGCGCAGCATCCTCGCCGGCATCGTTGCGGAGGCACCCGGCACCATGCTGGAGGACAAGCCGGCCGGGGTTGTACTGCACACCCGCCAGGCGCCCGACGACGTGGCAGAGGACGCCGTGGCCGCAGCACGCTCGCTGCTGCAGGACCGCAAAGGCGTTTTCCTCAAGGACGGAAAGCGGGTCCTGGAAACCTCCGTGGTGAACGCGTCCAAGGGCGAGGGCGTCACATTCCTGCGGCAGATCAGCGGCGCCAGCGCCGTCCTGTTCGCCGGCGACGACACCACGGACGAGGACGCACTCGCGCGGCTGGAGTCCGGTGATGTCGGGGTCAAAGTGGGCCTTGATTTCACCCAGGCGCAGTACCGGGTAGAGGCTCCTGTCCATGTGGCGGAACTGCTCGAAGTGCTGCTCCAGGAACGGAGCCTTGCCGTGGCAGAGGAAGATCCGGAAGGGTGAGGGTTATCAACGTCACTTGTGACGTTCGTAACATTTGCACCAATTCGAACACTATCTGACATACTCTTCTCTGTGATGTGGCGCACAAGAACCGTGCGGCGTCACTCGGTGTCTTCTGGCCTCAGCCGGGAAGCATCTGCAGCACAAAACTGAACAAACATGAACCATTCACAACGGATCGTCCGGCACGTACCTGCCGGTGAAGGGATTGATAACTGTGGCTACAGTTACTTTTGATAACGCTACGCGTCTGTACCCGGGCACAGAAAAGCCCGCCGTCGATAAGCTCAACATCGACATCGCCGATGGCGAATTCCTGGTCCTCGTTGGACCCTCCGGTTGCGGTAAGTCCACCTCCCTGCGCATGCTCGCAGGCCTCGAGGACGTCAACGCAGGCCGGATCCTCATTGGCGACCGCGACGTCACCGACGTTCCCCCGAAGGACCGCGACATCGCAATGGTCTTCCAGAACTACGCGTTGTACCCGCACATGACTGTGGCTGACAACATGGGCTTCGCCCTGAAGATTGCAGGCGTTTCCAAGGAAGAGCGTGCCGAGCGCGTCCGTGAAGCCGCCAAGCTCCTTGACCTAGAGCCCTACCTGGACCGTAAGCCGAAGGCACTCTCCGGCGGCCAGCGCCAGCGTGTTGCCATGGGCCGCGCAATCGTCCGTAACCCGCAGGTCTTCCTCATGGATGAGCCGCTGTCCAACCTTGACGCCAAGCTCCGTGTGCAGACCCGCACCCAGATCGCATCCCTGACCCGCCGCCTGGGCGTCACCACCGTTTACGTGACGCACGACCAGGTCGAGGCCATGACCATGGGCGACCGCGTAGCCGTGCTGAAGGATGGCCTCCTGCAGCAGGTGGACACCCCGCGCAACCTCTACGACCGCCCGAAGAACGTCTTCGTCGCCGGCTTCATCGGCTCCCCCGCCATGAACCTGCTGGAACTGCCCGTTGTCGACGGCGGCGTCCAGTTCGGCGGCACCGTTTACCCCGTGCCGCGTGACGTCCTCGAAGAGGCACACGGCTCCACCGTGACCCTGGGTTCCCGTCCCGAGGACCTCGAGACTGCTCCGCACGGAGAAGGCCTGAAGGTAGAGGTCGACGTCGTCGAAGAGCTGGGTGCCGACGCTTACGTCTACGGCCACACCACGCTTGACGGCAAGGACCACGACATCGTGGCACGCGTCGACGGCCGCCGCCCTCCGATGAAGGGCGAGTCCATCTACGTCCGTCCCCAGTCGGGCCACGTGCACCTGTTCGACACCAAGACCGGCCTGCGCCTGGGCGACTAACCAATCATCAAACCGACGGCGGCCCGCACCTTTTCGCAATGGTGCGGGCCGCCGTCGGCCTTTAACCGTGCCCGCAGAAGAATTAGCTGGCCGCGCCTATCTACGGAAGAATTGACGCATGACCGAGGAATACAGCGCCCAGTGGCACGACGAACCCACCGACTATGCGCAGGTGGGCAAACTGCCGCGGTTTGTGGCCGCGAGTGCCGACGACGGCAAGGTCGCCTCGGCAGCCAGCTCCCTGAACATCACGGCAGCAGCGGCCGACCCCGAGCTGCTGGACCTGCCCTGGCACATCGCGCTGGAGGACTGGCCGGCTGAAAACCTGGCCGCCCTTCCCCGCGGCATCTCCCGGCACATCGTCCGCTTCGCCCACCTGGGCGGTTCGGTCATCGCCATCAAGGAAACCTCCGAGCACGTTGCCCGGCACGAGTACCACATGCTCCGCAAGCTGGCCCGGCTGGATGTTCCGTGCGTGGAGCCGGTGGCCGTGATCACCGGCCGCACCACGCTGGACGGAAAGCCGCTGAACCCCGTCCTGGTCACGCGGCACCTGAAGTTCTCCATGCCCTACCGGGCCCTCTTCTCCCAGATGCTCCGCAAGGACACCCTCACCAGGCTCATCGACGCGCAGGCGCTTCTGCTGGTACGGCTGCACCTGATTGGCTTCTACTGGGGCGACGTTTCCTTGTCCAACACCCTGTTCCGCCGCGACGCAGGCGCGTTTGCCGCCTACCTGGTGGATGCAGAAACCGGCGAGCTGTATCCGGACCTTTCCACCGGCCAGCGCGAGTACGATCTCGAAATCGCCCGCGTGAACATCGCCGGTGAACTGATGGACCTGCTGGACGGCGGCTTGATCGAGGAGAAGGTGGATCCCGTGGCCACCAGCGAGCTGATCATGGACAGCTACCGGCGCCTGTGGGCTGAGCTGACGGAGAAGGAATCCTTTGAACTGGGCGAACGCTGGCGGGTGGGTGCCCGCATCCGCCGGCTCAACGAACTCGGCTTCGACGTCGAAGAGTACGCCATCAAGACCACCCAGAACGGGTCCACCATCCAACTGCAGCCCAAGGTGGTCGACGCCGGGCACCACATGCGGCGCCTGCTGCGGCTGACCGGCCTGGACGCCCAGGAGAACCAGGCGCGCCGCCTCCTCAACGACATGGATACCTTCCGGGCGGACAACAACCCGGACATGGACGAGGAATACAGCGCCCACCTGTGGGTCAGCCAGGTCTTCGAGCCCATCGTGAGGTCCATTCCGCGGGACCTGTCCGGCAAGCTGGAGCCGGCCGAAGTGGTGCACGAGGTCCTCGAACACCGCTGGTATATGTCCGAAAAACAGGAGCGGCACATCCCCCTCGCCGAGGCCGTGCAGAGCTACATCGACTCCATCTTGCGGCACCGCCGGGACGAGGCGGCCATTATGCTGAACCCGCCCACCGGGCTGCTGAAGATCCTCGAGGTGGAGACGGAAGAATCCCGCTACGGCGACGAGGAATCCATCGACGAATACCCCGACGTGGACGATTAATACCTAAATCGCCTTTCCCGGGTTCAGGATGCCGGCGGGATCGAACAGGTCCTTGATCCGGCGCTGGAGTTCCCGCAGCGGTTCCGGCTGCTCCTGGCCCAGCCACCGCAGTTTGTACTGCCCCACGCCGTGCTCGCCGGTGATGGTGCCGCCCATGCCCAGCGCGGCCGTAATGGACTCATCCAGGGCCCGGTGGAGCCGCTCCAGTGCTCCCTCGTCCACCGCTTTGTCCTTCCGGTCGATCCAAAATGTGGGATGGAGGTTCCCGTCGCCGGCGTGCGCCACCACCTTGAGGTGCACGGCGTGCTCCACGGCCATGGCCTCCAGGGCGGCCACGTAATCCACCAGGCGGGACCGGGGAACGGCCACGTCCTCCCCCACCCGGTACTCGTCGTCCACTTCCACGCCGCGGCTGTGACGCCTTAGTTCCACGAGCCGTTCCGCTTCGGCGCTGGCTTCGGTGGTGACGGTTGCCCCGCCCGCTGCCAGGACCTCCCGGACCATCCGGGCCTCGGCGGCGGCGCCGAAGCCGTCGGTCTGGATCAGCAGCAGGGAGCGGCCGCGTGCGGCGAGGTCTGACCCGTGGATGTCGTCCAGCTGTGCCAGCGTGCCGCCGTCGAGCAGTTCCATGATGGCGGGCTGGACCCGCGCCCTGCCCACGGCCAGGACGCCGGCTGCGGCCTGTCGGAAGTCCGGGTAGAAGGCCGCGATGGTGTGTACTTCCCGGGGGAGGTATTTGAGGCGCACCGTTACGCCCACCACGATGCCCAGCGTTCCTTCCGACCCCACGAAGAGGCCCGTGAGATCATACCCGGCCACGCCCTTGAACGTCTGGTGGCCCGTGTGCAGGAGTGATCCGTCCGCCAGGACCACGTCCAGCGCAAGCACTGAGTCGCGGGTGACGCCGTATTTTGCGCACCGGAGCCCGCCGGCGTTCGTCGCCACGTTTCCGCCAATGGTGGAACTGCGGAAACTGGCGGGGTCCGGCGCATACATCAGTCCATGTTCGGCTGCTGCTTCGTTCAGGACGGCGTTGATGACCCCCGGCTCCACCACGCCTGTTTCATCATCCGGGTTCAGCGCAAGGATCCTGTCCATCCGCTCGAGGGAGAGGATGATGCAGTCCTTCGTCGCGTGGGCTCCGCCGGAAACTCCAGTTCCCGCCCCGCGGGGCACGATTGCCACCTTGCCGGCGGCACAGATCCGCACCACTGCCTGGACGTCTTCCACCGACTCCGGAAACACCACGGCCAACGGGAGCTGGTAGTCAAGGATCGGCGCCTGGTCCACCGCATACCGGATGAGCGTGGTCTCTTCCCGGTCCACCTGACCACTCGCCAGGCTCGCCTCCAGCTCCTCAACTGCCACGCTTCCCACGAAGCCTCCATCCGCCGTCGCACGTTTTCCATCAGTTTATGGGTCTCTATCCCGTAACACTTCTGCAAGCGCTTCCAGTCCTGACCAGCGGAAACGCTAATTTGCGTGCATAAGGGCCCTAATATAATGATGGAAGCGTTTCCATGAAGGCCGCCGACCGCCTAGGCTTGGGCCTATGTCTGTCGAAACTTTGACACCCGCCGCGGGTCCGCTGACCCTGATCCACGCTTCCGACAACCAGCCGGGCTGGTGGCGGTCTGCCGTGATCTACCAGGTGTACCCCCGCTCGTTCCGGGACCTCAATGGCGACGGCGTGGGCGACCTCGCGGGTATCACCGAGGAGCTCCCCCACCTCGCGGACCTGGGTGTGGATGCCGTGTGGCTGTCCCCCTTCTATCGGTCCCCGCAGCGCGACGCCGGGTACGACGTCAGCGACTACTGCGACGTGGACCCGATCTTCGGCACCCTGGGGCATTTCGACGTGATGATGGCCGAATCCCACCGGCTGGGCCTGCGGGTGATCGTGGACCTCGTTCCCAACCACTGCTCCGACCAGCACGCGCTGTTCCAGGCAGCCTTGGCTGCGCCTGCGGGCAGCCCCGAGCGGGACATGTTTATCTTCCGGGACGGCACCGGCCCCGAGGGACACGAGCCGCCCAACAACTGGCAGTCCCACTTCGGCGGCCCCTCCTGGACCCGGGTGACCGGTCCCGACGGCCAGCCGGACCAGTGGTACCTGCACCTCTTCGATTCCTCCCAGCCGGACTTCAACTGGGACAACCCTGCCGTGCACAGCGAGTTCGAACGGATCCTGCGGTTCTGGCTGGACCGCGGTGTTTCCGGTTTCCGGGTGGATGTGGCGCACGCGCTGGTCAAGGCGCCCGGTCTCCCCGCCTGGGGCGGACGGCCCGACGGCGGAAGCTCAGACGGCTTCCCGGGCCACGAAGCGCCGATGTTCGGGCAGCCGGCCATCCACGACATCTACCGCACGTGGCGTCAGATCCTGGACGGCTACGGTCCTGACCGGATCCTGTGCGCGGAAGCTAGCGTTGACCTTCCCCGGCTGGCGCACTGGGTCAGGCCGGACGAAATGCATCAGGCCTTCAATTTCCCGTACCTGCACGCCGGGCTGGACGTGTACCGGCTGCGTTCGGTGATCACTGACTCCCTGACCGTTCTTGACGGCGTTGGGGCTCCCAGCACCTGGGTGCTTTCCAATCACGACGTCGTCCGGCACGCCAGCCGCTTCGGGTACAACGGGCAGGGGCCGCGCGACGGCGACGGCATCGGCCCTGCGGATCCGCAGCCGGACATCGCACTGGGACGGCAGCGCGCTGCCGCCGCATCGCTGTTTATGCTCGGGCTGCCCGGCGCGGCGTATGTCTACCAGGGTGAAGAGCTCGGCCTGCCCGACGGCGTCGACATTCCGGAACACCTCCGCCAGGACCCCACATTCGCCCGTACCGGCGGGGAACGGCTGGGACGGGACGGCTGCCGCGTTCCGCTGCCGTGGCGCGCCGGCGAGCCCCACCTTGGCTTCGGCCACGGTGAGGACCCCTGGCTGCCCCTTCCTGCCTCGTTTGGGGACTTGGCGCGGGACGTACAGGCCGGGTCACCGTCGTCGCACCTTGCTCTTTACCGGAACATGCTGGCGGTGCGCCGCGAGCTGGACCTGGGGCGGGGATCCCTGGCCTGGGCCGAGGATTGGTGCACCGGCTCATCCTTGGGGTATGTCAACGGCACTACGCTGGTGCTTATGAACCTCAACCACGAACCGCTGGAAATGCCTGCCGGACAGGTCCTGGTCCGGAGCATTCCGTCCGGGCCGGAGGGCCTGCTGGCGTCTGGCGAGACCGCCTGGATCAGCCTCACTTCCGCTCCCTGAGTATGGCGGGTATCAAGGACGTCGCCGACAGGGCAGGGCTGTCCATTGCCACCGTCTCGCGGGCGTTGAGCGGCAAGCCCAATGTCTCTGCGAAGAGCCGGAAGCTGGCGATGGAAGCGGCGGGGGAACTGGGGTTCGTCCCGTCCTATCACGCGGCCAGCCTTGCCTCCGGCCGGAACCACAACATCGGTCTGGTGGTCCCGTCCATTCACCGGTGGTACTTCTCCTCAGTGCTGGAAGGCGTCTCTGAGACCCTGCTTGATGCCGGCTATGACCTCACTCTGTACAACGTGGGCGACCAACCCGAGCGCCGGCACAGTGTGCTCAACGATTTCCTGCTCAGGAAGCGCCTCGACGCGGTCATTGCGGTAGCACTGGTGCTGACGGACGCCGAAATCCAGCAACTGTTGGCTGTGCACCGCCCCATTGTGGGTATCGGTGGCACCTTGCCGGGGGCTTCCACCATCAGGATCGACGACGAACGGCTGGCGTGGATGGCCACTGATCATTTGATCCGGCTTGGCCACACCAGGATAGGCCATGTCACCGGCGACGCAGCGCTGAACCAGGACTTCAAGCTGCCCGGCATCCGCCAGGGCGGATACCAAAAGGCAATGGCGGCAGCTGGCTTGGAAGTCCGGCCGGAGTGGCAGATCACCGCCGACTTCACTGTTCAGGGCGCCTACGCGGCGGCACGCCGGCTGCTGGGCGGTGCCACGGATCGGCCCACGGCGATTTTTGCAGCTTCCGACGAAATGGCGGTGGGTACCATTCTCGCCGCCCGGGACTTTGGATTGCAGGTTCCGCGGGATCTTTCAGTAGTTGGGATGGACGGCCACGAGCTGGGCGAGACGTTCGGCCTGACCACCGTGGACCAGGATCCCCGCAGGCAAGGAGTCCTGGCGGCCGCCACTGCACTGCAATTGCTTGAGGCTGGACCGAATGGCTCCGATGATGGATCGGTGCCAGCTGATCAGGAGTTCCCCACCGAGTTTGTCATCAGGACGAGTACAGCTGTGCCCCCGGCCGGCCCTTAGCGCTCCTGGTTCCCGCTGGTGTTCTTGGCGTCTTCTTCCGGAGCGCCCATAAAGCGGCCATACCTGGCCAGGATGTCCGGCCACGCCTCCACGTACCGTTGACGCTCGGCGGCGGGATCCTCGGCCCCTTCCCAGCCTTCGTGGAACACCCGCACCTCGGTGCCCTCCCCTACGGCCCGGAAGGCCACCCGAAGCTCGGTGGACCAGAGCGCTGTGGATCCCGGGTGCCAGGTGGCATGGAAGGACAGGGGCGGCTGCCAATCGTCGAGGGTTCCCCAGATGCTGGTCCGACCGTCGTCAGCCGTTTCGAGGATGAGGTTCTCCTCAAACTCAACGTAGGACGCGGCACCATAGACGCCGAACGATTCCAACGGCCACCAGAGGTGCGTATGGTCAGTAAAGCCGGCGAAGGCGTGGGCCACGGTGCCCGGAACGGTGATGGTGTTGACCACCGGTTCCAGGAGCTCAAGGGCCCGCTGGTCATCACTTCCAAACGGCTCGGCGCCGTGGCTGAAGAGGCTGTTCATGGTGCCCAACTCTACCGTCCAGCCCTCCCCCGGACGCTCTCTCACTTGATGCGCCTTTTCGAGTGACGCTCTATCACCTGATGCGGGATTTCTGGTGACGCTCTCTCAGTTGATGCGGGTTTTGGAGGGACGCTCAATCACTTGACGCGGCCGATGGCCCGACGGGGTCTTACCTCGGCCGAAACCACATCAAATGAGAGAACGTTGGGGCGGACAGGCACATCAAGTGAGAGAGGATTCGTGGAAAACCCGCGTTAGGTGAGAGAGGATTCGTGGGAAGGCCGCGTTAGGTGAGAGAGGGATCGGGTATTTGGCGCGTTGAGTGAGAGGTGGTTTGGGTGGTTAAAGCACAGTAGGGCCCTGACGTCTCTTGTCAGGGCCCAACTGTTTAATTTATGTCCGGCGGTGACCTACTCTCCCACACCCTCCCGGGTGCAGTACCATCGGCGCTGTGGGTCTTAGCTTCCGGGTTCGGAATGGGACCGGGCGTT
>FOEZ01000025.1 GCA_900110595.1 Arthrobacter sp. OV608 | reverse complement strand
CCGACGATGGCTTCGTGGCGGAAGTCGATGGGGTCATCGCAGACGGCCTGGCCCTTGAGGTGGTTGGAGATGGCCCAGACCTTCAGGTTGTACTTGTCCAGGATCTCGAGTTTGGAGTCGACGTAGCCGGGTTCGTCCCAGCGCCAGGCGTCCAGGTGGTCCCCGGAGACGGCGATCTCCAGGCCGTCGTAGCCCCAGCCGGACGCCAGGCGCGCGACTTCCTCGAAGGGCAGGTCGGCCCACTGGCCGGTGAACAAGGTGAACGACCGGGGCTCTTGGTAGGTCATAATTGTTTCCGTTCTGGTGGGATTGCCTACGCAGCGGCGTAAGCGATGACGTTTTCTTTGGTTGCCTGGGCTTTGTCCAGTTCGGCCACCACTCGGCCGGCCCGCATGACCATCACTCTGTCGGAGAGCTCGAGCAGCTCAGGGAGCTCGCTGGAGATCACGAGCACGGCCACGCCTCGACGGGCCAGCTGTTCGATCAAACGGTGGATTTCGGCTTTAGCACCGATGTCGATGCCCTTTGTCGGCTCGTCCAGGATGAGGACCTTGGGATTGCTTGCCAGGCAGCGGGCGATGATGACCTTTTGCTGGTTGCCGCCGGAAAGTGACTGTATCGGGGTTTCGGCGGACGGGGTCCTGACATCGAGGTCCTTGATATAGCCGTTAACCATCTTCTTTTCATGGCCCCGCTGCAAGATGCCCCATTTGCTGACCTGCTTCAGGAGCGTCAGGGTGGTGTTTTCGCGGATGGACAGCATTGGAATGATGGCCTGCAGCTTCCGCTCTTCCGGGACGAGGGCAATACCGGCGGCGATGCCGGCTGAGGCGCCATGAAGATTAAGTTTCCGGCCGTTTACCTGAACGGTTCCGGCGTCGGCTTTGTCGGCCCCGTAGATACAACGGGCGACCTCGGTCCGGCCCGCACCGACGAGCCCTGCGAGTCCAACGATCTCTCCTGCGTGCAGCTGGAGGTCAACGTCCTCAAAGGCACCGGCAAGGCTTAGGCCGCGCGCCTCGAGAACAAGGTCACCGCGTTCGCGGGGAATGTGCTCATAGAGGTCGACGTCCTTGCCTACCATCAGCTGCACCACGGAACGGGCGTCAAGTTCATCCGCGGGGACGGAGGAGGCCACCGTTTTGCCTTCGCGGATGACGGTGATCCGGTCGGCCAGTGTGAAGACTTCCTCCAGTTTGTGCGAGACGTACATGATCGCCAGGCCCTTGCTCCGCAGCTCGTCGACGAGTTTGTACAGTTTTTCAACGTCCTGCTCGGTCAGGGCCGTGGTGGGCTCATCCATGATGATGACCCTCGCGTCCTGGGCTATGGCGCGCGCGATTTCGACCATCTGGCCGTCCACCGTTGAGAGCGCCATGGCAGGGGTGTCGAGGTTGAGGTGGGGTGCAACCTGGTCCAGGGCCTTGCGTGCGCGCTTGCGGATCTCCCGGCGGGAGAGGATGCCGTTGTGTCCACCCCAGTTTCCCAGAAGAACGTTCTCGGCCACGGACAGGTCCGGGACCAGGTTGTGCTCCTGGTAGATGGTGGCGATGCCGGCCGCCTTGGATGCCACCGTGCTGGAGGGCATGAGCTCGCCGTCCACGTACACCCCGCCTTCGTCCGGAGTGTAGAACCCGCTGAGTGTCTTGATCAGCGTTGATTTTCCTGCTCCGTTTTCGCCGCAGACGCAGTGCACCTCTCCGGCATGAAGCTCAAAGTTCATGCCGGAGAGGGCGACTACGCCCGGAAACAGTTTTACGAGATTGCGTGCTTCAACGATTGCTGGAGCGCGTCCGGGCTTCTCGGTCATGCCAGTTCCCTCCTCAGGAAGGTGAGTCCGTCACGGGCCAGAGCGTCCATGGATGGCGCCACCGGCCGCCAGAGCGAAACGGCCTTGGCGATTTCCTCGACCGTGGGAAGGAATGATTCGACCACAATGGAACCTTGGTAGTTGATCGTTTTCAGTGCGTCGAAGGTCTCGGACCATGGCACGTGACCGCTGCCGGGCGTTCCGCGGTCGTTTTCTGACACCTGGAAGTGGAAGACCTTGTCACCGGCGGCAGTGATGGCCGCGCCGATGTTCTTCTCTTCGATGTTCATGTGGAACGTGTCGAGCATCAGGCCCACGTTGTCCCGGCCGATCAGCTCGCACAGTTCCAGACCCTGTTCGACGGTGTTCACAAGGTCGGTTTCGAATCGGTTGAGCGGTTCTATGGCCAGAGTGATGCCGCGTTCGGAGGCGTAATCGGCCACTTCACGCAGGCTGTCTGCCGCCCACTGGCGCTGCTGCTGGCGTTCCGCGGGGGGAAGCAACCGGGCTTTGCCAGTGGCGGAGTACATCGGGCCGGCCACGTGGGGTGACCCGACGGCCTGGGCGATGTCGACACACAGTTTCAGGTAGTCGATGCCCTGCCGCCGCTTCTGTGGGTCCTCGTGCGAGACGTCCCGGTCCGGTCCAAACGCACCGCAGATTGACACAGGCAGTCCGGTTCGTTCTGAGGCCTTCTTCAGTGCTTCCGCGCTGACCACTGCGGGGTCTTCAATGCAAACCTCGATCAGGTCGTAGCCCATCTCCTTGGCGACATCGAACTGATCGACGTCGTTGTCGGTGAACGGGGAGACGAGGATGAAAGTGCTGACGCCGAACTCGTATTTACTCATTGGGCCACAGCTCCTGTTCCAGCTTCTTCATTTCGTTAATAGCCTTTTCGGTATAGGAATCCAGGAATTCCAGGTGGCCGTTGCGTGCCATCATGGCGAAGGGGTTCGACGCGGCGGGCAGGAGCTCGAAGGTCAGGTAGCCGTCGAAGTTGATGTCCTTCAACGTCTGCAGGGTGGGACGGAAGTCGGTGTGTCCTACGCCAGGGGCTGCACGGGTTGAATCGGCCAGGTGGACGTGGTTGACCTTGCTGCCGGCACGGGCGAAGGCGCCATGAATGCTGTCTTCTTCGATGTTCATGTGGAAGAGGTCACCATGCACGCCCCCGTTTTTCAGGCCGGTAGCGTCCAGAAGTTCAACGGCGCGGTCGAGCCGGTTCAGGAAATGCGTCTCGTAGCGGTTCCACGCTTCGAGAGTGATGTTGACGCCAACACTGGCTGCATATTCGCCGAGGGTGCGGACGTTCTCCACAGCCCATTCCCATTCCTGCTCGTCGCTGGCCAGCGCCTCGGTCTTACCCACCGGGGACGGGCCGACGATGATGGTCGGAGCTCCGACGGCGGCGGCGAAGTCGGCTACCGACTTGCCATAGTCCAGGGCCTTCTGCCGGTTGGCGGCGCTGGGGTTGATCAGGTCGCGTTCCTCGCCGAACCAAATGCTGCAGATGGAGCTGACGTCAATGCCTGCGTCCTTGGTGAGCCGGTTGATTTCTTCGACGTTGTGCGTTGCCGGTTCTCCTACGAGTTCGATGGCGTCGTAGCCGTAGCGGGCGACGCGGTCGATGCCTTTGGCGATGTCTTCCTGGTAGTAGACGATGGCGTTGTAGGAATACTTGAAGCGGGACATGTTTCTCCTTGAGTTGGAATTGGTTTGTTGCTGCCGGGCCAAGGGACTAACCTCGGCCCGGCCGTCACTGCTCTGGGGCGCTAGTCCTTGAAGATGTTGCCCCAGAGCTTTGGATCATCGACGTTCTCTTTGGTGATGAGCTTGGTGTCGGTCAGCTGCATCCTGGGCACCTGCTTGCCGTCCAGCAGATCAACCTCGGCCTGAAGGGCCAGTGCTCCCATTTCGAACGGGTTCTGGTCCATCGTGGCGTCCTGGACGCCCTTGCGGATGCGGTCCAGGGCCAGTGGTGTGCCGTCGACTCCGACGAGCGGGATGTGGTTTGCGGCTCCGACCGGAGCGTCTTTGTTGATTTGCGAGAGGCCGGAGACGATGCCACGCACCATTTCATCGTTATGGCTGAACAGGCCGTTGATGCTTGAGTCGGCGGTGAAGTTGTCGACGGTGAGGGACAGGGCGTTATCTGCGGTCCACTGGGCGTCACGGCCGATGACCTTGATATCTGGGGACTGCTTGATGCCCTCGGTGAAGCCCTTGCCGCGCAAAATGGCGTGGTAGGCGCCTTTGGCTCCTTGGTATTCAAGGACGGTTCCCTTGTTGCCCATCAGTTTGGCCAATGCTTCAGCGCCGAGTTTGCCGGCCTTTTCGTTGTCGAATGCGACGGCGGCGTCGGCGATGTCGCCCGGGATCACTGAGTCGACCGTTGTGACGGTCTTTCCGGCGTCGTGGATCATCTGGACTCCGGGAACCAGTTCTGCAGAGTTGTTCGGGCTGAGGACGATGCCGTCTACGCCTTGGGCGAGCTGGTCCTGGATCTGGCTGATCTGGGTGTTGGAGTCACCCTTGGCGTCGAGGACGGTGACCTCCACTCCGAGTTCCTCCGCTTTATCCTTGACGCCCTGCCCGAGGGCAACCATGAATTCAAAACTCTGGCTGTAGAGCAGGACGGCAATTTTCTTTGTCTTGTTTCCGTCATCTCCTTCCTGGGCGGCACTCGGTGCGCCGCAGCCGGTCAGGGCGATGGCAGCGGCGGAGATTGCCGCAAGGACCGCAAGTTTGGGTGAGGTCTTCATTGACTTACTCTTTCTGTTGGATGCTTAGCTGTGCAGGCTGAGCCGGGGTGTGAGGTGACGTGTCAGGCCGGTGTACCGGTGCGAGCTGCGACGGGGCCGCCGGCTGTGGTGCCGGTCGTCTTCGGGTCTGTCGCCGGCGGCGGCCCGATCTTGCGTTTCCGTGACAGGTTCTTTTGGACGTACTTGTAGCGGTACACGTCCAGGGCAGCGGCCGCGAAGATGACGACGCCTTGGACAATCCGGTCGTAGGACGAGGGGATGCCGAGCAGGTTCACGGCGTTGGAGACCATGGCGATCAACAGCACACCGAGCAAGGTGCCCTTGATGTTTCCCTGGCCGCCGAAGAGGCTGGTTCCGCCGATGACCACGGCGGCGATCACGGTTAGTTCAATACCGTCGCCGGCGCGGGGGCTTCCGGAGGCCAGCCGGCCGGTTAGCAGGAGCCCGGCCATCCCCGCGGAGAGACCGGCGATGATGTAGGCATTCATCGTCACGCGGTCGACGCGGATCCCTGCAAGCAGGGCTGCTTCCTTGTTGCCGCCGACGGCGTAGATCGACCGTCCGTAGGTGGTGCGGGTCAGGGCCAGGTGGGCCAGCAAAGCCAGTACCAGAACGGCCGGGATGAGCAGGGGGATCCCTGCGATTTTCGCGCTGACGAGGCCGGTGAGCATCTTCGGTACGGGAGTGATGTTGCCGCCATCGGAGTAGGCGAAGGCGATGCCCGACCCGGCGGAAAGTGTTGCCAGCGTCGCGATGAGCGGGGATATGCCCAGCTTGGTGACCATCAGCCCGTTGAGGCATCCGACTCCGGCGCCAACCACGAGGCCGGTCAGTAGTCCGATTGCCGGTGGCATGTTCATGTTCACGATCACGCCCATGGACAGCACGGACGACAGGGCAGCGGTTGAGCCCACCGAGACGTCGATGCCGCCGGTAAGGATCACGAAGGTCATGCCGATGGCGAACACACCGAGGATCGTGCACTGGTAGAGCAGGTTTACCAGGTTAACAGTGGTCAGGAATACCGGGCTGAGGAACGTCAGCAGTACACCGAAGAGTACGACGACGACGAGCAGGCCCTGCGCACCGATGAAGTCACCAACAACGGATAGCCGTGAACGCGGGTTGTCTTGGGATTTTCCGGGGCCAGCCTTCCCGGAAACCGGACCGGCGGGGCCGGTGGCTGTTTGTGGCTGCATGGTTGTATCTCCAGTCAATTCGACACTTCCTCGGGTCGGAAAGTGCTAGTGGTTGCCGAAGAGTTCGGCGTTGGTCTTCAAGGAAATGGCCGCACCATCCTGGCGGGCGGAGTCGGCCGTGGCCATGACGAGCTGCAGGCTCTGGATGTTGTCGGTGACGTCCGTCTCAGCCTTTTGCCCCGTTTCGATGGCGTCGCGGAACGTGGCGAGGGTCCCCAGGCGTTCCTCGACCGGCAACGGGTCCAGGTCGACGTGCATGACGCCGGAGCGTTCCACCGCCCCGGCGAGGAAAACGGTGTCGAACAGTGAGGCGAAGTTGATGGTGACTTCGTTGTTCTTCCAGGTGATGGCGCCCTTGCTGCCTTGGATTTCCCAGTCGCCGTCCCAGCTGGTTTGCGGGCCGTAGGAGCTCCATGAACCGGTGTATACGACGCGGGCACCGTTGCGGCAGTCGAATTGCACCACCGCGGAGGCGTTGCCCTTGAACCTGGAAGTGCCAGTGTTCCAGGAGCGCGCCCGGACAGTGGTGGGTTCAATACCGACGATGCCACGGAGCTGGTCAAGGTGGTGGATCATGGCGTCCACGATGAGGGGTTCGTCCATTTCGAGCCGGAACCCTTCGAACGGCGGGTTCTTCTTGTAGTCGACGAAGACGTGCTCGAGGTCTCCAATGACCCCTTCGCGGATGAGGCGCTGAACAGTGCGCGCGGCGCGCTTGAAACGGTAGTTCTGCGACACCATAGCCTGTTTGCCGGATTTTTCTGCCGCTTCGATGATGCGGATGCCGTCTTCAAGGTTGTGGGCGAGGGGCTTCTCTATCAGTGTGTGCACGCCGGCCTCAAGGGCCGGGATGGCCACGGCTGCATGGTACTCGGGCGGAACGATGACCAGGACAGCGTCGAACGTTTCCTTGTGCTTCAGCGCTTCCTGGATAGTGCCGTAAGCGGGGATTCCGTACTGTTCACCTGCGGCCCGTACAGCCTCGGGGTTGACGTCGACAACGCCGGCCAGCTCCCAGGTTTTGCTTTGGTGAATAACGTTCAGCCATGAAGCGCCCCACGCGCCGAGGCCTACCTGGATGATTTTCATTACTGCACTCCTTCTAGTTCTTTCACGTATGGGACGTCGACCCACTCGCCGCCCTTGCTGGATTCGATGATGCTTTCGGTGAGGACGGCTGACCTGAGGCCGTCCCGGAAGGTGGGCAAGCCGTCGCGGATGTCCCCATGGATGGTGGCGTAGGTGTCGGCAACAAATGCATTGAAAGCATCCTGATAACCCTGCGGATGCCCTGCCGGCAGGACACTGAGCCGTGCCGCTTCGGGGCTGAGGGCGTCCGGGTCGCGGACAAGCAACTGGGAACCGGCCCGTTTGCCAAGCCACAACGTCTCCGGGGCTTCCTGGTCGAACTGAACGGTGCTCTCCGCACCCGAAATCTCGAACATCAGGCGGTTCTTCCGTCCAGGCGCAACCTGGCTGACCAGGAGGTTTCCCACCGTGCCGCCCTCAGTGGTGAAGACGGCCGCAACCAAGTCCTCGGTCTGGACGTCCCTATTGTTTGCCCGGCCGGAGAAAACTGTGCGGCTCAAGGCCCCGACCCGTGATATCCGTTCACCGCTCACGAATTCGAGGAGGTCGCACAAGTGGGACCCGATGTCGGCGAAGGCCCGTGAAGGGCCGCCAAGACCGGCGTCCACCCGCCAGTTATCGTCCTCCCGGCTCAGAAGCCAATCCTGAAGATAGGAACCCTGAATGGTGAAGATTTGCCCCGTTTGGCCGGATGCAATGCGTTCCCGGGCTTCCCGGACCATCGGGTGAAACCGGTAGATGAAGGGAACGGTTGCAACCATTCCGGCCGTATCAGCCAGCTCCACGAGTTCGGCGGCATCCTGCACGTTGGTCGCCAGGGGCTTCTCACAGACAACGTGCTTGCCTGCTTTGAGCGCGGCCTCGGCCAGCGCATGATGCGTTGAGTTCGGGGTGCAGACGTGGATGACGTCGATCGTGTCGTCCCGGAGGAGGTCCTGGACGGATGCGTATGCCTGTTCGACCCCCAAGCGGTGTTTGGCGCGGGCGGCACTGGCAGGACTCGAGGATGCGACGGCGGCGATCTCCGCCCCTGAAGCACGAGCGGCCCTGCTGTGCACCTCAGCCATGAACCCGGCGCCGACGAACCCGGCCCGCAATGGGGAGGTGGTTGTCGTGGTTCGGTTGTTTTCCATGGCCAAAACAGTGACATGCAGCACTTGTCTTTAGTCAGGGCATCAGCAAAAGTCTGCACCTTTTGACGCTTAGGGAGTTGGAATGCGCGGCAAAGTTGCACTTTTTGATGCTGCGCGTGTCGATGAGTGGACGGACACAAGCGGACCGCTTGACACTGGGTGGGATGCGGCCCCTCTCGGGGTCCTGTGAGCCTGTTGTCACGGCCTCAGCCTCACCGTCCACATCATCATTGAGCCCCGAAACGGAGAAACATGGACAACGGCGGTCCCGGCGAACTTTTACATATCCTTCGGGACGGACGTCCACGAACCAGGGCAGAGCTGGCCGGGATAACCGGCTTGGGTCGGGCTGCCATCAGTTCCCGCCTGGAGCCGCTCCTAAAACTCGGACTGGTTGTTCCCGTATCCGATGCCCCTTCCACCGGAGGCCGTCCTTCGGCGCGGCTAGCCTTCAACCCGGCGGCAAAGTATGCCGCTGCCGCTGATGTCGGCGCCACACACGCCACTGTTGCACTCACCGACTTGTCGGGAAGGGTTTTGGTGGAAGCCACCGAACAACTTGAAATTTCGTGCGGGCCGGAAGCTGTTCTGGACTGGCTGCTGATGACGCTGAAGGGTCATTTGCACGTGATGGAGTGTTCAACAGCGGATATCATCGCTGTCGGTATCGGGCTGCCCGGTCCCGTTGAACACTCCACCGGAAAGCCGACCAGCCCGCCGATAATGCCGGGCTGGGATGGATTCGATGTCCCCGCCTACGTGCGGCAGACCTTTGACGTTCCCGTCCTGGTCGATAATGATGTCAATCTCATGGCCCTCGGCGAACGGGCCGCGCGCTGGCCTAACGAGGACAACATGATCTTCCTTAAGGTCGCCACCGGTATCGGCTCCGGGGTAGTAAGTGGGGGAATGTTGCAGCGGGGTGCGGCTGGGGTGGCTGGAGACGTCGGCCATATCGCCGTTTCCAGGGGAGTAGGAATTCTCTGCCGCTGCGGCAAGAGTGGCTGCCTGGAGGCCATCGCAGGCACCCCCGCCATCGCCGCGCAGCTCCGCGGGAACGGGCTCGAGGCAATCACCGGAAATGACGTGGTCTCGCTCGTTCGTTCCGGCGATATGGCTGCTATTCAAGCGGTCAGACAGGCCGGACGCGACATCGGGGAAATGCTCAACATGTGCGTGAGCTTCATCAACCCGGCGCTCATTGTGGTGGGCGGATCGCTGTCACATTCCGGAGAACATCTGATCGCTGGAATACGTGAAACGGTCTATGCACGCTCAACACCATTGGCGACCCAGCACCTGAATATCACCCAGTCCGAAACCGGGCCGGAAGCTGGAGTGATTGGGGCAAGCATCTTGGCCGTCGAATATGCCCTCGCCCCTCACCGGGTCAATGACCTCGCGAACACGCTGCATTCCGCCGGACATGAAAATACCCATGATCTGCAGAAAGTGGTGTAAAACGGCGGACTGGGTCTTTCTGTGAGCACCGCCACACCAGAGCTGGACGCAGGTAAAATGGTCCTGACAGCTGAAGTCTTTTCCGGCCGGTCTTGGGAGCCACCGCAACGTCGTGGCAACTCTCATGGCCGCCGTAAAGCCCAGGTGTTCCAGGAGGATGGCATGCCTCAGTCTGATAATGAGAACAGCGGCCGTCTGCGACTCTATAAAGTGCCGGAGGGGCTCAATCCTGAGCAGAGATTCGAGCATTGGCGAGTGTGGTACGGCAGCGCCGTCGAAACTCCTATGCGATTGGAGAAGTCGACACCTAAGACTCCGGTGTCCTTCAATCCCACAGCCATTAATCTTGCCGGGCCGGGCTTCAGCCTTATAGAAATACACAACGCCCCTGCACGCGGCTTATGGGCGCCTAATCCCGACAACAGGGATCTCCGCTTGGCCTACTTCCGCAAAGCGCCCGGCCTAACACTCGCTCACAACGGCGCGCCTGAGCCAGTACCAGCAGGTTCCGTTAGATTCATCGATGCCTCACGTGGTGGAAGTTTCGATGCCCCCGAAGGATTTCACGCTTTGCAGCTCAACATTGACCGCAGCAGCCTGAATGTGAGTGAGGCCGCGCTGCACTCCCTGCTTAGTCTGCCTGACCTCGCAAAACATCCAATTGTGGGCACTTTCGTCATCCCCACGTTGATGAGCTGGAAGCGGCCGGGCATCGACCGCGAAGCACCGGGAACCGCAGAAATCCTTCAATCCGTGATGGCAACCCTTGTGGCTTCCCTGCTCGAAACGGCAGTCGACGATGAGGCGCAGAGACCCGCACTAAGCCGGGCTATAAAAAAATACCTTGATGCCAGCTATGACAACCCGGATCTGGACGTGGCCATGGTCGCCGAAAGGTTCAGCCTCTCCCGTCGCTCTTTGTTCTACTTTTTCGAGAATGAAGAACTCCGTTTGGGGGAGCGCATACGTGCCTTGAGAACGCGGAAAGCGCTCGAGCTCCTCCTTGCGGCCGATATCAAAAGGATCTCCTACTCAGAAATTGCGGCGTCGTGCGGATTCACCAATGTGCAAAGCATGCGCCGTGCAGTCAAGGAATTTACCGGAATGAATGTAAGGGAGATTCACCGATCCGAGACCGTCGTGGGTGTCGCGCTGCAACAACTGCGGGAGTCGCTGAACCCTGGCGCTTGACCGAACGGGCGGAGCGGGAGCGGAAAAGTAAGCCCTACCCGCTGATCATCGAGGCTGCGGGCTACGCCGGCGGCCCCAATGATGCCGCTTCGTTGCCGCCTACTTGGAATGCCGATGACGGATATTTGGCCAAGTAGCAGAAACCGCGGGACGATCCGCTACGTGCCGCACCAGTCAAGTTTTCCTGGAGGTGGTCCCGCCGTAGCTGCCCTCATCGAACACGTCAAATTCGACACGACGGTCTCTTGGTTGGTGGCAGAATAGCGCCGAAATTCCGTCTTGTTGACAGTGGATCATGATGCTCTTAGATGCCACCCTGACAGTCGGAGGGGCAGGGAACACGGGGGCGGTAGCCAGAGAATCATCGAAATAGTCCAAAGAATCGGGACTCGATGGAAATCGCTTGGGGCAGAAGCTGGCGATGCCACCGATTGCAGAGCGGCAAGTGTCTGAGAAAAAGACCAAAGTCGCCGACAGGCGAATCCTCCCTGGCCAGACGGCCCGACGTCAGGTTTGAGTGTAGTTCAACTGGACTGGCCGAGGCTGACGACGAGGTTGATCGCCACTGCGACGACGAAGGTTGCGTAGAAGTAGGAGAGCAGGGCGTGCCCCAGGGCGATCCTGCGGGAGGGAGTGGATGACTCGTTCACATTGCTCGCGTTGTAGGACATGCCGATTGAGAATGCTGCGTAGGCGAAGTCGCTGTAGGAGGGGTCCTCGTCTTGGTTGAAGCGGAAGCGGTGGTTGTCGTCGTGGTAGTACATCCGGGCGTACTTGAACGCGAAGACAGTGTTGACGAGAGCCCATGCGAGCACCACGCCGAGAGCTGCCAGGAGCGCCGCGGCCACGCCGATGGGGTCCTTCTGCTGGCTGCGGATCAATGCAAAGACGACCGCGACGAGACTGACGAACGTCGCGCTGATGATGAGGGTGTCGACGAGTCTTCGAGATCGGCCTTCATGGCGGGCGAGTTCGCCCGTTGCCTCCGGACCAGCGGGCCACGCCTTGGTCCACGCCCAGGTCAGGAAGACGCAGCCGGCGACAGCCCATCCGATCAAGGGCGCGAGTTCGGGAGCACCGAGCAGCGCCGGAACGAGTGCGATTACGAGACCGATGATGGCCGAAACCAGAGCCTTGCGGTCAATGTGTGACATTGCAGAAGCTGCCCTCCAGATTAGATTGACCGTGACTGGCGGAGGGTCCGCTGTTTCGGTCGGAGCGGATTTCAAGATCACGAGATATCACAGGACCTACGGATTGCGTTGTATCCACGGAGAACCGGGAGATCTGATTGTTTGTCGTATGCGCTGACTACTACTTGCCATTGCGTGGGTCCGGGCCTGCGTTTCGTAGCGATGGTGCCGTTGGCGACGTGTTCGGGCTGCTCCTGAATCTCTGTGCCCTTGACCCGAGTCGACGCCCTTGATCCGTGCAGGTCTGCAGGGCTATGCCCGGCCAAAGGGACTCCAGCCGCGGTGCCCACTTTGGATGGGGCACCGCGGCAGGAGTTGCGGCGCACGTTGGTGCTGTTAAAGCCGGCTTTCCGTCTGCGTGGCGGAACGAGTGTCAGGCTCTGTGCGCTCCGTTCGCAAGCTCTTATAGGCCGCCGCGAGCCCTACAGCCGCCAGCACCCAAGGGCCGGCCACGATGATCGGGTCGATCCACTGGTGGTTGGTGTCGGCCCGCTTTTGTCCGAAGCGTGAGCTTAGACCGCCCCGGCGGAACTCGCTGAGCACGCCGGTTTCGGTGACGGGGTTGTCCGGGCGCAGGGTCGCCAGGGACTTCACGTGATGTTCCGTGGCGTCCACGCGGTCTGCGGCGACAAGCAGGAGCCAGTGCGCTGCCCGGCCTTCGCTGTATTTGTAGGCGTATTTTCGGATAGCCCCGGAGACGCCCTTGGGTGGGGTCGAGGTGCCGAAAACGGGGGGAAGGAATGCGTGTTCGACGGACCGTTCCCGGGGCCATTTCTCGGGTTGGCGTTCGGGGAAGTCCCAGTGCGCGCCGGTTTCAATCCCGGGTTGTTCGCGGGGGTAGGAGGGCCTGTCGGCCGGGTCGAGATCCGCACCCCATCCCGGGATGCGGGCCCGCAGCTCTTCCACGGACTCCTTCAGGACCGGCTTGTCGGCGATGTACGCGGCAGGTATCTGAGCCATGATGCTGTTTCCTTTCAGTCCGGGTTAGGCGGCCGTGGGAACGACGAGGGGCTTGATGCAGTTATCAAGTTTCGCGGAGAAGATGTGGTATCCCTCGGCGATGTGTTCCAGCGGGATGCGGTGGGTGACGATGTCGCTGGGCTTGAGGTATCCGTTCCGGATGTGTTCGAACAACCTTGGCCATTGCCGTTTCACCGGGCACTGGTTCATCCGCAGCGTCAGGCCCTTGTTCATGGCGTCGCCGAACTTCACTGCGCTGAAGATCGGGCCGTAGGCGCCCACCACGGACACGGTTCCGCCCTTGCGGACCGAGTCGATGGCCCAGTTCAGGGCGATGGGGGAGCCGCCCTGCAGTTTCAGTTTGCTGCTGGTGACGTGCTGGAGGAAGTTGCCGTCCGCCTCGGCGCCCACCGCGTCAATGACGACGTCGGCGCCCAGGTAGTCGGTTTCTTTCTTCAGGTGCACCACAATGTCGTCGTACTCGGCGAAGTTGTACGTCTCGGCATGCGCGAAACCCCGGGCCTTCTCGAGCCGGTATTCCAGGTGGTCGATGACGATTACCCTGCCGGCGCCCATCAGCCACGCGGACTTCGCCGCGAACAGGCCCACCGGCCCGGCGCCGAACACCACCACCGTGTCACCTTCAACGATGTCGCCCAGTTGGGCGCCGAAGTAGCCGGTGGGAAGGGCGTCGGTGAGCAGGACTGCGTCCTCTTCGTCCATCCAGTCGGGAATCTTGCCGGGACCCACGTCGGCGAACGGCACGCGCACAAACTCGGACTGGCCGCCGTCGTAACCTCCGCAGGTGTGGGAGTAGCCGTAGATGCCGCCCACCGCGGTCGCGTTCGGGTTCACGTTGTGGCAGTTCGAATACAGCCCGCGGGCACAGAAGTAACAGGACCCGCAGTAGATGTTAAACGGCACCATCACCCGGTCCCCGGCGGCCAGGTTCTGCACCGAGGAGCCCACCTCGTGCACCACGCCGATGAACTCGTGCCCGAACGTCATTCCCACCCGGGTATCGGGCATCATGCCGTGGTAAAGGTGCAGGTCGGAACCGCAAATAGCAGCCCTCGTCACCCGCACGATCGCATCATTAGGATGCTCAATCTTGGGAATGTCCTTTTCTTCGACCCGGACTTTGTACGGGCCTCGATAAACCATTGACTTCATCAGTACCGCCTCCGGAAGGTAGTTTGTTCTGACATCTCAAATCTCCTGTCTGGGCTTTCTCAGGCGTGGGCCGGGTGGAGGACAACTTTGGTCCAGCCGTCTTCGCGGCTGTCAAAATTTTTGTAGCCCTGGGGGCCTGATCCAGCGGCAGTTCGTGGCTGACGATGAAGGACGGGCTGGCCTTTCCGCCGGCGATGAGGTCGCGCAGGGCCCGGTTGTATTTCTTGACCGGGCACTGGCCCGATCCCATCGTCTGTCCCTTGAACCAGTAGTTTCCGTAGTCGAAAGCCACCTGCCCCTGCTTGGCGAGTTTGTCGGGGGCGCCAGGATCCTGGGGCAGGAACACGCCCACAACACCCAGGCCGCCGACGAACCGGACGGAGTCTACGAGCCGGTTCAGGGTCTGGTTGGGATGTTCGTTTCCGGCCGGGTCGTGTGCCTGGTAGCCGACGCATTCGCAACCCCGGTCGGCCCCGAATCCCATGGTCTGGTCCTTGACGAACTCGACGGGGTCCACTGCCGAATCATCCACTGGGATGGCACCGATCTGTTCAGCCAGCTTCAGGCGGTCCTTTTGGCGGTCCACCACCATGACTTTGCCAGCGCCTTTGATAATGGCCGAGTAAGCTGCCATCAGGCCGACAGGCCCGGCACCATAAATGACCACGGAGTCTCCCGGATACACCCCGGCCAGTTCGGTGGCGTGCCAGCCGGTGGGGAAAATGTCCGCGAGCATGACGTAATCGAGCTCTTTCTCCACGGAGTCCTCGCCCAGGCGCAGGCAGTTGAAGTCCCCATACGGCACGCGCAAGTACTCAGCCTGTCCGCCCTGGTACGGGCCCATGTCCGCGAACCCGTACGCCGCGCCCGCGAGCTTGGGATCCGGTTGCATGGTCAGGCAGTAATTGGTGAAACCCCGGTCACAGTTCTTACAGAATCCGCAGGCGATGTTGAATGGCAGCACCACCCGCTCGCCCACTTTTACTTTGCTGACTGCCGGACCCGTCTCAACCACCTCGCCCAGGTTCTCGTGCCCAAAGGTGCGTCCGGGTTCGAAGCTGGTGCGGCCCTCATACATGTGCAGGTCCGACCCACAGATGTTCGCAGCCGTAATCCGCACCAGCACGTCCGTCGGGTGCTCGATTTTGGCGTCAGGCACGTCCTCAACGCTGACGTCGTTCGGTCCTTTGTAAACTACTGCCTTCACTTTTCCGCTCTTTTCTTTTATCCCATCCCGAGCGGGCCCAGTAGTGGTAGCTTCCGGGCGCGCTGTAAAGCTGCGGTCAGCAGGACGGCGGACCGGAAAAAGGGCGGAGTTCACCCGTTACCGTATTGGAGCTGGCATGGGAAGGGGGGAGACAAGGATCGTGGCCTCTGAGTCCACCTCGGGGCTCGGGAGGCCAAGGGTTTTCAGGCCGGCCGGCGGTCCTGGGAGGTCCCGCCTGGCCGGTCTGTACGCAAAAGAGAAACTGATCGAGCCTTAATGCTAAGCAACCTTAGTAAGTGTGTCGAGGGGTCATCTGAAAAATGTTGAGGCGGTACAGCGTTGGGGGTTTTGCCGCCGGACGGGGTCTAGGTCCGCCCGGCTGCGAGGCGGTTGCGGCGCTCCTCTTCGCGCTTGGAGTACGCGGCCGCGCGGATTGCTTCCTCCGACTCCAGCCCGCTGCCAAGGGCGCCGCCGACGGTCGCAGCCGAGGCCACAAACCAGGTCAGTGTGAACAGGTCGCCATACCCAAGTGGTTTGTTGAGGTAGCCGCCCATCACGGCGGGATCGAGGACAAACAGTGCCCAGGCCAGGTTCACAACATAAAGCGCCAGATAGCAGAGGATCACTCCGATGGTAAGGGTCACCAGCGTGGAGGTGTTGTAGAGACGGGATCTTTCCTTGGCATCGGCGGAATTGTCGTCGGGGCGGTCCCACAGTCCGCCATCGATGATGAGCCAGGCAACAATCAGGGCAATGGAGGCGATGGTTGCGACTATGAGGCGCCACGACGACAGGGAGCCAGCCAGCAGCCAAACGGTGGAGTTGATCGTGGCGACCGCGCCCGTTGTCAGTGCTGCCACGAGCGCGGACTTGAGCCCGGGCACGAGGAGCCAGGGCCGGTTCGCAAGTACCATGCCCACCAGCAGCCGCCAGCGGCTGGTGAAACGGGGGAGCGGCTCGCTGTCCGCGTCACGCGCAGTCGCGGCCATGCCGCTCACGAGCGCACGCACCGCATGCCGGGCCCGCGGCTGCATGCCGATCCCCCCGAGCGCCGGTAGCGACAGCACGGCCGCGCGTCGCTCCGGGTCGGTCTCGGCCAGCAGGTAGCGGCCCTCATCCTCGTCACGAAACGGAAGCTCGGTCAGCCCGATAACCACGTCCCATTCATGCTGACGGGCGTGATCCCGAAGCCGTGCCAGTGCAGTGTCGACGTCCTCGCAATCCATGCTGAATGGCTCGCTCACGATCTCGATGTCCCACGCTTCGCGGTCCTCGCCGCCCGGCGGCCCGAGGTCGCTGAGCTGTTGCGCGATCTCCGTGGGCGCAGCGGGGTCGGCCATCAGGCCGACCTGAATCGGCTTCATCCCGGCAAATTACCACAAAACAGCAGGAGTGCCGACCCCCCACCGGCCGCCGGTCACCAACCTTTCACCAAACTCTTTCGGCTGGTGAAGCCCTCCCCGTCGGCTGAGCCGAGGGGGAGGGCGTCACTCCGGCTGCCCAAGCACATGGGCCGGCAGATTCCTAGGCCGACGCTGCCGGGAACCGTTCCCACACCCGGTGGGCTTCCAGCAGGCCCGTCAATTCCGTTATCAAGGCTTCCACCTCCTTGCCGGACACAATGCCGGGAGCATCCTGCGGTATGCCTGCCGCTTTCAAAGCCGCTGCGCTGCTGTCCAGCGAGGCTATAGCCTTTGCGTGCCTGAATGCCTCTGTCAACAGCAGCACTGCCCGCGGATCCAAAGCACCCCCGGGGGCGGCAGCCTTGGCGTCAAGCCCAGGTGCGGCGTCGGGAGCCGGAGCGGCAGCCGCGGCAACGATGACCGCGTCAAACTCTGTTGAGCGCGCGGTGAGATAGGTACGCTGCACGGGGACCCCGCCGTCGTTCTCTGATCCCAGGAAGCCCGCCGCCGGAGCGATGACCAGCGGGACGATGCCCTCCGCGTCCAAAGCCTTTCGTGCCGCGTTCACGGCAGCAAGGTCGCTGCCCTCATCGGCCAGGATCCCTACAATCCGGCCGGCAACAGGCCAGGTCTTGCCCACCTGTGACAGGGCAGGGCTGGGCTCGGACTCCGGAACCTGTTCTGTTGCAGCGGGGGCGGGCAGGCCAAGGCCCTTGGCTACTGCGGCGCACAGTCCGGCGTCCACGTTGGCCAGAGCTGCGAGCTGCCGTTCCCGGATGGACTTTTCGTAGCATTTGCCCAGCTCGAATGTGTAAGCCTGGATCACATGGTCCTGTTCCACAGGGCTCAAGCTGCGGAAGAAGAGGCCCGCCTGGCTGTAATGGTCGTCAAAGGACGCCGGGTTCCTGCGCTCCTTGATGGAGGCAGCCAGCTCCTCCGGCACATCAATAAATGACCCCATGTCCTGTCCGGCGAGGAACGGGCAGCCGCCGTCGAGCGAGTTGGGCCGGTAGGGAGCGACTCCACCGTGGACTGCCTGCTGGTGCATCCCGTCCCGCAGCATGTCGTTCACCGGAGCCTGCGGACGGTTGATGGGGATCTGACCGAAGTTGGGGCCGCCCAGGCGGGAGATCTGGGTGTCCAGGTACGAAAAGAGGCGTACCTGCAGCAGTGGATCGTTGGTGACGTCGATCCCGGGAACCAGGTGGCCGGGGTGGAACGCCACCTGCTCGGTTTCGGCGAAGAAGTTGGTGGGATTGGCGTTGAGGGTCATGAGGCCAATGGGCTGGACCGGAGCCAGTTCCTCCGGTACGAACTTGGTGGGGTCGAGCAGGTCGATACCTTCAAACATCTGGTCTTCGGTGTCCGGGAACGTCTGGACCCCGAGCTCCCACTCCGGGTAGGCGCCGGCTTCGATGGCGTCGGCCAGGTCCCGGCGGTGGAAGTCCGGATCCATGCCGTTGATGATCTGCGCTTCTTCCCATACCAGCGAGTGGACGCCCTGCTTTGGCTTCCAGTGGAACTTCACCAGGGTGGTGCGGCCTTCCGCATTGACGAACCGGAAGGTATGGACCCCGAAGCCTTCCATGGTCCGGTAGGAACGCGGGATTCCCCGGTCCGACATGTTCCACATCGTGTGCGCCTGGGCCTCGGTGTGGAGGGAGACGAAGTCCCAGAATGTGTCATGGGCGCTCTGTGCCTGGGGAATTTCCCGGTCCGGATGCGGTTTCGCGGCGTGCACGATGTCCGGGAACTTGATGCCGTCCTGGACGAAGAAGACCGGGATGTTGTTGCCTACCAGGTCATAGGTGCCTTCGTCGGTATAGAACTTCGTCGAGAACCCGCGGGTATCACGGACAGTGTCGGCAGAGCCGCGGGAGCCCAGTACGGTGGAAAAGCGGACGAAGACCGGAGTCTCAACGTCTTTGGCCAGGAAACCCGCGCGGGTGATGTTGGCCGCAGTGCCGTAGGAGCGGAACACGCCGTGGGCTCCGGCGCCGCGGGCGTGGACTACGCGCTCCGGAATGCGCTCGTGGTCAAAGTGCGTGATCTTTTCCCGCAGGTGGTGGTCCTGCAGCAGGATGGGCCCGCGCGAACCGGCCTTCAGGGAGTGGTCGGTATCGCGAAGGCGAAGCCCTTGGGCGGTGGTCAGGTACTGGCCGGACTGTGCGCGTGATGTGGCCGGTGCCCCTGTTGGGCTTCCGGTGGGGGAGACCGCCTCAGGTCCCCGCTGGTCCGGCTTGGGCGGCAGAGGCTCCCGCGGGGTTGTGGGTTCGTCCAGGCTGGCAGGTTCGCTTGCCGGGACGCCGGGGATGTTGATGCTGCTCTTTTCTGGCACGAATATTTCTCCTCTGGATGGGCAAAACTGGCAGTCCTCGGCCGATGACCGAAATACTAAGCGTACTTAGCATTGCTCTGCACCCTAAGGAACGTTTTCCGATACCACAAATTTTGCCCGGGATCCGGACTTCCACATGAGCAACCGCGGCAGCTTCGAGAACCTGACGGAACCGGCCCCATTACCGAAGCCGGAGGATTCAACACCAAGCACCGTCTGGATCGGTGAGCACACTTCTTGGAGTACGCCATCTCTCCCAGCCCATGCCCCAGCCCGCTTCGGGCAGTCCCCCGCCACAGCGGCACGCAATGCCTCGCGGAGGACCAAAGTCCCCGTGAAAGAAGACGACGGCGGGACTTCCCGCCGTCGTCTTCAATGGCTGCCCGCCCGGGCAGACCGTCAGGCGTGGGCGCCGCTGATAGCTTCGTCCATCGCAGGATCGGCCTGAAGGCTGCCGGAAGGAACAACGCGACCATCCTTGATGACGGTGCGGTTCCGGCTCTCGTCCCACAGCACTGCGGGCTCCTCAAAAGGATTGCCATCCAGTATCACCAGGTCCGCACAGGCCCCCTCCGCGACGCGTCCAAGGTCTTCTCGCCGGAGGAGCGCAGCGTTGGTCGATGTTGCAGAGCGGAGTGCGTCGTAGACGCCCAGCACTTCGCACTGCAGGCGAAGCCCGGCGAGCTGTTCATCCTCAAGCTCACCCATGAGGTCGGTGCCGAAACCAATCCGGACTCCGGCGTCGCGCGCCAGCGTGACGGCGTTCTTGCCGGCCGCCAGTACTTCCTGGTTCTTGGCGGCGCCCACCTCGGTCAGTCCGATTTCCGCTCCGCGGCGGCCCATGGCGTCGTACGTGACCAGCGTGGGCACCAGATAGACGTCGTGCTCCGCCATGAGCCGGGCCGTTTCGGCATCCAGCAGGTTGCCGTGTTCGATGCAGCCGACCCCGTTCAGCACAGAATGGCTGATGGCTTCGGGCGAGTAGGCGTGCGCGGTGGCGTAGCTGCCCCGCCGCGATGCCTCTTCTGTGACCACGCGGATTTCCGCCGCGCTGTACTGGGGCACACGGATGGGATCGACCGGGGAGATCACACCTCCTGAGGTCATGATCTTGATGGCCGTGGCACCGGTCCGGAACCGGTGGCGCACCGCCAGCAGCAGGTCCTCCACGCCGTCCACTACCTCGCACATGTGGCCGCCATGGAAGCAGCTTCCGTCGTTCGCAGCGCGGATGTCGCCGTGACCACCGGTCTGGCTTAGGGCCGGACCGGTAAAGAAGTACCGGGGACCGGGATACAGCCCTTCCTCGATGGCAGTTGCCAGGCCTACGTCACCCCCCGCCACATCCCGGACGGACGTGAAGCCCCTGGTGAGTGCGGCCTCAAGTCTGCGGGCACCTGCCAGTGCGGAGTAGCTCAGCGGCCCGGTTTCGTTGACCGCCGAGGTCAGGCTGAGCGCGTAGGCATGGAAGTGGGCATCAATGAGGCCCGGAATCACCACCCGGCCGCCAGCGTCAAGGACGACGCCGGCCTCTTCCACCTCCAGGCCTATGCCCGTGATCCGGCCATCCCGGATGCTGATGGAGCCCTCAACCAAATCTGGTGATTCACCGTCGAAGATTAGGGCGTTCCGTATTGTCAGGATTCCCAAAGTGGTCACGTGTGGTTCCTTTGTTTTTGCCCTTGCGGGCGGGCCCCCAATTGATGCCCGCCCGCGAAGGAACTAGTTGGCGCTGGTAAGGGCTTCTTCGAACAGATGAACAGACCGCCGTGCGACGTCCACGGCTGCGTCCACCGATTCTTGGTCGTAGCTGCCTTCAGGGCCAAGGAAATTCATGGATCCGATGGTCTGGCCGTTGCTCACGACTGGAACGTTGACGATCGCCCCGCAGCCCAAGGACTCGATGGTTGCCGAGTCAAAGAAGAACGCGCGGACCGCTTCCTTGTCCGCTCCCAGGAACGGCTGCTGTCCAATGAGCACCTGCTTCAGCCACACGCGGTTCGTGTCCCCGGCGAGGGTCTTCTTCCCGCCCACGGGATAGACATCGGGATGAGTGGTGTAGACGCGTGCCATACTGGCGCCACTATCGGCGATGACGGAGGCGGTAAAGAGGATGACACCGACTTCTTCCTGGGCGTGAGCGTACACGTCGTCGAAGGATTCAAATGGGGAACTCATGGAGTCCTTTCTTTTATTGATGGGAACCCATCCATTTGGTGCTTAGTAGCCGTAGTGGGTCTTGGCGAAGTCCTCGGTGATGAAACCGTTGACGATGTCATAGGTGATGGCATCACGGGAGCGTTTGGAGACCTCTCCGAAGCCGCCGCCCCCTCCCACGGCGAGGCGGACCACGTCGCCGGCCTTGACCTTGCGGGCGTTCGCCTTCAGCGTGCGGACCTCATCAGGGCGGCCGGGGTTGATCACAACTTCCGGCCCCTGGGCGTCCGAACCGCCGAAGAGCCCCCAGGCGGGGGTCTTCGACCGCTCGAACCAGAGCCCCACCACGCAGTCAGCCAGGAATTCGTATTCGCGCACCACACCGTTGCCCCCACGGTACTGCCCGGGACCGCCGGAGTTGGGGCGGATGGAGTACTCGTTGATCCGGAACGGGTAGCGGGTCTCCAGCATCTCGATGGGCAGGTCCTTGAGGGACCCGTTGACGTTGTTGATCATGGCTGACTCGCCATCCGTGCCCTGCCAGGCACCCCAGCCGCCCAGGGTTGCTTCCATGGTGACGAAGTTCCGGCCGAAGCGGGCGTCGAAACCGGCGGCGGTAATAATCATTGAGTCACCGTGGCTGGCGCTGGCGACGCGTTCGGGCATGGCAGGGGCCATTGCCCTGGAGACGAGGTCGATCAGCAGCCCCAGGTGGGAGAAGTACCACTGGCATGCGGCCGGTGTAACGGCGCCGAGCACTGAGCCGGACCGAACCTGGGTGGTCATTGGCCGGAATGAACCGCCGTTGGAGTTGGACTCCGGGCTGACCAGGAGTTTGTAGCCTACCCGCAGTGCCGAGACGGCCTGGGCGGCACCACAATTGACCGGGCCAAGGGTCTGGTCCGCCGATCCGGTCACATCGAAGTCAACGGTGTCGCCGGCCACAGTGACGCGCAGCTTGATCGGAATGGGAGTGTCCAAATTGACGCCGTCGTTGTCCAGGAAGCCCTCGGCTTCGTAGACCCCGTCCGGGATGTTGCGCACGGTCGCACGCTCAATTTCCTCCGTTTGGCGGAAGATCTCATCGCGGGCGGCATTCAGCTGCTCCATCCCGTACCTGCCCACGAGCTCCTTCATCCGGGTGGTCCCCATCCGGAGGGCTGCGATCATCGCATGCATGTCACCAATGGTCTGGTAGGGGAAACGCACATTGGTCCGGATCAGGTCCACAACCGAAGTCTCAATTCCGGCTTCGACCAGCTTGACCGGCCCCATCCTGAAGCCTTCCTGGAAGATGTCCGTCGAGTCCATTGAGCCGCCGACATCCTTGGACCCCATGTCCATCCAGTGCGCACGGGTGGCCGCGAATCCCACCACCGCGCCTTCGTCAAAGATCGGAGCAAAAAGGGTCACATCGTTGAGGTGAGTGCCGCCCAGGTATGAGTCATTGAGGATCCAGATGTCCCCTTCCTGCCAGACCTCGCGGCCGTACATTTCCTCCACAGCGATCGAACAGGTTTCGAGGTTGCCGAGGAACAGCGGCAGGCCGGCGGACTGTCCGAGCACGCGGTGTTCGGTGTCGAGGAGGGCCACGACGCAGTCCCCGCCCTCATAGAGGATGGGTGAGTAAGCGGAACGGATCAGCGTGGCGTTCATGTCATCTGCGGCGCTGGTGAGCGCGTTGCGGATGATTTCCACGGTGACAGGATCAAGGGTTTTGACTGCTGCAATTGTCATTTTTGGTACCTCAGTTTCCTTCGACGTCTTCAGAGCGGATGACCAGGGAGCCGAACTCGTCGACTTTGACATTGAACCCGGGGGGAACCACGGTGGTGGCGGTCTGCTCCACGATGATTGCGGGTCCTTCGAATGTGTGGCCGGCCGCGAGGTCATCCCGGCGGACTACGGTGGTGTCGTGCTCGATGTGGTCAAAGACCACGCGGCGGATTTCGTGCTTGAACCCCGGGTCCTGTGCGGTGACGTGACTTGGAGCTTCCAGTCGTCCCAGGTCGCCGACGGCCTGGGTGCGGAGTGTGACGATTTCGATCGGGGCGCCGAGGTTGGAGTGGCCGTAGCGCTCGTGGTACATCGCGGAAAAGCGGACAGCAAGGTTGGCGATGAAGTCGGGAGACTCGGGTTCGTCAGCGGACGTGAGTGGAACGTTCAGGGAGAATTCCTGCGATTGGTAGCGGACGTCCACGGACGCCGTCGTGGTGCGGCTTTCCTCCGGGACTCCTTCCGAGACCAGAGACGACAAGCCTTCGACCTCCATCGAGCGCAGGACGCCGGCCATGTCTGCCACATCGATGTCTTCGTCAAGGTAGAAGTAGGGTTCGGAGAAGTCCTTACGAATGTTGGTTTGCAGCATGCCCCAGGCGGAGAAGGCGCCGGGGAAGCGCGGAACGATCGTTTCCGGGATGCCAAGTTCCTTAGCAAGGAAGACGGCGTGCATGGGTCCGGCTCCGCCGAAGGCTACGAGGGAGAAGTCGCGGGGTTCGATGCCGCGGGAGATGGTGATGGTCCGGATGGCCTGTGCCATCTGCGAGTTGGCGACGTCGCAGATGCCTTCTGCCATGGCGATGGGGTCCAGCCCGAGCTGGTCACCTACTGTTTTCAGGGCTGTTATAGCGGCTTCACGGTCCAAGGCGACCTGTCCGCCGGCGAACCAGTCGGGGTCGACACGGCCGAGCACCAGGTTGGCGTCGGTAACGGTGGGTTCCGTCCCGCCGCGGCCGTAGCAGGCCGGCCCGGGATTGGCTCCAGCGGAACGCGGTCCCACCCGTAGGCCGCCGGCTTCGAGCCAAGCGACGGAACCGCCGCCAGCGCCGACGGTATGGATGTTGACAACGCTCATGAGCATCGGCAGACCCTCAAGGTGGGCCTCCGTGGAGACGTCCGGCTTGCCGTCAACCACCAAGGAAACATCAAAGGATGTGCCGCCCATGTCCACACCGATGAGGTTACGGTTTCCCGAGACACCCGCCAGTTCGACGTCGCCCATGGCACCGCCGACGGGGCCGGAAAGCAGCGTCTGCAGCGGCCGCTTACGGGCGGACTCGGCGGTAAGGACGCCGCCAGAAGACTGCATGATGTGCAGCGGGGCTTCCACTCCCCGGTCAGTGAGTTTCTCTTCCAGGTCCAAGAGGTAGTTTCGTACAACCGGCCCCGTATAAGCCTCCACGACGGCGGAGGACGTGCGCTCGTATTCGCGCCATTCCTTGGCTGCTTCGTGTGAAAGGGAGACTGTGAAGTCTTCCCCGAGCTCCTCGATCAGAATTTCGCGGGCCCTAAGTTCGTGCGCGGGGTTCTTGTAGCTGAACAGGAATGCAACGGCGACGGCGCCGTACCCCTCATCCACTGCCCGGCGCGCTGCCTGGCGGACTGCCAGTTCATCCAAGGGCACGAGTTCCTGGCCTTGACTGTCCAACCTGCCACCTACGCCGATGACGTCCTTGCGCTCGACCAGCGGGGCAGGCTTGCGGTACTGGGCATTGTAGAGCTCAAGACGGGGGCCGCGGGCAATGTGATAGGTATCTTCGATGCCGGCCGTGGCCAGCAGCAGCACTGGAACCCCACGACGTTCCAGGAACGCATTCAGGCCCTGGGTGGTGCCGTGGACCAGGAAATCGATGTCCGAGAGATCATCAACTATCGATTCGAGGCCTGCGATGACACCGGCACTCAGGTTCCCCGGCGTAGTGGACGCTTTCGTAGCGGCGTACGTGCCGGCGTCCTGATCGTACGCCACGATGTCTGTAAAGGTTCCGCCGATATCCATCGACACCCTGTAGTTCGGCATGTGTATCTCCTTATGGTTGTGGAATGGAAATGGTTCCGGAATGGAACTTTCCGTGTGGGAGATCACAGTACAAATGGGGCCGGCCGGGATGCTGGGCATACTGCATGAATCGGCTGCGGCGGGACAGGCAGAGTGCATAACACTGCCGTGCACACACCGGAACTACCGGGACAGGTGGGCTCCGCAAAATGGGCGTGAGGTTTTACTGAATTGGCCCTTGCCCCTCGCCAGTGCGACAAAAGCCGCTTCCGATTGGGCTTCGCCAAGAGTCTGGCAGCGGCGTGTGGAGAATCGGGTCCAATATTCCGAAGCCACGAAAGTCCTCTGACCTGCGTAGAGGGGTGCGCATTTAGAAGCCCAGTGCTTTACGCCCAAAAGGACGAATCAGAAAAGTGCAGAGTGAACACCGTCGGAGCGCCCCTGGTTTGTAGTGTGATCGCAATCACTCGGCGGAGGGCTAGGGCCATCCACTCCGGGTGGAGGCTTGGATGAGCTGCTCCGAGGTGGATTCCTTGATATCCGGGCTGTTCTCCGTGCACAGAAAAACTGCGTGTACTTCTTATCCTGTCCAAAATATCGGAGGTCAAGACATGTCCAGTATCGACCCACTCATTTCAGGGCAAACGCCCGGGACGGCGAGCCCACCTCGCTCGATGGCCGTCGGGCACGCATTCCGCGACATGCCCTTCGGGTCCATCCACTTCAAAATCTGCGCAGTCCTCTTCATTGCTTTCGCAATCGAGGCCTGGGAAATGCTCATGCTTACCTATGTTGCTGGTGACCTGGCCGCCAGCCTCCAGGTCGGCATGACGCAGGTAGGAATCGCCATCTCGGCGCTCTTTTTGGGGATGATCCCCGGATCACTGGTTTGGGGCCCCATCTCGGACCGGATCGGCAGGAAAGCCACCTGCGCATGGAGCTTCGCCGGTTATGGGGTCTTCACGCTCCTGAGTTGCTTCGCACCGAATTTTGAGACCCTCTCGGTGGCCCGCTTCCTCGCCGGCCTGTTGTTCTCCGGCGTCTTCACTGTGACTTTCCCCTATTTTGAAGAACTGCTCCCGGTTAAGGCCCGCGGAAGGGCCGCCGTCTACCTGGCCGCAGGGTGGCCGATCGGTATCCTGGCCGCCCTCGGCACCGCTGCCCTCATCGGCGGGCACGGCTGGCGCTGGGTCATTGCCGTTAGCGCACTTGCCAGCCTGTGGGGCATCGTTCTGTACAAGGTCGTTCCGGAATCCCCCTACTGGCTGGCGAAGCAGGGGCGGAGCGAAGAGGCACACGATGTCCTCGAACTGCTGGGCGCACGCGGCATTTCCCGTGGCACAATTTTCACCGTATCGGAGGGCGAGAAGCAGTCCATCTGGAGCCTCTTCAAGGGGAGGATGGGCCGGATCACGGTCATTCAAGTCCTGATCAACTTCACCTTCTCCTGGGGCTACTGGGGACTTCAATCGTGGATGCCAACACTGCTTGAAGGGCGAGGATTGAGCGCCTCATCAAGCTTTTCCTTCATCGCCCTCAGCGCAGTCCTCATGATCCCCGGATACATGACGGCCTCCTACCTGACCGGACGTTTTGGGCGCAAATGGATCTTCACGATCTACGTCCTCGCCGCGGCAGGCGGCGGCTTCTTCTTCGGGACAGCCGCAACTGAGACCGAGATGTACATCGGGATGTTCTCGCTGGCCTTCTTCGCTCTCGGGGCCTGGGGCGTCTGGGACACGTGGATGGGCGAGTTCTATCCCTCGGCTCTCCGTGGCTCAGGTTACGGGTTCGGGATATTCGGCCAGCGCGTCGCTAATACGGTCGCACCGAGCCTTGTCGGCTTCCTCCTGGCCTCCGCCGCCGGAGCTACCTCAACAATTCTGTTTATCAACATGTTCTTGTTTGCCACGGTCATCCTCGGCCTGTTCCTGCCCGAAACCGAAGGAAGTGAATTGGAATGATCACCCACACCGACAATCTCGACGCTCTTGCGGAGAACGCCCGAATCCTATGGATCAACCCGCTCTTCACCGATGTGTACAACCGCGCTATGGCGGACTCCTTCCGCCAGATAGTCCGCCCCGGCACCGAAGTTGACGTCGTCTCCCTTGACGGAGAGGGCCCCTCCCATGTGGAATACAACGCCTTCGAAGCACTCATGCTTCCACAGCTGTTGCGCACGGTGCGGTGGGCGGAAGAAAAAGGCTATGACGCCGCCGTCATCGGGTGTTTTTACGACCCGGCGCTGCGGGCGGCTCGCGAAATCACCGATCGGATGGTGGTTGTAGGGCCGGCGCACTCGGCGCTGAGCATCGCCGGCAGTCTCGGTGAGCGGTTCTCCATCCTCGTCGGACGGAAAAAGTGGATTCCCGAGATGGCGGAGAACGTCCATCGCTGCGGTGCATCAGAGCGTCTTGCCTCATGGCGCGTGCTCGAGATGGGCGTCGATGACTTCCAAGAAGATCCGGCACTCACGGAAAAGCGGATCATGGCCGAAGCCCGCGAGGCTGTGGAGAAGGACGGCGCAGACGTCGTCATCCTCGGGTGCACGGCCGAATTCGGATTCTTCCGAACGGTTCAAGAGGAAATTGGCGTACCCGTGATCGACGCGACTGTGGCTCCGCTCAAACACGCCGAGCAGCTCATCGATTCGGTCCGTCGGTTCGGCTGGACGCACAGCAAACGCCTGGGCTACGACGGGCCCACTGCCCAGGAACGCCAGCGGTTCTTCCCGGCACTCGAGCCCAAGCACATCGTGTCAATGACCAGGGTGTCCGGGTAAATACGCCCCGCTCGTCAGGCCGGCCGCTTGCGCGACGGCGAGGCCCTCCACCCATGAGGCATCTTTGGCCCGAGGTACACCAACACCCTCGCTTGCCTTGACATCCCACGATCGAGGCAGGCGAGGGAACCTCGCGGGTCATCAACAATGCGGCGTCCGGTAACCGCATCTGCCCACGATCCCGCCGGCACCAGCGCCGGCTAACCCAATAAAAATCAGACGTGCCATCCGGCACTACGCATAATCGGAGGTACTGCGATGTTCAGACGGACCCTATCTATCAACCCCATAATGGGTGATGGTGAGCACCAAAGCCCAAAGCTGCTGTCTCCCCTCACGCCCAACGACTCGCTGGTGCAGGCATGAGCAGGCCGGATTCCGCGGTTGTCTTCCGCAACATAGGAGGCCCCGAAGTGCTGGCCGTGGAAGCTGCTTCCCCACGTCAACTCGCCGAAAACGATGTCCGCATCAACGTCGCAGCATTCGCACTCAACCGGGCAGATTTAATGTTCATCCATGGAGAGCACTACACAGTCCCGGTGTTCCCCTCGCGCATCGGGTCCGAGGCAGTGGGGACCGTCACCGAGATCGGCGGGAACGTGACCGCCTTCAGTATCGGCGACCGCGTCACGAGCATTCCCTTCTTCACCACAACCGACGGCGTTCAGGGAACAACAGCCGTCCTGCCGGCAGACTATCTCACCCTTGCCCCACCGGAACTTTCGGATGCCGAGGCCTGCTCTGTTTGGATGCAATACCTCACGTCGTACTTCGCCTTCGCAGAGGTAGCCGATCTCGGCAGCGAAGACACAGTGCTCGTCACTGCCGCCGCCAGTTCAGCCGGGCTTGGCGCCATCGAGATCGCCCGTGCGCTGGGGGCGAAGGTGATCGCGACGACGCGGTCAGAAAAGAAGCGATCGCTCCTCCTTGAGACCGGCGCAAACGAAGTAGCCCTCGTGGGTGTCGATGACCTCGGCGAGGTCATCAACCGCACTACCAATGGCAAAGGCGTTCGGGTCGCTTTCGATCCTGTCGGCGGAGAGTCCCTCGGCGTCTACGTCGATCACCTCGCACCCAACGCCGTCATTTTCGGCTACGGAACACTGAGCGATTTGCAGCCTGTCATCCCTATGGCCGCAATGTGCAGAACCCAGTCGGTTTTCCACCCGTACTCGATGTTCAACCACGTTGGACGGGCGGATGAGCGGAGGCGGGGTGTCGACTTCATCCTCCAGCGGATTGGCTCCGGCGACCTGCGTCCCAGAGTCGACAGAGTCTTTGATTTCGATCAGGTGCTTGACGCTTACCGTTACATGGAATCGAACGAACAGTCAGGGAAGATTGTCGTCGAAGTAAGTTAGCCCTGCGGCGCCTGGGTCCGTGTCCGTGGACAGTCCGGCGGACACGGACCGGGGTCTGCCCAGGCATGCACCCCGCCGTCAGGGGAGTCCTTTCTGGTTTTCGAGGGCATCTTCGGAAGTCGTTTTATCCGGCATAGATCGCCGGAGCACTTTGGCGATGAGGTGGACGGACAGCAGCTCCGAGGGGATATCAAGCGGGACGCCGAGTTCCCTTGCCCGGTTAAGCCGGGCCTGCAGGGTGTTCCGGTGCAGGTTGAGGGATTTCGCAGCGAGGCTGACTGAGCCGCGGTGATCGAGAAAAGCGGCCAGCGCAGTAATGATCACATCGCGGTCAGGGGCCGCCATCAGTCGCGGCAGTGTCAGTTCGGCCACGTCCACGACGGCGGCCATGTCGACAAAGGTCGTGGCCGCGACCACCCCTAGGCTGGCTAAACCTAGAACTGTGCCTGACCCCATGGGCCGGGCGGATTCAGCAGCCAGCCGCGCCTCACGCACGATCATCGCCAGCGCCGGGGCATCCTCCTGCCATCGGGACAGTCCCGCCACCAGGCCAAGCTCGGCCAGAGCCGGCCCCAGCCGTGTCCTGATTCGGGTTTCGAGCTGGGTCGAGGCGTCCTGATCCCCGGCCGGTACGAGCGTCAGCCAACCGTCATGAACCTCGGCCAAAGGGCTGCGTGCTGTGACCTTGCGCCAGAGCAGGCGCAACACGGCCGTCAGTTCGGGCCGATGGTCTTGCTCCTCCGCGCTGCGGAACCTCACGGCAACGTACGGCTCCCCGGCACGCCAGCCCAACTGGTTCAGCAGATGCCGGTGTTTTTCCTCGAACTCCGCGCCTGACGCGTCAAGGTCCTGATCCAACCTGGGGATCGCTGCCGTCGGAACGGCCCGGGCAGTGCTGAGTAGGTCCTCCAGCAGCCAGGCAGCCTTCACTGAGGGGGTGGCAACCTCAAGGATTGAGCGCACCAGACGCAGGTTGTGGACAGCGGAAGTGGGCACGCGGGCCGTGATGGTGAAGTGGACGGCGCTATTGGCTTCGCCGACTTCCACGGGGATGACTTCGTCGGTGTCCCGTGGGGGCATTCCGGCGGAGGCCAGAACCACGCCGTCGTACTCCAGCGAAACTCCGAGCCCGTCCAGCTCCCCGGAAATGGTCCTGAGGACATCACCGAGCGTGGTGTCCCTTGCGACTGCCCGGGCGACCCTGGCCAGTTCAGCATCGACCACTGACAGGGCCGCTCCGATCTCGGCTGCCAGTTCCAGGGCAAGCCCTGCAGGGTCCCCGTCAGCGGCCAACAGGGTGATGCCCAACCGCTCCGCCAGTCCCACCGCCGCGCTTGCATAAGCGCTGCCAGCCACGATGACTGCGCTGGCCCGCCGCTCCCAGGCCTGTCGCAGCGCCGCGGAGACGAGCCAACCCCCTGATCCCATTTCGGAGGACAGGACCACCACAGTATTGGGCCGCACCTGCCGGATTGCCTCAAGCTGGGAGACGAGAACAACACTTTCAATCAACCCGCTGGCCGGAGTGAGATACAGCGGCGTGGTCCCGCGGAGGGAGCCGTGCGCCAATAGACCGGCGACATCGAGCCGGGTTTCATTTTTTGATCTACGCATGTCGCCGCCTTGGGTGCATGATCGGAATGCCGAAGGCCTTCGGCTCGGTGAGATCAAGCCCCGCCTCCGTGTACCACTGCGCCGCTGCCGTGATCTTCATGATGTCCAGAACATCGCCCACCTGGACATCGTCGATGTTGACCACCGTGCCCTGCTCGGAATTGAGCAACGTAACCATGTCCGGGACGGCTGCTGCTACCTCGCCGTCCACGAGGACCAGCAGGATCTCATTCTGGACTTCAAGATGGATGATGCGTCCGGTGGTTTCGTCTTCCAGCGTCACGCTGGACGGTTGCGCCGGCAGGCCGAGGTCTGTGGGCCGGGAGAGGCTTTCGATGTGGCTCACGCGGGCCCGGCCGATGCGGGTGGTGCCGAGGAGTTCGGCGAGCAACAGCAGCTTTCTCTCAACGGAGGTGCTCGCTTCGAGGATTTGCCCGATCCGGATCATTCGGCTGATGGAGCCCTGGACGCCATGCTCCATCAGCTGTTGTGCCGAACACGGATACATGGCAGTGGCTGCCCAGCCGCCGAGTTCGGTCACTATTGCACGCACCAGCGTTTCAGCCCGCTGCGCGCTTTCGACCTCGATCACCGCCCGTTCCCCGGTTACCCCCATGAGTGCGATAGGGCCGATCGCCACGTTTCCAATATTCAGCGTCGTTTGGCTGATCAAGGGGAAGACGCGGCCCATGGGGTCGGCATCGATGACGGGCAACGAGGACTGCAGCCCAACCATGAGGGGGACGATTCCGTTGATGTTCGCGGCAGCGAGCGAATAGACCGCCCGCACCGGCCGGCCGAGACTGGCCTCGATGGCACGGATGCAGCCGAGGAACTCATCACCTACGGGAGGCATGTCGGCGATGAAAAGCCCCTGTGTCACCATTCCGACCGCCACCACCAGATCGTCGGGAGCAAGCTCGTCGACGGTGATGAGTTCCAACGACCTGTCCTCCATGGCCCGTTGGATCATTTCTGCGTAAATGTAGATAGCCGTCGGGTCGATGGTGCAGGTCAGGAAGTGGGCACCAGTGCGGAGGTTCCGGACGTCCTCGGGGGTGAGTATGGTGCTCATGGGGTGGCCCCCCGCGCGGCTGTGGGCAGCTCGTGTTCCTCGTCGCCGGACGCTTCTCCTGCCGCCTGGACCCGGATTCGAACGATTCCGGGATTGCCGTAGGGCATGGCATAGACGTTCGATTCAATGATTTGGGTTTGCCCGGGGGTGGCGCCCAACTGGACGGCCGCCGACTGGGCGTCGTCTTCGGCGAGGTTCTGTACTCGTTTCAGGTCGGCTCGGCCGCTGACGGTTTCGAGCCTGTCGATCCAGGCTGTCAGCGGCGCAGCGGCAGCTCCTACCAGCGCGGCGTCCTGGGCCGCCGACGGAGTAGGCACCAGCCCGAAGGGCAGGGCGGTCTCCTTCTCCTCGCGGAGGTCGGCAATCACGGAGGGGATGCCTGCGCGAACCGGATGGTGGATTGTGTATGGCTCGAGAATGGCGGTGTTGCTGGCGAGGCTTGCATCAAATCCCTGGCGGATGAGGCTTCTGGCGACAGGCAGGCCTCCATGGATGTGACCCACCATGGCTCCAGTCTCCATGCAGAGAATGACTTCCCCCTCGGGGATTCCCGCTAGGGTGGCGGCGCCAAGAATTCCCATCGCGGGCTCGGGGCGCAACCCGTGCACAGGCGTCAATGCCAGCCGTGACAGAGGTGCGCGGCCGCCGTCGTTCTTTGCAAATGACAAGTGGGCGGCCGGAAACTGGCGCCGGCCCGCAGCCTCAAGCATGACAGCCAGTTCTTCCCCCGTCTGCATCAGGGCGCTGTTAAGGATGGCCGTGTAGTCGCGGTCGCGGAAAACGCTGGAATAGAAGTCGCTGGAGATACTGATACGCATATCTCTGTCGTGGCCCAGGATGGCATCGGCTATGCGCGTTTCATGGTCGTTTGACGCCGTCGAACCGACAGAAGTGATCGCCACGTTCCGTACATCAGCGGAAAGGATGCCGGGGAGATCGGCCAGGAACCCCTCCAAGTCCAAGCGGGCCAAAGGCCGTCCCCGCAGATCGTGGCCCCCGCGCACATGAACTGTCCGGGTCACTGCCGGCTCAACAAGCGGTGGCAGCACGGTCATGTGGAAGGCATCCGAGGGCGGACGGGGCGAAATGCGGATGGCGACGACGTCGGCCAGTTTCCGCTCCCCCAAGGCCCGCCCGACGTCGGCAGTGATCGCCGTGATGTCGGACCCGAACTCCCGACGGAGCCCGGACAAGGACGAGTCCAACGCTTCCGACAAGCTCCCCGCGTGCACCTCCCGACCCGCGGAAACTACAGTCCGCCCGTCCAGCACAACAGTCCGGCAGCTGGTTGCCTGTAGCCGCAGTCCCACTCTCATTGTTCGGTTCCTGCCTGGCTTCTACCAACGGTGAGTAGCTGCCGAGTGGTGAATATTTTCCATGTTTATAGGGCCCACCACCAGTCGTCCTCTAAGGCTCCCCGCGTCACTGACACGAGCATCATCGCACGCTCCCTCAGCTTATCGAGACGTTGAGGAAGATACCCAGACCGCTCCGCTTTTAGCTGCCAGCTCAGCCCAAATACGCCCTCGGTGAACCCGCCCAACTTCTCCTCCAAAGGCACCGATTGTTCCCAGCCTCCGGACGTAAACTGACCTTCGCACCACCACTTGTGGACACTGTGTCAGGCAGGAGCTGCGCATGCTCTGGAAGTTACTTGTTGAATATCTGCGGCCGCATCGGCAGCTGCTGATCGCCGTCGTCGTCTTCCAGCTGGCGCAGTCCATCGCGTCGCTGTACCTGCCCACGCTCAACGCCGACATCATCGATGAGGGCGTGGCCAAGGGTGACACCGGGGTCATCCTCAACCTCGGCGGGCTCATGCTGGGGATCACCCTGCTGCAGATCGCCTGCGCCGTGATCGCCGTGTACTTCGGGGCGAAGGCGGCCATGGGCACGGGCCGTGACCTGCGCGGCGCCATCTTCTCCCGGGTGGGGGAGTTCTCCGAGCAGGAAGTCACCAAGTTCGGCGCGCCCAGCCTGATCACCCGCTCCACCAACGACGTCCAGCAGGTCCAGCAGCTTGTCCTGATGGGCGCCACCATGATGGTGGCCGCGCCCATGCTCGCCATCGGCGGGGTGATCATGGCGGTCCGGCAGGATGTGCAGCTGTCCTGGCTGATCGCCGTCGCCGTGCCCGTGCTGCTGGCCGGCGTGGGGCTCATCATCTTCCGGATGGTGCCGCTGTTCCGGAAGATGCAGAAGCGGATCGACACCGTGAACCGGGTCCTGCGCGAGCAGCTCACCGGCATCCGCGTGGTCCGCGCCTTCGTCCGCGAAGACATCGAGAGCACACGCTTCGCCCAGGCCAACGAGGACGTCACGGACACCGCGCTCCGGGCCGGCCGGCTGATGGCGCTCGCCTTCCCCATAGTGATGCTGGTGATGAACGTGTCCAGCGTGGCCGTGATCTGGTTCGGCTCGTTCCGGATCGAGGACGGCTCCATGCAGGTGGGCACCCTCATCGCGTTCCTGAGCTACCTCATGCAGATCCTGATGTCCGTCATGATGGCCACCTTTATGGCCGTGATGATCCCGCGCGCGTCCGTCTCGGCGGACCGGATCGGCGCCGTGCTGGGCACGGAGTCGAGCGTGCGGCCGCCTTCGAAGCCCGTCAGCACCAAAGTGCGGCGCGGCGAGCTGGAAATGGTCGACGCCGGTTTCGCCTACCCGGGTGCCGACCAGCCCGTCCTCTCCGGAATCAGCTTCACCGCCAGGGCAGGGCAGACCACGGCGATCATCGGCAGCACCGGCGCCGGCAAGACCACCCTGGTGAACCTGATGCCCCGGCTGTTCGACGCCACCACCGGTGCCGTCCGCATCGACGGCGTGGACGTGCGCGAGCTGCACCCGGACCTGCTCTGGGGCCACATCGGCCTGGTCCCGCAGCGGCCCTACCTGTTCACCGGCACCGTCCGCAGCAACCTCCAGTACGGCAAGCCGGACGCCACCGACGACGAATGCTGGCAAGCCCTGGAGATCGCCCAGGCGCGCGGTTTCGTGGAGGAGATGGAGGGCGGCCTGGATGCGCCCGTCTCGCAGGGCGGCACCAACGTCTCCGGCGGGCAGCGGCAGCGGCTGGCCATCGCCCGGGCCCTGGTGAAGCGGCCCGAGCTGTACATCTTCGACGATTCGTTCTCCTCCCTGGACACCGGCACCGACGCCCGGCTGCGCCAGGCCCTCAAGCGCAGCACCGCGGGCGCCACGCTGGTGATCATCGCCCAGCGCGTGTCCAGCATCGTGGACGCGGACCAGATATTAGTGCTCGACGACGGCAGGATCGTCGCGCGCGGAACGCACAGTGAGCTGCTGGAGACCTCCGAGACGTACCGCGAAATCGTGAACTCCCAGCTGGCAGCGGAGGAGACGGTATGAGCCCGGAACCCACTCCAGAAGCCGGCACCAAGGCCGCACCTGCGTCCAAAACCGCAAGCGCCGACGTCGTACGCATTCCCCGTCCGGCAGGCGGACCAGGACGCGGTGGACCTTTCGGCGGGATGAACATCCCGGCGGAGAAGGCGATGAACTTCTGGCCGTCGGCCAGGCGGCTGCTGGGGAAGCTGCGGCCGGAGCGGGCGTGGCTGTTGCTGGTGCTGGCGGCGTCGGTGATCAGCGTGGCGCTGCAGGTGATCGGGCCGCGGCTGCTGGGGGAGGGCACCAACCTGATTTTCGCCGGAGTGGTGTCCAAACAGCTGCCTGCCGGGGTGGGCAAGGAGCAGCTGATCGCGCAGCTGCGGGCCGCGGGGGAGAACCAGAAGGCGGACATGCTGACGCCCATGGCGCTGACGCCGGGGCAGGGGATCGACTTCGCTGCGCTGGGCAGTGTGCTGACGTGGGCGCTGGTGCTGTATGTGCTGGCGTCGGGGTTCATGTGGGTGCAGGCGTATGTGCTGAACGGGGTGGTGCAGCGGACGGTGTTCGGGCTGCGCGAGGAGATCGAGGCGAAGATCCACCGGCTGCCGTTGCGGTATTTCGATTCGATCCAGCGCGGCGAGCTGCTGAGCCGGGTCACGAACGACGTGGACAACATTTCTCAGAGCCTGCAGCAGACCATCAGCCAGGCGGTGACGTCGGTATTGAGTGTGGTGGGTGTGCTGGTGATGATGGTGATCCTTTCGCCCACGCTGGCGCTGATCGCGCTGGTGACCATTCCGCTGACGCTGGGGATCACGGCACTGATTGCCAAGCGCTCGCAGAAGCTGTTTGTGGCGCAGTGGAAGAACACCGGGGAGCTGAACGGGCAGATCGAGGAGACGTACACCGGGCATGCGCTGGTGAAGGTGTTCGGCCGGCAACGCGAGGTGGAGGACCGGTTCCGGCAGAAGAACGCGGAGCTGTATGACGCAAGCTTCGGGGCGCAGTTCATTTCCGGGCTGATCATGCCGGCCATGACGTTCATTGGGAACCTGGTGTACGTGGGGATCGCCGTGGTGGGCGGCCTGCAGGTGGCGTCCGGGGCGATGCAGCTGGGCGACGTGCAGGCGTTCATCCAGTACTCCCGGCAGTTCACCATGCCACTGGCGCAGCTGGGGTCCATGGCGAATCTGCTGCAGTCCGGGGTGGCGTCGGCCGAGCGGGTGTTCTCGCTGCTGGATGAGGACGAGGAATCGGTGGAGCCCGCCGCTTCTGCTGGTCCTGTGTTTGGGCGGGGGCGGCTGGTGTTCGAGGATGTGTCCTTCTCGTACTCGCCGGACAAGCCGCTGATTTCCGGGCTGTCTCTGGTGGCGGAGCCTGGGCAGACGGTGGCGATCGTGGGACCAACCGGGGCGGGCAAGACCACGCTGGTGAACCTGATGATGCGGTTCTACGAGCTGGATGCCGGGCGGATAACGCTCGACGGCGTGGACGTCACCTCGGTGCCGCGGCGCGAGCTGCGCTCGCGGCTGGGGATGGTGCTGCAGGATACGTGGCTGTTCGGCGGGACCATCCGGGACAACATTGCGTACGGGCGGCCTTCGGCTACTGAGGCCGAGATCCTGGAGGCTGCGCGGGCGACGTATGTGGACCGGTTCGTGCGGTCGCTGCCGGAGGGGTACGACACGGTTTTGGAGGACGAAGGTGGGAACGTGTCCGCGGGGGAGAAGCAGCTGCTGACGATTGCGCGGGCTTTCCTCGCGCGGCCCTCGGTGCTGATCCTGGACGAGGCAACTTCGTCGGTGGACACCCGGACCGAGGTGCTGGTGCAGAAGGCAATGAGTGCCTTGCGGTCCGACCGTACTTCTTTTGTGATCGCGCACCGCCTGTCCACCATCCGCGACGCCGACCTCATCCTGGTGATGGAGGCCGGCCAGATCGTGGAGCAGGGGACGCATGCCTCGTTGCTTGCTGCTGGTGGGGCGTATGCGCGGTTGTATGAGGCCCAGTTCGCGGCTCCGGCGGCGGAGGTTTGAGCTTCGTCCGGAGTGGGCCCACCCGTGGCCGGCGTGCTTCGCGCTTGAACTCAGGATCTGTAATAGTGCCAAAGGCGCCCTGATGGAAGCCGCAAAAGAGAACGCAATAGTGTTGGCAATGGTGCATTGCTACCGCTTTTACGCTTCGTGTCTTCTAACCCTGTCCATCAGCCTTCCGTGCGGTCCTGTAGCCAGCAACAGGTCAGTTAGGATGCCCTAGTGACCCATGCTTACGAACTTGTGCCGGAGCGGCCGAAGCCAGATAACGTCCCCGGTTCGGCTTTACTTGAACGGCCCTTGCCGTGGATTGTGGCAATGAACGTTGAAGACGGGACAACGTTACGCAAGGAACTGGATTCCCTGGGCGCAACTGTTACTTACGTGAATAGTCTGAGTGAGGTTCGTCAACGTGACTACTCTCTACTCGTGTGCGTCGGCACCCCCGATGAGCGCCCTGACAAGCGTCTCAAGATCCTGCAGTTTATTAGCGACCACTATTCTGGGTACGTGCAGAGATACGTCGGGACCACCTACAACGGTGACTATCTCAGCATCAACTCAGGCGACATGGCAGCTCGATTCACTGTTGGTAGCGAGGCGAGGGCGCTGGGGCTGGAAACGCTCGTGAACCAGCAACTCTTGAAAAACGTTCCAGCCGGTGGGGAGTACAGCGTCATCTTCGTGCCGCCTGCTGCACATGACCAATTCCAATCGCTGGTACACGAAACCGAGGGCAGAGCGCTCGCCGGGATCCTTACCAACGAGACGGGCTCCCAATGGTGGATGCTTTCACCCGCGGTTACTTCCCAGCATCTCTGGCTAAGGGCTGCGCTGGACCATTGGCGGGCGCAGTACCCCGACGATTTCCCTTCTGCTGGGCAGTCTCTAAGCGAGCGGTGGAAAACCCAAGCTGAGCTTGAGGCGGAAGCTAACATTGCCGCCTTTGACGTTGAGACAGAACGTCAGCTACAACAACGCGAGCGTGATCGGTTGGGACTGATTGATGCGTCCGCTGCTGTCACTCGCACTGCTGACACGCGGGAACGCCGTCTGCTGAACAGCCAGGGCGACGACCTCGTGGCAGCCGTGTCCGAAGCTTTGACAGCTATCGGGTTTACAGTGTCAGACTCGGATGCAGTCGCCGATGCCAACAAGACGGCGAAGCGTGAAGACCTGCAAGTCACGCTCGAGGCTCAACCCGGCTGGGTTGCGCTAGTCGAAGTCAAAGGCTATGCGAAGGGCGGGGCAAAGATGAACGACTTGAGGCAACTGGCCAAGGCCGTAGCTATATATGAACACAAGAATGGCCGCGGACCTGACGCTCAGTGGTACGTGGTGAACGCCATGTTTGACAAGGCCCCCGATGAGCGTCCAATCCCGCTGGAATCGAACCCCGAGGACGTCGAGCTTTTTGCTCAGGAAGGCGGCCTGGTCATCGACACACGGCAGCTATTCTTGCTGCTGAAGGCCGTGGTCGCAGGCCGCTGCAGTACTGAAGAGGCTCAAAAGTCTCTTGCCGCCACAGGTACCTACTTCATTCCCGCCTTTGAAGGCGACGAGCCGTAGATTGCGGGCAAGCAATAATTTGGGGGATTGATTTGGATTCAGAAGCATTTATCGCATCGCTGGGGGAGCTTGGTGCACCTGGACCTGATGGGTTTTCGCGGCGTACATCGTCAAGGCCGACGCGCCAGATCACTATCACGGACGGGGAGGGCCAGACCGTCTACTCCGCGAGGACCGCTGACACCCCGGAGGCGGCGGACGGGCATGTCAAGGTTGGCGGTTTCCGGCGCGTCACCGACTGGAGCAATGGGGTCTGCTCGGTGGAGCGCATCCCGGCAACGGAGAAGCGACGCAAGAAGCTCATCATCGCCGCGTCCTGCATTGGAGCGGTCATAGCCGTGGCCGCGGGATGCAGCACCTTGGCTTCTGTAAAGCAGCCCGCCCCATCACCTACAGCCACATACGTGCCGCCCTTCACCGCTTCGGGATCGCTGACGATCGAGTCATTAAGCATCAACCGCGACCTGCACAACGTTTTCGACAAGAGCAACGACAACTGTAATCCCACCGGCGGGTACAAGGACCTCGCAATAGATAGTGAAGTTGAGATCACCGGCAATGGTGGAAGCCTCGTCGGTACCGGGCGCGTCAAGAACGGCAAGCAGTCGGCAACGCCCAAGAATTGCGTGCTCACCTGGGAAGTTGCAGAGGTCCCTGCGGGCGAGTACATATACACCATCCAGTTCGGCCACCGGCCTCCGGTCGAGGTCAGCGAGGACGAGCTGCGCGCCGGATATGAGGCGACTATAGGAAGTGGCAAATAGCGGAAAGCAGAAAGTCCCGCTGGCGGTATTGCCAGCGGGACTTTCTGCGTTGCCTACAAGCCGGGGAGGCCCTCGACGCTCGGCTCCGAGTTCGGACAGGTGCGCGATGGGCACCTGAATCTCGTTGGAACCTAAAGCTTCTGAGCGTCTGCAGGAGAAGTGACGTGGGCCCACACGAACGTTAGACGGCGGGAACACTCGGGGCAACGCGACGCCTCATAAATTCTCCGGGTTCGATCGGTGTACTCCGTCGCCCCGGTTACCGCTGGATCGCTTTTAGGAGGTCAGCCTGAAGCGCGTCGAAGAGCTGACTCGTGCTTCCGTCGAGTGGTCCCCCTTTACCTGGCATGCCAATGTGAACAGGCGGCATGCCATCGTACTCGGCCGTAAATGAGACGTAGTCCGGCTCGGAACCATCGTCGTCATAGCCGAAGTACTCCACATGATGGAGAGTCAGGCTTCTAATTGCGGAGCGGGGCACCATCACGACGTCTCCTGACGGTGGATACTCCTCCCCAGAGGACAGAGTGCCGACAATCACCATGTCACGGGTAAACAGGATTCCGCCGAAACGGGCTGAACCCTCGGCAAATTTTTCCTTTGATGAGAAGCAGAATTCGACGTTCTGCGACTTCGCCGCACGTGCCAGCCTACGTACTAGAATGACTGACTGCTTGTCGGCAGTCGTGAACATGTGCCTGGGCCATTCAGAGTTGGCGCTAGACAGCCGTTCCTGGATGGATTCGACTAATTGAAGAGACACTAAGCGTTCCTGCCCTTTTCTCGACCGCCGGCCCCATACCGGCGTGTAAAGCCCAAGGCTACAGTCCGGGTATGACAGTACATCCCGCCCGAACGGCTCATGCGGGATGTACTGATGGCTGGCTACCCGCCTAGGTGGACGCGAGGTCTGGTATTCGAAGAGTTTTGGTGGAGAGGATTCCCAGGCAGACCCGGATTTCGGCGCGGAAGACGACTTCGTTCCGGCGGAACAGATCGCGCGGCTCCAGGGCGCCGCTTGATCCGATCTCGGTCATGTAGGGTTCCATCCGATCCGCTGGGAGTTCCGGTACAGCAGCGAGACCGTGGACAAGTCCCCGATGATGGCTTCCCCGACGGGCATGCCCGTAGCCAAGGTGACCGGGGTGTTCCACAGACGGCGTTCGGCGCTGTTTTGCGGAGCCAAGGGCAGCAGGAACTCGCCGTTGCGGTGGTCAGCGTCCCGATGCTCTCCCAATCTGAGGGATTCAGGATGATGCCGGTCGCGGTGACGCCCTGCACGTCGAGCTCACCGATGGCGCGGCGGAGCGTGAGGAGCCTGTTCGTGGTGAACGGGGTCTGCAGGACGCCAGTGGTGTTCAGGATGCCGGACACCGTGGAGCCGCCCTCGGCGATGCCGCCGTTGAGGATGAAGTCCGCAATGGCCTCGTCCACGCCGTAGGCCAGCTCTTGGCTCAGGAACTGCTCCAGCGCCGGGTAGTCTTCCAGCCACTGCAGCTTGATCGGCTCGGACAGGCGCCCGATGGTCGCGATCTGCCACGTCGCGGGCTCCAGTCCGTACTGGGCGCGATCGGCTTCAGCTCGCCAGGCAACACCGGGGCGGCGTTGTTTACGCGCTGGGTCTGCCGCAGGTAGGTCCCTGCGGCCGAGTGCAGGACTGCACCGCGAGCTGTCCATGTTCCGTCTCTGCGTTCTCGACCATGGCGAAATCGGATGGACATGACGGCATCCACCAACGCTAGGTCCAGGCGACCAGGATATCCGCCGGGCCACTTTTTCCACGGCGTTGGGATTGCGGCAATCGCGACGAGAAGCAGATCCTGGTCTGTCGGTGGCGCCGTCACAGGTAACTCTTGACGCTCGCGCGGAGCGCTTCCGTGTGCTCGTAGATTTCCTCGAGAGAGCTAATGGGAACTCGGGTCTCTTCCTTGTTGTCGTCGAAGATCCCGATGTATTTCTGCGTCCGGTTGAAGTGCAGACGTGCGATGGGCTTGCGGTTGTTGTCGTCCAGCAATACTGCGAAGTACGACTTGGCATCCCTTTGAACTACTCGGGCCGGCTTCACCTCGCTGCAAACAATAGCCCGCACAATTTGGTAACCCTCGATCTCTTCCAGCGTTGTCTCCAGCCCATCAGCTTCGGCCAGATCAGCTTCTGCCACTGGAGCGCTGGTGACGCTGGCCGCAACTGCAGCTTCCTCGCTCTGCGGGAAGCCGGGGTTGCCGAGGGCCTTCTTCAGACGCTCGTTCACCTGGTCATTCAAGAACTGCTTCGATGCCTTGGCCACCAAAGCAGTGAACTGTTCCCGCACCTTCTGGGTGTACGGGCCGGAATAAACGCGTCCAGTCAGGAACTTGACCCACTCGTCTTCTGGCTCTTTGAACTGCGCGGCCAGAGTCCGCTTTAGTTCGCCGATGTACTTCAGCTCTCCGGCCGCGCTGATGATCGAATCAAGATCAAAAACATCTTTGGACAGCTTCTGCAGTTCGGGGATGAGCATTTGATCGATGTCATTCAAATCGAGCACGAGGAAGGGCTTTGCGTCCATACGGTTCGGGGCATCAAGGTCGGTGAAGAATTGATAGACCTCGCCGTTGGTAAGGATGGCAATCCGAGCGTTGGTTACGGCGAAGTACCGGAAGAGTTGCGAGGCGTGCTCGATTTTGACGGGTTCACTGGACTTCTTACACTCGATCAGGATCTGGACTTCGCCGTCCTTGACGATCGCGTAGTCGATTTTCTCACCCTTTTTAAGTCCCACATCTGCGATGAATTCCGGAACGACTTCCATGGGATTGAAGACGTCATAACCAAGAATCGTCGAGATGAACGGCATCACGAACGCGTTCTTCGTCGCTTCTTCTGTCTGGATAACACCTCGCTGCTGGCGCACCTTTGCTGCCAACGCTGAAAGCTTCTCTGCGAACTCCATTTGTCCCCCTACAAGACCGTGGATGCTGCACAACGCAGTGCAGCAAAGATCCAAGCTGATGAAGCAACAAACTACATGTGATTGTCCTGAATGACACTCATCTGGCTGGCAGGTATGACTCCATGTCGAAAAGAGCGCATAACAACCTCCCCGGCTTGTGCAGCCGTCAAACCGAAGCTCCCAGGCCAGCGTCCGTCGTCGGCCTGCTGCTGACCCAAGCATGCGAACACGGCGCCAAGGATCTCACCCACCCGCCGTCGTAGTACACAGAAACACTAAGCAATGTAGTAGGCCTCCCCACGTAACCTGTTTAGATGCCTCGTTTTGCACTTGATATTGAGTCCGTGCCCCGCCCTGTCCGTGCGCAGGAGCTCCTGGACGCAGTGAACCACCGCGTCGTCATCGCTGACGGCGCTATGGGCACCATGCTCCAGGGCCGGGAGCTGTCGCTCGATGTGGACTTCCAGAACCTCGAAGGCTGCAACGAGATCCTCAACGACACCCGCCCCGACGTCATCGCGGACATCCACGACGCGTACTTCGCCACGGGCATCGACGCCGTGGAAACCAACACCTTCGGCGCCAACTGGTCCAACCTCTCCGACTACGGCATTGATGACCGCATCGCAGAGCTCGCCCTCAAGGGGGCGAAGATCGCCCGCGAGCGCGCGGAAGCCGCCGAAGAAACAGACGGCCGCATGCGTTGGGTCCTCGGCTCGATGGGCCCCGGCACCAAGCTCCCCAGCCTCGGCCACACCAGCTACGACTACCTAAAGCAGACCTTCGCCCTCCAGGCCGAGGGCCTCATCGACGGCGGCGCGGACGCCTTCCTCATCGAAACCAGCCAGGACCTCCTGCAGACTAAAGCCGCGGTCAACGGCTGCAAGCAGGCCATCGTGTCCCGCGGCATCCGGCTCCCCATCTTCGTCGAGGTGACGGTCGAAACCACCGGAACCATGCTCATGGGCTCCGAAATCGGCGCCGCACTTACCGCCCTCGAGCCGCTCGGCGTTGACGCCATCGGCCTGAACTGCGCCACCGGCCCGGACGAGATGAGCGAGCACCTGCGCCACCTCTCCAAGCAGTCCTCCGTCGCCATCGCCTGCATGCCCAACGCGGGCCTGCCCGTCCTCGGCGCCAACGGCGCGCACTACCCCCTCTCACCCGCCGAACTCGCCACCGCGCACGAGCAGTTCGTGCGCGAATTCGGCCTGGGCCTGGTGGGCGGCTGCTGCGGTACGACGCCGGAGCACATGGCCGCCGTCGTCGAACGTCTTGCCCCCTTCCGCACCCGCAAGACGGACGCCGCCAGCAACACCCCGGCCCGCGTCCCCACCGAACGCGAGGCCGGCGTCGCCTCCCTCTACCAGCACGTGAACTTCGACCAGGACGCCTCCTACCTCGCCATCGGAGAGCGCACCAACGCCAACGGCTCCAAGGCGTTCCGTCAGGCGATGCTCGAAGAGCGCTGGGACGACTGCGTGGATATCGCCCGCGAGCAGATCCGCGTCGGCGCCCACCTGCTGGACGTCTGCATTGACTACGTGGGGCGCGACGGCGTGGCGGACATCAAGGAGGTCGTCTCGCGTTTCGCGTCGGCCTCCACCCTCCCGCTCGTCATCGACTCCACGGAACCGCCAGTGCTGCAGGCCGGTCTCGAACTCATCGGCGGCCGCCCGGTGGTCAACTCCGTCAACTACGAGGACGGCGACGGCCCGGACAGCCGCTTCGCGCGCATCATGCCGCTCGTGAAGGAACACGGCACCGCCGTCATCGCCCTGACCATCGACGAGCAGGGCCAGGCCCGCACCACCGACGGCAAGGTGGCCATCGCGTCCCGCCTCGTCGACGCCCTGGTAGGGGAATGGGGGATGCGCGTTGAGGACATCATCGTCGACTGCCTGACCTTCCCCGTCGCCACCGGCCAAGAAGAAACCCGCCGCGACGGCATCGAAACCATCGAGGCCATCCGCCAGATCACCACCAAGTACCCCGGCATCAACACCACACTCGGCGTCTCCAACGTGTCCTTCGGCCTCAACCCGGCAGCGCGCGTCGTCCTCAACTCCGTGTTCCTGCACGAGGCTGTCCAGGCAGGCCTGACTAGCGGAATCATCGACGCCGCCAAGATCGTGCCGCTCGCTTCCCTGCCCGAAGAGCAGCGCAAGGTGGCCCTGGACCTCGTCTATGACCGCCGCGAATACGACGCCGACGGCAACACCACCTACGACCCCCTGGCCATCATGCTGGACATGTTCGCCGGCGTCGACACCGCAGCGCTCAAGGACCAGCGCGCCGCTGAACTTGCGGCCCTCCCAACCGGCGCGCGCCTGGAACGGCGCATCATCGACGGCGAAGGCAAGGGCCTCGAAGACGACCTCGACCTCGCGCGCAGCGAGGGACTGACCCCGCTCGGCATCATCAACGACCACCTGCTCGAGGGCATGAAGGTGGTGGGCGAGCGCTTCGGCGCCGGCGAGATGCAGCTGCCGTTCGTGCTGCAGTCCGCCGAGGTGATGAAGAACGCCGTCGCCCTGCTAGAGCCGCACATGGAGAAGTCCGATTCCTCGGGCAAGGGCACCATGGTGATCGCCACCGTGCGCGGCGACGTGCATGACATCGGCAAGAACCTGGTGGACATCATCCTCACCAACAACGGCTACAAGGTCATCAACATCGGCATCAAGCAGGGCATCGCCGAGATCATGGCCGCGGCCGAGGAGCACAACGCCGACGTGATCGGCATGTCCGGGCTGCTGGTGAAGTCCACCGTGGTGATGAAGGAGAACCTCGCGGAGCTGCAGTCCCGCGGCCTGGCGAAGAAGTGGCCTGTGATCCTCGGCGGCGCAGCCCTGACCCGCGCCTACGTGGAGCAGGACCTCGCCGAGCAGTTTGACGGCGTCGTCCGGTACGCCAAGGACGCGTTCGAGGGCCTCGCTCTCATGGAACCGCTGGTGCGCGTGGCCCGCGGCGAGTCGCCGGACGACGTCGGCCTGCCGCCGCTGAAGAAGCGCATCCACAAGGGCGGTGCCAAGTTCACGGTAACCGAGCCCGAGGCAATGCCCGGCCGGTCCGACGTCGTCGCCGACAACCCGGTTCCTTCCCCGCCGTTCTGGGGCACGCGCATTGTCCGCGGCGTCTCCCTGCACGACTACGCGGCGTTCCTCGATGAGCGTGCGACGTTCATGGGGCAGTGGGGGCTCAAGCCCGGCCGCGGCGAGGACGGCGCCTCCTACGAGGAACTGGTGGAGCGCGAGGGCCGGCCGCGCCTGCGGTACTGGCTGGACCGCATCCTCGGCGAGGGCATGCTCGACGCCTCCGTTGCCTACGGCTACTTCCCGGTGGTATCCGAGGGGGAGCAGGTGGTGGTGCTGCACCACGGCGAGGATCCCGACGGCGTCCTCGGCACCGCGGGACTGCTCGCCCCCGATGGTGGTTCAGGCGGCCCCATCGGCACCGACCGCCTTCGCTTCGACTTCCCGCGGCAGCGCCGCGACCGGCACCTGTGCCTGGCCGACTTCGTGAAGTCCCGCGAGTCGGGGCAGATCGACGTGCTGCCGGTGCAGCTGGTCACCGCCGGCTCGAAGATTGAAGAGTTCACCTCGAAGATGTTCGCCGCCAACCAGTACCGCGACTACTACGAGCTCAACGGCCTGGTCATGCAGCTCACAGAGGCGCTGGCGGAGTTCTGGCACGCGCGCATCCGCAAGGAGCTGGGCTTCGCGGCCGAGGAGCCGAAGGACACGGCAGGGTATTTCAAGCTCGACTACCGCGGTGCGCGGTTCTCGCTCGGCTACCCCGCCTGCCCGGACATGGAAGACCGCCGCAAGGTGACGGAACTGCTGAAACCTGAGCGGATGGGTGTGATCCTCAGCGATGAGCTGATGCTGCACCCCGAACAGTCCACCGACGCGTTCGTGTTCCACCACCCGGAGGCGAAGTACTTCAAGGTGTGAGGTGGGGGCGGTCATTGAGCTGGGGGCGCTCCTCCCGGGCGTTGGCCGGTACACCTGCGCACCAGCATGATTCGAGCCCGAAAGGCTCGTGGGAGCCAAACGGCGGTGCTGTTGTACTGCTGCCAAGTGTCAGTTTGGGATCTTGGGCTGTCCAATAGGAGTCTGCGGGACACCGGAACGGATTCTAGTCTGACAGTTTTTGAGTGACAGCCTGACATCAGGTTGGGGTGTAGCCAGGCTGACGGTTGTCTCCCTAATGGGGGTTCTTTCTTTAGGAACTCCATACGGCTTTCGTGATCAGGACCCCCCGTAGCTAGCATGCGAGTTAGCGGTAGGGCTGCGGCGTCCAGGTCTAAAAGTCCGAGGCTGAGGGCATGCCGATAAAGTGCGAATGAAGGACTGAGATGGACCGGGAGTCCGTCACGGCGCAGTAGTTGGCAGTCAGTTCGGCTGACGTCGCTGCACGGGCGTCAAGCCATTCCCGGAGCACCTGCCCGGATGCAGCACAGCATCTTCGTTGTCCTTGACGATATTGTCCATCACCGCGGTGAGCCTGACATCGAGGCGGAATCCGGCCCGGACCTCGAGTGTGTACGCCCTCATGCTGCCGGCGTACGCAGTCCGGAAGTTTCCGTGCAAGTCGTCCCACCGTCCGGGGAACCTGCCGTCGATGGCCCATTCCCGGCGCTTCACGCTCAGGGTTCGGAGCGCAACCAATCCGTCAGACACGCGTGTTGGCAGCAGCTATGGCAAGTTGTTGTTCAGAACCCACCCGTCAGCCTGCCGCCAAAGACCCGGGCGGCGGCGAGGACGGCCCGTGCCGCATTGGCGCCTTATATAAGAGCGTTGGCGCCTCTTCCTATGAATGCTTACTGAAATTCGTTGATACAAAAGGTGAAGCGCATCACACTCAACGATGCCGTTGAAGTGTGACACCGCTGACAAGTGTCTTGCCGTCGCCGTTGACGGCCCTGGAAAGCAACGAGAAAGCGATCACATGTCCCCCACTGCAACCAATACATCGGTCTCACCGGCCAAGGCCCGTTCACGGGGGGTTCCCACCGTTGTCGCGCTGCTTATGCTGAGCGGTATCGCCCTTGACGTCCAGTACGGAATCCTCTACCCGCTGGTGGGCACTATCGCGGCAGAATCGCAGTTGACCGCATCTGAGATCGGCTGGGTCCTGAACGGCATGATGCTAGGCACCGCCGTCTCCATCGGCCTGACAACCCGTCTCGGGGACACGTATGGGCATCGCAAAGTACTCATCGCTGTTACTATCCTGGCGATGCTGGGATCACTCCTGGCGGCTACCGTCGTAGGCTTCTGGCCGCTGGTCATCGGTCGCTTCTTGGGAGGTACAGCGGCGTCCATACCGCTGAGTTGGGGGTTGCTGCGCCCGCGGGCTACTGCCGACCGGATTAGACTCTCCGCGCTAGCTCTATCACTTGTCATGGCGATCTTCACGCCTCTCGCAATCGTCATCGGTGGGTTCTTTCACAGCCTCGGGCTGCCGTGGCAGAGCGTCTTTTGGGTGATCTTCGCGGCTTACGCCACGCTGTTGCTCCTCGCACTCGTTGCACCCGAGACGCCCGAAGCCGCGCTGGCGGGCTCGGCCGTCGACTGGTTCGGGGCGATCGGGCTCGGTCTCTGGGTCACTGCGCTGTTGATCGGCATCAGCGAGGGTCCAACCCGTGGATGGTCATCGCCGCTCGTTTTGGGTGGATTCATCGTGGGCGGTTTGGTACTCGTCGCCTGGGTCTTCCAACAGCGGAATGCGAAGGCGCCAATCATGTCGTTCCGCCACATGGATGTGCGCCAAGCAGTAGTCGGGTATATGACCCTCCTCGCGGCTACCATCCCGGCCCAAGGGCTTTTCGTCGTGCTTCCGCTGCTGCTGCAGACGCCGACCGATTCTGGCTTCGGGCACGGCATGTCCGCCCTCGAGTCCGCCTATGTCCTGCTCGCAATGCTCCCCGGGTCATGCCTAGGTTATGTTTGGACCCGTTGGGGCCTCCATCGTCTTGGCCCGAAGTGGGTGCTGGTCATCTCCGGCATCGCAGGGTTCGTCCTCTACCTCGGATTCGCCTTTGTGCAGACCCCGTCATGGATCTTTTACGTGTGGGTGTTCTTCTATGGGCTCACCGTGCTGAGCTTCCTGACTGTCGGCTACACGCTCGTCGCCGCGTCCGGCCGCCAGGACAACATGGCCGTCACCGTTGGGATGCAGACCATCGTGCAGTTCGTGAGCTCGATGATCGTTTTGGCGGTCATCCTGAACGTGCTAAATGCTGGACCCCAGGGATTCATTCCGCAGGAGACCTTCGCGGCGGTATATCTGGGAATGGGCGCCTCCATCCTTGTCTTCATCGTGCTGTGGCTGCTCTTCGCACCGCGACGCATCACGGACCTGCACGCAATCGACACCGAGACCGACCCTCAGCGGATTACCGCCGATGACGTTGTCCTGTAGTGGCAGTAGATCGATAGCCCTAGGAAGTTCACAAAGGAGAGACATGGGATTGCTCGAAAACAAGGTTGCCTTCATTACGGGGGCTGCTCGCGGCCAGGGCCGCTCGCACGCCGTCCGTCTGGCAAAAGAGGGGGCCGACATCATTGCCCTTGACATCTGTTCTCAAGATGTCAAGACAATCAAGTACGACTTGGCGACCCGGGCCGACCTCGATGAGACGGTACGGCTCGTCGAAGGCCTCGGCGGCCGGATCGTGGCCGGAGTAGGCGACGTGCGCGAGCTCGCCCAGGTGCAGAAGGTCGTGGATGA
>FOEZ01000011.1 GCA_900110595.1 Arthrobacter sp. OV608 | reverse complement strand
GGCTACCGCAACCCTGCCAATTACAAAGCGGTTATTCTCTTGAGAAGTGCCGTCCTGACGGCGGCATGACACTTATCTCAGGGACCCGTTCCCCCACGAACCGCGAAGAGCCCTCAAAGCGCCTAAAGGGACTGGACCTCCACGATGAAAGCAAAACGTCAAGATTCGCCGCTCACTCACCGCGTAGATAGTTAGGTTTTTGATCAGTAGGGGTTCTCCAAACTCGCCGTTTGTCTTCGTGCGATACAGATCGGGCTTCAGGATTTGGAGCTGGGCCGGCCAGGAATATGGCTGAGAATAGACTTAGAGAAGCCACCATCAACACAGATATCTTGACCGGTGACATAACCCGAGAGCGGACTTAGAAGGAATTCGATCACGTTCGCAATGTCCATGGGATCGCCAATTCTTGCGAGCGGGATGATGTCTTCTCTTGCTTTTTTGATTTGGGGATCGGCGTACATTTTTTCGGTCATTCGTGTGTGGGTCATGCCGGGGGATACCACGTTTACACGGATTCCGTCTGGTGCCCATTCCAGCGCGAGTGTTTGGGCGAGCATGGTCAGTGCGGCCTTGGTCGGGCTGTAGGCTCCGGATCCGGCGTGTGGCTGTTGGCCGGACATTGAAGAGGTAAAACAGGCGGCACCGTGGGTTTGCTTCAAGTGCGGGTAGCTTGCTTTGGCTAGAAGCCAAGCTCCGCGGAGGTTAACGGAGAACATGTTGTCCCAGTCCTCAAGGGATACGTCGCAGATGGCTCCGGGGATTGCGATTCCGGCGTTTGCAACCAGTGCGTCCAGGCCACCGAATTCAGTTACCGCGGCCTCTACCAGTCGACCTGGTACTTCATGGTCACCGAGGTCGCCGGCCAAGGCGATGGCGGTACCGCCCATCTGCTCGATTGAACGAACGACTTCTTTTTGGCTGCTGTTTGCTTCGTGCCCAGCCACGGCAATCATCGGGTGCACACCCCGAGCCAGAGCCGCCTCTGCGATTCTCAAGCAGGTAGACGCGCCTATGCCGCTGCTTCCGCCACTGACCAGTGCTCTCATTGCACTCATTCCTTTTACTAGGGGTTTCACATGAAATCTTTTTGGACCGCAAAGGGTGACGATCAATCAAATTCTGTAAGACTGATGAGCTTTTCAGATTCACCTACGACGCGTGTCGGTAATATTATATTGGCAACAAGCATCTGCAAGTCGGCCGCACCTTTTACGCGCGGCTAATCTCCCAGATCCCAGCCTTGATTCTTGAGGTCCTGCATAGCCGTCTTGAATTCCTGCACCGGGTTCTCTTCACGAATGATCTCCAGAACTACGTTTTCGACGCCGCAGGTTTCTTTTACGGCCTTGCCTAGTCCATTCCAGTCGATTACTCCGGTACCGATTGGATCGTGGCCCCAGGTTTCGGTGCCCGTATCGGAAATATGGACAAGTCCAATCGCTTCGTGGTTGGAGAGCAGGCTATCCACGGGATCCTCTAGGATGTAGGCAGCGTTGGCGACGTCGTACACGATCTTGACTGCGTCGTCGTTGATGATGCTTACGACGCCCGCGAGGTCCTGGATGGTAGGCGTGAAGCAGTAGGGAGTGTTTTCGAAGAGCAGTCGCGTGCCGGCCTGCTTAGCCAGGGGGATGAGATTCTCCAGGCTCTCGTACATCCACCCGTAAACCCGATCGAGCGAAGGTGAAATCATTGGGCGTCGCGTGCCGGGGGAGATGACGACCTCGGGGACATCCCAAGCAGCGGCCAACTCGATCACCGACTTGATGTGGTCAACACTTTTGCGGCGCATGTTGGCGCCGGGGCTGGCCAGGTTAATGTCATATCCTCCGGCGTTCAGTGACCTGATTTTCGCACCGTATCCGTCGAGTCTCGCATAAGTTGCCGCGCGCTCCTGACTGGATATTTCATCCGGCCAGCAATGTGGTGAGCTGATTGGAACTTCAAAGGTTTCATACCCGTTGTCGACCAATTCGGCTATCGCATCAATTGCCGTAGATGACCATAGGTAGGAAAATGTATTAATAATCATTTGGTTCACTTGAAGGCATCCTCTCTGTTCTTCGCCTATGGGGAAAAGTGTTTCATTCATAACGCAATGTGCGTTGCTTCCTGCGCAGGGATCCTGGCCTTGGCTAGCCAGGCGGCTCGACGAGGCCCGGGGGCGCGCCCCTTCGTGCCCGGTCGAGCCGCCATGGGTTCCCAGGGATACGCGGGCCTACTGGGAACGCTTCGTCTCTTCGGTGCCCGACGGAGTGCTCACGAGCAGGTGCTCGCCTTCGAGGACCTCGGGGTCAGCAAGCGCCACGGTGGCACGGTCACCGCGGTTGCCGGTCTCCGGGAGCGTGGTGTACACGATGAGGCAGAGGGTGACGATGACTGTCATGTAGACCGCGACGAGCATTGGCTGTCCGGCGCCAACGAAGGCGGCGGCGATCAGTGGTGCAGTGCCGCCGAAGACGGCAATCACGATTTGGTGGGCGAAGCCGATGCCCGATACCCGTACCGCAGCTGGGAACAGTTCGGCCTGGATGGTCGGGTAGACGGACTGCCAGATACCCAGAACCACCCACCCCGACGCCGATACCAGAACGTACACGCCAAAGCCCGGCTGGTTCAGCAGCAGGAGCATGGGGTAGAAGAGAACGATCATGCCGATGGCACCGATGATGGGGAAGATTTTACGTCGGCCGAGTCGGTCCGAGAGCGCGCCGCAGGTCGGCACGATGATAACGAGCAAGGCCAGCCCGATGACGCTCCCGGCCAGAGTGGATGCCAGGTCCCGGCCGGTCGTCAGCTTGGCATAGGTGGGAAGGAAGGTAGCCCAGGTGTAGTAGGCCACAGCAGGGGCGGACAGTGCTGCTGCCTGCAGCAGCGCCTTCGGGTGTTCGCGGAGCAGGTCCATCAGGCGGGCCGGTGCGGACTTTTGATCGACGAGGGCAGTTGCCTCAAACTCAGGGGTCTCTTCTGCGCGGGCCCTCAAGATCAGGCCGACGACGCCGAGGATGCCGCCCACGACGAACGGGATTCGCCACCCAAAGGCGGCGAGGTCCGCTGGAGTAAATGCTGATGTCACCATTGCCGCGGCGCCGGTCGCTACGAGGGTGGCGAGGCCGCTCGCCATGTTGGTGAACGAACCGAACAGGCCCCTCCTGTTCGCGGGAGCGTGTTCCACCATGAATGCGATGGCGCTCTGCCCCTCACTACCGGCCGAGATGCCCTGGATAATGCGTGCAACCAGAAAGAGCGCAGGCGCCGCATAGCCGATGGTCGCAAATGAAGGTGTGAGGCCGATGATGAGCGAGCCGAGCGCCATCCCGGAGACGGACAGCGTCAGGATGAGCTTTCGGCCGAAACGGTCGGCCAGTGGAGAGATGATGATTCCGCTGAGCGGGCGTACAAAAAACCCAACCGCATAGGTGAGCAGTGCTGCGACAAGGGAAGCGAACGGGGAATCGCTTGGAAATATCTGCGATGAGAACACCGCTGCCAGCAGCCCGTAAATGTACCAGTCGTACCACTCCACGAAGTGGCCAATCGTGCCTGCCACTACGTTGCGGAAGCTGCGATCGGGCGCCTTCGGGCTGCCGAGGACTTCACTTGAGGTCTTCATTGAACTCTCCATATTTTCACGTTTGCTGCGAGGGGGTATTGAATTCCGAACACCTGAAGGGGTGTACGGGTCTCGCCCGGCTGTAACTCGGCTCGACGGACGACGGACGGCCATGACCAACAACTGGAGCAACGCCTCGGCGCTGCCTGACTTGCAGTGCAAATAGCTGGTCCAGCCGCCTTTATCTCCTAAATGAGATCGGTTGCTGAGATCGGTTGCAAGCAACGATACGGAGGAATTGTGATCCTTGTCAACGTTGCGTGTGCTCGCGGCCTGATTTCGAACATAGGCCTCGGCTTCGGGACAGACATGCAGGCCAAGGGGCGAGCCTCTGTCCGCCTCGTTGATCGTGCGCAAGTCCGCGCCGCTAATCTCCCAGGCCAGTTCACGTCAATCGACCTGAAGGGGCGCCTCATTGTTCAGGTCCTGGAAATCCACTCCGGACCAAGCGCACTCCAGGCTGCCGTATACCGACCAGTAGTCATCCCAGTGGGCAAGTTTCCACTGGTCTCGCTCCAGTCCGCGGCGGGTGAGACGCGTACGTAGAACGTCTTGAGGCACCCGGACTCGTATCACGGTTATCGCGGACGACGGCCACTGGAAGTCTTCTGCTGCACGAGTCAAATAGTCTGGGTCTCCGAAATAGGCTCCAAAGGGAGCATCAAGGACCACTGACCGGCCGAGACGCAAGTTTATCCCTGCCACGTCCATGAGAGTCTCGTACTCGAGGGGCAGCAAATTGGCGCGGTAGTAGTCGTTGGACTCGCGGTCGGTGGGATCCTGCCCGGTGGCGGTCAGTGTGAATTCAACGAAGCGGCCACTGACCCGGTCCTTGTCCAGGTACGCAGCTTCATGCCGTTGTGCTGTTTGCTGGGCAATCGTTGTTTTCCCTGAGCCTGCCGGACCGATGACAATGAAGACGCGGGGGGACATTATTTCCGGGCCTCTGCTACTGCTGACAGGAACTCCTTGGCGGCCTCCGTGACGCGGGAGAAGTCGCCATCGGGTTGCCATGCTTTTGTCACGTAGCTGCCCACGCCGACGCCTGCCACGCCCGCTGCGAACCATTCGCCCACGTTTTCCAGTGTTACGCCACCTGCGGGCATGATCGGCAGATGTGCCAGCGGAGCCAAGACGGACTTCGCGTAGGCGACTCCGCCGGCCTCGGTCGGGAAGAGCTTGAGGATGTCAGCGCCTGCCTCAGCGGAGTTGACGAGCTCGGTCGGTGTGTAGGCTCCGCTGATGGTTGGTATCTGATACCGGTTCGCGGTGCGGATCATCGCGGGGTTCAGTTGAGGGCTGACCAGGAACTGAGCGCCGGCCCGGATGCATTCGTACGCTGAGTGCTCGTCCAGCACTGTTCCGGCGCCGATTGCCACGCCGGCGGAGCCGTGTTTGGCGGCGAGCCGACGGATCACATCTACAGCCCCTGGAATGGAAAGCGTGATCTCGAGTGCACGAAAACCCCCTTCAATGGCAGCTTCTGCAACGCGTTCGGCAAGCTCCGCGTTCTCCAGCCGCACGATAAGGACGGCCCCTGACTCGCCGATGGTCTGCAGGGTGTGAAGTTTCTTATACATACTGGCCTCTCTCTGGCCGGGTATCTCTGCCTTCTTGAGCGGCCCGGCCCTTGCTGGTGTTTGGTTGTCGTTGACAAACTCTCCCACCATCCATACTGTTATTGCAACCGATCTCAGCAATCGATCTCATGCAAGGGGGTATTGCGGTTGACTCACGTACGCACAATCATTCTGGGTGCTTCCCATTGGCATGTTCCGCTTTGTGCGCAGGCTATTGCCCAAGAGCACGAGGTAATCGGAGTCGGTGATGACGACGTATCCCGCGTGCAGGTGCAGGACCTGGCCGAAGGCTGGGGGGCACCGGTTGAAGCGGATTGGCAGAAGCTGGTGGATCTTCCCGACGTCGGACTCGCCTATGTCTTCGGTCCCCATGAGGGTATGGCCGAAAAGTGTTTTGCCCTGATCGAGCGCGGTATTCCGTTCGTGGTGGAAAAGCCGTTGGGCACTTCCCTTGACGAGCTTTCCGCCGTGCGTCAAGCCGCCGAGGCAGCTGGCGTGCCTGCCACTGTCCCCCTGGTTCAGCGCGGCGGACCAACAGAGCAATGGCTTGCCAAGGCGGGCCGGCCCACTTACCAGCGAACCTCATTCATTGCTGGTCCACCATCCCGGTATCTCGCCAATGCCAATCCCTGGATGCTCGATCCGGTCAAGGCTGGTGGGGGCTGCCTGGCGAATTTGGGTCCACACTTTGTCGATCTGTTCCTCAGGGGCAGTGGTGAGACAGCAACACATGTGGACTCCCGGCTCTCATCGGTTCTTCACCACCAGGCTGTTGAGGATCATGCCAGTCTCATCATCACGACACCGGAAGGACGCGAAGCCATTGTGGAGGTTGGCTACGCATTCCCTGGTTCGCCGCTTAAGCGCTACTGCAGCTTTACCTCGGTCGGTGAGGCAGGATTCGCTTCCGTTGATTCGGACGGCACAGCTGCGTTCACTGCACTGGACGGCACCACGGAGGTCGACAAGATCAATGTGGATAGCGACCCTCTTTACGCTCCGTTCGTGCGGAGCGTCGCCCGGACGCTGGAAGATGGATTCCGGGGCCTGACCACGCTGGCCCAGCTCGAAAATGTCATGCGCCCCATTTGGCAGGCCTATGACGACCAGCAAGGAGGAAGACAACATGCCTGACTTGAGTATCGACGTCGTTGCAAAAGCTGCCGGTGTCCACCGTTCCACGGTCTCCCGGGCGTTTTCACGCCCCGAGGCGGTGAAGAGTGAAACACGCGAGCACATCCTTCGGGTCGCCGAGGGACTCGGCTACACGATGAGTCCACTCGCCCAGGCGCTCCGCCGAAAAACCAGCACCTTCATCCCGCTGATCGTCCCGGACATCACGAACCCGTTCTTCGCCGAACTTGCCAAGACGATGACGCAGGCAGCCGACGAGCGCGGCTACCAGCTGCTGCTCTGCGTCACCAACGGGGACCCGGCCAAAACCGACGGATACTTCACCGCCATGCAGGCCATGTATGCCCCCTTCGGGATCGTCGCGCCTTCCACAAAGGTCGATAGCGAGGCCCTGAAACGCTTCGACTTCGGCCACAAGGTTGTGGTGATCGACAGAGTGGAAGGGGATGATTCGGTTCCGACCGTCACCGTCGACAGCCGCCGCGGAATCATGCTCGCACTGGACCACCTGCACGCTCTGGGGCACACCTCGATCGGCTACGTATCCGGCATCGCCGGGACGCACACCGCCCAGGACCGGATGGACGCCTATCTGGAGCTCACGGCACAGAGCGGCAGCACACCCCTGGTGCTGGACAGCGGATCAGACCTGGATGCGGGGACGCGCGGAGCAGAGCATTTCCTGCAGATGGACAATCCGCCAACGGCCATCATTGCAGCCAATGACATGGTGGCCTTCGCCGTTATTTCGGCACTCGGCCGAGGCGGCGTACGGGTACCGGAAGACGTTTCGGTTATCGGCTTCGATGGTCTCGCTCTCGGTGCCCGGTTCAACCCCGCCCTGACAACCATCCAGCAGCCGATTGCCGACATGGGACACATCGCCATCGAACTTGCCGAGAAGCAGAACGCAGATGGCTCCGTGGACCATATCGTCCTCGAACCTCAGCTTCTGGTCCGCGGGTCCACCTCCGGACCACGCAAATGAGCGGGGGACAGGAGTCCACGCTCCGGCGTCTGCCAGGGCTTCAGCACACAGACCACGTCGGCCTGACGGTGCCCAATCTTGAAGACGGCATCCGGTTCTTCGTCGAAGTCCTCGGAGCTGAAGAGCTGTACCGCTCCGAACGCGGGCCCGACGAAGAATTCATGCCCACAAACTTCGAGGTCCCTGCAGATGCCAAGCTCACGCTCGCCATGCTGCGCCTGCCACCGAACCTCAACATCGAGCTTTTCGAGTGGAGCAGCGCTGATAGGCGCGATACCCCACCGCGGCATTGCGACGCCGGCGGGCACCACCTGTGCTTCGTCGTCGACGACGTCGATGCAGCGGTCGCAGTGCTGCAGAACACACCCGGGGTACGCGTGCTCGGAGAGCGCAAAGAAGTCGCCGGCGACAGCCCCCGGGTAGCCGGCAACCGCTGGACCTACTTCGTCACCCCTTGGGGATTGCTGATGGAAATCGTGGATCGAAGCCGCGTCGCATCCCCGCCCCGGCTGGTCGGTCCCGCGGACTGGACAGCAGCTCCAAACACTCCAGAAAGGACATGAACAATGCGGCTAGCCGGTCACACACTAGGCACCCCGGACCACACGGTTCCCCAAGCACTTGATCTATTCCGAGCCGCTGGGCTCGATGCCGCGGAAGTCATCTACCAGAATGACTACAAGTCTGGCTTGCCGTTAGGTGATCGTCGCGCCGCGATGGAGGCTCTAAAAGCGGCCGACGGCGCAGGCGTTCCCATCGTGGGTCTGACACCCTACACTACTGCCATCAACTCCCTGGACCACGTGGAATGGGGCAACGCAGTCAATGAATTCCGAGGCGCCATAGAGACCGCGCACCTGCTCGGCGCTGACAGGGTCCGAGTCTACGCCGGATCTTGGCACCCCGGCGATAACGACCACGCCGCGCGATGGGCAAAATTGCGTCAGGCATTGGAGACCCTGGCACCTGTTGCTGACCAGGCCGGGGTTCGACTCTGCGTGGAGAACCATTTTGGCACCATGACCCAGACCGCGGCGGACACCGCTGCCCTGGTCCGCGAAATAGCCCACCCGGCCGTCCGCGTTCTCTACGACCAGGCGAACCTCACATTCACCCACGACGAAAAGTACGACCAGGCCTTCGCTGCTCAAGGTGACCTGATCGGTCACGTTCACGTGAAGGACCTCGTCTTCACCGATCCCAATGCTGCCTTCCGCGCCACCGAAACCGCCCGAGTCGACGCATCCGAGCGGGCCGTCCGCTCCCGCGTCGTCGGAAGCGGCGTCGTTCCGTGGTCTCAGATTCTCGCTGCGTTGCTGCAGCATGGCTACGACGACGTGCTGAGCATCGAGCTCGAGTACCGCTGGCACCCGCAAGACCTCCCTGCGCCCGAGGACGGATTCAGGGAATCAGCTAATGTCCTGCGCTCAATGCTCGCTGATCTGGCTAAAGTAAGGAACGCCTGATGAACACCACCCGTCTCCGCGTCGGAGTTGTCGGCGCCGGCAACATCGCCACCATCGCCCAATTGCCCACCCTCGTACAACGCGACGACGTTGAATTGGCGGCCCTGGTGTCCCGGCGTGAGGATCCAGGCAACCTGGTCCGACGCTGGGGCTTCAACGCCGCCTACAAAACGATGGAGGACATGCTGGATTCGCAGGAGCTGGATGCCGTATTCGTGCTGACGCCACGCTCCGAGCACGCCCATGCCGTCCAGCTATGCCTCAGCCGTGACATCGACGTGTTCTGCGAAAAGCCTCTGGCACCAGCAACCGATGAAGCAGAACGCCTGGCAAATCTCGCCGACGAGCGGGGACGAATCCTGATGGTGGACTTCAACCGCCGCTACGCCCCCGTCTATACCGCCGGGCGGGAAGTCTTTGGCGCCAAAGGCGCCACCTTCTGCGTCGCCCAGAAAAACCGCCCCGGATCCGAATACCGTGCAACCTTCGAGAACGCCATCCACATGGTCGATCTCCTCCGCTGGTACTGCGGCGGCGAACCCGAACACGTCGCCGCCCACGCCGCCGGTGACGACCCCTGGGAAGAAGACGGCCTCGCAGCAACCATCCGCTTCAGCACCGGAAACACCGGCCTCCTGATGGCAGCCCGGACAGCCGGAGCCTGGAACGAAAAACTGGACGCCTACGGCGATGGAAAGACCGTCGAAGTCAGGGCACCCGAGACGGTTTCGACCACTGTCAAGGGCGTCACCACAGCGCGGGAACTCAGCGCCGAGGCCTATGGCTGGGCCACCGCGACAGACACCCTGGGATTTTCGGCCGCCGTTCACCACTTCCTGGACCGGGTGGCTGACCGGGCGCAGCCACTTACCTCCGGCCGGGAAGCCGTCCACACCCAACGCTTGCTCGACCGGATTCTCGCTGCCGCCGGTTTGCCGACTGAAGAGCAGGCCGGCCGTGAATGGGCCAGTCACGCAGTAAACGGAAGCTGACAACCAACCGAGCTCGCCCATTCTTCACTGCACCTGCAGTCCTTGATGTGAGCATCGTGGAACCGTGGCTCGAACAAACCTGATGACATACGGAGGTGCAGACATCGCTCCACTTCGCCTCCGTCAGGGCAGACCACACACCGGGGGAGCGAGAAGACAGCCTCTACGCGGCCGGCTCAGCGCGCTTGTTGGCATCTTGCTGGTCGCGTTCAGCGCCAGAGAAGCCGTTTCGGCTGTCTCTCCACTCCTTGGTCCAATAAGCCGGGACCTTCACCTCGATGCCGCAGCGACAGGGATCCTGGGGATGCTGCCGACCGCCGGTTTCGCACTGATGGGCTTCCTGACTCTGCCGCTCCTCCGGCGTATCCAGCTCGACCACCTGCTGCTGGTTTCGATCCTGCTGACAACATGTGGTCAGGTCGGCCGTGCGCTGGGATGGAACATCCCCGCATTCCTGGTGTTCACCATGATCGCCATGCTCGGGATCGGGCTGGTCAATGTTGTGATACCGCCGCTGCTGATGAAGTACTTTCCCGACAAGACCGGGATCCTCGCAGCGCTCCACATAACTCTGCTGGGCCTCAGCACGGCCGTGGCCGCCCAATCTGCCATACCCTTGGGCAACCTCTATGGCTGGCGGTTCTCCATCGGCATTTGGGCGGCCTTCAGCGCGGTCGCTGCGGTACCTTGGCTGATCCTTCTTATAGCCAAGCGGACTGTTGACCACTCCAAGACATCAGCCTCCAACGATCGGCTGTCTCCCCCCATGAGCGCGATCAAGCCCTGGAGATCATCAATTGGCTGGGGTGCTGCACTGATCTTCGCCGGTTGCTCAAGCAATACCTTTGCAGCGCTCACTTGGCTTCCGGTTGTTCTTCTCGACAGTGGAATGAGTCAGGAAACCGCTGGATCCATGCTGGCGCTCTATTCAATCCTCGCACTTCCCGTCGGCCTGATTGTGCCTCTGGTAGTGACGCGAATGCCTCGCCCGCTGCCCGTCGCAATCCTGTTTGTTGTCGCGTTCGCCATCGGCTACGGAGGCATTATCTTTGCTCCGCCAGCCTCTGCCGCGGTTTGGGTCGCCATCGCCGGACTTGGCCAAGGCGCGTACTCCTTCGCGTTCACGATGATCAATAAGCGAACACGAACGCAGACCGGATCAGGGGCCCTATCCGGGTTCTCCCAGGGAGTCGGCTACGCCCTCGCAAGCATGGGCCCCCTCGTTTTTGGTCTCCTGCATCATCCGGGGGACGGCTGGCTGCCATCGTTCGGCATGCTCGGAGCCTGGCTCCTGGTGCTTTCGGTCGGAGCCCTGATGCTCAACAAGCCACGCGTGCTCGAGGATGCCTCGCGGGAAACAGTCACGCACTAACGAAGCAAGAAGTTCTCCGCACCAAACCACAAACCCGCAAGAACCCCGCGCGGCCAACCGAGAACGTCGGACCGAACCCACTTAGATCCTTGACAGAGCCTTTTGCAAACCCTACGTTGGTTGCAACCGATCTCAGCAACCGATCTCATAAAATTCTGACCTGTACCCGATCACGAAGGAGCGACGTGATGACCAACTGGCTTATCTCCGGCCTGACCTCCTGTGGCGGCACATCATGACCCCGCGCGTGGCTGTCGTAGGAGCGGCCGGCTGGGCCGGGTCACGGCACGCGCGGGCGTTTGCCGCGACAGGTGCGAAGGTTGCCATCCTCGTCGAGAGGGACGAGCGCGGCTCGGCGCCGGCTCAGGAGCTGGGCGCACAATTGGTGCCCACTACTGCCGAACTCCGCCCCGAGGACGTGGACCTGGTCGTCGTTGCATTGCCCACCACCCTGCAACCGGTCATTTGCGCCGACCTGCTGAACAGGGGATGCCGTGTGCTGACTGAAAAGCCGGTGGCCGCAGATGCCGACGGTGCTGCCGTTCTGGCCGCCGCTTCCGGGGTGAACGACAGACTCATGGTCGGGTACAAGCTCCACCAACATCCCGCCGCAGAACTTGTCTCTCAATGGATCAGGAACAAGAACGTCATCGCCGTGTCTGTTCGTTCCGTCGCGCATAAACAAAAGGTTGACTCGTGGCGCGCTGACCCGAAGGAGGGCGGCGTCGCTGTAGTGAACGGCATTCACGCCATCGAATTAGTCTCATCATGGTTTGACGGCAACCCGAAAGTGCTGGCCAGCAGCGCCAGCAGCAGCCTCTATGGGTCGCTGGTGCCGGAGCACGTCGTTTCCACCCTCGAATTTCCTGAGGGCGTCGTCTTCAGCATGCAGAGCTACTGGTCTCCCTGGCAGGAGCCTCAAGGTCTCAACCAGGGCGACTGGAGTCTCACCGTCGATGTCCTGGCAAGTGACGGCCGGATGTTGTGGTCCAACGATTCCCTGCACGTGTGGGAGCGTGACGGTGGCCAGTACGAAAAAGCCTTTGACCCCTCGGACCTCTTCCTTCGCCAAGCAGAGGCGGCGCTGAAGTTCTGCACGGGTGGAATCCCGGCAGTCACCTTCGCCCAAGCACTCCGAGCTACAGAAATTGCCGATGCAGTCCTGGCAGCGGCGACGTCCCGCGCTGGGGATATCGTCTCCCCGTAGCATCTCCAAAACTTTGAACACCACGCGAACCGTCGACTGAACGACACAACGAAGGAACTAGACATGATGCCAGCAACTTACGCTCCGACCGCAGGAGAACCGCGGTGCAGCCGCCTCCAGAGGGGAGAGAACCGATGAGCCTCAAAGACCAGGTAGTTCTGGTGACCGGATCGAGCGGGGGAATCGGCGATGCTGCTGTCAGCGCATTCAAAGCTGCCGGCGCCGTCGTCATTGGCGCTGATCGTTCCCCCAAAGAGGACCAGGCCGTGGAGGCCTTCTATCCGCTCGACATCACCTCCGAGCAACAATGCGCAACGGTTGTCCAGGACATCAAAACCAGATTCGGCCGCATCGATGTCCTCGTCCAAGCAGCAGGAGTGCTCGGCACCACCCCCGACATCATGGATACAACCACTGAGGAATTCGACTCCATCCTGAGGATCAATGCCTCTGCAACGTTCTCGATGGTACGAGAGACAGCAAAGACGATGCTTGAGTCTGGCACGGCCGGCGCAATCGTGGTCTTATCCTCCGTCGCGGCCAAAGAAGCACGCCTCAATTACCTGCCTTACAACGCGAGCAAACTCGCAGTCCTGCACATCATGTGGTCATTTGCAGAATTGCTTGGGCCTCAAGGCATCTCCGTCAACGCCATCGCGCCGGGCCCGGTGAACACACCCATGTGGGCACAGTTCGCAAAAGATTCAGGCCCGGATGCGGTCGCCAACCGGGCGAAGCGGGCAGCCCAGCTGCCGATGCGCCGGTTTGCCGAACCCGACGAAGTCGCCCGCGCCATCCTTTTCCTGACCGATCCCGACAACCGCTACATCACCGGAGTTTCTCTCGATGTGGCCGGCGGAGCACACCTGGGAATAGGTACCTGAACCCCCTGCACAATGCCTCGCAATCACAGAGGTCCCGTCACAATGCTTTGGAAAGTGGCAACACGCGCGCGCGTACCCAGACGCCGGGAAAGTCCACCACGGACCCCTCACTGCTGCTCTGACGCCCTCATTGGGACGGAGCAAGCGAAGTTGAAGTTCTTAACCGATAAAAGGAGATAACGATGAAAACTGCAATCCGGCATCATCACACTGCCCTGCACGTAACGGACATCGAGCGCAGCGCACGGTTCTACGTGGAAGGACTCGGCCTGACCCGCGTGAAAGCCTGGACATCAGGCCCATACGTCGGCGAACTTTACGGCCGTCCTAACGTCAAGGTCCACGCACTCATGCTCACAACCGATGATGGGACCTTCAACCTGGAGTTGGTCCAGGTTGAGGATCCGCCACCCGCCGTTAACCCATCAGAGGCGCAGCCGGGGACCGCACATCTTGCCTTCACCGACATTGACGTACGCGAGGTTTATGCCAAAATGACCGCGCTCGGGTATAAGGCCCTGTCCGAGCCGGTCGCACCCGCCTCAGGCCCAGTTGCAGGAGGCCTCCTGATCTACATGCTCGATCCAGACGGAAATCGTGTGGAGCTGATTCAGACGCCCGACTGGCAGCCAAGCGACAATTCTTGAGCTATCCGCATCCGGGAAAGATGACCACGACGCGGGCCGGGGGCTTGTCAGAGTTTAGAGATTGCAGATCCGGCTAATACGAAAGTAAGGTTTGTCAGGCTAATACGAAAGTAAGGTTTGTCAGGCTGCGGTGGCTGGGGTGATGGTGACGTCGAAGCCGAGGCTGTTGAGTTTTTTGATGGCGTTGTTTTTGGTTTTGATTGGGTCCAGCCGGGTGAAGTGGTCCGCGCCGGGGTCGCTGTAGCATTCGCCGTCGGCGAGCAGGTGCCAGGCTGCCGTCAGGATGGAGTGTTCGATCGCGACGACGGCCTTCATGGGTCCTCGCCGTGCTGAGATGCGTCGGAATTTAGCGGCCAGATAGGTGTCCTTGCTCCGGGAAGCAGACAACGCTGCGGTGCCCAGGGCTGCTTTGAGATATTTGTTGCCGGGCAGGATGTGCGCGGATTTAATCCGGCCGGCGGATTCGTTGGAGCCGGGACAGACCCCGGTCCAGGATGCGAGCCGGCCCGGGGTTTCGAAGCGTGACATGTCCGCCCCGGTTTCGGCGATGATCACGTCGGCGACTTTGATCGAGACTCCGGGGATGGTGGCCAGGAATTCCCTGGCGGCACGAAAGGGTTCCATCGCTTCCTCTATCCGCCCGGTGAGCGCGTCGATGATGCGGGACTGGGCATCGATCTGGTCCAGGTGAAGCCGGGCCATAAAGGCATGGTGGGCCTTGAACCGGCCGGTCAGCGCGTTCACGAGCTCGGGAATTTTGGAGCGCAGGGTTCCCTTGGCGAGGCCTGCGAGGACCTCCGGGTCCCGTTCCCCGTTGATGAGGGCTTCGAGCATCGCCGGGAGGAGACCCCGGTCAGGTCCGAGACCACCGAGGAGAGCTTGATGCCCGAGCCTTCGAGGAACTTCTCCAGCCGCTGGATCTCCCGGGTCCGGTCCCGGGTGGCGATGGACCGTGCCCTGGTCAGGTCCCGCAGTTCACGGATGGGTTCGGGCGGGACGAACGAGGGCCGGAGCAGCCCGTGCGCTCCGAGTTGGGCAAGCCAGGCGGCGTCGGAAACGTCGGTTTTACGGCCCGGGATGTTCCGTGCGGCCTTGGCGTTGACCAGGATCACCGGCAAAGCGTCCTCCATCAGGTAGAAGAAGGGCTTCCAGTAATCGCTCGTTGCTTCCATCACCACCGTAGTCACGTGCTCGCGTTCCAGAACGTCCCGCAGCGCAAGGATCTGCCCGGTAGTCGCACCGCAGGTGGTGACCGTGGAAGTAAAGGTCCCGGCCCGTTGGCCTGGCAACCGGAGACAGACCTTCGCGTCTCGTTTGGAAATGTCCAAACCGGCAGCCCGCTCATGCACGATATCCATTGCTGCTCCTCCTGACACCTACTCGGCCTTGGTGACTTCTGCCACGGGGGAGGACAGGGAAATTCAGGAATCTAACACTCGTGCTTCAAACGCAACAATCCACGGTTCCCGTGGAAGTCCTCCGCGCCACGCTAGCTGGCAGGCTCAACTACAGCACCATAGACAAACCGGCGTCCACCGTGGCAGACACCACCATGATCATCCCAAACCCATAGCCCTGGCCAGAGCCCGGGCGAGGCGAGGGCCTACTTTCTCCCATCACGGAGCGACAGCGACGCGGGATCGCTAGCTGGTTTGAATGGGCCCGCCACATGACCGCCTGGAAGCGGTCATGTGGCGTGCTTTCTAGGTTGGCCCCAGAACTCTTGTTTCAGTTATCCCTTGACACCACCGGACGTCATCCCGGCAACAAACCAGCGCTGGAACGCCAGGAAGATTGAGAGGACTGGGATGAAAGCGACGACGATGAATGCGGCGAAGAGTCCCCAGAAGCTACCGAAGCCAGTGGTTATATAGCGCACGATGCCATTTTGGACGGTCTTCATGTCTTCTGTGGTGGCGAGGACGGTACCTACAAGGAAGTCGTTCCAAACAAACACGAAGATGAAGATTGCCACAGCAGCGATGCCGGGACGGATGAGCGGGAGGATGATTCGCCACAAGATCTGTATCCGGGAGCAGCCATCGATTGCGGCCGCTTCCTCAATCTCCACCGGGATGTTCTCGATGAAGTTGCGAAGAAACAGGATGGTTTGTCCACAAATGATCGCCGTATAGACGACGATCAGCATCGGGTAGGTATTGATGAGCGCGGTTTTGACGAACATGGAGTACAGGGCGATGAAGACGACGATCGCGGGAACCATCGACAGCACCAGGATCCCGGTCATCAGAGTTTCCATGCGGCGGCTGCGGTACCTGGTGGCGACATAGGCTGCAGGAATCGAAATTGCCAACGCGAGGGCGATCGAACCGCCAGCGTAAATGAGGGAGTTAACAAAGAATCGAATGTTCGTTGACGTCAGGAGGCCCGTATAGCCCTCGAATGAGATTGGGTCCGGAATCCATCGTGGCGGGAACTCGATGGTATCCGAGGCGGTTTTCAGCGAGGTGGACACGATCCATGCGACAGGCGGTAAAACGACCGCGGCTGAGAGGATGACGTAGGCCCAGGCCGGAACCGCCCGAAGGGCCGCGCCGACGCCGCCTCTACGACGCGGGGTTGTGGTGCTCACAGGCTTTCCTTCCGCCGGAAACGAATCGCGACAAGAGTGAGGACAATGTTGACGGCGAAAAGGAGGATGGCCGTTGCTGATGCCCCGGAGAGATCGAACTTGTCGAACATCTGGTTGTAGACCCGCATTGACAGGGTCTCGGTCGATCCGATGGGACCACCTCGTGTGGTCACCAGGATGATGGTGACCATCTGTACATAGAGCATGAGTAGAACGATCACCACGGAGACGATGGTGTTGCGTAGGTGAGGCAACGTGATGTTCAAGAATGCATGCCGGATGCCTCCGCCGTCCACCTTGAGGCTTTCGTACAATTCCCCTGGGACAGTTTGAAGGGCTCCGAGAAAGAGAAGCATGGCTTGCGGGTAGGACCACCACGCCGTCATCAGAGTGACGGCAACGAGCGCACTATTCGGGGACGAGAAGACATCAGTAGGACCGAACCCAAGGGATTTGGTGATAGCCGAGGCCGGCCCGTAATTGGGGTTGAGAAACCAAAGCCAGATTGTTCCCGCTGTGGCTTGGGACATCAGCCACGGCAATAGGAAGAGGCTGCGGACAGAGCGCTTGAAGCGATGCAGGTTATTCAACACAATCGCAGACAAAAGTCCGGCCGGCAAGGCAATAATCAATGCACCGAGCGAGAACACCAAGGTTGTCCAGATGCGACTGGGCAGGTCGGAGTCGGTGAACAGCCGGACAAAGGAATTGAGACCAGAGAATTTGCCGATCTGGTAATACGTAGTCTCGTGAAGCGCCGTCCACGCCGTGTAGATGAGCGGTCCCACAAAAACAAACAGGAAGACGGCGCTGACGGGGACGACGTATAACCAGACCATGCGGTCCCTGCGGGTCCGGCGGAAAGCTTGGACGCCTGCAGTTGGAGTGGCCCCCGGAGATGAAGTTCGGGTCGTGCTGTTTGTTGACATTATCTCTCCCTTCCGAAGGGGAGCCTGATTTCTCAGGCTCCCCGACGGCTACTTCTTGTTGGCCGCATCCTGGGCGGAACGGATAAAGTCGCTGCCCGATGAACCGTTAAGGGTCAGTTTTTGCCCGGCCTGGGAGAGACCAGTGGCAAGCGCGGTCCATGTGTTGGAATACGTGCGTGGTTCACTGTTGCTCTTGACGTAGGCGGCAATGTCATTGACGGTCTTTGCCTCGGGCGAGGAGAAGAAAGGTTGCTCATAGGTGCCGGCGCGCGTGGGTACCTCGCCACCGGTTGCCATGAGCGCCCCGGCTTCTGGGCCGGTCATGTACTCGATAAACTTCCAGGCCGCCTCAGTGTGTTTGCTGCCATTGCCTATCCCCAGGGTCCACCCAATGGTGGTGCCCGTGGTATCTCCGGTGCTTGCTTTCGGCAAGGCGGTCCACTTTAGATCCGGATTCTGGGAGGCATACGAAACTGCTCGTTCCGTGCCCATGATTGCCATCGCGACAGTACCGCTTGCCATGCCGTCAGCTACGGTGCCGTAAGTATCCGAAACGACGTTGCTGCCCAGAGCCTTTGCGTCCCGGAGCTTGGCAAGGAAGTTACCGAACTCTTCACCCTTGGCCGTCGCAAAATCTGCTTGCCCGTCTTTGTTCCAGATTTCTTGATCGACCTGGGTCATGAAGCAGTTAAAGAAGGTGCTGATGATGGCTGAGTTGTCGGTGTCCGAAAAGCCGGTTCCGAAGCCGGTGAACCCAGCGGCGGCAGCCTTTCGTGCAACGTCGACGACCTCATCGTAGGTGGTCGGAACTGCCGCGCCGATTTGAGAAAGGAGCTTCTGGTTGTAGTAGAGGGCACAGGTCCGATACTCATAGGGCACGGCGACCTGCTTGCCGTCAGGACCGGCAAGAGTGTCGGTTGGGCGCAGCCAGTCAGTCACCTTGGAGGCCGCATCAGGCAGCGGAGAGTAAACGCCGGCGGATGCCATCTGAGGAACGACGGGAGTGTACATCTTGAAGACGTCGGGAGCCTGGCCAGCTGCCGCAGCTTGCGGCAGCCTGTTCAACATATCGCCCAGTGAAACGACGGAGAGGTTGATCTTGATGTCCGGGTTCGCCGCCTCGAAGTTGGCGACGTTTTCCTTCAGGGCTTTAGAGCGCGGATTAGCTTGGCTGGGATCGAGGAAGTCCCAGTAATTGAGCGTCACCGGCCCCTCAGATTCCGGAGTTGAGGGGGAGCAGCCGCTGAGGGCAAGGCTGGCTACGACTGCTGTGGCGACTGCCAAGCCCCATCGCTTCTTGATCATGAATCTCTCCTGTTTGCTGGGTTGCTGGTGCGGGAGCATGCCGTACTCAAAACGACGCCCTGCAGAATGTCGGCCACCGAATGCTCTGGGATGAGCCATTCGATCATCGAGTCTCTCCTTTGAGATCGGTTGCATTTATTCTCACTGAGATCGGTTGCTGAGATCGGTTGCAATAAACATAGGGCCACCGGCAGGCTCTGTCAAGGATTAATGAACAGTGAATGCTGCGTGCTTGCACGGCAAGAGGTTGGCACGAATTGCGGCCCGGTCACGTTCGCAGATCCAGCGTGCAGAACGGCCGAATGCCCCCGCGAAGAAGACCAAAGTTGCCCACCAGCAGAGCTCCTCGGCGGATTCTGCCGAATCATTTACCCGGGCCTTTGTCGGTGTTCCCGCCGTCAACCGCGCGCTGACTCAACAGTTCTGACCCGCCGGAGTCCGGCGGGAAAAACACCACCAATAGCCCCCTTTTGAGGACACTCCCCCTGTTTCGAGAGCCGATAGCAAACCTTTTGTTAACCTGTGCCAACTCAGCCAGCGTGGAAGTGACTCGGGAGTGTCTGAATAACGGTGGATTCAGGGTTGGCCTGACACGCCGGCGTTGCCTGGCGGGGAGGACTGATCATGAGCGGAACCATGGATCCCATGGCGACTGATGTGGATCAGCAAGAGTTAGCGGAGCAGCTCCTGGCCCAGGTCAGGGCGCAGGGCATCGACCTCGTCGGGCCTGACGGGTTGTTGAACCGGCTTACGAAGAATGTCCTGGAGACCGCTTTGGAAGCGGAAAAGCGGAAATGGACGAACATCTCGGCTACGAAAAGCACGACGTGTCCGGGCGCGGGAGCGGGAACTCCCGCAACGGCACCCGCACGAAAACCGTGCCGACCGAGATCGGGCCCGTGGAGATCGACGTGCCGCGGGACACCGGCTCGACATTCGATCCGCAGATCATGAAAAAGCGGCAGCGCCGGCTGACCGGTGTTGACGAGATCGTGTTGTCGCTGAGCGCGAAAGGGCTCACGACCGGAGAGATCGCCGCGCACTTCACCGAAGTGTTTGGCGCCAGGGTCTCCAAGGACACCATCTCTCGGATCACCGAGAAGGTCATCGGGGAGATGACCGAATGGCAGAACCGGCCCCTGGACCGGGTCGACCCGGTGATGTTCATCGACGCGATCCACGTTAAGGTCCGCGACGGGCAGGTCACCAACCGGCCGGTCTACGTCGCGATCGGCCTCAGCGTCAACGGTGAACGGGACATCCTCGGGCTGTGGGCCGGGGACGGCGGCGAAGGGGCTAAGTTCTGGCTCTCGGTGCTGACCGACATCAAGAACCGGGGCGTGGAGGACGTCTGCATCACGGTCTGCGACGGGCTCAAGGGCCTGCCCGAGGTCATCACCACGGTCTGGCAGCTCGCTGTCGTCCAGACCTGCATCGTGCACCTGATCCGCAACACCTTCCGCTATGCACCCCGCCAATACTGGGACGAAATGTCCCGGGACCTGCGACCGGTCTACACGGCACCCTTAGAGGCCGCGGCGAAGGAGCGCTTCGTCGAGTTCTCCGGCAAATGGGGCAAGCAGTACCCGGCGCTCACCCGGCTGTGGGAGAACGCCTGGAGCGAGTTCGTGCCGTTCCTGGACTACGACGTCGAAATCCGGCGGGTCATCTGTAGCACCAACGCCATCGAATCCGTCAACGCCCGCTACCGGCGAGCTGTCAGGGCCAGAGGCCATTTCCCAACAGAGCAAGCCGCCCTGAATTGCCTCTAACCCGCCAGCCGGGCACTAGACCCCACAGGCAAAGGCAGGGCACGATGGGCCACACGATGGAAGCCGGCCCTGAACGCCTTCGCCATCAGCTTCGAGGGAAGAATCAACTAAATGCCAACCCTAGATCCACCGAAAATCGGACAGTCCCAGTGACTCACGGGAGGTCGAAGGGGAGTGATTTGTAGGCGGTGTCTTTGTTCATGTTCCAGCCTGCGACGAGGCCGGAGCCGATCATTTGGTCGCTGAGGCGGGCGAGTCGGTAGGCGGGGTCGGTGTCGAGGGCGAGTTGGAGGAATTGGTGTGCTTGGCTTCCTCTGCCTTCCCACCAGTTGATGTAGCCGATGGCTGTCAGGACGGGTGCTGCGTGTTCTGCGCTGGTGCGGGGGTAGGCGTGCAGAAGCAGTTGTTGTGCCCATTCGATGCGGGACCACTTCGGGGCGGCTTCGGTTTGAGCGAACAGGATCTGCTGCATGGGTTCGTCGACACCTGGGATGTCTGCGATGAGCCGGTCCCGGATCGCAGGGAACTGCAGGTTCGCGATCAGGACGTGGCAGTCAGCGTCGCTGGGGAAAGTGTTGGAGTCGAGCATGTCTGCCCAGAGTTTCCGGCCTTGCTGCAGCGCATCGTTGGCTGGTTGGGAGGCGATTGTGTTCATGTGGTGTTCGACGGCGGCCGCTTTGGCTGCTTCCTGGTTGGTGCTGGGGAGGGTGATCCGGTCGGTGGGTTCGATGTAGCTGCCGCGGTAGATGAATTCGGCGTTGATTGCGCTGGTTTGGGTGGAGTTGACGGGCAGGGCGAGGCTGGTGCCTGGTTCGCCGTCATAGGGGGAGAAGGTTTCGTCTCCGACGAAGAGTCCGTCCCGGATGGTGATGCCTTGTGCGGCGAGGACCCCGGTGAGCGCCGCGATGGTGCCGGCATGCGGTCTGGCCTGTCCGGGCTGAGGGATTTCGCTGGTGTAGATGGCAAAGATTATTGATGTGGCGGTGGTGTCGCTGGTGAGGTAGTGGGCGACGGTGCGTGCGTAGGGGAGTTCCTGCCCGGGTTGGCGGGGGAGGTCGATGCGGAGGGTGGCGCCGATGCTGTTCTCGTTCAGGGTGATGCAGACCAGGCTTTCCTGTGGCCAGAAGCCCAGGGTGTGTCCGATGAAGCTGAGGACATCTGATGGTGTGGTGATCGTGAGCTTTTCCATGTTCCCGTGTTTCCCTTCACCCTCGTGTTGTTGTGGCGTCTGCGGTTGTTGGTTGCGGGCGTCGTTCTGGTAGGGGACCATCCGCTGGGTTGAGGGGCCGGAGTGCAACTTGGGGAACCGGCGCCGGGGCGAAAACTTCAGCTCGAGCCGATGCTTCACCGTTCTGATGATGAAGTTTTCGGTTCGGGGTCGGCGCGGTAGCGCCCTGGTTGCGCGGAGGACCCGCCCAGCGATCATGGGACGTATCAGAATGACAAGCAGTTCGTACTTCTGCTTGTCCATCGACATCAAGTTGTCGGACGGCATGATTTAGCACGATAAGGCCGGCTCGGTTCGGAACACTCGGCGCGATAAGTGGATCGGCGTGAGCGTCGTTCCACAAAGGTGGGTCGTCAGCGGATTTTAGTACCCAAATGTCTATGGAGGTGTGAGCCGAATCTGTCAAGGCAAAGAAGAACCGCATCCCGTCGTTGCGGGCTTCGGTCTTCGATTGAACGCTGCGGGGGCGAAAATCGGGGTGTGGACATCTTCGGTACTTCCAGGGGTAGGGTTTGCCCTAGCCGACGAAGAGGTCACCATGAGCTACAAATTTCGAACTGTCCGGGTTCGCGGTACCGAGCTGGTTGGAACAATCGCGAGGAAGCACGGGAGTGCGGCTGAAATCTACGAAACGTCCAAAGACCTGAGCACATCAGTAGTTCCTGTGTTCTTCGAGGCAACGGGGGAGATCCGTTTTTTCGACAGGTCAGTGCTGGAGGACGTTGTGGCACCAGCCAGTTAGCCCGCCCAGGCAAACCGGGGCGGCCACGCCGCGAAGAGATGCAACGAGTTACCCTAAACGCCGGATGGTACTGGTTCGGTACCATTGGTGCATGGCTATGAATCTGCGTGTCCCGGAAGATCTCGATCGTCGTCTGGACCAACTTGCCGCCGAGGAACATACCTCGAAGTCGGCTTTGCTGCTGCAGGGTGCGGAGTTGGTGCTCCAGCGTCACCGGCGCACTCGCGAGATCGGTGAGGGTCTGGAGTTCGTGATGAGCCATGACGCCGAGCTTTTGACGCGCCTTGAGGATGCGTGACCGAGTACCTCGAGATTGAAGACGCGTTGCAGGTCGTTGACCGGTACGGGTTCCATATCCGGGATATCGGTCTGCTGGCCGCGGCTCTGGCCCGTCCGGCAACGATAGTCATGGGTGTGGAAGCCTATCCGCAGTTGGCGATGAAGGCGGCGGCCTTGATGGAGTCAGTGGCGCGCTTCCAGCCGCTGATCGACGGCAACAAACGCACAGCGTGGACACTGATGGTTTTGATGCTCTGGATCAACGGTCACCGGCATGACTTCAGCACCGATGCGGCATTTGATCTCATCGTCGGGGTCACCGCCGGTGATGTCTCACTTGAAGTCAGCGGCGGGTTGATTGGCAAACATCTCATCAGGCGCTAGCTAACGGTTCGGGTTGCGGTTGGGCCATTTCCGGACGCGTCATCCTGTGAGGCGGGGCCGGCCCGTTCAAGGGACGCCTGAATGGAGGCGGCAGGGACCATAAGGTCCCGGAAGCTGACCAGGACGCGAAGGTAGATCAGGCTCTTTATGGCGTCTCGTGGTTGGGAAATGGTGTGTGGACAATGTCCACATATAGGGCATCAAATCGGGTCGTATAGCCCTCGCACTGCTTCGGATTCCGCATGTTTTCGGGAGTTCCCAGCGTTAGCAAGGCGCCGAATGCAGTTCGAGTCCCACCTCGGGCACGACGTTTTGCCTCGTCAGAGGTGAATTTGCTTTAACGTGTGTACAAAGCTTGATTCGCGTCGCTCTGACGGGTTGGTGTGCAGGCTGTGGCCGGGCCGCCGCGTGGCCTGGTCAGATGTGTGGGTGGCGGGTTCAAGTCCCTGGCTGGTGGGCCTTCCGCCTGCTGCGACTGGCTTCTAGCGCTTCCTCGTTCCGGTTCTGTCAGGTAAGCCCGGGTTGGCCTACACCTATTCATGTCGCGGTGGATTGGGAACGACATGACTGTTCCGCACCTGCTCTACGCACGGCGGCGGGCGCGGCCTAAAGAACCACCCGAGAGGGCGGCCTGTGTACTTTTGTCCTCTCAAATGGCGCGTGTACAGTGTCCACACTTATGTCTGCTTTTACGCGTCAAGGATTCAGGGCGTGGCGGAAATACTGCACTTCGCCGAACCCGGCTTTGCCCACTCCTAGGTGGGATCCCGTGATTCGAGCAGACGCCGCGCGGCGACGGCTGCCTTAACCTCGGTGCTACCATACTGGTTCAACCATTCCAGCAGGGCGGGGTAGGCCGAGGGGTGCTGCGCAATCTCGGCCCAGCGGCCGTGATCCCGTTGTGCGAGTTGCATAAGTTCGGTCGAGGACAGGTTCGTAGGGATGCTCTGGGTCGACTCAGTGGGCATCCCATTGACGGACAGGTCGGTATGTGCCTCTGGCTCCGACTGGCTCATGCTGTGGCCCTGTTGGCCCACTTGAAGGGAAGTTTGTCCGCGCACCGCTTTGCCCATCACGGCGACGACGCTCAGGAGGGCGATGACAGGTGCGACCATGACGACGCCCGGATAGCGGAAGGCGGGGATGCTTGCCAGGAGCAGCGACAGGAACACGAGTCCACCGCCAATGGCGCCGGCAGTAAAGCGAGTACGGGGAGCGATCCCCTCGACCGGTGCGATGACGATGACGAGGGTGATGAGTCCTGACACCAGCATCAGGACGTCGTAGATGCTCCAGTACACGCCTACTTCCCCCTCAGCTTTACGGCAAATTCGCCGAAGGCTACGCGCCAGCCGTCGCCAGCCGGTATTCGGTTCCCTGCCGTGCCGGTAATCGTTTCGCCGGCGGGATTTGTCAATGTTGTGCCGTTTGTGGAGTGCAGGTCGGTGATCCAGACCAGTCCGTCACGGACTTGAAGCATCGCATGTGTTTTGGATACGGACTTTGTGGTGTCCGTCAGGCTGATTGCTGTGGCTCCCGGCGCGTCTGCGGGGGGCAATGGGTTGCGCCCCACGACGACAACTTCACTAATGTCGACTTTCCGTCCGTCCGGTAGTTCCATGGTCCAGCGCAAGGTCGTGCCGGTCCCGGCCCGCCTTGTTGCGTCGAGGTCTTCGTCTTCGTGAAGGTCCTGGAAGTCCATGGGCTGCGGTTCTGACGTCGCCACGACAGCGGGGGTGGCAGCCATGGAGTCCGCCGGACGGCTGTAGCCGGGGACTGCGGTGACCATCCCAAGCGACGTCGCGGGCGCCGCATGCACGGTTGCCGGGTGCAGGGACGACGATGCCGCTGCTGTCTGGATTGAGGGGGAATATGACGGAGCGCGGGGCGGCTCTGCCGGGCGGAGGTTTTCGGGGGCCGGTGGCGGTGGGGGCGGCGGTACAAAAGTCTGCATGGGGGCGGCCGGTGCCGGCGGCGCTTCCGCTCCGGTCCCGGAAGTTTCAGCACCTGCGACTTCGACTCCCTCTCTGATGCAGACGCGGGCGGACGGATCCGCGGCACGGACCTGGTCGCCGAGGTTGCGGGCGAACTGCAGGTAGGTGTGGTGCGCGACCATCCGCTTGGTTGATACGGGGATGAAGCCCCCAACTGTCTGCTGGTTGGTCATGTACCACTCGATGCGGGTGGTGGCGAAGGTGACTCCGGCTCGTTCCTCGAAGTCCAGGAAGAACACCATGAGTTTGTTGAAGGAGATCAGGTAGTCGTTGATTCTGAATTCGATCTGACGGTCGCTGGATCGTGTGGAGACGACCCGCTGTTTGCCTTTGAGCAGATCGCCTGTGCTTTCCTGAGCGGCGCGCTGGGCCATATTGGCTACCTGTTCGATCGACAAGGAAGTTTCAATGTCGACGCCGTTCCAGGCGTATTTGTGTGGCTTGCCCATGGGCGGTTTTGCTTCCTTCTTCAGGCTTGGGGTACGAGCGCCGGTGGGAGACCGTCGGTGTGTCGACCGGAGGCGAAATCAGGAGTTGAGAGGCTAACTGTGCCGGTCTTAGTTCCCTGGGCGGTGACGATTGCGAAAGTGGCTGAGTCCGCGTAACCGGGTGCCAGGAGTACTGTGGCTTTATCCTCATCGCCCGCGCTTAGCGGGGCGGAGGCAAACGCGGTCACGAATTCGCTCGCCTGGGCGGGTTCGACTTCGCTGATTTCGTTGATGCCGTTCGGCAGGGTGACGACCAGCACTTTATTGCCTTGGGGGGACCCAAAGATGCAGAACCGCAGACCGGCGACCACCCCAGGCTCCGCAGCCCGTGCGGCGTAGCCAAGATGCTCTGGTGGCGTTCCCGCGGCTCTGGAGACCAGGGCGGCGACTTCCGGCGCCAGCTCGGCGTTTCCAGCCCCGGTCAGCAGCCCGCGGAGGTACAGGCTGCGGTTTCCCCTGGCAGCTGCCCCCAGAAGATCGGCCGGGTCCTCAACACGAACAGTGGGTAGGGACGCCTTCCACTCCTTCCCCAATTGCACTGCGGCAGCCACAACTTCGTCATCGCTAAGCAGGACTTGTTTGCTCACTTCATCTCCTTTTGCATGGGTCTGTTCGCTCCCTCTAGTTCCACCACGTCAGGGCGTTCTTGCCGACGGTCAGAACGGACTCGCCGACTGTCTGCAGCGTCTCGACGGGATGCTGAACGACGTAATCGCTCACCATCGTGCGGCCCTCTTCGGAGAAGTCCGCCTTCATGGCCTCCTGAATATCGAACGAGACTGCGTTTGCTCCGAAAGCAAGGAGCTTGAAGTCCGATTTCTGCAGCTCGGGCAGGACGAAGTCCTGGCCGACCGTGAGGACGGCCTGACCCGCGGCGCCCAGGGCATCGAGGGGATGGTCCATGATGTAGTTGCCTACCGTTGCTCTGCCGGCGTCGGAGAAATCGGCCTGCAGCGCCTGCTGGCCGGCATAGGAGGCGGCATCAACCGCCACCGCTCCAAGTTCGCCCACGCCCTTGAAATGCCTGAGGCCCATGGAGACAGCATCGGCGCCGTCAAAGACGCTGAAGGTGCCATTCCGGACCTTATCGGCCAACGAGTAGATGTCCATCGCTTCGTCGATGTGCCCAACAACGGGCAGGCCGTGTCCGAGAAACTCCGCTCCATCCGCCGCGGTCTTGAGAAGGTCCCAAGGTTTAACGCCACCCGGAAGAGCTCCTCGACGGACTTCGTCGATAGCCTCCTGAATGCTGTCAAAGACCCCGCCGGCGTTCCATGCCGGCCCGGAAATGTTGCCTGCGCTCCTGGACGCCTGCAAGGCACCGCCGCCGTCGACCGCACTAACGCGTTCTTGTTCGTCGGCGTTCCGGCGCACCGTCGCGGCCGTGTCGCGAAGGAGACGGGCCGCGGTTGCCACGCGGGCATTGTGTTCGCTGTCCCATTGGCCCCGGAACCTTTCCGCGTCGGGACCAAGCCATGGGCTGTGTTGGACCGCGTTTCCCAGGAAAGTCCGGTGCTCATCGAGCTGGTCGGCCGCGCGGTCGAACTGCGCGGCGAGCGAGCGCAGTTCGGCGACGTCTGCCCCGTACATGGTCATTCCTACCTCCGAATATCAGGTGAGGGGCGGTTATGGCACCGCCCCTCACGAGGGTCACGACTGTGCAGCGTTCTCCTGCTGCGTCGCGTTGGTTGCCGCTTTGTGCGAGGCGTCCTGCAGGGCCTGGACCACCTGACGGAGGGAGCTGGAATGTGCACCGGCCCATTCGTTGCGGAATGCCGTAGCATCCGGTCCCTGCCACTGCGTACCGTCGAGGGAAGTCGTCAGGGTGCTGAGGATCGATTGGATCTCTTCGGCCTTCTGGTTGAGCTGCGAGCTCAGCTGACGTACCTGCTGGACATCAAGTCCCCACATGGCCATATGCGTTCTCCATTCTATTTAGTGGTCGGGACCGGTTATCGGTTCCGATTCGTTTGCTGCGCGTGCGATGCAGCAAAACTATCTGCGTCCCGGCTGGGGGTCGATGGGGATCAATCACCATTCCGCCGCGGCTCCTGCCTCGGCCACCTGAAGCCGCGAGGCACGGCCCTTGGCGATGAGGAATCCACGGCCGGGCGGGAAATCGCTGCGCCGGATCCGTCCCAGCGGGGCGCCGAGCAGGTCGCCGTCCAGATCCCCGGGCATCAGCAACAGGCCCCGGCGTCCGGACTTGAAATGCGGGGTTATTGACCAGGCCTGGGACCACGTGGACACTTCGGCTTCACCCACCACAAACTGGTCGGTGCTGACCGCCAGCTTGATTAGCCGGCTGAGGTCGGCCTCTGCCTCGGTTCCTTGGAACTCGGTGGCGCTTTCTATCAGGAGGGCCAACCTGGGTCCACCGTCGGCCGTATCTTCCAGGCGGCTGATGAGCCGGGCACAGAGCGCTGCGACGTCGCTGGGCCGGTCCGCTGAGGCGGTCCACCCACGACGTCGGGACAGCGGCGATGGGCGGGGACTGAGCAGCACCGTGTCCATCCCCGACCCGCTGCGGCGGACCGCGGCGGCCAGTGTGGCAAGCGCGGTGGACCGGCCGCTTCCGGCCGGGCCCGAAACCATGAAGGGGCCGCTGAGCTCGATGGCCGCCGGCCCGAGTGCGATATCGTCCACGCCGATGACTGCCCGGCGCTCGTAGAGTTCGGGCAGGGCTGAGAGCTCGACCTGGTCCGGGAGCTTGCCGATGGGCTCCGGGCGCTTGCTGCCGCCCCTGCCGATGCTCGCGGCCAGGTGCTGCACTTCCCGTGTCTGCAGGGCGAGGTTGGCGTGTCCGCCGATAACCGCGAACTGCAGCTCGTTACCGTCAAGGATTCCGCGTCCTGGGGGCGATGCCGGGGAGAGTACGTCCTTGGCGACGCCCAGGAGTGCGTATTCGTCCTCTGCCGCGAGCCGCAGGACGATGCGGCGCTGGACCGTCGCCGCGATGGAGGTGGGCACAGCGTTGGGGCGGTCGGCCGTCATCACGATGTGGACGCCGAGTTGGCGTCCGTCCGCGGCGATCTGGTTGAACGCGGCGAACCATGCCGCATTCTGTGCGCTGCCGAACTCGTACTGTTCACGGAAAACGCCGACGCCGTCGATGAGTAGATAGATTCTGGGCTCTTCGGGTGCGTTGGCCAGTTGGCGGTATTCGCCGATTGTGCCGGCACCTGCTGCTGCGTATCGGACGGCGCGGTCATCCACGATTTCCCGCAGCCGCCGCAGAACCCGAATGACGCGTTCCTCGTCGTCGCCGGAAACTACGGCGGCAACATGGGGGAGGGCCTCGAGCATTCTCAATCCGCCGGCCCCGAAGTCGAGGCAGTAGACGTGCGCCGTGCCGCCGCGCGTGGTGATGGCCGCGGCTGCCGCGATGGTGCGCAGTGCTGTGCTCTTCCCGGAGCCTCCCGTTCCGAAGATGGCCATGTTGCCGTCCCGGTCGGGTTCATAGAAAACAGGCCGTTGGGACTGGATATCGGGCTCGTCCAGCACGCCGATGGGAACGCGTTCGTCGGTGCGGGGGTTCGGTAACTTGCCGAGGCTGTAGATGGAGGCCAGCGTGTCGAGCCAGGGGCGCCGGGGTTGGGGCACGCCGGCGGACTCGGCGGCCGTTGTGATGGTGTCGACGAGGCGTGCGATGTCGTTGGGCCCCTGTTCGGCTTCCTCCGTTGAGTTCGCCGCTTCCGGGGACTCCCACACGGTGGGAACGCCGAAGGTGAGGTCCTCGACGTCGATCTGGGGTGGGGGCGCTACTGAGGTTGTATGGCCGCCCAGATAGCCTGTTTGGAAGGTACGGAGGCGACCGGGGCCGGTTTTGGCGGCGCCGCGTCCAGGGATTCCGGGGTCGAAATGTGCGGCCAGGGTGCTGTCGAGGATGTCCGTGGAGTCTGCTGCGTCCGCCATTCTCAGTGCAATGCGCAGGTTGGTGTTGGCCCTCAGGTTGTCCTTGATCACGCCGGCGGGCCGTTGCGTTGCAAGGATCAGATGAAGCCCGAGCGAACGTCCGCGTTGTGCGACATCGACCACCCCGTCGACGAATTCGGGCACTTCCTGGACGAGGGCCGCGAATTCGTCAACGACGATGACCAGGCTGGGTGGGCATTCCGGATCCCCGGTCCGTTCCAGGGAGATGAGGTCCTTCTTTTTCTTTCGTTCGAGCAGCCGCTCCCGGTAGCGAAGTTCGGCCCGCAGGGACGTCAGTGCACGGCGGACCAGGTGTGGTGAGAGGTCCGTGACCAGGCCGACGACGTGGGGCAGCTTCACGCAGTCGGCGAAGGCAGCGCCGCCCTTGTAGTCCACGAACAGGAAGGTGAGCCGGTCGGGGCTGTTCGCTGCGGCCATTCCGAGCACCCATGACTGAAGGAATTCTGATTTTCCGGAACCGGTTGTGCCGCCCACCAGGGCGTGCGGACCGTCGCGCCGAAGGTCAAGGTAGAAGGGTTCCGAGCCTGCGTGACCGACCAGGGCGCGCAGGTTGCCATCCTTCCGGCGGCGGACGGGGGAGCCGTCACGGACGGTGAGTGAGGCGTTTTCCTGCCAGCGCTCCACGAAACGGCCGGGACTCTCCAGCAGTTCCAGGCCGGCGAGCACGGGATACGAGACTTGCCTGGGAAGGTCGGAATCGTCGTCCTCCGGCGAACCGATGTCGACCACCGGGGCGAGCCCCCGGGCCACCTGTTCCAACTGGACCGGGTCGACGTGGTCGGCCGCTACCGGCATCGTCCGTGCACCCAGGCGGACCTGGCCGACGACGGCGCCGGAATCGGTCCCGTCAAGGGCCACGTACATCCGGCACACGGCGGGCAGGCGGTCGACGGTCGGGGCGCACCAGATGACGTGGACGCTCGCGTCGGCGCCGCGTTCGGCCAAACGCGTCAGGCGTCCTCGGTCGACAGGGGCGTCATGTTCGACCACAACCACCACCGCAGGGAGCGTCGGCGGGCCAAGTTCCTCGGCACGGTCTGGATCCAGCGGTCCGCGGACGGGTAGACCGGTGCTTGAGAGCGCGTCGCGTCGGGCCTCGACGAGCCCTTCGAGCTGGGAGAGCAGGGCGGAGGCGGCTGCGGGACCGTCGGCCAGCAGGGGCCCGTCGATTGGGCTGTGCGGTGAGGTAGAGTGTGGCATCCACTTAAGCCATTCCCACGCCTGGCGCGAGGCCGGGGCCAGCATGCCGGCGACGACAACTTCCGCGGGGGAGTGGCGGGCCAGGATTTGGAAGACTGCCCCGCTGGCCACCGCTTGGCGTTCGTTGGCGCGGCCGGCGAAGCCCAGGGCCCCAGAGCTCCGGAGCTGGGCGACGATCGGCACGCGGTCGACGGTGGAAAACTCGGCCTTGAGCTGCAGCAGCTGTTCCCAATATTCGGGTCTGGTGTCGTTGCTCTGGGGCAAGGCGAGCGTATTGCGGGACTCTGCCCGTCCCAGACCGAGGTTCACCGCGAGGAAGGTCGGGTGCTCAGCGCGTTCGCTCCACAAAAGCGGTCCGAGGTGCCTGGCCGCGTCCAGCAGCTCGCCGGTCCCCGGAAGCTCGGCCGTACGGGTACGCCGCTCGGCGTCCCGGGACTGCTCCATCCGCTCCTGCAGCTGCAGCATCGCCCCTTCGAAGCGGACTCGTTCCGTCTTGGAGGTGTGGCGGGCGGACAGTGCGTTATCGACATAGGTTCCGACCAGCAGCAGTGGACTCATGGCCATCATGACGACTCCCAGCAGCTGCTGGGTAAAGAGAAACAGTACGGCGCCGGCTATGAGTGGGGCGATCATCGCCAGGTACGGGAATCGCTGCCGCTGCGGCGTGCGAGGCGGCGCCGGGGCAGGGAATTCCTCGCCGCGGTGCCGGGAAACAATACGCGGGGAACGGATGAAATCGACGACCGCGCTTCCTCCCGGGGCGCTGGCCGTGCTTTGAAGGGGAACGACGCACATTGAAGTGTCGCCCAGCACGACGACGTCAGCAGATGTCACCACGGCCCGGGCTACCGGCGCCCCGCCAATGACCACGCCGTTGGAGGAGTTCAGGTCGATGATCTCAATGGCTTCACCGACATTGATTCGTGCGTGGCGCTTGGACACGAGACCATCCGCCAACCGGACATCGACATCACGGTCACGGCCCACGACGCTGGCGCCAAACGGAAGCGCCTGCTCACGCCCGGCATCTGGCCCGGAAAGAATCCGCAGGACAGCTGCTGCCGGTCCCCGGTCAGAACCCGCTGGTTGGAACTGGCTGGTCAGGGGGAAAAGCTCGACAAGGGCTCCTGAGCGCAGGCCGGACTCTCCAATGAGCGCACCAGGCTCGAGGTCGGTCATCCGGTTGGTACTTCCGGGCTCGGTGATCCGGAGCGAGTATCCTGCATCGGCTGCCCCTGAGAGGCTACCCGCAGTGGAAGGATCGGCGGCCAGCCGGGCCGCGACGTCGCCCACTGTCGCTGTTGCGTCTGCGGTGACGACGACATCGGATACGCCGTTGCTGCGCCGCAGCGAGATTTTGAGCCTCATTGAACCCCTTTTTCCAAAAGTGCGAGATCAGCCCGGGTCACGAGCCGGGAGGTGATGGCGTATTCGACGAGCCGGATGCGCCGGTTTGTCGCGTAGGAACTGACGTCACCGCGCATGCCCTGAACGCCGATGCGGTCTAACTTGTCGCACACGTTGTCGAGCTTGCGGTTGAAGCGGGTCAGGGCCCAGCCCAGCCGCTCGGAAGCCTTCGCGTTCGTCGGAATCTCGCCCCGGCCGCTGCCGTCAAAGCGGAGCATCTGCTCCGCCAGCGCCACGATCAGGACCCGCTGCGATTCGGTGAGGGTCACCGACCCAACCGTTGTTGCGCCTTCATGGAACGAGACGTCGGTGTACGAAAACGGGGGCTCCGCCGCATGCAGCGACAATTCGTAGGTTGTTGGACCGGCCGTGAAGACGACGGTGGTGCGTGCAAAAACGAGTGGCAGACGGCCGCCGGGGGCGAGCCAGGACTGCAGGCGGCCCGCACCGTCAGTCACCGTCACGGCCATGCGCGACCCGATGTTTGCAAGCACCCAAAAGCCCTCGAACCAGGAAACCTGGAGCAGCCGACGGTGGAGGAAGGGATTCTCATCCACCACCAGGTCAGCGTCCCGCCCGATGGTGTAGGTCGCTTCCCGTGTCACCGGATACCATTCGCCGCAGAACTCGATCTGCATGTCGGCGCTGCTCACGGGACGCACCCCAGTGAGGCCTCATCGGACGTCCGTCCGGATGAACGGCGCAGGAGCACCTCAACACAGGTGCGTCCGTTGGCAGCAACCGGAACAGTGACGGTGGGGTCGTTCGTGCCGGCCAGCGGGCTAGATGACCCCTGTTCCACGGTGCGCCATAAATAGCTGTCGCCGTCCTTGGGGTCCGGGTTCTTCCACGAGAAGATGACGCTTTGCCCTTCGGCCTTGCCTGTGACCGCTGCTATGGCGGGCACCGCGCCGCCGACCGGGGCGATCTCGACCGGCGCCGCCGTAGTGGGCCGGTTCTCGGCTTTAGGGCTGTTCAGCACGCCGGACGCGGCGACTACAGCGGCCAGTGCCCCGCCCGCCAGCAGGCTGCCGGCACCGATTCCTATCGCAGCCCACTTGCGCCGCCGACTGGGTTCTGCCGTGGCATCGGCCTGTGGTTCGACAGACACGGGGCGAAGCATGGTATCCGGGACTGGCGGTGCCGCCGGCGCGACGACGGCCGCGGGGCGTGCAACGGCCGGAGGCCGCCTCAGCGTGACTCCGTCGAGCAAGTCCGTATCGTGATTCGCAGGATTCGCCGCCACAGACGGCTGTGCCGGGATCGAGACAATGTTGCGGATCCGGGTTCCGTCGTCGTCATCAGAGGACTGCTCAAGGATGAGCTCTTCCTCCACGACGTCGATCCCTGTGGCTTGCATACCCAGGCCGATCTGGGTCCTTTGCAACTCGAGCGCGAACGCCATGGCGGACGGGTACCGGTCGCTGGGCGACTTGGACATCGCCTTTCGCAGGACCTGCTCCAAAACGCTGGAGACGTCGGGCCGGCCGATCGGTGGAACGGAGGCCGTGGTGATGCGGCTGATCAAGTCCACATGCGTATTCGACGCCCCCGGGACCTCGAACGGTGACCGCCCGGCCAGCAGGGTGTATAGCGTGGCCGCTAGGGCGTACACGTCCGAGGTCGCGTCACTCCGCGCAGGCGCGGCGAACGATTCCGGTGGAGACCAGGGGACCGACATGCCGCTGGCCTCGTCACCCGATCCGGTGGTGGCCGCGATACCGAAGTCCGTCAGCGCAGGCCTGCCGTAGTCGGTGACCAGGATGTTCGCAGGCTTAATGTCGCGGTGAAGGATGCCGGCCCGGTGAGCCGTCTCCACTGCCGCCGCGATCTGCACTCCGATGCGCAGTGTCTCGGCTTCGGAGAGCCGTTCACGGCGGTACCGCGCCTGCAGGTTTGGTTTGGAGCAGTACTCCATCACCAGGTACGGCCTGCTGTCCTCGGAAATTCCGGCCTGATGAATGGAAACAATCGAGGGGTGCGTGGCCAGTTGGGCCATGAGGTTCGCCTCGTCGGTGAATTCGGCGATCGTGTCGGTCCCGAGTTTGTCGAAAAGCATCACCTTGACAGCCACCTGGCGGCGCGGAAGTTGTTGCTGGTAGAGGAACACATCCGCGAAACCTCCCGAGCCGAGCAGCTCGAGATACTCGAATCCCGGCAGCGCCGGTGCGGTGGACGGCGGCCGGCGGGCGCTCACCGCAGCCCCTCGAATCCAAGTTCTATCCCGTCACCAAGGTCCAGCGTGTCACCGGCGACCAGGATTGTGGCGTCCCCCGGCTGCAGACGGACAGGGTCGGTCCCGGGGCGAAGCAGCCGGGTTCCGTTCATGGTGTTCAGGTCAACGGCCAGCACGTCCTGGCCGACGACGCGCAGCTCGAGATGACTGCGGGAGATGTCCTGGTTCGGGCTGGGAACCGTGACAAGGCGCGGAACATTGCCGCCCTGGACCCGCACGAGCTGGGGGCGCCGGCCGACGACGGCTCCGCGGTCGAGCGTGACCCGCTCGCCCGTAGACACCACGAGTGTGGCCGGGGCGCCAAGGGCAGGAGCCACGGGGCCGGGCGATGCGGCTGTCCCTGGTTGTCCCGACGAATTTCCCAACAGAGCCTGGAGCTTGGCTGTCGAGATTGTCTCGTCGTCGTGATCGCCCAGCCTGTCCTGGTGGGCAGGTCCGGGCGGGGCGGCGGCTGCGAACTGCGGCAGCCCCGAAATCATTGCGGTCGGAATGGGACGGGCTTCAGCTGGCGATTCGGTCACGGCACGGATGGCGGCGCCTTCCACCGATTTCTTCGTCGTCTCGCCGTAGAGCAAGTTGTCATAGTCCTCGGTGGCGGGCAACTCCTCAGAGGTTGCGGCCTCCCGGGAAGGATCGACGGTGAGCGGCGGCGCGATGGTCGTTTCGCCGGTTCCGGAGGGTTCCCCGAGTGCTTGCGGCTCTGTTTCCGCGTTGGGATCGTTCGGGCTGAGGTCCTGAAGTTCCGGCACCGGCTGAAGTGTCTCGGACTGCTCATCCGCCGGTTCCGGAGCCTGCGGGGCTGGTGCTTCGATACTTGGTTCCTCCGGGGCCGGTGCTTCGATACTTGGTTCCTCCGGGGCGGGGGCTTCAAATTCCGGCTCAGCCGCTTGCCCGACGTCGGCGGGCTGGTTTTTGGGAGTCTCCGGCACTTCAAACACTGAAGGGGCTGCAGGAGGCGGGGGAGTTGTCAGGCGATTACCGAAGGTGAACGCGATCTGGCTGGCGAGTACGACGCCGTCTTTCATAGGCAAGCGCGGTGCGTCGGCGCCCGGGATTCCGACTGTGATGGACTCTGCTCCCTCGATGCCGCGTTCGGTCCAGGTGGCAACCCCCATACCGCCGACCACAATGTCTCCCGCCGCCGACACGGCCTGGACCTCAAGGGGTCCCCGAACGGCGACCTGTACTTCGTCCCCGTGCGCGGTGCGGGAGACGACGGCGAACGACGGCAGAGCTGAAAGGCTCGTGCCTGAACCGCTGACGATGCCATCGAGGACGGCTGCAAGCCCGCCGCCGGCGCCCAGCGCGATCCAGACACTCTCCGCGAGTTCCGGTGAAACGCTGGCGGGCAGCATCGCAACACCGTCGTTCGTCACGAGTGCATACCAATCACCCGAACTGTATCGGCGCATCTCCGGTCCTTTCCTTCACACTGATTACCCGTGGCATGGTGTCCTCGTCCGGCACATCCAGGTTGGTGTCGTCGAGGTCACCTCCGGGGGCTTGAACCGCATCCACGACCACGACCGTGACGTTGTCGCGGCCGCCATGAAGCAGTGCTTCGTGAACGAGCCGCGTAGCGGCAGCCTGCGCAGACTGTTCTTCGCCAAGCACCTGGGCCAACCGGGCTGCGTCCAGTTCCTTGCTAAGACCGTCCGAGCAGACCATGATGCGGTCTCCTTGGGCCACCGGAATGAACCAGTAGTCGGGCTCGTCATACGAGCCGGCACCAACGGCCTTCGTGATGACGTTTCGTTGTGGATGGCGCTCGGCTTCCGCGGAGGAGATTTCGCCCCGATCCACCAGTTCCTGAACCTCGGAATGGTCCACGCTGATCTGTTGGAGCACACCCGCGGCGAGACGGTACGTGCGTGAATCTCCGATGTTAACGACCAGCCAGTAGGGCTCGCCGCCCTGCTCAGTGACCGCCACTCCCGAGATGGTCGTGCCGGCAGCGTCGGCACCGGTGGCCAGGCCCGCGACTTCCCGCACCGCACTGGCGTAGGCGCGTTCGACGTCGTCGAGCGCTATCAGTGGAAGCGTGCGAAGCTGCGCGAAGGCTTCAATAGCGGCGGCACTGGCGCGGTCGCCCGCCGCATGCCCGCCCATGCCGTCGGCGACGAAGAACAGCGGCGGCTCGGCGAGGAAGGAATCCTCGTTGAGGGGCCGTCGTCGACCGCGGTCCGAGTGTGCTCCCCAGGACAGTTCGATCATTGGTTTTTTGCTTTCTTCAACGAATTGTTGATGCGGGGAATAGGGAACTTTGCCCGCAGCGGCCCGAAGTCGCGCATGGCGGAGCGAGCGAAATATCTCGCCGCCAGGCGCCGACGCCAACCCACTGAGCGCCGGATCCTCCGTGCTGCGGTTTCAACATCCGCCCAGTACGCGGCGATTTCAGCGTCGCTGGGCTGACCGGTCCCGAAGGCGGCGTGATCAGCGCGGACGGCCAGGGGAGCGATTGCTTCTGACGGGAAGCGTTCGCCGAGCAAGGCCGCTTCCTCACGGCGCGTTGCCCCGGCAGGAACATCGGCGCCGTGGTCGACGACCAGGTCAACCAACTCTGACCAGCCTCCGCTGATCCTGTCCGGTGCGCGCGCCGCGGTCCGGCGTTGACGGCGCCGCCGCCAGCGCACCCAGGCAGCCAGAGCCGCGGGGGCCGCCAGGAGTGCAAGGATCCCGACGCCGGTCCCCGCCCAGCGCAGTGCGGCCAAGAGGGCGGCAAGGTCGTTGGGGGTGGAACCGTCGGAGGCCTCCTTGACGGGCGGGGCCGGTGGGAGTTCAACTGGCGGCACCACCGGGGGCGGCGGCTGCTGTACCTGCGGCTGTGGCTTCTGCTGACGCTGCGGCACTTCCTGCTTGGGCACCTGGTCAGTGGGGGGTGTTGGGTTGAAGCTCACCCAGCCAATCTGCTCGAACGGCACTTCCACCCATGCGTGCACGTCGGCTCCGGTGATGGTGCCGGCCGCGGAGGTGGGGTGGTCCTGGCGGAAGCCCATCACGACGCGCGCCGGGATACCAAGTTGCCGAGCCATCAGCGCCATTGCTACCGCGTACTGCTCGTCATCGCCCACCATCTGGGTTCCCTCGAGCAGTGTGGAAATGCGCTCAGCAGTGTGTCCGGCCCGTGACCGGGCCTCGCCTTCGAGCCCGTGGCTGAAGAACCCGGCTGTATGGAGTTTGGCTTCGATGGCTTTCAGCTGGTCCCAGGGGGTGGAGGCGCCGGCGGTGAATTGCGTGGCAAGTGTGTCGACAATTTCGGGAACATTCTGCGGTGCAGGAAGTGTGACCGGAGAAACGCGGGCGGCCGCGAGGACAGTGTCGTCCGGGGTTTGCGGGATCACGGCTTCGGCCGTGTACTGGTCTCCCTGAGCGACGCCGCCGACCGTCACAGCGGTTCCGGTGGCCGGGTTGTAGTTGAGTCCGTTCCTGCGGTCCCTGGGGATGCTGTCGTTCAGCGTCAGGGAGTTCAAGTAGCCCGCACCGGGCATCCAGACGCCGGTTAGTTGGTCGAGGGTCACCGAATAGGCAACCGGGTTGCCTTTCGTGGTGTTGGTAATGGTGCGTCCAATGCGGGTGAACTGGCCGGCACCGGCTGAGCCGTTGGTGGCGACCCGGTAGACGATGCCGTCGTACTGGTCCAACGTTGCCAGGCGGATGGCTGTGCCTTGCGGGAGCCCGTCAACAGTGAAGAGTTTCAGTGATTCTCCGCCGGTGGTGAACTGCCGGAAGGAGGTCAGCGGACTCGCGAGGTCGTGGACGTCCAGGGGAGGGACGACGGCGTCCCGCAGGACTGCGCGGTCGTTGGGGAGCGGGGCGATCGCCCCGGCGCCGAGCCCGACACCGAGCGCGACAACGAGGGTCGCCGCTGCCATCGCGGCGCGGCTGCCGCCGGGCGCGTTTCCGAGGGCCAGGTTGCCTGCCCCGCCGGTGTGTCCGCTTCGGAGGGCCCAGGCTGCCAGGCCGACTGTCAGCACGGCACCAACCACGGCGGGAGCGAAGGGCGTATAGGTGCTGAGCGTGATGGCAGCGAGCATGAGGGCGCCCACGGGGAGGGTGGCCCACTGGGGCCGGGCCCCGCGCAGTGTGATGCTTCCCGTGATGACGCTGCCGAGGATCGCGAGGAGGTAGGGGGCGAGCAGCAGAGAATCCATGCCCGACACCGGGGTCGCCGCCGTGAGCATGCTCTTCCAGACCTGGATCGGGCCCAACGCGAGCGCTCTGAGGACGTCCAGCGTTGGTACCGTTCCGAAGAGGCTCTCCGAACGCATCACGAGGAAACCGCCTGCGGCGAAGTACACCGCTGCGGCGGCCGCAGTGGTGCGGAGCGGCCCGAGACGCCAGCATGCTCCGGCAACGGCGACGAGACTGCCGAGGAGCACTCCACCACCAAGGGCCAGCCAGAAGTCATAGGTCCCGTAGACGGGATAGAGAGGAAGAAGGGCGAGGATTAATCCGACGGCTGCAATCGCCGCACCTGTCGCCCTGCTCCGGGATGGTGCCGAAGCCATCAGATCCCCTTCCGAAGAGCGGTGGCGAGATCTTCCAAGGTCGGGACTGTCAGGAGCGTCAGGTCGCCTGAAGTCCGGCGGCGGAGTGTGGAGTTCGGGTCCACGGTGATGGCAAGGCGGTGCGCTGCCACTGGCAGGCGGGACGAGGCACGGCTGAGCTGTTCTGGGCTGACCGGTGATCCGGTGACGAGGACGACGATTGACGCGCCGGGGGCGTGGGCGGCGATTGTCCCGGCCTGGTCCTGGAGTGGCCGGGCCCGGTCGTTGAGTTCCACGGCTGAGAGGCCATCGAGCAGTTGTCCCTTGGTATGACGCGCCGTTGCGCGGTGGGGTCCGAGGAGCGTGATCGCTTTCCCGTCGGCCAATGCGTGCACGCCAAGGGAGCCGGCGGTGCTGACGGCGAGCTCGAATTCGTCCGGGTCGGCGTACTCGCCGGGCCGGGCTGCCAGCAAAATGGCCAGTTGTGAGCGGCGGGTTTCCTCGAACTGGCGCACCATCAGGTTCTGGGTGCGGGCGCTGGACTTCCAATGGATGTGTCGGCGGTCATCCCCGGGCGCGTACTGGCGCAGGGCATGGAAGGAGATGTCGTCGTTGGAGATGGTCTGCCTTGCCAGGCCTTCGAGGTCCCGCAGGAGCCCAGTTGAGGAGTTGGCGAGCTGCACGATGCGCGGATGCACGTAAAGCTCAGCAGGGTCGTTGAGTCCTGCGGTGCGGCGCAGCAGGTGCAAGGGATCTGACTTTACCGACCGGACCGGACCCAGTTGCAGGACGGCGCGGCGCTGGGTGGGGACGGTGAACAGCTCCTCGAGCTCCTCGCCGGGGCCCAGGCGGGGCACCTGGAATGTTGCCAGGCCGCGGCCTACGGGGAGTTCGACCTGCGCGGGAGCGATGGTGCTGCTGCCCGGGTTGCGAACAAGGAGGCGCCCCACGGCCTGTTCGCCGACGACGACCCGACGGCGCGCGAGATCGACGGTAACGTCATACCTGGCCTTGCCCAGGACGAAGCCGACCGCCGTCATGAACAGGACGGCAAGAACACATGCTGATGCCCAGAGTTCCCGCCAGCCCAGGGCAAGCGCGAGCGTGAGGGAAATGGCCAGGACCGCAAGGCAGATCCATCCGCGCTGGCTCACCAGGCCGAGTTTTGCGCGCAAGACGGTCCATGCAGGACGGAGCCGCGCCGTGGTCGTGAAGAGGGATTCGACGACCGGATCTGCCGCTTGCCGTAACTTCAGGTTCACGGGATGCAGAGCAGGCGGCAGCAGCCGTCTAAGCGGCCGCCTCGCCGCTGCCTGGCTCATGCTGCCGCGCCTCGTGTCTGTGGCGCGGCGACGTCGGCCAGGACACGGGCCAGAACGGATTCGGCGGTGACCCCGGCGAATTCCGCGTCTGGGTCCAGAACGAGCCGGTGCTCCCACACAGGCAGGGCGAGGGCCTTAATGTCGTCCGGGAGCACGAAGTAGCGGCCCTCCGTGGCTGCCCACACCTTGGCAGCGCGGATGATCGCCAGCGACCCGCGGACGGAGACGCCGACCCGGACGTTGGGGTCATGCCGGGTTGCTTCGGCCAGTTGCGCCGTGAAACGTAGCACGGCCGAATCCACGTGGACCCCGTCCACAAGGCCTGCCATGTCGGACACGGCGCTGGTGGTGATGACGGCATTGACCGTTGATGAGCGGTCGCGCGTGGAGGCTGCGCCCAGGATCGCCTCGGCCGCCTGGAGGTCCGGGTAGCCGATGCTTGTCTTGATCAGGAAGCGGTCGAGCTGGGCCTCGGGAAGGCGGTAGGTGCCGGCCTGCTCGATGGGATTCTGGGTGGCGATGACCATAAAAGGCCGGCCCACGTCGTGTCCCACACCGTCGACGGTGACCCTGCCCTCTTCCATCACTTCAAGGAGCGCGGACTGGGTTTTCGGCGATGCACGGTTGATCTCGTCGGCCAGGACGATGGACGCGAAGACCGGGCCTCGGTGGAACTCAAACCGGTGGGTCTGCTGGTCGTAGACGGTGATGCCGGTGACGTCGGAGGGCAGAAGGTCCGGAGTGAACTGGATCCGGTGGTGCGTTCCGTGCACCGTGGCCGCCAGCGATTTAGCCAGCTGGGTCTTGCCCGTACCGGGCGCGTCCTCGAGCAGCACGTGCCCCTCGGCCAGCAGCGCGGTGAGGACGAGCCGGATGACCTCCGGCTTGCCGAGCACAGCTTGCCCGATGTTGTCAGTGAGCTGCTGGAAGGTTCCGGCGAACCATGTGGCCTGTTCCTGAGTGATTGTCATGGGTAGCTCCTTATACATTCTGGTGAACTGTCGCGGAATACGGTCCGCTCAGCCGAATCTCGTACCAACCTGATTGCCAGTCGGCCTTGCCGCATACTTGCTGGTTTCCTGTTCCGTTGAGGAAGCCGCTCCACGAATCGTAGGGGGTCGTGCCCCCCAGTGTTTCGTTGGCGTAGCACTGAAGCGTGTAGTTCCCTGCCGGCAAGTTGGCGTAATTCAACTGCAGGAAATAAGTCCCGGCCTTTCGGGAGTCGGGATTGCCTCGTGAAATGCTCAGGCGGACCGGGTTGCTCGTCGCCGAGGCCGAGCCCGATGCGGTCTTGCGTGCAGCATCGGCGGCGTCGGTGGTCACGGTGACGGAGGCGTTCACTGTCTGGCTCGGGCCAAGTCCTGATGCTGTGTAGCTTGTCAGTCCCGCTCCTCCCGACGTGCTGCCGGCCGAGGTGTTAACCTGCACGCCGGTCACGTTCCTGCCATTTCCGTCCACTGACCAATTGAAGGACACTGTGCCGTCCCCGCCTACGCCCACGAGGTTGCGGACGAGCGGCGAACCATACGGGTTCACTGGGTTCGACGACGTTGCAGGCCCGGGAGCGACGCCCTGGACCGTCGATTCGCCCCAGACCTGGATGGTGTAGGACGTACCGTTGGCCAGTCCCGTGATCGTCCCGGTCGTCGCGCTGCCAAAGGAACCGCTCAACCCGCCCGGCGTCGCCTTCCACCGCCAGCTGATCTCATTCGGCCGGTTGCCGTTCAACGGACCCGGCGTGAAGCTAACTTGCGAGTTGCGGTCGCCTTCGGTGGCCGTGACACTCACAGGCGCCGACGGTGCGTTCGCGGCCCGGCGTGGTGCCGAGTCCGCGCTTGGCGCTGACGCTCCGGCCTTGTTTCGCGCCGTCACAGAGAACGAGTAGTCGGATTCGCTGGTATCCACGGTGACGTTCTGGCTGGTTCCAGCGAGGGTCAGGCTGTTCACGACGGCGCCGCCACGCCTAACACTGAGCGTGTAGTCGGCAACCGGGTCACCGTTCGCGTTCGGCGGCGCCCACGTTACGAGGATCTGTGCCTGGCTGCCGACCGCCGTCGAGGGCGACGTGGTCGGCGGCGCCGGCGCGTCCGGGACGCCGGCGGGAATCACCGAGGCCGAGTAGGGGCTCCACGCAGACGGTTCCGGGGCGCGGTTATTGGCCTGGACCCTCACCTGGTAGGCGACGCCGTTCTCCAGGCCTTCCCACTCCATTGAGTTGCCGGCGACACCGGTTTTCTGGACCGAACCATAGGCCGGCGCGGGCGAGATTTCGAGCGTGTAGCTTGTCACTGGCGAACCGTGGCTCGTCGGTGTGGTCCACGCGACGGAGACCTTCTTGTCGCCGAAGACCAGAGAGGGTGCTAGGGGCGCCTCGGGCCGGGCGTCGGGACGTGCCGGTGCCGACGCCGGCGACGGGTCGGAGGTTCCGACGTCGTTGGTTGCGGTGACGGTGAAGGTGTACTCGACGTCGTTGGTGAGTCCGTCCAGTGTGCAGGTGGTGGACGGGCACGCCTTGGAATAGCCCTTCGCTGACGAGACCGCGTAGCCGGTGATCGACGACCCGTTGTTCGACGGGGGAGTCCACGAGAGCACGACGGTGCTGTCCTGGATGGAGCTCACCGAGGGCACTCCGGGGACGCCGGGTTTTCCTCGCACTGTCAGCGTCACGTGACCTTCCACCTGACGTTCGGGGGCGTTGGTGGCGTCCTGCACCTGGTAGCTGACAATCATGACCCCAACGAAGTCCGCGCTTGGAGTGATGGCAACCTTGTCGCCTTCCAGCTCGGCAACACCGGAGCCGGAATCTACGTGGGCGCCGAGGACCTTCAGCGGTGTCTCAGGGAAAGGGTTCACGTCGTTGGCCAGCACGTCCACAACGGATTTTTGGCCTGCCTTGGCGTCGGCCACGACGTCGTCGTTCGCCGCCGCGGAAGGCCGGGAGGAAACAACAGTGGTCAGCGTGAACGTCGCGGTAGTGGGAGCTGAAGTGCTGTCGCTGACCTGCACGACCACTTTTTCGCTCGCACCCCGAGCGGCGGAAGCGTCAGCTTTTACCAACAGCTTTTGTCCCTCGACCCGTGCGGCGAATCCGCCCGAGGGGCTGCCTTGCAGGCTGTATGCCAGTCGGTCAAGATCGCCGGGGTTCGGATCCCGGGAAAGCCGTGCCAAGTTGACCGGAATTTCTGCTTCACCGGGAGCCACCTCGATGGTGGTGCCCAACAGGGTCGGCGAAACATTCTGTGCAGGAATGACCTGGATCGGTATGGAGATGGTCGAGGAGAGCCCGCTCGCGTCATCGGGGCCGGTGCCGTCGGTCACCTGGACCGTGAGGGTATCCGGGCCGTAGTAGTCCGCGGCCGAGGTGTAGCTGAACGTGTGTTCGTCCTTCAGCAAGGGAGCGCCATTGGAATGGGACGTCGAGACGCTGTCAGCGGTCGCAATGCGGGCAATCCGTCCGTCACGTACCTTCACCACGTCGGCAAGACTGATGGTGAGGGTTTCTCCGCTCTTCACCTCGAGGGGCTTGGTCACGGACAGTTCAGGCCGCAGGTCCTTCAGTCCCGGCACATGGACGAACGCGGATGCGGTGAGTCCGTCCGCGTTCGCCACCGTGTACAGAATGACCTGGGAGGCCTCGGTGAATCTGACGTTGACGGTTCCGCCGGGTCCGACGGAGGTATTGGGGTCATCCGTGGAGACCCGCAGGTCGGAGGCGACGCCGTCGGGATCTTCGTCGTTGGCCAGAACGGGTACATCAACCGATGTTTTGCCGTACATCTCGATCTTCGTCACATAGTCGTCCCGCGCGAGGGGTCGCTGGGCCGGGGCGTCCTCTTTGATGTCGAGCACGAGGGAGCCGACCGAGCTCGAGCCATAAATATCGGCGACCGTGTACCGGAGGGTGTATTGACCGGAGCGTCCGGGCCCGGTGACTAGGACGCGGCCATCGGTGACCTTGGCGGATAGGCCGTCGGGCACGGTCAGCCCTTCCGTCACCAGCAGGATCGGGTCGCCGTCAGGGTCGCTGTCGTTGGCGAGGACAGGGACGGACAGGGTGCGGCCCGGCTTCGCCGTGACCGTGTCTGTTGCTGCGTAGGGCGCCTGGTTTTGGAAGCTGGGCGGGGCAATGCCGACGACGACGGTGCCGACGGCTTCGGCTCCCCGGCGGTCACGCACGACGTAAGTGAAGGAGTCGCGACCAGCCGAGTCGGGATACGCCTCGTAGTTGAGCCAGGTGTCGCCAACAGTTACGCGACCCATCTTCGGGGCATCCCGCTGGCCCAGCAGATCCACGGAGTCGCCGTCGGGATCGATGCCGTCCAGCGGAACCGGGATGCGGACGGTGTTGCCGGCGATGACGCGCGCGGTGATGGGCTGGGGACGGGGAGCCGAGTTATGAGTGTCATCTTCCGCGACCACCTGGATGGTCACGTAGCCTGCGGTGCGGTTGCCCTGCGAGTCCGCTACCTCGTAGGTTGCGTGCACCGTTCCTGCATTCTGGCCGGCCCGGAAACGCAACTTGTCGCCGCTGATGAAAGCTGTTCCCTCAGCTGGCGTGGGTTCCGGGGCCACGAGGTCCGGACGGAGGGTGAGGGTGTCGCCGTCGGGGTGGTAGTCGTTGTGCAGGACGTCGACTGTCACCACGTCGCCGGTTCTTACCGTCGCCGTGTCATCGACGGTGACCGGGGGGCGGAGCGTGGCCGGGAGCGGGACGGGAAGGACAAGGACCTCACCTGTCGCGGCTTCGGCACCGTTGGAAACGGTGTAGCGGAAGGTGACCGGATGGCTAAGACCCACCATATCGGTCACCCGAATCACGCGGTTTTCCAGTACTTCAGCCGTGACCCCGGTTCCGGCGGGTACCTCGACGGATTGGACGATGAGGATTCCGCCTGCGGCATCGCTGTCGTTGGCCAGGACGTCCACCAGGGCTGATCTGCCGACGGGGACCAGGGCGACGTCGCGTACTGCGACCGGACGGCTTGTGCCGCTTCCTGGCAGTACGTCTATCCTGATCAGCCCGACGGCGGAGTTGGGTCCGTCAGTCACCAGGTACTGCATGTAGTAAGTACCCGGAGTGGCCATCTGGAAGGTGATCGTGCCGGCGGTGAAGTCGGCGGTGATGCTTGCCCCGGGGACCTGGTCATACTTTGCGAGCCGCAGAGCGGCGCCCGAAGTGCTGATGTCATTGAGCAGGGGAGACATCGTCAGAGGCGTAGACGCGACGGCGGTCATCCGGTCGGCGTTGGCGATCGGTCGCAGAGACCCCTTGGGCAGCACCTCGACGCGGAGCAGGCCCTCGGCGTCAGCAGTGCCATCCGAGACGATGAGTTTGACCTCTTTGACTCCCGTTTGGCCGGAGACCGCGGCGAAGTCGATAATGCCGTTGTTTCGGAAGGTGACGCGGTCGCCCGAGTCGGTGGTGGCAGATTTGAGGTACATCTCGTCGCCGTCGGGATCACGCCATCCTTGCAGGGCGTCCTGCTGGAGGGTAGCGCCGGACTCCACTTTCATGGATTGTGGCCGCTTCAGCTCCGGCGGAGAGTTCTGCCCCGCCGGACGGACCGCCAAGGTGAGATTGGCCTCGGCTGTTCCACCTCGCCCGTCGTCCACCCGATACCTGAAGGTCAGGGAACCGGACGCACTCGCGGGCACGGAGACCTGGAGGGCCGCACCGCCCAGAGCCGGCTGGACCTCGACACCCGGCGGGGCCGATCCTGCCAGCGCCGCTGCAAGTACGTCTCCGTCCGGGTCCGAGCACTCCTCCGTAACCCGCAGGAGGGACGTGCGCCCTGCCCGGACGCCGAATTGCTGATCGACGGCGACTGGTGGGTGGTTCTGTTCGGTGCGTTTCGGCAGGGTTACCTGCTGGTCCGGGCTTTTCTCCTCCTGGTCATCCTGGACGTCCGGCGGGGGAACTACGTCGTTCCAGTTCTGCACCAAGAGCATTTTCTGCGTGACCAGCCAGACGCCGCCGCCTTGGATGTCATTGAGAACGACTACATCGCGGTTCACGCGGAAGACCAGCTGGGCATTCGCCGGCATGTTTGGCACGGCACCGGATTCGACCTTCCCGGCCCCACAGTCCCGCAGATAGGTTGAGGTGCCGGACCAGGCAGCGTATGCGCAGCCGTTCAGCCAGACGGGGGCCGCTGGCGCGGAGTTCGTGCTCGTCTTAGGAGCGCGGGTAACCGTAGCGGAACCTCCAGCCAGAGGCTGTGCCACCAAGGCACTCAGAGTGCTCACCAGTACGCGGTCGTTTGCCTGCCCGTTTTCTTGAAGTGACCCACCTTTTCCATCGGCTATGGCTATTTTCTGTCCACCGGGCAAGTAGAGGTCTCCAGCGTTGGAATCGAACATCACCGCGTCGGCACCGACGGCAGCGATGCTCAGCTTCGCGTCCTTGGGAAGTTCAGCTAGCTTGCGAGCCGATTTTTGGGCGTAGTCTTTGTCCTTCGGAGCATAGTCGCGCACTTCGCCGAGGGTAGGCGAGAAGGCGTGGATGACGCCGTCGAGGCCAATAGTCGCCACCGCGCCGGCACCGAGTTTGGCCAGTGGTTCCGCGCCGTCTAAGCGAAGACCATCGATACTTCCAACGGGAACTGCGTATAGGTCACCGTCGGCCAGGATAGCCGCCGTATCAGATCCCGTGGAGACGGCTGCGCCCGCGGGCAGGGAGCCACTGCCTAGGAGCGTCACGCGCGCGGGGTCAATTTGGGTCAGCGTGGCATTGGCGCTGTCGTGAACGAGTACGGTGTCGCCTTGCTGGAGGACATCGTACTGAGGAGCCTTGGTACGAAGCCCGGCATCCAGTACCCGTGAGGGGAAATTCAGGTGACCCACCAGCAGATCGGACTGTTTGGTGACCCAGACGCCGCCATCATTGAGATCCAGGTCTGCGGCAGGAAGTCCGTCGTACTGGAAAGCCAGAGCGGCTGCCGCCAATGAGATGCTGGCCAGTGCCGAAACGGATGCCGTCCTACGGCGTTTTCCGTGCAGCAGCGAAGAGATCCCCATACGTGATTGCCCCCGAAATCGTCCTGACCGCGAAAACCGTCCCTACGGCTCCGTCAAGTCAAGTAGACAATGTGTAGCAGGTGCCTTGGCAATGGGACAAAATCCCCATGACGCGGAACTTCGTAAAAGTATTAGTGGTCGTAATAAAAGTAGAACCCACCTTGCTGATGTCACTTCAAGACGTTTTAGCAGCGCCTTTCGGAAAGGATTTGTCACTTACGGGGCAATTGCTTCTATCGGCCGATCGAAGGGCCGATGGACCTACTCGTGACTGCGACTGAAGAGCAACATCGAGAGATGCTGCTCTTTTCTTGATGCATTCTTGAGCTAATCCTGTGGTAATCCCGCGGATTTCTTGAGGGCTATCTGAAGCCGAACACTATCGGCTCCAACTGACACTCGTTATCTCATTCAGAACGTCGTGACGAGGACATAGAATCGGGTTCAAACGAGGAATACTGGCTTCCCGCGTGAATGTTTTGGAGGTGCGGGTTGGGGTTTCGTTACCGTAAGTCGAAGAGTTTTGGGCCTGTTCGGATCACAGCATCGAAGCGCGGGTTGAGCGCCAGTGTCGGCGCAGGTCCGTTTAGGGTTACCAGAACTGCCACAGGCCGAACGACGAGTACGGTGAGGGTCCCCGGAACCGGTGTCTCGTATGTCTCCAGCGGTTCGAGCGGTCGGCCGAGCCGTAGGTCAGCTGCCCTGATTTCCGCTCCCACTGCCGGTCCCGTTGCCCGTCAGGTCATTACAAACGAGACATGGCGGGAGCTTCTGACACCCGACAATACGGTGGTTGTGTCGAAGTTTTAGCGTAACCATGTTCGTGCTGCAGTCGCGCGCGCTACCGGGGCCCGCCCCAGCCTGATGCACCTTACAGTGGGACAGGCGGCCAACGTCCTGGCGCACGTTGGTGCTGACCCGGCCAAGTTGACTACTGGTGGCCGCGGCGTCCCTGAAATCGAAAAGGCTGGGGGAATTGCCCAGCGGACTTTGTTCGGATTGCTGCTGCTGGTTGTGACCTTCTCATCCCCGGCAGGAACTCTGTTGGCCGCAGGAATTGTCGGGCTGGCATTCCTGATGCGGAAGCGGCGTAGCCGTCGGCAGGCGTGGGAGGACATCAACTGGTCGGCAGGTTTTCTTGAGAACCCCAATACGCCTGCCGACGGCGAGCAAATGGAAGTCTTGGTTAGCGGGGCTCCGGTTACTGATGTGCCAGTCGCTGCGGACCCGACCCCGCGGGTAGATCAAGCAGTTCCGGCCACCAAGAATCTTTACCATGTTTCGCTTGGCCGGTCGGAATGGCCGAATGTCGAAGTTGTAGGCGAACACGCGTACGGCAAGGCGATCAGGGCGGCCCTGCGTGCAAATGGTGCGCTGGCAGCTGGTCGGAACGAAGGTGAAACTGAAGGTCTACTGGTGGAACTGGTGGCTGAACCGGACAACCCGCTTGACCCCAACGCCATCAGCGTCCGATGGAAAGGCCGAGTTCTCGGCTACCTCAGCCGAGAGGACGCAAAACGCTACACACGACCGCTGACGAGAATCATCGCCAGCGGAAACGTCGCTGCTGCCACTGCCCGGGTTTGGGCTTACGACGAAGGGGACCGCCTTCGGGCGCGCGTAACCGTTGCATTGCCTGAACCAGCGTTAATCGCACCCCTCAATGCTGCGCCTGCAGGCGTGACTACCCTTATAACTTGGGGATCAGCAATTCAGGTCCTGAAGGAAGAAAACCACTTCGACGTACTCGGCAAGTATGTGCCTGCCGATGGTATGGGAATACTGCTGGTCAGCCTGCACAAAGAAACCTACACGTTGAAGAATGGGACCCAGCGTCCCTTTGTCGAAATCCGTCTCGACGGCCAACGTGTTGGGGAGCTCAGCAATGTCACCTCCGCGCATCTGCTCCCGGTTCTCGAGCACACCGAGGCTGTTGGGGAAATTGCGCTGGCCTACTCAAAAATCACTGGCTCAACCCTGGCCGCACAGCTCGTTCTTCATGCAGCCAAAGCCACCGAGATCAGCGACGATTGGCTTGCAAACGGGCCGCATCCGGCATCAATACTCCTTCTTAGGGAACCAAGGTAAGACGTTCCGCCTGCCTACTCAAAATAGGAGAATGGCGTTGGGGCAGCGCATGGTGGGTGACTGCCAGCGGATTGGCGACCGACGCACCTTGACGTGCGCAGCGAGGTCCACAGCCTTTGGGCTGGCGGCTTTGAGTTCGGGCACCGGCCCCTGGGGGCAGTCTCGCGGATAAGCGCCTGGACGAACCCCTGCACCGGCCGCACGTGCTGGCAGGCGATCAAGAACCCCCGGGGCGTCGGTTGCCGCGAAACTCCGCTCCTAACTGGCAACGCAGCCCTGGGAAGGTCGGGCTTTTAGGTGATCGCCCCCTATTCCTTCAGAACATAATGTGGGGGGCATTTTGATCTGGTCACTCGTTAGTCAAAGGTCTATTCTCAGGCTAGGTGTCCATCGCGGGAGGACGTGATGGGATGCCACTGAGACAGTCTGACGTAATTCCCTCAAACGGGGACCTGACGGTTTGTCCTGGGTTAGCGCACCGGTTCGTTTTGGCCATAGCGAGAACGGCGCCTTGTCCTACGGTGAACCGCTATAAATTTCACACTTCACGGGGCCGGCCAGCAAAAGGCGCGGCCTCCGAGTCAGGGTTTCGACAGATGAAAACTAGGTCTTTTTCCGCATTTTTGTTCATCGTGTTGTTAGGGGTCGGTGGACTCGTGACCGCTACCCCGGCGCGAGCCGCCGCTTCGGTTATATCTGTGAGCGATGGCCAGATTTCAGCTAAGGGAACGGCTGTCACCGGAACCTACACGGTCACATGTACGTTCTTCGACGAAAACATCAATATTAACATGGAGTTGAGGCAGGTCACCGGCAAGACGGTCAATACGTCAAGTTTCAGTGACTCCTTCCTGTGTGAAGGTTACGTAGGCCGTGTTTACACCCGAACTTATAGGTTCGAGGCATTCACTGGCCGTTCCACTATTTTTGTGCAAGGGGGCGCAACCGTCACGGGCAATGCGCAGGGGTTCATTTGCTGCTTCTACAACGTGAACGAACCGATCAACAAGGAGATCCGCTTGTTTAGATAATCTAATTATTCACCGCAGGGTATGACGCGGCCTGACGACCCAGTTGGCTTGGGCGCCGGAGCCATCTACACCCAATTCGTCTGCACTACCTAGGTTCTCTGCGGCTAACGATCTGACCGGTAACAGGCAAGTCCCTGCCGCGAGCACGCTGGCAGGGAGTTCCTTTGTGTTGGCTCTAGGAGTGTAACCGTCGGCTAAAGTCGTAGGAGCCATCCTTGATGGACTGTTGACCCCGGGCTCAACAGCGACGGCCGATGCCTTCATCCCGCTCTTGCTTAAGGAACTGCCGACATGTGGTGTGCACTGAGCCCACAACTAAGTCAGCTTCCGCGAGGACGAGATAAATCCGCAGGACATTCGAGTAGTCTGCACTGCAGGCGATGCAGAACGACACCGCGCTCAAGAGCGGCGCAGTTTGCCGGGCAGAGAACGCCGTTCGTCTGGATGCACTCCCCCGCTGCTACACCGGCCGCCCTAGGGGTCACTGCGCCCTGGTCTGCGCGGTCGAGGCCGATGTAATAACCCAGCGCAGGTCCGAAAAGTCATACCGACAGTCGCAGCATTAGCGCTGGTGCCGTCGCAAATACAAGAGAAAGTGCCACGGCTAGGGACACGAGCATTTTTCGCATATTCCGACAGTCGCACCGGGTGCGATATGAGGGCAATTAAAAAACAGGGTCGAAACTAAAATAAGTTTCGATCCTGTCTATTTTTTGAGAATGAGCTTGTGGGCCGCCATGAACTTGCCCCAGATGTCCATGCAGCTGGTCGCCACATCTAACGCGTCCCGGGTCTATGTAGGGCCACTGGGAGGAGAGACCTCGATAGTCGCTTCGAACTTGGGATGCAGCTTTAGCGAACTGACTCTAGCGCTAGTTTCATTTGGGAACCGCGTGTGGTGCTTCGAGGTGTTGGCCATGGCGTTGCAGATGTTGATATCAATTTCGGACTGCAGCAACGTCTTGATTTCAGGCCAAGTGACGCTAGTTCCTTTGTCCTTTGAGAGCCAGTCCCCAAGATGCCAGCAATGGATGAAGAAGTCTTTCACAATCGTTTGTGCTTCTTGATTGCCGGCGCCGGTAGCAGCGTAGAGTTCCTGGAGCTTTTTGTATGAACGCTCCATCTGTCCCCACTGCTCAAGCCAGGACTTATCAACGCCATAGCCGATCTCAGTGACAACGGACGTGAGTGTGCCCAGTCCGCCTAAACGCAGGGTGCCCCAGGCATGCCCACAATGCGGGCACTGCCCAGACTCGGATTTCTCTGGCAGTTCGCCTTGACATTGCGGACAGGCGGCCACACTCGCTCCTTTTTCGTTAGTGAGCTGCTTCGTACTTCTCCACGACTTCGGCCTGGATTCGACCGCGAGTATTCACCGAGATGCCATTCTGAGCAGCCCACTGGCGAATGGCCTTAGCGTCCGGCCCGCCTTGTGAGGACGTTTTACGGCTGGAAGCTGAAGCGCGACCGCCGCGTCCGCCGGATAGCCTGCGTCCGGCATTGGTAAAACGCTCGAGAGCCTGCCGCAGTTCATTGGCGTGGCCTTCATTCAGATCGATCTCGTACTCGCTGTTATCGAGTGCGAATCGAATAGTTTCGCTGGCTTCCGAGCCGTCCAGGTCGTCGGAAAGAATCACTACTGTTTTGCTCGCCATGAAATAAGCCTACTGCCTACGCGCCCATGTTGAAGTCGGTGATGAACTGATTGACTACCAGAATGCCCAAAATCACAGCGGCCACTGCGGCTATAGCAGCACCAATAAAGAAAGACCGCGAAGGTTCTAAACATTCCGCTTGGATAGAGCAATGCTGTTGCAGACTCCGAAGGCTACTAGGCAAATGGCAAGTCCAAACGTCACACTTGGTGGTGATCCAACGAAATCAGCGGGGCTGGACGCGGCCGATAAATAGCAGGGGAACCTTCCGCTAAGGCGACTCACCAGCCTGTTCGCGGTGTCTCACTACTTTACAGGCCCGCGGCACACACAAGAATGAACGCCCCTCTGAAGGCCGAGGTCATCCGCCAGGCCGCAGAGAAGCTCCACGAGCTGGGCTACACGACGCGGGACCACCTGCACCGGGCGTACGCAGAAGACAAGGAACTGAAGGCGCTGAAGGACGCCTGGCTGCACCTGCCCAGTCAGCGGTCTGGGGTGACTACAACTACCTGCTCATCCTGGCCGGCTTCCAGTCGGTAAAGCCTGATCGCATGGTGATTAGGTTTATCAAGGAGCATGCGGAGCTGGGGGAGCGGGAACTGAGCACTTCTGAGGCTGCAGACCTGATTAGGCAGGTCGCAGAGCTGTACCCGATCGAAGCCAGAAGGCTGGACCACGTTGTCTGGCGGCATGTGTCGGGCCGGGATGTGTTCAAGGATGAGGACGTGGAGATTCCCGAGCGAAGTAGAGAACTGTAGTCAGATGCGTTGCCTTCCGGCCCCACGGTCTGCGCTTGGGGGTACCGCAACACACGGACACCCGACACGTTGACAAGCATCGAGGCCTCCATCGGCTTGAATGTTCTCTATGGGGCGAAATAAAGCTGGAAAGCCAAGAAAACAGCGACGGAGCGGCTTGGATCGGCTAGATCCTCTGGCCCGCTCAATGAGTAGTTTCAACGCAGACGAATTGTGGTGTCTTTTATTCGCAGCAGCGTCGTCGCCGTCGGCGCGCCACCGCTCTGTTTCCGTTGGTAGCGCCCTCGCGGCCGCCCTCCGTGCCCGCTCTATCGCGCATACCACTCTGTCTACTCCGCTTACATCAGTTCAAGAAGTCGTCGATCAGGCAGCAGAGGCTTCAGGAATTGATGGTGTTCAGGAGGATTTCATTCCTAAGGACCCGTCTGAATCACTATTCGTTCGGGTCGGCGATGATCTGCGGCATGTTGTACCTGGGGCCACGGAGCGCCCTTTAGCTGATCTGTCTCGTGCGCTGCGTTTAGCAGAGGCCCTTGACCCATTTCTCATGAGGAAGCATGGGTTTGGTCTCGAGAATGTCATCCGAGTGGCCTACAACTGGGCGCACACTGCGACCAACGGACTCTCGTCTTCATTCAAACCTGCTCCGAACCTAGAGTTGCGGGACGAGATTGTTCTTCCTGTGGAGGAGGTGGAAGCAGCTAAAGCCCTAATTTCTCGAGACCCCTTGACGACGTTTGAGCTCAAGGAAGGAGATGCTGCTGCTCTCGAGTGGATGACCAGATCATCGGATAACGCGAACTTTGATCCTTCAAGTCCGAACAGCCCGTTTGGTTGGTACTTGAGGTACAGAACGCCGGGACTACCTGACCGGTGGCTGCCTCCCGCTTACGTTCCGGAGATTGTGGGGGCTGCAGTGTCCGAATTAGTTGGTACTGTCAAGCAGAACCCGGAAGCTCGCCGTGCTTTGCGCATCTCAAGTCTAAATGCAGTGCGGAAGGCGCTCTGGAGGTTCTCCAAGTCATTGTACGAAGGTGCGCCGAAACGGGCAGGTAACTTTGCGTTGACTGGACAGGAGATCCAATGGATCCTGCCAGTGAATACGAATACGGCAATTGCTGTTTCCATGGTGCAAGTAGAAGATTTCTTGCCACAGAGCCGATCATTTGCGAGCGACAGGCTTGCGAAGAAAGTTTCAGGCAGTGACGAGCCCGTTGTCGTCGCCCTCGCCGGTGGGGGAGAGCTCACGCTCACGGCAGACACTGAAATAGTTCCGCTTGTTATCTTTGCTGCCGCCGGCCATCTCGCCGTACCCCAGAAAAAAGGCTCGGCGACACTGGCGTTAGAAGACCTGACGTGGATCGCTGAAACTGCAAAAGACGAAGATGACCTGTATCTCTTTGCACGCGACCTGAGCGATCCAAGCTTTCCAGAGAATTTCGGGTGGGAAGCCATTAACTACTGGGAGCCATGGAGGGCTAACGGTAAGTCTTTCTTCGCCGGGGGCATTGCCCCCTCCTTCTTTTACTTCGAAGCCCATGCCGGGGACGCGGAATGGGAGCGCGCATATGAGCTCTCGTCACTTGAGGAAGCGCTGCATGCTACCGGCCTTCCACCTTTAAGGGATACACAGGTCGCCGAATTAACTGCCCGCGGTGTGGCAACGATAGCAATCCAGCAGCAGTATGGACGCTACGATCCCCTGACCGGCCTCCATCAGGCACCTCCCGTGGTGGGCTGGTCGCTAGCGCTAACGAATCCACCAGTAGCAATCATTAGGTCAATTCCGTCCTGGAGCCCACCGGAGCACTATGAATTCCTTTTCGGCTTCTGCGGGGGCCTAGTATTTGCTTTTGACGCTATCCGAGAGAGATGGGAACAAGCGCATTCTCACTCCGAAGCGACTGGCTATCGACTGGTACTTCAAGCAATCAAATCTGACTCGCGTGTTGAACCTGATCAATCAATCATAGAGTTCAGCCCCCTTGATGAAGAAAGCACAACGGGTGAACGGAATTTCCAATGGGCAATAGATGTTGAAAGATTTGTCGAATTGGCTGACGGTGATCCGCGGGCCGCGAACCGAGTAACAGCAGATGCCTTTGTAGGTTTGCTTGGGTCACTTAACCTTCAAAGTGACGTAATTACAGACCTCAGGGAGGACTGGCTTTCGAACAAGCCGTTCTTGATCCTGGAAACTGCTCGATCGAGGACCACTCTCCACCATCTAGCTTCGGCATGGAGCCTAGACCCCGCAGACGAATCAGCTACGATCGCAGCATCAGCTCGAAAATTAGCTGCCAGTGACGTCGAACCTGGGACATACCGGGGCCATGACGCCAACAGGCTCGTGCAGCAACACCTCGCACCTCTTGCCCTGGCCGCGCTCAATGAACGCATTCGCGCCCACGATAAACAAGAGATACTTGAGACCGGTCTAGAGCAGCTCAACCGAGTCATGTACGACGGCACCCGCCAGCGAGAGGACCTCAGCAGGGTAGCCGCCCACCTACCCGTCACATGGGATCCTCAAGAACGAATGGCAGAAGCCATGGGCGACACGCTAATGCTCCGACAGTGCAACGAAATCATCGTCGAGGCATCGCTGCGCAGCACCGGCGCTGACGGCCCGCCCCTTCCGATAACGAGCCGGAGATGGAGCGGACTTCTTGCAGCAGCCAATGCATACCGGACCATGACGACCATCAGTGAGCGCCTACATCATAAGGTCGCCCCTTTCACCATCGAAATCACCCACGCGTACGAGATCAAATTCGAACAGGACGAACAGCCAGCACCGGGCTCCTGGGTGCTTAACGTCCAGGCCATGGACAAAGCTTCAGCCGGCGTCAGTCTCAATCCAGGGAAATCATCGGTAACAGAATCGCCGGTCTCCATGGTCGAACTCAATCAGGCCATGCTCGAAACAGAAGGCGCAAGCGTAGAGGACATCTTCCACGTTCTAACCGCCCTTGTCCGATGGGATTCTTTTGCACAAGGCAGCAGTGTCGGAACGGGTTACGAGACTGAGGTAATCGACTGGATCTGCGCAGAGGCCAACGACACCACCGGGGCCCGACAGGATCGGTACAGCCGAGCGCTAAAGCTCTTAGTCAGCACCACGGGAGAGTTCCAAAAATCTGACTGGGAACCTTGGCAGACCAGAACCAGGCGCCACCGACTCTTGGTTCAGCCCATCGTCCGATCCGACGCTGGCAGCCTCCTAATAGCCCCGCAATATTTGATGACAAGCCTCAGCGTCTACAACAACCACCTGTCCCAAGGCGTACTGCCATGGACAGACGGAATCCCGCCGGAGGTAGGAAAAGCCCTCGAACGTATCCGGGACCTACGTAACAAACACTTCGAAAAGACGCTTGAGAATGAATTGAAGAATCTGGGCTTCAGAACCATTGCGCGTGTGAAGGCCGGAGACCACAGACGGCTCGGAGTCCCAACGCTCACGACTGAGATCGACCTCGTCGCCGCGAAGCCCGGCGAAAATACCATCTGGCTCATCGAAGCAAAGGACCCTGCCTCCGTACACGCCGTGGCCGAAACCGCACGGCAGCTGCGAACCTTCTTCAGGGATTCCACAAACTCAAGAGGCAAAACCAAGCCCTCTTACTCGACTCAACTGGCCCGGAAGGAAGCCGAACTGAAGCCGTTCATAGACCAAATCGCTGTCAAACTTGGCTTGGAGCCGTCGATGGACGGATCTGCTTATTGCCTCTCCACCGTTTTCGTGACCCGTAAAGTGGCTCCGGCTGGCTTCGTGAACGAGAAATTTCCGGTGCTGACCCTTGAGGAATATTTACGTCCCTGGTTGTCGAGTGGCGCCCATGGCTAAGAAAAAATCGGAGACGTTTCGAGGGCAGCTGATGCTGCAGATCGCCTCTGGACGCTACTTTCGCTCAGAAGTTGCGCTGAAAGAGAATACTCATAGAAGGACTTTCTACACCAACGTGTCGTTCCCGTTTGCTCCCGCAATTCACTTGCCGGTGGGGACGGTCCACTTTTCCACAGGAATCACGGACATGGCGACTGTCACCATGGAAGCAGTGGACAGGCTTGAGGCCCAAGATTGGCACGGGAGAGACTCGATCTTGGTCGCCACGGGAGGTGACGAGCTCCTTGACGACGTTGCCTACGTGATGACTTTTTCCCTCAACCGGACGTTTGAACGGGACTACGATCAGGCACGCCGGCTAATTCTGATTGCTGGTCCTCGCGGTCACAGTAGCGGAGCTTCCAGCTTATTTCCACAGCTCTTTACTTCCGGACAAGTTATCGGCCCGGAGAGCTGGGATGAGCTCAAAAGCTTCATGCAGGCCCTGTTGCAGCTCCCACGCGCTGATTTTGCTCGCGTCATGAGGGCTATCCGCAACTCAGTGGATGCAACTCGGAGGGCCTTAGATGATCCAACAGGGGCATATACGGACCTCGTTGCAGCCCTCGAATCTCTTTCGGTGGACTCTCTGGCGGCGCCTACTACTTGGGACCGGTACGACCCTTCCAAACGCAAGATCATGGACGCAGCACTAATGGACTTGGCCGAGGAGGAGAAGGCAAACATCCGCGAAGCGGTGCTGATGGCTGACCGTGCAGGTCTAAAGCGCCGTTTCATCTCCTCAACGCTCGCTAGGATCTCGCCTGACTTCTACCGCGGGGACGCGACTGGGGCAGTGAGGCCTCCGCGTTCGGCTGATATCGAGCGGATGCTGAGCATCGCCTACGACATCCGTTCTAGGAGAAGCCACGTTCTGGAGAATCTTAGTCAGGAAGCTTGGGTACACACCGATGGAGCAGAAACGGCTTTCGAACCAAGGCTTCGGCAGGTCCTTACTTTGTCTGGTCTCTGGCGTCTGCTGCGTCACGTGGTCAGGCAGTTTGTCCAAGCGACGCCAGCGGAAGAATCTGCACCTTGGGACTATACGGATTCCCTGCCAGGAGTCATCCAGATGGAACTTGCCCCTCAATATTGGATCTGGCAGCACGAGCAGCTCGACGCCAAGTCAGCCCTCAAGAGATTTTCTGCCGTGGCGGAAGCCATCATCGACTGGCGGGCTGGCAGGAGTGAAGGATTCAATCTCACCAAGGTGGTGACCAAAATCGAGGAGCTGGTTCCCGGTCTTCCAGACGGAGAGGAAAGGACAGCCCTCATCGCCATCTACGTACTCTGGCACCAGGTCACGAATCCTGCGGATCATGGGTCAGAGGTGGGGGAGTTTCTAAAGAGGTACGAATCAGTACTGGAGAGACCCTCAGCTATCGCCCAAACCGTTGCATTTCTTTCGGATTACCGGCCACCTGAATGGACAGTAGAGCAGTGGTTAGCGTTGGCGGATTCGCGCCGCGCTGCTCGCGTCCAGGGAAAGGAGGCTCCGTTGCCTGCAGCCATTGACACCTTGATTCAAATTGAAGCGGCCGATCAGATGGAAGCGGCCGGGGACCACCACGCGGCAACCAGGTTGGCTGCGTACGCCGTGGAGGAATGCCCGGGTGATGAAGCGGTACTACTTTGGGAGCAGCGACTTCTGGCCGGGGATCACGACCCCAATTTTGACGTGCATAAGTGGTTGTTCGGTGGGCAGCAAGAACAACCATCCACGGAATCGTCGTAATACAAACAGCGACTCCTTAGTCCCGGAGGGGACATTTGTTGCACGCATTGGATAGGAGCCGACGGATCACTGGTGAGTAGCAAAGATTCAGCACAGCGTAGCTCCTGGAACCCGACTCTGACTTCCGGAAAAACCCAAGTCGTGGAGGGTAGTTCTCGTAGCATCTTCTCTGCCCAGTGTCCTAGAGGCCGGTGATGGCGATTCCGTCAGGCTAAGCGGCTCCAGCTGTGTATTGGTGGCAGTACCAGCGGGGACCGCCCTAGGGCAATCAAGGTAGACGACATCATGCGTCGAATTCTGAAGGCGCAGGTCGGAACCGATCGAACAAAGACCGCAACGCGGCGTCAGTTCCGTCGTTTTGGATAGTCTTGCTCGACCATCCTTCGCGGTCCTCTTCCATGATCTGTTCATACTCATAGATAGTCCTCGCGTGCTCCTCCAGATCCTCCACGGCCGCCGACAAACCAAGATTTGATGCCATTGACATTAATTCATCGATGTTGGTTAGATTCATGCCCTGAGTCGCGATTGCATCGTAGAGGTATACCTCGAATTCATCTATAAGCGAGCCAGGAATCTCGCTGCCTAGTAAATCCGTAAAGACAGCAAAGGCGATGTCCCACTCCTCGTCATCATTGATCTGTGCGGCCATGAGAGCTTCACGTGCGGCCTCCTCAAGTTTGGGCCTAAGTTCCTCGAAGCCAGGGCGACCGGTTGCAAACTCAAGAATGTTCTTGATGGCGGTTGGTGTTCCGATACTTTCGTTCCAGATTCCCGCCACCGCGGTTAGTTGTGAAGCCCACCAGGATTCGGCGAGCGACAATTCAGCATGCAGGGTGGCGAGTTCGGAAAGGTCACGTTCCCGATCGACCTTCTCTTTTTCGGTAGAACTAATCAAGTCATCCAAGGGTAGGAGTCGTTGGATCGCTTTTGAAACGTTGTCTCGCACGAGATGAAGAGGAATCGGCTGAGGTTTCGAAGGTTCAAGCTTGCGGTTTAGTCTATTGTAGGACAAGTGCCCAGAACCGGCCTGGGCCAAACGAATAACCTGGCTTGTTGAAACAGCTCGGTCGATGACGGTTCTTAGGGCCAGGCGATCAGTTCGCAGGACTTCTAGTAGGAACTCGCGAACGGCCGGGCTATGGAATGAAACGTAGATCTGATCGAGGATTTTCGAAGTTCGGAGAAAAGTCCCGTCCAAGGTCTTCAGAGATCGATTGATGCGTCGCTCGGTGATCGGGCCGACAGAGGAATCATATGGCCGAAGCGATTCCTCCAATTCAGAATATGTAATGCGCCCGTGAGTGCACATGACCTGTAGAACGACACGGTCGAACTCCTCCAAATGGTTTTCGAAGGCATTGCTCCATAGCAACTCAGGACTATCCAGTGTGCTGACGAAAGCTTCTAGGTATCGTCCGTCGAACCCGAGAGCCAACTGACTAGTCGCATACTCAATGAGACGTGGACTGTATCCATCATGATCGACGACCCGCTGCCATGCGCCTAGGGAAAACTGTTCCCTATATTCCTGCGGTAGGGAGGAGTGGTAGAGGTGGTTGTAGAGGATTCGGCCCCGATCAATTCGATCGTAATTAGGCATATCCAAGACGTGACGGCGGGATTTCTCTATCTTCTGAAGTAGCGGATAAGTATGCTCCGCATCCTTAAGTATATACTCGCGGGTAGTTAAAATAAGCTTATGACGCGCGCTCTTTGAGATCTCTTGAATAAAGTTAACAAGACGCCTATCCTCCTTCTTTGACAGGCGCTCGCTCAGCGCCAACTCGCCAAGAAAGTCGTCATAAAAGAACACCTGCTTAGTTGATAAATCGAGAGCCGCCCAGCCCTCCTCTACATCACCAGAAATCTCGATTGGCAGGAATCCTTCCGCCATCAAACGGGCGATCAAGGCGTGAGAAAGCATCGTCTTTCCTACACCAGGTGCACCTGCTATCAGACAGACGTTTTCTTTATCTAAAGTCTTGTTTGCGGTATCAAAAGCGCGTGTTTTGACAAAGCGCGGGAGATCTTCACTAACGCGATTAGCAAGGGCACGCGATCGGTTGTGCAGCGCACTGTTGGTGGCCCAAAATAGTTGAAGCCCGCTGTGAAGCCACAACTTGAGATGGCGTGTTTCGACGTCTTGATTTGCGTTGAGAAGGTCATCAATCTTTTCAAGATTCCAAACGTCATCAATAGACACCATCCATTCACTGAACAGGTCATAGACCTGCTTGTTCTGTGTCTCGACCGTTGATTGTGAAGTCATGAACAGGTAACGCGCTGGATTGCTCTTTTTGACCTTGGGCACTTCAGCCTTGGCAGCGGCAAGCAGTTGGGAAAAATTTGACTTAACGTAGTGCTTAAATTGCGCAATTCCTTGCCCGGGTAGTTCCTCCCAAATCAGATCCTTGCCCTTGTCTTTTCCTTTCGCGTACCGCCGAACAGCTACTCCTGAAGTGGTCTGGAGTAGGTCGGCACATAGCTCTTCGAACTCAACGTCGGACAGGACGGAAAAATCTCGCATTAGACCATCATGCAACGAGTTGCATCGAGTCTGGTGCATTAGCCAAGTGGTTCTTTGGAATTGTAGTAGGCGTGGTGGCGGCCCGATTGCGAACTCCCCGTGTATTGCTGTGCATCGGGGAATGGGTTCCTGTGGGCACTGTTGCGCTTCGACCATGGCGCCGGCGGGCACGGCTTCACCACGGATAAAGGCTCCACCCTCGTTGTCGGGGTCGCCGCGGGCACTATCGACTTGCTGGACCCAGCCGCCGAGATTTCCAGGCATCTAATGCCCCGGTAGTCCTCCAGCGCCCCGAAAGGAGGTGTGGACATTGTCCGCACTTTTCGTCTCGTATTGGGCCGAACAGCCTTCGGACTGGCTTGGATTCCGCATGTTTTCGCGGGTTCCTTGTGTTTGCAGGGGCCGGAATGTAGTTCGAGTCCCACCTCGGGCACAGCATATCCCCTCGTCAGAGGGGATTTTGCTTTAACTTGTTGACATGGCTTGTGGTGGCGTCCCTCTGACGCTAGGTGCGCGGGCTGTGGCCTGGCTGCCGCGGAGCCTCTTCAGTTATGTGGGGTGGCGGTTCAAGTCCCTGGCTGGTGGGCCTTCCGCCTGCTGTGGTGGGATTAGATGCTTCCTCGTTCCGGTTCTGTCGGGTTGGTCGGGAGTGGCCAACACCTGTTCATGGTCGGGAGTGGCGGGCACGACATGACGTCTCCGACTTTGGGCCGAAAATTTTCTTGCGGAGGCTCGTCTTCGACGTCTCGTGAGTCGTCTGAGCTCGGTTTGTACTGCCAAAGGGGGTGTGGACAATGTCCACACTTATATCTGCTTTGTAGGGAGTGCCCGGGCAGGGGAGGAGCGTCGGGCAGATTCCGGCGTAAGCCAAACATGAAGCTGGCTCCGTTAGCTCAAACGCGTGGACAGCGGACCCGAGCTCTGACATGCGCTGGGTTCTTTCATCGGCGGGTTCCCGGGCTGACGAAGCATAAGTGGGCTGCCACTTGAGCCGAGTAAGTAGCGTCAGGTTTCAGTCTGAGTGTTGTCCCGAACAGTCGTCAGCAAAGGTGAAGCAAACGTTAGTCTGACAACCGGCGTCTTCCTGACGTCAGGTTGGGGTGTACTCCAGCAGGGCTCTCGACAAGGCCGCCAGCTCCGCAGGCTGGAGCCAGCGCTTTGCCAAGTCGCTTTTCCCCAGCGAGTCTTTCTTGCCGCGACGCAGTGCACAGGCTTGAGTACCTGACGTGTTCCGCTAGTTGGCCGCTAGTCGGTTTCCGGTCCTGAGCAGTAGTGGCAATCCTCCGAACAGGGGTCGGTCAAGACGCAGTCGGTTGCAGGTTGTAGCCGTTATGGATATGGAACAGGCGGCGGCCACCAATAGGGTTGTGGACCCAAATGATGTCACCATCCGCTGTCCGCGCGTCCACTTCGCCGGCATATTCCGTGCGCCCGCTGCTGCCCAGCTGAACACTGTCTCCTACCTGGATGTCGTCCCAGCCGGAGGCACCGGCGCGTTTCGTCTTTGAAGTCACAATTTTCTCCTTATGCTTAGTCGGCAGAATGAAGTCGGGGGGGGGGCGGCGGTCGTGTCTGCTGTCTTGGTCAGATCCGAGCGTATGATGCATGTTTGCCGTGGCCCGGGCGTTGGGGACCGGCTAGCGATCGAGTCGATTTTTCGTGCTCTTATTCGAAGTAGTTGGTCGGCGGAGGGAAAGACGCCAGTGGGCCATGGGTCCCGTGGCCCACTGGGCTTTATGTGTGACAGATGAGCCGTTATTTCCCTGTACGAATGAGCTTCCTGTTGACAAATTCGTCCATGCCGTACTTGCCGAGTTCGCGGCCGACGCCGGAGCGTTTGATGCCGCCGAAGGGCAGCTCGGGCGCGGTGCCGGGGGCTTCGTTGATGTACACCATGCCTGTATCCAGCCGCGCTGCGATCGCCTGGGCTTTAGCTGCATCTGTGGACTGGATGACGGCGCCGAGACCGTACACGGAGTTGCTGGCCAGTTCCACCGCGTCATCCTCGGACGAGGCGCGGTACACAACAGCAACCGGGCCAAATAGTTCCTCGGAAAAGGCCCGCATGTCCTCAGTGACGCCAGCGAGAACTGTGGGCTGGTACCAGGCGCCGGGCTGCTCCAGCGGGGCCCCGCCGGTGAGCACGTTGGCGCCCTTGGCAACGGCGTCATCCACCTGCGCGGCGAGGCCGTCGCGCGCAGCGGACGAGGACAACGGACCCATGAAAGTATCCGGCTCCGTGGGGTCGCCCACCTTCACCGACGTGACGGCACTAACGAACTTCTCGATGAATTCGTCGTAGACAGCGTCGGCGACGATTATGCGCTTGGCGGCATTGCAGGCCTGGCCGGTGTTGCCGAAGCGGCCGAACAGCGCGTGCGTGGCGGCCTGGTCAACGTCTGCGGAGTCCAGGACCAGGAACGGGTCCGAGCCCCCCAGCTCCAGGACAACCTTCTTGAGGTTGCGGCCGGCAATTTCGGCAACCGCGGAGCCTGCACGCTCGGAACCGGTGAGGGACACGCCCTGCACGCGGGGGTCGGCGATGATTCCTGCGACCTGCTCGGTTGTGGCGAAGATGTTGACGTAGGCGCCTTCAGGCGCGCCGGCGTCCCGGAAGATCTGTTCCATCGCCAGTGCGGACTCGGGGCACTGTGGTGCGTGCTTGAGCAGGATGGTGTTGCCGTTCAGCAGTCCGGAGTGGACTGGCACGATCCAGAGTTCACAGAGCTGCACGCTTTTCTCCGCTGGTTGATCACAGAGCCCGTTCGGCATTCCGGCGGGAAAAGCACCGCGCGCTTGAGGTCAAAGGGCACGGCTAACGCGATCGTGACCACGACCAGCGAGTTTCTCAAGTTCGGTGCGAGGCTCGGGTGGGTCGCGCCCCGGGTTCCAGCACTCCTGTCACAGCCCAAATACCTCCGCTATGTCCCTCCCGAATTTGATGCCGGGGAGCGGGACCAGTTCCGCACAACGCAGGAACGGACGCTCAAGTTTCGTGCCGAGACGACAGAGCCGGCATTGCTCATGGACGAAGAGACAGCAGTGGTGGTCTGCGCGGCCGCGAATGCGCGCGACCGCTTTCTGGTCACCGCGCTGTTGGAGACGGGGATGCGCATCGGCGAGGCGTTAGGGCTGAGGAGATCCGATCTGCATTTCCTGGCCCGCTCGGAAGCGTTGGGCTGTGGGATACCCGGGCCTCATCTGCATGTCATACGACGGCCAAACGAGAACGGTGCACTCGCGAAATCACGCACTCCTCGAACGATCCCGGTGACCCAGAAGTTGGTGGCCGCCTACTCCGACTACCAGTTCGAGCGCGACCGCTTAGACCGTGGGGCCGCCAATGATGCGGTCTTCGTTAACCTGTTCCGTGAACCACGCGGCCGGTCAATGACCTATGCGAACGCCAAGGAGATGATGGACCGCTTGGCGCGTGACTGTGGCTTCACTGTCCGGCCACACATGATGCGACACACGGCCGCAACGAGGTGGATCGAAGCCGGAGTCGATCCCGACGTCGTGCAGGCACTATTGGGCCACGTTTCCTTCGCATCCACTCAGCGCTACGTCCACGCGTCGAAAAAACGGATGCGGGAAGCAGTCGAAAACACCGCCAAGACCAGGAGAGACCTACCATGGTGAGTGATTCAGCCCTCGTTGAACAACCGACCAATCAGACCACGCCGAACCGGCTGGCACCGGCTTTGGATCACGAAGCTTGGCTGCGATGGTTGGAAGGGAGAATCGATCCTAATTGGCGGCCGGGCGAATGGGATGCGGACAACTGGTTCTTCGACGGCGACCCGGACCGCGAGGACAACATCATCACGCGCTGCACGGTCCAGCGATGCGGAGCAAAGCTGGAAGGTGGAGCCCTCTGCACCGCCTGCTTGAAAACCTGGAAGTCATCCGATCTTGCGTTTGACGTCTTTACAGCTGAGTATTCGCCGCCGCGCGGTAAGGTCCTCCCGGGTAAACAGCCTGACGGATGTCTCGTCAGGAAAGGATCAATCCCTTGTGCACGGCCAGCGATCTGCCAGGGCCTATGCCGCAGCCACTACGGCGCGCTTCGACACCAGCGGGGCCGGGACACTTCCCTTACCCTCGAAACCTGGTTGGCCGGCCAAAATCCCTACCCGGCAGATGAAAGCCGGTGCATGGTGCACCAATGCGATCAACAGCCGGATCTGCGGGACGGGCTGTGCCGCTATCACCACGGGCTTTACCGGCGCGAAGGACTCAGAGCATCCGTTTTGGAGTGGGCAGCCACAGCCCACCCGCACCTGACCGAAGGCCAGTTCTCGATGCTCCCGCTGCCCCCTCTCGTCCGCGCGGAGATGCTCTACGCGCTCCAGCGCCGTGACGCATCAGGTGACCGCATCGTTCCCAAGATGCTCAGAAGACTCGTCAAGGACATCAAGCATCATGAGCATCTGGTTGGGTTAACTCCTCACCAGCTCAGCCCTCAGGGCGGCAGCAAAGCCCTGGACAGTCACCGACGTGACATAGTCCATTGGCTGCAGGCAGGCTACGAGGAGATGACCGGCGGTGACCCCACCCGACGCTTGGTTTGGGACTTCAGGATTCTTGACCTGCGGGGCAGCGCCCGGACCAAGCATCGCCGAATGCACAGCGGTCAGGCCGATTTCACGGTGGTCAGCCAGACGTGGCTTAGAGACCTCGCCATGGAGAAATGCCGGACCTTCGAGACAAGCACCAAAATCCTCGCGCTCCTCACGGCCGTCGAGGTGGCGTCACGGGCTCTCGAAGCTACCGCGGACGGCGGACACCAAGTCGAGGACCTTGGACCACACCATCTGGACGCCATTACCCAGGCTTTCAGGGAGTGGGCGCACCTGGACGGACAACCACGCAGCAGTACCCGCCGCTACGTCGGGCTCGAGACCGTGTTCGCCTTAGTGGATTTCGGCCGCCGATCCCGCATGATCGAGGGCATCACAGACGCGTTCCTGCGGGACCCCGAAGCCCATCGCCTCCAACTGGAACCAAAGTCCCGGGAAGAAGCCGGCAAAGCCATCCCAGAAGAAGTCATCACCCAACTCGATCAGAAACTGGACCAGCTCGAATGCAACGCCGACTACCCCGACATGTCCGAGGATCATCAACGCCTCATGATCCGGACCCTCTACATCGTCTTGCGCGACACGGGCCGTCGGCCAAACGAAGTATGCGCACTCCGCAAAGACTGTGTTGAGTTCGACCATGACGGACCAGTGCTGATCTGGGACAATACTAAGGCTGGCCGGAACCGGCGGCGTCTACCCATCCCGTCGGCGACAGCCGAATCCATCACCGCCTGGCGTGAGGTCAGAAACACGCTGTCCACCGGAGATGCCCGCGATAACTACCTCTTCCCCTCCGGAACGCCCGACCGAATCAACCCCCACTTCCGGCCGGCAAGCCTGGCACGATCCCTAAAAATCTGGGTCGACGGAATGCCGGACCTAGTCAGTGACGCGGTCGATGCCAGGGGCAACCGCGTCCCCTTCGACCGTCTAAAGGTCTATCCCTACGCATTCCGGCACTCCTACGCCCAACGCCACGCCGACGCCGGAGTCCAGATAGATGTCTTGTGTGAGCTGATGGACCACCGCAGTATCTCAACCACCCAGATCTACTATCGGGTAAACCAAAAGCGGAAACGCGAGGCAATCCGAACCCTGAGCAGGCACGTCACAGACCGCCACGGAATTGCCGCACCCACCGCTTCCACCACCGCATACGAGATGCGCTCGGTAGCGGCACCGTTTGGCAACTGCGTCGAGCCCTCCAACGTCAAAGCCGGCGGAGGAAGCTGCCCCATCCGGTTCCAATGCTCAGGCTGCGGCTTTTACCGCCCCGATCCGTCCTATCTGCCCGTGATCGAGGACCACATTCGCTCACTGAACGCTGACCACGAAACAGCTGCTGCCATGGACGTCGACGACTACGTACTGCGCAACCTCGACGCCCAGATAGAAAGCTACCGACACGTGCTCGACGTCATGAAGGAGCACCTGGACGCCCTCCCAGAAGACGAGCGACACGAAGTCGAGCAGGCCGGCACGCTGCTACGCCGCCTACGCGCCGGAGGCAGCAGCAGAACACCGCTACCACTCACCGTCAAAAACCGGGCGCACACCTCATGACCACAAACGCAGCAGGCAAAACCACACCCAGGACGCCCGCCCAAGTACTGCTGGAATCCCGGCAGAAAGACAGCCGCGAGAAACGCGCAGCTGTCGAGCAGCAACTCGTCGCGATGCTCACCGACGGTGATCCCATCACCTACATCAAGGTCGCGCGCAGGGCGAAAGTCTCGACATGGCTCGTCTATTCACCAGGGACCCGAGAACAAATCAAAAAGGTCATCAACAAGCAACAACAACCCAAGCAGACCCCCAACAGCCAACCCGCAGGAATCGGTTCCCTTCGAACCGATCTCGCACTGGCCAGGCAAGAAATCAGCACACTCCGCCAAGAACGCGAGGACCTGCGAGCAAACCTCAGACAGGCCCTCGGCCGCCAACTGAACAACCTCAGCACCGCCCCTCTGGTCGACCGGCTCAATCGCCTCGCAGGCGAGCTGGCGGAAGCACGCGCATCGAACACCGAACTGAACCTACAGATCACAGCCCTTCAGGACGACCTCGCCGCGGCCAGGACCAGTCTGCGCCGCATGATCCGAGAGCAGAACACGGACACTCTCAAATAGCGTCATTCAACGATCGGCCCGAAAGGGCATAGGTAGAAGGTCCATGGGCCCGCGTTTCCGTTCGTGTTCCTGCTCCCGGCACAGAATGTAGCAAGCCGGAAGACGCAACGGTCCGTCAGCGCCAGTGCACGATTAGGGATCGGCTTCCGGACGCCCCGCAGAAGGGTGTCATTCCGGGTGCTGCTTACCGACCAATAGGCTCGTCAAAGCAGTGGTTGAGCAGGATCGGCAGAGTAGCCTCTGCCTATGGGGATCTCACTTCGGCTTCTTGTTTTTGGCCTGTTAGCGTTACTAGCAGGTTGTTCAGCCGTACCTGCCTCAATCGCCGAAGCTGAACGCGAGGGCGGGCTCCCAGCGGAAGCAATCACCGCCAAGCCCAGTTCCTCCGCTCGAGTGCCGTCGTTTCCTTTTGCTGCAGCAGGCTGGCTCGACGCCGGCGCAAGATTCGCTGTCGTATTGAGCGGCAGTTCGAGTTGTCCCGCTTTCCCCGCCTCAATCGAGGTCGTCAATTCTCAACATCTAAAACTGAGCCTTGAAAGCCGCGGTGGGCCAAACTGTACAGCCGATATGGCTCCACGCACCTACATAATCAGGACTCCCAGTGCTGTAGATGTCTCACGCGAGGTCACCCTCGAATATGGCGAAACGACAGTCGTTCTGCCAGCCCTGTAACTCGTTAGGGCGGGCGGGGTCGCATTCACCTTGCCCCGTTGAAGGATCGACTTACGGGACGAGAGGCCGCGCCCCGCGGGACGCCGCAAGCGACAAATCGCGCCCAGTATGCTGCGACGCCGGTTAGTCTGCGGGTATGAAGCTCGCGCGACTCTTATCGCTGCTCTTGTGCTGGTGGTCATCGTGGTTGCCGTAATTGTGGCTTGGGCAAGTTTCGGTGATCGCCCAAGCCCCAAGCCCCATGAGCTCCACGGCGCTCAGCAGCGCCCGCTGACCGATCCTTTACCCGGCCATTACTTCACGGTCCTGTGTCAACTGCTTAGGCATCCGGTGCTGGATTGGTGAGACACCGTTCCTTGAGGAGCTCTAGGCTCGCACGGCTGGCTGCCAGCTGGAGTGTTGTGTTGTCTGACCTGATTGTCATCGCGAGACCTCCGGGAAAAACAGTCCAGGGGGCTTTTACAGGCTCTCCAACAGCCGTGGGCGCAGAGTAGATTTCCATTTGCCCGCCAAGAGGTCCGCTCTCAGTGGCACCCAGCTGGAAGATTAGTCGGTTTGGCTCTGCGCGTGCAAAACCTCGGGCCCATCTACTCCGAAGTCCGGATCCGGGCTCTCTGTGGGCACATTCGAAGAGACCTCGTTCCGCGTCCTGGGCCGCCCGCTTCTTTCGCAGAGGAGCAATGACAATGAGCTGGATGGCTGTTATGAGGACGATGCCAACCGTGATCACGATGACCAACGTAGGCCACCAGCCCAAGACGGCCTGCAAAGGGACAAAGAGGATGCCGGCCAAGAAGACCAGCGGCAAGGAACCGAAGGCATCGTATCCCCGTTCCAGCCGGCTCCTCGGCGTTGGTTCCAAGTCCGGCTCGCGCATGGAAAACCTGCTTCCTGTGATGTCGGGAGTCTAATCACCAGGACGGTCTTTTGATAAGGCTGGTCGTGGTGAGGGCCAGCGGGGTTGAAGGATCCTGTCAGGCTGTCCGTAAGCCGATCCTTTACCGCGCCTGACTAGGTTACGAGGCACCTACTGAAGCAACATTCGGAGGGTCGCGATGACTGCCCCGGCGGAGAAAAGTAATGCGCAAAACAAGGTGCCGATAGTTTGCATGCCCCGGACCTGCTCCGCTTTGTCCCTGGCAGGAAGGACTTTAAACCTCTCGGTAACGAGGTACACCTGATATTCCGCGATACGCCTCCGCAGAACGAACCAAGCAGTCGCGACCAGCATGAACACGATGCCTTCCAATTTCGCCCCCTCGATCTTGGCGCAGCAAGCTCTTTGGCATGCTGATGCTATTCACATCCGTTTTTGGAAATAAGAGATCAGTGGCGGCACCGTAATCGCGGTGGTTACGGCCGCCCCAGCTGCCATGTAGAGAATCTCTGCCTCTGGGAAGATTGCCCGGAGGACAAAAGTCACGATAATACCCGCGACCAGGCCAGAAACACAGAGAAGTATCAGCTTCGGGAAACGTTGTTCGCCCGCCATACCGACCTCCCTGGTCACCTTCGTGATCAGCACGACGAGGAGCCGCAGAGAGCGCACTCTTTCGTGGTAGCCCAATCCTAGGCGCCCTTTCGATCACAGGACACGTCCTCCCGGCTCCCATCAGCTTTCGTGGCCTCTTTCTTCTCCCAGAAAGGGGCAGTATGGCGGCGAACGTACAAGAGGTGCAGGAGGAGGGCGATACCGCATTGGCCAAACCCAGGTGTCCCGTTCCATAAGCCGGTGGCCAACGGGCACTCCTGCGATAGGGGATCAATTACCGTACTTTTGGTGCCCGTTAGTCGAACCCTCAACGTGACATTTGGGACCCGAAAGTCCAATTCCGTATACAGGCGGCCTCGTGTGGTTCATAGTCGGGGTATGCGAGTGGCCGGAATTCTCCCCTCAGACGCTCCTGACCCGCGGGCCGGATGGGCCGAGCGCCTGAAGCTGATGCCCATTCCGGTGATGGGGCTCGCGCCTCAACCATCGTTGGAGGACACCGACAGCGTTGGTGTGACCTATGGCCAAGATGATCGTGGGTACAACGAGATGACGGCGAGCATCACCTATACGCTCTGGCGAAACCCGGATGACCGCTCAGACCCGGTAAACCTCGCGGACCTCAACGAGAAGACACGCAGATCGATCGAGGAAGTTCCGCCATGGCCGCGGCCCCCTTGGCTGATCGAGTACGTGGAGCGCCTGCGTTACCCGCAACTTGAGGAGGCCGTGCGAACCACCTGGCACCGCGATCCATCCGAGCGTTCTTCGGTTCGAAGCCTGTTGGTTGACCATGTCAACCACATCCTCATGAACCAATATCGGCAAGAGCTCTGGCCGGGCAGCAACCCGTGGGACCAGCACGCCCCCACAGTTACCGGCCGGATGGTCAACAGCGAGGCCAGGACCGTCATCAACGGAGTCGATATGCCCGGTGCAGAGGTCGATACGGACCCGTTCGTCTACGGTATCGGAGCCCAACTGGCAGGCGGCGGCGTGGTGACCGCTGTGCTTCCACGCACTGAGCTCAAGTACATCCAAGTCCAATTCACGACCCGGAACTAACGGCTCCATCCAACACTGCAACGGCACTCCTTGAACACCTCCCGCTCAGACCGCCCCGTATGCCGGTGGCTCAGCGGACGCTCTGGTGCCCGCTGCGGGATCCTTTACCGGGCGGTGGGGCACCACTGCTACATGGGTAGCCGGAGTTGTCTCAGCTTCCTCGCGGCGTAGGCTCGCCCTATGCGTAGTGTGCGAGCCAATCCGGATGATTCCGTTGGATGCAGTGATTCAGCTCCGGTTTATAGAGTGCGCCTTTGGTTTCCACCGCCGTCCGTGGATTTCGCGTGGCTCGTCGATGAATGGGAAGTCACCGACGCCGGACAGGTCACTGAGGTCATTGCATGGGCAACAAGTCAGGCAGAAGGAAATCCCTTCGAGGTTTTTCTTCGCTGGGAGGATCACCATACGTCCAAAGATGGTCGGCTAGAGCCCTACTCACGCTATGCGCTGATCTACGGAAGGCCTGCCATCGTCGAAACGACCACCGAAACCGTCTTCTTTGAATCGGAGTAGGACCCGTCTCAGCAGCTCGGCCACGGCCTTTACCAAAGCCCGATCCTCTACCGGGCATTCACTCGGTTAAGGCGAGCACGTCGCCGGCATTTTGGCCACTACAAGAATCAAAGGGAGAGCGTACTCGACCGAGGTGTCTCAGGCCAGCTCATGCCAGGAAGGTGTCCTTGTCCAGAGCGGCCACGGCATCGATTATCTCTTGAATTCCCGTGTAACGGTTCTCAGTGGTCAGGTCTGTGCATTTTCGTACAAGAGCCCCGAGGTTGGCGCCGGCCACGTATGGGGCTTCCTTTCCGGTGAAAATGAAGGAGAGGAGGAATCCCACCGAGTAGATCTCGTTGCTAAGCGTGTAGTCCTTAAAGCTGATGAGAGTTGGGTCAAGGATGGTCCCTTTCATCTCGGTCCCTGTCCGGGTGAGTAAGGAACTTTGAGTCTTGTGCAGACCAAAGTCTGAGAGCTTCACCTGGACTACACCTGCGTCGTAGGTCTTGACGAGTACGTTCGTGTAGCTCAGGTCTCTGTGGAGGACGTTTTTGTATGCGAGATAGCTGATGCCGTAAAGGAACTGCTGTGCGATACGTTGCCGCTTGCTGAAGTCGAACTTCGGGTTGCCATTGTTTATGGAGATGTATTTTCCGAGGGTGTAGTCGCAAAACTCCATGGCATAGCTGATCCTGGTTTCGTTGTACCCGTAGACCGCCAACACGTAAGGGGAGTTGAGGTCAGCTAGAACGTCATATTCAGCTTTGAACCTATCCAGCTCGTTCTGAGCGAGGTTCTTCTTGGCCACCTTCACGGCAACGGGCATCTTGTATTCAAGATCCTTGTACTTATAGACAAGCGCGTAGGAACCCTCTCCAAGGGGCTTGAGTGGATAGTCTTTGCCGGACTTTTCGATGCGAACGATGTCTGCTGCGACGGTAAAAATGGCCTCGTAGTCCTCAAGAGGTATCTCTTCGAAATCTGGGGGCATGGGGCTTCCCCCACTAGGGGATAAAAAAGTACGGCAGCGTTCGAGCGCATCTTGATAGGACTTTCTCAGGCTTACCTCAACGTCAACCCTCTTAAGGTTCGTCCTGAGTTGTCCCAGCTCACGCATGACCTCAAGAAGGTCCCGGCTCTGTTCCGCGTTGTAGTGCCCTCCTCGCTCCCGTTTGTGGTTCATGTGGCCAAGCAGTGCGTTGAGCTTGTCGTGGAAGTAGGCAAAGGCCGGCCGGAGTGCCTCCCTTTGATCTTGGTAATAGCGGGCGTACCGGTCATCGTAAGGGTACGCAGAGTATTTTTTCTGTATGTCCTGAAAGACGTCTGCTGGCACTACCAAAGGTTTCCCCCAACGATGAGATGGCTATCCACCTATTCTCGGGCAATTGCGCCGATGCTTCCGTCGCTCCCCAGACGGCGGGGTTTATAGACGCGCTGCGCCCGTAACACGGTCGTCAAGCGCGCTGTCAGGGATGGATTCTTCCATTGGCGCCGTCTCTAGCCACTCGATGTACGTTTACCCCGCACGGTGAAATGCACGGTGAAGGTGGCCCTAACCGCTACGCTCAGGGCCAACTTCCTCGGTCAGAAGTCTGAAGAAATTTCAACGCCCGTCGACACGCCGCACGGACAAACCGGACTGCATCCTTGCCCGACGCTCCCCGCCGCAGCAGGAGTCGTACCTTACGTGGCTCAATCCTTCTGGGCAGATTTCCCTGGCCCAGAGCCCGTTACCCCTAGATAACGTGCCCCAAAGCGTCCTGCGTCGTTGTTGTTAAGACTGTGCAGCTGAGTAGCCAGCGGTTGGGGTCGTCCTCGGGCAGCGACGGGTCAGCCCACCACTCGTACAGGCCGGCGAAGCCCAACACGGGCTCTTTCTCCGAATACAGGTAGTTCGGGATCTTCTTGCCGTCCCCGGTCTTCTGCCACTCGTAGTACCCGTCAGCTGGGAGCAATCCACGTCTCTTCACCGCGGCCTTACGAAAGGACGGCTTCTCCAAGATGCTCTCACTGCGAGCATTTATGAGCTTGTTGCCGATTTTGATGTCCTTTGCCCACGAGGGCACCAGGCCCCAGTGGGCCACGAGCAGATGCCGCTCGATGCTGCCTTCGTCCAAGCGCTCAGCCACGATGGGCACGCTCTGTGTCGGCGCCACGTTCCAGTTCGGCGGGGGAGGAGTGCCCTCAACCTCCTTGGCATCGAAGTAGCTGAGAAGGTCCCCGGTGGCTTTGGACATCACGTATCTGCCGCACATGAGGCCATTCTGCCCGACGTGGACAGTGCAGAGTCAGCGGTCAGCACGGATGGCTATGAGCTTTTGGCCGTCTTCCAGGAGTGCGTATAGGTTTTCGCGCGCTTCCTCGTAGTTCTCGCCCTCGGCTTCGAGGTGCTGGTAGCTGCCGTCTGCATTGGTGATGGTGCCGGTAAGGATCACCGAACGATTCTATTTCGCGCCAACCGCTGACTTCCTGAGCCCCGGAATAGCCCTCTGAAGGCCCTTCCAAAGCGGCCACGCGCTCGCAAGCGTACCGAGCCCGAGAGAGAGCCCAAGATGCCCTCCGGAGAGCGCGAGAACAGCGGCCAGCGCCGAGCCAACCGCCACCATGCAACAGGTAATCGTGACGATTAGCGTCTGCAGCCTCACCGTCCGTTCCTGGTCACCGAGGGCACGGTCAATGAGAGACAGGAGAGTAGTGTCCCTGCGCTTGCTCATATCATCACCGGTCCCGTGGCCTGGGAAGGCACCGGTACGGGCGCAAACCCCGCTGGAGGACTAATCAGTCCGTCCTTGGTCGCTTGAACCACGCGCTTGCGCAGCTGGTACATCCGGCCCTCGATGGCCCGGGTGCTCAACCCCAGTTCCTTCGCAGCTTCCACCTGCGAGTATCCGGAGTACAGAAGGGCCAACACCGGCCTTTGGTTTGGTTTCGCCAGGGCGAACACCTGGCGGATGGTTTCTTCGATTGCTACCTGGTCAGTGAAGGTGTAGCTCGGGCCGAAAGGGGCTTCTGCCAGACGCGAAGAGTGGATCCACTTCCTCTCTCTCGTTTTGGCCCAGGACGAATAGGCGGTTTTGAACATGCGGATGCAGGCTCCGACGAAGTAGGTAGTCAGGGACGCCCCCCGCTCCGGCCGCCAGTGCTCCAATTGGGCGAAGAATATAGGGACGGTATAGAGCAGCACTTCAACCGTCAGTTCGTCCCGCAGATCCCTCGATTCGGTGAGAAGCCGTCGATCATCGTGCAGGAACATGACCGGCCGCCCGTTCGCCAAGCAGGCCTGCGCCATTTCGTCCGTCCGGAGAAGTTTCTTCACCGCCTTGAACCCGATGATCCAGAAGTATTCGCGCACGAGGGCGTTTTCCGCCGGCGTCAGGCGCTCGCGGACGATGGCCTCGGCCAGCTCTGCCTGCGGCCACTCCCGCCTGCCGATCATCAGGGGAGGGAAGCCTGATTTTTGAGGTTCTGGGGCGTCCATCTCACCCATTTTGCTACTCGGGGACACAACCCCTCCTATCTGATGTAGTTCGCGTTTTAGGCCTTGCAAGTCGTTGTATGAAAAAAGATCGGAATACCCCACAAAAAACTTTTCGGACGCCTGGCTATTAGCTGGAAACCAAGCCTTCATATAAATAGGTCCGATACTCGGCACCAATCTCCCCTTTACCTCGACGACCTGCTGCTGCTTAGCAACATGCGTAGACATCGCTAAGACTGCGGAGAGCTGCGCGTGCTGTGTGGGAAGGCTTGGCGGGAGCGTTTGCCGGCGGCGCGGGCTCCGGGCTCGGCTCTAGGCTGCTTAGGGGGACAAGATGGTTCAGAACGGGGCGGCAGAGTGGATCGACGGGGAGTATTCGACTAGGCTTTTGTTTAACTTAGTTCAACAAATACCTAGCGGGGGGACCAGTATGCGACCGAAGCCGTTTACCTACCGGCCGATCCCAACCCTTTGGGCGGATTACACAACAGGCAGGGGCGTGCTTTCCAACGGCCAGGCAGTGCAGCCCAAGATTGGCGCCGGCCGCAAGAACCCGAATCTGCAGGACATGTTGGACACCGCTGCCGCAGCCGGGGCTGAGCGCATCATGTTCACAGGCAACGTACCCGCTAATGATCGGGGAGTGCGTCACTGGCTGCTGGTGCAAACCCCGGGCTGGAATCCCGGCTGGGTGGACCGTGGGGGCTACGAGGTTGGCCACTGGCTCGGCACACCAGTCACAGGCCGATTTGAACGCATCGCAGCGCCGCAGCGTATCGAGGTAAAGACTGCCGCCGAATGGTTCGGCAGCACGCCACTCAGCCCTGAACAGGCCCGCCAGGCATGGGACGCCACCGCGTGGTACATCGAACAGGCCTTCAAGGATCAGAAGCTCGGCAAAACACCAGCCTCCACCGGAACCAACCTCTGGGCCGCATCCCTGCCCTACAACCTCGACCCCGAACAGGTCACGGACGACATCGCAGCCGAGCTGCACCGCACATCCGGCCAACACCACCTGGAACACCTGGTGGCAGGAGAATCCTTCTCCACCCACGAGGACTGCATCCCCCTGGTCAACCCAGCAGACACCCCGCGGCTCGAGAACTTCGCCTACGTCGATGGCAGATTCATGTACGCCTCACTCTGCCGAGAACTGGGCGTCGGCCCCGGAATGAGACTCAACCGGGCAGATACCTTCAACATGCTCGAACAGGACCCATACGCCCGCGCTCGCGTCCTTGTGCGGTTCAAGGTGCCGGACACTTGGAACCATGTAGGCATTTTCGGTGTGCAGCACCGCAAGGCAGAGGATGGCTGGTACTACCCGAACCGTCCCGGGGCTATTGGCGAGACGTGGGCGGATACCTCGGAGCTGCACGTTGCCAGAAAGGCCGGCTGGCTTCTGGATCCGCTTGAATCCGTGGTGTTCACCAAAACGACGGTGAACAAGAAGGGGGAGACGGTGGCCGCTCGGCCGCTGGATACCTTTGCCAGCCGCATCATCAAGATCCGTGAGAGGGCGGACGAAGATCCGGATATGCCCCTGGCTATCAAGGCCGGCGTCGGTGCGGCTCTCCGTGCCATCATGATTCAGACCATTGGCACCTTCTCGTCCAGGGGCCGGTCCTCCACCGTTGTCGCATGGAGTCCCCAGGATGTCCCTGCGCAGTACCAGCCCACAATGCGACGTGAGGGTAAAGCGTTCGTTTATAAAGTGCCGACAGTGGAGTCCTCCCAACTCAGGCCCTACTACCGGCCCGAGCTGGCTGCCCAGGTCTGGGCCCGTGGGCGGGCGAGGGTTCTGCTTGGCCCAAGTGCATTGGGTGCGGATACTGCAGGAGCGCTGACGGTGCCATCACAGTCGCTGCTGGGCATCAACGGTGACGCCATCTACACATCATTCGTTCCTCAGTGGTCTAAGCCCACTGAGTACGGCGGGGGTGACGACGGCAAAATGGGGCGGCTGCGCCTGCAGGGAGTCCTGGAGAACGTCAAGACACCCATAACCAAGGAAGAACGGGATCGTATGAAGGGTTAGGGCAGTGAAAAACGGAACTGACTCCGCGTTCTTTGATACCGAGTTCATCGCACCGGAGGACTAAACCATGCCCGCACAGGACCCCAACGAACTCAGTCCCCAGGAACTCGTCCTCCACCTCAAGGAGGCTTACGGCTACACCTGGAAAGAGATGGGTGAACGCCTAGGACGTTCAGAGAAAATGGTGCGCAAGGTCGCTGCGGGACAAAGCCGCGGCGAATCGTACCGACAGGCTTTGACAGACCTTTTCAACCATGGGGAAGTCACACACGTTCCGCCGCGCCGCCGGTCCAAAGAAGGAAAAATCGTTCCGGTCAGGGCAAAAGCTGGCGCAGCACAAAAGACCGTTGTGCCCGAGGAAACCGGTGGAACCTTTACCGCCCTTCCCAAGAGGGGGAAGCACACAAGCACCGTCACGGACCTGGCAGAAGGCGGCCGCCAGTATCACGTCGAAATGCCCAAGACAGCCCGCACCAAGGGCCGAAAAGCCGGCGTGGAAGACCTCAGACAGCGCCTGGTAACCATTTCACGATCCCAGGCCCGCAAGGACAAGCGCATAAAGCTGCAGGCCGTCTACCAAGTAGACGGCATCGGCCGAGTGATGGACATGGGCTCAAAATCGGGCTATCACGCATCCGACATCCTGAACGACGTGAAAAAGGACTTCGGGGGAGACATGACAGCGTGGATCGCCGCACAGAGCAAGGAGCGCTACACCAACCTCGACGTGGCAGCATCCCCAATCGTTTCGGTAACGATGACTGTTTTCACCGCAACAAGGTCAAAATCCGAGCGGAAGCAACGAGATGCAGCAGGCACCCGCAGGAGGCGGCGCAGGTGACCAGCGAGAAGGACAACGAACTGGCAGCCCTCATCGCCGGCCATTACGGAATCAGCGACCTGGAGAACTGCACCGACTCCGAACGTGTAGCCGATATACGTGCACTGGCAGCGAAAATCAATGCCGCCGGCCTAGGGCCATCGAGCATCCGAGGCATGGTCAACTCCGAAGGCATCAGGCAGATACTTGGCCTGGGCTCTCTAAGATCCACGTGGGTCACCATGTCCCGCGACCCGGCGTTTCCCGAGGCTGTAGTCACCGAGAAGCTGTGGAACGCCAGCGAAGTAAGGAAATACGCCAAAAACCGCGAAGCTGGGCGGGCAGGAAGTGTAGGAAGGCCGCCCAACTCATCAGCGCTAAAACAATAGCGAAAACCAATCTAAGCAAACAATAGAAACAATGCTTGCTTTATTCGGGAAACTACTTTGCGACTCAGGGGGACAAGACGCTACTGGCTGGCATCCCCCTGGGCCGTGACGCCGAGCGTCGGGCCTCGCGGATCCTTCCCGTGGTTGCCTCGCGTCCTTGGCTGGCGCGAGTGGGGCAAGAACTGTCCCAGGATCCCCGCGCACGGGTCGTAACGCAGCAGTAACGGCGTCTCATTTCTAATTGCATCACAGCGGCGGTTTTGCAGGGGATCTGCTGGTGTGGCGGCTTTTTCGGCTGGCAAAGTAAAGGGGACAGAGATGGCGCAGACTGTCGCAGCACTGATAGCGACTCCTACTCCTCCTGCAGCAGGGGCCGTGCTGCCTACAGACGGTCAGACGCCCAGTACATCTGCTGGTGCAACCGGCACAAGCAGCACTGGCATATTCGTCGTGGCCGAATCTCTCACGTTTCCATCTGCCGCGAGTATATGTGCCGCGATCGTTAGCGGCTTGAAATTGTTCTCGGGTGACGCCTACTCAGCGTATTGGGTGCTGGCCGTCTGCAGTGTCGTGGGAGGGATCATAATGTGGCTGGGTTGGCCAAAGAATCAGGGGTCCAGCAAGTCCCCAAAGCAATTCAAAACTAATTCTGGCTACTTCCTTATTGGTGTGCTGAACATCTTCTTGCTATTCGTCACTGTCATGGGAGTGCTGTCTATGTCAACTCAGCAAGCGCCGACAACTATTCAGTAATAATTTCCCTATTCCGTTTTCTACAAAATTAAGGAGTGTGGGCATGGCGTCGACCGCGGGCAATGTAGTCCTAAAAATTCCGGCGATGACGGTCAAATTGCTGAATGACGTGGCTAATCGAGGGAAACGTGCACTATCGACACAGCCTTCGTTTCCGGAGGGCACGGCCGAGGGGTCTGGGGTGATGCAACCTTCAGTTCCGCAGGCTACGGCCGCAGGGATGAGCGAGGGAAGCACTGCATCAGTTCGCGTCGCATCTGCACTGCCTCCAAACTTCATAGTTATCGGCGGAAAGGCTATAAATTTCGAACAACAATGCGGCATCGCCCGCGGTGAACACAATGAGGTTGTCCTCGAATGCGGAGGAGAAGCCGGCTTGGTGCTTGGAGCGGCGGTTCTGGCTTCGGTAGGTATATCTGCCCTTGCTGACGCAGTGAGCAAGAACCCTAGACGTGTTTGGCCGTCCGATTTTCCGGAAGTGGGAGTGGCTCGGATTCCTGCAAAGTACCATCCATTTATCGGAGACAAAGATCGGATTGAATTGCAAGTGGTTCCCGCGTCACGGCCTGGCCGCTGCAGATTGACCCTCATCGGAAACCAACCCAGTGGATGGATGAAGTCGCTCCAGCTTGTTATTACCAGAGACAGAGACCTAGTCGTTTCTACTAAGGGAACAAGACGCGAACAGTCGCTTGATTTTCCGGATGAGTTTTTAGGCCTTAGTTCTGCCAGCATTATTTTGGGAAAAGCTAAGTTGTTTGGCGTGCTGACGCAAATGTACCAATTGAAAGATCTTTCAGCGTGGCGGGGTTACGACATCAAGTTCACTTGGGCCCGGGACTAGGCCTGCTGGCGGCTCCCCTGGCGTCGCCGAGCCGGTGCGGCCTGCCCCTGCCTACGGCCGTCCTCCTGGTGGGTGCTGCTGGTGGCTGGTCGCCGACGCTCCCGGGCTGGTGCTGGCTGTCCCTTGGCCGGGGTATTGCGCTCGGACGCTGCTCAGCCAAAGGCTTGGAAGGGATAGGACGGAGTTCCCCATGTCCCAGGCGCATGCTGTAGTAGCACCGGAGCATGCACCATCGCGGGCTGCGTACAACCTACCCGCCCGGCCGCTTGTGCATGCCCCGCGTCCCAGTGACCGCATCGCGGGTCACGAACTTGACCGCATGACGCAGCAGCGCGCCATGGCAGGACCTGGACGGCCAATTGACGCCGCACGCCGCGCGGGTGCCGAGCGCGCGACCGGTGTGGACTTGTCCAGGGTCCGGCTGCACACCGGTCCCGCCGTGCGCGTCGCCGCCCTTGCCGCGGGTGCATCGGCCTTCACTGTGGGCGGTGAGCTTGCAATCGCCGTAGGCCCGGAGCAGGCTGTCCCGGAACGGCTTCTCACCCATGAATTGGTCCACGCAGCCCAGCAAATGACTGACGGGTCCGCGACCGCCGAACAAGCCGAGATCCAAGCCCGGGCCGTCGACTCGCGTAGAAACCCCGTACACCTGCTCGGAACTGGTGGCGATTACGTCGCCTACGCGGCTACGGACTGGCTCCAAGTCACCCCGGACGTGCGCAGTTACGGGTACACCGCACTGCTCGATGAGCTGAACGAGGTCGACGAGTGGCTGGGGCGGCAGATCAGCAGCTCGCCGGACGTCGACCGCATGCAGGAGGCAAAGGCGGCGCTCGAGGCGGAGGTCCATCGTCGACAGGGTGCTATGACTGCCCAGGACCGACCGCAGCGCCGTCGGGCGGGTCGCCGCGACCGGCCGCAGGCACCGGCCGAGCTGCCAGCACAGACCGAGATGCCCCGGATCCTGCGTGAGCATACGAGCACGCAGCTGACCGAGCCGGCGGAGATCCGCGCCGAGGTCGACCGGATCACCGCCTGGCTCCAGCGGCCCGGCCTGAGCCGGGCCGACCGCTCTATCCTGCGTCAGGAGCTCTCGAACCTCGTCCCCGGGCTGGGGGCGGACCTCGCGCAGGCCAGTGGCGAAAGGCGTCAGGCGCGGCTGGCGAGCGCCCTCTCCCCGAGCGTGTCGAACGACCGTGCGGGCGTGCTGGCGAACCTGCGCATGATCGAATCGATCCGGCCCTACCAGGAGCAGCCAGGCATGGCCTACGTCGTACATGACGGCGAGATGCTCGTGTTCCCCCAGGACCTCGCCGACCGCGTGCGAGCGGGGACTGTCGCCGCCCTGCGCGATGCCGCGAGGCGTGCGGGGGACATGAACGAGAGCAGCCGCTATCGGATGGGCGAGCACATGCGGCTGAATTACGAGGAGCAGCCGTACGTCGGCTTCGTCGTCAGCCTAGTCAGTGGGGAGGAGCCGGTCGAGGTCCAGAGCCGCATGCTCGACCCGCTCTCGGACTCGAACATCGCATTGAGCCGATTCGCCCGCGCCGCCGAGGCCGGGTCGCTGTCGGAGATGGGCGACGCCGTATTCACCGCAGTCGAGAAAGCGGACCAGGCGCAGCAGATCGTGCTGGCCGGCATCGACCGAGCGATCACCGCGGCCGGGACCGTGGTACAGGGCCTGACGATCACGCGCAACCTCGCCTTCACGATCTCGCTGTCGATCGGCGCGATCCTCGCCGCTCCAGTGGTCGCGGCGGGGGTCGCCGGCTTCGGCGCCACCGGGCTCACCGCCACGGGGCTCACGGCCCTAGGAACCAGCGGCGTCGTCGGTGCCGGAGGGTTCGGGCTGGGCTTCGCCGGGGGTGCGGGGGGCGAGCTGGTGTCCGGAGGCGGCGGAAGGCGCGCCCTGAGCGCTGGTTGGGGCGAAGGCTTGCGGGTCGGCGGGCAGGGGGCGGCGATCGGCCTGGGCGGCGGCGCGACGCTGGGCCTGGCACGCAACCTCGGGGTCGGCGCCGAGGGGCTGTCAATGGCGCAGAACATGTGGCGCGGCGCGCTCGCCCAGGGGACGGGCGGTGGGCTCGGCGGGGCGGCGAGCGGGTTCCTCAATGCGCCCGAAGGCATGGGCCGCGTCGCGCTCGCCCAGGGGACGGGCGGTGGGCTCGGCGGGGCTGCGAGCGGGTTCCTCAATGCGCCCGAAGGCATGGGCCGCTGGGAGTCGGCGCTCCGCGGCGGCCTGACCGGCTTCGGCCTCGGTGCGTTCGGCGGCACGGCGGGAGCGTACGCGCGGACCCTCAGCTCACCGCTCGCTCAGTACGGGGTCGGGGTCGGGCTGCCCAGCGTCGCAGCGGGAGGGGTCACGTACCTGCAGACCGGGGACTGGAACCAGGCCATCCAGACCGGCGGGACGGCGCTCACCATCGGGGCTGTGGGGCAGATGCGCGCCGGCCAGGGGCGGACCGCCGGCCAGGAGCGCGCGTTCCAGGCCGGCATGTCGACCCGACAGACCCTGGGCTCGTGGACGGGCACGGGACGGGCGTACGCACTCGCGCTGGGGCTCGGTCTGTCCAACTCCGCGCCCGCATTCCGGATGGCGGAGTCGGGCGGCTCCTACACCCTGAGCGACCCGCGGGCGGGTGGGTACGCGATTGGGCAGGCACCCACCCAACAGGCCCCGGCACAGCCGGCCCCCACCCAGCAGGTGCAGGTGTCGGCACAGCCGGCCCCCACCCAGCAGGTGCAGGCGGCGGCCCAACCGGCCCCGGTGCAACCTCCGCCGGCCGTCCAGCAGGTGTCCATCACGCAGGCCGCCGTGCAGCCGGCAGCGATCCAGCAGGCCACGCAGGCGGCTCAGTCCGAGACCAGTTTCGCCGACGTCATTACATCGACCCAGTCGCCCGTTCCCCTGCGCCGTGCGGCCGTGGCCGCTCGGGAGGGCAGCACCCTGCCCGTGGACGTGATGGTCGGCACGCACTCCTCATCCCCGCTGGTGCGGGCGGAGGCCGGGGTCACCGGCGCGCAGTTCGAGTCAGCGCACATCTTGGCACAGACAATCGGTGCGGCGATCAATCGGGTGCTGCCCGGCCGCTACAGCTCCGGCCGCGCCTTGGCCATCCTGCTCCGGCCGAACGTCCATCGGGCGTTCGACCAGGGGTGGGTGGCCCTGTGGAACCAGAGGGTGGCCTCCAACCAGCGCACGACCGTCGGTGATGCGCGCAACCTGCTGCGCGCGGCGATCGACAATATCCCAGGCAACCTCATGACCCCGGGCGAGAAGGGTGCCCTGATGACGGTCCTCGACCACCAGCTGTTCCAGGTGCTCGGGCTCTCAGCCGACCTGGTATTATTCGGCGGGCCCTAGCCTGCGCAGGCAAGCGCGAGGGGGCGCCCGGCCGAAGCCGACGCCCCCTCATGGTCCGGGCCAGCCATGCAAGGATTCGAACCCCACAGTCTTTGACACCAAAGGGTCGTGACTGCCGCTACCGCACGTGGAACAGCATGCCCGGATATCTCGAGAGTAGACCTAGTGCTCAGGGAACGCAACGCTCCGTGGTCACCGTTGCAGGCACGCTCACGGCTTGCGCTCCGTCGAGGTTGAGCACATCGCTGATGTGCCTGACCATCCGCGGCCGGTTCCCCGAGCGCGTGGTGTCACGGACCAGGACCCCAAACCGGAAGTCGCCGGTCAGGTCGAGTCCACGCACTTGGAGGAAGGGGCCGATCAGACCCCATACACGGACGGCATCCACTGAGGTCCCTTCAGTGGAGCCCCCGGTTCTGGCTAGGTTCGCGCGGTTATCAACAATAGTAAGGCTGTTCACGTTCCCGACGTAGATAGCGTGACGCTGCCGCATCCAAAAGTAGGGAACGCGACAGCCCACAACGTTGCCGCTGATGATGACACGCTCTGCCGTCGCATGCTCCGGGCCCTCCTCGTGGAGTCCCACGTGTATGGCTTGGAGGGTGTCCAGAACCGTGTTGCCTTCGATCCTCACGAGCCCCGCGCGGGAGCCTCCCACAACGATGCCTTGGCCAATAGCCCGGATGTCCCTGACAGATGCCCGGAGAAAGCGGGTGCTCGAAGCGCCGGCCGTGACCTCGTGCGGTTCAACGAGGCTCGCGACGGCAAAGTGTTCCAGCGCCTCCCGGAGGGAGCGTTCGCGTTCTAGCCCACCGGTCGACATCGCCCGGCCCCAGGCGGCTATGAAACGGCGAATGTTTGTTGGGCCGCTAACACGCAGTTTCGTCCCGTCGAGCATGACAATCTCCTCCCCCTCCTCACCTCCCTCGGCATGAAGGTGCTGTGCGAGGAACCGTCCGAGCTCCCTGGCTACACTCCGGTCGACCGGTTCCCTTTCCCGCGCGCCGCGCGGTCCCAGCATGATGTCGTTGTCGACGACGGTCGAGACCCGTGCCGACGTGATGAGCACCCCGACCTGACGGGCGCCGATCTCCAGACGGTTGCCCCTGATCTCCACCCATCCCGGCTCGGTGCGGCCCTCGGCGGTAACGTAGATGCCGGATTGTGCCCGCCCGCCGCTGTCGGGGCACCGAACCTGGCAGTCCCGCACACGGACCCGGCTTCCGCCAAGGAAGGTGAGGGCACCGAGCAGGTGTCTCTCGCCCGGGGGCGAGGGCTTGCTGGGTACGGCCGATTCAGCCCGCAGGTGGGTGACCTCGATGTCGTCGCACTCCTTTGCGACTAGCACGGCCTCATGCCGATCGGCCACGAGTATTGTGGCAGGGCCCACGCCGGCGATTACGATCCGCCGCTTGCCGCTGATCGTCAGCGGGGTGCGGACGGGATACGTCCCGGCAGCCAGGCAAAGCTTTCCGCCGTCAACGGGAAGGGCGTCGAGCGCTGCCTGCAGGTCGTCGCCCGGGAATGCAACGACCGTGCAGGTCCCGCCCCGGATGTCGACGAGGTGAGGAAACGTGCGGCGGCAGTCGGTGAGAACCGTCATGGTCGTCAGATCGACCACGGCGAGCGGTGCGCTTGCATGCACGACGCCATCTGGCGGTGCAGCGGTCCGCGTCTCGACGGCGTCGGAGGCAGAGCCGCGCACCCGCACCCCCCACCAATCCCCAGCCATATAGGTCCCGGGTCGCGCCGTGAACGCGATGCCGACATCGGCGGCGCCGAGGGTCACCGTTATGCCACTGGCAGCCCCGACGGTCTGCCCGTCCCAGCGACGCAGGCACGTCCCCGGAGGATCGCCCGTCACGGGGCTCGGGGTCGCCAGAGTCACCAGGTCCCCACCGGCCTGGGGCGTGACCGCGGCAACAGTGTGCAGGGCGCCGTGGTTGCGGCGGTCGGCGCGGCGGGCCAGCGTCGATACCTCCGCGAGTTCACCGGGCCGGAAGGCGACGGACGCCGAGGGGACCAAAGTCACTGCCGTGCCTGCGACAGAGGCAGCGACGGCATCCCCGCCGCCGGCGTAGGACCAAGCGAAGCGTGCAGTGAGCTCAGACCCGCCGTCGATCACCTCAATACGCAGTAGGCCGTCGGGCAGCTTGCTACGCGGGTCGTCCGGAGGTGCACACGGATCTGTACTCACCGGTCCCGACGTCCGTGTTACATCCAGCGTCCCGGTGCTGATGGAAGCAGGGAGTGTGCCCGACCCGCACTCTGCCGAGGCGGCAGGGACGATCCGTACACGCCATCCCACTCGGGTACGGGTAGTGGTGTCCACTCCGTCCAGGGCGGGGTCGAGCAGCTCGGGGTCCTCGGCGGCCTGCACGCCTTCGTCGAAGGCATCGAGGTAGACGAGCGCGAGCCCGGTGGCTGGCAGGGGCGGGACCTCGGGCTGGGTGCCGTAGGCGAGGTCGGCGGAGTTGCGCGCCGCGAGGCCGCCGATCCACATCAGCCCCGGCCGGACGGTCAGCACCCCGGCGACGACGTCGACCCGGAAGGCGCTGCTGCCCTGCGGGACCCCGGCGAAGCCGATCGTGTCCCGGGCCAGGCCGCGGGTCTCCCGCGCCGCGCCGTCGATCGTGAGGTTCCAGTCAGTGTCCAGGAGCACACGGCCTTGCTGCATGCGTGCCGCGGTCCATCGGTCCTCGGGTCGCAGCGGAACGCTGGTAAAGTCGCCTGTCATCTCAGTCCTCCGGGTGGGCGAGGCTGAGGTGCGGGTGCACCGTCAGCGGGGTCATTTCGGGCAGCCGTTGCCCCAAGCGCAGGGTAAGTGGTCCGCGGCGGGCGTGGTGGTAGGCGCCGATCTCGCCGCCGTCCCCGGCGCCGGTGAGCAGGGCGGGTACGGGGACGGTCCCTGGTCCGTCCAGCACGGGTGCCCAGTAACCGGCGGAGTCAACGCCGACGCCGCCCATCCGGGGCAGCGGCCCCGACAAGCAGCCGTAGCCGGGCGGGTGCGCCTGCGGGTCGTCGGCGGGCCCGAGGTGGCAATGGCGGACGCAGCCGGAGGACGTTACCGTCGTCCGCAGCCCGGCGGTGAACAGACAGTCGTTGACCCACACCTGGCCCGCTCCGACCGGGCCGACGAACGTCACACCCCGCGCGACGATGTCGGGCGGGAAGCGGTCGACGGCCGCGAGGGCCACTCCGCCCGGGGTCCCGCCCGGGGCACCTCCGCAGGGCATCGCGGCGGCGCCCAAACCGTCGACGACGCAGTCGGTGAGCTCGAGTGGGAACGCAGAGAGGTCCGCCCGCATGGGCCCCAGCAGACACCGTGTGGCTGTCACGCGGGTCGTCCATGCGGTCGGGTCCACCACGACGCTGCCGCCGCTGGTCGCGTCGAGGGTCAGCCCGACAAGGTCCACGCGGCTCATGGCCGCCCCGATGCGCAGGTCGCCGTCCAGGAAGAACCCGGCGAGCTCGACCTGCACGCCGGTCAGCCGCAGGTCGAGGTCCCCCACGACCACTGGCGTCGCGCCCACCGGGGCGACTACCCGCCACCGTGTCAGCGCGGGAGCGCCGGTGACGGGCGCAGCCGGGGAGGGCAGCCGGTCGCTGGTCAGCAGGCGGATCTCGACCTGGGGCACGTCTGGTTCGCTCGTGCTGGTAGTCGCGGCGGCGGCGGCGCTGAAGGCTGCGGTGAGAGTGGCCACAACGGTCTGCCCCGGCGGGCGGGGTGCGCCCGACGGATCCACGACGACCACCACGCCGACGTCGTCGCGCAGCTGGGCCGTGCTCGCTGCGGGGCCTAGGCGTCCTGGCGCCGCCCGGTAGAACGTCGCACGCAGGGTGCCGGTCACGTCGGCCGCAGGCACAAGGACGCCGCGTGCCGGGTCGATGAGCACCTGGCCGGCCGCGGGGACCGGGGCTCCGACCGAGGGCAGCCCGGTCAGGCCGATCCGGTTCCAAGGCACGGGCGTTCCACCCGCCGTGACCCGCAGCAGCGCGGGCCCCTCGGCCGGACTGTCGGCGGCGAGCGGATGGTCCGCAGCAAGGGTCCAGACGGGCCCGTAGCTGACGTCGCCAAAGGCATCGATGACCCGCCACGTGGCCCGTACCGGCAGGGTCCCGGGTGGGCGCGGACCGCGCGGTTCCGGCGGGACATCCGGGGGCCGCTCGTCCTCGGCGTCGCTCGCGATCCGCAGAGGGCGGGGTCGCAGGTACAGCGGCGCGGAGATCCCGAGCGGGTGCAGAGCAAACCGTCCCCCACCCAGCGGTGCGGCCTCGACGTCCTCATAGCCGAGTACATGCCAGGGGTAGACATGGGCGGTGACCGCCGCCGGGTGGAAGGGGCCCCCCGGGGTCACGCTGTGCCGCGCCGGGTCCAGCCCGGCGCCGACGAGCAAGTGCTCTCCGCGGCGCAAGTCCAGCGAGGCGGTGCGGCGCACGGGGTGGCGCAGCTGCTGGGCCCACAGGGTCTTGGTCCAGCCCTCAACGACCTGAGCCGGCCATCCCGTGACAACCTCGGCGAAGTCCTCGAGGGCAGCCGGGGTGCCCTTGCGGCGGCGCAGGGCGGTCGCGTATGCGATCTCACGTCGGTCCGCATCCGCGGGCAGACCCAGGAGCGCAGCGAGGTAGGGCAGGGCCCACTCGGCGGCGCTGTCGGGGAACGCGTCATCCAGCAGGGAGTCGACGTCGGCCGCGAGCAGCAACCACTGCTTCTCGAGGGCGGCGAGCAAGGCGAGGACCGGAGGGGTGTCGTCCTCCGGCGGCCACGTCTGCAGGACGGCGGGTGGAAGCATGCGTAAGAAGCGCTGGGAGGGCAGGTCCGGGCTCATGCGACCACCACCTTCACCGTACCGACGCTCAGCACCTCGTAGCGGGCCGCCGGTGTCCGGCCGATCTCCGCATCCCCGGTCGAGGCCGCCCGCAGCCCCTGGCCGACGACAAGGGCCGTGACACCCAGGACGCCGGGCACCCGGTGGACCACGGCCATCACGTCGCTCGCGTCGAGCGGGAGGCCCATCGCCCGCGGTCGAGCCGCCAAGTGTCCGGCGGGATCCGTCAGGGCAGCCTCGACGGCGGAGCGGACCACCGCCGGGTCGCGGGTAGCATCGACCGCCATTGTCACGGTCAGCGGGACGGGGCTCGCGACGCCTTGGGCGACGCACAGCGGGACCGTGGTGTCTCTGCGGGCGTCGAGGTAGCCGGCCAGTGATGTGAGCTCGGCGGGCGCTGGCGCCCGCACCCCCGTCGTCGTCAGGCGCAGCGAGGCGACGTGAAGGCCGATGCGGCCGCACGGGCAGCCGACTGGTCCGGGGCCGCGCCACGCGGCGGCGTGGCTCGTCCCTGGGACGGTCATTGCCAGGTCCGCCAGGTCGGTGGCCGAAACCACGCGGTCCAGGGCCCGTATGCGCGCGGCCGCTGCCTGACGCATCCGGTACGGCTCCTCCTGGTCGGCAGCGCCGGTGGTGCGCCCGACGCCGGAGACTTTGCGCACGCCCTTGACGCTGCCGAGCAGCGTATCAATCCGGGTGGCGTCGAGCTCACCTGCGAGCCCACCGCCGACGCGCCACCGGGCTGTCACGTCACCACGCGGAGCGGCACCGACCACGCCGTCGCCGAACTGCAGGACCATACGCCCGTCGGCGGCCAGGCGTGCGGTGAACACCTGCTCACCCGCGCCCCGCGCGTATAGGCTGCTGACCTCCTCGAAGGCGACGCCGCTGACACGCACGCTGAGGCTGTTCCTGACCTCACCGGAGGGGCTCACGTCGCCGGTCACCGGGCCGGCGACCACGGTGGTCTGCCCGTCCAGGGTCAGCGGCCCGGTGCTAGTCGTGCCGTGCCGCACCTGAACGAGGTTGGCCGTCGCCGCCGCCGTCGTCGCGGTGCCGGTAAAAGGCGTGCCGAGCACTAGGAGCATCCCGCCGGTGTCGGAGGGAGTGTCCTCGGCGTCGAGCGAGCACGTAGCCAGCTCCCACCCAGCCGTGGTGTGCACGGCGACGCGCTCAGGCACGACGGCGGGGCGCGGGTGTACGCGCAGCCGCTGCACCCCGGCGGCGAGCGGGGGCAGCTCGTAATGCTGCGCCACGACGCGGTCGTCGACCAAGGCGACCTGCACGTTCTCGTTCACCAGGGTGGAAGGCAACCCGGCAGCGAGGGTGATCCGACCCACCTGGTTCTTGGTGCCCGGTGCGACCGACCAGCTCAGGACGTCGACCGCGCTCACCGTGGTGACGTGCGCGCTCGAAGCGCCCCAGACGACGATTCCGACGCCTGGGGTCACGGCGCTCGCGTCGGTGACGAGCAGCTGGGTGACCGTAACCGGTGACTGCTCGCCGGAGTAGGTCACCGGGGCGGCTGCGGCGGCGCCGGCCGGCGTCACGTAGGAGAGCTTCTTCAGCCGGTGGGCGAGGGTGAGTGTCGTGCGGACGCGGTAGGCGGCGTAGGTCGTCGAGGCCGAGGAAGCCAGCAGGGTTCTGAGATCGCGGTCGGTGGTCAGCAGGAACGCGCCGAGGTCGTCCTCCCGCTTCCTGACCTGGACCATGCCGCGCACGGTCCGGCCCGCCGTCGCACCCGCGGTGACCACTCTGATCCACTGCAGCCAGGCCCACCACACGGTCGGCATCGTCACGTAGGTGACCGGGGTCTCCGCCACGAGCAGCACCCGGTCTCCGGTGGCGAAGCCTGGGTCGGCGAGTACACGCAGCGAGCGGCCCGTTGGTGCGGTCGGCTGCGGGACCGCGGTAACGGTAAGGGTCGCCCAGTCCGCCCGGAGCAGGGTGTCGCCGACGGTCTCGAAGGTCTGGGCGTCCTCGGTCGCGGTCCCCGGTGCTTGGACCCGTGTCCCGGCAGGCACCAGCGGGCTCGCGTGGGCGTCGGTGAGGAACCGGACCCATCCCCGCGACGCAGCCCGCTGCGCCGGGCGGTGACCGAGGAGGTCCGTGGTGCGACGCAGGTCGGTCCAGTCCTGGGCCGTGCCGAGGTAGCGTTCGCCGGCGGTCAGCTCGGTGTACGCGGCGACCGAGTCCGCGACGCGGGACCAGAGCTCGGCGACCGTCACGACCGCGGGGTCGCCCGCGACGTCGAGGCGGGAGCCGAGCGTCGGTCCTGTGCCGGCACGATCCTCGGCCATCGCGGCGAGCAGCGCGTCACGCAGGTCGTGGCGGTCCGCCAGACGACGGCTCAGACGCGAGAGCCCGGGGGGCGGGTCTGGCCGCGGGACGAGGGGCCGGGGCTCGGGGACGCTCATCGTCCACCGTCGATGCTCAGCTCGATACGTCCGCGGTCCGGCGCCGCTGGGTCGTCGTTGCACACTGGGAGCTCTGCTGGTCCCATAACCAGGACCGGTTCGTTGGTGCCAGGCGGGTCGGTCAGGCGCCGGGCCTCGGTGACCCGGACCGCGTCCACGCCAGGCACCGCGGCGACCTTCGCCACCACGGCGGACGTGTGCAGCGCGGTGCCCAGGGACAGGGAAGCCGGATCGAAGACTGCGTCCGGCCGACCCGGACGCAGCCCCGCCAGAATACGCAGCCGGGTCGTCGCCGTATCGGCAGACGGAGTGAGGCAGACGGTCAGGGCGACGAGCAGGCCCACGGGGGTGGCCGGCAACGCCACCGTCTCCGTCCCGGCCATCCGGACAGCGTCGAGAACCCGGCCCGCGGCCTGCGTCACGGCCGCCTCGTCGCCTTCGACCACCGGCTCCACTGCGACTAGCCCGACGGGCCAGGAGCCGGACCACGAACGCCGGCCCGCGGCCATGGCGACGCCGGGAGCCTGAACCGCGAAGGAAGGCAGTTCTCCCACCAGCACGGCGCGCCGGGGGACAGCGGCGTAGGCCTCCGGTGCGTCCCGGCGGACGGTGTCGAGCGACATCGCGGGGAGACCGCCGCCACCCGGGGTGAGGTTGCGTGCCGTGACTCGCGGATCGGCCTCCTGCCAATTGCACGGCTGCCCGACCGGGGTCGAGGTCCGCACTAGACGGGTCAGGGTGTTGGCCGCGATCATCCCGGACGGGCCGGAACCCACCTGATACCGCACCGTGATCGAGCTCTGGCTCGGCGGGACGAGGCCAAGCGCACCCGTACGGAAGCGCAGGCGGGGCGGTTCGTCGTCGTCGTGGTCGACCACGACACTGAAGCCCTCGAGGGGGGCCCGCAGCAGGCTCGTCACGCGCAGGGCCGGCACTACGATGCCGTTTGGCAGCGCGACCCGCGTGTCTAGCTGCCACGGCCGCCCGCCCGGCGTGCAGGACAAGCCGGCGGCCGATGCCGCGACCAGATGGTAGTCGCCCACCTTCGTTGTCGCCGGGTCGGGACGGCTCCCGGTGAGCGGCTCGAACGGCGCGACAGCCTCGGCGCCGTCGACGCACAGGCCGTGGTGCGCGGGCAACAGGCCGAGGCGGGCGACCCCGATCCGGGGTGTGCCCCCCGAGGTGTGGACGCTGACCGGGACCGGACGGCGTAGGGCGTCCACACGGTCCCAGAACACGCGGACGAGCGGGAGGCCTGGGGAGAGCGGGTCGGTGAGCGGCACGACCCGGGTCACCCGGACGATCTGCGCGGGGTGGCTGGCGAGCGGGATGCGGGTCTGGCCTCCTGACCCGTCCGAAGGTGGCCAGAGGGTGAGCCGCCGCGCCCAGGCCTCATGGGCGCCGGGTAGTCCAGGGGCCACCACCTCGAAGGCCAGGAGCGAGCCGACCGGGAGCCAGGTGGTCAGTGCGACGCCCTCGCCCGGTCTTGGCCGGACCAGCACGGCGCTCGTGGCCCCGGCGGTCAGTACTGCATCCGCCTCGGTCCAGTCGTATAGGGCGACCTCGCCGTGGGAGGAACGCACCGTCCTCGGGGCGGGGGTCTCTAGGGTGAAGTGGGCAGCGTCCGGGGCCTTGGCGGGGTCACCGGCGGCGTCGGTGGCTGTGTCGCCCGGCTCGATCACGAAGGTCGCGTCCCCCGGTCCGGCATTGTGGTGCGCGACGTGCACCTGGACGACGGTCGCGGCGCTCGTCGCCGGCGGGACGGCGAAGTCGACCAGACGGGCGTGCCGGGTGACCGAGGAACGTCGGCGCGCGGTCGGTAGCCAGGACTCGGTGGCGAGCCGGTCCTGACGGTAGGCGAGCAAGTCGCCCATGTGGGCCATAAGCTCGACGAGGGTGGCCGTGAGGTCCGCCGGGGACTCGTCCGCGCCGGGAGACAGGGCGCGGAGCCGTTCGAGCAGCATCGTATGCAGCCCGGCGTAATCCCGCGCCAGAGTGTCGTAGTCGGGCGCGGCCAGCGGTGCGGGCTGCGGCGGGACGGTTACGCAGTCCGGGGCGTCCCCGCACTCGGGGCGCAGCCGTACGGGGATGTAGCGCCGCAGCGGGTCGAGCGCGAGGCCCAGAGCATTCAGGCCGACAGGGTCGACCCCGATGCGATATGGGGCCCGGGCGGGCAGCGCGGCGCCGACGGCTGCGACTGGCAGTTCCAGATGAGCCGGCACGGGGTTGCCGTCGGGGTCGGTCCCCGCCGCGACGATGGTCCCTGCCCCCGTGAGGGTCACCTCCGGTCCGCCCGGCCCGCCGTCCAGGCTCCAGAGCGCTGCCGCCGTCATCCCCGCGGGCGGGTCGCCGTAGAGCCAGACCGAGATCGTCCGCACTGCCCCCACCGCCGTCCCGGACGCGACGCGCAGGCCGACGACGCTGGCGGGTGCGGCGAACAGGGCCCGCGGACGCAACACCGCAGCTGCCTGCGGCTGGTGCGGCAATGTCCACGCGTCGTGCGGTCCGGTGCTCACAGTGCCGCCGCCGGGAGGGTGAGGGTGACTGTCCGGGTCTCACCGGCGGGCTTGGGTCGGTAGACCACCAGCGCGGAGAGGGTCGAGTCGGTGACCTCCACCTCGACGTCGACGACATCGAGCCGGTCTCCAAGGGCGTCCATGAGGCTTCCGCGGGCTCGCGCCCGCACGGTTGCCGCGAGGCCGGGGGAGAGGGGCTGGAAGAGCGTCGAGGCACCCAAGCCGGCCCCGAATCCCGGCCGGTGCACCCGCTCATTCGGTTCAGTGAGGAGCACGATGCGGACGAGGTCGTCGAGGTGCTCGAGGGCCGAGCGCGTGCTGAGGCGCCGCCCCGTGACCACGGCCCAGGGCTGTCCGGCATGGCGCCGCGGCGCGGTCATTTCGCCGTCACCTTGGACTGGACGGTGCTGATCTGCAGGCTGCCTTGCGGGGATGAGGCCGCGCTCATGCAGAGCCCGGTGCTGGTTTCGAGCAGGACGGCGGTGCCGCCTGCGGTCACCCGCGTCGCGGGCCCCTGCCACTGCACCGTCGTGCACGGGCTCGGCGTGTTCCCGATCATGAACGAGCAGCCGGTGATCGTCGTGGTGTCGGTCGCGACCAGCGCCGAAGACCCGTCGATTGTGACCGCCCTCTGGCTCGCCGTGAACGAGGCCTGCCCCCCATGCGGGCAGCTCGCCACGGTCGCTGTGGTCAGGACCTTCCCGGACATCTCAGCTCACCTTCAGGGCGCCGTCGTTGATGTTCACCGATGTGCCCTCCATCTTCAGCGTGGCGCCCTGCCCGTTGTCGATCGTGATCCCGTTGCCGTCGAGGGTGATCACAGGACCCTCTGAGCAGGTGATTGTCAGGGCGGTCTGATCGTCGGAGAGCTCGAGCCGGTGGCCTCCGGGGGTCAGGACGATGACGGTGTCGGGACCCGCGCCCTCGACGCCCTCGCCCGCCGCGTATGTCGCCCCGGACCAGACCGGTGGCGCGGAGAGGTCGCCTCGCGGCCACTGCACGAGCACGGTCGCGCCGACAGGCGGCACCATGGCGAATCCGCAGCCGGCGCCGGCGTAGGGCAGCGACGGTGTGCACCACCCGGTTGCCCCGGAGAGCACCTCGGGGACCTCGGCCTTGATCCGACACTTGCCCTCGGGGTCGTCGTTGTCGGTGACGACCCCGGTGTACAGCCCGACGTGGCCCTCGCTCACAGGCTCACCCCCGCGGCTGCGGCCAGGGCGCCGACTCCGCCGGCGGCGGGGTCGCCAAGCGCATTGCGGGTAAGGCTGAGCGCCTGCGTGTGTCCTCCGGGCGTCACCGTGTGTCGGACAGAGCGCACCAGCCACGGCCCGTCGAGGATCTCGCCTAGCCCGGCCACCCTCACGGTGCGCCGGGCACGGACCAGCGGTGCGTCGGGTGCCGTGAGGGTCACGGTGAGGGTCGCGCCGAACGCGCTGCGCTCTGCCATCGCGATCGCCGTCGTCCGGGCGTCCACGACAGACATACCCGCCGAGGTGTTCGTTCGGACGAGCGTCACGCCACCCAGTGACCGCGACCCCATCGCCTGGCCCATCCCGTTGTCGTTCGCGACGTCAACGTCCGCGGTGCCGGGGACGCTACGGGTTACATGCACCTCCTGGCCGGTGAGCAGCTGCACCGAAGCCCCTACCCTGCCGCCCTGCTCGCCGTAGCCGAGAGTTATGCGTACCTGCGGTGCGGCGGTCACGTCGATCTTGCGGAACATCCCGGTGGGCACCCCCTCGACGGACTCGACATAGACGTCGAAGCCGTTGCGGCCCGCCAGGCCCTTGAGGAACGCCCAGTCCGTGGCGTCTTGCTGCGGCGAGTAGGTCTCCGAATCGGCACCCGACGGGGTGCTGTCGACCTGAGCCGGCAGGCCGTGGTCACCGAAGATCGTCCGCGCGATCGTCGAGTCCGTAGTGTCCTGCCAGAGTTTCTGGACGTCGCGCCGGTCGAGCTCGACCGAGCGGTCCATGCCCTCGACCGTGAGGGTCGAGACGCCGCCGGGGACGAAGGACCAGCTTGCGGCGACGCTGCGGGCGTCGACCGAGAAGCTCCGACCGCCCCGGTAGATCTCCACGCCGAATCGCGCGGCCGGGGCGACGAGCGAGTCCAGCGGGCTGTTCCACGTGCTGCGCATGCCGGTAGCCATGGTAACCACCACGCTGACCTTCGACTGGCCACCCAGGGCCTCCTCGAGGGTCACGCTCTGCACACGGTCTAGGTAACGGGAGTCAAGAGGCGATCCGCCGACGGTGACAACGGTCCGGGCCTCAGGCATCGGGCACCGCCAGGAGGATCCCCGGCTCCTCGAGGGCCAGCGCATCGGCCTGCGGGTTGGCGTCCGCGACCGACCACCACCGGGTGCTGTCGCCCAGAGCGACGTCGGCGAGCAGGTCCAACCGGTCACCCGCTCGCACGGGGTAGAGGATATCGGCCCGCGGTGCGACGCTGATCCGCGGCACGCACATCGGCCGGGTCGTCCCGTCGTCCTGCGGGACCTGCAGATGGGTCTGGGACCCGTAGCGACCGCTCACAGCATCAACTCCACTCCTTGGGCGATGCCCACCGCCGCCGAAGCCGTCCGGACGGCCTGGTAGGCGGTGGCCATGACCTTCGCGAGGGTCATGTCCGCCTGGAGGTCACGGTCGCGCAACACCGTGAGGGAGAGGTCGACGGTGGCCTGAACGGGCTGCAGCAGCGCATCGAAGCCGGTCTCACGGGCGGTGAAGCTGTCGATCCGCACGGGGACAATGCGCGTCACGCTCCAAGCGAAGACCACGAGCGGCAGCGTGGGCGCAGGGACGGTCTGGGCTCCCGCACCACCGCTGCCGAGCACGCCGGCGACGGCACCCACGAGGGCCGCGAGGCCGCCTCCGCCAGGCTCGAGCATCGCTTCGATGGTTGCCAAGAGTGGGCCGACACCCAAGGCGCCGGTGATCGGCTTTTCGATCGCGCCAAGGGCGTCTAGCTCGATCTTGAGTGTGTACGACTCAGTGGGCGGACCGGCAACCCGGAGGCCGGACCCGCCCCCGCCGCCCTGCTGGACGCGCAGCACGCGGGTGACTTCGGCGGGGTTGTATTGGAACGGCACCAGGCTGGGCACCATCCCCGCCACCGGGTCGGAGAAGGACATCAGCATCCCGCGGCTCACCACGCGCCTGCCCCACTCTGCTGCGCGTCGGCCACCCGCGCGGCCACGGCCTCCGCGACGGCGGCCTCGGGACCCGCCGGCCATGCCCGCCCCATGAGCGCGGCCTCGATCGCCGGACGTAGGAGTCCGGGCTCGGGCACCACACCGACCTCGACCCGCAGGTCTGCGCTCTCTTGCCCGCCGGCCGTGTGCCGGCTGTTCGCGTGTCCCGTGTCCGCGTACTCGGTGCTCATCACGTCCTCCTGTCCGGTCGCGCGGTCGGCGGCCGACGGCTCTTCTCCAACTCACGGCGCACGGCGGTGGCCAAGTGCTCCTCGCGCACCGGCGTCCCCGCGTCAATGGCGCTGACAGTGGCGGCAAGGGCCGCGGCGCGGATCCCGGCACCGGACAGCTCCTCCCGCGCGACGTCTGCCCTGCTGACGCCCTCGTCCAGCAGGGCGTCCGGCAGATAGCGCGCCCAGATCTCCTCACGGGACTCGTGGTCGGGCAGGTCGAAGCGCACGGCCAGGCGGATCCGCCGGGCGAAGGCATCGTCGAGCGCTCCCGGGCGGTTACTGGTCAGCACGACGACGCCCTCATGCAACTCGATCCGCTGCAGCAGGTGGTCGATCTCCAAGTTGGCATAGCGGTCCCTCGCGTCGGTGACTTCACCGCGCTTGCCAAACAGCCCGTCCGCCTCGTCGAACAGGAGCAGGGCGCCCGCCATCGACGCTTGGCTCAGCACGGTGTCGAGATGCCGCTGAGTCTCGCCGAGCCACTTACTGACGACCTTGGCGAGGTCGACGATCCACAGGTCGCGGTCCAGCGCGGCGGCCGTCGCCTCGGCGGCCGCGGTCTTGCCCGTGCCGGAGGGCCCTTGAAAGAGGGCGATTACCGCACGCCCCCGCGCTCCGCTGAGCCCGAGACTCACGTGCGCGGCGGGGGACCATCGGGCGTGCGCCATGAAGTCCGCGAGGGCAGCGCGTGTGGTGGCGGGCAGGACCAGGTCGTCTAGGCTTCCCGAGGCCTGGAGTCGGCGGGCCAGGCCGCCGGTGTCGTGCCGCGGATAGGCGCGCAACGCCGCGCTCACGTCCGCGAGCAGGGGGGGTCGGCCCAAAGCTGTGGCCGAGGATGCGGCCATCCGAACGATGCCGGCGATGGTGTGCTCGGCCAGCGGCAGCCGTCCCGCCAAATCGACGAGGACGGGTTCGGCGGGCCGCAGCCCCGACCGTCGCAGAGCGACGCGCCACACTTGGGTAGCCGCCTCGAGGGACGGCGGCTCGGCGTCGACTATGTGCCAGCCGGAGGGCACCGTGCTCGCCGGCCCACCCAAGGCGAGCACGGTGCCCTCGGGCGGCGCGTCGTCGTCGAGAAGCACGGCCGGCAGCTCGTGGCCGAGCTCGAGCAGCAGGGCCGCCACCGCTGGCAGTCGCGGGACAGGCGCGACCGCGGTGCCCATCAGGTTCGCAACGGCGTCGCGGAGAACGCTGCGGTCGTCCGCGACCGCGCAGCGCACCAGAACTCGGGCGCCCGTGGCCAGGAACGCGCGCACCTGCTCCGCTAGCGTAGCCAGGCGGCCCCCGACGACGCAGGGGCTCGGCGCGGGCCGCTTGTCACCGGCCAGGACTGCGACCGTCGTGCTCGGCAACCGCAGCGGAGTGGCGGGGTCGGGCACAGGTTCCATGAGCCCTGACGTGACCAGCGCGTGGTGCTCGCCGAGCAGCAGGGGCACGTGAAGGCCCAGCGGTGCAAGCACCTGAGCAAGCAGTCCGAGAGTCGCGTGCCGGCGGGCGGCGTCGTCGTGCACGCAGCCCAGCAGCGCCGCGACCTGGGGGTCGACCGCGGCCCACCAGGTCGTGGCTAGCACAGCCTCGTCAGCGGCGTCGATCCCGGTCAGGCGGGCAAGCCGGGCGAGTTCGCCCTGCTCCGGCAACAGCAGCAAGTCCAGGTCAGGCCGCGGCTCGACGACCCCCACGGCCGCGGCGGCGCGCCCGGCCTCGTCTAGCAGCGACTGCGACCATGCCGCTTGATACCGCCGCAGGACGTCGACGCAGGCCAGAGCGACCACGTCGCGCCAGGCGACGAGGCGAGGGTCGGCGAGTCCCGCGGGCGCGGGGATCAAAGGGCCGGCGGTGCAGGTCGCGGGCATGCTCATGGAGCCACCGCCACGTCCGTAGACGGACCGGCGACGGTGCCGGCACGCAGGCTCACCGGAACCGTCGCCGTGGCGGGCAGGGGCGGCACGATGGTAGTCACGTGAGTCGGGTCCGTCAGAGTGTACGGCGCAGGATTCCCGGCAAAGAACGCCTCGCCGCCGTCCCCGGGGTGCTGCACGGTGAGCGTCACGGCCGCCCCGGCCTGCAGCGGTGCCGCGGCCGCGACCACCGTAGGGACGACCGTGAGGAGCGCGTGCCCGCTCCCCGCCGGAAGTTCGTCGGCCAGGTTGGTGACGACGAGCACCCGCGGGCCCGGGGTGAGGGCGTCGTCCGGCAGGCGCACGACCAACCCGTCCGGCGCGAGGGTCGGAGCCAGACGCCACGGACCCGTGCTGTGTGGCTGGGTGGGCGGCCGCCCGTCGGTCGGGTCGTCGGGGTCGCCCGGCAGCCGCCCGAGCGTGACCTCGTGGTCTTCAGTGATCCTGCGTACCCGGACGGCGATGTCGATTCCCGCGTGGACCGTCGACGGCGCCAATGATGAGACCTCCGGGGCCATGGCGGGCGCGACGCCGACCCGTCGGGTGTGCACCGGCGGCCCGGCCGTGAACGGCACCTGGGCGGACACGGTGACGAGGCTGACGACGTAGGCCACCGACACCCGCATCGCATTAGACCCCGATCCCCAGATAGCCGTGATGGTCTCGAAGGGGACCTGCTCGAGGGTGATCCGCACCGGCTCGAGGAGGCCGTCGAGCGCGGGGGCGACGTCCCCAAGGGTGCGGTCTGGACCGGTGGCGACGGGGGTCGCGGTGCCAAAGATGCCGTTCTCGTGCAGCGCGGACATCAGCGCCGAAAGACCCGCGTGGACCACCTCGTCTTCGGCTCCGGTCTCGGAGAGCTCGCCCGCGTCGGCGGTGAGCAGGTAGTGCAACGCCAGTGCCAAGGGCGGGCGTCCGCGCCGGGTGATCCAGCCGCTCGGCGGGGCCTCCATGTTGGCGTACGCCGGGGCCGGCTCGAGCCTGTAGAGGAACCAGTTGAGGCGGGCATCGTCCCCCGGCCGGTCCAGCGGTCCGACGGTCACGCCGACCGGTGACGCGACGCCCTTAAGGGCCTCCGTGGTAAGCACGCGCAGTAGCTCGTCCACCCCGGCGATGACCGGTGGTCCGGGTGTGAAGAGGCTCACCATCCACCTCCCCGCCTTGTGGCGGACGCGGCCTCGAGGATGTGGCAGCCCGCGAACGGGTCGGGTGCCGTCTCGGGTGCTGTAACCACGACCTCGATACGGCCGATTTGGACAGGAGGCGCCGCCGGGACGGCGGGCCGCTCGGCCGGACGCTCAGACCCCTGAGGGGCCGGAACAAACGCGGAGGCAGGTGTCTGCCGCGGAGCGGCCGCCGGAGGATCTGCCGGCCCGGACCAGGGATGCGGGTCCGGGGTGTCGACCTCGTCTGGGGCCTCCGGCTGGAGGGTGCGCACGGGGCGCGTTGGCACCGGCTCGCGGAGCCCTCGGGGCGTGGCGGGCGCACTAGGGGTGCTGGGGGTCGTTGATGCCGTGCCGGTCGGCTCGGAGGTGCTCCTAGTCGCGTGGACCCTTATGCCGGTCGTTGAGCGGGCCGCGGTGACCGTCGGTCCCGGTACGGGCACGTTGTCCTCCGAAGCCCACGGAGGGGATGTTCGAGCCGGGGCGACCGTCGGTCCCGGTACGAGCGCGATGGCCTCCGAGGCCCTCGGAGGGGATGTTCGAGCCGGGGCGATGGGGACGGAGGACACCCCAGCCAGGTCGGGCGCGTCCCTTTCTACCTCTGGGCCGGGGTCTGCGTCCGTGTCGCGAGGCGGCACCGATCGAGGGACGGCCGCAGCGACAGCCCATGTGTCGTGCACGCGCGCCGGCGGGAGAACGGCACGCGCGACCAGGCGGGCGATTGACCGGGGGACAGCGGGAGGCGCTGCGGGGTGCGACGCCGGCTCGGCGCTCATGGCAAGGACCATGCCAGGGTCGCGAGCCGCCGCCGACGGTGGTCCGGGAGGGCCTCGATCATGGCCAGGTCCCAGCCGTATCGCGAGGCCAGGACGTGGACGTCGCGGTCGAGGTCGGCCGGCACCGCGCCGAGGGCACGCAGGACGAGCTCTATCACGTCGACGTCGAGCTCGAAGTGAGTCCCGCAGCCGGTGCACTTCGCGTGCAGCGGGCCACTGAGGGATCCCTCGACCCGGGCGAGGTCCTCAAGCGTTCCGCCCGCGGTGACGGTGCACCGGTTCAGGAGGGCGACGGCGTCGTCCCCCGATGCCAGGAGGTCCCGCCACGTAGGTTCCCGCACCCTGGAGCCCGGCCCAGTAAGGGCGCCGGGCGGGTGGTGCTCGGGGATGTCGTCGCGGGCCAGGGTGAGTGTCGTCAGCTCGCCGCAACGGTCACAGGCCACGGAGTGCTCTAGCGGCACGCCGAGGACCTGCTCGCTCACCGTGAGCAGGGCGCGGTCGGCCAGGCCGACGGGCAGGTCCGCAGGGTCATCGACCCCGGCCAGGGCGAGGTCCGCGGCCGGCGGCCAAGTGCGCAGCACCGCGACGGCCTGCTCGAGGAGGGTCGGCGCGTCGTCGAGGACGGTAGCCAGCGCCACCGCACGACTGAGCGGCGCAACCTCCCTCGAGACCAAGACCACAGGCGCGCCCTCCTCAAGCATCAGACGGCCTGCTCGGCCGGCTCGGTCACTGCGACGTCGCGCTCCCAGCCTTCGAGCTCAATCTTGATGCTCTGGATCGCGGTCGCGGCGGTGGCCGCGTCGAGGGCTGGCAGGGCCTGGTACTCCGAGACCCAGCACCGGTAGAGCTTGTAGCTGAGGACCTTCTGCCCGGCCTCGTTGAAGACGTCGACGATGAGGTCCTTGCGGAAGTCCTTGAGCGAGATCCCGGGCTGGGACAGGCTCGAGACCTTGGTCGCCCATGCCTCGAACGCGAGGTCATGGGTGACTCCGCGCTCAAGGGTCACCGCGTCGTAGGTGGTCAGTCCCGGGCTCTTGCGGTCGTGGCTGGGGTCCCCGCCCACGCGGTGCGAGACCGGAGCCGTGGACCGCTTGAGCGGCGACATCTTCGAGAGCCCGGCCACGTACACCCCGTCCCACTTCACCCGGAACATGTGGCTCTTGTAGGGGTCGAACCGCGTGGCGTTTATGCTGAACTCGGCCATGTCACTCTCCCGCCTGGCTGAGCTGTGTGATGGTGATCAGGACGAACTCGGCGGGCTTGAGCGGCGCGAAGCCAACGACGACATTGACCCTGCCGCTGTCGATCTCGGTCTGCGGGTTCACCGACGAGTCGCAGATGACGAAGAAGCTGTCCGACTCCGCGCGGCGCTCGGACTGCTGGAAGGCGCCCTGGCGAAACAGGCCGCGCATGAACCCGCCGACGGCGAGTCGGAGCTGGGCCCACAGATCCGGGTCGTTCGGTTCGAAGACGGCGAACTGCGTGCCGAGGTACAGGCTCGCGGAGAGGTAGTCGGTCAGGCGCCGCACAGGGACGTACTTGGAGTCGCTCTGCAGAACGTCGCTGCCCGCGAGGGTCCGGGCGCCCCACACTACAGTCCCCACGCCTGGGAACGTCCGCAGCACATCGATGCCGAGCGGGTTGAGGTCGCCCGACACGTCGTCGTCAGTCGGTGCGGTGAGCCCGAGGATGCCGCCCACGCCCGCCTCGACGCCAGCCGGCGCCTTCCAGATGCCGCGGGTGGCGTCCGTGCGGGCCATCACGCCCGTCACGGCGCCGCTGGCCCCGAAGCCGTCCGGGCCGGCCTCGGCGGTGACGAGGCGCGGCCAGTAGACGGCACCGTGCGCGCCCTGCGCCCGCAGCAGGTTCGACGCCGTCTTGAGCTGAGCGGGGTTGAGGCCGGGCTGCGGGTCGATGACGAAGAAGGCGTTCTGCCGGCGGCAGTAATCCAGAGCGGTGTTCACCGACGCGGTGTCTGCAGTTGTCACGCCGGGCAGGCACAGCATGTTGAACCGCGGGAAATCGAGCGCGGTCAAGGCGAGCATACCCTGGCCCGGCGTCGCGGAGACGATCTGCGCGGCGCCGACCGTCGAGCCGTCCGAGCCGTTCGCGAGGGCGGCGGGCAACGCGATCGCGGGCCGGTAGGGACCGGCCGCGCTCACCTCGGCACCTCCCCGTGCCACGCCGAGCCCGAGGTCCGCCGAGGCGTCATTCGTGCCGATCAGCCCGACAACGACGGCACTGTTCAGGTCCGAGGTCTTGCTGGTAAGCACGAGCCTGCCGCCGGAGATGCTCGCTTGGACCGGCCACGCGGAGCCTGGTGCGTTGATGTGGTCCCGCACCTCAATGAGGGTGTGTCCCTGGGGCGGCGACTCCCCAGGGAACAGCACGTAGTCCGTGGCCGGCCCCTGGTCGACGGAGAGGCGCAGCGCCTTGCCGCTCACCGAGACGTTGGTCGGTGAGAGCGCCCCCGTCGAAATGCCGGCGCTCGGAGCTGGGGCTGCGGTGCCAGTCACGGTAGCGGTTACCAGGTTGCTCGCGCCCAGGACGGTGCCCACATAGCGGGTCGACGCGGGGGCCATCGTCAACTCGGCCCAGGTCTCTTTGGTCGTGACGCTGGCCGGTCCACCCTGGACTCCCGACGCCCACTCGGTGATCACCAGCGTGAACCGGTCGGCGGGGTAGTCCACCGCGGGGACCACCTCGACGAAGAGACCGGCCTGCGCAGGGGTGCCCGCGCCCGTGCCGTTGGCCCAGCCGCCCCGCGACCGCGCGCTCACGTCGACAGTCAGGCCGTTGACTGCCGGCAGCGCCCTAAAGGCGGTCGCGGCCCCAGAGCCGAGCGCACGCACGATGATCGCTTGGCGACCGCCGTTGGCGAAGAAGTGGCCGACGGCGTGACCCATCGGCTGGGCGGTGCTCATCGGGTCGCCGAACTGACGCAGGTAGCTCGCGTAGCTCGACAGCCGCACCGGAGTGTCCCCCGGACCTTTGCGCGCGGCGCCGACGAAAGCGGTGACAGAGGTCGACACCCCCGTGATCGTCGCGTTGCCAGACTTCTGCTCGCGAATGTACACCCCGGGATAGGTGGTCTGCACGGACACGGTGGCCTCCTGATCAGCTGCCCAGCGTCGAGATGGGCGCCGACGTCACAATACGGAAGCAGGCGTTACTGCGGCGTTACCGCGTTGCGTTGTGGGACGGAACAAGAATCATGCTCTCGACTGCATCCGTGTGATCTGCGACGCTGGTTCTAATCGGGTAGGAGCAGACAAAGGGGTGTGTGGTGGATCCGGTGACATTGATAGTGGCGGCGTTGGCGGCGGGTGCGGCCAGAAGCGCCGAAGGCGTTGCCGAACAGAGTCTGAAGGACGCCTACGCAGGGCTGAAGGGCCTGGTCAAAAGGTTCTTCCGAGACCGGCCAGCCGCCGACATGGTGTTGGAAGAGCACGCGACGGACTCCGCAACGTACCAGGTCCCTTTGGAAAAGCATGTGCGGGAGAGCGGAGCCGCGCAGGACGCCCAAGTGCTGGAGGCTGCGAAGAAGTTGCTGGCACTGGCGGATCCGGAAGGAGCCCGTCGCGGCGAGTACATTGTGGGAACTATTAAGGCCGACCGGGGTGGCGTAGCGGTAGCCCACCTCCAAGGCGACGTGCACGCGGGCTACAACCCAGATGTGGAAAATAAGCCGGACCCCTCCTAGCCCGCCAGGACACCGGACCCGCACCTGACCCGGGCAGCACCAGGGACCTCGGACGCCGATTCATTTTCGCTGATCGGGGCGGAGTGGCCATCGGCCACTACTACGACAACCGTACAGTGCTGCCGCGGCCGGTTACCTGGCCGGCCTCGCTGGGGATACCGCCGAAGCCGGCCGCCGGTTTTCAGCCACGGATCCAGGCGCAGGAAATCCTCCGCAAGTGGGAGGACCAAAGCAGGGAACGCGGACCGGGCGCTGTCGGGACAGTGCTCATTGCCGGTCCTGCCGGGGTGGGTAAGACTCAGTTGGCGGCCAGCGTGTTTGAGGATGCCGATACTGATGTTGATTTGCGGTTGTGGGTCACTGCGGAATCGCGGACATCGGTGGTGACGGCCTTTGCCGAGGCCGCGGACCGCGTGCAGGCACCGGTGCCAGAAGGCGCGGATGCTGACCAGAAAGCTATGGCTTTTCTGAATTGGCTCTCGGTCACCGAGCGGTCCTGGCTGGTGGTATTCGATAATGCCAGTAATCCGGGGCAGTTGGCCGGGTTGTGGCCGACGGGTCGGGGGCGGGTGCTTGCCACCACGTACCGTCAGGACGCCGCCCTGGTTATCGGTGCCGGAACGACCGTGCGTCTGGGGGTGTTCACACCGGAGGAGGCCCAAGCCTATATCGAGCGGCGTATCCGGGACGCCGGCGGGAACGGGCTCCAGACCGTCCCGTACGCTCTGGACGAGGCTGAGGAGCTGGCCCGTGATCTGGGGTTCCTGCCGGTCGCCTTGGCCCAGGCCGTCTCCGTCATCCTTTACCAGGGCATCCGGTGCAGGGATTACCGGGCGGATTTCGCCGACCGCGCCAAGCGCCTTTCGGAACTGTTTCCGGATCGCTTGCCTGCTGACGAGTACGGGCGCACGGTGGCGACCACCTGGTCTCTGGCCATGGAACAGACCGGCACGCTCACTCCGGCGGGTCTGGCCAGCCGGTTGGTGCAGCTCGTGGCCGTGACGGATCCCGCAGGGGCCCTCGAGGCGATGTTTCTGGCCGAACCCTCCCTGGTCTTTTCGGGTCGCGCTCTCCGCCCCCAGGAATCGGCAGACGACGCCCCGTCGTCCGTGGGAGCCGAAAAGGCCCGCTCGGCGTTACGGGATCTGCACGCCTTGTCCCTGATTGAACATCAGACAGGCTCCCCGGCGACGGTGCGGATGCACGGGTTGACCCAGCGTGCGGTCCTCGAGTCGATAACGGCACCGGAGGTTGAGAACGCAGTCAGAGTGGTCGCGGACTCGCTAAACGCGGTGTGGACGAGCATGGAGCGGGACGCGCTGGCCTTGCTGCTGTCCAACACCGAGCACTTGATTGGCGCAGCTGCTGACGCGCTCTGGATTGGCCGTCCTCACACTGTGCTTTATCGGGCGGGGCTCAGCATGCTTGATGCGGGAATGGTTGTTGCCTCCATCCGGCACTTTGAATGGCTATCCGACCAGGCCAAAAAGAGGATGGGCCCCGATGACCCGAACACCCTAGCCTCCCGCAACAACCTCGCCCTCGCCTACCGGGAGGCCGGAAACCTCGCCCACGCTATCGAACTGTTCGAACAAACCCTGACCGACGCTGAGCGGGTACTGGGAAAACACCGCACCGACACCCTGACCTACCGCAATAATCTCGCCAGCGCCTATCAAGACGCCGGAGACCTCGCCCACGCTATCGAACTGTTCGAACAAACCCTGACCGATACGGAGCGGGTACTGGGGAAAGAGCACCCCGACACCTTGCTCTCCCGCAATAATCTCGCCGCCGCCTATCTGGAGGCCGGAGACCTCGCCCGGGCGATGGAACTGTTCGAACAAACCCTGACCGATACCGAGAGGATACTGGGGAAAGAGCACCCCGACACCCTGCTCTCCCGCAACAACCTCGCAGTCGCCTACCGGGACGCCGGAGACCTCACCCGGGCGGTCGAACTGTTCGAACAAATCCTGACCGATAGGGAGCGGGTGCTGGGGAATGAGCACCCCGACACCCTGGTCTCCCGCAGTAACCTCGCATCCGCCTATCGGGAGGCCGGAGACCTCGCCCGGGCGGTCGAACTGTTCGAACAAATCCTGACCGATAGGGAGCGGGTGCTGGGGAATGAGCACCCCGACACCCTGGTCTCCCGCAGCAATCTAGCCTCCGCTTACGGGGACGCCGGAGACCTCGCCCGGGCGATGGAACTGTTCGAACAAACCCTGACCGATACCGAGCGGGTACTGGGGAAAGAGCACCCCGACACCCTGGCCTCCCGCAACAACCTCGCAGGCGCTTACAGGGACGCCGGAGACCCGCGGGCGACGGAACTGTTCGAACAAACCCTGACCGATACCGAGCGGGTACTGGGGAAAGAGCACCCCGACACCCTGCTCTCCCGCAACAACCTCGCATCCGCCTATCGGGACGCCGGAGACCTCGCCCGGGCGGTCGAACTGTTCGAACAAACCCTGACCGATAGGGAGCGGGTGCTGGGGAAAGAGCACCCCTCCACCCTGGTCTCCCGCAGCAACCTCGCATCCGCCTATCGGGACGCCGGAGACCTCGCCCGGGCGGTGGAACTGTTTGAACAAACCGCGAGCGATGCCGAGCGGGTATTGGGGAAAGACCATCCGGGTGCCCTGATCCACCGCAACAACCTCGCATCGGCCTGCCTGGTTGCTGGAGACCTCGCCCGGGCGGTGGAACTGTTTGAACAAACCGCGAGCGATGCCGAGCGGGTATTGGGGAAAGACCATCCGGGTACCCTGATCCACCGCAACAACCTCGCATCGGCCTGCCTGGATGCTGGAGACCTCGCCCGGGCGGTGGAACTGTTTGAACAAACCGCGAGCGATGCCGAAAGGGTATTGGGGAAAGACCACCCCCATACTTTGGCCTACCGCAAAAACCTCGCCCGCGCCTACCGCGAGGCCGGACACCCGGACGATGCTATTCCCCATTTCTATCGGATTCTGTTGGTAGTGGCCGTCGTCTTCTCGACCGCCGCCTTGGGCTGCATCGTTCTGATTGGCCTGGACCTCTCCGTAGGAAGGCCGATCTCCGGGGATCTGCTTATCGGGGGAGTGAACGGAATTTTGGCTGTCGTCTTCTGGGTGTGGCACGTTCGATCCCGACGCCGCCGACCAGGAGCCGGAGCGCCGTAGGCCGGTCTGTCGGATCAAGTGGACCGGCGACCGCTCCTTGCGATATTTTCCGGTCGGCTCGCCAGCGGGGACTCCCGAGAACCAGAGAAAGCCCTACCTCCTGGCGGAAGACCCTGAATTGTCGTTGATCGAACTGGCTATTGCGTTCGTCCCTTCTACACGGGACCCGCTTCCTGCAGCTCTGCATCCTGTTGTGCGCGTCCCGGTTTGCTTCCGTAGGGCCCCCGTTTCTCTCGCCCAGGGGACGGAGCGCGTGGGAGCGAGAAACGGCCTTCAATGCATAATCGGGCTGCGCCAGATAACAAACGCGAAAAGCAATCTAAGCAAACAATGCAAACAATGCTTGCTTTCGGCGATGACTTAACTGAGGAATAGGCGCCGTTTTAAGTAGTGCTTGACTAGTCCTTTGCAGAGGCGCAATCTATGAGCTTCATTCGCTCAATATAGGAAGCGTCATGACCACCAATTTGCATGGCTATACGATCTTTGGCGCCATCGAAGAAAAATGGAAGCAGACAGGAGGACGAGACGGCCAACTGGGGCTCCCGGTGGGCAACGAGGCTCCCACTTTTGACGGCATAGGACGTGCCCAGCCGTTTGCCGGGGGCACGCTCTCTTGGCGTCCAGAAACGGGCGCACATATGGTTTATGGACTCATATTCGAACGTTGGGCGAAGCTGGGTCGGGAACAGTTCGGTTATCCGGTGAATGACGAATCGCAGACTACAGATGGACGCGGACGCTACAACCACTTCCGCGCTCTTCAACTGCAGGGACACCCGGACGCTTCAATCTTCTTCAAACCTGGAGTCGGCGCGCATGAGGTCTACGGTGCCATCAGACACAAATGGGCTGAGCTCGGATGGGAAGGAAGCTCGCTCGGTTACCCCTGGCATGAGGAAACAGACACACCCGACAGGACAGGCAGGGTGCAGCACTTCACGGGTGGCAAAATCACTTGGAATTCCAATTCGGGAGCCAACGCGGGTCCTATAACACCGGCGCTGACCATGGCGGCAAGAGCTGAAGGGAACGCGCGATTCTTTTCCATCAACGGCTCCGGTTTTACCCCCGCAGCGAGTGTCACTCTTGAATACGATATCGATGACGGAAGCTCCACATTGGGGTCGGTTCAGACAGCGACGGGCACTGACGGCAATTTCAACGGCAAACGTATCCCCATCACGAGCCCGAATGAAATAAATTTTGCGCAAGTGAAGGGTACTGATGACGTCACCAAGACGAGCGCGACAACATCGACTGAATAGGCATTAGCCGGCCCTTCCTCGGCCCCTAGGGGGTTGCTGAGGGTTGAATCTTCCGTGTTGGTGGCCTCGGTTGTCGCGCTGGTGCCGGCGGCGTGCTCATCCCCGGCCCTGGCGGCTGGTTTCGGCGGGCCGTGCCCCTTGCCGCCCTCTGGCGTTCCCGAGCTGGTGGCCGCGCTTCTCGCCCTCCGGGGGGGGCGAGTGAAAAGAATTGCAGTAAATGCTTGTTCTGTTTGTGTTATTTGGTTTGTTTGTCGATACCGGAGGCTCTAGCTTTTTACATCACGTCACGCTGTTCCAACATCCGTAGGAACTACTAGCGCGCCTATGTGGTGCACGGTAGCAGCTAGGAGCTGGTTTCAGAAGGGCTCGCGCTAACACCTTAAAAGATGCCCGCGTGGCCTGCTATCGAAGAATCATTTGAGTATGCCCGCGTAGCGGCGTGTCCACCGGGTGGTGCCTGCGGTGGAGCCCCAGGGGCCGGTCCGTACCAAGCCCGGAATACTGCAGCCCAAGCCCGGAATACTGCCGCAGGACTCGATTCCCATGCGGACCTAGGCCCAGTGGAACGATGCACTCCCCGGGGCTAGTCGAGATCGATCTTCGTCACGGCTTGCCGCTGAGCCATCGTTAGCTCCATGAAAACGGGTATAGCCCCCATCCGCTGCAGCTGAAGAGAACCACGCCGCTACGCGGAGCTTTTCATCTGAGGCAACGCGGACTCTTGTGCCCGGGCGTATTGTTGGGGAAGTATTAGCGACAGGATTGCTCTGATCAGGAGCTGTTCATGGATGAAACGCCACAGCAATCGGCAGCCTTCGCATTACCGTGTTACGTCGGCAGCAGCTTTGAAGCGGCGAACTTGGCACTACTGAATCACGCCCCCGCGGATGCCGGGGAGTCGCTGAGGGACTTCGTGTCGAGGTACCCCCAGATATTGAACTCCTATGTGCTGCAGGGGGCTTTGGCGGCTATACCTGTCGACCATCGGCATGACGCGAATCCGAGGTATGTGTCCCTTGCTCTCTTAGAGGCGGTTGCTCGCCGCCTCCGCCACTCTCCCGAGGATTATCCAGTGGGACTGGGGCCTATTGAGCAGATTTGGGAGGAGGTCAGGCTGCGCCACATCAGTTCGCGGCACGCTGAGGAGATGATGGCGGAGCCGTCGCTGATGTGGCAGCTGTCCCTGGCGTACGTACGGGCTCTTAGCAGGTATGCGTTTTTGGAGATCCAGCAGCGCGAGCGTTGGCGCGACGGCTGGATTCTCCAAGAGATGCTGCTGACTGCCGTTACGCCGTTGTGCCACCCACCATCTGACACGGGAGAGCTTCGCCCAAACCTAGGTTTCGCCTTTTCGGACATGTACGAGGAAACGGTCAGCGACTGGCTTCTGGCAGCCCTGCCGGTGCTCATGACAGCCCCTGATGGACGCCTCTACCGGCGCGCTCAACGCCTCGGTGATGTACTGCTTTCGCGCCTGCGCAGCACGGATGATACCGAAGGTGTTGGCAGGGTCCTTTTCCGGTTAGCCGGCCTCAGCCTCGATCCCTACAAGGGCCTGCCATTGACACAACCCCAACAGCGAGAGCAACTTCGCAGACGGCTAGAGTTCGCACTCGATTCAGCCGAAAGGGACCAGCTCAACTGGGCAGAAGCTGACATGCCCGAGATGCAGCAAGCCCTTAAAATAGCAGCCCAACAATACGCCGAAGCGGCCTCGCTTCGACTCAACGCCGAGAGAGGCCTATCACTGAAAGGACTGTTCGACACTCTCTATATACAACGCCAACTCGGCGAACCAGTGACCGACACCGATCTCAACGAAACCGCAACGCAAGCCCTCGCCTACCTAGATCCGGTCGACGACAAGCGCCACATTCTCTCCATCCAAGCCACCCTCGAACAGACACCCCAGCGAAACAAATTCACTGACGGACACCAACCAAGTAAATCTCGGCGCAACATACAACCAGCAAGTCTGGCCTACGAAGAATCGCTATTCGGGGCGCTAGCCAACGCCCCCGCAAAACCAATACCGAGCCTACGCGCGCTCACCGCCTTGCATACGCAAGCCCGCACACTCGGTGCTGGCCAGCTCGAGAATCTGTGGAACCGGGAGCTCACCATTCTGCAATCCGTTGACCGAGAATCCGTTTACCGAGTTCCCGGAGCGTTCTTCCGGGGCGATGCCGACAAGTATCAAAGCGTTCTCGAACTGGCCGCGCAGGTCCGACAAGCCAAAGCTCAGCAGACAGCCGACAGGGAAGACGTTGCCATTGCTCTTCTTGAGGCGACTCCTGTCGAACCGGATGGCGTCTGGAAGCCCCTCCGGGAGACGAGAACCTGGTATCTGTTGACCCTTGGCATAGGAGCAGCGGTAAACAAGGTCGACACTCAGCCCAGCGAAAGTGTCGGCTGGTACAGCTACAGCCTCCAGCGCGCCCTCAGACTGGATCTGGAATCAGTGGTGGCTGACCTTGTTCGCCGAATGGGCTGGATAGCTCGAGACAATCCGACTTCCGAGGTGGCCGCCCGTGTTTGTGCGTATCTTTTTCCTCTCACGAAGGCACTGCTCGGCTACGGCGAGCCGGTGCAGTATGAGTTCTACCGCACATGCCAGTTTGCACTGGCCGCCGGCACCCGTGACGGCATCACTCCCTTGACTGCAGCGGTCCTTCGACAGATGACCAAGGGGTGGGCATTTGCGGCAACTCTTGAGGCCAACGAGGGCTACGCGGTGACGGCTGATCCTGAGGGTCAGAGGCAGCTGCGGCTCATCCGAGAGCTGGAGAATAGCGAGGCGCTCACCGAGGCCGCGTCCGACACGGAAGTATCGGTTGGCTTCGATGACGATGCCCTGCTAACAACCTACATCAGTGAACGGGAGGTGCGTTCCGGCGCGACAGCCCAAGAGAAGTTGTCGAACATGCAGCGGGTCTTTGACAAGTACGTCTTCGACGAGTTTACGCGCAGCGCAGGGGACGAATCCCGCGTCCTGTCTTTCGGGGAGATCCATGGGCTATTGGGACCAGACACGGTACTTGCTGACATCGTCCTCGGAACCAATCCTGAAGGACGGCTGACCGTCTACACAATGCTTTACACCAGCGACCATCAGTTCGTCATCGGTAGCGTCAGCAACCTCCCCGGTCTCATAGAGTGGCATGGGGATGGTCGCAAGTTGTCGCGGCACGCACTAGCAACGACGGTCAGTGAAGTTCGTCAGCTGATCACCAATTATCCAGGCCCCGTCCGCAACGCCACCCAGGAGGCGGACTATGCGCTGCATGAGATCACTAAACTCATCTTTGGCACCCCGGACGGAATTGAAGAACTGGTGCGGATCGGCCATACAGGACGAAACCGCCTCATTGTAGTACCGCACGGGCCTCTGCACTACTTGCCATTCCACCTCCTGCCAACCTCGCAGGGGATACTGGCCGACCACTTCACGGTCACGGTGCTACCAAATCTGGCCATGCTGCGCCCCCGAACCCGACGTCAAGCCTCCATCGTCGTCCAGTCTTTCGGAATGTCCTTCGCCTCCCAACCCTTCGGACTGCCGACGATGGAGGCATCTATCCCAGAAGCCGAAGCCATTGCCAGTCGGTTCGGATTGATTGCCTGCACTGACGAAGAAGCCACCAAAGAACGTTTCCGAGAAGCTCTACAGGAGAGCACCTTCGCGCACCTGTCTACACATGGTCGAAACAACGCAGCTGGAGGAGCCTTCCATCATGTCTACCTGTGGCCCAGCGATGAGCATTCCGACGGACGCCTCCACGCCTACGAGCTTCTCGACCTTCAACTCGACCAACTACGCCTACTGTCCTTGTCGGCATGCGAAACCGCCTTGGGACGGTTCGACCTTCTTGACAACCTTCGCGGACTCCCGGCCGCCTTCTTTCTGCGCGGGACACAAACGCTGATCGGCACCCTCTGGCCAGCCGAGGTCGAGGCGTCCCAGCTCTTCTTCACCACCCTTTACGAACACCTCCGAGTAGACCCTCACGCTGTCGTTCCCGCCTTTGCTGCAGCCCAAAACGCCACACGTGCCCGCTATACCCAGTATCGCGACTGGGGCCCCTTCTACCTCGCCGGAGGACGTTGATATGCCGATTGACTTGCCCGACCTTGAATGGTCCGAAACCTCTTTGGTTTCCGAGGAACGAATCACCAAGGGTGTGCCGAACCGGGCACCCGATGGTGACCTCGAATCGAGAATCCTCCTAGGCGGACCAATCTGCCGACCGCTGGAGCAGATCCTGCCCGCCGGCGACCCAGCCCTGGTCGCTCTTACCGCCGAACAAGACAGTGTGGCTTACACCATGACCGACCTTGCCGTTACCTTTGAAGGCGCCGAAGAAGAGCGGATCGAAAAGGTATGGGTCCAAGTCAAACTCACTGCCACCCAAACGTCGCAACCACCCATTGTGTGGTCGATGACGCCCGACAAGGTCAGTAGCCCTGTAGAGATGTTCGCCAGCGCCGACATCAAAGCCGACCTCAAAGTGTTCACAGCTGGCGTGACCACCTCCCGAAAGACGACCGGTGAGGCGACCTTCCTGGAAGCATTGAACCTTCTCCGTTCTGACCCCGTCTGGGAGTTCAGCAGGTCGGGCGCCCACGAAATCCGGGGCGCGCACCGGCTCGTCCTCGTCGTACGATCGCCAGCGGGGATTGCGGTCGAAGGACGACTATCAATAACGGCTTCGATTCGCAGAAAGCATTGGAACATCATCCCCTATCGGGTGCTGCTCGCTGGCGGTCTGGACACTTCAATTTTCCCTATTCGCTCCTAGGTTGACCCGACGCGCCTCGGTCCCTATTTCGGTGGGGTCAGGTGCGACGGGCACCCGCCCTGGCTCGGCCGCTCTCCCTGGGCCGGGGCGTTCCCGCCCTTCTGGTGCCCCGTTCGCGGGGGCCGGCGGCATCGGCGGCACCTGTGCACTAGCGGCGCGGGCGATTTTTCCTGTGAGTGGCTTTCGCCTGGGCGTAGCGGATGACGCCCTTGATATGAGGGGTGAGCCGGATGATTGCCTGGATGATTTCCAGGACGGCAGAAACGTAGCCCGCGTTTGATGGGAGATTGCCTTAGTCGAAGCCCCGGCCCCGAGTATGCCGAAGGAGCATGCTAAACGCTCCTTTTCGGTCTTAGACAGCATATGTAAGGCGCGCAATACTGAATGGAGCATCCCATTCCCGCTCTGAAAGGAACGATCATGCCCGTAGCCGCGGAAGTCACCGCCGAAGCAGCCCTGGCCAATCGAGTGCGGTCCGCCCGCCCCTCGGAGGTGCGCAAAGTTTTCCGTGCCGCCCAGCGTCCAGGCATGATTTCGTTCGCGAACGGCGCCCCCTACCTAGGTGCCCTGCCGTTCGACCAGCTGGCCGTCTCCGCACAGAAGATCCTCGCGGAGACCGGTCAAGTAGCCCTTCAATACGGTGCAAGCCAAGGCCTTCCGGCGCTACGCAAGCACATCACCTCGCTCATGGAGCTGGAAGGGATCACGGCAGAACCGGACCAGGTGGTGGTCACCGCCGGCAGCCAGCAGGCCCTGGACCTGGCGGCCCGCATACTGGTAAATCCCGGCGATGTTATCTTTGCAGAGGCGCCGTCCTACGCCGGCGGCATGGCCGTCTTCAGCGGCTACCAGGCAGAAATCGTGCACATTTCCATCGACGCTGACGGCCTGATCCCTGAAGAGCTGGAGCAGGCCATTGCCAGGGTCAGCGCTTCGGGCCGGACCGCCAAGGGCCTGTACACCATTCCGAACTTCCAGAACCCGGGCGGCGTCAACCTCTCAGCCGAGCGCCGCCGCAGGATCGGCCAAATTTGCCGCGACAACGGGCTGTTGATCTTCGAGGACAACCCCTACGGGCTGCTCGGCTTCGACGGGCAGACCCTGCCGGCCATCCAGCCGGACTTCCCGGACATCACCATGTACTTCGGCTCCTTCTCCAAGATGATCGCCCCCGGCCTGCGCCTCGGCTGGGTCCTGCCGCCCGCTTCCCTCTTCGAGCACTTCATCAACACCTCCGAAACCACGCTGCTCAACCCGCCGGTATTCAACCAGATGCTGCTCAACTCCTACCTGGACAACCCGGCCTGGCAGGACAAGCTGGCGGAATACCGCGGCCTGTACCAGGAGAAATTCCTCGCCCTGCTGGAGACCCTCGAGCAGGTCATGCCCAACGGCACCACCTGGAACCGTCCCAGTGGCGGCTTCTACCTGTGGGTAACCGTTCCGGAGGGCATCGACACCGACGCCTTGGTGCACGAGTGCATTGAGCGCGGCGTCGTTTACGTTCCGGGCACTGCCTTCTACACCAACGGCAAAGGCCACAACGAGCTGCGACTGTCCTTCTGCCTGCCCACCATCGAGCAGATTCGTGAGGGCGGGGCCATCCTCGGCGAAGTCTTCACCCAGGCCGCCGAGGCTGCCAAGGCCGAGGGGCCGGCAGCATGACCACGGGGACGGCCGACGGTCTCAAAGCCAGGGCAGAGGCTGCCCTGGCCGCTGAGCTGGACCGCGTTCTGGCGTTCAGCCACAGACTGCACGACAATCCTGAAACCGGCTGGGAAGAGGTCAAGGCCTCTGCCTGGCTGGTAGAGGAACTGCGCGCCGTGCCCAACGTCCGGGTTGCCCATGGCCTGGGGAAACTTCCGACCGCGGCATGCGCCGAGGCGGGAACCGGGACTTTGGTCCTGACCATCTGCGCCGAATACGACGCATTGCCCGGTGTAGGCCACGCCTGTGGACACAACATCATCGCCTCATCCGCACTGGGTGCCCTTATTGCACTGGCGCCACTCGCCGATGAGCTGGACCTCACCGTCCGGCTGCTGGGCACCCCGGCAGAAGAAAACGGCGGCGGCAAGATCGTCATGCTCGAACAAGGCGATTTTGATGGCACCCACGCCGCGATGATGATCCACCCTGGGAACGTGGACGAATCCGAAATGCACCCGTTCGCCTGCTCCGGCTTCGCCGTCAGATATGAGGGGCGTGCCGCGCATGCCTCTGCCAGCCCGCACGAGGGTATCAACGCCCTGGATGCCCTGACAGTGGCGCTGACCGCTATCGGCCTTGCCCGGCAGCAGCTGGAACCCGGCCAGCAGATCCACGGCAGTTCTGCGCTGGTGCGTGTGTAGGCGTGCAGGAGGAGTTGTTGTGCCCATTCGATGCGTGACCATTTCGGGGCGGCTTCGGTTTGGGCGAACAGGATCTGCTGCATAGGTTCGTCCACGCCTGGGATGTCGGCGATGAGCCGGTCTCGGATTGCCGGGAACTGCAGGTTCGCCACCAGGGCATGGCAGTCCTCTTCGCTCGGAAAGGACGCGGAGTCGAGAATGTCTGCCCAGAGTTTCCTGCCGTTCTGGAGCGCGTCGCCCGTTGGTTGGGAGGCGATGGTTTCCATGTGGTGTTCGACGGCGGTCGCTTTCGCTTCTGCCTGGCCGGTGGTGGGGAGGGTGATCCGGTCGGTGGGTTCGATGTAGCTGCCGCGGTAGATGAATTCGGCGTTGATGGCGCTGGTCTGGGTGGAGTTGACGGGCAGGGCGAAGCTGGTGCCGGGTTCGCCGTCATAGGGGGAGAAGGTTTCGTCTCCGACGAAGAGTCCGTCCCGGATGGTGATGCCTTGTTCGGCAAGGACACCGGTGAGAGCGGCGACTGGTGCCGGCCTGCGGCCTGGCCTGCCCAGGCTGGGCTGGTTCGCTGGTGTAGACAGCGAAGAGGATGGATGTGGCGTTGGTGTCGTTGGTGAGGTAGTGGGCGACGGTGCGAGCGTAAGGAAGTTCCTGACCAGTCTGTTGGGGGAGGTCGATCCGCAGGGTCGCCCCGATGCTGTTCTCGTTGAGAGTGATGCAGACCAGGCTTTCCTGTGGCCAGAAGCCCAGGGTGTGGCCGATGAAGCTGAGGACATCTGATGGTGTTGTGATCGTGAGCTTTTCCATGATCCCGGTTCTCCCTTCACCCTTTGTGTTGTCGTGGTTTGTGCGGTTGTTGGTTGTGGGCGTCGTTCTGGTAGGGGACCACCCGCTGGGCTGAGCGGCCGGAGTGCAACTTGGGGAACCGGCGCCGGGGCGAAAACCTCATCCGCGGGGACTGCTTCCACGATGTCTACGGAGAAGTTTTCGATTCCGGGGTCGGCGCGGTAGCGCCCTGGTTGCGTGGAGGACCCGCCCAGCGATCATGGGGCATATCAGAATGACAAGCAGCGATACAACTTCCACCTGTGTATCGAAGCGAAGGAACGAAGCAGCATGACTTCGGCATCATTCCGTTCGCGGGGCGCCTCTTTCGTTGTTCCCGCCCATGCTAGGTCACTCCTGGCCGGCCACAGAGTTATGGACGTGTTTCGCCCCGAGGCTGTTTGATCCCTATTGGCTCGCGGGTGCCTGCGGTGACGGGGGCCGGTTTCCTTGAGAGAGGGGACGGAAGCGTGGATGCCCTCGTGGACGTCAGGCCTGCCCATGAGTACGGCAGATAATTCTGCTGCGACAGCGGCAGATCGATGTTTTGGTTCGCGGGCGGCTTCGATTGCGGTGATGACTATTCACGGCCTCAGCGCCACGACGTCAGGGCCGCTGCGCCGGAAAATGCGGTCGCTGTCGACGCCTTTAGCTCGGTTTGGCTCCCACTGGTCGCGTATCGGCTCGGATCACGTTTTTGTGGACTCTCCCAGTATTTGTAAGGACTCCAGTGCAGTTCCATGCTTCCGCTGCATTCATGGAGAAGTGATCCGAAGCTGGCCGCTACCAATGGTGTTGGCGCGATAGGAGCCAACCCGCCGAAGCGGCACTCCCAAGGGGTAGGGTGTGCCCTAATCGACGAAGGGGTCACGATGAGCTACAAATATCGAACTGTTCGGGTTCGCGGTACCGAGCTGGTGGGAACAATTGCGAGGAAGCACGGGGGTGCGGCTGAAATCTATGAAACGTCCAAAGACCTGAGCACATCAGTAGTTCCTGTGTTCTTCGAGGCAACGGGCGAGATCCGTTTTTTCGACAGGTCAGTGCTGGAGGACGTTGTGGCACCAGCCGGTTAGCCCGCCTAGGCGTACCGGGGCGGGCGCGCCGGCCCGCCTGTGGGACCCATTTCAGGGCCAATGAGGGTGTGCACAATGTCCACACTTTCGCCGTGGAGCAGGTCGCAAATCGGTTGGACTGCCTCGGATTCCGCATGTTCTCGCAGGTTCCCGGTCTTTACGAGGGCTGGAAGGTAGTTCGAGTCCCACCTCGGGCACAGCATATCCCCTCGTCAGAGGGGTTTTTGCTTTAACGTGTTGACATGGCTTGTGGTGGCGTCCCTCTGACGGTTGGTTGGCCGGGTTTGGCCCGGCTGCCGCGGAGCCTATTTAGGTATGTGGGGTGGCGGGTTCAAGTCCCTGGCTGGTGGGCCTTCCGCCTGCTGTGAGTGAGTTCTTGCGGTTCCTCGTTCCGGTTATGTTGAGTCAGCCGGTTGTGGCTTAAACCTATTCATGGGCCGGGGAGCGGGGACAACATGACCTCGCAGACTTTTCCTTTCGGAGCTTCATGGCGGCCCTTCGCGGGTGATCGGGAGGGTGCTGCTGGGGCGTTTGGCGTGCCAAGGAGGGTGTTGACAGTGCCAACACTGATATTTGATTTATGGCGTTGCCGCGGCTGTCGCTTGATCAAGGCAACTGCGACGACATCCCAGCCCCAACATCCATCACTTAGAGCCGATGACCGGACGGCATACTGGCGTCCCGACAAACGTCCGCGGAGTTTCTTTGACGCGCGCTGCAGGGGCCGCGCAAGTCCGGTAGGGGCTCAGCGCTGTTTCGCCGATCGCAACTAGATAGGGGATGAAAGGGCGCAGGAACTCTTGGAAGGACTGCCTGGAGGCACCGCCGTAGAACCAAGCCCACCTGGTTCGGCCAAGCTGGTAGCTCCGACAGGGCAGCCCAAGGTGGGCGGCATCATGGCAGGGCTTAGCCGGTGGCAAAAGTGGCGGCTTGCGCTACCAAGGCGAGGCGGCCCTGGCGTATAGAGGGTAACGCTCCAGTAACACTCAGCTTATATCGTGTGATCATCCGATAACTGGCTTTCAGCGTGGACCCAGGGACGCCGCCATCGACACCGGAAAACCACAGTTTCTGGGCTCCTGGCGCTGCACCGGTAGTTAGGGCGCCCGGCCTAATCGAAAGGGAAACAAAAATGCCACTCGGCGACGGAATCCGAGGCAACATTGCTTCGGTTGATCCCAGTGAAAGAGCTCTCCTGCGCGACGCATTTCTTGAACTGAACAGAAGGTTTTATCCGGGCAATAGGGGAGACGGCGTACCAGGCGGCGTCAGTTGGTGGTTCAAACAGGACGAAGTCCACCAGGCAACGCATGTCCACAACGGACCGGCGTTTCTACCCTGGCCCAGAGAGCTTGTTAAGAGATTTGAGCAGTTGCTCCGGCAGGTCAACCCCTCAGCTGTCCTTGCACTATTGGGATTGGACGCAGGATCCGGTGTTCTATAACCCCGGCGACCTATTACCCCGGCGACGATAACTGGTGGCTCGGCACAGTCACCAACGGCCAACTGAACTGGACCATGGTGGGCAACACCGCCGGCTTCGCGGGGCGTTGACGAGATGCGCTGTACAGACAAATCAACAGGACCGACACCGTAATTTACGGTAATCTCCGGAGGAGAAATCATGCCGTTCGTGCCAGGCTTCAAGCCGTCGACCCACGCGCCCCTGTTCCGGAACAGCCCGTGGCCCACAGGAACGAACCTCACGATTCAGCTGCCGGGGTTGCCGACGATCAATGTCGATGCAACCAGTTTCGGTCTATGCGGCGGAATGTCCTTTCTCGCCCGGGACATCTTCGAGGCCGGAACGCCCCAGCTGCAGGGGAGGAATTCGCAGCGTATCCCCGTTGCCCTCGCCGGATACATCATGAGCCGCCTCATAGACAGTTTCAACAGCCCGGACATAGTGGCCCGGTGGCTGGCCTCCACCCAGGCTCTGGATCACGGGACCGTGCTGCGCGGACCCGGTCTCTTCGCTGCCACAGTGGCGGAATGTACGGCCGTGACGGACGACATTGATGCCGGGGTGCTGTGCCCTATCGGGGTCATCCTTGTGGAATCGTTCGCACCGTGGGCGGTGTTCGATAACCATGTTGAGCTCGTTTACGGGTACGAGCGCTCAGGGACCGAACTAACGTTGTTTGTTTATGACTGCAACAGGCCGGGCATGGACGACCGCACCATTACCATCGATGACAGCGCCCCGCGCCCGGCGAAGACAATATCGACGAATGCCACTGACGGCGACGGAGCACGGGCCGGGACAGTTCGAGGCTTTTTCCGTGTGCCCTACGTTTTCAAGGATCCGGCGCACGCTTACATTGACGACGCCGTGACGTCCATTGCGGTGGTCCCACCGGTCCGCATGGAGGCAGGAGAACAAGCGACCGTGACGGTGAACGCCCTGAACCGGGGGTCGACCACCTGGACGCCGGGCCAGGGGTACAGGTTGGGCAGCCAGGCGCCCCAGGACTCCCTGACGTGGGGTCTGAGCAGAGTGGAATTGCCCGGTGGATCTTCTGTTGCTCCCGATGGGACCGCCTCGTTCACCTTCAGGATTTCCGCCCCCGCCGGCGCAGGGGAATTCGGCTTCGCCTGGCAGATGGTCCACGAAATGGTCGTCTGGTTTGGCACCCGCACACCCCGTCTGCCCGTGGCCGTCGGCAGTACGCAGGGAACTGTCTGCACCCAGTTGCACAGACAGTACACTGCTGTGCGCCGGGAGGCCGCCGAAGTCCAAGCGGACCTGGACGCGGTTGACTGGTCCGATCCGTTCACGGCACGTCGCGAGGCTGCCGCGTTGGCACGCCGCCTGCGCGGACTGAGGGCGCAACTGGCGAGTATTGAGAACGAACAGGTCGCAGCCGGCTGTGCGCCCGGTTAGGGTCCCAAGCCCGGGGCACTGAAAAAGGTCTCGTCCAATTCATCGTTGAGGAGTCCCCATGCCGACCTCGCAGGAGCACCAAGACCAGTACTACCGTGTGCGTGCCGGAATCCTCGGCCGTCATTTCGCCATTAATACCCGCAACCGGGTGAACCTCCTGAGCATCGACAACGACCTGACTGCGCCTCCGGCCGGTTCGTCGGATGTGACGGCGCGGTGGAGCGTTGCCGAACACCAGTGGGAGAACCCGCTGTTGTGGTCGGCCCGTCTCCTGCCGGCCCTCGCTGCCGTGTACCAGCTGGGCAACGCCAGTGCTGAAAAGATCCTTTTGCTGGCACTGGAGTCGATCGGGTCGCTGTACAAATTCGGGGGCACCAGCGGTTTCGCCGGCTACATGGTCCGGTGGGATCCGGTCGTCTCCGACAAGCCGTATCTGGCTCCGGGAACCCTGTGCAGCACCGAATTCCTCATCGACCCGACGACCCTGAACTATTCCTACAGCGTGCCTCATTGGGATCCGCGCCATGCACAGAACCGAACCGATCCGACACTGCGTACGCTGCTGCCAGACAGTCAAATGTACGACGAGTATCTCCAGACGGAATCGCGCTACTTCTTCGACTGCCGCCGCTGGGAACCGTCGATGGATGAGATGGTCGGCATGCTGACCATCTACTCGGTTCTTCATGAACTCGTCCCGACTCATGCCGTCAGATCCGCAGTCATCGAGCAGGTTAAGATGCTTGGCGAGTATCTCGCGGAACATTCCTACATTCTCGTCCGGCCTTCCGGCGGTCTGGCCCGCAGGGGAAGCGCGGGGGCGCTGTCCGGGTTTGAGTATGCTTTCGACCAGGCATTCGGACGCATTGCCGGGCAGTCCTTCGGCCGCCGTACTGACTTCGTTGGAGCCATGATCCAGGCCGGCTACTGGAGGGTACTGCAGGGCCCTGTACTAAAACAGGAGCCCGCGATTGCGGCGGCCGGGGCACTTCTGTCACCGCTGCTTCCAGCACTACTCGCTGCCGATGGCGGGCTTTTGTCAGGGATCCTCGGGCCCGTGCTCTCAGGCAGCGCTGCCGTCACCCCGGCATCGGTGAAGACTGGATTGCCGTTCCTGCTAACAGCGATGCCGCGAAGTCTGGCGATCTACAACCATCGCGACGTCTTCGATACCGACGAGCAGGAGAGGAGCGGTCCGGCCATCGCACAGCTGCTCGCGGCTGTGCCTCAGCAGCTGTGCTTGGAAATGATGTTCGACATTTTCACAGTCCTGCCTGCAGATGCGGCAGGAACAGTACGTTCCTTCCTCCCGTTCGTCGCCCTATCCTCACTAGCGGACCCGGGGTCGGTCGTCGGCGCAGCCTACCGGCGGCTCATGCAGGGACATCTTGGCTCTCCCGTCACGACCGGAATGACGGACGGACTGGAAAGCTGTTTCGCCTCGGCCGTCGCGCTGCTGCTGGGGGCACCCGAGGCCGAGGAAGTGCGACTTGTCCAGCTTCTGGAGGCCCATTTCGAGACCCTGAACGCCCTGGGTCCAGGGGGGCTCGTCGTGACGGGGGCCACCGAGAAGCTCGAACCGGGACTGGACTATTTCGCCGGGCTGAGCCTTGCCTGGCTACATGCGAAGAGGCGAGCCGATCGTGGCGACCCCATCCGGACGGCAGGCTTCCCGCTCCCCCCGACAGGACCTGCGTGGCCTCTCGTAACGGTGCCCCTTGCCGTGGTAACCGCGCTGCCGCACCTCAAACAAGCTATAGGCGGCCCGTCCGGCCGGGACATCGATCTCTTCAGCGAAGATCTGGGCGGGAAGCTCCACAAACCAGCCGTACCGGCTCCTGAGCTGCCACCGGATCATGGCGGGGCACTCATCGTTGACAAGACCGTTCGCGTACGGGACAACGACGGCGACGTGGACACCGGAGTCACAATCGCTTTCGGGGACGAATTTGAGGTGCTGGCCACCGGCACCATAACCGCCCCGGAGCTGTTCGCCGCACCGAGCGACGCGACCGGCTGGTACGTCGTCGACGACGCTCGCTTCGCGCTGCACGCGGGCATTGACCCGGTAAACGCCCGAAAATACGCCTTGATCGGACGGCTCGGCGGCTACTTCTTTGTGGGAACCCATCTTCCGCGTCAGCCGCTTTACTACCACTATCCGCTGCGCCTGTACCTGCGGGTCAACAATGATGACCAGACAAGAGGAAGCGGCAACGGCGCCTTCGATGCACACGTCAGGGTCTGGCGGAGCGCACCGAACAACGCCTCCTTTGTCCGCCAGACTGTTCCCGACTTCATGCTGCACGGCGGACTGAGTGACGTAAGCGTGACGCTGCGAAACGACGGCACACGAACGTGGACAACAGCAGATTTCTACGGCCTCGGAGCCCAGGCCCCGCAAGACAATGTCATCTGGGGCTCCGGCAGGCAAGCACTCCCGCACAGCGTTGCGCCGCGTGACGAGGTGACGTTTGCATTCAGCATTCTGGCGCCGCCGCCGGGCGGTGCCACCTTTCAATGGCGGATGGTGCAGGACGGAACGGAATGGTTTGGCGCACTCACACCCGCCGTGCAGATCTATCTTGAAGCTTCAGCTGAATGCCGTGCCATTCGGGCACGGATACTTGACCTGGAAAGTGAAATCGCAGGGTTGCAGGCTGACCTGCAGTCCGCTCCGCCGGGGCAAAGGGGCAAGATCAGCGCCCAGATTCGGATTATCCGCGGCCATATTCGGGATGAACGGCAGAGGTTTCACGCCATCGGGTGTGCGTGACCCCTCGGCTAATAGCAGGACTGCTCACGCCGTTCGGCAACAGTCAGTAGATCCAAGTACGGTTCGGGAAGGAGCCCATCACATGCCAGCCGAAACGCGTGAGGCATCGCGTCGGTCCAAGGGTTATTTTTGGCCGGCGCCAGCGTGGACCGCCGTCGTCGCGGTCCCGGTCCTGATTATGGCGCTGCTCCTGGCCGTTGCCGGTATCAGGGTGGCCCAACGCCGACTCCATGGGGTGGGCCCTGCTGACGGTCGTCATCTTGGCACTCATTCCGATTGTGCTGCTTTTGCTTGACGGTATTGCCCGCCAGCGGGGAACTATAGAGTGGCGCGGGCTGCGGCTCTCGTTCGCGCAGGCTGCGGAGGGCGCCACCTCGGGTGCGGTGGTTCCGGCGAATGCGACTCCTGGGACCGAACTCCTCGACTCCGGCATGCACAGCCTGTTGAGAACGGCCCGGGCGGCGTCCCGCAACCGCATCATCGTGGTGGACCTCACCGACGGAACGTCCTGGTGGGAGACGCGTCTGCTCATGGTGCTTTCGGTCGCCTCAGCCCAACCCGGCGAACACGCCATCGTCTTCTTGGCGGAACGCGGCCAACGGGGGCACCTCTTCCTCGGCTGGGCGCATGCAGACATACTCAGGGAGCGCCTGCTGGATTCAAGACCGCATCTGCGGTTGGCTTATGAGGCCGCTGCCAAGGACGCTATCCGGGGCGCTGCGAGCCTGCCACTGCTGCCACCTAACGAACCCACAACGGGCCCACAGGCTGCCATAGACGAACCCCGGGCCCTGGGAGACCCTGACGCCCGCAATCTTGCCCAGCACATACAACGCCTGGAGGCTTCCACGGGTGCCGTTCCGGGCAGGTATCCGCTTACCGCCGCCACAGTCATCGACTGGTTCTATCCTGTCCTCGTGACGGAGACCGTCGAACGGAATGCCACACAGGAGCTTTGGGTAAAGGCGGTGCTCGGCACGGACGCCCGGTATATTGCCGTCACCGACGGCCAGGTTTATGTGGGGCTGCTGTCCCGGGCCCAGGCTGTGAACTCCCTGCTGGACGGACTGCTGAAACGCTGAAGGTTTGGCTCGAACGGCGGGCTTCTGCTCGGGTGCCGGCTAGGCCAGCCCGTCGCTGTCGCGCGGGTTATTCACCGGTTTCAGCACATGTTTGTCATAAATTCTGTAAAGTATTGTCACTTGGTGATTGGGTTGTGGGTGTCGAATTCCCGGTTCACTCGCTGGAGAACTTACATCGTGCAACTGTGCAGGGTTGTTCTGAGTTCCTACAGTATTCGAGAGAGAAAGCTGGCACGCATTCATGGGGGATATGGAAGGCACTATGGTGATCCGGGCGTGGGCTGAGCCTGACGATAACGCGCCGTTCCGGGCACGCCTGATTTCGAGCCAACCGGGGACAGGGGCGGAAACTTTGGAAGTGGTTGCAGGCTCAGCCGGCGGTTCAGCTCTGGCTCGACTCAATGGAATCAGCCTAGAGGCTTTGGATTCGGGCTAACCCTTTTTGGTGCCCCTGGTGGTGGCAGCACGCGAGTGCTAAGCGCCAACACCGACTGCTCATGAGACCTCTGGGAAAGCAACAGAACATGCTTTGTTTACCCCGGTGGGTCATCAGATTAAGAATGGCCATTGATCCCGCACCAAACTGCGGATCGTCATTGCTACAGCTGTTCCAGCTCTTCAGGCCCGAGCTGAATTTGGGGGGTACCACCATGGGCAACGACGGCCAGGGACAACTTCAGTTAAGTCTGCTTCGATCGTGGCAAATTCGTTGTGAGACCGGCATCGGACACGTTGTGGCGCGGCAACAACGGCTCATCACGGCGCTGGCGATCACCGGTCCCCGCCCCCGCCGCTATCTCGTCGGTCTTTTGTGGCCTGAGAATTCCGAGGCAAGGGCGCTCAAAAGCCTGCGCGTGAGCGTGCATTTCGTCTCCCGACAGGTACCCGGCCTGTTGATAAACGGCGGCACCGTGCTGTCTCTCAGCGAACGCGTCGAGGTGGACCTCCACCGGGTCCGGGACCAAATCCGGGAGGTAAGCCTTGCCGGGCTCAACGGAAACGTGGCCTCATGCCTGCACCTGTTACGCGACGCGGAATTGCTCCCCGGCTGGACGGACCATCATCGTTTGTCATGGCGCTTCACCTTATTCCCAGCCTGCTACGGTCACCGGCCGCCCTGATGCTGCAGCACCAGAATCAGGAATCTGCGTGCTTATGCATAAGGTTTGGTCAAGATTGCCTTCGTTGAGCATGGCTGACCTGGGCCCTGGACGGAGCCCGCGGACGTACGCGGGCTGTCACCAGACCGGCGATCACGTGTTTGCCCGTAGCGATGGATTCTGATGCTCGGGGGGCATCCCCAAGGTTCGTGCAGCGCCCGTCCGAGGCCTGTCGGGGATTCTCTTCGGGCATCAGTCCCCTGCCCTGTGCATCGCCAGTCTCCTCACCGCTAAGTCGTCCAGAGGGCGGCCGATCCCATTGCGCCCTGAATAGGTTCCGTCGGTCCAGCTCCTTCCGAAGCAAGTAGAGCCGCAGAGCCGTTACTGCCGCGATATTGGACATGCGGCTCGAAATTTTCGCGCTTGGCCCGGCCTGCGCAGTAACACCGCCGTAACGCTGGAAATGTTGAAATCTCCACACGCGCGTACCTTTAGCCCATTGCGGTGCGGTGCGCCTACTTCTTGGAGAGGGCTACGACATGAGCAACCCCGGAGATGACGGCAGGCTCCCGGTAATCCATGTTTGCGGGTTTGCCGTTGGCGGATTCTCCATCAACAACGCGGTGGACGATCCGTCTTACGGCTTCAGCCAAGGGTTCGTCCACGTCCGGCCGACAGCGGTGGCAGTGCCAGGTTCCATCAGTTTGAATCGCCTATGCTGCGTCTGATCACTGACCATCCGTATAAGGTGCCCGTTCACGGTGAATGGGCCTTCCTGGAGCGGGTTGAGACCGGCAAAGTCAATGCGGTGTCCGTTGGGATCTATCGCTTTTACGCTGACTCTGCAGCGACATTCTCGAAGGATCCTGTGGATTTATCCTTCGAACGGGCAGCAAAGGACCTATTCAAGCTGGTGAAGCTTGCCAACAACAGGCCGCTGCCTTGTCAGCTCCCAGAGACCAACGGCTGATAACGGAGCTGTAACGTTCACCTAGTATTCTTCTCAAAGGCGGCGGCTCGCAGAGTGGATCGGAGGAAGACCAGGGCCGACCTGGGAGCCAGCAACTGGAGTGCGCTTCATGTTTCAGACTAATACCTCGGCGCACCTCTCGAGAAGAAGACGAAATCGTTTTCAGGATAGTTATGGGCTGGAGTATTCCCGTCGCATGCGCAGGTGAAACCTCCAACTTCCAGACAGTTGAGGTGGCGGTAGAGCGTTGTGAATGAGCTAAATCTCCTCATAGAAGAAGAACCGTATCAAGGTGAAACGACGGGGCTGGCGCTTCCGGCCGTGATGAGACTGTGAGTCTTCCCAGTTCGACCCCAAGGTTCGTTCGCAGAACCGAGGATGGACGAAAGCTGGCTGTTCCTCTTGATGGGGCACCCGTTCTCGGCAGTTCCGATGATGCCGACATCCGTTTGCCCTACAAAGGTGTAAGCGGGCGACATGCTGTCGTCGAGTCTTTCAATGGCTCCATAGTTCTACGTGACCTCGGTTCTGCAAATGGCACATGGGTGAACGGAGACCGAATAACCACCAGAAGACTGTTAAACGGCGACAGTGTTCGAATCGGCACGGTCTCTCTGGAATTCAGGGACGCAGGTTCCAGGACTCCACCTAAGTCATCAGGACTAGCCAGGGCTGACAGTTCCTCGGGACGGTACTCAGAAGACACTCCACATAAAATTTCCGGTCGAGTACGACTTCCACGGACCTTAGCCGTAGCCACACTGATAGAAATTATCCTCCTTGCCGGAAATGCTGTGATCACATCAGCAGCGGGATGGACTGGTTTAGGTTCATGGCTGTCCGTCCCGTTGCTCGGCGTCCTCGCCGCTGGAGTGGACGTTCTTAAACAAAAGTCTGTATCGGAAGCCTCGGCAAGCAAACGGTCGCAAGCGCAAGCACGGGGTCATGAACCGAAAACGATGCCAGCCGCAGCACTGCTAATTGGAGTGCTTGTGATGGGGGGAGGAGGACTGGCGGCGATGACGGGCGTCCGTTTCATATCAGGATACGTCACAGGCAACGAGGACGGCGTTGAGCGGCTCATCGGACCAGCTGAAGTGACCGCAAGCGGACTTCGCATGACCGTCACAAGCGTTAAACAGACCCCGCATTTCACCCGAGTCGAATTAGTCGTACAAAGCAGCATCTCGCACAGCCTTGAAGTGATGCTGCACGGGGGAAACTGCCTTCTTTCTTCCCCCGATGGGACCACCATCGAAGCTGACGATGGTCGTAGTCGCTGGAGTTCCGGGATCCCGCCTGGAGCAACGCGACGAGGCACAGTAACGTTTCAGGAGCATCTCCCTAATACTCAAACCACCGCGTCGCTAAGTTTCAACCACATATTTGGATCCGGATTCGAAGGACCGAGGTCAATCACAGTGCCGAACATTCAGTTGAGATCGCTCCCAGGTTAAAGGGCCGTTCTGCATATAGTTTGTCGCAAATTCGGCCGATCGTTTGCATCGCAATCCTGTAAAAGTCCAAGACTGGGGCGTCCTGGCCGGGTCTAGAACATTTGTTTCAGCACAGCGTCGTTAGGAGTAACGATGAAACCGCTGCGTCGAATTTTCGCGTCCTTCGGGCTGGCGGCCTGTGCGAGGTGATCAAAGCCAGGATCAGTTTAATACGGAGGAACGGCTCCAGATTGAAAGAAACGGTCACGGTGTCGGAGGGGAAAACCTTGGGACTAATTCCACCCATCTCGCGTTTCAACATTCGTCGGTTGATCTCCTATCAGGACATCCGTCTTGCCTACGAGGGCGACCAGATGGGCATAGACGCTGGCCAGGTCTGTGTCGGCCGCCACCCGCTGCTGCAGGCAGTCGAGGAATTCTTGATGCGTTCGACCATCACACATGCCGCGATCAGGCCCTTTGCTTCCGCCACTGCCAGTACCTGACGAGCGATGCTCTCGGCCTCCTGGAATACAGCCTGTCTTTCTGCGATCACCGCGTGCAGCAAATCATTGCTGCGCTCGAGGACCATCCTGGCAGTCGCTTCCTGAACCTTGCGGACCGTCGGCCTGCCGAGGAACACCAGGTCCTTATGCTGCACGCTCCTGGCGGCTCCGATCAATGTTGCCCGGCAGGAGGCAATCTGGGAAGCGGCCGGGAGACGATTGTTCGCCAGTGTCGTTTCGGCTTGCTTGAGCCAGGCGAGAACATTGCCGGAAAAGCCCGAGCGCCGGGCTTCCAATTGGTCTATGAGGTGCGGCACCTGCCGCGGGAGCGAAACGATTTCCTCGTGCCGGACTACGTTGAGGGCCATCAGGCTATTCCGGAGTCAGGTAGTAGCCTTGCCTGTCGTCGCGGGTGATGGCCTCGTAGGCATCCTCCGTGATGGTAAGACGTACTCGGACAATGCTCTCGGAGTTTGCATGTTCCTTGATCTCACCCGACGTGACGATCACCTGCAGCGAAGGCGATATCACGAGCTTCGTCGCCATGAGCGCGGTCAGCGATGCCTTCATGGCGGTCTCCAACGCCTGGAGTTGTTCAGGGGTTGGATCCCCTCTCATAGAGGCCGTGACGGTCTGGACCGCCACGACTGTCAGCTCGCCTGAGAGCTGCGCCGGACTCAGGAGGAAAGGGGAACCGCCTCCGAATAGTGCCTTGGCGCCCTGAGCTACAGCCTTGGAGACTTTTGCTACCTCTGCGCGGGGCAGGCGGATATCGGATCCGCTCAACCCTTCGTCCACGGCCTTGGTGATTTCAGCGGCGGTCGGTTCGCTAATTGACCGTCCGTCACGTTTGTCGGCTATTCCCTCGACTGTCGAAATGAGGAAGGGAAGATCGACCGTGACCTCCGGTAGCCGGAACCGGGGCACCGGGAGGTGCCTCAGCAGCTCGTGCCGACTATAGGCTTCCACGATCCTCACCGCTTCCAGGTCCGCGCCTACTCTTGCCTGGGCGGCATCAGCCAGCAAAGCGCTGATTACCTCCCCGAGTCTTGGTATCGTATTTGTCCGTTCTGGATGACCGCCATCAAGCCTCGATCGCGGCGGGCGCCTTCATCGGTTGTGACTTGATCGAGTCTTCAAGGATGCCGAGGATCTTCTCCAGACCAGCGGGCAGTTCTTCCTGGACGGCGCGGATGTGCACCGCCATAGAATACGTGCGGTCAACCTTTGTCCCCGTCTGAGTGTTCTTCTGGTACGAAGTCGACACCTTGAGCTTGGGGTAAATGGAGTCCACGAAGCTCCGCTGGCTGTGCAGGGCAACTCCCCGGTCTCCGGGCTGTTAAGCTTCGACAAGCACAGCAGCCTGCCGTTGCTTTTGGATGGGATCCGCGAAGACATCAGGCGCCTCTGCTGGCGCCGATGCCAACCGCCGGCTGTTCCTGGTGCCCCGGGCACATGTCACCAAACTTCATGCCTCCGGCGGCACGGTCCATACCATCGAAGTCGATGTAGCCGGGCAGCGCGGGTTTCTGCCAGCCGGACCGGCTTGCCATGTAGTGCTGGCCGCCAGCGCCATCGAAAGCACCCGCCTCGCCCTGCACTCATTTCCGACCGCATTGATGAGGCGGATCCCATGGCCCACGTCCGCAGCGACTTCACGGTGAGGATCCACCGGTCGGCCCTTCCCCAACTGCCGGCGCCTGTCCAGACCACCGCGATGCTGGTGCGCGGGGCAGCACCATCCGGCCGGTTCCATCTGCAGGTCACAGCGTCAACAATCGGGCAGGATCGGACGCGCTCCTGTTCCGCATGCTCCCGGACATGGACCAGGTCAATGAGCATAAGGTCAATGTGGACCCGGACTGGATCACCGTCACGCTACGGGCCATCGGCGAAATGCATGGCGGCCAAGGCGCCGCTGCCCCCAACACCACGGGAAGTTGGATCAACCTAAGCCCATGGGAGAACGACGAATTCGGGGTGCCCCGGGCCTAATCGCATCGTTGGACGCTAGGCGGCGGGTAAGTCAGGGTGATAACGCGGCAGTAACGGGTGGGATGCTGAAGTCTTTCTGTGCATACCTGGCCGCTAGATCCTTCCAAAAGTGACCCTAAGGAGTTGCTATGGCCCCGCGACTGATTGAAGTGCGACAGCCGAAGCAGAACGACGTCATCGGCAGCGACTTTACGATTGCCGGTTTCGGGACCGGATTCGAGGCGACCGTTCTATGGCAACTGCTGGACGTGAACGGTCAGAGCGTTGCCCAGGGAAACATCCAGGGCGCCGGTTCCATGGGAGTCATCCGGGACTTCGGCCATCAGGTTTCGGTGGCTGGTTACACTGCCCGGGCGGCCCACATGACGCTTCAGGTCTTCGGCGACGATCCGTCCGGCATTCATCCGCCGGGGCCCGACGTTAATCTCGTTCCCATCACCCTGTTTACAGCATTGGAAGGCTTCAGGCTCTATGAAGTCGCGTCAGGCGATACCCTGACCAAGATCGCCCGTCAACAGGGTCAAAACACGACCGTCGATGACGTCTTTCAAGCCAACCGGGACCGCATCAACAACCCCGACCTCATCTTTCCCGGTCAAATCCTCCGTATCCCGCTGCTCGCCTAAAGCCACGATGATGGAGCGCAGGCCATGACCGGCCGGCCTCAAACAGACAACCCGTCCGGAAAAATCACGTTGGTCCTCGACCAGCCCAGCACCCTCGATCCAAGCGATGACCTTAGGGACGGATTGTCCGCCATCGTCCGCCAAGGCAGCCACCTCTGGGTCGCCAACGACGAGACGACGAGCCTCGAACGTTCACCATCGAGGGGGACCACGCAGGCGGCCATCGCAGTTTCGACCTCACGAAGTTCCTGGAGCTGCCAGGGAGCGGGGAGATCGATATCGAAGGCCTTCGACATTGTGGATGACACGCTGTGGCTGCTCGGTCATACAGCTCGGTCCGAAACGGATCAATGGTAAACACAGCCCAGGCACTGAAGGCCCTGACGACAGTCGACGCCAACCAGCGCCGGCAGGTGTTGGCCCGGCTCTCGACCAGAACCCTGCGGGCGGCAGCAGGATTAGCGGCCAGCAAAACGCTTCAGTGTTCGGCCCCGGGGAAGGCAGCAGCGGGGGCATGGGGGATCTCTTGGCAGAGGACCCTCACTTTGAAGGCTTCATACGGACGAAGGTAATTCCGGGCAAGGACAACGGCTTCAACTGCGAGGGGCTCGCGGTGGCCGACGACCGGTGTTTATCGGCCTGCGCGGGCCGGTGCTGCGCGGATGGGCCGTCATTATCGAACTCGAGGTTGGCAACGGGCCAAGCGTCGAGCCGCAGCCGACCTTTCCCGGGGGCCGCCGCTATCGCAAGCACTTCTTCGATCTGCGCGGATTGGGCGTGCGGGATCTGTGCCGTCACCAGAATGACCTGCTCGTCCTGGCGGGGCCCACCATGAAGCTCGATGGCCGCACCACCGTTTTCCGCTGGCGGGCCGCACTGATGTCTGACGGCGAAGCGATGCGAACTCAATATGCCGTTCGGAAACGGTAAGGACCGGGCCGAGGGGATCACCTTGCTGGAGGACGGCAGGTCGGTGCTGGTGGTCTATGACACCCCCGCAGGCAAACGCAAGACCGGAATCACGGTATCCGGGCCGACGTCTTTGACCTCAGTGAGTAACAGACTCTGCGACTCCATCACCAGCCGAAGAACTCTAGGCGTAGTAGAAGGCGATGATGCCGACGAAGGCGGTGAAGAGGGCCGCTGCAAGCAAAGTTGCGCTGGCGAACGGCAATAGGCCACTCCGGTCTCGCCAAAGCCAAGGTTACGAGGCACATCGCAAGCGCCGCCGGGGTCGCCGCGAGCGTGAAGAGGTTCGGTGCTTCACCGTACATCTGGAGCTGACAAGAGCAGACTTGCCTACGGAGTGGTGCTCTAGTCGGCGCCTTGTTCCTTCGCTGCCGGATCCCTGACCGTTGTTTTCTGGAAGATGGCTCGGAGCAGGGGCGGGTTTTGACACGGTCTCCGGTGCAGTAACGCATGGATAACGCTCGATGCTGTCTACTTAGTGCAAGCGCAAGCCCGGGGGACGGATTCTGTATGACTTTCCGGCAGTTCTTGGGTGTACTGGCCGCAACGGCTGCACTTGTGGCCTTGGTGCTGGTCAATATCGACTGGTCTCCGGCCGCCGTGTCTGACCCTGCACGCACCTTGTTTTTGAACGCCCAGGGGATTCTGCGCTGGAGCCAGAATCCCGACCGAACGCCGTTTTCGGTTCTGGAACTCGTATTATTCCTCGCCGTCGGCCTGGCGTTCGTCGCAGCGGGGACCACTGCATGGCACAGCAGGCCCAATCGGAATCCAGGCCTGCTGCTCGTGGTGTCGGGATGGATGTGGCTGGCGGCCGGCCTGCGGCTGTCAAGCCATCCGCTGGCCTTCACCCTCGGGGTGACACTGACTTTGATGTACCAGCCGCCGTTGCTGCAGTTGGCCCTGTGCTTTCCCGGGGGCGTACTGCGCAGTGCGTGGGAGAGTCGGCTCGTGACGTTTTTCTTTGCTTCCTGGCTGTTCATTGCGATCGCCGGGTGGGCGTTCTTGGACCCACGGCAACAGATTCCCGGGCATGCCTCAAGTTCCCAGAATCTGTTCCTGTTATGGAACAGTCCGGAGATCACCAACCGGATCGGCAACACGGCGAGGGTATTCCAAATCTGCGTGGGCCTTGCGGTCGTGGCTGTCCTGGTTGCGCGGTGGCGCTCCGGGACAGCGGCCTATCGAGCCGCATTCCTGCCACTGTGGCTGGCCGTCATCCTGAAAACCGCTGCAACCATCTGGGTTTCTCTGGCGGTAGTGCAGCTATCGGGGAGCCTCTCGCCGGCAGCGCTGTTATGGCAGTATCCGGCGACGGCGGTGGTGCCCTTTGCGGTGTTGTTTGGACTATGGCGCTACCGCTTTGCCCGCGGCACCCTCGGCGAGGTCATGGTCGAAATCGGCGCGGCACCTGTGAGCGACAAGCTCGTCCGCGTCTTGCGCCGCTCGGTTCACGACCCCACCCTGGCACTGTGGCGTTGGTCCACCGAAGCCGAGCAGTTCATCGACGACGACGGGCGGCCACAGGTCCTGCCCAGTGACACGTCGGGCAGGGCTGCGGTTGTCCTAGAACGCAGCGGCAGGCCCTTCGGTGCTCTGGTCTTTGATGAGACGCTCAAGGACCAGCCGGAACTCCTCGCCGCCCTAAGCAGCGCAACTGCCCTAACCTTGGAAAACCAGCATATGGAGCAGCAACTGCGTGAACAGCTGATCGAGGTTCGGCGCTCCCGGGAGCGCATTGTCACGGCGGGGGACGACCGCAGGAGGCAGTTGGAGAGGGACTTGCACGACGGCGCGCAGCAGCGCCTGGTAGGAGTCGCCATGGCGCTGGCCAGGGCGCGGCGGGTGCAGGATCCGAAGGACATACGCTTCCTGGTGGAGCAGGCGGGCCAGGACTTGAACGAGGCCGTGGCCGAGCTGCGTGAGTTAGCACACGGCGTCTACCCGCCGTCGCTGCGCGAGCGCGGCCTCCTCGCTTCTGTGACCGCACTCGCTGAACGCGCGGCGTTGCCCATTCAAGTCAAGGCCGACCTTCCCCTTCGGCCACCACCCACGGTGGAGCTGGCCGCCTATTTCATCTGCGCCGAAGCGGTCACCAACGCCGTCAAGCACGCGGCGGCCACTTCCATGGCCATTTCCCTGACAAGCACCACGAAGGAACTCTGCATGACTGTTACCGATGACGGGCGGGGCGGGGCCGAGTTTGGACCGGACGGTGGCCTGCTCGGCCTGACAGACCGGGCGGAGGCTTTGGGCGGCGTCCTGACCGTTACCAGCCCGCCTGGGCGGGGAACCAGGATCAGCGCAGTCCTTCCCTTCGTCAATGATGCCGAGCGGTCCTTGCCGTGACCCTGCGGGTGGTGATCGCTGATGATTCGGCCCTGCTGCGGCGGGGAATGGCCTTGCTGCTGGCCTCCGAAGGCCTCGACGTCGTCGGGGAAGCCTCGGAAGCACAGGGCTTGCTCGACCTGGTAGCAAACCACCGACCTGACGTGGCGGTGGTGGACATTCGCATGCCGCCGTCGTTCACCCTCGAGGGCATCCGGGCGGCGGAACAGATCCGCCGAGACCATCCGGAAACCGGTGTGTTGCTACTTTCCCAGTACATCGAAACGGACAACGCTATGGCCCTTTTGAGCAACGGGGCCCGCAGCCTTGGATACCTGTTGAAGGAACGCGTGTCGGACGTGGACGGCTTCCTGGACGCACTGCAGCGGGTTGCCACCGGAGGAACCGCCATCGACCCGGACCTGGTCACTCGCATGGTCTCCCGGCCGCGGACCGCTGACCGCTACAGCCAGGATTTATCCAGTCGGGAGAAGGATGTACTGGCGTTGATGTCCGAGGGCCGCACCAACACTGGAATAGCCTCGGCACTGTCCATGGGCGAGCGTACCGTCGAGGCCCATGTTCGCAGCATTTTCCTCAAGTTCGGACTTCACCCTGAGCCGGAGGACCACCGGCGGGTGCTGGCAGTTCTGACTTACCTGCGCGCCGGACATGATCCCCGGCCCTGAGCGAGGACCGGCCCGGGGGCCGCCCTCGTTGTCAGGATGCACTGAGCGCCGAAACGCGCGCCTGCAGATCCGAGCGCATCAACTGGCCTAACTGAAAACTGGGCTCCTGGCCGAACGTGTCCCGGCAGAGGCTACGGAAACGGCGATAGGAACGTTGGGCCCCGTTGATGTTACCGGCAGCGAGTTCTGCCCGGATCAGCAGAATTGTCGAGCTTTCGCGCAGAGGTTCGAGGTTAGTTGCGGTTATCGCCGCTGTTTCGGCCGTCTCGGCATCGCCCGCGGCGAGCGCCCGCTCGGCTGCTCTGTCCAGCGCGATAACCCGCAGGTGCCGGAAACGCTCCTGTTCGTCAATAACCCAGTCCTCATACCATCCGGGAAGCAGTTCTCCGGTCCGCAAGTCCTCGAGCGGAACGGGATCCCCGTGGGCGTATGTCAGGCAGTGCTGCAGGATGTGGAAGTCAACGGCCACTGTTGGGCCGAGGGTCAGTGGGTCGTCTACGTCCCGCAGGAGGCCCGGGAGTTCGTGTGCCACATGCCACAGTGCCACCCGCATGCTGGCTGCGGCCTGGCGGTCGTTGCTGTCTGGCCAGAGCAGTCCCGCAATGGCCGTCCGCGGTCGTGGCCCAAGAAGGGCCAACGCGGTGATCAGGCGGCGTTGCCGGCTCCCAACACGCACCAGTTGGCCGAGGCGTCGCAACTGCCAGCAGCCCAAAAGATTCAAAGTCCACGTAGTTTCAGTCATTGCCAGACCCTTTGTACCCTTGTGGTGAAAGTGTCCTCCCAGTCTGCTTCTGGGGCAAAGAACGCGCTTCCGTGCTGTCACTTAATGTCAGCACCGCGGCCCTCGATCCTTGAACGGCGGCAGGTGATGTTGAAGCAGGTTAGCTTCCGGGCTGCGGGGGTTATTGCCTGCCGGAGGAAGGAACGTCGCCTTCAACGGCTCCGCGACATCCGCGTGGCCGGGCCGGTGGAGGTGTTGTGGGCCAAGTACCGCTGGTACTGCGAAGAGCCGGACTCCGACTGTCCTTCTTTGAATCAACGCCGCAGGTTCCGCGGCCGTGCGCCCTCCAGGGCTCTTGAACTTTTGGACGCTCGGAGGAGATCCTGCAGCCAGCTGTTCGGACAGCGTTTCCATGTCTCGCAGCCGCAGTGAGAAATGTCTAGGCCGCCCAGCCCCGAACCGTTTCAAGTGCAGACCGACGCTGGCAGGACCTGTGATTCCTCATTGAACTGAGTTGGCGCATCCACAGAACCTACCGCGGTTATGACACTGAATAATTGACACTACGCCTTTCTGGCCGTTTTCCCTTTCGTGCCGCATGGAGCGCACACCGGAGGCAAGCGCATTGAAGTATTCATGCCCTGCGTGCTTTGTTCCCTTGCTGCTCTAACGCTGATCCGGCGACTCTATGGCGCGATGGTGTGATTAGTGGGATGCCAGATGCCGTCGGGACTTGAACGGTCCGCCCACTGAGCCCCCGTGCCGGGGCTGATACGCCACGGCTGGCCGTCCGCCAAAGTCACGTCATATGTGGCTCGTTGGCTACCAAGACTCAGATCGAAACTGAGGATAAACCGACAATCGCACGCCGTGCTTGTTACTCGGATATTCCATGCTTCGACTTGGTCACTGGGGTCAAGCTTGTGGGGCAGAGGCATGGGAGGTGCGGTCAGTTCGGGGGCGGGCCGCCCGGATTCTGGCTGTGCTTCCGGGCTGTCCCCCTTGTCGAGGTCGATTACGTAATAGGACTGCGTGACGCCGCCGCATCCTCCCGGCAACACCGGGACGGACACAGCCTTTGGCGCAGCCCGCTCGACTACGCGTGCGTGGATCGCGTCGATAATGATTGACTCAGCATTCTGTTTTTGGAGAGTGAGAACGATTGCGTTGCCCGACATAGGGATGCCACCATTTTCCCTTACCCATGCGTCGAGCCCGCTGCCCCGAGCGCTGTAGGGCAGAGCAGTGAGATCGGCTGGGGCCTTTGGGAACACCCATCCTTTGGAGCCCTGACAGAAGTTGCCCGGATCCATACGGGCCTTCACCGCGACCGCATCGTTTCGGCTGACCACGAAGTCCTTACTCCATCCGCCGCCCGATTCCGCCGCCACGATGGATCCTTCAGTACTCGCGGCGACAGGAGGCTGAGGCTCTCTTGTAACTGACAAATTAGGGGTAGGGGATGGCACCACAACAGGTCCAAGGATTCCCCAGCTGAAGTTCAGGACCGCCGTTAAGCCAGCTAGCACCGGAACGGCAGTTGCACAAATCACCCAACTTCGCTGCCACCATGGTTTTGTGGACGTCTCAGCAGGTGCTCCCAATTCCGGCCCTTTACTGTCCTCGGCGCGATCACGTTGATCGGCAGCTTTGTCGGCCATGATTCCTCCCTGAATTGCTGCCACGTCGTTTTGCGGCAGGCGCGACACCCGAAAGTAGTCGGCAAGGCGTTACCGGCGCGTTATTGCTCGTTCACGTGCAATCCTCCTTCCGCATCACTGGCGGAAGGAGGTTCTAAGGATGGGAGAGGCCGGGCTCGGACTCCTGGTTCATTCCAGCCCGTTGCACCTGCGAAGGCAGCGGCCAGGGATCGACTCCCACCCCAGCGGCAAGATCTGGGTCCGTGGCTGTCGGAGACTTGGAGCGTCAGCAGGGACCCTTCCCTGCTACTCGGTCTCTGCCTATGGCGTCAGAGCAGCGTTATTTCTCGCCTTCCTGGCGACCCGGCACTGGGCAAATAGCGGGAGGCTTTCTGGCAAAGGGATCCTACGCCGACTCCGTCTGATGTCATCACCTGGCCGAGGTGGCGCAACGCCTCGACGATCTGCTCAATGCCATGCAGGCTGAAGGTTCGGGTGACGCGGTCATCGAGGAAGAAGACGTACGCGCCTACCAGAACAGGCTGCGGACAGAGGGCTTCAATGCTGTGGAGCTGGAAGCGGCCCGCGCGATCGGGATGAGTGCGGAAGAGACCGCGGCGAGCTCACATGCTCGGATCAAAGTAGCACCCGCCCGGGGCAGGTTCTTGGAGGGCCTGCGAAGCTCGTCGATGGCACTTCGCGGGCTTGGCACCGTACTGAAGAAGTACGACATGGAGTTGATCTTCCAAACAGAGAACAGGGACATTTCCACAAAACTGGCCCGCGTCTTCAGCTCGTTCATCGACATCCCGGTAGAGAACCCCTTCGATTATCCGGTCACCATCGAGTTGCACGCCCGACGCGTTGGCGTAGCACCCGATTGGGTCCTCACCGTGGATCCCGTTGCCGCGCATCATGCCGTCGACAGTCGTCGCGGACGCAAGGCGAGAATCGAGCTGGGCGACGGAAGCCACGGTGTGCCCCTCTTCTATGCCACTCGCCGTCTTGGGTAAGCTGCCTAAGATGCCGCTTCTGTCCGCTGGCCGCCCTGCGACGAATGACGGCTGGTCGGAAGAAATCATTTGCCACCGTGGGACCGGGCTCTATTGCACTTGAGGCGGTTGCCAAATTCATCTTCATTGACACGCTCAGCGCGCTTTTCGGAGAGTGCGCTCTCCGGAATCAGGATTAGGGGGAAAACGACATTGACATAGTCCATCGACTTGAGGATCCTCATTGTTACTGCTGAATCTTTTTCACCGAACTGAAATCAGGTTCCCATGGGCAACGACGGCTGTGGAGAATTGCAATTGGAACTGCTTCGATGCTGGCGTCTTCGCCAGGACGAGGTGGTCGTGCACGTCGCAACGCGTCAGCAACGTCTAATCGCTGCGCTGGCCATCAAGGGTCCAAGCCTCCGAAGCTATCTTGTTGGCCTGCTGTGGCCGGAGTATCCAAATGCCAGGGCGTTGGAAAGTCTTCGCGTCAGCATGCACTTGGTTTCACGGCAAATACCCCGACTGATTGTCAACGACGGCGCAATGCTGTCGTTGGATAACCGAGTGGAGGTGGACCTGGAGCGCGTCCGGGCCCAAACTTTGGCACTGAGCCAAGGCGGGCTTGAAAGTGACGCCAGCTCCACGTTGCGTACTTTACAAAACGCAGAGTTACTGCCCGGTTGGTATGAGGACTGGGTCGTTTTCGAGCAGAGCCGGCTGCAGCAGGACCGGCTTCGCGCTTTCACAATTTTTGCAGGGGACTCCCTGGCCCATGGTCATCCTGAGATTGCAGGCGCAGCAGCGGAGGCGGCACTCGAAATCGAACCCCTCTATGAGAACGCCGTCCGACTCTTAATTTCGGCCGAAATTCAACATTATAATCCAGCCGGCGCTCTTCGAGCCTACGAAAGATATCGGCAGAAACTGGAGCAGGACATGGGCCTTCGGCCTTCAGCGTCCGTTAGAGGGCTCGTCGCTGATGTCCTCGAGCGTGAAAGGCGCGCAGGGAAGGATCGCTTAGTGCCGGCCGCTGACGCCTGGTTGGATAGAGAGCCATTGCTGGACCACTCGTAAGACCTCGGCGGAGTCAGCGGTGGTAACGGTGTTCTGACTATTATCGAGAGTTTTGCTGTAGGTTATTCTGGCTCTGAATCCCTGGTCATGGCTCGGCTCATACCATGTGCGGATAATCATGGTGTTTACCGCCGGAACTTCAGGGGCGGCTCCGGAATCCTCGTCAGAGTCTGACCAAGGGGCGTTCTTCATCATTGCCCTCATCGACTCCTTATCTGTGCGTTCCTTTAAGAACCGCCCCGAACTTTCTTCGTACCGACACGATCCCCTTTGAACCTGCCACTCTGGGCGATGCCTCGCTGAAAGGGAGCGTACTTCTTTATGGCTCCTTTTATCCTGCTGCTTAAGTGTCAGGAATTGGTTCACATTTTCCGAAATATTTGTCAAAGATTCGGCAGGCTCTTGATCAATGCAACTCACCGGAGGCACCGGAGTTATTAGAGCGATTCTGCCGGTACACACTAATGCTTCTCCGTAGAAGCTGGGGGAGGCGTCGCGGCGCCTTGCTCAATCATGCACTGTTACCTTCGCACAATTGCTGTTTTCCCGATTCCCCCGTCCAGTAGGGGCTCAGGGGTTCGACGTGCCGTCGGCCTTGGAAGATTATTTTCCTTGTGAAGTTTCGCGTCCCGGCCGGCGCCGTCATATCCAGCAGCAAGATGCATCTGCCCGTCTACTTCCTCGAAGAGGACCAAGACTGTGGCATCGATGCCGATGTCTCATGGTTGTGTGGCTCCCCAAACAGGTTGTGACGGATTCTCCCCATTTCGCCCGCGTCGAGATCCTGTCTGTCGGTGAGCAGCTTACGCAGCCTTTCCAGCCACTCATGCTCGCCCCAGCGGCGCTTTCTGGTTCTGGAGGGAAGGATCTGGATGAAATGCCCGGTGCTCGGCCGGCCTGTGCTGTCGATGGACGAGCAGGAGGTAATAGCCAATGGATGATGAATATGACGTGTCGCGCATGGGACGAGCCACGCACAGAAAGCCACTGATGTGACTTGGCCCCGTTGCCCGACAGGGGAGCGCGACGGTTGCGTTCAGGATACTCAGCCTCGCCCCGCTTTGAGGATGTTTTTTTGATTCACCCAACGTCGGCCAGGACCCGGGGGTGTTTTTCGACCCGCCAGCCGCCGGCGCTGTAGGCGAAGTTGTCCACCACTTTCTCTGGGGCTTTGGAAGGTGCCGCTGCCGTTGTTCAGGGACACCCACACCCCGCCCTCTCCGAAACCGATGATGTCGGCCCGGTGAACAAAAGGTCGTCTGCGAAGGTCGGTCCCAGGGTTGGTTGGTATCGACGGCGAATAGGACGGACCTGGTGGTGGCGTCGCTGGTGAGGTAATGGGCGACGGTGCCCGCATAGAAGGGTCCCTGACCGGTCTGGCGGGGGAGGTCCATGGTGAGTGTGAAACCATCATTCCCATAGCGAGACCAATACAACCTCAATGTTGATCCGCACCGGTTATTCCCCCGGCAAGGTTTCCCATTGTTGCAGAAATTCATTGCGAGCCTCCGTATATCTGACTGTCCTGAAGTAGTTTCCATGAGTGGCGACTAAAGCCTGATAGGAGTCGGGTTCTATCTCAAGGGCTGTCAAGTCCAGCCTGGCGTCGGGCTCAGCGTACGAAGTGACAGGGAACCCTAGGTAGTCCGTCCGACGCCAGATGTTCAACCAGACTTTTGCGGCCTCTGCGTCTCCGTCCGTTCTTAAGAGGTTGACTAGCTGGGCGTGAGGTGCGTCGGGCGGGAGTCCTGACGGTGTCGGCAGGTCACGCCTCTTCCATGGATCGGGGCTGAGTACCTTCGGGCTCATGACGCCGGGAGTACCAAGGACAATGGGTCCTAATAGGTCTGGGAAGAACCTTCCGAAGTATGGGCGCAACTGCACACCGAACGTAAGTAGCCGGATCTGGGGCAGAAGGTGCCCCCAGCCGTTGGCGGCGAGGTGGTAGAGGGCGGCTATGCCAAGGACCCCTCCCAGGCTATGTGTTGCCAGCAGGATGCGGCGTTCGCTCGCTCCGACTTTGGGTTCTGCTGGATTATCCGCCATGTTCTCATTGGTTAACCATTGGATTATTCGGTCAGCAAGCTCTGGTACTGCCCGTTCCGAGTAGCAGGCGGGACCGAACGGGTGGCCAGCTCGAGGCAGCCATGCCACTAGGTCCCAGAGCAGTCCCAGCGGTCTATCCGCTCCCTTGGCCGCGCTAGCAACACATGTACCGATAATTAACAGCCCGGCTGCTGTGAGCGCGCTGGTGGTCATCCACGTGCCGGCACGTGCGACCTTAGCCCAGTTCGGCAGTTGCTGCAGCCACTGGTGACCTTCGCCGTTCTCGTGAAGGATCGTCAGCGTTAGTACTAGAACTACACCGACTCCGGTGGCTGCCGCGGCGACGAACACCACGGGCTCCCCCCGCTGGAGCAGGGCACTCCGACGGCGAACAGCCCAGATTTCCCGCTCATAACGATTTTCAGCGTCATCAACTGCTGGGTCGGTGATCCACTGGCCTCTTCCTTGGCTGAGCAGCATCACAGAACCCAGTAACAGGACAGCGGCAAGGACAACAAGGACCATCACCCCACCGGAGGCCCAGTACAGGAATGGAACCCTAATCGCGAGAGCATCGTCCTTGATCAGGTCCCGGAATAGCGGATGCTCCGTGCTCTGTTGCCAGAGGAGTGTGCCGCTCTGAAGCCAGTTTCCGACACCAACGACGATGGCGCTGGCATAGACTGCCGCGAGCAGGAGGCTAAGGAACATCATCGCCGCTGGACCCATCCCATACCAGGCTTCCGCCTTTCGCCCCAGCGGCCGAGTGGGCAGGCGTTCACCCTGACTCAATAGGGATGTGGCCACAGCAACCGTACAGAGCACGCACAGCCCGAAGGCCGCGCTGACTGGGATAGGGGTTGTACTCCACCGCAAAAGGACAATTACGAGACCAGCCACCCCAAATAACCCGATCAGGGAACCCGAAACCTGTGCTGCTTTCTTGCCAAGGCGCATGAAGCACCCCGATGTCGCGAGTATCGTCAAGAGGGCGACCAGTACGGTGGGCATTAGTTGTGACGCCGTAAAGGGCACCGTCTCGTTCAGGCCGTCCGCTGTGCTGGCATTCCCGACAGCCCAGAGGTAGAGGCCGGTGCTGAAGATGAGCATAGCTATGGCCAAGGCCATGCGAGACCATCCAGGCGTACCAGTCTGTCCATCGTCGGAAGGCTGCTTGTCCTTGGAAGGTGCGCGGACGCTCATCGCACCCCACGCCATGACTATCCAAGTTGTGCCCGCCAGTACGACGCACGAAAACACGAGCACAGCGGTCGACCAAGCGCGAATCTCACCGCTTGAAATTGACATGAGGTCGGCAGCGAGGAGAAACGCCATGAGCTGGATCGTTGCCGCAACGTGCAAGACGCCGGTTGGCGAATTGTTTCTGCGAATCCAGAGACGTGGTGCTGCGAGAACGAAGGAGTCCTTCAACATGTTCTCCAAGCGCTTCCGCTGCCACCTCCCGGCAACAGACGATGTGGGGGGCACTCGTAGCTGATCCCGGAACCGAGTGCGGAAGCGCACGTCGCTGGACAGGCTTATAAGCGCGAGCAGGGCCACAGCGAAGATAGGCAGCGGGGATACAGCTGCAAGTCGCTGTCCTCGCCTTAACTGCCTTAGTCCATCAAACCAGTGAGGCAAGTTATTGCACATCTGGTGTATGCCGTCCTCACGAACGCGGAAGCACTGGACGGCGATAAGATCCATGGAAGCGGTGGCCACCGCGGATGCTAATAGAAGCGTCAACAGCAGACTAAAGAGCCGTACGAGTGCCGCGCCAGTCCCAGGATCGACGCCGTCTTCACGACGGTCGTCAGCCTTGAGGACTCGGCCCCAGTAGGCGACGTTGGCCAAGCCGAACGGTGCGATAAGAAACCACCCTATGTTGTAGAGGGCGCGGCTCGTCTTCCCTATTAGTCCTGCTGGTGCAAAGCGGTCTAGTTTGCCCCAGCTGTACGCTTCGACGGTGGTAGGGGAGTCCGGAGGAGGCGTTTTGATCCGGTAGAAGCCCGCCAGCTTGTCGACAAGCTTGATGCCGTTGCCCTCCGCAGGCACTACCTCTCCGGGCTCGACACAGAGCATTTCATTCGGAGGAGTATTGCGGACTCCATGTACGCGGAGTTCCAGAATTTCTGTCGCTGAGGACACGGTCTCTCCTTGAGAGTTACCCAGCACTCCCAGGTCCCATCTCCTTAGAAGCGGAACATCTTGGGTGAGCAGTTGGGGGACATTGATCGTAGGGTGCGGCTTAAACGAAATAGGGAGAAGGCGCCCCGCACTCTCCCTCCACAGGCAGTGTCACCTTCACTGTCCCCTCCCTTTCCCGTCGACTAGTGATGGCGATTAGGGTGTCAGGCATTCCGCAACCTCCCACTACTTGTTTGTACAGACCGGAGCAATACTCCTGCTGGCTCACTAGACTCCCTGAACCGTTACTGCGACGTTATTGGTGATAATCGAAAGGGTGGCAACGCCTTCGAAGCGGGGACTTGTGATTCCAAGGACATGGAGCACCGCCAGCCGTTTGAGGTGACTGAGCAGTCGAGGGACCCTCATTGCGCGACACATCGAGCGGGTTATTCCGGCATCTCGACACTCGGCCCTGGTATGACAAGCCTGCGAATTTTTTCCCTCCCGTTTTCCGACCGGCTTACGGATCTGGTCGAGCCGACGCTTCCAGGTCACGGAAGGAAGCCGATGCCCTACGAGATCGGATGCGATCGTACGAGGATGGGAACATAGGGGGCGACGACCTGAACGCCCACCGGCAGGTTGGTGGTCGTCAGTCCTGCCGGGACAGCGACGGCAGGAAGGTCGGCAACGGTCGCCAGGCCACTCCAAATGGACTGGCTCAGGTAGGGCGTTGGTCAGCCGTTGACTAGGATCGTCCGCAGGGCGGGTTCGGGGCTGTCGTCATGGAAGATCGCAAGGACGTTTGAGACCGGGCACAGGAGGTGAAGAACGCCGCCCAGCGGACCTTGAGTTGGGTGCGGGCTTCCCTATCGAACGACCAGTCCCGCACTGTTTGGAGGTTCCACAGGGCCCACTGTGTCAGTGGATTCGTGTCAGCGGAAGGCCAGCACGGGCGACCATACCCGCGTAGAAGTCGATGGCCTGCGGCGGCTCGAAGGCGGCGGTGACTCCGGCCACAGTTTGCTGGTACAGGGGGTCGGTCTCGGACAGTGGCGCCGGCGGGGACGTTTCCTCGATGGTTGCCCCGGCTGACCTGAGTTTGGCGACCAGCGAGGTCAGGACCTCGACCACTGTCGTGTCGACTGGGCAATAAGGGTCATCGAAAACGACGGCGATCCGGTAGCCGCCCAACGTCTCCTGGCGCGGCCCGGGCCCGGCTGACCTTTCTCCGGTGCGGGAATCCTCATATGAACTGACTCGCCCGCTGGCCAACGGCCCGACGCCGTCAGGTGCCACCGCTTCTCAGACGGAGTAGCCGGGGTGCGTGGCGAAGGCGCCGTCGATCACGACGTTCGCTCTCTGTCGAGCGAGCTCTCGCAGCGCACTCGTCGTGCGAGCCCCCTGCGCGTAGTACCACCACAGGTAAAGCGCGCCGTACATCCACGCTCCGTTGTAGGCCCAGGTGGAGTCCGCGCCGTCCTTGCCCTCTCCGAACGTGGAGCCCTTGGGGAACTTCGCGTTGTGCGAGAGTGCGTCGTGCCGCGACTCGTGGAGTAGCGTTTCGGCGCGTCCGGGTACATGCTTCTGGTAGAAGAAGCTCGAGTAGAGCTCGACCGTTCCACCAGAGTTGTACGCGACGTACGACCCGTTCGAGCACTTGGCGCGCAGGTTGTCGATGTGCTCGCGGACGTAGCGCCGAGCCCAGTTCAGACACGCGCCGGCATAGTCGTCGTTGAGGTAATCGCTCGCGGAGTAGGTGAGGGCGTAGCAGCCGTTGAACGCTCGGGCGAGGGGCAGGTCGGTGTTACAGCAGTCCTCCCACCCGAACCCGCCTGTCCAAAAGCTCTTGTTGCCCTCGAACCGGTATGTGGCCCAGAAGTAGTCGACGTATACCTGGCTGCAGATCGATGAGCCATAGAACGCATCGCCCGATGCCGTCTTGTCGGGAACAGTCGCGTCGCAGATCGCCATGATTATCTCCTTCTTCCTGGGTCACTCGCCATACGGGGCAGGCGTGCTGCCGCGCGGCGGCTTAATGAGTTTGGGATCGTGCTGCTCGGCCTCCTCGACCGGGATCCGGCGCAGCTCGGCGATCCAGCCATCGCCGCGCTCCTGGAGAATCGACCGCGCGCGCTGGACGGCGTCATCGCGGCCGCTATCCGCGATCGCGAACCACGCGGCGCGGCGCATTGCGACGTAGTCGGACGAGGCGATCGTCTCAAGCAGGGCCTCGGTCGTATCGACGTCGCGTCGCAGCAGTCTCGCGAGCCCCTCGATCGCGGTGGTTCGCAGAATGACCTCTTCGGTCACGGTGCTCAGCCCGTGTCCGGGGTCTTCGGACTGCTCCTCCGGGATAGGACGACGCACCAACTCAGCAAGGTAGTCGCCAGCGACGGGATGCTCCAGGTCGATCGCGAGCTGCACGAGCGCCCAGCGCTCGATGTACGCGGACTCGTTCAACGCGTCCAGGGTCTTGAAGACGAGAATGACGAATTCCTCGTCGTCCCGCTGCCCGCGCAACGCCTCGTGGTAGGTCTCATCGGCGCTGGAACCGCTCGCAGTCATGACAGCGACGATGTCTGTGAGTCGGCGATACAATCGATCGTCGCCCGAGACGTCGGGGAAGGTCCTCCGCTCACGGATGTTCAGCTCGTCCCTGAACTCTCCCATGCCGCCGCCGCCCAGTCGTGGAGTGTCGTTGTGCGGCATCGTACAGTCCCTTCGTCCTTCGCCCGGTGAAGACGGTTGTTCGGAATGGTCTAGTCAAGACTGTCATCATTCCGCTCGGAGAACGTTGAGTTGAGTGATGGAAGGCCGGCGACCATGGCTGCAAAACTTTATATTCCATGAAAACCCCTCCGGCGTTACTTGGGCGTTACTGCGGCCTTGACCGAGCGTTCCCACCTCTTCGCCGTGGCTCAACATCCTTCGGCGGGGACTGTCCGATACTGCCATCCGGCATGCGACCGCCTCGCCGCTGAAGATGCGGTGGTCTCCGTCGGATCGCACGGGATCCCCTGCAGCCCCTTCTTTGAGTCCAAGTCGGGTCTGAGGATCCATATGTCGGAACGATGGTGGTTCCGGGGTTTCCTTGCTTCCGTGGCCGCCCCCACGTGTCCGTTAGGCGGGTCGGAAGCTCGCCGGCAGAGGGCACATAGTTGTTGATCGCGACCACGAGTGTGAGGCCCGTACGATCAGATGCCCGCCGGGGACAGTAACGTTACTGGCGACAGGTCATTTCCACAGGACCATCTGCTGTGACATCTGACTGCCTCTCGGGAACGAAGGATTCCTGGAACGTCCTGAATCGAGAACCCTGCCGCCTGACTCCGGGAAGGGGTGGGCAGTCAGGGCACATGGCCAGCAGAGTATCGGGAAAATTTGTTGTTTCCTCCCATTCACGCCTGAGGGAATTCGTGCCAAGGTAGCCGTATTCTGCCAGCAAACGACAGGTGGATGCGATGGCATTGGGCAAGACGCAGCAACGGCAACCTGGTGGGCGGGACTTCTGCAGAAGTGGCCCCGATCTCTGTTTTGGCGGTTACTAATTTGTGTTCCCGGCATCGTCGTATTGCTGATTTCGGCGTTTATGGACAAGACCTCCCCAGAAGCCATCTGGTTGACACTCGCATTTGGAATCCTGGCTTCGCTTTTGCCTGCCTGGATGGCCATATATGTCCCTCTCAAGGACAAGCTCAAGTCGCTGCTGGAGGCACGTGATGAGGTGCTGGAGCCTCTGAAGCTGGATCCGCCGGACGCGACGGCTTCCCTTAAATGGCTACTGCCCCGCTGGTCCCAATCCATGGTCTACGGGCGCCAGACGGTGGACCCCAAGCTGGACGCATGGCTGGACTCTTCCAAGCCCATCATGATCATTTCCGGTGGACCGCTGGTCGGAAAGAAGAGGATGGCCATTGAATGGGCCGACTCCCTCAGCCCGGAGTGGGAGACCGGCTGGCTCCGCCCCAACAAGGAATCCGGGGCAGTAAAACGGATTGCCGCATAGGGCGAAAACACGGTCGTGGTGGTGGACGGCGTTCCGGCCCATTTCGCAGAGCTTATACATGACCTGGGGCGGCATAAGTCTCCGCCGGATGTACGTTCCCGGGCAGGGAACTCCTCTCTGCACCTCAAAAACTTCGCGGCCTCGCCGCCTCATAAGTGCGTCCGTCGTAGTCCCATCGGTTTACGACTTCTCGCGGTCCTCCGCTCTCAGATATCATCCTTCGCATTACTTAGGCCGCGGGCATAACGCCGAAAATTTTGCCATGCATGATTGGGCACCGCATCCCGATCGTCAATAGCATCGGCCGTGCGCATAAATATTTGCACTATCTGACTTCTATGGGCCGAACGGCATACTCGTGCTATAGATAAGGCGGCAACCTCCTTTTCCGGTAGGGTAAGACGTTCCAGGGTCATAGCAGCCATGTCTAACACGTCAAGTAGGCGCTGGAGTGCGATCACGGTTCCCATTCTTTCATCCGAATTCGGGGTAATTTCTGTGCCTTCAGACGAATTGATGATAGTCACTAAGTTCCTTATATCTTTATCGAGAAAGATGTCGCGGCTAAAGTTGCTTAGGAGTTCAAGCAAGCGATCTTGCTCAGCGCGACGTTTATCCTCTTTCCACTGACTGACTCCCCTGCTAGCAGAAATTACGACGACTATGGCCACACCAACCGAAATAAGGAATGATGCAACTGAAACCATAAGTGACCAGAATTGAATCTGTTCCGAGGACAAACCATCCACCTCAATCCCCATAATTTTCTCATGCCCTGCAATTGAGTGGGTCAACCAACACGGACACTTCATTGTCATGCAACCGCCCTATGCCGACCAGTCCCGGCTCCGCCCCAGCAAAAGTTTCGTGACCCAGATGACAACCGCCCGGATGGACGAAAAGAAGGTGTTGACAGTGTCAACACCTTGAGCATCGGATCGGACAGTACATCGGTCGGACTGGCTTGGATTGGCCATAAATTCTGGTGTTCCCAGTCTTTGCACGGGTTGGATGCGGTTCGAGTCCCACCTCGGGCACAGTGTTTTCGCAGGTCAGAAGCTTTTTGTCTTTTTACTGTTGACAAAGCTTGACGCGTTTACCTTGCGAGTGTATGGGAAAGTCGAAGGTTTCCACGTCAGTTTGCCTCCGGCGCCCTTGGTCTTCCGAGGGGTGGGACCCCCGTTCCTAACCCGCTACAGTTATGGAGCTGTCCTAGCTCTGCGCCGCCCAGAGTTGTAACCCGGCTGAGGGGCTAACGGAGGGGACATTGACGGCGAGTCCGCCTGTCCCGGATCCCTTGTATCTATCGATTTCTATGATTTAGTCAAATGTGACTTGGGAAAGCCACGGAGGGGACACCACGCGTGGCCGATCAAGCTATCAAGTTCTTCACCTGTGGACAATTCCAATTCCATACCGTCTCTTAGTCATCAGCGGGGGCCAGATGGGTACCGCCGGAAGCGAAGGTTTTTATGCTCGGGTGACGAGTCCCTCGCCTGAGGGTGCTCCCATGTCCGCACGGTTCAATCGAAGCCCACGGAGGCCACGCCGGCTATCCTGCAGCCTATCGTTTCTTCCCCTGACTAAGAGAAGGAGCGGATCGTAGTGCGTAGCCGTTGGGATAGCGTCGGCAGCGATGCCTCAACTGGTCGGCCTGCCAAGCGTCCGCTTTTCTTATGACGGACGATAATCTCGTGTTTCGTTCGAACACCAGTTGGGCGCGCGCAGACGGCAAGCACGGACCGCCCCTTGATGCCTTCGAAGCAGTCAGCGTGGCCCGAGTGGGCAGCGATCCGAGTCCAGACCCGTGCGCTCTGCGTGACTCGAGCAAGCGCATAATCTAGGTCGGCGGCTGATAGGAAGCGCTCAGCTGCTACAGGCGACATTGCCTTTTCCACCGCAAGGGTGATACCCCGAGGAGCGTGAGGAGCAATTGTATGAAGGCGAGACGGCGGCCCTGCCACAACTTGGGCAAGAACGTTCGCAGCTGTGGACCCAACAAAAGGAGGGTGGCCTGCAATAAGCCAGTAGAGTGTGGCACCGAGTCCATAAATATCGCTTGCTACAGAACAAGGTTCACCTTGGGCGTCTCCTGCGAGCATGGCGGCTGCCACCTCTGGCGGCATCGTCGCGGGGGTTCCACCAGAGAGCGGTGCACCACCGCTCGGCCGCAACTGCGAGGCAAAACCCAAGTCACCTACAAGTGCATCTCCGTGTGAGTCCAGAAAAAGGTTCCCGGGCTTGATGTCATTGTGGACGAGACCGAAGTCGTGCATCCTGGCAATGCCGCGACACGCGTGGATGACCCACCTAACCGCAACCGAGGGAGAAACACCGATCCCAGGTGTCAGGAGATTATCCGTCGTTCCATGCCGCGCTATCTCGGTAACTACGTATGGCAGCCCATTGACCAAGTCGGCGTTTCGGACCGGCAAAAGGAACTTGCCGCTTAGACGCGTGAGGAGCTCCGCTTCTTTCCATACCTCGTGTGGGGCTACTTCTGTAAGAATCTTAAGCGCGCTCTTTTGCTTGAGGTGGTGATCGAACACCTCGTACACGACTCCCTGCCCGCCGCTGCCCAGCGGCATGATGACCTCATAGCGGGAGGCCAGGATGAATCCCATCGGGAGAGAGTTTGCCGGTGCAGGTGTCGTTGCAGTCACAGATACAAACATAAGGGACAATGAATCATGCGCGCGCTTGGTCTTTGTATTGACATTCCGGCCTCGAAGAAACCCACGGTCAGGGCGGTTGTGCTGCAGGATTCCTTACCCGCGGACCAAGTGCCTACCTTGTCCGACGTAATTCCTGCGGACTGCTTCGAGGTTGTGTCAACCAGTAGCGATTTGGCAGGCCAGCTAAAGGAACTAAGCGCGGCCATCACTGGGCGCATTGAGTCCCTTAGACCTGATATCGTCGTTGTCCGCCGAGCGGACCGGCCCCCTAAGGCGAGCAATCAGGATGGGCCTCGCTTTCGCCTCATGTCCGAGGGGGCGGTCGCTGCCGCGGCGCGAATGCTGGTAGGGAAGACAACTATCCGCACAGGCAAAGAATGCGGTCGTGCTTACGGGACTTCCAAGTCCGACGTTGAGGTGGACGCGGCGACCTTAGTCGCGAAGCGGCAGCTCTTTCCTGCGGCGGCCGCGGCCCTCTGTGGACTTGTGGCGGACAGAGATTGATGTCTCCGGCGGTCCTTCCGCACCTGCCTGTACCGGTCGACCATAATGGGCTCATGAATCGCAGGGCTAGGTCGGGACACGATGCGATCGATCTCCTTTATGCCGTGCAAAGCTATGCTGGCTCCTTTGGAGGTCAAGATCTCTTGGCCGCCGCTGAACACGCGGCACAATTGTCATCTCTGAATGGTTGGAGGCTTCTGGCAGCGGACAGTTCGGGTGAGAGAATCGTTGGGGTGGCCTCCACTCTTGGAGAGTGCTACCTTGCGGACACGGCATGGCGTCACGATGGTGTAGCAATCCTTTTAGTCGCGGGAGCCATTGCCGGTCAGTTTGGGCTGGCACGAGCTGCGTGGATCGCTAGGTCGATGGGCGCGTCCGAGGTCCACTGTGCATATATCGGCGGCTGGGAGGGAGGCATTCCCGGATGTGACAGTGTCCAACTGTTTCCCAGGAATGAGGCAACCAGAAACGTCCCTGACGAAAACTCACTTTCGCGTTTCTAGCGTGTCGGTGGAGCTGAGATTGGTGGTCCGCCGTCGTTATGTGTGCAGTTCTTCCGAAGCGCTACTTTCAGGGCGAGGTCGAGCGAGGATCCGCAGGGCCCTTGAATCGGTGTCCGGCTGCACTCTTGGTTATCAGATCCGGTTGAGTACCTCGCAGGGTTTGAGCCGCGTTGAACACGAGGAATCCTCTGTCATACCAGATTCGTTCAGCCGGAAATGGAACGGGCCGATGACAGTATAGCTAGGCCTCGAACTCGAGATCGGGCTGCCGTTTTCAAATTTCTGTTCGGCTACCGTTTTTGAATCGCACTTGACGAAGTAGATCTTTCACTCGTCCCAGAGGCCGCAACAGAACGACGCCGCGCGCTGAATGGTTTGAGAGTCATGCTCTTACTTAGCGATCCGCCGCCAGACTTCCAAACAGAATCAACCCCGCTGAGTAGCGCATCACGCGGCGTCCCCGATCGGACGCCGGGCATCGTTTCGGACTGTGTCCGATCCCGTCGAGCCATTAGTGCCCCTCCAAGTCCTCTTCGTTCTCATATGCTACGCCAAATTCGAACTTTCGCTTCGTTGGGAGTTGCACGTTCATGCAGAAGATAATGAGCCACGTCACATTCACGAGCGCCAACACGAGCAACAGCCCCCATGCGTACTCCCAGATCCATGGCTGTACTTTGACAGCAGCTAGGCCAGCCATCACGACCAAGGAGAAGGCTGCGATGGTGAGCATGTGCCGTAGAGGCCGGAGCATCCTTGCCAACATGGGATGCTCCGGCGTCCGACTCATCCATGAGATAAGGAGTGCGGGGCCAACTAGCAATATTGAGGCTGCCGGTGAAGGAATCTCCGGCTCTCCTCGAATAAAAAAGTCATCAAAGAGACGGATGAACGATGCTGTCAGGCTGGCAGCAAGCAGGGCCCAGACAGTCACGATTGTAAACGAAAAGACGCCTTGTTTGGCGACAGCTACCTCGGCGCGCAAAATGCCGATTGCGTCGGGAGTTGAGGGATCTATACTGACGTGGGCTACCCGACCCGTCGACGCCTTGCTGGCAAATCGGTCTTTTTGGTTGTCACCTGCCCCTCGGAGTTCGACTAATTTAAGATCGCGAACCGAAAGACCGGCAGGAACTTCCAACTCCACGTGATGACTTGCTGCAAAGCCGAGGTCAGGAACTGCCTGCGCGATGACGAGCCGGCTCGTCCCAGGGTCGTTCGTCATTGGCTCGTCTTGATCCAGGGCGTACTTCATTACAACGCGGCGACCTGCCAGTTGATCATCAACTTCAACCAGTAGAACGAAGTTCCTCGTCATCTGGTCTACGAGAGAGTCGAAGGCTTCTAGATCATCTTGCTGTTTCGGTGACAAATCACAGCCGCTGAGAATTCCTTCGCTCCAGGTGACGTATTCAGTCCAGATGCTCTCGGAATCAACCGGATCACACGCCGCGATCTTGATGAACAAATCGTCCCCGGTGGCATCTTCACCGGGCGCTGAGGAGAGGATGGAAGGCTGCGACGCCTTGAGCATTTGGGCCACTATTGCTGAATTATCCTTGCGACCAAGAACGGGGATGGCCTTTCCATCGTGACTAGCGTCAAAACGCTGTTTGGTCCCCTTTTCTAGCACACCGAGCGGCACCAGCATCTGCTGATAGGCACCGCCGCACACCAAGTCCTTTGGGACGGTCAGGTCCAAGGATACGTACCGTCGCGTCGTTCCGTCGGCGTCCAATCGTAAGGAATCGACTCTACGATTGACCCAGCGGCGCGAGTCCTTGAGGAGCCGTCGAAGATTCTCGCCAGTGGTCGCCTGGTCGTATGCAAAAGTCACGTGAGCATCCTTACACATTCCTGAGCCGTCGTTGGGAACAAAGCTATTGCAAAACGCAGGAACGGGTGGGCGGGCCTTTTAGGTGAGGCGCCAGTCATTGATGAGCCAACATATGTGTGTTCCCCTCCTTCTTGACCGTGCCCGCGAAAGTGACCGGCAAGCTGTTGAGCTTCTGCAATAATCGCCGCATGACGCGTACTTTTTACTCTGATCGGGTGAATGGCCAGGTGCCTCGAATCCGCGAGCAACTGCCAGAGGCTACTTCAAAGGGCCTCCAATCTCTATTCGAGACCAAAGCCCAAGCCAACTGGCTTGCCAACGAATTTCCTGAGCACTGCGCTGACGGCAACGGCGTGAGCGGAACTGACGTAGAGGCGCTCTGGAGCAATCTTGGTGCACTTCTTCCGAATCTCAGAAAGGATCCGTGGGGCAACTTGAGCCCGACTCAGACTGATGAAGTCCTCTTCGACCTCATCGAATACGCGGCCAACAGGATTGCGAAGCCGATCCAGGGGCGCTGGCACGAGTACATGAAGCACCACGAACTGACCTTTGACGAGAAAGCCGGGCGCAAGTCTTTTCGGATGGACGTGAACGACATCCTTCACCGGGGAGGGACGATGTACGAGCTGACCTCGGACATGCAAATTGTCAGAACCGGAACCCGTCCCGTCCAACAAGTGATGGAACAGTTGATCCCGGCGACTGGCGACGAAGAGTTGGACGGGCTGCTCCAGCACGCTAAAGAACTCTTCCGGTCCAGGGATGAAAAGAGCCGAGGTCTTGGCCTGGACAAACTGTGGGATGCCTTTACGCGACTGAAGACAATTGACGTGCAGGGCAACAAGAAACAGAGCGCTATTGCCCTGCTCCGCAACATCGAGAATGAGGCTTTCCGTGAGATCGCGAGTACGGAAATGTTGGCTTTGACGGACTTGGGCAACGACTTCATGATTCGCCATCACGAAACGGGCACCCACTCTGTGCCCCAGGAAGCGTATGACTACCTATTTGCAAGGATGGGATCGCTGATTGTTTACCTTCTCAAAGTTAGTGATCGTTTGGGCTGACTCTTTTGGGGAACGCTCAGGTGGAGGCGGTGTGGATGACAACAGAGAAAAGCGCGAGCCTTGAATCTCCGACGTAGCTGATCGCGTGACAGGCACCACTACACCCAGTGCCGGAAGCCTGCCCGTGTTTCAAGATGGGGGTGCTCCCTTGGAGAGGACTGCCGACACAATCCGACTGAGCTGCAAGCGTCCTCACTTGCTACTTGACTACGAATATCCTCATCGACTGGGTTCGCACCCGTCGAGGACTCGGAGGGGGCATCCTCGTCATGTTGCTCGCTGTCCCGTGCTATTACCTCACGAGCATCCGCCGCCGCTGATGGACGATGTGCTTCCGAGTTCCTGTACGTCCCTCTTGTTATGCGGATCTGGAACGGCGTGAAGATCGGTCGGTCCGGTCATGCTCACCCGGCTGATCTGAGTCCGTGTATGGGACGGCATGTCTGCCACCGCTGCCAAACAGCGGAGTGCGTTGACGCGGGAACGTTGGCGGCAGGGCTGATAATAAAGAGCATGACTGACCTTCTCCAGCCGCATGCCTCCGAACGGGAGGCCGAACGTCGAGCACGGGAATGGCTGGGCAAACTCGATCAACAGTCGGCAGTCGGCAAGCGTCACCACATAGTTCCCAGGTTTCTCTTAGCGAGGTTTGCGTCGGCGGACGGTAAGTTGAGAGTCCGGAGCAGACGCGACGGCAAAGCCTCGACGCGCTCGATTAGCGACCTCGCCGTACGTGACTTCTACACCGCAGTCACCGACAGTTCGGGGCTCGACTCGAGCCTGGAATCCCTTCTGAGCACCGTAGAAGGCGGGACCGCAGAGATTCTCCGGCAGCATCTCGACTTCGGCGCCTTCGTAAAGCCGCGCGCTTTCACTCTGCAGGAGCGTGCCACCCTCGATGCGTTTGTCGCAATGCAAGCAGTCCGGGGCATGCGCATAAGACGCTCGATTGAGGTCATTGCTGACTACACCGTCAAACTTCTCAATCAGGACAAGATCACCGAAGAGGACATCCGGGACCGTGACTTCGTTCCCCACCCCAACGAACATCTCAAGATGTTCGGAAACCTCGCTCAACGAGCTGAGGAGACGCTCAAAGGTCGTTCTACCTCGCTTATCCACCTCGACAAGCCGCTCCTGATCATCGGAGACGAGCCAGTACTTATCGAGGCCGAACAGCACGAATCAGTCAATGGGAGTAAGTCGAAGCCAAACTTGACGTCCGAAAACTTTGTCCGTCTGGAGGGCGGTCGCGGGTTCGCCAATGCCGAAGTCATTATGCTCCCGGTGGGGCCGGCTGTTCTGTTGGTATACGGTCCTCGGGGTCGCCGCAATCTTCCCGCCGAGGTCCACCTCGCCGGTGTGGAAGCACAATCCTTCGCAGAGGAACTCAACCGGCTCATGACCAGCTCGGCGATTGACTGGGTTGCGGCCCGGCCCGATCACCCGTCATTCGAATCATTGAAGGTGCCTCCGCCGCAGCCGCTGCTCACTGTGCGTGATTACGGATCGTCGGCGGCAGCGCGCCTGAACTCCACTCCCGCACGACGTCCGATCCGGAGGCTACGGCATGAGGACATCCTTGAAGTGGCAGAATCTGAACAGACGTAGCTAGTGACTGGACTGCTTTCAAGACTTGCGGTTTGAACGCCCCAGAGGCGGGATACTGGATAAAGCCGACCGGTACCGTGCGGTTCGAAGAGGCTGCAGTCCAGGGGGAGCGCACGTTTTCGTGCTCTCCGGCGACCTGGAAGTAGTTGCTCTCAGACAGCGCCACGGTGACGTCTCTGGGGTCGCGCGAGCGCTTGGCATCAGGACAGGATCCAACACTCTGGTGTGTCACTCTGGCAGAGGTTTGTAACCTCGGGAGCAGCGTTGTACGGACCACCAGCTGGTTGGGTCCGTTGCGGGATCGACCTCGTAGCGTGGTGCGCCGCTAGTATCGACGTCGTCCGGAGCCACGAGGCCGTTGCGGGCTCGAGCGGGTTCAATGTTTGTGAAATACGCCGTGTTGACAATGTCAACGCTTCTCGCTTCGTACCGGGCAGTACACCGGCCGAATTGTCTTGGATTCCGCATGTTTCCGCGACTTCCCAGTGTTTGCAAGAGCTGGAAGGTAGTTCGAGTCCCACCTCGGGCACAGTGTTTCCGCAGGTCAGTGGCCTGTCGGACGGCCGGGTGTGAACAAAACCACCAAAAGTGTGTACACGGGCGAGCCGTTTTTCTTTGGCCAGCATCAGTACACGCACCAAAAAGGATGGTTCCAAGTCCTATATGGTGCGATGGCGGGATCCAAAAACCCGCGCTTCGCAAGGCCTCACCGTTGGCACACTCATTGAAGCCGAGACGCTGAAGAGGCTTCTGGACGCAAATGGCCAGTCCTTCGAAATCGCGCAGCATGCCATCCTCTCCAACGAGAAGCGCACACCGACAGGGGCTGAGGTCATCCAGGAGCACAGCGACCTGCTGATCCATCCGTCGAGCGGAACCACGAAGACGTGAGCTTCCCGGTATTGAAAAGGCTGAGGACGAGGCAATGTTCCTCACCCATGGGGAGTTCAGCCTCATCATGGAAGGGATGGGGGAGCGCTACAAGGCCTTCACCAAACTTCCTGTGGGGTTACCCGCAAATCGTGGACAGTTGATCAGGCGGCTTGTGCCGGCTGAAGTTTATTGCTGGTAAGGAACTGTTCGTGTTCTACCGGCGT
>FOEZ01000026.1 GCA_900110595.1 Arthrobacter sp. OV608 | reverse complement strand
GAGCCCCGGCCGATATGGATTGTGTCATCTTTGACCACCTGTGTTTCTGGACCCAGTAATCTCTGGAGTCATCGTTTTTGAGTCAGTGGCGCAACAAGCTTCTGCGCGTGCAGTTCGAGCGTTCGGTGGCCAGCAAACTTCTGAGCGCTACAATTTGAGCGCTCAATATAGAACGGTAAAGTGATCTAGATCTCTTGTCAATGTTCTCTTCGCACCGGCAGCGATCAAAACAGCCCTAGTCGGCCATGCGACAAGCAGCAAAGCCCGTCCTAGCAGGGCTAACGCTTCCAGCCGCAGCCCCAGTAACGTACTCACACCGCGCGCCCCTGAGCCTTCACATGCTGGGAAATCGACGTAACCAGTGGTCAATATAGTTAAAGAAGTTGTACTGGAGGACGAATCCATCAATTGAAGGTGGACGTTGCCGTGAGCCGGGGGACAGCAATCGGCCATCCGCGGTATTGCATGCGGTAAGGACGTCGATGTGGCTGGAAACTTCCAGGCGAACGGTCCAGGGGCTTCGGAAGACCTCCGGCTCAAAGTCTTCGTTCACCGGTGGGCGTCTGCGAAGCAAAGTCCCTCTGCCACTCGTCAGGCCAGGGAACACCCCAACCTCACGTCAGCTGATCCCCCAACACCTGTCAGGTTAGGGTCGAAATCTGCTATTGAGCACACACCCGTGAGTGGGTCTGAGATTCCAACTGGACTGTCCTGGCTACCAGGAACGCAACAGGACCCATCGTCACGTAGTCTACGGCTCGTTTCGTGGTCGCCTGAGTGCGTGTCCGAACCGCTCCCGGGCAGTTCGAGCGGATGTGCCGAGGGCGGCACCGATAACTTCCCAGGAGTCTCCGTTTGCGCGGGCGGCGCTGACGGCGGCGGCAAGCTCGGCCTCGGCCTTCGCGGCAGCCGTACGGGCAGCACTGATTCGGCGGAAGTCCGCGGCGCCCTTGTCAACCTGCGGTGTCGGGTTAAGGCGAAGGAGTGTGCCATCCACCCGCAGCGGCGCGGCTAGGTGCTCGACGTGCAGGACGTAACCTTGTTCCGGCCCGCGCTGGATGTAGAGGGTAAGGACGGTCTTTCCCTCGCCGTCATCAAAGTCCACTTTCCCGTAGCTTTCACTCGGGCCAACGGGCCATGGGCGCGGCCTCAAGCGCCCTGTGGCTTCGTACTGTGTCGGCTCGTAGACGTTCTCCCCGACCCGGGAGTTGGGGGCTTGTGCTTCGCGAGGGCTCATGCCGGCCGTTCTCCTTCAGTTGTCTTGCCGCTGCGAGCCCATGCATAGGGGCCGCGGCAAGGGCTCTTACCGGTCCTGTGACGCTGCTTCATACTGGATTCCCCCATCCACTGGATCACTTTGATGTTCGCAGCGGCCTGCAGGCAGCGCTCTAGTACAGACACCAGTACAAGCTACTCAGGGTTGAAGCGCACGAGTAGCGGGTACTCGATCTTTCCCGTAAGTGGGTTTCGGCAACCACTCGTGCGTTTCCGTCCCGAAATGACTGCTGGAGCTTCGAAGGAAACCTGCCCCTTTACTCGCCACCTTGTGGAACTTCGGAGTCCGGTTCAGCCCATTCCAAGGCGGCGACGAGGTGTCCGTCGTCGGGCAGCGCTTGTTGTTCGGCCACGGGAAGCTTGTCGTAGGTGTAGGCAGCGACGTCCATGGGGGGAAGTTGAGCGGCCGAGGCTGTACCGGACGCTGCGGTCGTTCTTGGTGCCGCAGATGAGAATCCCCGCCGACTTCGTCGGCCGGGTGCTATCCCAACACGGCGCGATTGATTTCCGCTAACCGATGCATCCCTATGCCCGTTGCCTGTTCCGTCACCAATGAGTGGGGGACGGATGGATCGAGTTGAATGAGGGGAGTCATTCCAGGTTCTCTCTGATGCACATGAGTCGGGATAGACAACGTTGACTTCCCGTAGGGCAGCTCATTGCACAGCCAACCAAACATGGGAGCTAGATTTCCGCGTTCTGGGCCATCCCAGTGATCAACCGCCAGCTTCATGCTTGTTTCGCTCAGCGAGACCCATGCGGACCAGGCAAATCGGTCGCCGGGTAGGTCCGTGAGGGGTATTTCGATATGGCCCCTCATGAAGTAGTGCCATTCCCCGTCGATCTTGAGCACGCACACATCCGGGGTCAACTCACCGTCTTCGCGTTCTGCTGGCGCGGCCTGAAGCCAGGGGTCCGGGGCCTGGGCTCCAAACACCGTCGCCAGTCCCTCGTGCTGCTCGCCGCACAATTCGCATTCCCACCGAGCACTGCCTTGGTCGCCCATCGATCCCCCTCTTAGTGGCGGTTTTCCCCTCCCTAGCCTATAAGCGTGTGAGAGGCTTGCGAGGGTCGGGCATTGTGGCGCCCGCAAAGGCGGCATGCGATACTCGGCGCGTGACGCCGTCGTATTCCTTCAAAGCCGAGCTGTGGCTGTATCCCGGCGAGGCCGGCTGGCACTTCGTGACCCTGCCGGAAGATGTGGCGGATGACGTCCGCATTCAGACGGCAGGGGCCAGCAAAGCGTTCGGCTCCATCAAAGTCACGGCCGAGATCGGCGGACGCTCCTGGCAGACTTCGCTCTTCCGGGACAACAAAAGCAACTCGTACCTGCTGCCGGTGAAGAAGGGCGTCAGGGACAAAGCCAAGATCGGCGAAGGCGACGAAGTAACCGTTCACCTTTCCTTCGACGGCCTCTGACCTGGATACGGGGAAAACCCGGCCGCGGAGCCCGAAGCGAGCCCCGGCCGGCGCTAAATCTGCTTCAGTGCCTGTTCCAAATCGCCGATCAGGTCGTCCACGTCCTCGAGGCCCACCGAAAGCCGAACAACCCCATCACTGAGGCCAATGGCGGCGCGTCCTTCCGGCCCCATGGCGCGGTGCGTGGTGGTGGCCGGATGCGTAATCAGGGACTTGGAATCGCCCAGGTTGTTGGAGATGTCAATGATCCGCAAGGAGTCCAGCAGTGCAAAGGCGGCTTCCTTGCCGGAGCGCCCGCCTGATGGTGCCAGTTCGAGGGTGAGCACCGTTCCGCCGGCCTTCATCTGCCTGGCGGCGAGTTCGTATTGCGGGTGCGACTTCAGGAGCGGGTACTTCACCCAGCTCACTGCGGGCTGCTGCTCCAGCCACTCGGCGATCCGCAGGGCGGAGGCGGAGGAGTGGTTCACACGCAGGGCCATGGTCTCGAGGCCCTTGGTGAGGACCCAGGCGTTGAAGGCGGACAGTGACGGGCCGGTGTGGCGCATGAGCTGCTTGACCGGACCTTCGATGAATTCCTTGGTGCCCAGGATTGCACCGCCCAGGACCCGGCCCTGGCCATCAATGTGCTTGGTGCCGGAGTAGACGATGACGTCGGCGCCCAACTGGCCGCAGCGCTGCAGCAGTGGAGTGGCAAAAACGTTGTCCACAACCACGGTGGCACCCGCCGCATGGGCGAGTTCGCTCACCGCCGCGATGTCCACGATCTCCTGCATGGGGTTGGACGGCGACTCAAAGAAAACGGCGGTGGTGGGCTGGGACAGGGCTTCGCGCCACTGGTCGAGGTCCGGGCCGTCCACAAAGACAGTCTCAACGCCCCACCGCGGCAGGATCTCGTTGAGGATCACAAAGCAGGAGCCAAAGAGCGAGCGGGCGGCGACCACCCGGTCGCCGGCAGCCAGCAGGGCACCCAGGGCGGTGAAAACGGCGGACATGCCGGACGCCGTCGCAAAGCACGCTTCGGTGCCCTCAAGGAGTCGGAGCCGCTCCTGGAAGGTGGCCACAGAAGGGTTGCCGTAGCGGGAGTAGACAAAGCGCTCGTCCTCGCCGGTGAAGGCGCGCTCGGCAGCGGCGGCGGATTCGTACACGAAGCCCGAGTTCAGGAACACCGCCTCGCTGGTTTCCTGGAAGTTGGTGCGGTCCAGTCCGCCGCGGACGGCCTGGGTGTCAGGGCTCCAGCCGGGGGCGTCTTCGTTGAAGGTCACTTAGTTCTTTCCCAGGTTGGTCGGCAGGCCGCGGTTCTTCCAGCCGTTGACGGTGCGTTCGCCATAGCGGTCCGGCTCACCTTCGAACCCCTCCAGCACGTTGTAGGAGGTGAAGCCGGCCTGCGTGGCGGCGATGGCGGCAGCGATGGACCGCTGGCCGGAGCGGCACAGGAACAGCAGTTCGGTGGAACCATCCTCGGGGGCCTGCAGGCTCAGGTCCTTGATGAAGTCGGGGTTGGGGATTCCGCCCGGGAAGGTCCACTGGATGAACAGGGGATCGTTGTCGGTGGCTTTGGTGTCCGGGATGCCGATGTGGGCCCATTCACCCTCGGTGCGGACGTCCACCAGGATGGCACCTTGCTGCAGCTTGTCCCAGGCTTCCTGGGGGGTGAGGTCGCCGGCGTAGCTCATGCGTGGCCCTCGCCTGCGAACTCGAGGTCTTCGCCTGACAGTTCAAGCTCATCCACCGCAGTGGCCACCGCGGCATCAGCGGAAGCGATCGCTGCCGGCAGGACGACGGCCTGCGCCACAATGGCGGTGCTGCCGTTGAACGTGACGGCGGGGCTTCCGTGCAACACATAGCCCTCGGCCAGGGCGGCGGAAATCCGCTCACAGAAGGAGCGGTCATCAGGCCCCGTGATAAGGCGGTAGGCCAGTTTTTCTTCGTTGGCAGGGGCGTCTGACATGACGGATCTCCTTCTCTCACGCTTGCAGCTCGAATCGGTCGATATGCCGAGTATTCACCTGAGGCACCCCGCCGCGGAAGGAGGGTTGCCGACCGGCCAGTCAGGGCTTGGCGCCGGTACTCATTACTCCCCAAAAACGTAACACTTGGCACGTGGGCCCGCACCGCCGTCGTCGTCATGTTCCGTAACCGAAGCGCCGCTGTAGCAACTTGGGCGCACGTGCAGACGGTTCCCGGAACGGACGACGGCGGGAGCCACCGCGGGCGGCTCAGGGCACCTGGCGCCCGTGGCTGCTTTCCGGGCAGATAGGGTTCTTGTGGGGCGCCGCCCCGGCAGTCGGAGCAAAGTCCTTGGGGGTCCTCATCAGTACGCCAACAGCCGCCGAACTGCAACATCTTTTAGGACATGGCCGTCCGCCAAACCGTCGCTGGCAACTCACCCGACAGTCCCTTCTCCGCGCCGCAGCTGCCCTTCTTGCCGCGATGCTGATTGCCGTCCTGGCAGTGATACTGCCCGCAGGGCCCGCCCGTGCTGCAGACACCATCCCGGCCGAGGGCAAGCCGCTTCTGGGCGCAGTCCTCGAATGGGGCGAGGACACCGCGGCTGGCTTTACAGACAGGCTGGGAGCATCCCCGGCGCTCCTCGGGCATGACATCGCCCTGCCCTTCCGCGGCTCGGAGGAGAAGAACATCAGGGGCTTCCTGGAGCAATCGGGGATGCAGGGCGCCCACGCCATGCTGACGGTCAAGCCCAGCATCGCCCTGGAGCAGGTCACCGCCGAGGCCGCCGCATCGTTTGCCGCTGAGGTACGGAAGCTGACTGCGAACTTCAAGGGCGAGGTGTTGATCCGCTTTGCCCCCGATATGAATGCCAGCTGGGTGGAGTGGGGCCAGCAGCCGGCCGCCTACCGGTCCGCCTTCCGGGCCGCCGCTGAGGCCTTTGAGGATACCGGCGGCCGTACGTCGATGGTGTGGGAGCCATACCTGGGAACGGGCTACCCCTTTGACCGGAACCGGAATGCCCCTGCGCCGGGCAGCGAGGGTTTCGCCCTCCTCGATACCAACCGCGACGATGCGTGGAACGGTTCGGACGCGGCGTATGCCCCGTATTACCCCGGGGACGATGCCGTGGACTGGGTGGGTCTGACCGCGTTCCACGATGACACTGCCGGCGGGGCGCCGGTCAACACCGTGCCGCGGCCGAACGAACTCCAGGAAATGCTCACAACCTCCGGCGGGGAAGACTTCTACGCCACATATGCGGCAGGGAAGGACAAGCCGTTCGTCCTGCAGACGGCTGCGTTTTACAGCCCGGCATCCGGCGGCGCCTCGGATCTGGACATCAAAGCGGGCTGGTGGGACCAGGTCCTGAGTACGGCAACCTCCACGGACTTCGCCAAAACGGCGGCCGTAATCTGGGACGAGCGGACCAGCACCAGGGACACCGGGGTGGCCAGCATTGACTGGCTGCTCACCGGAAGCCCTGCGGTTGCGGCCGCCGCCCGGGACCGTTTAGAGACGTCCTCAATGGTGACCGGCCCGGTGACCCATGTTGCGGCCGGCAGCGGATACGTCCGGGCCAACACACTCACCGGCGCCGCCGCCTGGACTGTGGGTGCGGCGCTGCTGATCCTCCTGGTGGCGTTGTGGCAGGTCCCCCGCAGGATCAACACAGCAACTGCGTGGAGCTACACGGATCCTTCAAAGCGGGATTCGCGGGTGGACCTCCTGCGCGGCATGGCCATTGTGTTTGTGGTGGTGAACCACCTGGGCATGACGTCGCTGTTCCAGCTGTTGACCCAGGAAGCTGTGGGCTTCGTTTCGGGGGCCGAGCTTTTTGTCCTCTTCTCGGGCATCGTGGTGGGCATGGTCTATGGACCCAGGGTGAACGCGGACTTCGGAACCGTGGTGGACCTGACATCCCGCCGGGCAGGCAAGCTCTATGTAACGGCGCTCGCCGTGCTGATCGGCGTCTTCCTGATCTCCCTGGTGCCTGTGTTCCAGACCGATGCACTGACCACCTTCGTTGACCAGGGAACCGGCGGCGCGGGCCACAACGGGGCCGGCCGCACCTATGACCTCTACGCGGGAATGGGCTCGTTGTTCCAGTTCCCGGTGCCCCCGCAGGTCCTGCCCGCCATCCTGCTGCTGCAATTCGGTCCCTGGCAGTTCAACGTCATGGGCCTCTACGTGGTGTTGCTGCTCGTCAGCCCGCTCATCCTTGCCGCGCTTAACCGGGGCAAGGCCGTGTGGGTGCTGGCCGGCACCCTGGCGGTGTATGCGGTAGGGGCTGTCACCAGGTTCCGGATCCTGCCCTCGCAGTTTGAGGACTCATTCCCGTTGCTGGTATGGCAGGTCCTGTTTGTGGTCGGCCTCGTGGCCGGCTTCCACCGGCAGCGCATCGTTTCGTGGCTCACTGACCACACCTGGGTTGTGGGAGTGTGCACGGCTGCCGCGTTCGCCTTCGCGTTCCTGTCCTGGGGCAACCCCTATTTGGCCAACGGCTTCGACGTACGGCTGGCCATTATTCCGGACACGGTGTACCGGAGCATGTACGACCTCTTCTTTGGCCGCACCTACCTGGCTCCCGGCCGACTCCTGAACGTCCTGGTGCTGGTGGTGGCCGCCTACGCATTCCTGACGGCCTACTGGAAGCCGGTGGCACGCGCCCTTGGCTGGTTCCTGATTCCACTGGGCCGGGCCACCCTGTACGTCTTCATCATCCATGTGGTCCTGATTGCCGTCATCGCCAACATACCGGCACTGCGCCAGGGCGACATTTGGATCAACACAGCGGCGTACGCACTGGTCCTGGGGCTCCTCTGGGTGATGGTCCGGACGCGGTTCCTCTTCCGCATCATCCCCACCTGAGGGCTTCGCAGGGAGGGCCGCGGGCCGGCCGGCAGGGAGCATTAACGCGAAAGGCGTGAACACCTGCCCCGCGGGGACAGTGTTCACGCCTTTTTTGGCGCATTACGAGGCGCTTAGACGAGCCCCGGGTAGCTCGTCAGGATGTAATCCGCGGCTGCGGGGCCCTTCATTCGCAGGCCGCTGTGACCTGCGGGCATGCGGTGTTTCATGGCTGCCCAGAAGACAGACTCTCTGCCGGGCTTCTGCTGGTTAATGAAGCACCAGCTGGTGTACAGGCCGTAAAGGCGGTCATCGTCGAGACTGTGGTCGTAGGCCTTATCCAGGTGGGTGGCTTCTTGGAGGAAAAGATCGAACTGCGAATGTGCCATGACGGCGTCCCTTCGCTACGTGCCTGGTGCCGCCGTTCGGCTACAGCAGCGGGAACTCAAAGCCGTGCACAAGGCAATGGAGTGTTAATCGAGTCTTTGGGAATCGATGGTCCAAGGCGGCGCTAACACCTTGTCTACGCTGTAGACTGTACCCGTAGACTACATATACGGCAAGCGTCTGGAATTATGTTCAGGCAGCACATGCCGCGAGTTCCAGAACGGAAAAACACATGCCGCCGCCGAAGACCTCAGGCACTGAAGACCGCGCCCGCAAGGCCCGGCTCAGCCGTGAGCTGGTGCTGGCCAAAGCGCTCGAACTGGTGGACGCCGAAGGCCTGGACGCACTGACCATGCGACGCCTTGGCCAGGAACTGGGCCGCGACCCCATGAGCCTCTACCGCTATGCGGAGAACCGGGCAGCGTTGCTTGACGGAGTTTCGGAGCTGGTACTCAACGATTTGTCCATCCAGTCCGAGGACCCCGACTGGAAAGCGCAGCTTCGGCAAATTGCGCACAATCTCCGCCAGCTCGCGCTCGAACACCCCAACGTAGTGCCGCTGCTGGTCACGCGGCCGCTCTCTACGCCGCTGGGGCTGAGGCCATTGGGCACACTGCGCCCGCTGGAGCAGATCCTCTCCCTGCTCAGCGGGGCCGGGTTTGACCCGGCCGGGGCGCTCCATGTCTACCGCGCCTACTATGGCTTCCTCTACGGCCACATCCTGAACGAACTGCAGGAGTTTGTGGTGGATCCGGAAGAAAACGAAGCGCTGTTGCGGCTCGGGCTGCACAGGCTCCCGGCCAAGGAATTTCCCCGGCTCAGGGCGCTGGCGCCGAACCTTTCCGAATACGACGGGGAAAAAGAGCTGGACCAGGGCCTGACAATCCTGCTCACGGGGCTTGAAGGGCAGCTCTCCAAGAAGCCGGTTCCCTCGTCCGCCTAGGGGAACGCCCGCTGCGTGAGGGGCTGCTGGTCAAACGTATTTACTCGAAGGACGCGCGGCGCCGGTCAGTGCTGCGCGTGTTCCAGACGTCCGGTGTGTTCACCTTGAAGCGGCGGCCCGTCAGCGCCCGTGCCGACAACCTGATGTAGTGGGCTTTCTCGCCCGGCTCCCACGGCTCCAGCCCCAGGCTGTCCACCGCGTCCTTGTCAGCCTGGTCCTCGATGATGCCCGTATCCCCGCGCACCACCACGCTCCACGCTTCTTCCGTGTGGGGGTCGTAGCCATCGATCTCCAGGGCGGCGGGCCGTTCCTCCTTGGCGTTCCACAGCTTGGTCACGCCGGAGGTCCGGAAGACGATGCTCCGGCGGTGCACCACGTAATTGACCGGGAAAATCTCGGGGTGTCCGTCCACAACCAGTGCGAGCCGGCCCAGCGTGTCACTTTCAAGCAGTTCCCAGCAGTCGTCAAAGGTCAGTTTCCCGGTGTGCTCCGCGTCAGGGTTCATGAACCATACCCTAAGGCCATGCTTAGCCCCCGGGGAAGGTTACTGAATGCCGGCGAACAGCTCGTTCAGCTCGGCAGTCAGCTCCTTCTGCACCGAGGGCGTGCCGATTTCCTTGCCATCGATCCGGTTTACCGGCGCCAGCATCCGCACGCTGGAGATCAGCCAGACGGCGTCGGCGTCCAGCAGGTCCTGCGGCTCCAGCGGCCCGTAGCCCAACTCCCAGCCGGCGGCCTTGGCAGCGGCGAACAGCGCGCCCTGGGAGGTGCCGGGGAGGATGCCGCTGTCCAGCAGGGGCGTGATGAGGCGCTTAACGGATGTCCCGTCGTCGGACGTTTCCACGTGTGCCATCAGCACGGTGGACGTGGGGCCCTCAAGCACGCGGCCATCGGAGGAAGTAAAAATGACGTCGTCAGCGCCCTGCTTGCGGGCGTAACGGAGGGCGGCCATGTTGACCGCGTAGGAGAGGGTCTTGGCGCCCAGCAGCAGCCAGGGGGCGCGCTCGGCAACATCGCTGTCGTAGCCGCGGTCCAACAGAATGACGTCGATGCCGGTCTCGCGCTGGCGGCGGCCGGCAGCACCGGCAGGGGACACCTGCACCCAGGCGGTAGGGGTGGACGCTCCCTCCACACCGCGGGTCACCACGAGCTTCACCACCAGTTCGTCGTCGGTGGCGGAGGCGGGCGGGTGCTGGGCCCGGTGCTCGGACACGGCTGCGGTGATGGCGCGGCGCCACTCATCCTCGCCGGGAATGGCCAGATCCAGCGCCCCAGCAGAACCGGTAAGGCGGTCCAGATGCGCCTGGATCTTCCGGACGGTACCCCCCACGGCGAGCATGGTCTCGAAGATTCCGTCGCCCCGGGTGGCGCCCTGGTCCGTCACCAGCAGCTGGGGCTGGGACGCATCGGCAAACCGGCCGTCGGGGAAGGCGGGATCGAGGAAGGCGAGAACCACGGGGGCTGGAGAGGTCATGGGTCCAGCTTAGTGCGGCGCTCACGGATAAGCTGGGCGGAGTGCCCTGGCCGGAACCCGTCCGCCGGGAGCCGTCCTCCGGGGGTTATTCACGTGTTGTGGCCATTTTCGCTTGCCGGCACCGCACCGACGTGGGTGGTGGTGCTGCTGGCCGTCGCCGACCTCGTGATCAGGGTGCTCGCGGTTGGCATCATCCCCGGCAACCGCCGGCCCACTACCGCCATGGCTTGGCTGCTGGGGATTTTCTTTGTCCCGTTCGTGGGCATCATCCTGTTCCTGCTGTTCGGCAACTTCAAGCTGTCCAGCCGCCGACGGCAGCAGCAGCTACAGGTCAACGAAAGGGTCCGGGCCGGAATTTCCTCCCTGGCCGACGTCGAAAGCGACTATCCCGGACCGGAATGGGTGCGTTCCGCTGCGGAGTTGAACCGGCGGCTGGGTTCGCTGCCGATGGTGGACGGGAACTCCGTGGACCTGATCCCGGGGTACCCGGACTCGATCCTTGAGATGACCAAGGCGGTGCGGAACGCAAAGAAGTTCGTCAACGCCGAGTTCTACATCATGAGCACGGACCACATCACTGACGACCTGATGACCGCCTTGGAGGAAGCCGCCGAACGCGGAGTGGAAGTCCGGGTGCTGTTCGACCACATCGGCACCCTCCGCGTGAAGGGCTACCGTAACCTGCTCAAGCGGCTTCGGGCCGGCAAAATCCAGTGGAAGCGCATGCTTCCGCTGCTGCCCATCCATGGCCAGTGGCGCCGTCCGGACCTGCGCAACCACCGCAAGATCATGGTGATCGACGGCGAAATCGCCTTTACCGGCTCGCAGAACCTGATCGAGCCCTCCTACAACAACCCCCGCCACCGGAAAGCCGGCCGTGAATGGGTGGAGCTGATGGCCTGCCTTCGCGGACCCATCGTCACCACCCTGAACGTTGTTTTTGCCACGGACTGGCTGAGCGAAACGGACGAGTCCCTGGAGCACCAGCTGCAGCTGCCGGCCAACCCGCATCCGGGCAACGTCACGGCCCAGGTAGTGCCCAGCGGCCCGGGCTTCATCACCGAGAACAACCTGCGGCTCTTCAACACGCTCATCTATTCGGCCCAGCACAAGATTTCCATCTGCAGCCCGTACTTCGTCCCGGACGATTCCCTTCTCTACGCCATCACCACTGCCGCGCAGCGGGGCGTGGACGTGGAGCTGTTCGTCTCGGAGAAGGGCGATCAATTCCTGGTCCATCACGCCCAGAGCTCATACTATGAGGCCCTGCTGGAGGCCGGCGTCCGGATCTACCTGTACAAGGCCCCGTTCGTGCTCCACGCCAAGCACTTCACCATTGACGACGAGGTTGCCGTTCTTGGTTCGTCCAACATGGACATGCGCTCGTTCTCGCTCAACCTTGAGGTGTCGGTGATGCTGCTGGGGGAGGACATTGTCACCAAGATGCGCGCCATCGAGGACACGTACCGGGACATCTCGCATGAGCTCAAGCTGGCCGACTGGATCAAGCGGCCCCTGGCCACGCGGTACGTGGACAACGTGGCGCGGCTGACGGCAACGGTGCAGTAGCGGCTCGAGAGAGTGTCAGGCGTTGGGAAACTCTGCGCCCAGTGTGGAGAGGACGCCGAAGGCCTTGGTGCGGATTTCCTCGTATTCCTCGTCCTGGACTGAATCGGCCGTGATGGCGCCGCCGACGCCGAGCGTGAGTTCCGCGGTCCCGTCGCCGCCGACGCTGATCACCAGGGTCCGGATGGCGACGGCGAGGTCCGTGGCGCCATTCAGCGAGAAGTAGCCGATGGCCCCGGAATAGAGCCCGCGTGAGCCGCCTTCCAGCCGGTCCAGGATGGCCATGGTGCTGATTTTCGGCGCGCCGGTCATGGAGCCTGCCGGGAAGCATGCTGCCACGGCCTCGGCCCGGGACGATCCGCGCTGCAGCCAGGCGTCGATGGTGCTCACCATCTGGTGGACGGTGGCATAGCTTTCGATGGCGCAGAGCCGGCTGACGGTCACGGAGCCGGGGACGGCGAAGTGGCTGAGGTCGTTCCGCAGCAGGTCCACGATCATGATGTTCTCGGCGCGGTCCTTCAACGACGTGGCAAGGTCAGTGCGCAGCGCAGTGTCTTCAGCCGGATCGGAGGCTCGGCGGCGGGTTCCCTTGATGGGTTCGGCGCGCATTCCGCCGTCGGACGCAATCTTCAGGAAGCGCTCGGGGGAGGTGCTGGCCACGGCCAGGCTGCCGAACCGGAAGTAGCTGGCAAAAGGCGCCGGGTTTTTGCGGCGGAGGGCGAGGTACGTCGGCCAGGGGTCGAGCGCGGCTGCGGGAATCCGGGCTGACAACGTGGTGGTCAGGCAGACCTCGTAGGTATTCCCCTCGGCAATTTCGTACTGGGCGGCCGCAATCTTCTCCCGGTACGCGGCACCGGTATCGCGGCTTGTGAACCTGGCCGCTTGAAGGACGACGCCGGTGCTGCCGCCGGCCTGGCTGGCATCGCCCGCCTGGGCTTCAGGGACGGCAGCGTCTTCGACCGCTGTACGGGCCTTGTCGAACCATTCCGGGCCATCCGGTGCGTCCAGGGCCAGCAACCACGCGGTGCCTTCGGCGTGGTCCAGGACCACGGCCCTGCTTGCGAAGATCAGGGCAGCATCGGGGGTGGGGGCGGAATGATCGGTTCCGCCGGTTTCCCGTTTGAGTTCGTAGCCCAGGCATCCGAGCCATCCCAGTGTGAATTCGCCCGGGTAGCCGTCCGGGGTGCTGACCAACGCGTCGCCCCACACGCTGTCCAGCCAGCGGAAGAACGTGCCTTCCACCGTCGCTGATGCGCAGCCGGCCTGGATACTGGTGACGCCCGAACGGTGCGACACCTTCTGGCCCAACAGCCCGCCGTCGTCCGCCATGATGCTGAAGCGGCTGCGTTCCGCTGCGACGGATTCGGCCTGGTCCTCCCCGGCGGGGGCAGCATGGCGGGCCTTGGGAAAGTTCACGGCCGGAGCGCCGGCGTTGGACGAGTCCAGCCAGACTGCGTTGGCGGAAGTCCCATAGAGGGCGTTGAACAGGGTGGCGGCATCCGGGCGCGCGTCCAGACGTTCGGCATGTATACCCAGGCCGCGCCGGGCCGAGAGTTCGGGCGCCAGTACCGGGGCCAGCGCGGGAAGGTATGGAAGGAGCTGCAGCACGTCCCTCGGGGCGGACCCGTCAGCGCGGTTCAGCACGCGCACGTCCGCGTGCTCCGGGACGTGGTCACCGCGCAGCCATTCCTCTTCCTGGGCCGCCCATTGATCCCAGTAGGGTTCATAGGTTCCGCCGTCGCGCTCCAACGCGCGGGTCCTGCGGATGTCATCCGGGGAGTCTGCCCAGATGACGGCGCTGAGCAGGGGCCTGGCCGCGGCGGCGGCGGCCCCCACTCCCTCAACGATCACAATCTCGGCGGGCAGCGTGACGCGGGAGTCGCCGTCGTAATGTCTTTCCCAGTCCCAGCTGGTCCACGTGGCCGCCCCACCAAGGCTCAGCGGTTCCAGGACTGTGGCGACATAGCGGTCGATGCCGGCCAACAGGCCGTTCCAGCCCGGGTAGATGTCCTCAAGGTGGAACAGGGAGACCTTGTGGTGGGCGCGCAGCTGTGCCGCCAGTTCGATGGCGAGGGTGGTTTTGCCTGCCCCCGAGCGCCCGTCGATGGCGATGATGACGGGGGCTGGGCTCATGGATTAGAGCGTACCGGTATCCCTGCCAGGCTTTCACTTTCGATTGAGCCCGCCCCTGCCGGAGCAGGGCCTGGGACTTATACCTGCCGCTGGAGCTGCGTGTTTTTCAGGACGGCCCCTTTGATGTATTCCACCAGGCCGGGGAGGGCGTTATGGACCTGGTGCCAGACGACGTCGAAGTCGGCCTGCCCGCCGTACCAGGGGTCCTCAATGCCCTGGTCCAGCAGGTCTTTGTCCGCCAGCCGCGGATCAAAGCTGCGCAGCATGCGGATTTTGTTCCTGGATTCCTGGTCCGGGGCGGACTCGCTGAGCCAGGCGTGGTGGTCAATGTCCAGTGCGAGGATCAGGTCCCGTTCCCGGAACCACGAGTGCTGCCACTCGCGGGCGATGTGTTTGTCCCAATTGAGCTGCGTCGCGCCGAGGCGTCGGGCCGCGCGCGGATCTATCGGTCGGCCTGCCTCATAGCCGGTAGTGCCCGCAGAATCAACGGCCACCAGGCCCTCAAGCCCTTCGCGTTCGAGAGCCGCAGCGAGCATCAGCTCAGCCATGGGGGACCGGCAGATGTTTCCAGTGCAGACGGCGATAACACGGTATGGGCTCGACGCTGAGTTCATAAGCTAAGCATGCGTGCTAATGAGCCCTGTTGGCTAGCCGGTGGGTTCATAATGCATGACTATTTTGTAAAGAAACTGTGCTTATCCGTCATCGCCCTGCTGCCGCCTGGCTCAGGGGTGCTCAGTGGAGGAAGGCCAGCAGGATTCCCACGGCGACAAACAGAACGCCGAATGAGCGGTTGAGGACCAGCTGCCCGCGGGCGCTGTGGGTGAACCGCTCAAAGGATCTGGCGGCCGCCGCGAAGAAGAACCACATCACCAGGACGTCGATGGCGACGATCGTTGCCGTCAACACCGCGTACTGGGCCAGGAGGGGTTGTTCGGGGCGGATGAACTGGGGCATAAAGGCCAGGAAGAAGATGATGGCCTTTGGATTCAGCAGGTTTACCCAGAAGCCGCGGCGGAAGATGGACCAGGCGGGCTCGTTCTGAAGGCCGGCGATCTTCTCCTGCTCGAGATCCGGCTTGGCGAGGAATTGCCTGATGCCCAGGTACACCAGGTAGGCAGCGCCTGAATAGCGGATGACATTGAAGGCGATGGGCGAGCTGGCCACGAGGACGCCCACGCCAAGGGCCACGATCACCACATGGATCACCAGTGCTGCCTGCTGGCCGAGGATTCCCCACATGGAGCGCCGGAACCCGGAGTTCAGGGAATTGCTCATGGTGTTGATGGCCCCTGCGCCGGGGGTGAAACTGATCAGGACGCCGGCACCGGCCAGGGTGAGCCACATGGAAAATTGCACCAGCCAAGTTTAGTGCCGCAATCACCAGAGGGTTGCCACGGGTCCGAACGCCTGCAGGTCTTCATCCGCGGTAACGAGGGTAAGCCCCTCCACCATCGCCTGGGCAGCGAGCATTCGGTCGAAGGGATCCTTGTGGTCCCAGTCCAGTTGTCCTGCCGCCAGGGTGTGGGGAGACGAGACGGCGAGTTCGGAAGCGTAGAGGTGGGCAACCTGCCGGCCAAAGCTCGTCACGATTGCCGCTCCAAAGGGCAATTTTCCTTGCCGGTGCTTGGAGGACAGCTCGTAAGCGGTGACCGGGGAGACGAAGACTTGGTTTTCCAGTTTGGTAATGGAACTCCTGGCCTTGGTGGACAGCCTCTTGGGTTCCGCGACCGCCCACAGGAAAACGTGGGTATCCAGGAGCAGCCGCATCATTGAGCGGCACCCATCTCCTCGTCGCTCCAAGGCTCGTAGAACTCGTCAGGAATGTGAAGGGGGCCCAGGAATCCCAGTTCCCGCTTATGGGGGCGTTCGATCTTTACCAGCCGGGCAACAGGCCTTCCTGCTTTGGCAATGACCACGTCCTCGCCGTTTTCCACTTGGTTCAACAGCTCGGACAAACGCGTTTTTGCTTCCTGGACGTTGTACTGTCCCATGTTGACCAAGTCTACTTGGTCAACCTCCACTGTGTACGGTTCTGCCCAGTATTCGTTGTCGCCGTAGTAGCTCATGGGCCGACGATATTCCCGAGGCAGCAACCAGCGGCAGCCCGCAAAGTGGCTATGTGGATATTGGCGCTGGCGCTTGCCGTTACCTAGGCACGCGCGATGACCTCGCCGTTGGGAATCAGGAACCAGCCGTCGTCGGTGGAGCCCCAGCGGTGCCAGCCGGCAGAGATCCTGGCCAGGTCCGCGGGATTGGCGAAGCCGTATTCGAGCGCCTGCTCGGCGAAGGCGGAATGGAGCACCCGCTCGCCCCAGACGCGCGCCTGCCAACGCCGCTGCTGTCCCGTGGCGTAAAGCCAGTTGCTGCTGGTGGGCGCGACGTCTGTGAAGCCTGCTGACTGGGCCCAGCTCACCAGCCGCCGACCGGCGTCGGGCTCTGCTCCGTTCCTGCGCGCGATGCGCTGGTAAAGCTCCATCCACTCATCCAGCTCAGGGATGGCGGGGTACCAGCTCATGCCGTGGAAGTCGGCGTCGCGCACCGCCACAATTCCGCCCGGCTTCGCCACCCGGCGCATCTCCCGCAGCGCCTCCACAGGATCCGTCAGGTGCTGGAGCACCTGGTGGGCGTGGACGACGTCGAACGTTTCGTCTTCGAAGGGGAGGTCGTAGATGTTGCCGGCAACGAATTCGACGTTCGCTACTTCACGCTCGACGGCGAGGGCCTTGGCCTGGGCAATGATGTCCGGCGAGCGGTCCAGGCCGATGACCTTGCCGGGGCTCACCAAGCCAGCGAAATCGCAGGTGATGCTGCCCGGGCCGCAGCCGACGTCGAGCAGGGCAGTTCCGGGGGTGAGGTGCGGCAGGACAAACGCGGCCGAATTCTCGGCGGTCCTGGCGGCATGGGCGCGGACCACCGATTCGTGGTGGCCGTGCGTGTAAACGTCGTCTTCGGGCTGCTGCGCGCTCATAAGCAAACGCTACCCCCAACTGGGTTGCGCTAAGTGTCGTTTTGCCGCGTCAAAACGACACTTGCTGCTACTTACTTGGGTGGGCGGGGGAACTGGGTGCGCCGGACGGTTCTTCCCGGGCCGCCACCGTGGCTTCCACCATCGCGGTCATAAAGCGGGTGACTGTTTCCAGTTCCTCGGGGGAGAAGTGGGCCATCGCGCTGCCCATGTGGCGGGCGAGCGGAGCGAAAATGGCGCCGCCTTCCTCGAAGGCCTTGGGCGTCATCCGGAGGTGGACCTGCCGGCGGTCGGAGCTGTCCCGCTCCCGCACCACGTGTCCCGAGTTGTCCAGCCGATCAATCAGTGCGGTGGTGGCCGGAGAGCTGAGGTTCAGCTCCTTCCGCAGCAGCCCGGGCGTGACGCTGCCCCCGATTGCAGTGTGCCGCATGATGACTGCCAGCGCATTCAGGTCCGTCCGGTGCATGTCCTTCCGCCCGCCCGCCGCGTCCACGTAGCGGTTGGCTTCGAGCGTGAACTCCTGAAGGAGGCGGATCAGCGGGTGGGGGCCGGCGCCGCGGGGCGGTCCCTGAAGCGGTGCGCCCGGCGCGGGCCGGCCCTCGGGAGGTTCGGGCGCGGCGGGAGTCCTGTTGCCAGCCACGTCCACCTCCAGATTCCTTGCCGCACGAGTCATTACCGGGCGAAGCGCCTGCAGCGTCCGGCCGTACTGACGGATATTACTTCAGCCGCGGGAGCGCTCGGGCATCGGCGGCAAAAGAAAAGCTAGGCCAGCACTTATCTCCATGATGGAGATACTCTAGTATGGAATCAATCCTACTCCCGTCGCTGTCCGGAAGGCATCATGAAATCCCATTCCCCGGCCAAAGAGCGCGTGCCATTCTGGCTGCGCTGGCTGGTCCCCGTCATCCTCGTGCTGGCCTGGCTGGCGCTCGCAGGCGCCGGCGGACCCACGTTCGGCCGCCTGGACGAAGTCTCGTCCAACGACCAGGCATCGTTCCTGCCTGCCAGTGCAGAGGCCACCGCGGCCCAGGACTGGCAATCGAAGTTCCGCGATTCGGACGAGGTGCCTGGCGTTATCGTCCTCGAAGGCGACCAGCCCCTAAGTCCCACACAGCTCGCCGGAGCAGCAGCTCTCCGTGCAGAGCTGGAAGGGCTCCAGGCGGGCAGCGCGGTGATCGGGCCTATCCCGTCTGAGGACGGCAGGGCGGTTCAGTTCATCGTCCCGATCAACTCTTCCAAAGAGGTGAAGGAGGTTGTCCAGGAACTGCGGGACACCGTCGCAGAATCAGCCCCGGAGGGCATCAAAACGTATGTCACCGGTCCCGCAGGACTGGCAGCTGACCTCACGGCGGCATTCGCGGGCATCGACGGCATCCTCCTGCTGGTGGCGCTGGGCGCGGTGTTTGTGATCCTGCTGGTGGTGTACCGCTCGCTCTTGCTGCCCATCGTGGTGCTGCTGACCTCCGTGTTCGCGCTTTGTGCGGCCATCCTGCTGGTTTTCGGCATGGCCAAGGCCGGTTGGATCCAGCTCAACGGGCAGAGCCAGGGCATCCTTTCCATCCTGGTGATCGGCGCCGCCACGGACTACGCCCTGCTGTTTGTAGCAAGGTTCCGTGAAGCCTTGACCCGCACCACCAACCGCACCGCTGCCGTGCTGAAAGCCTGGAAGGCCTCCTTCGAGCCCATCCTGGCCTCCGGCGCCACCGTGATCATCGCGCTCCTGTGCCTGCTCTTCTCCGACCTGAACTCCAACAAGGCGCTGGGTCCCGTGGCCGCGGCCGGCATCCTCTGCTCGCTGTTTGCAGCCCTAACCCTGCTTCCCGCCCTGATGGCACTCCTGGGCCGCGCTGCATTTTGGCCGTTCCGGCCCAAGCTCGTCCCCGCGGACCAGCGTGAACCGGAGCTTGTCACCGGGCTCGAAGGCCAGAAAGGGTTGTGGCGTGCTACTGGCTCCCTGGTTTCGCGCCGGCCGCGGGCTGTCTGGGTGGCCTCGGTCCTGCTGCTGGTGGTTGCCGCAGGCGGCCTGCTCCAACTGAAGGCCAACGGTGTTCCGCAGACGGACGTTATCCTCACGGCGTCCAACGCCGTGGACGGCCAGGAGGCGCTGGCGCGCCATTTCGACGCCGGCAGCGGCAGCCCCGCCGTCGTGATTGCGGACCAGGGGAAGGCGCAGGAAGTGCTGGACGCGGTAAAGGCGGCCGACGGCGTGGGCGAGGCTTATCTGCTGGCCCAAGGTTCTGTGCCCATCACCGGAGCCCCGGGAGCTCCCACCGCCCCGGACGTCCGCGACGGAAAGGTGCTGATCAACGCCACACTGAACAACGCAGCGGATTCACTGGAGGCTGAGGAGACGGTTAAGGCTCTTCGCGAAAATGTGAAGTCCGTGGATACCGGCGCGCTCGTGGGTGGCGTGACCGCGACTGCGCTGGATACCAATACCACCGCCCAGCGCGACCTGGTGATCATCATCCCTGTGGTCCTGACCGTGATCCTCCTGATCCTCATGCTGCTGCTGCGCTCGGTTGTGGCGCCGGTCCTGCTGGTGCTCTCGGTGGTGCTGTCCTACGCCGCGGCCATGGGTGTTTCCGCTTTCGTCTTCAACAACATCCTTGGCTTCCCGGGCGCAGATGCCACCGTTCCACTGTTCGGCTTCGTGTTCCTGGTGGCGCTGGGCGTGGACTACAACATCTTCCTGATGAGCCGGGTCCGCGAGGAATCCCTGAAGCACGGCACGCGGCCCGGCATCCTTCGCGGGCTTGGTGTGACCGGGGGCGTGATCACCTCCGCCGGGGTGGTCCTGGCCGCCACGTTCGCGGCGCTGGGGGTCATTCCGATCATGTTCCTGGTGCAGCTCGCGTTCATCGTGGCCTTCGGAGTGCTGCTGGATACCGTCCTGGTGCGCTCGCTGCTGGTCCCCGCCCTTGCTTATGACATCGGTCCGCGGATCTGGTGGCCGGGCAAGCTGGGCCTGCCGGAGCTGGACGCCGCAGCGCAGCGCGACTCCAGCGGCAGTCCCGAAACCGATATTGAAGGCGCCGGACGCCGGTAGTCCCGCTCCCGGCGTCACGCACAGCATGCTTTTGGGCTCCCACCATCGCCGCGGTCCCGGTTTTCCGGGCTCGCGGCGGCGCTGCCGGGCTAAAAGCATGCCGTGCGTGACACGCCTGGCGGAGGGGTGGCCCTGCCTGCAAGCGAGGGAACCAGCCCCTGTTGGCGGAAGTTCGCGCTGATTAGACTGCAAGTGCGCCCGCGTGGACGCGCAACTCAGAGGAGAGATGCACCATGACTGAGAACCCGGAAGTCCCCGGCGAGGAGGCCCGCAGGGGAAGCACGGCCCCCGGCCTGGAAGGCGAGGGCGGGCAGTATGTGGACGGCGACTACGGGGACGCCGGCACTGTGGGCGAGCCTGCCGGGAACCTTCAGGATGCCGAATACCCGGATGGGGACTATGGGGATGCCGGTACCACTGGCGCTGCCCATGAAGCGGATGCTGTCCGCGAGCGGCTCACCGACGGGCAGGTCAACACCACTGCCGAGGAACGCGGCCCCCTGCATGGCGACACTGACAGCGAACGGTAACAGCGGCAGGCAACCCAGCACGAAAGCACCCCGGCGGTTCTCCAAGAGCGAACGGAGGACCGCCGTCGTCCGTTATCTCCGGAATTTCAAGGAAAAGATACCCTTCCGATTTCCTGCCTAAATCAAAGTTGAGCCTACTTCACTCAACTTGGATTGACATCGCTGGCGCCCTGAGTAAAGTTGAGTGCAGAACGCTCAATCATCGGGGCGCCAGCAAGTTTCCAAGGAAAGAAGGAAGCAACACATGTCACGTGCAGTAGGTATTGACCTCGGAACCACTAACTCCGTCGTCTCCGTTCTCGAAGGTGGCGAGCCCACCGTTATTGCCAACGCCGAGGGTGGCCGCACCACGCCGTCCGTCGTTGCATTCTCCAAGTCGGGCGAAGTCCTGGTTGGCGAGATCGCCAAGCGCCAGGCCGTCAACAACATCGAACGCACCATCGCTTCGGTCAAGCGCCACATGGGCACTGACTGGAAGGTGGACATCGATGGCAAGAAGTACACCCCGCAGGAAATTTCCGCGCGTATCCTCATGAAGCTGAAGAACGACGCCGAGTCCTACCTGGGTGAAAAGGTCACCGACGCTGTGATCACCGTTCCCGCGTACTTCAACGACGCCGAGCGCCAGGCCACCAAGGAAGCCGGCGAAATCGCAGGCCTGAACGTCCTGCGCATCGTCAACGAGCCCACCGCGGCGGCTCTCGCCTACGGCCTGGACAAGGGCAAGGAAGACGAACTCATCCTGGTCTTCGACCTCGGTGGCGGTACCTTCGACGTCTCCCTGCTGGAAGTCGGCAAGGACGAAGACAACTTCTCCACCATCCAGGTGCGCGCCACCGCCGGTGACAACCGCCTCGGCGGCGACGACTGGGACCAGCGGGTTGTTGACTACCTGCTGAACCAGCTCAAGGTCAAGGGCATCGACCTGTCCAAGGACAAGATTGCCCTGCAGCGCCTCCGCGAAGCAGCTGAGCAGGCCAAGAAGGAACTCTCTTCCTCCACCAGCACCAACGTCTCGCTCCAGTACCTGTCCGTCACCCCCGACGGCCCGGTCCACCTGGACGAGCAGCTGACCCGCGCCAAGTTCCAGGACCTCACCAAGGACCTGCTGGAGCGCACCAAGAAGCCGTTCCACGATGTGATCAAGGAAGCCGGCATCAAGCTCTCCGACATCAACCACATCGTGCTCGTGGGCGGCTCCACCCGTATGCCCGCCGTCTCCGAACTGGTCAAGGAACTGGCCGGCGGCAAGGAGCCGAACAAGGGCGTGAACCCGGATGAGGTTGTGGCCGTTGGCGCAGCCCTGCAGGCCGGCGTGCTGAAGGGTGAGCGCAAGGACGTCCTGCTGATCGACGTCACACCGCTGTCCCTCGGCATCGAAACCAAGGGTGGCGTGATGACGCACCTGATCGAGCGCAACACCGCGATCCCCACCAAGCGGTCCGAGACCTTCACCACCGCTGACGACAACCAGCCGTCCGTGGCCATCCAGGTCTTCCAGGGCGAACGCGAATTCACCCGCGACAACAAGCCGCTCGGCACGTTCGAACTGACCGGCATCGCCCCGGCTCCTCGCGGCGTTCCCCAGGTTGAGGTCACGTTCGACATCGACGCCAACGGCATCGTCCACGTCTCCGCGAAGGACAAGGGCACCGGCAAGGAACAGTCCATGACCATCACCGGCGGCACCGCGCTCTCCAAGGAAGACATCGACCGTATGGTCCGTGACGCCGAGGAGCACGCTGCCGAGGACAAGGCCCGCCGCGAGGCTACCGACACCCGCAACTCCGCCGAGCAGCTCGCCTACTCCGTAGACAAGCTGATCGCCGACAACGCCGACAAGCTGCCTGAAGAGGTCAAGACCGAGGTCCAGACCGACGTCGACGACCTCAAGAAGGCCCTCGAAGGCACCGACGACGCCGCGGTGAAGTCCGCCTTCGAGAAGCTGCAGGCATCGCAGACCAAGCTGGGCGAGGCCATCTACGCCCAGGCCGGTTCGCCGGACGGTGCCGGTGCTTCGGCAGGTGCTGAAGGCGCTGCCGGTGGTGCTGCAGGTGACAAGGCCGACGAAGATATCGTCGACGCCGAAATCATCGACGAAGACGAAGCGAAGAAGTAACCATGCCGCATCACGGTAACGAGGAAGAGCACAACTCATCCGCGAGCCAGGAGCAGCAGGGCAACGGCCACCAGGAACCGGTCATCCGGGACAACCGCAAGGTTGACCCGGTGACCGGCCAGGCCCGGCACCCCGAGGGCGGTCACGCTGAGGGCAGCCAGTCTGCCCCCGGTACCGGTTCCGAGGACTCCGACGGCGATGCGCTGGCCCAGGCTGAGGAAATCCTCAACGGCGTCGAGGTGCCGGCTGAGGAATCCGTGGCCCAGGGTGTTCCCGCAGGCTCAACCAGCGCCGAGGCAGCCGAGCTGAAGAACGACCTCCTCCGCCTGCAGGCCGAGTACGTCAACTACCGCAAGCGCGTTGAACGCGACCGGGCCGTGGCAGGGGAGATGGCCGTCATCGGCGTCCTGAACTCGCTGCTGCCGGTCCTGGACGATATCGACGCCGCCCGCCAGCACGGTGACCTCACGGACGGACCGTTCGCCGCGATCGCCACCAAGCTGGAGAACGCGCTGAAAACCTACGGCCTGGTACGCATCGATGAGACCGGCGTGGAGTTTGATCCCAACATCCACGAAGCCCTCATCCAGCAGCCCGGCGAGGACCTTGAAGTCGACACCGTCAGCCAGGTGCTCCGGTCCGGCTACAAGTCAGGTGACCGAGTCCTCCGCGCCGCCCAGGTCATCGTGGCTGTTCCGGCTTAGTTTCGAACCCTCCACGCCTCCGCGGATGAGGGGGCCCCGCCCCTACGCGTGGCGGCTTTGGTCCTACGGACAAAGCCGCCACGCTCCGGCAGGCCCGAAGCCACTCCCGGGCCCCCTCATCCGCTCCGGCGTTCGGCGTTCATGTCACCTAAGGTGAGATGATCACAAGCTCGAAGCGCTGCATGGGCCCCGGGAGTGGCATCGGGCCTATCGGAGCCGGGTGGCGTGGGATCGCAGATCCCAGGCCACCCGGCGTAGGGGCGGGGGCCCATGCAGCGCGTAGAGCTTTAGCAAGTACACACTGAAAGGAAACGCCATTGGCTAGCCAGGATTGGGTGGACAAGGACTTTTATAAGATCCTTGGTGTTGCCAAGGACGCTTCCGACGCCGACATCAAGAAGGCCTACCGGAAGCTTGCGCGGCAGCACCACCCTGATACCAACTCGGGGAACACTGCTTCCGAGAAGAAGTTCAAGGACATCTCCGAGGCTTACTCCGTACTTTCCGATCCCGACGAGCGGCAGCAGTATGACGCCATCCGGGCGATGGGCGGCGGAGCCCGCTTCGCCCCCGGCGGCGCCGGTGCGGGCAACGGCGGGTTCGAGGACCTGTTCGGCGGCCTCTTCACTGGCAACACCGGAAGGCATGCAGGCGGCTTCAACCCGTCCGCCGGCGGCATTCCACCCGAGTTCGCCGACCTGTTCGGTGGCGGCTTCGGTGGCTCTCCCGGTTTCCAGCGCGCCCCGCAGAAGGGTGCGGACCGGACCGCGTCCACCAGCATCTCGTTTGCCGGATCCATCCGCGGCACCACCATCGGGCTGCGCGAGCCCAGCGGCGACGTCATCGATGTCCGCGTCCCTGCCGGCATCAAGGACGGCCAGAAGGTCCGGGTGCGCGGCAAGGGCCAGCCCGGTCCTGCCGGCAACGGCGACCTGGTGGTGACCGTCTCGGTCCAGCCGCACGCGTTCTACACGCGCGACGGCGATAACCTCCGCATCCACGTCCCGGTCACCTTCCCGGAGGCTGCCCTGGGCGCCGACATCGAAGTGCCCACCATCGAGGGCGAAAAGGTGCGGGTCCGCGTACCGGCAGGGACGCCGTCGGGCCGTACCCTGCGGGTGAAGGGCAAAGGCGTGAAGACGTCCAAGGGGACCGGCGACCTGCTGGTGACCATCGACGTCGCGGTCCCCAAGAACCTGAACAAGGACGCCGAAGCCGCGGTCAAGGCGTTTGCTGAGGCCACCGCCGATGCCGACGTCCGAGAGGGCCTGGCCGCCAAGGCCCGGCTATAGCAACGGGGTGAGCCGTGGACATCAACGCCGCGAACATCAACTCAGACCAGCCGATCTTTGTCATCTCGGTAGCGGCTGAACTGGCGGACATGCACCCCCAGACGCTCCGCCAGTACGACCGGCTGGGCATCGTTTCGCCCAGCCGCGCGCCTGGCAAGTCCCGCCGGTACTCCCAGCGGGATGTCAACATGCTGCGCGAGGTGCAGCGGCTTTCCCAGGAAGGCGTCTCACTCGAAGGCATCAAACGGATCCTGGAACTCGAAAACCAGGTAGCAGCCCTGCAGCGCCGGGTCTCGGAACTCTCCGAGGAACTCAGCCGCCGCCCACAGCCATTCGATTCCCGGATCTTCGCGGCAGGCGCTGCGGGAGACGTGGTCAGCCTGGCCCGCGGGCAGCGCCCCCGGCCACGGTCCCAGGCCATGGTGCTCTGGCGGCCGCGGGCGATTGGCCAGTAGGTACCGCTTTATACGTGCCGGCTGAAATTCGAGTACCCACTACTCGTGACGCTTTTACCCCCGGAAACTTGAATGGAACCACTGCCGCTGGATCAGCAGCAGTGGTTCCACGTTTCTGGGGGTTTTTATGTTTGGTTCTCAAAGCAAGGCCCGGCCGTGAGCCCGGGCATGGAAGCCGTGGCAGCATTCAGCGGCTCGATCCCGGGCCAGATCCTGCTGGCACTCGGCCAGACGGTGGTGGTGGTGTGCGTGTGCTTCGACATGGTGCGTGCCCTGTCCGTGCCGCGGTCCCACCGGCGATATGTGGCGAGCACGGTTTTCCGGACACTTGCCGTTCCTTCCATCATTGCCAACGGTGTGACGGTCCTGATTGCCCTGGTGCTCGCGTCCTGGATTGATGTGGTGATGGGGATGTTCGTGCTGATGGCCATCATTTTCCGCCTGCATCACGACAAGGATGAGGACAACTGGTGGAAGGGCAAGGGCAAGAAGCTCGCCCGCTGGGCCCGCCGCCAGCTTTCGGGCCGGACCGCCGCGGCCCCTGCCATGGGGTAAGCCGGCTGGATTAGCCCATGGGGCGGCGGCAGGGGTTCAGCCGTTGATGACCTGCGGCACGCCGAGGGCTTTGAGGCCTTCGACGCCGAACTCGAGGCCGTAGCCGGACTGTTTGGCGCCGCCGAACGGGATCCGCGGGTCCACTGCGCCGTGCTTGTTGATCCAGACGGTGCCGGCCTGGAGGCGTGCTGCAACTTCGCGGGCAGTGTCGCGGTTGGCGGACCAGACGGAGGCGCCGAGTCCGACGTCGAGCGCGTTCGCCTTCTCCACGGCTTCGTCCACTGTGTCGTAGCGGATGATGGGCAGGGCGGGGCCGAACTGTTCCTCAGTCACGAGCGGATTGTTGTTGTCGATGTCCGCCACGAGGGTGGTGGGGTAGAAGTAGCCGGGCTGGCTGGTGTCAGGGTTTCCGCCGAGAAGGATGCGGGCTCCGGAAGCCCTGGCCGCGTCCACGAGGTTCGCGACGACGTCGTACTGGGCCTTGTTCTGCAGCGGTCCCAGGACGTTGTTTTCGTCCAGGCCGTTGCCCATGGGCATGGCTGCGGCGACCTTGGTGAGTTCTTCACAGACGGCGTCGTAGATATCGGTGTGGACGTAGAGGCGCTTGAGGGCGGCGCAGGTCTGGCCGGTGTTGATGAAGGCGCCCCAGAAGAGGTCCTGTGCGATGGCTGGGGGGTCGGCGTCGGGGAGGACAATTCCGGCGTCGTTTCCGCCCAGTTCCAGGGTGAGGCGCTTCACGGTGTCCGCGGAGGATTTGATGATGGCCTTGCCGGTGGCTGTGGAGCCGGTGAACATGATCTTGCCGATGGCCGGGTGTTCGGCCAGCCGGGCGCCAACGTCACGCCCTCCGCTGACGACCGTGAGCAGTCCTTCGGGCAGTTCTTCGTTGATGACCTTCGCGAGTGCCAGGACACTGAGCGGTGTGTACTCGGAGGGCTTGACCACCACCGCGTTGCCCATGCGCAGGGCAGGTGCGATCTGCCAGACGGTGATCATCATGGGCCAGTTCCACGGGCCGATGGCGCCCACGACGCCGATGGGCTTGTAGTGCAGCTCGGCGTGGGTTTCGCCGTCGTCCACCACCGTCTCCGGTTCCATAGGGGTGGTGGCGGCGACGCGCAGCCAGGCGGCGCAGGCGCCCACTTCGAAGCGGGCGTTGGGGCCGTTGAGTGGTTTGCCCTGCTCGCGGGAGAGCAGGCGGGCGAGCTCTTCGGCGGAGCGTTCGACGGCGTCGGCTGCCTTCAGGAGTGCGGCGGACCGGGCGTCGTGTCCCAAGGCAGCCCAGGCGGGCTGGGCTGCCTGGGCTGCGGCAATTGCCTGTTCCAGGTCTTCGACGGAGTGGATAGGTGCCTCGTCCACGGCTTCACCCGTGGCCGGGTCCAGGATGGTACGGCCGGTGCCGGATGCGGGAGATATGGACGCCAGAAGGGCATCGTAAGTTTCCATGGGGTACTCCACTTCGAGTAGTCAGGCGCTTGCCGGATGGCCGGCGGGTTGCTCCCAGTCTGGGTGACCGCCTGCCGCGGGCTCTTGTGTTTGTGCGCAGAGCCCTTGTCCGGGAGCGAACGCCGTGTCACGCCAGGCATGTTTTCGCGGGACGCGCCACGGCAGGACCCCCGGTTTCCGGGATCCCGCCGTCCGAGGTGGGCCGAAAGCATGCCCTGCGTGACGCCGTCGGACGCCTTCCCGCCTACGCTGCTCGGAAGCGGTGGCGTCAGTAGCTGGCGGGGGTGCCGCCGTCAGCGGGCTGGATGAACTGCTTGGCGAGGGCTTCGGAGCCCCGGGCGAGGAGGGCGACGTCGGCCCCCACCAGGATGAAGTTGGCGCCGTTGTTGAGGTAGTGCCGGGCGGTGTCGGGGTTGAAGGCGTTGACGCCGGCGGGTTTGCCGGCGGCTTTCGCGGCGGTGAGGCAGTGTTCGACGGCGGCGCGCACCTCGGGGTGTTCCTGCTGTCCGAGCAGGCCCATGGACGCGGCGAGGTCGGAGGGTCCGACGAAGACGGCATCGACGCCGTCGACTTTGAGGATGTCCGCCACGGCATCCACTGCCGCCGTCGACTCAATCTGGACGGTGACGCTGATCGTTTCGTTGGCACGGTTGAGGTAGTCGGGGATCCGGTTCCAGCGGGCGGCGCGGGCCAGCGCGGAGCCGACCCCGCGGACACCCTGGGGCGGGTAGCGGGTGGCCGCGACCGCGGCCTCCGCCTCTGCCACGGAGTTGACCATGGGGATGAGCAGGTTCTGGACGCCGAGGTCCAGGTACTGCTTGATCAGCACGGTGTCGTTGACGGGTGGCCTTACCAGGGTGTGGACGGGGTAGGCGTGGGTGGCCTGGAGTTGGGCGAGGATGGATTCGAGGCCGTTGGGGCTGTGCTCGGCGTCGATCAGCAGCCAGTCCAGGCCGGATCCGGCGCAGAGTTCGGCGATCAGCGGGCTGCCGGAGCAGACCCACATCCCGGCCAGTGGGCGTTTGGCTTCAGCCAAAGCGTCCCGGAAGGTGTTCTCTAGTGGAATCGGCATGTGACACTCCCGAGGGGTCCGTAGTCGGCGTGGACGGTATCGCCCTTGTAGACCCAGAGAGGGCGGGTGAAGGACCCGGCGAGGATGATGTCCCCGGCTTTCAGTGAGTCGCCGTGGGCGGCGATTTTGTTGGCCAGCCAGTGGACGCCGTTGGCGGGGTGGTCCAGGACGCCGGCGGCCACGCCGGTTTCCTCCACGGTCTGGTTCTTGTACAGGATGGCCGAAACCCAGCGGAGGTCCACCGCGTCCGGTTTCACGGGGCTGCCGCCGATCACCATGGCGCCCATGGCCGCGTTGTCCGAAATGGTGTCCACGATGGTCCGGCCCTCCATCTCAATCCGCGAGTCCAGGATTTCGAGGGCCGGGACCACATAGTCGGTGGCTTTCAGGACATCGAAGATGGTGACGCCCGGGCCCTTGAGCCCGTCCTTGAGCACAAACGCCAGTTCCACCTCAACCCGCGGATGCGTGTACTGGTCCCACTCAACGGAGCAGCCGGTTTCGAGGACCATGTCATCGAAGATGGCGCCGTAGTCCGGTTCGGTGATGCCGGTGGCGTCCTGCATGGCCTTGGACGTGAGGCCGATCTTGCGCCCCACCAGGGTCCGGCCGGCTTCCTCGTTCCTGCGCCGCCACAACTGCTGCACCGCGTAGGAGTCCTCCACGGTCATGTGCGGGTAGCGGGCCGTCAGCCGGGGAACCGGCGTCCTGGTGCGGCCGGCTTCCAGCAGTTCGTCCGCGATGGCCTCGATCGTCTTGGCATCCAGCATGGTTACAGCTGCGCTCCGAGCTTGAAGCCCTCAGCCCCGGCTGCTTCGGTGGGCCGGGTGTAGGAGAAGCCGTCGGCGCCGACGGTGACTGCCATTTCGGTTTTTTCCTCGCGTTCGATGACGGGCTGGGGGTTGCCGTCGAGGTCCAGGACGAGGGAGGCTTCGGTGTACCAGGAGGGGACCACGGGGTTGCCCCACCAGTCGCGGCGCTGGTTGTCGTGGACGTCCCAGGTGATGGTGGGGTTGTCGGGGTCGCCGGTGTAGTAGTCCTGGGTGTAGATCTCGATGCGGTGCCCGTCCGGGTCCAGGATGTAGAGGTAGAAGGCGTTGGATACGCCGTGCCGGCCGGGGCCGCGTTCGATCCGGTCGCTGATGCGCAGGGCACCCATTTTGTCGCAGATCTGGATGATGTTGTGCTTCTCGTGGGTGGCGAACGCGACGTGGTGCATCCGCGGTCCATTGCCGCCGGTCAGCGCGGTGTCGTGAACGGTCTGCTTGCGGTGCATCCACGCGGCGTAAGTGACGCCGTCGGAATCCTTGATGTCTTCGGAGACGCGGAAGCCCAGGTCTTCGAGGTAGGCGCGGCCACGGGGGACGTCCGGGGTGACCTGGTTGAAGTGGTCCAGGCGGACCAGTTCCCCGGCTGAGTAGAGATCGTAGCGCTGGGTAAGGCGCTCCACATGCTCCACCTCGTAGAAGAACTCGTACGGGAAGCCCAGCGGGTCCTCAACGCGGACCGAGTCGCCGACGCCCTTGGTAAAGCCTTCCTTGCGCCGCTCAACCCGGCAGCCGAGCTCGCGGTAGTAGGCCTCGGCGGCGTCCACCTCGGCGGGGGACTTGACCCGGTAGGCGAACGCGGCGACGGCGGCGACGGGTCCCTTGCGGAGCACCAGGTTGTGGTGGATGAACTCCTCCAGGGAGCGCAGGTAGATGGCGTTTTCGTCTTCTTCGGTGACGTGCAGTCCGAGGACGTCGACGTAGAACTCGCGGGATTTGGCGAGGTCGGTGACCACGATGTCCATGTAGGCGCAGCGGACGATGTCCGGTGCCGGGACAGTGGGGGTGGGGACGAAGTTGGTCATGATGGTCTCTCTTCTTTGAAAGGGTTCGGATAAGTACGACGGCGGCAGCCGGGCTGGGTGCCGGAACCTAGCCTTCGTTGGCGGCGGAGGTTTCGATGCTGCCGAACTTGGGGGTGTGGACAGAGCCGAGGGTGATGTGGACGGCCTGCTGGTCGGTGTAGAAGTCGATGGAGCGGTAGCCGCCCTCGTGGCCCAGGCCGGAGGCTTTGACGCCGCCGAAGGGGGTGCGCAGGTCGCGGACGTTGTGGCTGTTCAGCCACACCATGCCGGCTTCGACGTTCTGGGAGAAGTTGTGGGCCCGGGTCAGGTTTTGGGTCCAGATGTAGGCGGCGAGGCCGTACTTGGTGTTGTTGGCCAGGGCGAGGGCTTCGTCGTCGTTCTCGAACGGGGTGATCGCGACGACGGGGCCGAAGATTTCCTCCTGGAAGATCCGGGCGTCGGGGGCGACGTCGGCGAACACGGTGGGTGCGATGTAGTTGCCTTCGGGGAGGTGTTCGGGGCGGCCGCCACCGGCCAGGAGCCGGCCTTCGGACTTGCCGATCTCCACGTAGGAGGCCACTTTTTCGTAGTGCTCCGGGTGGACCAGGGCGCCCACCTGGGTCTTGGGATCGTGCGGGTCGCCGACCACGATGTTCCTGGCCCGGGCGGCGTACTTTTCGCAGAACTCGTCGTAGATGGCCCGTTCGACGAGGATGCGGGAGCCGGCGGTGCAGCGTTCGCCGTTGAGGGAGAAGACCCCGAACAGGGCCGAATCGATCGCGGCGTCCAGGTCGGCGTCGGCGAACACCACGCAGGGGGACTTGCCGCCCAGCTCCATGGACAGGCCCTTGAGGTTGGCCGCGGCGTTGCGGAAGATCGTCTGGCCCGTCGTGGTTTCGCCGGTGAAGGAGATCAGCGGGACGTCCGGGTGCTTGACCAGGGCGTCGCCCGCTTCCTCGCCCAGGCCGTTGACCAGGTTGAAGACACCGTCCGGGAGGCCGGCTTCCTTGAAGATGGTGGCCCACAGCGAGGCCGAGAGCGGGGTGAATTCGGCGGGCTTGAGGACCACGGTGTTGCCGGTGGCCAGGGCGGGGGCGAGCTTCCAGGACTCGAGCATGAACGGGGTGTTCCACGGCGTGATCAGGCCTGCGACGCCGATCGGCTTGCGGTTCACGTAGTTGATCTGTGAGCCGGGGACCTTCATGGCGTCATCGAACTGGGCCACGATCAGGTCCGCGAAGAACCGGAAGTTCTCCGCCGCCCGGAGGGCCTGGCCCTTGGCCTGGGTGATCGGCAGGCCGGTGTCGAAGGTTTCGAGTTCGGCGAGCCGGGCTTCCTGCGCCTCGACCGCGTCTGCGATCTTATTAAGAATGCGGGCACGTTCGCGGGGCTTCATCTTCGGCCACGGGCCGTTGACAAAGGCTTCGCGGGCGGCCGCCACGGCCAGATCGATGTCCTCTTTCTGGCCGGCCGCGGCGGTGGCGTAGTTCCGGTTGGATACAGGATCCAGCACATCAAAGGTCTTGCCGCCCACGGAGTCGACGAACTGGCCGTTGATGAAGTGCTGGATATGGGTGGGAAGGTCCTGCGGCACGTAGTGCTTGGCGGTTTCTGCAGAGGTCGTCATCGTTGAAGTCCTTACTGTGGTTGAGAGCAACGCGGGGTCACTTTTGGCCCATTGGAGGCCTAATATTGGGCGTTTACTGACCCCGCGTTGCGTTCGGATGGGGATGCTTGGGCGAGGTAGGCGTCCAGGGTGGCGGAGCGGTGCAGGCGGGCTGCTTTTTCGATCGAGTCGGGGTCGGCTCCGGTTTCGATCAGCTTCAGGAGTGCCTCGTGTTCGTCTACGGAGTCGTGGGCGCGGCCGGGGACGAAGCGGAAGGTGGAGGACCGTAGTGCTGCGAGCCGGTTCCAGCCGCGGTGCACGAGGTCCAGGATGTGCGGGTTGGGGCAGTGTTCGAACAGGACGCTGTGGAAGTCCTGGTTGAGCCGGGTGAAGCGGACGGGGTCGAAGTGCTCCAGGCATTCGCGCATCTCCTCGTTCACGGCGCGGGCCCGGGCAATCGCCACGGAATCGATCAGCGGTGCGGATAACGCTGTGGCGGCGCCTTCCACGATGCTGAGGGTCTGCATGGTGTAGAGGTATTCGGTGGGGTCGATCCCGGCCACGGTGGCCCCGACGTTGCGTTCGAACGTCACCAGGCCCTCGGCCTCCAGCCGGCGGATGGCTTCGCGGACCGGGACCACGCTGAATCCGAGGTCTTTGGCGATGCTGCCCAGGACCAGGCGGTACCCGGGGGTGTAGGTGCCTTCGATGATCCGGGCTTTGACGGCCTGGTAGGCCTGTTCGGACTTGCTGCCGGGGGCAGCGGTAAGCTCAGCCACAGTCTCAGTCATGAGGGTTGCCTGCCTTCCATTTCTTCCCACTCCAAGTACCTGGCCTGCCATTCGGCGTTCATGGGGTAGAGGCCGTCCACGCTGTTGCCCTGCTTGACCATTTCGAAGATGAAGGTTTCTTCCTGCTCCTGGGTGATGCAGTCCTCCACGAGTTCTTGGGCGATGGCCGGCGGGATCACCAGGATGCCGTCGGAGTCGGCCACGATGATGTCGCCGGGCTGGACGGTGGCGCCGCCGCAGGCGATGGTGATGTCGGTGTCCCAGGGGATGTGGCGGCGGCCCAGTACAGCGGGGTGCGGGTTGGCGAAATAGGTGGGCATGTCCAGGCCGGCCACGGCGGTGAAGTCGCGGACGCCGCCGTCGGTGATGATGGCCGCGGCGCCGCGGACCTGGGCGCGCAGGGCCAGGATGTCGCCCACGGTGCCGGTGCCTTTTTCGCCGCGGGCTTCCATGACCAGGATTTCGCCTTCGTTGACGGAGTCGATGGCCTGCTTCTGGGCGTTGAACCCGCCGCCGTGGGTCTTGAAGAGGTCCTCGCGGTTGGGGACGTAGCGCAGGGTCCGGGCCAGGCCCACGACGCGGCGGTCCGGGCGGGTGGACTGCAGCCCGTCGATGCTGACGTTATTAAGGCCGCGCTTGCGCAGCTGCGACGACAGGGTGGCTGTGGCCACGGACTCCAGCTTTGCTTTCAGCTCCGGGGAGAGGGAAGGCGCGACGGCGGCCGCCGCCTCCGTTTCTTCGACCGCCGGGAGGCCGGCGGCTTCGCGTGAACCCCATGCCTCCTCCCTTTGCAGGTCATCAACCTTCGGTCCGGCACCAAAGTCCGCGAACGGCGTCGTGCCTTCCTCCACCCGGGTGACCAGGCGGCCGGTGGTGAGGCCACCTGCGGATACTTCCACCTCGAGGACGTCACCCGGCCTGGCGACGGAGGCGCCGGCGGGGGTGCCGGTGAGGATGATGTCCCCCTCCTCGAGGGTGAGCAGCTGGGACAGATCGGCGACCAGGCGGGCGAACGGGAAGAGCAGGTCCTCGGTGGTGTCGTCCTGGACGAGCTGCCCGTTGTGCCAGGTGCGGATGCGCAGGCCGGCGGGGTCGACGGCGTCTGCCGGGATCAGTGCCGGGCCCACGGGTGTGAACCCGTCGCCGCCCTTGGACCGGAGGTTCGAGCCCTTGTCCGCCCAGCGAAGGTCGTACACACCAAGATCATTGCTGGCCGTAACAGCGGCGACATGGCTCCATGCGTCATCGATCCCGACGCGGCGGGCCGCCTTGCCGATGACCAGGGCAATCTCGCCCTCGTAGCCCAGCAGTTCACAGCCCGCGGGACGTTCGACGGCGTTCCCGGTCAGGGAAAGCGACGACGACGGCTTGAGGAAATAGGACGGCTGGGCCGGCGTGCGTCCCCGCTGCGCAGCACGGCTGGGGTAGTTGATATGCACCGCGATCACCTTCCGTGCCGCGGCGAGGGTGTCCCCGTTGACCTGCTCCAAAGCATCTCCTACTGAAGTACGAAATCGTATACGATCACTTTCACGCTCCGACCCGGCGTTTGTCAAGCCTGGCACGTTGCCAATTCTGCCGCCCTTGTCGCCCCCGTCACATCTGGCGTACAGTGGTGCTCCACAGCATGGTTTTCTCATATGGAAACCCAAATTCTATTATCGAACAACAATCCTTTGGCTCCCAGCCACACAACGAAGTGAGGAATCCCGTGCAGTTTCACCACCACGGTTACGTATCCGGAGACCCACGGGTAAAGCCGGCAGCCGGCGTCGGCCTCAACCGGCCTGATGAACTCCCGGACGAGGTTGACGTCCTGATCGTTGGCACCGGCCCGGCGGGAATGCTCGCCGCAGCGCAGCTTTCGATGTTCCCCAACGTCACCACGCGGATCATCGAACGCCGCCCCGGACGTCTCGCCATTGGCCAGGCCGACGGTATCCAGGCGCGCAGCGTGGAGACTTTCCAGGCCTTCGGATTCGCGGAGCGCATTATCGCCGAGGCCTACCGCATCACCGAGATGGCTTTCTGGAAGCCCGACCCCGCCAACCACGCCAACATCATCCGCAGTGCCCGTGCTGTGGACGACGAGATGGGCATCAGTGAGTTCCCGCACCTGATCGTCAACCAGGCCCGCGTGCTGGACTACTTCGCCGAATTCGCCGCCAATTCGCCCACCCGCCTGAAGCCCGACTACGGGTATGAGTTCCAGTCACTGAGCGTCGCGAACGAAGGCGAATACCCCGTCACCGTCACACTGCTCCACACTGCGGGTCCCAACGAGGGCCAGGAGCGCGTGGTCCGCGCCAAGTACGTGGTGGGGGCTGACGGCGCGCGCAGCAAAGTACGCGCAGCAATTGGCTGCACCCTCGCCGGAGACCAGGCCAACCACGCCTGGGGTGTCATGGACACCCTCGCCGTCACCGACTTCCCCGACATCCGCACCAAGTGCGCCATCCAGGGCGAAAAGGGCAGCATCCTGCTGATCCCGCGCGAAGGCGGCCACCTGTTCCGCATGTACGTGGACCTCGGCGAGGTGGACCCCGCAACCCACCACGCCGTGCGGAACACCAGCATCGAGCAGATCATTGAGAAGGCCAACGAGATCCTCCACCCCTACACCCTGGACGTGCGCAATGTAGCGTGGCACAGCGTCTACGAGGTGGGGCACCGGCTCACGGACAGGTTCGACGACGTCCTGGCGGAGGAGCGCGGCGCGCGGACCCCGCGGGTGTTCATCACCGGCGACGCCTGCCACACGCACAGCGCCAAAGCCGGCCAGGGCATGAACGTCTCCATGCAGGACGGGTTCAACATCGCCTGGAAACTGGGGCACGTCCTTGAGGGCCGCAGCCCGGAAAGCCTGCTGTCCACCTACTCAGCCGAGCGGCAGGTGGTGGCAAAGAACCTCATCGACTTCGACAAGGAATGGTCCACCATGATGGCCAAGAAGCCCGAGGAGTTCGAAAACCCCTCGGACCTCGAGGATTTCTACGTGCGCACCGCCGAATTCCCGGCCGGATTCATGACCGAATACGCGCCATCCATGCTGGTGGCCCCCGCCAAGCACCAGGCGCTGGCCACGGGCTTCCCGGTAGGCAAACGCTTCAAATCGGCACCCGTGGTGCGCGTGGGCGACACCAACCCGCTCCACCTCGGCCACCACGCCACGGCCGACGGGCGGTGGCGCATCTACGTCTTCGCCGACGCCGCGCCGGCCGGAGTGCACTCAGGGGTGGCGGACTTCGCCGAGTGGATCGCGAACTCGCCGGACTCGCCGCTGGCCGCAACGCCGTCGGCCGCTGATCCTGACGCCTGGTTCGACCTGAAGGTGATTTACCAGCAGCCGCACACGGCCGTGGACATCGGAAAGGTTCCCGCAGTCTTCAAGCCGCAGGTGGGCCCGTTCAAGCTGACGGACTACGAGAAGGTCTACGCCACCGACCCCGCCGCGGACATTTTTGACCAGCGCGGCCTGGACCGCGGCGGCGTGGTGGTGGTGGTCCGCCCGGACCAGTACGTGGCGAACGTCCTGCCGCTCACCGCGACGGCCGAGCTCGGGGAGTTCTTCGCCGCCCTGCGCAAACCGCACCAGGCCTCGGGTCAGCCGCTGACGGTCTGAGCTGTCCGGTACTGCGCGGCCGCGTAGACGCCGAGGATCCGCACCTCGGTGGTGAAGAAGTCCAGTTCCTCGAGGGCCAGCTTCAGCGGCAGGTCCTCGGGGTGGCCTTCCACGTCGGCCATAAACATGGTTGCCGCGAATTCGTTGCCCACCATGTAGCTTTCCAGGCGGGTCATGTTCACGCCGTTCGTCGCGAACCCGCCCAGCGCCTTGTACAGCGCGGACGGGACGTTGCGGACGCGGAACACAAAGCTGGTGACGGCCGGCCCGGGGAGTTCGTCCCGGGCCGGCAGCGCCGTTTCCCGGGCCAGGACCACAAAGCGGGTGGTGTTGGAGGGATCGTCCTCAACCCGCGAGGCCAGTACCTCCAGGCCGTAAATCTGCGCGGCGAGCGGGGGAGCGAGGGAGAGTTTTCGCGGATCGTTCCACTCCGCCACTTCGCGCGCCGATCCCGCTGTGTCGCCGGCGATGACCGGCTTGAGCCCGTGCTCGCGGATCAGCTTCCGGCACTGGCCCAGGGCGTGGATGTGGCTGTGGACCTCGGTGGCACCGTCGATGGTGCTGCCCGGGATGCCCAGCAGGTCGAAGTGGATGGGCAGGAAGTACTCACCCACAATCTGCAGGTTGGACTGGGGCAGCAGGACATGGATGTCCGCCACCCGGCCCGCGATCGAATTCTCGATGGGGATCATGCCGAGGTCCGCCTCGCCGCTGGAGACGAGTTCAAACGCGTCCTCGAAGCTCGCGCAGGGCACGCTTTCCATGTCCGGGAACATCTGCTTGCACGCGATATTGGAGTTGGCGCCGGGCTCACCCTGGTACGCAATCTTGGAGGCCATGATCCGTATGGTTTCACGCCCCGCCCCCGCCCGCCCAACTGGGTCGCGCTAAGTGTCGTTTTGGGCAGTCATAACAGCACTTAGCGCTACTTAGTTGGGATTAGACGGGGGTGACGCGCAGCCAGAGGTACTGCCGGGGCAGGAGCGTGACTCCTTCGTCCAGCTGCAGGCCGGCTTCGGAGAGAAGGTCGACGGCGGCACTTGCGTATCCGGAAAAGGTTTCGGCGGGCAGGGACTGCGGCTGGTCGCTGAAGTTGGCCAGTGCAAGGATCCAGAATTGCCACCCGGGGCGTTGATAGGCCAGGACGCTGCGGTTGTTCGTGGCGAAGTCGATGAGCCGGGTGCCGGCAAGTTCGGGCGTGGCTGCCCGGACCTCGATCATCCGCTTCAGGCCGGCAAAAACCGCTCCTTCGGGAGTGGACGGATCCCGGCGGCGGGCGTACTGCTCGGCCGGATAGTGCGGCCGGTGGACCCACCGGCTGTCCGCCTCGTGCCCCGGCTCGGAGGCGTAGCCGTAGTCGTTCACCTGGCCCACCTCGTCGCCCAGGTACAGCAGCGGAATGCCGCCGGTGCTGAAGGCAACCGAGTGGGCCAGGAGGATCCGCTCCACCGCCTCAGCCGGGTCGATTTCCATGCCGCACAGGGACGCCGTCGTGCCTGAAATCCTGCAGTCCCCGGTCTTGGGGTTGTCCTGGAAGGGCACGCCACGGGCGAAGCTGCCCGGGAAGCGGTCGACGTAGAAGGAGTTGAGGAACCGGCGGTGGTCGAAGCCGTTGATGCCCAGTTCGGCGGCGTCCTCATCGGCGAAGGTCCAGCCGATGTCGTCGTGGCTGCGGACGTAGTTCACCCAGGAGGTTCCGTCCGGGATGTTGTGCCGGCGCTCCAGTGCCTGGGCCAGCAGCGAGGCGTCACGGGTGGCCAGGGATTCCCAGATCAGGGCCATCTGCAGCGGGTTGTAGGAGATCTGGCATTCGGCGGGGTCGATGTAGAGGGCCACCTCGTCCGGGTGCACGATGGCCTCGGACTTGAACAGCAGCGACGGCGCCGCCAGCCGGCATACGGCGTTGAAGGCCTGCAACAGGGTGTGGGCTTCGGGAAGGTTTTCGCAGGGGGTGCCGAGCTGTTTCCAGATGAAGGCCACCGCGTCCATGCGCAGGATGTCCACGCCCTGGTTGGCAAGGAACAGCATCTCGCCTGCCATGGCGCGGAAAACGTCAGGGTTGGAGTAGTTCAGGTCCCACTGGTAGGTGTGGAATGTCGCCCAGACCCAGCGGCCGTCCTCCATCCGGATAAAAGAACCGGGGTGGTTCTCCGGGAAGATCTCCCGCACGTTCTGTTCGAAGGCGTCCGGCATGGTGCGGTCCGGGAAGATCCAGTAGTAGTCACTGAACTCGGGATCGCCGGCGGCAGCGCGGCTGGCCCACTCGTGCTCGTCCGAGGTGTGGTTGAAGATGAAGTCCACCACGAGGCTGATCCCGTTGGCCTTGAGTTCTGCGGCCAGATCGCGGAGCTGCCCCATGGTGCCCAGTTTCGGGTTGACCTGGCGATAGCTGGAGACGGCGTAGCCGCCGTCGGAGTGGGGTTCGGGCGCCAGGAACAGCGGCATGAGGTGCAGGTAGGTGAGGCCGAGTTCCTTGAAGTACGGGATGCGGCTCCGGACTCCTTCGAGGATTTCCGCGTACCGGTCAACGTAGCAAACGCCGCCCAGCATGGTGTTGGCCTGGAACCATCCGGGGTTGGCCTCCCGCTCGCCATCGATGGCCTTCAGCTCCGCCGGGCGGTCCTGCCACGAACGCGCGCATTGCAGGACCAGTGCAGTGAGCTGGTCCAGCCAGTCCCCGCGCGAACCGTACAGCGAATGGAACAGCCGGAGGAGGTCCGGGAAGTGCCGGTGGAACCGCTGCTCGAAGTCAGCTCCTGCGCTGACGTCCGCCCGGGCAATGGCCTCGACGACGTGCTGCCGCGCCGTCTCATCCACACTGGCGAGTTCCTGCATCAAGGGGCCCCTTCCGGCCGGTGTCTCCGGCAATTTCTGGTCTAGGGCAGTATGCCATGGAGGTGCGGTTCAGGTGGCGGCGCCGGTCCTGAGCAGCAGGACTTGGTGCACTTCTTCCAGGGAAGCGGCGATTTCCTCGCGATCCACCCCCGCCAAGTACTGGAGAACCAGGCCGTCCAGTGAAGCAAACAGCGTCCGCGCAACCACGTGGACGTTGTGGGTCAACCCGGAGGCCCTGCTGGTGGCTGTCCCCGTGATGTTCGCCGCCGGTGTCATGGCGGAGGTCCGGATTGAACGGCGGCAACGGATCAGCAGCCTGGGAAGGCCGGCTAACGCGCTGCGTCCTTTTCGGCAGCGAGGCGTTGGCTAGAGGCCCGGTCTGGTGCAGCTGCACCGGATCGGGCCTTTCCGTGTGCGTAAGGGGTCCGGCGTGCCAGGACGCCGGCGGCGGCGAACAGTCCGGCCAGCACGGCGGCTGCAGCGGCAGCAACCGTCGGGCTGCGCGGCCACAGCCCGGCGAGCCCCAGAAAGGCCGGGACGGTGGCGCTCACCTGGCTGGTGAGGACCAGCGCCCAGCCGGTGAACGGGTCCAGCCGGGACAGGCCGAGGGCCATCGAGGCAAAAAACAAACCCCACAGCAGGGACCAGCCCAGCCAGAGAACGGCCAGCAGTGGATCCTTGACAAACCACGCCGCCGCCAGGAGCAACCCAACAAGGGCCACCATGCCGCAGAACCAGCCCAGCCCCTTCGACCCTAGCCCCAGCAAAAAGTCCAGGCCCACGTAGACGTACGTCAGGCCGAACAGGAACATGCCGGCGGCCGTCAGCGCTCCGCCCGCAGAGCTGCCCGGGGACAGGACGACGACGCCGAGCACCAGCTGGACGATGCCCACCACCAGGCTCAGCACGGCTGCGTCACGGCGAGGTACGTGCCCCAGCATGGCCAGGCCGTTGATCAGCAGCGCGGCGGCGGAGAGGAGGAGGCAGACGTACGGCATCAGGCCGCCCCGCTGCCGGCAGGTTCACCCGAAAAACATTTCATAAAGTGGAATATAACTGTCACAATACGGAGATTAGCGGAAGCTGCGGCGCCCGCCTAACAGTCCGCAGTCGTAATCGGATAAGTTGAAACATAAACCTTTGGGACAGCGCCGCCCTGCGTGTGCCTGCCCTCGTTCGGCCACGTAAGGAAAAGTTCATGCATGCTCGGCTGGAGGCCATCAGGGATACAGTCCTGGCCAGAAACCCCGGTGAAGCGGAATTCCACCAAGTTATCACCGAGGTCTTCGAAAGCCTCGGTCCGGTCCACGACCGCCACCCCGAGTTCCTCGAAGCAGCCATCCTCGAGCGGCTCTGCGAACCTGAGCGGCAGATCATTTTCCGCGTCCCCTGGACGGACGATCAAGGCCGGGTGCAGATCAACCGCGGCTTCCGCGTGGAATTCAATTCAGCGCTGGGTCCCTACAAGGGCGGACTGCGGTTCCACCCCTCAGTGAACCTGGGCATCGTCAAATTCCTCGGGTTTGAGCAGATCTTCAAAAACGCGCTGACCGGCATGCCCATAGGCGGCGGCAAGGGCGGCTCCGACTTCGACCCCCGCGGCCGCAGCGACGCCGAGGTCATGCGGTTCTGCCAGTCCTTCATGACCGAGCTTTACCGCCACATCGGCGAGTACACCGATGTCCCGGCCGGCGACATCGGCGTGGGCGGGCGCGAAATCGGCTACCTCTTCGGCCAGTACAAGCGCATCACCAACCGCTACGAATCCGGCGTCCTCACCGGAAAGGGCATCTCCTGGGGCGGGTCCCTGGTGCGGCCGGAAGCCACTGGTTTCGGGACGGTCATCTTCACCAGCGAAATGCTCAAAACCCGCGGACTCTCCTTCGACGGGCAGCGCGTGGTGGTCTCCGGTTCCGGCAACGTGGCCATCAACGCCATCGCGAAGGCCCAGGCATTGGGCGCCACTGTGGTTGCCTGCTCAGACTCCAGCGGCTACATCATCGACGAGGCCGGCATCGACGTTCCGCTGCTGCGCCAGATCAAGGAAGTGGAGCGTGCACGGCTCAAGGAGTACGGCGTCCGCAAGCCGGGCGCCACCTACGTGGACGGCGGCTCGGTGTGGGATGCCGGCGCCACAGTGGCGCTGCCGTGCGCAACGCAGAACGAGCTCGACGGCGACGCTGCCGCTGCCCTGGTGCAGGGCGGCCTGCTCGCCGTGGGTGAGGGCGCCAACATGCCGAGCACACCCGACGCCGTCGCGGTCTTCCAGCAGGCAGGCGTCCTGTTCGCGCCCGGCAAGGCAGCCAACGCCGGTGGAGTTGCCACCTCCGCTCTGGAGATGCAGCAGAACGCCAGCCGCGATTCCTGGTCCTTCGAGCACACCGAGCAGCGCCTGACGGACATCATGGTGGGAATCCATGACCTGTGCGCTGCCACCGCCGAAGAATACGGTGCCCCCGGGGACTATGTCCTGGGCGCGAACATCGGCGGGTTCGTCAAGGTCGCCGACGCCATGCTGGCACAGGGGCTGATCTAGGCTCCAAGCCGGCGCCAGCCCGCCGTCGTACGCTCGCGCGTCGGATCAGGCCTGGCGGTGCCAGTTGGTGGGGGACAGGCCGAAGGCGCCGCGGAAGGTGCGGCTGAAGCTGGCCGCGTCCAGGCTTCGTCTCAACTCGACTCGTGGGGCGCGTGGGCGGTGGAGCCTCGAACAATGAGCTTCCCCTCGAGCCGTCGCCGCTGTGGCGAGGTCCCTTGTTTTCCCTCAATCCGCTGCAGGAGCAGCTCTACGCTTACCCGCGCCATGTCTGTAATCGGCTGATACACCGTGGTTAGGTCGTACGCAGCCCAGCCCGAGATCGGAATGTTGTTGTACCCGATCACCCAGAGGTCCTCCGGAACACGGATGTTGGACTTGCGGGCGGCGTCAAGTACGCCGTATGCGACGAGATCGTTGGCGCAGAAAATCGTATCGGGTTTGCTTTTGCTATTCCAGAGCTGCTCGACTGCCGCCTCGCCGGAAGCGTAGAAAAGGTCTCCGTAGACGACGCGACTTTCGTCTATTGGGGACCCGAGGCTCGCTAGCCGATTCCGGAAACCTTGCTCGATTTCACGCCCTGGGCTGAACGCGCGGCCTCCTACCCATGCGACGTCACGACGGCCATGCTGGATCAGGTAGTCAGCTACCCGGCGGCCGCCTTGGGCGTTCGCTCCGGCCACTGTGTCCGTAGCCACGCCGCGGATCGTTCGCCCCATGAGCACGATCGGTGCGCCGGCATTTATGTCGGCCTCAAGCTCCGGCATATGATCCACCGCCGCGGTGTAGATCAAGCCGTCGACGGACCGCTCGCGCAGCGCCTGCAAGGCATCCGGGGCGCTGCCATCAACATCGGCAAGCCACACACTCAAACGGAGGCCGTGACGGGCCACGTGTTCGTGCACCTGTCCCATCACTTCCAGCCCATACAAGTTAACAGGCGTAGACACGACCACACCGATCGACCTTGAGCGTTGAGTACGCATTGCTCGAGCGGAGGCGTTAGGCACAAACCCGGTCTGATTGAGGATCTCCGTGACCGCGGCGCGGGTCTTCGCCGAGACATTAGGGTGTCCGCTCAGGACGCGCGACACCGTACTTTGAGACACACCGCTCATCCGCGCGATGTCTCTGCTCGTCAATATGTCTTTTTCACTTGTAATGGTCACACCACAGATACTAGCGTCCAACCCGGCGACCTTGGCTGTCGAACGACGAACGTATTCAATCGGGACTGCCCGGGCGCATAACCCCGCAGCAGTCCGGGGACGTCAGCCGTAGCCGAAGCGCCCAGGCCAATATAATCCCGGTTCTTCCCCGATGCCAATGCCAGCGCACCCGCGCCGGCGGCTGTGGTCTTTGCCGAACCAGTGGTGGTTGCCGGGGCCGATGTCCTAAGGTAGAACCGTCACCGATCTGCCGAGACATCACATTAGGTAGTCAAAAGCTCCTGCGCCGAGCCAAGCAGCACACATCATATCCGCCTATCTCCGTGGGATTTCAGATAGGTCGCGACTTGATTGACATCGTATTCAATGGCCGGTAACCTCTCAAGCATGCCCAGGCTGGTCACTCGTTTGCATAGCACTAGTGACCAGCCCGGGATCAAACTACTGGGTTCCTGGTGCGTGTATCTCTCACGAATCCACTTCCAGAGGTTGGGAAACGGCGCTCATCGACGGCAGTGCGGCTCAGCGTGATCTGGGCGTGACACCGCAGACCGATTTCCAAGCCGGCGCGGCCGAGATGATTGTGCCATTCCGCGAACAGGAATCGGACACCTCCCGTAGCTTGACGTGAATTGAATACGGAGTCTGCCGCGGATGCCGAGCATTTGTGATTGATGATTTTAGACGAAGGAGAATCGTGGAACTGAAAGACACAACCGCCCTCGTGACCGGAGCCGCATCCGGGCTGGGTGCGGCAACCGTGGATGCCCTCCTTGCGAGAGGCGCCGCCGTGGTGGGCATTGATCTGCCTTCCTCTATTGAGCAGGCCCCCAGTAAGGATCGACTGACCTACGTAGCCGCGGATGTTACGAAAGAGGATGAGGTGAGGGCGGCGCTCGATGCAGTTGGAAATGGCGTTCTTCGCCTTGCTGTCAACTGCGCGGGGATCGGGCCGGCTCGGCGGATCCTGTCATCCAAAGGCACCCACGATCTGGCGACATTTCAGCGAACCATCGATATCAACCTCGTTGGCACGTTCAACGTGATGCGCCTCGCGGCCGAGAAAATGTGCGAAAAATCCGGGGATGAAAACGGCCAGCGTGGCCTCATCATCAACACCGCCTCCGTTGCGGCGTTCGAAGGTCAAATCGGACAGATCGCATACTCAGCATCGAAAGGCGGAGTCGCCGCGATGACGATCGTGGCCGCTCGAGACCTTGCACGGTCCGGAATCCGGGTGAACACGATCGCCCCCGGAATAGTAGACACCCCGATGCTGGCCACCGTGGCTGACGACTACAGGGCACGGCTCGCTGCGGGTGTTCCCTTCCCCGGACGGCTCGCTCGGCCCGACGAGTTTGCGCAACTCGTTCTGATGCTCGCCGAACACGACTACATCAACGGCGAAACGGTGCGCATGGACGGGGCGCTCCGCATGGCGCCTCAGTAGGCTCAGCCGGGGGTTGTCCCTATGCTTTTCAAGCGGCTTGGGAAAGTTCGTCTTAGCAGAGGGTTGCGCTTCGGGCATTGTGTGGATGACGTCGCAGCGACGGCGGGCCAGAGAGACCAAAGTCCTCCGGTCCGTCGTCGAAACCTGATTGCAGCGTCAGAGCTGGTCTCGACAAGGGCGCATTACTTCAAGTCACCCGTTCCCTGCCTGGCTCTGAGCAGCAAAATAAGCAGGAGCCTTCGTGGCTTGCGCAGGTACTGGTAGACGGTTTCCCCGCTGATCTCCATAATCCCGGGCAAGCGTTTTGGAGACACCGTCTGTGGCGCGGCACCAGTTCGGAGGCCTGCTCGGCGGAGGCTTTTTCTTGCTTCCACGATCGACACCACGTTACTACCCGACGAAGGAAGATGCGATCGTAGGGCTGCATGAGGGCTGCCGACCGACGATGAGCTTGACGAGCTCCGCTCCGGAGGGTCGAACGATCTCCACGGAGACATGCTTTCGGTGATGGTCGGTGTATTCACGCCTAGCGACGAGAAGCTACTCGAGCAGCGCAAGATGCTGATGACGGAGCATCCGCAGCTCATTCAGCGCCAGTGGGCACGGATGATCGGTGTCGAGTCGGCGTCGTCGGACATCCATGTACAGGTCGAGGAGACCTTACACACACTTCGAGAAGTACTGCGTACGCTGCCATGACCGATTCCCGGACTGTTCCACGCCCCCGCTCGCACGAATCGAGGCGCGGGATGGTCCTGCTTATTATCGGACTGGTGCTCGCGATGCTCCTCGCTGCGTTGAGCCAGACGGCGCTCAGCGCCGCGATGCCAACGATGGTGGGAGAGCTCGGCGGTGTCGACCAGATGCTGTGGGTGATGACCGCATTCATGCTGGCCTCGACCATCACGATGCCGATCTACGGCAAGATGAGCGACCTGATCGGACGCAAAGGGCCCATGATCTTCGCGATCATCGCATTCATTTTCGGTTCGGTCATCGGCGCACTCGCTCCCGACATGGGTGTGCTCATCGCGGGGCGCATTGTGCAGGGGCTCGGTGGTGGAGGCCTGATCATCCTGTCGCACGCGATCATCGCCGACGTCGTGCCGGTGCGTGAACGCGGCAAGTACATGGGCATCATGGGTGCGGTCTTCGCAGTGGCGTCGGTCGTCGGTCCGTTGCTGGGTGGCTGGCTTACAGAAGAAATTGGCTGGCGTTGGACCTTCTGACTTAACGTCCCGCTTGGCACGCTGGCGCTTCTCGCGGCGATCACATTACTGCACTTACCGAAGGGTATTAGCTCGAGGCCGAAGATCGACGTATACGGCATTATGACGCTTGCCGGGGCGATGGCGTGTTTGATCCTGGTGGCGTCGTGGGCGGGTAACGATTACGAGTGGACCTCGCCCGTAATCCTGTCGTTGATCGCGGCTACCGCGGTCCTGGCCATGCTGTTCGTTCTCATCGAGGGCCGGGCGACCGAGCCGATCATTCCGCCCACCCTGTTTCGGGACCGCAACTTCAATCTCACGACCGCGGCGAGCCTGCTGGTCGGCGTCACCATGTGGTGCGATGGGATACTTGCCGACGTACCTGCAGATGACCTTTGGGGCGGATGCCACATCGACAGGCCTTCTTATGGTGCCGATGATGGCCATGATGATTGTCGCATCCCTGTTGAGCGGTGGCTTGTCAGCAAGTACGGGCGATATAAGTGGATGCCAATCACCGGCGCGGCATTCATTGCTATCGCTCTCGTCCTGCTGGGCACGATGACACCCGAGACACCGCTTTGGTGGTTCTGCGTCGAGATCGGACTGCTGGGTTGGGGGCTGGGCGTGAACCTCCAGATCCTGCTGCTGATCGTGCAGAACTCATTCCCGGACCGAGTCGTGGGTACGGCGACTGCGGCGAACACCTTCTGTCGTCAGATCGGTGCGTCGCTGGGCAGTGCCGTCATTGGCAGCCTGTTCGCCCTGCGGCTGATCGACATCATGCGCGAGCGATTGCCATTGGACGCCGAACCGCGGGTCGGTGACATCTCGTCGCTCACGCCGCAGGGTGTGCTTGAGCTGCCGGCGCCGGTGCGCGACATCGTCGTGCACGGTTACAACGACGCGCTCACCCCTCTCAGGCTGTGGATGGCGCCGCTTGCCCTCATCGCGTTGGTGCTGCTGTGCCTTGTGAAGGAAGTGCCGCTGAAGACAACCATCGAACGTGACCTCGTGCCCGACGCCTTCAGCGCGAGGGCAGCTGATGGCCGAAAGTGAGGGGGACGAGCCAGATGTGATCGAACCCGTTACCCGGGCGAACCTGTCTGGCGACGACTGGCGAAAAAAGAAAATGCAACGCATCGAATTCGCACAGCCAGGCGAACTGCGGGATCGGATAATCGCGTCTGTCTTGAGTGGTAAGAAGACCGCAACAAGCAGACTCGCCGCGATCTTCGACCTTGAACAGAAGGAAATCTCGAAACCTGGCGATCGATACGAGGTCGTCGGCTCCAACGGCAGCGTCGCCGGCATCATCGAGATCGACGAAGTGAGGATCATGCCACTCGCGGCCGTCGGAGAGGACGTTTCGAGCGCGGAGGGCGGATTCTTTGAGGGCGTCGAAGACTGGCGCCGTGTGCACGTCCAGGGCTGGCAATCGTATGCTGCCGCTATTCAGGGTGCGACATCTGATCCCAACTGGAGCATTACTGACGAAACACCTGTTGTCGTCAGGTTCTTCCATCTGGTCGAGTAGGTACGTTCCATGGCTGACGTGAGTGCCGCGCATTGCCCGACGAAAAGCAATCTATCCCTTCGCCCAACGAAGGACATTTACTCACGGCGTGAGCTTGTAGGCCTCCAGGAGCTCATGGACTCGCGTTTACGCTCATCAGTCTGGCCTCCGCCGTGCTCACTGGTCAGGTGTTGACCGTTGGCGGTGGTGTGACAGCGGGGGTATCTCCGCACTAGTGCGGTCCATCAGCGGATACGTATGCAGGTTTGTGCTGTCAGCGACAATCACTTCCATGGTGGTACTCGATTTCCAAATCTGGATACGATACCATCGGAAGGGTTAATTGGATTCCGTGGGATGTAGCGGCGTGCGGACATTGAGGGTCATGTCCGATTTCGTGGGGGTGTCGCATGCGATCCACGGTGAGGCAACGGATAAGCGGAGGCTCTGTATGAATTCGGAGAATGAGGGCTTTGTGCCGGAGGAAGAGCGTGATTCGCTTCGCGAGAAGTATCGGCAGGAGCGGGATAAGCGGCTTCGTGCGGAAGGCACTGGGCAGTATGTGAAGCTTGACAC
>FOEZ01000008.1 GCA_900110595.1 Arthrobacter sp. OV608 | reverse complement strand
CCACGCCGGTAGAACACGAACAGTTCCTTACCAGCAATAAACTTCAGCCGGCACAAGCCGCCTGATCAACTGTCCACGATTTGCGGGTAACCCCACAAGAAGAGTGGGCCTACGCCAAGGCCTATGCCTCAGAAACTGAACGCCAAGCCTGCTACCCCAACTTCATCGAGTACTACAATCACCACAGGCCCCACACCGCACTCAAAGGCGCCTCACCGGTCAGCCGTGTCACCAACCAACCGGGTTAGTACAGCTAGACTTCTCAGCATGCCTTGGTGGTCCTGGATCCTGATATGGGTGGCGCTTGTTGCGCTGTCGCTGCTTTTTTATGTCCTGCTGGGCATCCGGCTGTTCCGCCAGTTCATGGCGACCGTCAAGGACCTCAGTGCGGCAGGGGAAAAGTTGGGGCACATCGCCCCCAGCGGGCAACCCCCCGCCGGTCCCGACCCTGCCGGGCCGCAGCCGGGCTCCGCCGTTTTTGCCTCGCCCGCCGTCATGCGACATGATTACGAGGCATCCAAGTCGTCCCGCCGGGAACAGCGCCGCCTTCGGCGGGTGCAGCGCAAGACGGACCGGGGCCAGCCGCAGGCCCTCGGCGATCTCGACTTCACATAGAAGTAGGATGTATTTAGAGGAAAGGATTTCCCGTGGGAAGACTCTTTGATGGCCCCTGGCCCATTGTTATTATCATCATCGTCGCTTTGCTTCTCTTCGCCGCCCCCAAGCTTCCGGCCATGGCGCGCAGCCTTGGCCAGTCCATGCGGATCATCAAATCCGAGGTCAAGGAAATGAAGAACGACGGCAAGACGGACACCACCGATGCATCAGGCCCGGTGGAAGGCACCATCGTCAACCACCCCAAGGCGAAGCCCGGCGAGCCGACAGACGGCACTGACGTTCCGCCGTCGAACCGCGCCTGACCCCAGTGGCACTGTCGCGGTCCCGTAAAGCCAACCCCGAAGGGCGCATGGCGCTTTGGGACCACCTCAAAGAGCTGAAGAACCGGCTGATCAAGTCGGCTATTGGCGTCGTCATTGGCGGCATCGGAGGCTGGATACTTTACGATCCGCTGCTGAAGGCACTGGCCGAGCCGGTCAACCGGATCTCGGAGCAGACCGGCGGGCTTGCTGCCATCAACTTCGGCAGCATTGCGTCCCCGTTTGATTTCAAGCTCCAAATGTCCCTGCTTATCGGCGTGGTCATTTCCAGCCCGATCTGGATCTACCAGCTCTGGGCTTTCATCACCCCGGGCCTGACATCGAAGGAGCGCCGCTACACGCTGGGCTACATGGCGGCTGCGGTCCCATTGTTCCTGGCAGGCATCTACGCCGGCTGGCTCGTGGTGCCCCAAGTGGTCCATGCCCTGACCCAGTTCACACCCGAAGGCTCCTCCAGTGTCATCGACGCCCGGACGTACATCGAGTTCGTGACCCGGATGGTGCTGGTGCTGGGTGTCGCCTTCCTGGTGCCCGTGGTTCTGGTGGGCATCAACATGGCCGGCATTATCTCCGGCCGCACCATCCTGAAGGCCTGGCGCATCACCGTTTTCCTGGTGTTTGTCCTTGCCGCTATCGCCGCCCCGGGGGCGGATGCCATTTCGATGTTTATGTTGGCCGGCCCCCTTCTGGTGCTCTTTTTCGCCGCAATCGGCATCTGCCTGATGAATGACAAGCGCCGTGAACGCCGCCAGGCGAAGCGGATGGCCGAGACCGACGCGACAGCTGACATCGCCACCCCGGGCAGTGAGCTGAAGAACCTCTAGGCGCCCGTTAGGCTTGGTATATGTCCTCCAATACCGGGCCGTTCTCCATTGGTCCAACCTCCGCCGGACCCAGCGATCCTGAGGAGCTTTCTCCCGCCGAAAGATACCGCGCCAGCGCTGAACGAAGGGCAGAAGCAGCCACCTATCTAGGCTCCTTCATCAGGACCCTGGACTTTGAACTGGATGACTTCCAGCGCCAGGCGTGCAAGTCGCTGCAGGAGGGCCGGGGAGTCCTGGTGGCAGCGCCCACCGGGGCCGGCAAGACGATTGTTGGCGAGTTCGCCATCTACCTCGCTTTGCAGCGCGGCCTTAAAGCCTTTTACACCACCCCCATCAAGGCGCTCAGCAACCAGAAGTTCACCGAGCTGACTGAGAAGTACGGCGCCCAGAACGTGGGCCTGCTGACAGGGGACACCAGCATCAACGGCGACGCTCCGGTGGTGGTAATGACCACCGAAGTCCTGCGGAACATGCTCTACGCGGATTCGGCCACCCTGGATGACCTGGGTTACGTGGTGATGGATGAGGTGCACTACCTGGCTGACCGCTTCCGCGGCGCCGTCTGGGAAGAGGTCATCATCCACCTGCCCAGCGAGGTGCAGGTGGCCTCCCTCAGCGCCACCGTTTCCAACGCCGAGGAGTTCGGCGCCTGGCTGGATACCGTCCGTGGCGACACGGACATCATTGTTTCTGAACACCGGCCGGTGCCGCTGTGGCAGCACGTGATGGTGGGCCGGCAGATCATGGACCTTTTCGCCGGGGAAACCACTTTCGACGAGATCGCCCCGCCGGTCGATGCTGAAGCCGGGGCCCTCGCCGGGGAAGCAACGGTCCGGGACAGCAGGAACGACAACCCCAGGGGGAGGGGCTTCGATGTGAACCCGGACCTCCTGACTGTGGCCAGAAGCGAAAGCATGCAGAGTTTCCGGGCCAGGTCCGGTCCCGCCGGCAGGGGACAGCGCGGCCGGCGCGGGAACGAGCGGCCCGGTCGCGGCGGCGACGAGCGCGGTGTGCGCCCCGCCAGCCGGCCCCAGGTGATCGCGAGCCTGGACAAGATGGACCTGCTGCCCGCGATCACGTTCATCTTTTCCCGCGCCGGATGTGATGCCGCCGTGGCCCAATGCGTCGGCTCGGGCCTGTGGCTGACCACCGAGAAAGAACAGCGGATCATCGCCCAGCGCGTCGACGAGGCCGGCCATGACATCCCGCCGGATGACCTGGACGTCCTCGGTTTCTGGACCTGGCGTGACGGGCTGCTGAGGGGCTTCGCTGCCCATCACGCCGGGATGCTCCCCACGTTCAAGGAAGTGGTGGAGAAACTCTTCGCCGACGGACTTGTCAAGGCGGTCTTCGCCACCGAAACCCTGGCCCTGGGCGTCAACATGCCGGCCCGTTCGGTGGTGCTGGAGAAGCTGGACAAGTTCAACGGTGAAGCGCACGTTGACATCACTGCGGGGGAGTACACCCAGCTGACGGGGCGCGCCGGACGGCGCGGCATCGACGTCGAGGGCCACGCTGTGGTGCTGTGGCAGCCGGGGACGGACCCGACGGCGGTTGCCGGCCTGGCGTCCCGGCGCACCTACCCGCTGAACTCCAGTTTCCGCCCCACCTACAACATGAGCATCAACCTCCTGGCCCAGTTCGGCCGGGCCAGGGCGCGCGAGATCCTGGAATCCTCCTTCGCCCAGTTCCAGGCGGACCGGTCCGTGGTCGGCCTGGCAAAGCAGGTCCGCAGCCGGGAGGAGTCGCTGGCCGGGTACGCCAAGTCCATGACCTGCCACCTTGGGGACTTCACCGAGTACGCCCGGTTGCGCCGCGAATTGTCCGACGCCGAAAACGTCACCTCGCGGACCAAGTCAAGGGCCCGCAAATCGCTCAACGATGATTCGCTGGCCCGTCTGCTTCCCGGCGACGTGGTCAATGTCCCCGGTGGAAGGGCGCCCGGGCCGGCCATTGTGCTCAGCTCCGACCACAGCAGCCGGGAGCCCCGGCCTGCCGTACTGACGCTGGACAACCAGCTGCGCCGGATCGGGAACGACGACCTGGAAGGGCCCATCTCACCGGTCACCCGTATCCGGATCCCCAAGTCCTTCAACGCCAAAGTTCCCAAGTCGCGGCGGGACCTGGCCTCCTCGGCGCGGAACGCGCTGCGGGAGAACCGTCCGCCCGCCCCGGGCAACAACCGCAACAATGATTTTGGCCTCGCCACGGCCCTGCCCAACCAGGAAAAGCGCATCGCAGAACTCCGCCGTGCGCTCCGCGCGCACCCCTGCCACGGCTGCAGCGAACGCGAGGACCACGCCCGCTGGTCCGAACGCTGGTGGAAGCTCCGGCGCGAGACCGACGGACTGGTCCGGCAGATCCAGGGCCGCACCAACACCATCGCCAAGACGTTTGACCGCGTCTGCGACGTGCTGTCCTCCTATGGTTACCTCGAACCCGCCGGTGACGGCCGGCTGATCATCAGCCCGGATGGCCAGCGGTTGCGCCGGATTTACGGCGAGAAGGACCTGCTGATCTCACAGTCCCTGCGGCTGGGTGCCTTCGATGACCTCGATGCCGTTGAAGTCGCTGCCCTTGCCAGCGTCCTGGTGTACCAGGCCAAGCGTGAGGACCGGGGGCTCCGGCCCCGGATGCCCAGCATCTCCCTGGAAACTTCGGTGGACATTGTGGTCAGGGAATGGTCCGCCCTGGAGGACGTGGAAGAGGACAACAAACTGCCGTTGACCGGCGAGCCCGAGCTGGGCCTCGTGTGGCCGCTCTACAAGTGGGCCCGCGGCCGGCATTTGCAGGACGTCCTGAGCGGGACCGACCTCGCCGCCGGTGACTTTGTGCGGTGGGTGAAGCAGGTGGTTGACCTGCTGGACCAGCTCGCGAAGATCCCCGGCCTCGAACCCCGCCTGGCCCGCCTCTGTTCGGAGGCCATCTCACTCATCCGCCGCGGCGTCGTGGCGTATTCCTCTGTCCTCTAATTTCCTTTGCCGGCTGCCGCCGGCCCACTGACCCTTAGGAGTTTGTCCGCCCATGCCCACCCCTGCGCCACAGCCCGAACCGCGCCAGAAGCCCAAACCAGTGCTTTACAGGAACGGATCCGTCTACACGGCGGCCGACCCCTTCGCCACGGCCATGCTGGTGGACGGTGACACGGTGGCATGGGTGGGGTCGGAGCAGGCAGCATCCTCCATCGCGGACAGCTCCATGGAGATCATCGACCTCCGCGGGGCCCTGGTGGCGCCGGGCTTCGTTGACTCCCATGTGCACCTGACAGAGTCCGGCCTGGCCTTGGACTCCCTGGCGCTGCAAGGCGTTTCTTCGGCCAGGGAACTCCTCGACGCGGTGGCCGCGGCCACAGGTGACGGTCCTGTTCTTGGCCACGGCTGGGATGACACCACCTGGGCAGATGGTGCGCTGCCGGGTGCGGAGGAACTGGAACGGGCTTCTGGGGGACGGCCGGTCTACCTCTCCCGCGTGGACGTGCACTCTGCACTGGTATCGCCGTCGCTGGCGGGCGCCGCCGCCCTTCGCGGCCTGGACGGTTACGACGGCGGTGCGCGCGTCACGCGGGCAGCCCACGCAGCTGCCAGGCAGGCGACCCGCCGGCTCCCCGACGACGTGCTGCGCCGGCATCAGCAGCGTGCCCTGGCGGAGGCCGCATCGCACGGCTACGTGGCCCTCGTGGAGATCGGCGCTCCGCACATTGGGGGCGCCGGGGATCTCCGGGTGGCCCGTACCTGGAACAACCTTGAGCGTGAGGGCAGTCCAACGCCTGAAGTTCTTCCGTACTGGGGCGAGCTTGCGTCGTCCGAAGAGCACGCCCGCTCGATCCTTGACCAGCTTGGCCCAGGTGTCCGCGGCCTGGCCGGCGACCTCAACATCGATGGCTCCATCGGGTCCCGGACGGCAGCCCTTCGGTCCGCCTACACTGACGCCCCCGATGAAACCGGCAGCCTGTACCTCAGTGTGGAGGAGGCCGCAGCCCACCTGGCGGCATGCTCGCTGGCCGGTATCCAGGGCGGCTTCCACATCATTGGTGACGCCGGACTGGACGCTGCACTGCAGGCGCTGGAGCTTGCGGCCGGCGAGGTGGGGGAGCAGCGGGTCAGGGCTGCGGGCCACCGGTTCGAACATGTGGAAATGGTGGACGCCGCCGCGGTGGAAACTTTGGCGCGCTTCTCGGTGACCGTCAGTGCCCAGCCTGCATTTGATGCTGCCTGGGGTGGTTCCGGTGGTCTTTACGAGAAGCGGCTGGGCGGGCGGAGCAAGTCCATGAACCCGTTCGCGAGCCTGTATTCGGCGGGAGTTCCGGTGTGCTTCGGCAGTGACAGCCCTGTGACGCCGCTACGGCCGTGGTCAAGCGTCAGGGCTTGCCTGGAGCACCACAATGCGGACGAACGGATTTCGGCGCGTGCGGCGTTCCTGGGCCACACCCGGGCCGGGTGGCGGGCGGCGAGGTATCCCAACCCGATGGCGGGCCAGCTGGTGCCGGGCGCTCCGGCGAGCTTCGCCGTCTGGGAGGTTGAAGAACTGATGGTCCAGGTGGCTGATGGCCGGGTCCAGTCGTGGAGCACCGACCCCCGGGCCCGGACACCCCTGCTGCCGGCACTGGACACCGGTACGGATCCGGTATGCCTGCAGACGGTGCGCGACGGCATGGAGCTGTACTCCAGTCCTGCCCTGCGTTCCTGACCCGTTTGTCCGGCGCCCTATAATGGGTAGCTGCGCCCGCCGCCGGTTTCGCTGGCCAGCGGGTGCACCGACTGCTCCCACCAGGAAGGCTCTCTGTGCGCGTCCTTACGATCATCCCTACCTACAACGAGCTGGAATCGCTGCCCATCACCCTGCAGCGGCTCCGTGCAGCCGTCCCGGCCTCGGACGTGCTGGTAGTGGATGACAACAGCCCCGACGGCACCGGCCAGCTCGCCGACGGGATCGCCGCCGGGGACTCCCAGGTCCATGTCCTGCACCGCAAGGGCAAGGAAGGCCTGGGCGCCGCCTACATCGCCGGTTTCAAGTGGGGCCTGGACGCCGGATACGACGTGCTGGTTGAGATGGACGCCGACGGTTCCCACCAGCCCGAACAGCTGCCCCAGCTGCTGGAAGCCATCGACCAGGGCGCCGACCTGGCCATGGGTTCGCGCTGGGTCCCCGGCGGAAGCGTGGTGAACTGGCCCCTCTACCGGCAGGCCATCTCCCGGGTGGGCAGCACCTATGCCCGGCTGATGCTGGGCCTGAAGATCAAGGATGTCACCGGCGGCTACCGGGCCTTCCGCAGGACCACCCTTGAAAAGCTGAACCTGGACCAGGTGGACTCGGTGGGCTACGGCTTCCAGGTGGACCTGGCCTGGCGGGTGGCCCGGATGGGGCTTCGGATCGAGGAACGCCCCATCACCTTCGTCGAGCGCGAACTCGGCGCCTCCAAAATGAGCGGCAACATCGTGGTCGAAGCCATGATCAACGTCACCAAGTGGGGACTCCAGGCCCGCTGGAACACCCTCACCCGCAAGGCAACAGCACGGCAGTAGCCATTCCCTACGAAAAACAAAGGGGCCGTCCCGCACACTGTGCGGGACGGCCCCTTTGCTGTTTTCGGGTGTTACGCGGAGCGGCGTTCACCACGGCGTTCACGCAGGATGGTGAGGCGATCCTCGAGGATCTGCTCCAGCTCCGGCAGGGAGCGGCGTTCCAGCAGCATGTCCCAGTGTGTACGGACAGCTTTGTCGTTGCTGGTGTCCGGGCGTTCGCCGTCAACCAGGAGCGCTTCCTTGCCGGTCTTGGAAACCCATACCGGAGGAATCTCCGCTTCGGAGGAGAAGGTGACAAAGACCTGCTCGCCGTCTTCGCACCGGTACTCGACGCGCTGGCGCGGAGCCGGCTCAACTCCGGACTCGGTCTCCATGCTCTGCGCGCCAAGGCGCATGCCCCGCAGGCTGCGATCGCTCATGATTTCTCCCTCTGGTCGGTTCGCGGTGTAGAACCCGCGCTAGCCGGTGGCGCCAAGCGCCTCCGGACTACTCTGTGCACTGTGCTGCATCCTTAGATTCAACGCATTGCGAAGCTTGGTTGTTCCAGCGGATCTACTCCTGCCAGACAAATACCCAATTATACGCGTACCATGCCATGTCAACCAAAATGGAAGGGATCCGCAGTGGACTGCGGATCCCTTCCATCGCTTGGCTGGCCCGGCAGCCTAGGGTTCTGAGGGCTTGGTTCCCACCTCATCGAACAGGCCGGCGACCCCGGTTTCAGCGGTGGTTCCACCCAGGGCACTGCCAATGCCCTTGAGGGCTTCGCCGACTTCGCTGGGGATAATCCACAGCTTGTTCGAGGAACCCTCCGCCAGCTTCGGAAGGGTCTGCAGGTACTGGTACGCCAGCAGCTTCTGGTCCGGGTTGCCCTTGTGGATGGCATCAAACACCTTTTGGATGGCCTGGGCCTCACCGTCGGCACGGAGGATGGCCGCTTTGGCATCGCCTTCCGCAGCCAGGATGGACGCCTGCCGCTGGCCCTCGGCGGTCAGGATGGCAGACTGCTTGGTACCCTCGGCGGTCAGGATGGCTGCGCGTCGGTCCCGCTCGGCGCGCATCTGCTTCTCCATCGAGTCCTGGATGGAGTGGGGCGGGTCAATGGCCTTCAGCTCCACCCGGGAAACACGGATGCCCCACCGGCCGGTGGCTTCATCCAGCACACCGCGCAACTGGCCGTTGATCTGGTCACGCGAGGTGAGTGCCTCTTCAAGGTTCAGGCCACCAACCACGTTGCGCAGGGTTGTGGTGGTCAGCTGCTCCACCGCCTGGATGTAGTTGGCGATTTCGTAGGTGGCGGCGCGCGGGTCCGTGACTTGGAAGTACACCACGGTATCGATGGAAACCACCAGGTTGTCCTCGGTGATGACCGGCTGCGGCGGGAATGACACCACCTGTTCGCGCAGGTCCAGCAACGGCAGGAGCCGGTCCACAAACGGAATCAGGATGGTGAGTCCCGGGTTCAGCGTGCGCTGGTACTTGCCCAGCCGTTCCACCACGCCCGCGCGCGCCTGCGGAATGATCCGCACCGAACGGACCAGCACGATTATCACAAACACGATCAGGACTACCAGCACAATGGCCAATGCAGTACCTCCGGCGTTATCCATACATCTCCTCGTTCCCCAATTGATCAGGCAGTATCTGGACTGGCCGCGGAACCGGTCGGGGCTGACACCACTGCGGTGGCCCCGTCGATTGCGGAGACCACAACTTTTTGACCGGCGGCCAGGACCCCGCCGGCAGAACGGGCAGTCCAGATGTCACCGCCGATTTTGACCAGGCCGCTGTCCGAGGTCACGGGCTCCATCACCAGAGCCTGTTCACCGATCAGCCGGTCCACGTTGGTCCGCTGGTCCGACGGGCCCTTCTTCAGGTGGGAGAGGGCCACGGGCCGGACGAAGGCGATCATCAGCAGTGACACCACGCAGAACACGACGATCTGCAGCCACAGGTCTGCGCCTGCGAAGTCGGCCACGAGTGCGGCCAGGGTACCCCCGCCAAGCATGATGAAAAACAGGTCAAGCGTGATCATCTCGATCACTGCAAACGCCAGGAAAGCCGTGAGCCACAGCGCCCACCAGTTTTCCCCGAGCCATTCGAACAAGTTCTCCCCCTTTGCTACGGGGAGCCGCGGACGCGCACCCGCCAGTAACTGTCCTACAATCTTAGTGCTCGCTTGCCCAGGTGTGGGCAGGCTCATAGTGGTGGCCGGAGGATAGTGGCCAACTCGTTACCCGGCGGCGTGTTTCCTGGGGCGGAAGACCATCAGCTGGAATTTCGCGTCCGAGATGATCGGCTCCGGGAGACTTCCAAGCCGGTCCTGAAGGGCCGTCCTATCCAGGTGGTGACCTGCCGGTCCCATAAACGCAAGGTCCGCGGCAGCCTGCCGGGTCAGCGCCAAAGGGACGTCGACGTCGACGGTTGTATCGGCGTCGAAATGGCCGCCCATTGCTTCGGCGAGCCGCGCTTCCTTTCCCTCCTCGATGCCCAGCATGCCGGTCACGGCCGCAAGGGAGGCCAGGTGTCCGGCGCGGGGAGTCACCAGCACCAGCCGCCCGGACGGCCGCAGCACACGGGCGAATTCTGCGGCGTTGCGCGGGGCAAAGATCACGGTGACGGCATCCACGGCGTCCTCTGCCAGCGGTAAGGGCTGCCAGATATCGCAGACCAGGTTCACAGCTTCCGGGTTAAGCCGTGCGGCACGGCGGAGGGCGAACTTCGAGATGTCCAGGCCAAGGGCAGCGACGTTCCGGCCCTCCGCTGCCGCAGTATCCAACAGGGCCCGAAGGTAGTGTCCCGTCCCCGTTCCAGAATCCAGGACGGCAGCGCCGTCCGCCGGGAGGAAGGGTACGACGGCGGCTGCCACCGCGTGCGCGAGGGGCCCGTAATGGCCGTTCCCCAGGAAGTCGGCGCGGGCCTGGACCATGGCGGCCGAGTCGGCCTCGAAGGCCGTCCCCTTACCCACCAGCAGGTTGAAGTATCCCTGCCGCGCGGCATCGAAACTGTGACCGGAAGGGCAGGCCAGGCGGCCCTGGCCGGTTTCCGTTGTCAGAAGGTCCAAGGGATGGGAGCACACCGGGCACAGCAGCGGCAGGTCCGTGGTGGAGGGCATGGGATCAATCCTATGGCGCTGCTGGCGCCCTTTCTTCGGCGCAGGTGCGCGGCGGGAGGGTCAGCTGCGGCTGATCCCGGCCGGTCGGGCGTCGAAACCCAGCCCCTGCTGCGCCCTGCTGATGCCTGCTTCGGCCCAATGTGCAGCATATTCGGCGTTGCTGCTGAGGGACCGCAACTGGGCACGGTCCACGTACAGCACACCATTCAGATGGTCCGTCTCATGCTGCACAATCCGGGCCTGCCAGCCGGAAAACTCCCGCCGCGCGGCCGCCCCGTCCGGGGTCTGGAATTCGAGCAGTACTTGTTCGTGGCGGGCAACCACGGCCTGCAGGCCGTTGAGCGACAGGCAACCTTCGTAGAAAGCGGCGAACCCGGAGCCGAGCGGCGTATAGCGGGGGTTCACGACGGCCAGGAACTCCAGCGGGTTCCGTATCCGAAGGGCAGCGGCTTCGGGATCGACGTCGTACTGATCCTCGAGGACCGCCAGCTGCAGGGGAATCCCGAGCTGCGGCGCTGCGAGGCCCACACCGGGCGCCTGGTGCATCACCTCGCGCATGATGTTGATCAGCCTGGTGAGCAGTTCGCCGGAGAGCTGCCCGTCAAATGCTGCGGCGCGCTGGCGGAGGGCGGGGTGGCCTGCCTGCACGATGGGCGGAAGCGTCCCGGCGGCGAGGATCTGCTCCACGGTTTCGCGGATTTGTTCGGCAGTGAGGTCTGTCCCGGGCGTGCTCTGGCTCATGAGCAAAGCCTAGTGGCCTGCCGCCACATGCACGCTCAGCTAGTGTCTATCCCATGCCTGATCCTTTGCCGCGGCACGAGCCCGCACCGCAAACCTCACCCCTGGATTGTGTCCTGGGGTTCATTCGTGTCATCGAAGCCGGCGGGGGAGCCGCCGGAATCCGGCCTTTCCTTGCAGACTCGTTTGTGCTGGTGGAAGCGCCGCACCTCCTGGCGCCCGAGGGTTCCACCCGGACACTGACCGAAGTCCTGCAGGGAGCGGACCAAAGCTCCGACGTCGTGTCCCACCAGGAGTTTGTCATCCGGCGGACCACCTGCGAGGGCGGCCGCGTGGTTGTCGAAGCCGACTGGTCCGCGACGGTTGCGATGGACCTCCGCTACTGGGACCGGGGTGAAACCATCCGGGCCAGGACGTCTTCAGTCTTTGAGGTGCGCGAGGGGTTGATTGTCAGCCAGGACAGTTACGACTGCTACTACCGGTAGGCGCTGCTGGGGAGCCGGCCGCGTGCCAGTGACTGCATGGTAAAGCGCCGGGCAACCCAGAGATTGACGGCCGGGCTGGCGGCAGCGGCGCGGATTCCCAGGTTCCGCAGGGCCAGCAGGGGCTCCGGCAGCGGCCGGCCCAGCATCATGTTGATTTCAGACTGGCGCCTGGCCACTATGGCCGCCTGACGCCGCGAGGTGTCGAACTCCTTGAACTGCCGGGCCGCCGAGTCCTTTTGGCCGCCCGACAACGCCGACAGGATGATGGGGGAGAGGGCTTGGGCATCCAGCCAGCCGAGGTTCATGCCCTGGCCGCCGATGGGGCTGATCTCGTGTGCTGCGTCTCCGATCAGGACAATCCGTCCAGCGGCCATCGTGCGGGCTAGGGCGGACCGGACGCTGAACGCGCTCAGCATGGTGCTGGTCCGAGCGTCCGGAAGGATCCCGGTGCGTTCCCGCACCAGCTCCGCCAGCTGGACAGGACCGGCGCTGCCGGCGGGACGGCCCAGCCGCACCACCCACCGCCGGATACCCCCGGGCAAGGGGAATGACTCAACGATTCCACCGGGCTCAAGGAACAAAACCGCCTTTTCGCCATGGAGCCCCGGATCCAGGAAATCGCCCATCAGATAGTGGTCGGGGTAGCTCCTGCTCTCCACAGGAACGCCGAGAAGATTGCGCACCCGGGACCGCGCGCCGTCGGCCGCCACCACGAGGGACGCACCGAACTTCACCTCGCGGCGCCCGGCCGGTCCGCAGGCCTGCCCAACAACGGTGACGTGGCCGCCGTCGTCCGTAACTTCCAAGGCCTGCACGCCCCGGACGATTGCCTCCCCGTCAAGCTGGCGGACACGCTCCTCCAGGAGCTGCTCGGTGCGGTACTGGGGCAGGGCCAGCACAAACGGGAACGCATCGGAGACTGCGCCAAAGGACATCGTGCCAACGGTCTTCCGGCCGCTGACCGCCATCCCTTCCCGGATCTGGACCCCGTCCTGCACTGCGGACCCGGCAATCCCTACCTGGTGCAACGCCTCGAGGGCGGGCGGGTGGATGCCGATGGCGCGGGTGTGCAGGTTCCTCGAGCGCCGCTGTTCAAGCACCCTGACGCTGGCGCCGTCCTGGAGGAGCAGGGCTGCGAGGAACAATCCGACAGGGCCCCCGCCAATAATCAGGACGTCCGTTGCCACGTCAGTTCCTGCGCAGGGTGAGGACCTGGTGGAAGGCCGCGCCCGGTTCCACTTTCCAGCCCGGCGGGGCGATGGCCGACAATTCCGCTGGCGTGTAGCTCCTGCGGATGGAGGTCAGGCCGTCAGCGCGGATGTAGGACTGGCGGAACGGCAGCGCCGCGGCCCAGAAAAGCGCGTACGCGGCGGGGCTGCGGCGGAGGTCGTTGTGGAGGACTTTCCGGCTGGCCAGCGCCGCGGAGTCAGAGAGGAGCTGTTGCAGATCGGCGGCCGGAAGATGGTGGAGCACATGGTTGGAGATGACGAAGTCAAAGCTGTTGCCTTCCCGGACCAGGTCTGAACTGTGCGCCTGCCGGAATTCAACGCCCGGCAGCGCGGGACGTCTGCGGGCGAAGGCGGCCGCCCGGGCGTCCGGGTCTATGCCGGTGATCCGCAGCGCCAGTCCGTCGCGGCGGGCCCATTCGGCGAGCTGGCAGGCCAGATCGCCGCCGCCGGAGCCGATGTCCAGCAGCCGGGCGGGAGCGGTGCTTTGCTCCAGCGCCGGCCGAAGTTCCCGGATGTACAGCTTCCGCCAGCCGGACACCATGCGGTTGACCAGGCCAAACTGGCGATAGGTATTGTCCAGGAGCCGGGCGTCGCAGTCCGGCAGGTCCATCAGTTCCACGGCATCGGCGGCGCGCCGCCGCATCAGGACGTCCACCGGCCTCAGGCGACCGGCACTTCCGCCGCGTGCCCGGTCACCTGGTCCGGGCGCATTCCGGCAGGTGCCTGCCGCAGCTTGGTGAACAGTCCTGTCTCCACTGTGAGCCCGGGACCGAAGGCCATGGAGCAGATCCGTTCGTCGCCGTCTTCGGGAGCCTGTTCCAGGATGTGTTTGAGCACAAACAGCACCGTGGAGCTGCTCATGTTCCCGTAGTTGCGCAGTGTTTCGCGTGCAGGGACCAGTTGCTCGTCGGTGAGTCCGAGCCGGGACTGGACTTTGTCCAGAATGCTCCGCCCGCCGGGGTGGATGGCCCAGTGGCGGATGGAGGTGTAGGGGAGTGCGGCCAGTTCCGGATCCTTGGCCAGGAGGGGCTGCAGGGCGCCCACGATGTGGTCATCGATGATGTGCGGCACATAATTGCCCAGGACCATTTCAAACCCGTGGTCGCCGATGTTCCAGGCCATTGAGTCTTCACCCACCGGCGTAAGGACGGTTTCGAAGTGGTCCAGTTGAAGCAGGGACTGTTCTTCGCTACCGCTCCGGGCGGTGACGACGGCGGCCGCGGCACCATCGGCGAACAGGGCCGATCCCATGATCGTGTCCGGATCGTTGGAGGTGCGGACGTGCAGGGAGCAGAGCTCGGCGCAGACCACCAGCACCACCGCGTCCGGATCCGCTTCGCAGAACAGTTTCGCTGCCCGCAGCGCCGGGAATGCCGCGTAGCAGCCCATAAATCCGAGGTGGTAGCGCTGCACGGCCGGATCCAGGCCGAGTGCGCGGACAATCTTGTAATCGGGTCCGGGATTGAAGAATCCTGTGCATGACACGGTAATGAGATGAGTTATGTCAAGTAAATCGAGTTCAGGGGCGGCAGCGACGGCGGCACGGGCAGCGTCCACGAAGAGCTTGGTGGCCTCCCGGCCGAAAATCTCGTTGCGGGCCTTGGTGCTGGGATTCAGCAGCAGTCCGGTGGCCGGATCGTAGAACTGCGGGTTGTCGGAGCGGAAGTCATTGGTGAGTTCCTCAACGGCGGTGAAACGGGTGTCGATGGCGGCTGAGTCAAAGCAGGTATTGACCAGCCGCGAACCAAGCCTGGATAAACCTGGTTGGGCCGCGAACACGTCTCGGGCCTGGGTCTGGATCAGCATGGTTTTCGGGACAGCTGTTTCAAGGGATCGCACATAGACCGTCATTGATTCATTCTTAACGAGCACTCCGGTTAAGACAATGCTGACCTGCGGATTTGTCTGCGGGAGCGGATTTGTGGGGGCCGGAACTGGGACGTCCGGGATCGGCGCCCGACCCCTTTCGGAGCCTCTTTGCAAAGTGCCGATAATCTACATTATGTCAAGTAGCGTGAATCAGCAGCAGGATCACGACCAGGATCCGGCGGGTAACCCCTTCCCCGTAAGGTACCCCCAAGTTTTTCCCAACGTAGGGGCCGCACTATTTCGTGGGGCGACAGTACAAAGCCGGTCTCAACCACAGATGTGGAGGAGTCATGAAATCACGTCGAGAAGCTTTGAAGCTGGGCCTGCTGGGCGGCGTTGTCGCCGTCACCGGGTTGCAGCAGGGAGCGGGCCTGGTTGGAGGAGTGCATGCGGAAGGCGCGGAGGGACCGGCCCCGGCGAGCCCCAGCACGCTGGCAGCCAACAACATGCCCGTACCCTACCGGGCGGTGTTTAAGCGTCCCCCGGAACTTGTCCCCTACGAAACAGGCCTCGATCCGGACGGCCAGCCCTTCGCCAGGTACTCGCTTTCGCAGCGGTTGGGGCAGGCCCAGATCGCTAACGGCCCGTCAACCACTCTGGCCGGCTACAACGGGATATTTCCCGGTCCGTCAATTCAGGTTCAACAAGGTACGCGCACGGAGGTGCGGATCAGCAACAGATTGCCGGCCCAGGGCCTCCTGTATAGCGACCCCTTCAACACGGTGACCCACCTTCACGGCTCCGCCTCGCTCCCCCAGTACGACGGCTATGCCAACGACCGTACAGCGCCCGGGCGCATCAAAAACTACCACTACCCGAACTGGCAGGCCGCCCGCACTCTTTGGTACCACGATCACAACCACATGCTCACCGCACAGGGCGTGTACTCGGGCCTTGCCGCTTTGTACACGATCACCAACTCCCTCGAGCGGGAGCAACTCCCCCAAGGCGAATTCGACGTGCCGATCCTGGTGTCCGACGTAATGCTGAATGCCGACGGATCGCTTGGATACAACGACAACGGCCACGCCGGACTTTGGGGTGACATCATCATGGTGAACGGCGTGCCTTGGCCCACCATGAAGGTCAAACCGCGGATCTACCGGTTCCGGTTCCTGGTTGGCTCCATCACCAGGTCCTACCGGTTCTCGCTCTCCACCGGCGATCCCTTCTACGTGGTAGGAACCGATGCCGGAATGACGCCCACCGTTCAGGCAGTTTCCTCGTGGCGGCAAGGGACGGCAGAGCGCTACGAGGTCCTGATCGACTTCCGCAAGTACAAGCCCGGCCAGAGCGTGGAGTTGCGGAATCTCAGCAACAAGAACAACGTGAACTTCGCCAACACCGGCAAGGTCATGAAGTTCGAAGTTGTTGCCGATGCTCCGTCTCCACGGCCGGAGTCACGATCGATCACCTCCATTCCCACCACACTGGATCCCGGTGAGCATCCCACAAAAGCCGAGGGCGGACTGGACACGATGTCGCTGACCCCGGACATGGCCGTAGCCAGGAGAACCTTGCGTGTTCGGCGTGAGGGCGGCGAATGGACCATCAACGGCGATACGTGGGACGACGTCGAGAAATCAGGATTCAGGAAGTGCTTCGCAAATCCGCAGCGCAACCAGGTTGAAGAGTGGACCATCGTCAATGAATCCGGCGGATGGTTCCATCCTGTCCACATCCATTTGATCGATGGGAAAATCATTGGCCGCAACACTAACGGCGGCAAACCCTTTGCCTGGGAAAACGGGCCCAAGGACGTCTTCTACGCCGGCGAAAACGAGGCTGTCACCGTGCTCATGCAGTTCGATACAGGCAAACACGAGGGCGGCCGCTACATGGTCCACTGCCATAACCTCGTGCACGAGGATCACGACATGATGGTCCAGTTCGCGGTCGGTGACCTGGAAAACAACGATCCCATCACCTCCGACGCGCCCGTCGTGGAAAACACCCCCGAAGGGGCATTTGCCTCCACCTACAAGCCCTCCTATCCGGCCGGCACCTGACGTGAACGTGAAGTTTCTGCTCCCGCTCGCCGTCGTCCTCTCCATAGCGCTGGCTGGCTGTACCGGCCAGCCGGTCAGCTCAACACTCCCCGCGACGCCCAGCGCGGCAGCACCACAAGCGGAGGAAGGCCAGGACGTCGGGAACAGCCGGCCCACGGTCGGTTACGACGGGCTCATGGTGCGACGGCGTGTGGTGGTCGCCGTCCACTCCGCAATGGACGCAGATCTGGCCGGCCTGCGCATGAAGCTGGAATCGGCGGCCGAGCAGCAGGGCCTGACCCTGGCCGACATGTCACCTGACGTACTGGAACCGGCCATCCTCGAGCATGTTATGCCCGAGGTCCTGGTGGCGCTGCCGGCCTCGGCCACGCTTGATGACGGCCGGTCCCTGGTTACCCAGGTGTCCGGTCCGGACACGGAACGGCTCGGCGCTGAGCATTTCCACGTCCTCCAGGCCTTGATCCACGATCTGCGCTTCAGCATTCCCACCCCCGACCCCGGCGCCCTGGCCTTGGCTGTCGACAGGGAGGGAATACTCGCTGACGCGCTCGGGAACTACCGGACCACAGCCGTCAACGGCGGCCTCGACATCAGCTACACCGGGCCGCTGCTCGGTGACGAGGTAGTCGAAAGCGTGCGGTCCGGCATTGCCCGCCAGGCACACGCTGCGGCTTCCGCAGTCACCGTGGAACCGGCCTCCACAGACGGGGCCGGAGTGGACATGGCATCGGAACCGCCTTGGCAACCTGAAACAACCCAGGAGGCGCACAGCTCTTCCCACGGCTGACTGAAGCCGGAACCAGGAAGCTTGCGGCCACTGCCCTGCCCCCGGACAACGATGACGGGTCAGTGGCGCTTCCCGATGCCGGCGCCCACCACAGCACCGAGGCCCAGTCCCAGCGCGAAACCAATGAACGGGCTGTCAAAGACAGCCAGGCCCACGGCTATTCCGACGGCCGCGCCCACAAGGCAGCAGATCCACAAAGGTTTGTTCATCGGCACCGATGCTACCCGCCGCCCTGCGTTTCACCACGGATGCAGGACGGGGAACGCCGGCATCCCGGGGCCTCAGCCGTCGTAAGCCTTCTGCAGCTCCGCGATGTCCAGCTTCCGCATCCCCAGCATCGCCTGCATCGCCCGCTGGGAACCGAGCGGATCGGTCCCGGCGATCAGTGAGGTGAGCACGGACGGGATGACCTGCCAGGAAACCCCGAAGCGGTCCTTGAGCCAGCCGCACTGGCTTTCGCTGCCGCCGTCGGTCAGGGCTGACCAATAGCGGTCCACCGTATCCTGGTCCTCGCAGTCGACCATAAACGAAACAGCTTCGGTGAACATGGCGCCGCGCGCACCGTTCAGCGCGGTGAAGGGGCGGCCTTCGAGCTCGAATTCGACGGCGACGACCTGTTTTTCGGGGCCCGGCGCTCCTTCGAGACGTGAGACGTTCAGGATCCTGGAATTATCAAAAACCGAGGTGTAGAACCCGGCTGCCTGTTCCGCCTCGTTCTCGAACCATAGACAGGTTCCGATGGTGCGTGGCATAGGTTGCTCCCTTCCGGCTTGAGCCTAGTGGCGGTATCCGAAAGGCACAACGGTCTCAGGCGCCGTCCGGGGCCTGTGCTGCCCCCTGCGCGGGAAGCTGGCTGACGAGCCCAACAGTATTGCCCTCGCTGTCCCTGATGAAGGCCATCCACTCATCCGTGCCGGCAGGGCCCAGCAGCCCGTCACTGTGGCTGAAGATGATGTGCGCATCTGTCACGACTTCGACTCCCCTGCCCCTAAGCCCGGCCACTGACGTCCTCACATCGGGAACCTCGAGGTAGAGCAGCGCCCGCGGGGCTTCCCGCTCCAGCAACAGCCGCAGGCCGTCGAGGTCGAAGAACACCAGGCCGGGCGGGTCGAATACGGCTGTGGGCTGGACGTCGAGGAGCTCCGAATAAAAGTCCGCCGCCCGCCCGAGGTCGCCTGCGTACTGCGCTACCTGGATCAACCGCATGTCCTGCCCTTCCCGATGCCCGGATTTGTCCATCCTGCCCAGTTGCGGGGACAGGTACAAGGGGTGGCGGCGGACGGCAACCGGCAGCACGTTGACATTGCTAGGCTCGAATCCATGACTCCTCCAATCCAGCGGCCCGTGCATGTTCTTTCCAAGGGAACCATTGCAGCCGCAGCCGTCACGGACGCCGTCCTGATCCTGGTGTTTGCTGGCGTGGGCCGGGACGCACACCAACGGGGCGATGTTGTGGCCGGCGTGTTCCTGACAGCGTGGCCGTTCCTGGCCGGGGCGGCCCTGGGCTGGCTGGCCTCCAAAGCCTGGCGCAACCCGCTGGCCGTGCGCCGGACCGGCCTGGCAGTCTGGCTCGGAGCCTTGGCCGGAGGCATGGTGCTCCGGCTCCTCACCAACCAAACCGTCGTACTGCCGTTCATCATCGTCGCCTTGCTGAGCCTGGGCCTGCTGCTGGTCGGCTGGCGCCTGGTGTGGGCAGGAGCACGCCGGCTCCGGAAGAACTGACGCAGGGCGCGGATGATCCCGCGGGGTCCGGACCGGAATGTAATAGGCTGGCAGCACCCAGAAGCCTGCCGGGCCCTGCTACGGCGCAACAGATCCGAAAGGATTAAACGTGATCACCGCTTTCGTTCTGATCAAGACCGACGCTGCCCGCATTCCTGAAACTGCCGAAGAGATCTCAGCAATCGAGGGCATCAGCGAGGTTTATTCAGTGACGGGTGAATGGGACCTGATCGCGGTGGCACGGGTACGGCAGCACGAGGACCTTGCCGATGTCATTGCCGACCGGCTTTCCAAGGTGCCCGCAGTGGTCCACACCACCACGCATATCGCATTCCGCGCCTACTCCCAGCACGATCTGGACGCAGCCTTCGCCCTCGGTTTCGAGTAGCAGGCCGCACCCGTCAGGAACGGCTGAGCGACACCCATTTCTCGAGCACCGCGGCAGCAGCCCCGGACCCGATGGATTCTGCTGCCCGAGCATAGGCAGTCCGCATGCGTTCGAGCAATGGACCTTCCGCGCCGGCGTCAAAAGCCACCAGTCCGGCTGCTGCGTTGAGGAGGACGGCGTCCCGGGCGGGCCCCTCCTTGCCTGCGAGGACATCGCGGACAACAGCAGCGTTGGCGCGAGCATCTCCGCCCCGCAGCTGATCCACCGTTGCACGTTGGATGCCGAGGTCCTCAGGGGAGAACTCCTGCTCCACCACGGTGCCGTTCCGGATTTCCCAGACGGTCGAGGGGCCGGTGGTAGTGAGCTCGTCCAGGCCGTCATTGCCGCGGAATACCAGTCCCCGGCTCCCCCGCTGGGCCAGGACACCGGCCACCAGCGGCGCCATTCGCGCGTTGGCGACGCCGACTGCCGACGCCTGAACGCGGGCAGGGTTGGTCAGCGGTCCCAGGAAGTTGAAGGCAGTAGGAATAGCCAGTTCCTTCCGCGGCACGGCCGTGTGACGAAAAGACGGATGGAACACCTGCGCGAAACAGAAGGTGATTCCCGCCACCTCGGCGTTGCGGGCCACCTGGTCGATGGACAGGTCCAGCCGGACTCCCAAGGCCTCCAGCACATCCGCTGACCCGGACGACGACGACGCCGCGCGGTTGCCGTGCTTGACTACTTTGGCGCCGGCACCGGCAGCAACCAGGGCGGCCATGGTGGAAATGTTAACGGTGTTGAGTTGGTCACCGCCGGTACCGACGATGTCCAGCTTTTCGCCGGAGATCGAGACCGGATTGGCGTGGGCCAGCATGGCATCCACGAGGCCTGAGAGCTCTTCGACGGTTTCGCCCTTGGCGCTGAGGGCAACCAGGAATCCCGCGATCTGGGCTGGTGTCGCCTCCCCGGACATGATGGTGTCCATTGCCCACGCGGTGCTGTCCGCGGTGAGGTCCTTGCCGTTGATCAGGGCCGAAATCAGCCGGGGCCACGTGTTGTCCGCCAATGCCGCAGATGCCTGTGAAGTCACTTGCTGATGCTATCGAGGGATAGCAGCGGCTGACCAATGTGAACCGTCAAGGGAACTTTTCCCGGCGATTTCGCGTCTTTGTAGAAAAAGTCCCCCGAAAAGCCGGTTTGCGTTGGGCAGCACGGAGTTTTACAGACATAATGTCTATGTGACATCTGCGACCCATGCCCCCAGTACCCCGGCGCACCCCACGCTGAACCGCCCCAATATGGTTTCCGTTGGAACCGTAGTGTGGCTCTCCAGCGAGTTGATGTTCTTCGCCGGTCTCTTTGCCATGTACTTCACGCTCCGCTCCACCAGCGGCGAGATGTGGGCCGAAGAGACAGCCAAGCTCAACTTCCCCTTTGCGCTCGTCAACACGATCGTCCTCGTGGCCAGTTCCTTTACTTGCCAGATGGGCGTCTTCGCCGCCGAGAGGCTGCAGCCGCGCAAAACAGGCGGGGCTTTCCAGTTCGCCCGCTGGGGTATGAACGAATGGTTCACCCTCACATTCCTGATGGGTGCGTTCTTCGTCGCCGGCCAGGCCACTGAATACGCGATGCTGGTTTCCGAGCACGTTTCGCTCTCCTCCAACGCCTACGGTTCGGCCTTCTACATGACCACCGGCTTCCACGGCCTCCACGTGATCGGCGGGCTTGTTGCCTTCCTCCTGATCATGGGCCGGTCCTTCGCCGCGAAGAAGTTCGGGCACTTCGAAGCCACGTCAGCGATCGTCACCTCGTACTACTGGCACTTTGTGGATGTGGTCTGGATCGGCCTCTTCCTGGTCATCTACGTCCTCAAGTAGCCAGCTTTGATTCTTTTTCTACAAGAGGCAGAATTTCAGGTAGCGGCTCCCGGAGCCCGCCCAGGATCGAATAAAGGAACCACCACGTGAAGGCACTCTCGCAAAAGCGGCGACACCCACTGGCAGTCATTGCCCTCCTACTGATGGGCCTCCTCATCACTGGCGGGCTGTACGCCGTGGCCACCACCGTCAACGAGGCCAAGGCTTCCACCACCACGTACAGCACAAGTGACGTCGAGGAAGGCGGAAAGCTTTTCGCCGCCAACTGCGCCACCTGCCACGGCATGGGCGCCAGCGGTTCCAAGGATGGTCCGTCGCTCGTGGGTGTCGGCGCTGCTGCCGTCGACTTCCAGGTTGGTACCGGCCGCATGCCCATGCAGATGAACGGCCCCCAGGCGCTGAAGAAGCCTGTTCAGTTCAACGACGAACAGACCCACCAGCTTGCAGCCTATGTCGCCTCCCTGGGCGCCGGCCCGGCTCTTCCTGAGGAAAGCCTGCTGGACGAAAAGGGTGACGCGGCTGCCGGTGGCGAACTCTTCCGCACTAACTGCGCCATGTGCCACAACGCTGCTGCTGCCGGCGGTGCGCTCACCCGCGGCAAGTTCGCTCCCGCCCTGGCCGATGTTTCGGGAAAGCACATCTACGAGGCAATGGTCACCGGTCCGCAGAACATGCCGGTCTTCAGCGATTCCAACATCACCCCTGAGGGCAAGCGCGATGTCATCACCTTCCTCAAGCAGATTGAAACCAACGGCTCCCCCGGCGGCGCTGACCTGGGATCCCTCGGCCCCGTGGCTGAAGGCCTGTTCGTCTGGGTTGCAGGCCTCGGCGTCATCATTGCCTTCACCATCTGGCTGACCTCCCGGACGTCCTAGCACTTCCGGAACACCAAACTTCTGCTGACGAGTCAGCAGTTTGATATTAGAAACTAACCCGGCATCCGCCGGGACGAGAGAAGGATGAGGCGAATTATGGGCAACCATAGTGACGGCAGTCCGAACCACTCGGGCACCGTAGCTACGGCTGGTCAGAATGAGGTGGAGAAGTTCCAGGATCCTGGAATTCCTCCGCACCGTTTGCGCCTGGCTGACACGGACCCGAAGGCCGCAAAGCGGGCAGAACGGCAGGTCGCCTTACTATTTGGCATTTCTGTTGTTGGCACCCTGATCTTCCTGGTGGCGTACTTCGCCATCGATCTGGGGGCCGGTGAATCAACGATTGAAAGCATCCGGCTCCAGAACATGCTGCTGGGTATCGGTACCGCGTTCGCGATGCTGGGCATCGGAACCGGCATCGTGCACTGGGCCAAGGCCCTGATGCCGGACCACGAAGTCTCCGAAGAGCGTCACGCGATCCGTTACGAGGAGGACCGCCGCGCCGCTGTCCGGATCGTGGACGACATCGTGGAAGAGACGGGCATCAAGCGCCGCCCGCTGATCCGCAACACCCTCCTTGGTGCCGTTGCGTTGGCTCCGCTGCCCGCAGTTGCCCTTTTCGGTGACCTGGGTCCGCGTCCGGACAATAAGCTCGCACACACCATGTGGGCCCCCGCGGACGGAAAGCTCAAGCGCCTCGCCCGGGACCCTGACGGGACCCCGATCAAGGCATCCGATGTCACCATCGGCTCAGCCTTCCACGTCATTCCGGAAGGCCTCAACGAACTCCACGAGGGCAAGCTCAACGAAAAGGCCAAGGCCGTTGTGCTGCTCATGCGCCTGGATCCCGCTTCCCTGAACCCTTCCGAGGGCCGCGAGGACTGGGGTTACAACGGCATCGTTGCCTACTCCAAGATCTGCACCCACGTCGGTTGCCCGGTTGCTCTGTACGAGCAGCAGACGCACCACCTGCTGTGCCCGTGCCACCAGTCCACCTTTGACCTCACTCAGGAGTGCAAGGTGATCTTCGGCCCCGCCAGCCGGCCTCTCCCCCAGCTGCCCATCGCAGTTGACGACGAAGGCTACCTGGTCGCCACCAGCGACTTCAAAGAACCTGTAGGACCAAGTTACTGGGAGCGTGATATGCATGAGCGCAGCATCAACAGCTGAGCCCGCTTTCGTCGCCAAAACCAAGACAGGCCGGTTCACCGACTTCGTCGATTCACGTGTTGGCGGTTCCGGGATCCTCCGCGAATTCGGCCGCAAGGTCTTCCCCGACCACTGGTCCTTTATGTTCGGCGAAGTGGCCCTGTACTCGTTTGTCATCCTGCTGCTGTCCGGCACCTTCCTGACATTCTTCTTTGATCCGTCCATGGCGGAGACGCACTACGACGGTTCGTACGTGCCCCTCAAGGGCGTTGAGATGTCAGTGGCCTACAGCTCGTCCCTGGACATCTCCTTCGACGTGCGCGGCGGCCTGTTCATGCGCCAGGTGCACCACTGGGCAGCACTGCTGTTCGTCGCTTCCATCGCCGTGCATATGCTGCGCGTCTTCTTTACCGGAGCCTTCCGCAGGCCCCGCGAGATGAACTGGGTGGTGGGCAGCGTGCTGCTCATCCTGGCCATGGCTGCCGGCTTCACCGGCTACTCCCTCCCCGATGACCTGCTGTCCGGAAACGGCCTGCGCATCATCGACGGCGTGATCAAGTCCATCCCGGTCGTGGGAACCTACATCTCGTTCTTCCTCTTCGGCGGGGAATTCCCGGGCACGGCCATCATCGGCCGCCTGTACATGCTGCACATCCTGCTTGTCCCGGCACTGATCCTGCTGATGATCGTCCTGCACCTGTTTATGGTGGTCGTCCACAAGCACACGCAGTACCCCGGCCCGGGACGCAACGACAATAACGTTGTGGGCTACCCCCTGGGTCCTGTTTACGCAGCGAAGGCCGGCGGATTCTTCTTCATCGTCTTCGGCGTGCTGGCCCTGATGGCCGGTTTCTTCACGATCAACCCGATCTGGAACTACGGTCCGTACGACCCCTCCCCGGTGTCCGCCGGTACCCAGCCCGACTGGTACATCGGATTTGTTGACGGCGCGCTGCGCCTGATGCCCGGCACCTTGGGTAACTGGCACGTGGAGCAGAACTGGTTCGGCTTCGTCTTCACCTTCAATGTCCTGCTTCCGGCCCTTGTGCCGGCCGGGATCCTGTTCACGGTGATGTTTATGTACCCGTGGATTGAGCGGTGGATCACCAAGGACGACCGCGAGCACCACGTGCTGGACCGTCCGCGCAACGCACCGACCCGTACTGCAATCGGTGTTGCCGGCTTCATCTGGTACTGCGTGATGTGGGCTGCGGCCGGTTCCGACCTCATCGCCACCCACTTCCATGTATCGCTCAACGACGTGACGTACTGGCTGCGTGCACTGTTCTTCGTCGGGCCGATCATTGGTTTCGTCGTCGCCAAGCGCGTGGCCCTGGCCCTGCAGCGCAAGGACCGCGAGATAGCCCTCCACGGCCGGGAGACCGGACGTATTGTCCGCCTCCCGCACGGCGAGTTCATCGAGGTACACGCGCCGCTGGACGAGTACAAGCGTTACAAGCTGGTGGGCTTCGAATCTCCCGAGGTCCTGCCCGCTGTTCCCAACGAACACGGTGTGGTGACGCGCAAGGAGAAGCGCCGCGCGTTCCTCTCCCGCTGGTTCTTCGAGGACCGTGTTGCCCCGGCCACCCCGGCTGAGCTGGAAGCTGCCCACGGCCATGGCCATGCGGCAGTCGAAGCACCCGAGGAAGCCAAGAGCCTGAGCCACTAGGCCCAGTCATTCAGCAAAGAGAAGGCCCAGTCCATGAGGACCGGGCCTTCTCTGTGTGCAGTTCCACTGTGTGCTTAGCTGTAAGGCTCCGCGCGGCGCCTGATATCAGCCGCGGAGCAACGTCAGTGGCTGCGGGACCGGCGTGCACCCGGGCGCTGCAACGGAACCCACAGCTTGTAGCGGTCGGCCCGGTAGTACGAGACCGAATAGTCCACCATGGTGCGGGCCACGAACGCATGGCGCTGGATCTTCAGCAAGGGTGCACCGACCTCGACATTGAGCAAGCGCGCGGTGGAGGGCGAAGCAGCCGTGGCCTCAATCATGTCCTCCCCCCACTCCATCACCAGGCCGTACTGTTCGCTGAGCACGTTGTACAGCGAGGTGGGTGGCTCTCCATCCAGCAGGCCGGGAACCCGGTGGGTCGGGATGAAGTTCTCGTCGACGCTCATCGGCTCGCCGTCGGCCAGCAGAAGGCGCCGGAAACGGACCAGTGGGGTGCCCTCGTCCAGCTGGAGCTCGCGTGCCAGGAATGCACTGGCCCCGATCTGTTCGAAGCTGAGGACTTTGGCGGCCGGGACCATGCCGCGGCGCTGCATCTCTTCGCTGTACGAGGTGAGCTTGACCTGCAGGTCCAGCTTCGGCCTACGCACAAACGTGCCCAGCCCTACCACCCGCTCGATCACTTCTTCGCCCACCAGGGCATCAATCGCCTGCCGGACGGTCATCCTGGCGAGGCCAAAACGCTCCGCCAGGTCGCGTTCCGAGGGCAGCGCCGATCCGGGCCGGCACGATTCGACGATATAGGTCCGGAGGATTTCACGCAGCTGAACATAGATGGCCGTACCGCTGGTCCGGTCAATCTCGCCGGCGATGGCTGCCGCGCTACCAGCCACGGGACTTTGCCGTTTGGTTGAGGATCACCCAGCCATTTTAGGACAGGTCTAGACCAGTGTGCGCCACAGTACAGGAGCATTTCGCTGATCACGGGAAGGTGCCGCTATATTGGACAGGAAAATTTCAATACCAGACGGATGGGGCCGTCATAAAGAAGGAGTCCCGTTGCCAACTCAGAAGGCCGTGGTCACAGCCTCAATCGGACTGCATGCGCGTCCGGCCGCCGTATTTGTCCGGGCGGTCACCGAAACCGGGCTGCCGGTGACCATCTCCAAGGCGGGCACGGCATACGTTGATGCACGGTCTCTGCTGCAGGTGATGACGGCTGACTTCCATCACGGTTGCGAGGTGGAGCTCAACATCCCTGATGCAGCCCTAGACGGTCCACTGGGACGCGAAGAAGCACAGGATGTCCTCCAAACCCTTGGCAGGCTCCTGGAGTCGCAGGGAGCCGGGTAGGCCCCTGCCGGGACTGTTCCTGGGTTGCCCTGCAGGTGCTCAGGGAACGGCTCAACCACGTGATACAACAACGACGGCGGGCCTCACCTTTCAGGTGAGGCCCGCCGTCGTTGTTTACTTCCTTGTGCCTAGTGGGCGTGGTCGCCGCGGCTGTATTCGTAGACCCAGCCAATGAGCGCTACCACGGCCAGGCCGGCGGCGATGAAGACGATCCAGAAGCCGACTGCCAGGCCAAGGAACCCTGTGGCGCAGGCGATGCCCAGGACCAGGGGCCACCAGCTCCACGGGCTGAAGTGGCCCTGTTCGCCGGCGCCCTCGTGGATCTCGGCGTCAGTGCGGTCCTCGGGACGCATGCCAACACGCTTGCCGGTGAAGCCGAGGTATCCGCCGATCATGCCGGCGAGGCCGCCGACCAGGAGGATGCCGAGGATACCGACCCACTCACCCCAGTTGGTGAGGAACCCGTAGACCAGCGAAACCGGTACGAAGAAGAAGACTCCGGAACCAAAGATCCATGATTCGATTTTCACTGTGCAGTGTCCTTCTGGTCGGCGTTACCGAGTACCTGGGCTGCGGGAGCCGGCGACTCGGCAGTGTGGACCTGTCGAAGCTCGGGGTGGTGCAGGTCAAGGGCGGGACGCTCGGAGCGGATCCGGGGCAGCGACGTGAAGTTGTGCCGCGGCGGCGGGCAGGACGTGGCCCACTCGAGCGAAGCGCCGAAGCCCCAGGGGTCGTCCACCTGTACCTTTTCGGCACTGCGCCACGTGATGTAGACGTTCCAGAAGAACGGGATCAGCGATGCGCCCAGGACAAACGAAGCCACGGTGGAGAACTGGTTCATCCAGGTGAAGTTGTCCTCCACCAGGTAGTCCGCGTAACGGCGGGGCATGCCCTCGACGCCCAGCCAGTGCTGGATGAGGAAAGTGCCGTGGAAGCCGAGGAACAGGAGCCAGAAGTGGATCTTGCCCAGGCGTTCGTTGAGCATCTTGCCGGTCCACTTGGGCCACCAGAAGTAGAAGCCTGCGAACATCGCGAACACCACGGTGCCGAACACCACGTAGTGGAAGTGCGCCACCACGAAGTAGGAGTCGGAGACGTGGAAGTCCAGCGGCGGGGATGCCAGGATGATGCCGGTGAGGCCGCCGAAGAGGAAGGTGATCAGGAAGCCGATGCTCCACAGCATGGGCGTTTCGAACGTCAGCGATCCGCGCCACATGGTGCCGATCCAGTTGAAGAACTTCACGCCCGTGGGCACTGCGATGAGCATGGTCATGAATGCGAAGAACGGCAGCAGCACTGCGCCGGTGACGTACATGTGGTGGGCCCACACGGTCACGGACAGGGCAGCGATGGCGATCGTTGCGTAGACCAGGCCCTTGTAGCCGAAGATCGGCTTGCGGCTGAAGACCGGGAAGATCTCCGAGACGATGCCGAAGAACGGCAGGGCGATGATGTACACCTCGGGGTGGCCGAAGAACCAGAACAGGTGCTGCCAGAGGACGGCACCGCCGTTTTCGGGATCGAAGATGTGGGCACCGAAGCGGCGGTCGGCACCGAGTGCGAACAGCGCGGCGGCCAGCGGCGGGAACGCCATGAGTACCAGAATGGCGGTGACCAGGGTGTTCCAGGTGAAGATCGGCATCCGCCACATGGTCATGCCCGGTGCGCGCATGCAGATGATGGTGGTGATGAAGTTGACCGCACCAAGGATGGTGCCGAAGCCGGACAGTGCCAGGCCGAACACCCACAGGTCGCCACCGATGCCGGGGCTGAACGTGGTGTTGGACAGCGGCGCGTAGGCGAACCAGCCGAAGGAAGCGGCACCCTGCGGTGTGATGAAGCCGGACACCGCGATGGTGGAGCCGAAGAGGAAGAACCAGAAAGCCAGTGCGTTCAGCCGCGGGAACGCGACATCGGGTGCGCCGATCTGCAGGGGCATAATGACGTTCGCGAAGCCGGCGAAAAGCGGGGTGGCGAACATCAGCAGCATCACGGTGCCGTGCATGGTGAACAGCTGGTTGTACTGCTCCTTGGTCTGCAGGATCTGCATACCAGGCTCGAACAGTTCGGCGCGGATCAGCAGCGCCATCACGCCGCCGAGGCAGAAGAACACAAACGAAGCGATCAGGTACATGTACCCGATGGTTTTGTGGTCAGTGGAGGTGATCCAGTTGACGACGATGCGTCCCTTGGATTTGGGAACCACGGGAGCCGTGAGGACTCCGGTGGGTGCGGATTGAGTGTACGTAGCCACGTCGCTCCCCTTACTTAATTTCGTTCAGGTTCGGGTTGCGGTCGTACTCCACACCAAGGAGGCCCGTGTTGCCGGCGGCCTTGAGCTCTTCCATGTGGGCCTGGAATTCAGCTTCCGACACCACCTTGACGCGGAACAGCATTTCGGAGTGGTACTCGCCGCAGAGTTCGGCGCACTTGCCGTCGTAGGTGCCCTCTTTAGTGGGGGTAAACCGGATGTAGTTGGTCTTGCCGGGGATCATGTCGCGCTTCTGCAGGAAGGCGGGAACCCAGAAGGAGTGGATCACGTCGCGTGCGTTGAGTTCGAGGTCAACGGACTTGTTGACGGGCAGGTACAGCGTGGGGAGCTGTTCCTTGTCGATCGTGTTACCCGTGAGGTGCGCCTGGACGCCGGCCTCGTGGAGGTCTTCTTCGATGACGTCGCCGGACTTGTAGTTGAAGTCCCAGGCCCACTGCTTGCCGCGGACATCAACAACGACGTCGGCGGGCTTGGAGCGGTCGTCAATGGCCTGCTGGTCACGGTCAGTGAAGTAGAAGAACACCAGGACCATAAACAGGGGGATGGTCAGGTAAAAGACTTCCAGGGGAAGGTTGAAGCTGGTCTGCCGCGGGAATCCCACGGTGCCCTTGCGGCGCCGGTAGGCGACGAGGCACCAGACGATCAAGCCCCAGGTAATGATGCCCACAGCAAGGGCGGCAATCCATGAGTTGACCCAGAGGTCCATGATGCGGTCGCTGTTGTTGGTGGTGCCACGTTCTGTGGGCAGCCACCCCTTCTCTACCTCTGGCGAACATCCGGTCAAAACCAACGCGCCGGCAATTGCCAAGCTTGAGATCGTGGTGATCGTTTTGCGTCGGCTGCCGGTTCGGTTCTGCGAACTCACAGACGGCCCTTCCTACTTGTTGCTGTTGTCCGGGCAGCCATCGGCGCCGCGGGCACACTAAAAGTTTTACTACTCGGTGTAGAGCTTACCGCTCCCCCGGGCGTTTCGCCCACATGTCGGCGCCGTGGCTCCCGCAGTGTTGATTGCGGGAGGCCACGGCGCCGGCACCAGGCGAAACAACCGGTTCTAGTGGAACGAATCTCCACAGGCGCAGGAGCCGCCGGCGTTCGGGTTGTCGATGGTGAAGCCCTGCTTCGAAATGGTGTCTTCGAAGTCGATGCTGGCGCCGCTGAGGTACGGAACGCTCATCTTGTCCACCACTACTTCAACGCCGTCGTAGTCGCGGACGGCATCTCCGTCAAGGAGGCGCTCGTCGAAGTAGAGCTGGTAAATCAGCCCTGAGCAGCCGCCGGGCTGCACGGCGACACGGAGGCGGAGGTCCGTGCGGCCTTCCTGCTCAAGGAGACTGCGGACCTTGCCTGCGGCGACGTCGGTCAGGTTGACCTCGTGGACGGGCAGCTCATCAGTAGCAGCGCTGGTGGTCTCGGTGCTGTTCTCATTGGTTGCGGTGCTCATTGGCCTACCTTCTTAGGACGGTCTGGCGGCCCCGCGCTAACGGTGGCCTGCCCCTACGGATACGGTATGGGCTATAGCTACATGCTACGCGGGGCGCACGTGTAGCTCTAACTCCTGACGTAACCATGCAGGGTCCGCTCTTGTTCCCGCGGAGCCTGGCCAGGACCTCAGGCTTCCTGGAGCCCGCCGCTGTCCATCCGCGCGAGCAGCAGCGCTTCGGCAAGGATGGCTTTCCGGAAATCCCCGAGATGCAGCGACTCGTTGGCGCTGTGGGCGCGCGAGTCCGGGTCCTCCACACCCGTCACCAGGATCTGGACGTCGGGGTAGAGCTCCGTGAGATCGGCGATGAACGGGATGGAACCGCCGATTCCGGTCTCCACCGCCGGCACGCCCCACGCCTCCCCCAGCGCCCACATGGCCAAGGCTGCAGCAGCCGAGGACGTGTCCGTCTGGAACGGGTTGCCGCTCTCCCCCGGCGTAAAAGTGACCTTCGCGCCAAATGGGGCGTTGGACTCAACATGCTTGCGGACTGCCGCCATGGCTTCTTCCGGCGACTGCCCGGGCGCCAGCCTCAGGCTGAACTTCGCCCGCGCCCTGGGCAGCAGCGTATTGGACGCCACATCCACGGCCGGCGCATCAAAGCCGATGATGGACAGGGCAGGCTTCGTCCAGAGCCGTGAGGCGATGCTGCCCGTGCCGGCGAGGCGGACGCCGTCGAGCACTGAAGCGTCGGCCCGGTAGTCGGCCTCGGGGAAATCCACTGAGGCGTTATCAGTGGCGACGAGCCCCGGGATGGCGACGTTGCCGTCGTCGTCATGGAGGGTGGCAATCAGGCGCGCCAACAGGGTGGGGGCATCAAGCACGGGGCCGCCGAACATCCCTGAGTGCACCGCGTGCTCCAGGACCTGGACTTCGATGGTTCCGTCCACCAGCCCCCGAAGGCTTGTGGTCAGGGCGGGTATGCCCACCTTCCAGTTGCTGGAATCTGCGACGACAATCACATCGGCGCGGAGGAGTTCCCTGTTCGCCTCCAGGAAAGGCCTGAACGTGGGTGAGCCGGCTTCCTCTTCACCCTCGATAAAGAAGGTGACCCCCAGGCCAAGCTCCGCACCGAGGACCTCGGAAACAGCTGCATAAGCGGCGATGTGCGCCATGATGCCGGCCTTGTCGTCCGCAGCGCCACGGCCATACAGGCGGCCGTTCTTCTCGACGGCGGCGAAAGGTTCTGTTTCCCACAGTGCTTCGTCGCCTGCTGGCTGTACGTCATGGTGCGCGTACAGCAGGATGGTGGGTTTGCCTTCCGCGGCGGGACGGCGGGCGACGACGGCGGGGCCGCCGGGAGTGCCGTCCGGTTTGTCACAGCCGAGGATTTGAACGTCTTCGAGACCGGAATCCCGCAGCAGTACTGCTACGGCTTCCGCGCTCCGCTCAAGGGGCGACCTGTCAAAACTGGGCCAGGCGATACCGGGAATCGCCACGAGGTCCTTGAGGCGCGTAAGGGTCTGGTCAAAGGAACGGTCTATGGCGGCCCGGAGGTCTTCCGTAGCCGCGGCGGAGCCGGAACCGGCCGCTTGGGCGCCGACAAAACTGACCGGGGTTTCCGGTGAGGGTGAAGTCATGGAAAAAACATTACCCCCGTCACATTGGGCGTTGCCGCAGGCATGAGTACACACAGGAATCCGGCGCCCTCCCGCAAGGTATTCTGTTCAGGTGTTCGGACGTAAAAAGGAAGCGCCCTCGGCGCAGGAATTAATTGACCAGCAGGCTGCGGATGCTGCGGCGCGGCAGGGCGGCGTAGCCGGCAAGGGCGCCCCCACCCCAACGCGCAAGGCTCAGGAAGCGGCCCGCAGGCGCCCGCTGGTGCCCGAGGACCGCAAAGCCTCGAAGGCTGCCGAGCGACAGGCCGTCCAGGACCAGCGCCTCAAGATGCGCCAGGCGCTGGACACCGGGGACGAGAAGTTCCTCCCGCTCCGGGACAAGGGGCCGCAGAAGAGGTTCGCCCGTGACTACGTGGATGCACGGTTCAGCCTCGGCGAATACCTGATGTTCGGCGCCTTGGTATTTGTCCTGGTGTCCTTGGTGGTGCCGGCGTCCAGCGACATGATGATCTATGTGCTGGGTGGTTTCTGGGTAATGTTCCTGGCCGTCTTCGTGGACGTGTTCATCCTCTCCCGCAAGCTCCGCAAGCGGCTGGCCGAAAAGTTCGGCGAGGTGGAACGCGGCACCGTTTGGTACGGCTCCATGCGCTCACTGCAGTTCCGCAAGCTCCGGCTGCCCAAGCCCCAGGTCAAGCGCGGGCAGTACCCGGCCTGACCAGTGCGGCGGCGCCCGCGCCCCACAGAGCAAAAACAACCCCGGCGGGATGACCCGCCGGGGTTGCCCCGTTAAGACTACAAAGCCGGCTGGGCCGCGCGGCTCTTCGCCAACTGCTTGTTGATGCGGGCAGCCCAGAAGGGTCCTTCATACAGGAAGGCCGTGTAGCCCTGCACCAGGGTTGCTCCGGCGTCGAGCCTGTCCTGGACATCCTGGGCAGTCTCCACGCCGCCAACCGCCACCAGGGTCAGCGAATCGCCAGTAATTTCCTTAAGCCGCCGCAGCACGTCCAGGGAGCGTTGTTTCAGCGGTGCGCCGGAAAGGCCGCCTGCACCGCATTTTTCCACTTGCTCCGCGGGGGTGGCCAGACCGGTGCGGGCAATGGTGGTGTTGGTGGCGATGATGCCGTCCAGCTTCAGGTCCAGCGCAAGGCGGGCAACGTCGTCGATATCCTCATTGCTCAGGTCGGGCGCGATTTTCACCAGCAGGGGAACGTGGTGGCCGGCAGCACGGTCTGCTTCTTCTCCCACTGCCGTGAGCAGCGGCCGGAGGCTCTGAACATCCTGCAGGAGCCTCAGCCCGGGCGTGTTGGGCGAGCTGACGTTGACCACCAGGTAGTCCGCGGCGGGGGCGAGGCTGCGGGCACTGACCAGGTAGTCCTCCACGGCGTCTGCCAGTTCCACCACCTTGGTCTTGCCGATGTTGACGCCGATGACGGGGCGAACAGAAGGGTGCCTGCGTTGAAGGGCAGCCCTGGCAGCCTTCAGCCGCGGGGCCACGGCAGTGGCGCCGTCGTTGTTGAATCCCATCCGGTTAATCACGGCCCGGTCTTCAATCAGGCGGAACAGGCGCGGCTTTTCGTTGCCGGGCTGGGCCTGGCCGGTGATGGTTCCCACCTCGACATGGCCGAAGCCGAGCTCAGTGAGGGCTTCAATGCCGTGGCCTTCCTTGTCGAAGCCCGCGGCAAGGCCAAAGGGCGAGGGAAAGGTAATCCCGAACGCCGTTGTCTGCAGAGATGGTGCCGGCGCTGTCAGTTTCGCCAGGACTTTCCCTGCTCCCGAGCGGTGCGCGAGCCTGATGCCCTTGAATCCGATCTTGTGGGCGCGCTCGGCGTCCATCCATGAAAAGGCCAGCCTGAAGAATGTGGGGTAAACGCGCATGCATCCTAGTTTTCCGTCTTGTTGGCGCCACACCAAAACGGAGCGGCCACGAGACGAACCGGGACCTCCACGGACCGGGCCGGACGAGGCAAAGGAACTGGAAGGCGGATTAGCATAAAGCCATGGAATGGCAGCGGGACATCCTGGGCGAGGAATTCGAATCCTATGCCTTTTCCGCCGTCGGGGACGACGCGGTGGAGCGGACGGCCACGCTGGTCCGGTTCCGGCCGGCCCACCAGGAATCAGGGCAGCGGGAGTCCAGCCAGGAGCCAGTTGCATCCACGAAGCCCCGGAGGGCCGTCCTCTTCCTGCACGGCTGGAGCGACTACTTCTTCAATGTTGACCTGGCCCGTTTCTGGTCGTCCGCAGGCTACGACTTTTACGCCCTGGATATGCACAACCACGGACGCAGCCTGCGCCCCGGATCCCCAGGCGGATATGTGTCCGATCTGGCCGACTATGACGCTGAAATTGAGACGGCATACCGGCTCATCGGCCAGGAGGGCGCTGCCGCCCCGCTGACCCTGATGGGCCATTCGACGGGCGGGCTGGTTGCGGCATTGTGGGCAAGCAGGCACCCCGGGGCCGTGTCGCAGCTGATCCTCAACAGTCCGTGGCTGGAGATGCATGGGAGCGCCCTGGTCCGGCGCGCGGCCTACGGCATGGTGGGGCCGGTAGCACGTTTCCGTCCGGAGGCGGTGCTGCGCCTGCCGCCGCGCGGCTTCTACTGGCGCACCATCAGCAGCGCGGCGGAGGGCGAATGGGCCCTGGATGACCAGTACCGTCCGCCCATGGCGTTTCCGGTCCGGGCGGGCTGGCTCAGCGCCGTACTCGCCGGCCACGCAAGGGTGGCACGCGGCCTCAACCTCGAGGTCCCGGTGTTGGTGCTGTTGTCCCGCGGAAGCGCCAATGGCCTCTTCTGGTCGGAGGAGATGCGGCGGACCGACGCCGTGCTTGACGTCAACGTTATTGCCGCCCGGGCCCTCACCCTGGGCCGCACGGTCACGGTTGAAAGGATCGACGGTGCCCTGCACGATGTGTTCCTCTCCCAAGCTGCCGTCCGCGCCGACGCCTACGAGAGGCTGGCGCGCTGGCTCGTTGCCTATGGCGGGACGGCGTGAAGGTGGAAGCGTGACCTGCCCCGGATGGCCCTACTGTGCGGCGTCTCTTGCCGGGCCGGCAGCGTCAACGGCACCGCCGTACCGGCGATCCCGGCGGGCGTACTCTTCCACTGCAGTCCACAGGGTGCGGCGGTCGACGTCGGGCCACAGGGTGTCCATAAACACAAACTCGGCGTAGGCGGACTGCCAGAGCATGAAGTTGGACAACCGCTGTTCTCCGGAGCTCCGCAGGAAAAGGTCAACGTCCGGGAGGTCGGGCTCGTCAAGATATTTCTGGATAGTGCGCTCGGTGATGGCGCCGGGCTTGAGCCTGCCCGCTGCAACGTCCGCAGCGATGGCGGAGACAGCGTCCGTGATTTCCGCCCGGCCGCCGTAATTAACACACATGGTTAACGTGCACGTACTGTTGCCCGCCGTGAACTCTTCTGCCTCTTCGAGTTCGCGGATGACTGAGCCCCACAGCCGCGGCCGCCGGCCGGACCAGCGGACCCGGACGCCCCATTCATCGAGCTGGTTCCGCTGCCGCCGTAGCACGTCCTTGTTAAATCCCATCAGGAAGCGCACCTCCTCAGGGGACCGCCGCCAGTTTTCGGTGGAGAAGGCGTAGACGCTCACGTACTCAATCCCCAGCTCGATGGCCCCGGCCATCACATCCAGCAGTGCCGGCTCGCCGGCCTTGTGCCCTTCGATTCGGGGCAGCCCCCGCTGGTTGGCCCAGCGGCCATTGCCGTCCATCACAATGGCCACGTGGCGCGGAATGAACTCTGACGGGATGGACGGCGCCACGGCGCCTGAAGGATGCGGGTAGGGCGCAACCACAGGGTGGCTCCGCTTCGGGGCTGCGTTGTTCTTTTTTCCCAGGGCCACTGTCAGCTGCGCTCCACATGTTTGAGGGACTTCAGTACTCGTTCAAGATGCCATTGCAGGTATGCGGCCACCAGACCGCCTGCTTCCTTGCGGTGTACCGGCAGTGAGGCGTCTGCCGTTGCCCACTCCCCCGTCAGGAGCGCGGCCAGCAACACCACCGTTTCCGGCGCGGGCGCCGGTGATCCCGGCGGCCTGCATCCGGCGCAGACCATCCCGCCCAAAGGCGCCGAAAAGGCGTTGTGGGGCCCGGCCTGTCCGCAGCGGGCACAGTCCGTGAAGCTCGGCGCCCAGCCGCCGGTGGCGAGGGCCCGGAGCAGGTAGGAGTCCAAAATCAGCCCCGCGGCATGTTCGTCCCGGCTCAGCGAAGCCAGTGCCCCGACCAGCAGGTTGTACTGTGCGGTTCCCGATTCGCCATCGACGTCCGTGAGTTTTTCGGCGGTCTCCGTCATGGCGGCGGCGACCGTATACCGGCCATAGTCTGCGGCGATGCTGCCGCCATAGGCCCCTTTGGCCACTGCCTGCGTGACGATATCCAGGCTCTTCCCGGACACAAGCTGCAGGTCCGCCACCATAAAGGGCTCGAGGCGGGCGCCGAACCGGCTGCTGGTCCGCCGGACGCCCTTGGCGACGGCACGGACCTGGCCATGGTGTTTGGTCAGGAGCGTGATGATGCGGTCCGCCTCACCCAGTTTGTGGGTACGGAGGACGACGGCGTCGTCCCGGTACGCGCGGGAGGCGAAAGAGTGTTGGGCCACGCCTTATCTTCCCATTTCTTTGCGGTGCGGCCTCGCGCCGCTCCCGGACAGCCGCTCCCGGACACCAGTGATGCCCCTGCCATTGTGCCGCCGGGCATTGCCCGGCGGCACTATATGCGGCATCAGCCCTGGGCGTCCCGGATGGCGCGGTTGACCGCTGAGATCACGGCTTTGAGGGAGGACATGCTGGTGTTGGCGTCGATACCTACACCCCAGAGCACGCGTTCCCCCACGGCGCATTCGACGTAGGCGGCGGCCATGGCGTTTCCGCCTTCAGAGAGGGCGTGCTCGCTGTAGTCCAGCACCCGGACGTCCACGCCGTCCTCGCCCAGGATGCTCAGCAGTGCGGCGATGGGACCGTTGCCGGTCCCTGTGCGCTGGACCTCAACGCCGTCCACGGTGAGGGAGGCGTGCAGCGTCATGCCGCCGTCGGCATCTGTTTCTGTCTTGACCCCGCCCAGGGAGTAGCGTCCCCACTGCCCGTCAGCTTTCCCGGACGGCAGGTACTCGTCCTGGAAGACCTGCCACAGCTGGGCTCCGCTGACTTCGCCGCCCACGGTGTCGGTGCGCTTCTGGATGACGCCGGAGAATTCGATCTGGGCGCGCCGCGGCAGGTCCAGGCTGTGCTCGTTCTTGAGCAGGTAGGCCACGCCGCCCTTGCCCGACTGCGAGTTGACCCTGATCACGGCTTCGTAGCTGCGGCCCAGGTCCTTGGGATCCACGGGCAGGTACGGAACCTGCCAGGTGAAGTCGGCCACGTCCTTGCCGGCGGCGGCTGCGTCGCGCTCCAGGGCCTCGAAGCCCTTCTTGATGGCGTCCTGGTGCGATCCCGAGAACGCGGTGAACACGAGGTCGCCGCCGTAGGGGGAACGCTCCGGGACGGGCAGCTGGTTGCAGTACTCGACGGTCCGGCGGACGTCGTCGATGTTGGAGAAGTCGATCATGGGGTCGATGCCCTGGACAAAGAGGTTCAGGCCCAGGGTGACCAGGTCCACGTTGCCGGTCCGCTCACCGTTGCCGAAGAGGCAGCCTTCAATCCGGTCCGCACCGGCCATGTAACCCAGTTCCGCGGCCGCGACGCCCGTCCCGCGGTCGTTGTGCGGGTGCAGGGAGAGGATGATGCCCTCCCGCGGGTGCAGGTGGCGGCTCATCCACTCGATCGAATCGGCGTAAACGTTGGGGGTGGCCATTTCCACGGTGGCGGGCAGGTTGATGATGACCTGGCGGTCAGCGGAGGCTTCAAACACATCGGCGACAGCGTTGCAGACGCGCACGGCATACTCCAGCTCCGTGCCGGTGAAGGATTCCGGGGAGTATTCGTAGGTCACGTGTGTGTCCGCGAGGGTCTCCTCGTACTTCTTGCACAGGCGTGCGCCCTGGAGCGCGATGTCCAGGATTCCGTCCTCGTCCTGGTTGAACACCACCCGGCGCTGCAGCACTGATGTGGAGTTGTAGAGGTGGACGATGGCCTGCTTGGCCCCGACCAGGGACTCATAGGTCCGTTCGATCAGGTGCTCGCGGGCCTGGGTCAGGACCTGGATGGTGACGTCGTCCGGGATGTGGTTGCCCTCGATGAGCTGGCGGACAAAGTCGAAGTCTGTCTGGGAGGCGGAGGGGAAGCCGACTTCGATCTCTTTGTAGCCCATCCGGACCAGCAGGTCGAACATCTTCATCTTGCGGGCCGGGCTCATGGGATCGATCAGGGCCTGGTTGCCGTCGCGCAGGTCCACTGCGCACCAGCGCGGAGCCTTGGTGATGATCTTGTCCGGCCAGGTGCGGTCCGGCAGCTCAACTTTGATCTGGTCCTGGAACGGCGTGTAACGGTGGGCGGGCATTCCGGAGGACTTCTGTGCGTTTCGCATTACTATCGGGGCCTTTTCTGTGGTTCTTCTTTGAAAGGGTGGCCGGGCAACACAAACTCCGCAGCGAGGGTGGCCTTGCGCTAGATCGCGTCTGAGGCCTCGCCGCGGCAGCTAAGAAGAAGAAGCTCTGCACGCACCTTTTGAGGGTAGCACGCATGCGTAAGATGAAAGGGCACTACCGTCCGTTACGTCCACCATGCAGACGCCGCCCGGTATCCAGCTGGCCGCGGCTCTTCGTCAGAAGGAGCTTCCGTGCCCATTTCGGGGATCGACCTGTCCACCTTTGATAACACTGTCCGGCCGCAGGATGACCTCTACCAGCATGTGAACGGGGCCTGGCTCAAGGCCACCGAGATTCCCGATGACCGGCCCCTCGAAGGCACGTTCACCGCGCTGCGCGACGGCTCGGAAATCGCCGTCCGCGACATTATCGAGGAAGCGGCTGCGAAGGGCGCGGACGCCAGCGGCATCGAGCGGAAAGTGGGTGGACTCTACAGCAGTTTCATGGACGAAGCAGCCGCGGAGGCCAAGGGGATGGAACCGATCCGCCAGCGCCTGGCCGACGTTTTTGCGACCACGTCCGTGGCCGATCTTGTGTCCCTGGCGGGCCGGCTGTTCCGCGCCGATGTTGGCGGACTTTTCTACATCTACCCGGCACCTGATGCAGGGAACCCGGACCGCGTCCTCCTTTACACGGGACAGGGCGGCCTCGGGCTGCCGGACGAGTCCTACTATCGGGAAGAAAAGTTCTCGGCGATGGTCACCGCCTACGAGGCACATGTACGCAGGATGCTGGATCTGGCGGAGGTGCCGGATGCCGGTGCCGCCGCCGCACGGGTGGTGGAGCTGGAAACAAAGCTGGCATCACATCACTGGGACAACGTCACGCTGCGGGATCCGCAGAAGACCTACAACCTGAAGACAGCGGACGAGGCCTCGGCACTGTTCCCTCTGCTGTCCGCCTGGTTCGAAGCCGCCGGCATCGATGAGGCCAAGCGGCAGGAGATTGTGGTGAGCACCCCGCCATTCTTCGACGGCGCCGCCGGGCTCCTCGAGTCCGAGCCTTTGGCCCATTGGCAGGAATGGCTTGCCATGCGTGTGGTCAGTGCCGCGGCGCCCTACCTGTCCTCGGCTTTCGTCGACGCCAACTTTGCGTTCTACGGCACCACCATCAGCGGAACGCCGCGGAACAAGGACCGCTGGAAGCGCGGCGTGGGCGTGGTGGAGGGAGCCCTCGGCGAAGCCGTTGGGCAGATCTATGTTGCCCGGCACTTCCCGGAAACCCACAAGGCGCGGATGCAGACACTTGTTGGCAACCTGATTGAGGCCTACCGGCAGAGCATCACCGGCGTGGGCTGGATGGGTGAGGCCACCAAGGCGGAGGCGCTGCGGAAACTGGAAGGGTTCCGCGCGAAGATCGGCTACCCGGAGGAATGGATTGACTACTCCGCCGTGGAGATCGACCCTGCTGATCTCCTGGGCAACGTCGAACGGGCCCACAATGCCGACGTCGACCGGCACCTGGACGAGGTGGGCAAGCCGGTGGACCGCAACAAGTGGCTGATGACCCCGCAGACCGTGAACGCCTACTACCACCCGATGATGAACGAGATTGTGTTCCCGGCGGCGATCCTGCAGCCGCCGTTCTTCACCGCCGACGCTGACGATGCCGTGAACTACGGCGGGATCGGGGCGGTCATCGGTCACGAGATCGGCCACGGGTTCGATGACCAGGGGTCCCAGTTCGACGGCGGCGGGGCGCTTCGGAACTGGTGGACCGACGAGGACCGCCAGGCCTTCGAGCAGCTGACTGCGAAACTGGTGGCCCAGTATGATGCCCTTTCCCCCTATGCAGCACCGGGGCATAACGTCAATGGCCGGCTCACGCTTGGCGAGAACATCGGCGACCTCGCCGGCCTGGCCATTGCCTACAAGGCCTACCTGATCAGCCTGGATGGCAAGGAGCCCGAGGTCCTTGACGGCCTCACGGGGCAGCAACGCTTCTTTGCTTCCTGGGCAGCGGGCTGGCGGCAGGTCATCCGGAGTGAGGAGGCGATCCGCCGGCTTGCCACGGACCCGCACTCCCCCAACGAGTTCCGGACCAACGCCATTGCGAAGAACCTGGACGCGTTCCACGAAGCATTCGACGTCACTGACCAGGACGGGATGTGGATGGCCCCCGGGGAGCGCGTCAGCATCTGGTAGCCATTAAAAATCGGGGCCCGCCATTGCGGGCCCCGATTTTTTAGTGCTGGTTGGTATGGCCTGCAGCCAATGCCGGCTAGTTGTTGACGATCAGCTCCGGATTGGCCTGCTGGCAGGTGGCATCGCCGGCGGTCTGGTTGACAATGTCATCGGGCAACGCGACCTTCGCACCGTAGGTGGTCCCCGAGGTGAAGTCGGTGCCGAGGTAAACCTGGACACCCGATACGGCCGGAGCCGGGAGGATCTGTGCTGCGGGTATCCCGAGTTGGGCGGCGACGTCGGCGGCTACGTCCTGGAAGCCGGTCCCGTAGTAGACCACGGACTGGTCCACAGCCACGGCCTCGAACCGTCCGGTCTGGGTGAACCCGCCGGAGACCAGGGCCTGGACGATCTCCTGGGACCGGCCGGGAAGGCCGCTGCCGTTGGCCACAGTGACAGGCTGGACCGCCTTGTCATAGGGCGGGAGGGGGGTGGCCGTCTCGGTGGGAGCTGCTGAGGGCGTCTCGCTGGGCGCAGGTGTGGTGGGCGCCGTCGGGTCGGTCAGGTCGATGTCCCGTTGCAGGGCGGAGAAGAGCTGCGGGCCGGCCGGTTCCGCGATCTGTAGCCTGTTCGGATCAACAAGCGCCGGGGTGGTGGGAACCGCCACGAAGGCGACCTTGCTGATGTCGATGTCCTTGAGCCGGTTGCCGATGGTCAGCAGACTGGGAACGGAAGCGAGTCCCTCGTCCACGGTCAGGTTCTGGGTGACGACGTCGGCGATCTTCAGCATCCTGCCGGGATCGGACAGCGTTCCTTCATCCTTGATTTTCCGGGTGAGCGAGGAAAGGAAGCCCTGCTGCGCCTTGATGCGGCCAAGGTCGCCGCCGTCGGCAAATGCATGGCGGGTGCGCAGGAAGGCGAGGGCCATTTCACCCTGGACGGCGGAGGTCCCCTTGGGCAGCCGAAGCCGCGAATCGGGGTCGTAGACGGCGTCGCTGATGCAGACGTCCACGCCTCCCACGGCATTGGACAGTTCCTTCACCGCGTTGAAGTCCGCCATCATGAAGTGGTCCACCGTCAACCCGGTCAACTTGTTGACGGTATCCACGGCGCAGCCGATCCCCGCCTCACCCATGGCCTCGTTGATCATCACACCACTGCGGGCAGGGAAGGTCTGCTTGGTCTTCTCGTCCTTGCACTCCGGAATATCAACCAGGAGGTCGCGCGGAAAGCTGATCACGCTGACGCGCTTGTTGTCCTCGGAAATATCCATCAGCATCATGACGTCGGACTTGCCATAGCCCTTTGAATCATCAGAAGTTCCGTACTCGCCGTTCAGGCCGTCGCGCGTGTCCGAGCCCAGGATCAGGATCTGCATCCGCCCGGTGGCGTCACTCACTGGAGCGTCAGTGCCGCCCCCGCCGGCGTTCAGCGGGGCCTTGGAGATGTTGCTTTGCAGCCGCACGAACCAAAATCCGGCGAACGCAAGGGCGCCGATCATCACCAGCGACAGAATACCGGTGACGATCTTCAACCACACCGGCATTCCCCGCTCGGGGCCCAGGTGGCGCGCGGCTCCAACGGTGCCGGCTTCCGCGTGCCTGGACCTTGGTCCCCCGGCTGACACGTCAGCTCCGTTATCGCGCTTTTCGCGGCCTCGCCCCACGTAATGAACCTTCCTCTAGATTCTGAATCCGGTCCATTTTAGTGGCCCAGTCTGGGAAATTGCCGGGCTGCCCTTTGCGGCACCGGCAGGCGGGCTCAGAAGCCCAGCTTGACCAGCTGTTTCGGGTCCCGCTGCCAGTCCTTGGCAACCTTGACATGCAGGTCCAGGTAGATGCGCGTCCCCAGGAGCGCCTCGATGCCCTTGCGTGCGTTGGTGCCCACTTCGCGCAGCCGGCTGCCGCCCTTGCCAATGATGATGGCCTTCTGTGACGGCCGCTCCACATAGAGGTTCACGCGCACGTCCAGGAGGGGGTTATCGTCTGGACGGTCCTCCCGTGGAACGATCTCTTCCACGACCACCGCGAGCGAGTGCGGCAGCTCGTCCCGGACCCCTTCCAGCGCCGCTTCCCGGATGAGCTCGGCGACCATCACGGCTTCCGGTTCATCGGTCAGCTCCCCATCCGGGTAGAGCGGGGGCGACGGCGGCATGTGGCTGATCAGCACATCGGCTACGGTTTCCACCTGGAAGCCGTCCGTAGCGGACACAGGGACGATATCCTTCCAGCCTTCCTCCCCCAGCACTTCGCGTCCGAGCGCGGCCACGGCCAGGAGCTGTTCCGTCAGGGCCTGCCTGTCCACCAGGTCCGCCTTGGTGACGATGGCGATGACGGGCTTGCGGCCCACGGCGGCGAGTTGCGCCGCGATGAATTTGTCGCCCGGGCCGATTTTTTCGTTGGCGGGAAGGCAGAAGCCGATGGCATCCACCTCGGCCAGGGTGTCGGCCACAAGATCGTTCAGGCGCTTGCCGAGCAGGGTGCGGGGCCGGTGCAGGCCGGGAGTGTCCACCAGGATCAGCTGCGCGTCCTCCCGGTGGACGATGCCGCGGATGGTGTGGCGGGTAGTTTGCGGCTTGGCGGAGGTAATGGCCACCTTCTTGCCCACCAGCGCGTTGGTCAGGGTGGATTTTCCTGCATTGGGACGGCCCACCAGGACCGAAAACCCTGCGCGGAAACCGCCGAAATCCTCTTCGCCGGCGGCCTTATTTTTCTTGCTCACGTGGAACTCCCTGCTGGGTTGCTTCCGCCTCTTGGAAGAGGTCTTCAAGGTCAGTGTCTACTTTTGGAACGGGCGCCGCAATGATGTGGCTGACACGGTTCCGGCGTCCTTCGAGCCGGTCGGCGCGCAGCGACACCCCGTCCACGTCCACATGGCTGCCGACGATGGGAACGCGGCCCAGCGCTTTGGCCAGCAGGCCGCCCACGGTGTCCACTTCGTCGTCGTCGAGCTCGATGTCAAAAAGCTCTCCGAGGTCGTCGATGCTCATGCGGGCGCTGACGCGGTAGGAGCCGTCGCCGAGCTCCACGGCCTCGGCACTCTCGGTGTCGTACTCGTCCACGATTTCGCCCACGATTTCCTCAATCAGGTCCTCGAGGGTGACGAGCCCGGCGGTGCCGCCGTATTCATCGATCACGATGGCAACGTGCGTGGATTCTTTCTGCAGTTCCCGGAGCAGGTCGCTGACCGGCTTTGATTCGGGGACATACCGGACTTCACGGACCAGGGAGTCCACCAGGGGCGGTTCCTCATCCGGTGCCAGCTCATGGAGGACGGCCGCCACGTCCTTGAGGTAGACAATGCCCAGGATGTGGTCGCTGTCTTCGCCGATCACCGGCATCCTGGAGTAACCCGAACGGAGGAAGAGTGACATGGCCCGGCGGAGGCTGGAGCCTGCTTCAACGCTGAGGATGTCGGTCCGGGGCACCATAACGGCCCGGACCAGGGTGTCGCCGAAGTCGAAGACGGACTGGATCATCTCCGCCTCGGTGTCCTCGATCATGTCCGATTCGCTGGCCCGGTCCACCAGCTCGCGGAATTCCTGCTCACTGAAGAACGCCTCATCACCGGTGGGCGCCCCGGGGGCCGCCGCGCTTCCCACCGCCACGAGCCAGCCCGGGATGGGCCCCAGGACCCAGGTGAGGAAGCGGATCATGGGCGCGGTGAACCGCACCACCGCAGCCGAATGCAGCCTGCCGAGCTGGCGCGGTGAGACGCCCACAATCACAAATCCCAGCAGGGCCATAATGCCAGTGGCAGCCAGGCCCGCAAACCAGATATTGTCCAGCAGGCTGTAGAGGAGGACGGCGACGGCAACCGCCGAGGCCATCTCGAACCAGATGCGCCAGAACCGCAGGGCCCGGATATGGGCCACCGGCTGGGCCAGGATCCGCCGCATGGCGGTGCCGCGGCTTTTCAAGAGCGCTTCTTCCGCATCGTGGCGCGGGAGGAAATTGAAGGCGGCTTCGGCCGCGGTCAGTACTGCCGCGATACCCAGGAAAGCCAGGGCCATCGCGACCAGGAGCAAAGGCGTCACTGGGTAGTCTCGGCGGGCGCTTCTTTACCGGTGAAGCCGGACAGGAGTTCGCGCTGGAGGCCGAACATCTCGGCCTTCTCCTCAGGTTCGGCATGGTCGTAGCCCAACAGGTGCAGGATGCCGTGCGTGGTCAGCAACAGCATTTCATCCTGCAGCGAGTGGCCGGCATTCTTGGCCTGGACAACGGCCACCTGCGGGCAAACGGCGATGTCCCCGAGCATGCCCTGCGGCGTGGGCCGGTCCGGAGTCCCCGGGGTCAGTTCATCCATGGGCACTGACAGGACGTCCGTGGCGCCGGGCTCATCCATCAGTTCGATGTGAAGCTTCTCCATGGCCGGCTCGTCCACCAGGAGGATGGACAGTTCGGCCTGCGGGTGGATGTACAGCTGCTCGAAGATGTACCTGGACAGCGCAACGAGTTCAGATTCGTCCACCTGGACGCCGGACTCGTTGTTCACCTCGATGCTCACGCGCGTTCCCCCCGTTTTTCCCGGCTTGCCGAATGCTTCACCCTGTTCCGCTGGGCGTCGTCCCAGATGCTGTAGGCGTTAACGATGTCACCCACCAGCCGGTGCCGGACCACGTCTGCGGCGTCCAGGACGGAGAAGTTCACATCGTCAATGCCCTGCAGGATTTCCTCCACGATCCGCAGCCCCGAGCGCGTGCCGAACGGCAGGTCCACCTGGGTGATATCGCCCGTGACCACCATCTTGGACCCGAATCCCAGCCTGGTGAGGAACATCTTCATCTGTTCCGGCGTGGTGTTTTGGGCCTCATCGAGGATGATGAAGGCGTCATTGAGGGTGCGGCCGCGCATGTAGGCCAGCGGCGCCACCTCAATGGTTCCTGCTGCCATGAGCCTCGGAATGGACTCCGGGTCCATCATGTCGTGCAGGGCGTCATACAACGGACGCAGGTACGGGTCGATTTTGTCGCTCAAGGTGCCCGGGAGGAAGCCAAGCCGCTCCCCTGCTTCCACTGCGGGGCGGGTCAGGATGATGCGGCTGACCTCTTTTTGCTGCAGGGCCTGGACGGCCTTGGCCATGGCGAGGTAGGTCTTGCCGGTGCCGGCCGGACCGATCCCGAAAATGACTGTGTTGGCGTCAATGGCATCAACGTAGTTCTTTTGGTTCAGCGTCTTGGGGCGGATCGTTTTGCCCCGGCTGGACAGGATGTCATGGGTCAGCACGTCCACCGGGTTCTGCAGGGACTGGGTGCGGAGCAGGGCAACGAGTTGCTGCAGTACGGCCGGGCTGATGACGGTTCCGCGTGCCACCAGTCCCCGGACCTCGTGGAGGAGCCGCATGATCCGCGGCACGTCCGTAGCCGGTCCGCTAATGGAAAGCTCGTTGCCGCGGACGTGGAAGTTCACGTCAGGGAACTGCTCTTCAATGAACCGCAACGCTTCATCATGGCTGCCGAGGGATTGAACCATCTGGTCGGAGCTGTCGAAGAGGACAACTTCGGTGCGGACGCCAGGGAGTGTGTGGGGAAATTCCCCCGCGGCGCCTTCGCCGGTGACAAGCCTGCGCTTTCCGTTAGCTGATTCAGTCATGGTGTTGGCCCGCGGGCCCGTGATCCCCTCGATCTCGAAAAAGTGGCTGCTGGCTGATCGGCGGCGGGCTGTCCCCGTTGCGTCTCAGCGGTACCTTCCATCTTACGCCAGAGGGCAGCCCTGGCCCGATGCCCGCCCCGGTACGGGCGCGGGGTGCTTGGCCCTGGCCGCCGATACTGTTCCGGTTCCGGCTGTCCGTCATTAGGTATCAACTTCATATCGGCCTCATATCGTTCACGTTGCAGTTGGGCCGCTGGGCGCATCCGGCGGCTTTTGCCCGCCGGCGCTGTGTAATGCTGGAAATCCAGGGTGCTACGGAAGCGCCCAGGCTGACCGGGGATCGGCCAATCCAACCAGGGAAGGACAGGCAATTACGGTGCCGGAAACCGCAGGGCCCCACCGGGCCGGAAGAACACTGAACGGCGCCCGTTCAATGGTTCTTGCCGGGCTGCTGGTTGCCATCCCTGCCCTGACCGGCTGCATCGCCGAACCGGGCCCGTCACCCACGGGCCTCCTGGCCTCGAGTCCCGCCGCCACCGGCAGTGTCTCTGGTGCGCCCGCCACCAGCGCACCCCTGGAAACCACGCAGTCCTCCAACAAGGCCCCGGTTTACTGGATTGGCCGCAGCAACAGCAACGTTTTCCTGTACCGCGAGTTCAGGGATGTTCCCGAGCAGGAAAATCCAGTGACGCGGGCCCTGCGCGCCATGATGTCTGAAAAGCCCCTGGACCCGGACTTCTTCACCCCCTGGCAGAACCCCAAACAGCTGGCAACCTCGATTTCCGGCAAGGACATCATCACCGTTGACGTGTCGGAGGACGCCTTCAACAGCAACCTGGACGCCGATATGGCGGCCCGGGCCATCCAGCAGCTGGTCTATACGGCCACCGCGGCTGCGGCGAGTTCCGGCCTGATTGACTCCGGCCAGCAGATCCGCGTGCGCATCCTGGTGGACGGGCACACAGATTACGTGGCGTTCAACCACGTGCAACTGGGGTCCCTCATGGCCCGCACGGCCGGGCTCGTGGCTCCGGTGTGGATCATCGACCCGCAGGAAAACGTTGAGGTGGCGGACGGCAGCGTCAAGATCACCGGCCGGAGCACGGCCGCGGGCGGCAAGCTCCGCTGGCAGATCCTACGGTCGGAGGAGAACGGGAACAAGACACCATTCCTGACCGGCGAGACCACCGCCGCGGCGGACCCTGCCCAGGCGGGAGTCTTTACGCTGGCCCTGACCCTGCCCGCCGGCGACTACGAGCTCCGGGTCGGGCAAACGTCCAACCCCGACAGCCAGCAAAACGGCACCGAAGATACCCGGGGATTCAAAGTACGGTAAGCCGTGGCCGTTCAGGCTGCGGGCGCCGCCCAGCGGCCCAGGACATCGCTGGCAAGCACGACGGCGGCGGGACCGGCGGTTGATGAACGCAGCACATGGTGCCCCAGCAGGGCAGTCACGGCTCCCTGGCCGCACAGTTTCGTCACCTCGCGCTGGCTGATGCCCCCTTCGGGGCCGACAATCAGGAATATTTCCCGCGGCCCTTCTACAGCATCATTCGAGAGCCACGATTCCAGGACCAACCGCAGTGGACGCACGGCGTCCTCGTGCAGGATAACGGCGAGGTCGGCCGCCCCGGCAGCAGCAGCGAGACCGGCAGTGTCGACGGCGGCACGCACCTCGGGGATCCAGGCCCGCCGGGCCTGTTTGGCAGCCGCGGTAACAACAGACTGCCACTTTGCATGGGCCTTGGCCGCCCGGTCCCCCTTCCAGCGCACGATGGACCTTTCGGACTGCCACGGTATAACGGCGTCGATCCCCAGTTCGGTGGCGGTTTCGATGGCCAGCTCGTCCCTGTCGCCCTTGGCAAGGGCCTGGACCAGAACCAGCCTGACGCCGGGCCGCTCCTCAACCGCCATGGACGTGCATTCGACCTCGAGCCCGGCCGGGGAGGCAGACAGCACTTTCCCGCTCATCCGGGTGCCGGCGCCGTCAACGATGTCCACGGGCTCGCCGGGAGCCAGCCGTTTGACGGTCACTGCGTGCCGGGCCTCAGGTCCCTCAAGGACAAAATGCCCTTCGGGTGCCATCTGGTCCAAGGACCCGGACGCCGTGAAAAAGACGGGGTTGCTCACCGCTACAGGTTACCGAACCGGTCCCGGAGCTTGGCGAACATACCGCCGCTGGCGGCCAGCTTGCCCTCCGTGATCTGCTCGCCGCGCAACCTGGCGAGCTGGCGCAGCAGGTCCTCCTGCGCCGCGTCCAGTTTCGCCGGCGTCTCCACCTGCAGATGGACCTTCAAATCACCACGGCCGTAACCGCGCAGGTGGGTCACACCCAGCCCGCGCAAGGTGATGATCTCGCCGGACTGCGTTCCTGCCTTCACATCGATCTCCTGGGGACCGTCGAAGGTTTCCAGGGTGACGTCTGTTCCCAGCGCGGCTGCGGTCATGGGGATGTTCAGGGTGGCGTGCAGGTCGTCGCCCTCCCGGACATATGTGGCGTCGTTGTTGACGCGGATTTCAACGTACAGGTCTCCGGCGGGGCCGCCGGCAGGACCGGCCTCGCCCTGGCCGGAGAGCTGGATGCGGGTGCCTGTGGCAACGCCGGCGGGAACCTTGATGGTCAGGGAACGCCGGCTGCGGATGCGGCCCTGCCCGCTGCATTCGTTGCAGGGGTCCTTGATGACGGTGCCGAAGCCTTCGCAGGTGCCGCACGGGGCGGCGGTCATGACCTGGCCCAGGATGGACCGGACCGCCCGCTGGACCTGGCCGCTGCCGCCGCAGATGTCGCAGCGCTCGGGGTGGGTGCCCGGCCTGCAGCACGAGCCTTCGCACGTTGGGCAGACCACTGCCGTATCCACTTCGAGCTTCCTGTTGACGCCGAAAACGGCGTCGCGAAGTTCGATCCGGACGCTGATGAGGGCGTCCTGGCCGCGCCGGACGCGCGATGCGGGCCCGGAGGAACCGCCGGCGCCAAAGAACGTATCGAAGATGTCCTGGAAGGCGAAGCCCTGGCCGGCGTAGGCTCCCCCGCCGAACCCGTTGTCCGTGCCGTTCTCGTTGCCGGTGGTGTCGTACACCCGGCGCTTCTGGGGATCGGAGAGAACTTCGTAGGCGTGGGTCACGGCCTTGAAGCGGTCTGCCACATCTTCGCCGGGGTTAACGTCCGGGTGAAGGGTGCGGGCCAGCTTGCGGTAGGCCTTCTTGATCTCTTCGCCGGTTGCATCCGGTGAGACTCCAAGGACTTCGTAGTGGCTGCTCAAAGTTCGTATCTCTTCCTTGTTGTTTTGCCTGCAGTTGTACTGCGGGCGCTACTGTTCGTGCCTGGCCGCAGGACGGTTCGGGTCAGGGACCTAAAATCCGTGACAGGTACCGGGCGACGGCCCTGACCGCGGCCATGGTGGTGGGGTAGTCCATCCTCGTGGGGCCCAGGATGCCAATCTTCGCGACACTGTCCGGCCCGTACCCGGTGGCCACCACCGATGCCTCCGCCAGGCCGTCGTACGGGTTCTCGCGGCCGATGCTGACGGCCACCCCACGGTGGTCCTGCGCCATCTCGCTCAGGAGCCGCAGCATCACCACCTGTTCCTCCAGCGCCTCCAGCACGGGGCCGATGCTGAGCGGAAAATCCACGTTGGAACGGGCAAGGTTGGCTGTCCCGGCCATCACCATGCGGTCCTCCCGGCTGCTGTGGGCCAGGGCTTCCAGCCCGTGCGCCAATGCCTGGGCTGCCTGCCGCTGTGCGGGGGCGACGCCGGACACCACCGCGGGCAGCGACTGCGTCAGCTGGCTCAGGGCAGTCCCGCCAAGGGATGCCAGGAAATGCGTGCGTAAAGTACCGAGGACGTCGTCGCCAAGGTCCTGCCCGACGTCGATGACCCGCTGCTCCACCTTGCCGCTGTTGGCGATCAGCACCACCAGCACCTTCCGCGGTGCCAGGAGGACGAATTCGATATGCCGGACCAGGGCTCGGTTGAGGTGCGGATACTGGACCACTGCCACCTGGTTGGTCAGCTGGGACAGCAGCCGGACGGTGCGCTCCAGGACGTCGTCGAGGTCGTCTGCCCCTTCCAGCAGGGACTGAATGGCCCGGCGTTCGGCCTGGGACAGCGGCTTGACCGCAGAAATCTGGTCCACAAAGAGCCGGTAGCCCTTGTCCGTGGGAATGCGGCCTGCGCTTGTGTGCGGGGCTGTGATCAGCCCTTCGTCCTCAAGTGCGGCCATATCATTGCGAATGGTGGCGCTGGAGACACCAAGATGGTGCCGTTCCACCAGGGCCTTGGACCCGACGGGCTCGCGCGAGTGGACATAGTCCTCCACGATGGCCCGCAGTACTTCAAGCTTGCGCGGTTCGCTCACACTCCACCTCCATCCAGGGATCAGGGCAGCCGTTCCGCCCGCACCGTACCTCACAGGGGTTAGCACTCGACATGCCTAAGTGCTAACAGTCTATTATGACTCGCCCCGTTGTTAGCATTGGTACCGCTCCGGGCGAAATTCCGGGCCCGGATCCAGCACGAAGCGGAGTTCATCCATGCAATACCAGAACTGGGGAGCCCAGGACCTGACGGCACCTGCAAGAACGCAACTGCCCGAAGTGCCGGTGGAGCGCGGCATGGTACTGGAGGAGGTCCAGTCCGGCTGGGTAGGCGCAGTGACGCGGGTGGAAAAATCAGGCGGCATGCACGTGGTGGCCCTGGAGGACCGCCGGGGCAAGTCCAGGTCCTTCCGGCTGGGTTTCGGTTTCCTTCTGGAGGGCCAGCCCATCCGGCTGATGCCACCGGTACCGAAGCAAACCCAGGCCGGGGGCCCGGCCGGCGGCCGGACAGCATCCGGTTCGGTGCGGGTGGCGGGCCAACGGGCACAGGTGGCCAAGGCGAGCCGCATCTGGGTGGAAGGAAAGCACGACGCCGAACTGGTGGAGAAAGTATGGGGCGATGACCTCCGGGTGGAGGGCATCGTCGTCGAACCCCTGCACGGCATTGATGACCTGGCGGCGGCGGTTGCCGGTTTCAGGCCCGGTCCCGGGCGGCGCCTGGGCGTGCTCGTGGACCATTTGGTGCCCGATTCGAAGGAGTCACGGATCGCGGATGCGGTCATGGCCTCCCCCGGAGCCGCCGGCAACGTGCTGATCGTTGGCCACCCCTATGTCGACGTCTGGCAGGCGATCCGCCCGTCGGTCCTGGGCATTGAAAAGTGGCCCGAAGTGCCGCGCGGGCAGGACTGGAAGACCGGCATCCTCAAGGCGTTCGGGTGGCCGCACGCCACCAAGGAGGACACCGGGCTGGGCTGGCAGAAACTGCTGGGCGCAGTGCGCACCTACGCGGACCTGGAAGCGTCGCTGCTGGGCAGGGTCGAGGAAGTAATTGACTTCCTCACTGTCCCCTGAACTGACAGGATCCAGCGGCAGGACGTCGGAGCGGGCGGCTTCACCAAGTATTCTTGGTACTGCGGTGTCTGCTTCTGGCATTACCTCAGCAGATATTGGCATTCTTACCCAGCACCATTGCACTTTCGAAGGAACAGACTGTGGCAGAAAACGCACAAGATCACAGGGACAGCCAGGGCGGCGAGGGCCGTTCGGAGTACCATGGCGTCCCCGCGAATGCGCTGCCCCTGACGGCCAGCGAAGACAGGCAGTGGGCTACGCTCTCGCATTTCGGCGGGATCCTGGGCTGCGTCCCTGCACTCCTGATCTACCTGATCTTCCGTGACCGGGGGCCCTTCACCGCGCAGGAGTCCAAGGAGGCGCTGAACTTCAGCCTGCCCCCAACCATCGCCGCCGTGCTTGCCAACATCCTGGTGTTTGTGCCGGTCGTGGGCAACATCTTCGCCGTCATCGCAACCTTGATCTGGATTGCCCTGACGTGCTTCTCGGTGGCGGCCGGAATCCACGTGAACCGTGGCCAGCCGCACCGCTACCAGTACAACCTCCGCTGGATCAAGTAGCGTTCCAGCAACACGGGGTCACTCCCTGCCCGATAACCAGGCGTTTTTGGGCAGGGAGTGACCCCGTGTTGGTGTTGGCGGATCAGTCCGGGAGGACCCGGCGCACCACCGCATCGGCCAGGAGCCTGCCCTTCAGCGTTAGGACCAATCGGCCCCGGAAGGCTGCCGCCGGTTCCACCAGGCCGTCCGCGATCAGGCCGGCCACTTCGTGCCTGCCGTCTGCACCGAGGGTGGAGACAGCCAGCCCTGACTGCAGCCGCGCCTCAAGCATCACCCGCTCCACGTTCCGGGTTTCCGGGTCCAGCGTTTCCCGGCCGGCGGCGGGCGAGAGGCCCTGGGCCAGCCGGCCTGCATAGGCCGTGGGGTGTTTGACGTTCCACCAGCGGACGCCGCCCACGTGGGAGTGCGCACCGGGCCCGATCCCCCACCAGTCATCCCCGCGCCAGTAGGCGAGGTTGTGGCGGCAGGCCTGCTCCGGCGTGCGGGCCCAGTTGCTGACTTCATACCAGCCCAGCCCGGCTTCGGTGATCAGCTGATCGGCCAGCTCATACTTGTCGGCGTGATCGTCGTCGTCGATACCGGGAACTTCGCCACGGCGGATCTGGGCCGCAAGCTTGGTCCCGTCCTCAACGATCAGCGCGTAGGCGCTGATGTGGTCGGGCTCGTAGGACAGCGCGGTTTCCAGGGAGTGGCGCCAGTCGGCGAGCGACTCCCCCGGCGTCCCGTAAATCAGGTCCAGGCTCACCGCCAGTCCCGCTTCGCGTGCCCAGTGCACCACCTGTGGAACGCGGCTTGGGGTGTGCGTCCGGTCCAGGACCTTCAGGACGTGCGGGACGGCGGACTGCATGCCGAAGGAGACCCTGGTGAACCCTGCCTCTTTCAGGACCGCGAGGGACTCCGGCGTTACCGAGTCCGGATTGGCCTCCGTGGTGACCTCGGCGCCGTCTTCGATGCCCCACTGGTCGATGGCACGGCGGAGGATCAGGGCCAGGTCTGCGGCGGGCAGCAGCGTGGGCGTGCCGCCGCCGAAGAACACCGTGCTCAGTTTTCGGGGAGGAAGGCCCGACGCCGAGAGCACCTTCGCTGCCAGCGTCACCTCCGAGGCTGCCGTCTGGGCGTACGCATCCTGGGAGGCGCCGCCGCCCAGTTCCGTTGCGGTGTAGGTGTTGAAGTCGCAATAGCCGCAGCGCACCGCACAGAACGGTATGTGGACGTACAGCCCGAACGCCCGCGCCGCCGCACCGTCCGCTGCCTGGGCAGGCAGCAGGCCGTCCGACGGCGCCGGGTCGCCGAGGGGAAGAGTACTAGGCATTGCGGGGGCCTCCGGTCTTGCCGGACGCGGTGTTCACTACTTCTTGGCCTTATCCTTGGACTCGTCAGTGGTGAGGGCGGCAATGAACGCTTCCTGGGGGACCTCCACGCGGCCCACCATCTTCATGCGCTTCTTGCCTTCCTTCTGCTTCTCCAGCAGCTTGCGCTTGCGGGAGATGTCGCCGCCGTAGCATTTGGCCAGGACGTCCTTGCGGATGGCGCGGATGCTTTCGCGGGCGATGATCCTGGAGCCGATGGCAGCCTGGATGGGCACCTCGAACTGCTGGCGCGGAATGAGCTCGCGCAGCTTGGTGGTCATCATGACGCCATAGGAGTACGCCTTGTCGCGGTGGGTGATGGCGGAGAAGGCATCCACCTGCTCGCCCTGGAGCATGATGTCCACCTTGACGAGGTCGGCCACCTGGTCGCCGTCGGCCTTCCAGTCCAGCGAGCCGTAGCCGCGGGTCTTGGACTTCAGGATGTCGAAGAAGTCGAAGACGATCTCGGCCAGCGGCAGGCGGTACCGGATTTCCACCCTGTCCTCGGACAAGTAGTCCATGCCGCCCATAACACCGCGGCGGCTCTGGCACAGTTCCATAATGGCGCCGACGAATTCATTCGGCGCCAGGATGGTGGCGGACACCATCGGTTCGCGGACCTCGGAGATTTTGCCGGAAGGGTACTCGCTGGGGTTGGTCACGTGGACCACCTTTTTGTCTTCCAGCGTTACCTCGTATTCCACGTTGGGAGCGGTGGAGATGAGGTCCAGGTTGTATTCGCGTTCGAGCCGTTCACGCGTGATTTCCAGGTGGAGCAGTCCGAGGAAGCCCACGCGGAAACCGAAGCCCAATGCAGCAGACGTTTCCGGCTCATACACGAGCGCGGCATCGTTGAGCATCAGTTTCTCCAGTGCGTCGCGAAGCACGGGGTAGTCAGTGCCGTCGAGGGGATACAGGCCGGAGAAGACCATCGGCTTGGCATCGGCATAGCCGGGCAGCGAGTCAGCGGCTGGTTTGGCAAGGTTTGTGACAGTATCACCGACCTTGGACAGCCGGACATCCTTAACACCCGTGATGAGGTAGCCCACTTCACCGACGCCCAGGCCCTTGGAGGGGGTGGGCTCCGGGGAGCTTACCCCGATCTCCAGGAGTTCGTGCGTTGCCCGGGTGGACATCATCTGGATGCGTTCGCGCGGGTGCAGCATGCCGTCCACGACGCGGACGTAGGTGACCACGCCGCGGTACGTGTCATAGACGGAGTCGAAGATCATGGCTCGGGCAGGAGCATTTGCGTCGCCCTCGGGGGCGGGCAGGTCGCGGACGATCTTGTCCAGCAGCGCTTCAACGCCCATTCCGGTCTTCCCCGAAACGCGGAGCACGTCCTCGGGGTCGCCGCCGATCAGGCTGGCAAGTTCTGCCGCGTACTTCTCGGGCTGGGCCGCCGGGAGGTCGATCTTGTTCAGGACCGGAATGATGGTGAGGTTGTTTTCCATCGCCAGGTACAGGTTGGCGAGCGTCTGGGCCTCAATGCCCTGCGCTGCGTCAACCAGCAGGATTGCGCCTTCGCAGGCCGCGAGGGAGCGGGAGACCTCGTAGGTGAAGTCCACGTGGCCGGGGGTGTCGATCATGTTCAGCGCGTAGCTGGTGCCGTCGAGTTCCCAGGGCATACGGACAGCCTGGGACTTGATGGTGATGCCCCGCTCACGTTCGATGTCCATGCGGTCCAGGTACTGGGCCTTCATGTCGCGGCTTTGGACGACCCCGGTGAACTGCAGCATGCGGTCCGCCAGGGTGGACTTGCCGTGGTCAATGTGCGCGATGATGCAGAAGTTCCGAATAATAGCCGGATCTGTCGCGGCGGGCACCGGGGCGGTGCGGGCCATGGGAGACACGCAGGGTCCTTACTGTTGGCATTCACGCGGTTCCGCCGGCAGGGCACAACGAAGGCCCCAGCGGTCAGCCGCACATCTTGGAACCTCCAGTGTCCCACGTCCACGCCCGTGTCACCGCATTCCCCGGTCCCGTTGACGTTCCGCCGGCGGGGAGGCTGCCGGGGATAGGGTTGCCGGATGGCCATCAACCTCCATTCCCTCACAAGCGCCGTCAAAGCTGGCCTGCGCATCCTTCGAAACGCAGGCACAGGCAGACCTGCGGGCGGGGGCCGCCCGGCCCGGCGCGGCAGGCCCGGCCGGAGTAACTCCATCCCCGCGAAGGACCAGGGCGGAGCGCGGTTCGACACCCTGTATCCGGGCGATTATCGGGGCAGCATTTCTGTCCGGTACGCGCCCCGACCCGATGGTGCACCCGATCCGGGCGAAGTGGTGTGGGCCTGGGTCCCGTATGAGGAGGACTTCAGCCGGGGCAAGGACCGGCCGGTGCTCGTGGTGGGCAGAAGCGGCGGCTACCTGCTGGGACTGATGCTGACCAGCAAAGACCACGTTCCGGCGTCGGCAGCATCAAAGGACTACGTGGACCTTGGACCTGGCGCCTGGGACCGGCAGGGACGCCCCAGTGAGGCTCGGGTGGACCGCATCGTGCAGTTGCGGCCGGACAGCATCCGCAGGGAAGGCTCAGTGCTGGACCGGAAGCGTTTTGACAAGGTGGCAGCAGCACTCCGGCGGCGACACGGCTGGGACTAGGCGGCAAAATGGCCAGCCCCGCGCCTGACCTGCTATTCTTTATAGCTGTGTGTCCGTGCAGGTCGACGGCCACTGATGGTTGGCCGCCATAGGTATCCCCACGCCGCTCAGTCAATGGCCAATCTGAAAGCCCTCTAGACCATTTCCGCATTAAAAAGAGAGTTCACACGTGGCGAATATCAAGTCCCAGAAGAAGCGCATCCTCACCAACGAGAAGGCACGCCTGCGTAACAACGCAGTCAAGTCCGAGCTGAAGACGGCCATCCGCGCCGTCAACACCGCCGTTGAGTCCTCGGACAAGGATGCCGCTGCTACGGCCCTGGTTGCTGCCAGCCGCAAGCTGGACAAGGCTGTTAGCAAGGGTGTTCTGCACAAGAACAACGCAGCGAACCGCAAGTCGGCGATCTCCAAGAAGGTCAACGCACTGTAAGGTTTCCAGTTCGCTTGAACTGATGGTTGTGGCCGGTACCGTTTGGTACCGGCCACACATCTTTAACGGCGACAATCTTTTCCGGGCGGTTGGGGGCTAACCCCGGTTGGGCGGATTGAATCAGCCCGGGGGTTGCCTCATGCAGGGTCCAGTCCATTGCTCCGCCACACACCGGGCCCTTCGCTGGATACGCCCCGGCCGAGCGCGTCCGCCCAGTACCGGCCGAGCGCTGAGCCATCCCCCGCGTTGAAGTTCACTTGAACAAGTCGCAACGCCGTAACGCCGACCCCATACCTGGCTGCCGACCGCTCCGGGAGTTCGGCCCGGCGAGGTACCGGCGGCCTACCTGCCCTGGACTGACATCGCAATGATCCGCACCGCATTTTCCACCGCATACACGGGGTCCCTGGCCAATCCCTTGACTTGGGCGTCGGCCTCAGCCGTCGCCTGGATGGAGCGCACCAGGCCTTCCGGCGTCCATCGCCGGACATCGCGCTGTGCCTGTTCCACCAGCCATGGCTGCATTCCGAGTTCTGCCGCGATCTGCGCTGACGAACCGGAAGCGCCGGCCACGCGGGCCACGGTCCGGAGCTTGGCCGCCAGGGCAGCGACCAGCGGAACGGGATCTGCTCCCGTGGCCAGTGCGTGGCGGAGGGTGGACAGTGCCAGCGGGCCGTTTCCTGCCATGGCGGCATCTGCCACCTTGAAGGCCGTTGCCTCGATCCGGCCGCCGTAGTAGCGGTCCACGACGTCAGTGGTGACCGTGGTGGCGGCGTCGGCGATGAGCTGGCTGCAGGCTGCGGCCAGCTCGGAGAGATTCGCCCCGACGGCGTTGACCAGCGCCTGCACCGCGTCCGGTTCGATCCGCCGTCCCCCGGCCTTGAACTCGGCCGCCACGAACGCCACCTTGTCCGCGTCCTTTTTCAGGGGCTGGCAGTCCACTACTGGCCACCCGCCTTTTTTGATGGCGTCGAGCAGTTTCTTGCCCCGGGCTCCCCCGCCGTGGCGCAGCACCAGAACAGCATCGGGCTCCGGGTGGGCGAGGTAGGCCAGCGCGTCCGCCAGGAAAGCGTCGTTCATCGCTTCAACGGCTTCGACCTCGATGAGTTTGCTTTCGCCAAAGAGGGAGGGGCTGACCTGCATCATTAATGTGCCGGCCTCATAGGCGGCGGCGTTGATGCGGCTCACTTCGACATCAGGGGTAGCTGCCCGCACCTGGGCGCGTACCCGGTCCATGGCCCTGATGCCCAGATACTCTTCCGGGCCGCCCACCAGGACCACGCCGGCTGGAGTTACATCCCGCCAGGTGGGGCCGTTCGGTGCCGGGGAACGGGTTGCACGCTTCTGCGCAGCGGCCATCGGGGCTTCCTTCCGGAAATTTTAGTGGAGTATCCCAGCCTGCCATGTCCCGCGGCCCGGTCCAAGCCGGCCCCGCGGCGCACCTGCCGTGATCCCCGTCCAGGCCAGGGCAGCGGCCTGCCGTGAGTTTTTCGCAGTGTCCGGGCCGCGTATCCCTCCAGCCGTTCAATCAGGGTAACGGTCTGCCCGTGGGCAGCACTGATTCCGCGGCGGAGTCGGTGTGGGCGGGCTGCCGCCCACAAAGCGCCGTAGGTCAGCACGGACAGGAACAGCATGGTCAGCAGTCCGGGAGCGCCATCGGGCCACGGCAGGGCCGCCCCCGGAAGCTGCGCCGTAAACCTCGCTGTGGCTGCTACTCCCGCGCTGAAGGTGCCTGCCACCGCGATCAGCGCAGTACCCGCCCACGGAACCAGCACCACCAGGGGAACGGCAGCGGTTCCCAGGAGTGTCACCGGCGCTACAAATGGTGAGGCCAGGACGTTGGCCAACAGCGAGTACGTTGAAAACTGCGGCTGAAGCACTACGGTCACCGGCCCGCACAGCAGTTGCGCGGACAAGGGAACAGCAACCGCCGCTGCTGCCCAGCGCGGTATCAGTGCCGGGATCCAGTTCATGATGTGCCGGCCCAGGATGATGATCCCGAGCGTTGCCAGCACCGACAGGAGGAAGCCGAAACTCGACCCCAGCCCCGGGTCCGCCAGCAGCAGGCCGATCACGGCCAGGCACAGGAAGCTCAGCCCCCGGCCCGTACGTCCACCCGCCAGGGAGGCCACTGCAACGGCTCCCATCAGGGCTGCCCGCAGGACACTTGCGTCCGGACCCACCAGCAGGACAAACAGTCCAAGGCCTGCCACAGCGAGTACCGCCGCAGGCACCCGGGGCAGGCGGAGCCGCCGGCAGGCCATCAGCAGGGCGCCGAGCACCAGGCTGCAGTTGGCCCCGCTGACAGCGGTCAGGTGGGTCATACCCACGGTCTTCATTGTGGTCTCCAGGCCCTCATCCAGAGCGCTGGTGTCCCCGGTGACCATCCCGGGAAGCAGGCCCTGTGGATCCGGGGCGAGGAACGAGGCCGCCGAGACAAAGCGTTCCCTCAATTCCTTCGCGGATTCCTGCAGGAACGGCGAATCGGTGGGCTTTCCCGGTCCCGAGGACGCCGTCAGCATGCCGGCTTCCTCCCGTCCGGGATCCGGGGGCCGGAGCTTCCCCGTTGCGCGGACCAGTTGTCCGGGCACCACGTTTCCCCAGGCGCCGCCGCCTGTTATCAAGAGTTGGGCACGGGTGCGCAGCAGCACGCCTCCCGTACTGACGTCCCGGGTCCATACAGCGACCGACCAGCGCGAGGGCGTACCTGCCTGGTTCGGTGGGTTCAAGGCCCGCGGCGTTCCTGCCACTTCCACGACCGCCACCACCGACCTGCCTGACGAAACCGCAGCTGCCAGCGGGCCTTCATGACGCTGGGTGGACGCCACCGCCGAGTGCGCTGCCGCGGTGGCGGCCAGCAGGAGCGCAATCGCTGTGGTGGTCAGGAAACTCCGCCGGGCGGGTTTCCGAGGGTCGTCAGTGACCGGCCTCATCCTGCGGGCACGCCAGGCCTTGTGCAGAAGCATGGCCGAAAGCAGCAGCAATATGCAGCAGAGGCCCGCCAATGCACCGGGCGGCAGCCAGAGCCCCGCAATCGACGCGGCCCAGACGAAGGCCGCAGGCAGTGCCAGCCGCAGGTCGGTCCGCCGTCGTGGTGCTTCCTCCACAGAGTCCGCGTCCTGGGCCGCCTTCTTGGTGCCGGCGGCAAATCTGGCGGACTGCGCAGTCCAGTATTTCCGTATAGCTTCGGTTGGTCCCCGGCCCCGCGGCAACGCCCGGAAGTCCGGCCTGGCCGCCGCCATGGGCTCCTGCCCCCTAGCCCCGCGGGCCTCCCCCGGTCCCGGGCGCCCATCACCGTCCGGCGGCGTCGCATACCCCCGGACGGCTGACTCTACATACCGGCTCCACGGGCTGGACCCCGTCCCCGGCGTCCGGTCACCCATAACAGCGGCAGGCCATCGACGTTGTCACCGCATCTTCCCTTCGCCTCATATGGTCACCAGCGGGAGCAGGGCCTCAAGCATCTTTGGGCCGACGCCGTCAATGGCATCAAGTTCCTCCACTGCTTTGAAGGGCCCGTGTTCCTTGCGCCAGTCCACGATGCGCTGGGCCAGCACGGGGCCGACCTTCGGCAGACCGTCCAGTTCCTCCACTCCGGCCGTATTCAGGTTCACCTTTGAACCCGCGGCTGCGCGTCCGTCCGTGGAGTCTCCTGCATCCGGCGCTCCGGCTTCCCCGGCACTGCCGGGCACCACTTCACCCTGCCGCGGGACATGGATCTTTTGTCCGTCCTCCACCGCTGCAGCAAGATTCAGGCGGTCCAGGTCGGCGCCGGGACCGCCTCCTCCTGCCGCCGCGACGGCATCGTGCACGCGGCTCCCTGCCGGCAACTGCACCACCCCGGGCCGCACCACGGCCCCGGCAACGTGGACCACTACCGTGCCGGCCGGGGCGCTTTCCTGCGCTCCCGGCAACGCATCGGCAGGGGCTCCGGGCGATGGACCGGCCCGGCTCCCGCCACCGCCGTCCTCGCCTGATGCGGCGTCCTCACCAGTTTTGGCTGTGGTCTCCGGACCAACCCCGCTCAGGGGAAGGATCTCGGGCCGCCCCGACGCCGCCTGCCACCAGAACCAGGCACCTCCGGCCACGGCAAGGATGCCCAGGAGCACGGCAAGCCGCAGGCCAAGGCGCCAGCGGATGGCCGGTCCGGCGTCGTGGGCTTGGGTATGACTTGCACCGCCGACGGTGTCAGCGCCGGCATCGGGACCAGGTGTGCCCCGGTATTCGAAGGCATGCCCGTCCTCCTCAACGAGGAGCCCGCCAGTACTGGTGCCCAGCGTGGCCTCCAGCCGGTTCCTGGCATGGCGCGCCTGCTGACCTGCGGCTCCAGCATCCCGGCGTGACATGCACCCCACGCTAGGAAAATGCCGCACCCCGCAACAGAGCGAGGCCCTGCTATGTGGAAAGGGTGCCCACAGCCGGCACCTTAAGCGCTGTCCTCACCCGCACCGCTGCCGCTGCCCACAATGACGGCCAGGACACCAAGGCCCGCATGAGCCGCGAGTACGGCGGGAAGGGAACTGATCTGGGCAGGGGGGCACTGCGGCAAAGCCGCTTCAAGACGTGCCGCCAGGCTCTGGGCCTCTGCCGGGTTTCCGAAGTGGTGGACGGCCAACCGCACCCCGTCCGGCCGTGCGGCCGCGTCGGCTGCGACAATTTCTTCGAGGCGCGCGACCGCCTTGGCAGCGGACCGGACTTTTTCCAGCGGTACGATCCTGCCGTCGTCGACTGCCAGGATGGGTTTGATGGCCAGCATGGTGCCCCAGAGCGAAGCTGCCGCTCCGATCCGGCCGCCGCGGCGGAGCTGCTCCAGGCTGGGAACGTAGAAATAGACCTTGGTTCTGGCTGCCTGGTCCGCCGCAGCAGCGGCCACCGTCCCGGCTTCTGCGCCTTCCGCCGCCGTGCGGACACTTGCCTGCACTGCCATGCCGAGGGCCATGCCCACTGTTGCTGAGTCCACCACTTCCACGGGAATGCCCACGCGCGCGGCCGCCAGGCGCGCCGCGTCCGCCGTCCCGGACAGGCCGCCGGAAATATGCACGGAGACCACTGCGTCGTAGCCGCGGCGCTGCGCGGCCAGGTACGCCTGTTCGAACTGTCCGGGCGAGGGCCGCGAGGTTTTTACCGAGGTGCCGCTGGCCAGTGCCAACGCGATGGTCTCCGAAATGTCGTCCTCACCCTCGCCGTAGATCTCCTCACCCACCATCACGGGCATGGGGATGATGGTCAGGCGCCCGTCACCAGTGAGATCTGCTGACCAGTCCGCGGGCAAAGCAGACGCGGAATCGGTGACCACGGCAGTCCGTACGACGGCGTCCGGCTGGGGTGCGGCGCTGCCCCGCCGGGCGTCGTCCTGCTTTGCGCGCATGGCGGCTACGCGCGCCCGGAGCCAGGGCCAGGCGGCGGCGTCGCGGTGGGGCAAGGTGGCCTCCTGGGGTCAAGCAGGCCGCCGGAGGTTTCCGGCGGCCCGGTCCAGCCTAAGCCGGGACGATGTTGACCAGTTTAGGGGCGCGGACGATGACCGTGCGGATGCCCCGGCCGTCGAGGGCGCGCTGGACGTTGTCCGAGGCCAGCGCCAGTTCCCGCAGCTGGTCCTCAGAGACATCCGGGGAGACCTCAAGCCGGTCCCGCACCTTGCCCTGGACCTGGACGACAGCCGTGACGGTGTCCTGCACCAGGAGTGAAGCGTCGTGGGCAGGCCAGCCCGCGTTGGCTACCGAGGCCGGGTGCCCCAGGACGTTCCACATGTCCTCGGCCGTGTAGGGGGCAAAGAGGCTCAGGATGACGGCAACAGCTTCTGCGGCTTCCCGGACTGCCGGGTCGGCACCGCCGGCACCGGAGTCGATGGCCTTCCGGGTGGCGTTCACCAGCTCCATCAGCTTGGCCACCACCACGTTGAACTTGTTGGCGTCCAGCAGTTCAGCCGCGTCAGCGATAGTCCGATGCGTGACTGACCGCAGGGCGCGGTCTCCGGTGGTGACGTCGACGCCCGGCGCACTGGACACGTCCTGGGCGAGGCGCCAGGCGCGGGCAAGGAACTTCGCTGAGCCGGAGGGCGAGACGTCTGCCCAGTCGACGTCGTCCTCGGGCGGGGACGCGAAGATCATGGTCAGCCGGACGGCGTCCACGCCGTACTTGTCCAGCTGCTCGCCGAGGTCCACACCGTTGCCCAGCGACTTGCTCATGGCCTTGCCGCCGTTGAGCACCTGGCCCTGGTTCAGGAGCGCGCTGAAGGGCTCGTTGGCCTCGATCATGCCGAGGTCGTTGATGACCTTGGTGAAGAAGCGGGCGTACAGCAGGTGCAGGATGGCGTGCTCAACGCCGCCCACGTACTGGCCCACGGGCATCCAGTCGTTGATCTTGTCGGGGTCGAACGGGCCTTCGGTGTACTGCGGGGAAACGAACCGCAGGAAGTACCAGGACGAGTCCACGAACGTGTCCATGGTGTCCGTGTCCCGCTTGGCCGGACCGTGGCAGGAGGGGCATTCGACGTTGACCCAGGCTTCGGCCGCAGCCAGCGGCGAGGTGCCCTTCGGCGAGAGGTCCTCGCCGCGCAGGTCGGAGGGCAGCGTGACGGGCAGCTGCTCGTCAGGAACGGGAACCTCGCCGCAGGACGGGCAGTGGATGATCGGGATGGGAGTGCCCCAGAAGCGCTGGCGGCTGAGCAGCCAGTCACGCAGGCGGAAGTTCACGAACTTCTCGCCGGTGCCCTGGCGCTCCAGGATGGCGATTGCAGCGGGGATGGCTTCGGCCTTGGGCATGCCGTCCAGGTCGCCGGAGTTGATCAGCGTCCCCTCCCCCGCGGTGGCGGTGCCGGAGACTGCGGGATCCTCTTCGCCGGTGTCAAGGACGGCGCGGACCGGCAGGTCGAAGGTCTTGGCGAAGTCAAGGTCGCGCTGGTCGTGGGCGGGCACCGCCATGATGGCGCCCGTGCCGTAATCGGCCAGGACGTAGTCCGCGGCCCAGACCGGCAGCTTCTCCCTGTTCAGCGGGTTGATCGCGTACCGGCCGGTGAAGACACCGGTCTTCTCACGCTCCGTGGACTGCCGTTCGATTTCCGAGAGTGCTTTGACCTGCTCGCGGTATTCGTCCAGGGCAGCGGTGTGCTCCTCTGTGACGAGTTCGACGGCGAGCGGCGCGTCCGCTGCCACCACAAAGAACGTTGCGCCGTACAGGGTGTCGGGGCGGGTGGTGAAGACGGTGACCTCTTTGGCGGGCTTGCCGCCGTCGGCCTCGATCACGAAGTTGACGTGTGCACCCTCAGACCGGCCGATCCAATTCTTCTGCATCGCCAGGACACGCTCGGGCCAGTGGCCGCGCAGCTGCTCCATATCGTCCAGCAGCCGGTCGGCGTATTCAGTGATCTTGAAGTACCACTGGTTGAGGGACTTCTTGGTGACGGTGGTGCCGCAGCGCTCGCAGGCGCCGTTGACTACCTGCTCGTTCGCCAGGACGGTCTGGTCCTTGGGGCACCAGTTGACCGGGGAGTTCTTCCGGTAGGCCAGGCCGCGCTCGTAGAAGCGCTTGAACAGCCACTGGGTCCAGCGGTAGTACTCGGGGTCCGAGGTGTGCAGGCGGCGCGACCAGTCAGCGGAAATGGCGTACCGCTTGAAGGACGCTGCCTGGGTGTCGATGTTGGCGTAGGTCCACTCGCTGGGGTGGGCGTTGCGCTTAATCGCGGCGTTCTCGGCGGGCAGGCCAAAGGAGTCCCAGCCGATCGGGTGCAGGACGTCGTAGCCCCGCTGGCGCAGGTAGCGTGCCACCACGTCGCCCATGGCGAACGCCTCTGCGTGGCCCATGTGCAGGTCGCCGGACGGGTACGGGAACATGTCCAGCACGTAGCGGCGCTCCCGGGACCCGTCATCCACCGGGGTGAAGACCTTGAGGTCCTCCCACACCTGGGGCCATTTGGCCTCCATGGCGGTGAAACTGTAGGTGCCCTCTTCAGGCTCCGCCGATACTGTTGTTGCTGTTCCGGTCTCTGTCTCCGGCTGAACGCCCACTGCTGCCCTCTTCTGTTCTGTTACGGCATCTGTGCTGCCATAACGGCCTGATCCTCCTGCTGCCGGCCCGACAAACACGCCCGGACACACAAAAGCCCCTCGCCAGGGAGGGGCTGCCGCACCGTTATCCGTTGTTCCGGACGCCGGGCGGCTAACTAAGCAGAAGGATCGCACGCATGGATCTACTTTAGCGCACCGCCGCGCAGACTGCGGCAGCCAGGAAGCGGTTCGTTGCTTTACCCGGTGTAAGCGCGCATGATCATCCCACGACGTTGGGAGGGGTGAGCATGATGCCTGATGCAACCACCGCCGGGCCCGCTGAAGGTGAGCCGCTTTCCCTTTGGCTCGCAACCGCCGGCGCCACCTCCTTCCCGGAGCTGCGCGGGACGGTGGAAGTGGACGTGGCAATCATCGGCGGCGGCGTCGCCGGGCTGACCGCGGCACTGGCCCTGAAACGTTCGGGCCGCTCGGTGGCCGTCCTAGAGGCAGCCCGGATCGGCACAGGTGTTACCGGCCATACCACCGGCAAGGTGACGTCACTGCACCGCCTGGCTTACACGGATCTCGCCCGGACTCATGGCAGCAGCGCCGCCGGAACCTACGGGCTCGCCAACCAGGCTGCGGTGGAACACATCGCGCGCGTGGTGGCCGCGGAAAACATCTCCTGCGGTTTCCGCCGGGTTGCGAACTACACCTTCGCCGTTAGTGGAGACACCCTGCAGCAGCTGCGTGCAGAAGCCGAACTGGCGGCCAGGCTGGGTCTTCCGGCCACATTTACGGCCGAGGTACCCCTGCCGTTCCCTGTGGCCGGCGCCGTCCGTTTCGACGGGCAGGCCCAGATTCACTCCGTGCAGTACCTCCAGGGACTGGCTGCCAGGGTGGACGGGGACGGAAGTTTCGTGTTCGAGGGGACCCGCGCGACTGAACTGCAGGAGGGGACGCCGGTGAAAGTAGCCGGCGGGAACGGTACAGTGCTGGCCGCTGACGCCATAGTGGCCACGAATGTTCCCTTCGGAGACCATGGCCGGTTTGAAGCATTGTGCCCGCCGCACCGCTCCTACATCGTTGCCGCGACGGTGGACACTCCTCCCCTGGACGCCACTTTTATCAGCGCGGATGAGCCCATGCGGTCGGTGTTGACCGTCCGCCTCAACGGGTTGACTTACCTGCTGGCGGGCGGCGAGGGCCACCCTGCCGCGGAACGGGTGGATCCGGCGTCGCGCCATGCCAGCCTGGCCGCGTATGCGCGCAGCCGTTTCGGCGCCGGGCCCGTCGCGTACCGCTGGTCCACCCAGGATGCGATGCCCCTGGACGGGCTGCCGTACGCCGGGCCGCTGAATCCGGACAGCCGGCACGCCTTCGTCATTACGGGCCTGCGCAAATGGGGATTGACGAATGGGACCGCCGCCGCACTGATGCTGGCAGACCTGCTCAATGGCACACCCAACGGCTGGGCGCCCTTGTTTGACAGCAACCGCGCGCCCGCACGGATTGGGACCAGGTCAGAAGGACCCACGGAATCGGCGGCGACGGGTTCTGAGGACTGGGAGAAGACCCCTGACGGCGCTGCACGGCAGGTAGCGGACCTCGCTCCCGGTGACGGCACGGTGATTGAAACCGCCGGGACCAGCACGGCGTATTACCGGGATCAAGCAGGAGAAATCCACGCCGTGTCCGCGATCTGCACCCATCTGGGCTGCACCGTTGCTTTCAACCGGGGCGAGCGCACCTGGGATTGCCCCTGCCACGGATCCCGGTTCGACGCGGCAGGCAAGGTCATCCAGGGACCGGCCACAGAGGATCTGCCGCCACGGCCCACCTCCTGACCCCTTTTGCAGCCGGGACACCAGGAACCTGGGACGCCTGGCGCCTTGCCGGGTATGGCCTGGAGACGGCAGGGGCCGCCCTGCCGGATTGGCAGGGCGGCCCAGGACGGATGGAGATTACCGCACGTCCGCGTCCACCCAGTCCATGGATTTGGTCACTGCTTTCTTCCAGAGCCGCATCTGGCGGTCCTGCTCAGCCTGGTCCATCTGTGGCTCCCAGCGCTTGTCCTCGGACCAGTTGGCCGACAGCTCGCCGAGGTCCTTCCAGAAGCCCACGGCAAGGCCGGCAGCGTAGGCGGCGCCGAGGGCCGTGGTCTCGACCACCTTCGGCCGGATCACCGGGACGCCAAGGATGTCCGCCTGGAACTGCATGAGGGCGTCGTTGGCCACCATGCCGCCGTCGACCTTCAACTCGGACAGCGGAACACCGGAGTCCGCGTTGACGGCGTCAAGCACCTCGCGCGTCTGGAAGGCGGTGGCTTCGAGCGCGGCCCGGGCGATGTGGTTCTTGTTGACGAACCGGGTGAGGCCCACGATGGCACCCCGGGCGTCCGATCGCCAGTACGGCGCGAAGAGCCCGGAGAAGGCCGGGACGATATACACGCCGCCATTATCCTTCACGGATGCGGCAAGGGTTTCGACTTCGGGCGCGCTGCTGATCATGCCCAGGTTGTCGCGCAGCCACTGGATCAGCGAGCCGGTGACAGCGATGGACCCTTCCAGGGCGTAGTGCGGTGCAGCATCGCCGAGCTTGTAGCCGACCGTTGTCAGCAGCCCGTTCTTCGAGTGCACGATCTCCTCGCCGGTGTTGAAGATCAGGAAGCAGCCCGTCCCGTAGGTGTTCTTCGCTTCGCCGGTCTGGAACGCCGCCTGGCCGAACGTTGCTGCCTGCTGGTCGCCGAGGATGCCGGCCACGGGGACCTCGCGCAGCAGCTGCGAGGTGTGGACCGTGCCGTAGACCTCCGAGGAGGACTTGATGTCCGGCATCATGGACCGCGGAACGCCGAAGATTCCCAATATTTCGTCATCCCACTGCAGGGTCTCCAGGTCCATAAACAGGGTGCGGGAGGCATTGGTGACATCGGTGACGTGGACGCCGCCGTCCACGCCGCCGGTGAGATTCCAGAGGACCCAGGCGTCGGTGTTGCCGAACACCAGGTTCCCCGCTTCGGCTTTCTCCCTGGCGCCGTCCACGTTGTCCAGGATCCACTTGATCTTGGTTCCCGAGAAATAGGTTGCCAGCGGCAGGCCCACTTTCTGCTTGAAGCGGTCCGCGCCGCCGTCCCTGGCCAGCTCGTCCACGATGTCCTGGGTCCGTGTGTCCTGCCAGACGATGGCGTTGTACACAGCCTCCCCGGTGGTTTTGTCCCACACCACGGCGGTTTCACGCTGGTTGGTGATTCCGACGGCGGCAATATCGTGCCGTGTCAGGTTCGCCTTGGAGAGGGCGGAGGCGATGACCTCACGGGTGTTGTTCCAGACTTCGGCGGGGTTGTGCTCCACCCACCCGGCTTTCGGGAAGATCTGTTCGTGCTCCATCTGCCCCGAGGAGACGATGGCGCCGCTGTGGTTGAAAATGATGGCGCGGGTGCTGGTGGTTCCCTGGTCGATGGCGATTACGTACTGGTTCATGGTGACGTCCTTGTCTTGAGTTGGGTGGGTAGCTGGGTAATGGGTCAGGCGGCTGCGGCGATGATCGGGACCAGCCGGGCGACGAGCCCGCCCAGAGCCCCGCCGACGAGGGGTCCCACCACGGGAATCCACGAGTAGCCCCAGTCGCTGGAGCCTTTGCCCTTGATGGGAAGCAGGGCGTGGGCGATGCGCGGGCCGAGGTCACGGGCCGGGTTGATGGCGTAGCCGGTGGGGCCGCCCAGGGATACGCCGATGCCGACGACCAGCAGTGCCACAGCGAGCGGGCCCAGGCCCGAGGGGGTCCCGCCGAAGGCCAGGATGACGAAGACCAGGACAAAAGTGCCGATGATCTCAGTGACCAGATTCCAGGAGCTGGACCGGATGGCCGGGCCGGTGGAGAAGACGCCCAGCTTGGCAGCAACTGCCTCTTCGGCGTCGAAGTGCTGCTTGTAGGCGAGCCAGCAGAGCACCGCGCCGAGGAATGCGCCGAGCAACTCACCGCCAAAATAGGTCAGGGTTGAGACGACATCAACGGGGACGCCCTTCGCGTATTCCGTGTTGCCCTTGGCCAGGAAGCCGAGTGTCACGGCGGGGTTCAGGTGTGCCCCGGACTTCGCGGCCACATAGACGCCCGCGAAGACAGCAACACCCCATCCCCACGTGACCATCAGGAACCCGCCGCTATTGCCTTTGGTGCCCCGCAGGGCGACGTTGGCCACGACACCGCAACCGAGCAGGGTGAGCATCGCCGTTCCGAATACTTCGGAAAGGAAAACAATTCCAAGAGACATCTTTGACTCTCCTTATTTTCTGTTGTCAGTCCTTCCCGGGTTGAAGGACCGTTTGCCGGGGCGGGATATCGCCCCGGCCGGACGCCGGGCCTCAAGCGACCAGGCTGTTGATTTCCACTCGGTGGAACCGCTGCAGCACGTCCTGCGCGTGCCGTATCTCGGCGCCGCGGGCTGTGGCGTCCCAGCCGAGCGGAACGGCCAGCACCTCTGCCACCTCGTTCAGCAGTTCGCCTGTGACGAGGCCACGGAATGCCAGCGACGTCCGGCGGATCAGGACGTCCACCAGGTGCCCCACCTGCTCATGGGCCGCCATGAATTCCAGTTCGCGGACGCTGAGTTCCCGCGTGGAGCGGAGCAGGTGGTCGGGCCCGGCGTCCAGGTAGTCGATCACGGCCTCCGCCCGCGTTCCGTAGCGGGTCAGCAGACCGGCTGTGCGGTCCGCATCCCGGCCGGGAACCATGTGCTGCTTGATCCACTTCTGCACGCCGGCGTCGTCAGCGGGGAAGCCTGCGCCGCCGCCGATGGCCAGTTGCGCCGTCGAAACTTTGCGCTGCATGCCGAGCTCGGCGAGGACATCGTTGGTCAGGTGCTCTGCGAGGGCCCGGAAGGTGGTCCATTTTCCACCCACGAGACTGAGCACGACGGCGCCCGCACCGGATTCCGGCCCGGCCGGGCCGCGGCGCTCAATCCGGTAGTCCCGCGAAACGAACCCGGGCTGGGTCGCATCGTGCCGGGGCAGGGGCCGCACACCTGAGAAGGTGTAGACGATCTGTTCATGGCTGACGGGAATGTCCGGAAACACGTGGCCGATCAGTTCGAAGAAGTATTCGATCTCTTCATCGGTGCAGACGGCGTCCTTGCGCATGTCTGCATCCACGTCGGTGGTTCCGACCAGGACGCGGTCCCCCATCGGGTAGATGAGGACGATGCGGCCATCGATGTGTTCGAAGAAGATTTCGCGTCCGCGGCAGGCGTCCAGGAGCACTGGATGGTCCAGGACAATGTGCGATCCCTTCGTGCCGCCCATAAAGGAGGAGGCGGTGCCCATGGCCTCGTTGGTCAGGTCCACCCACGCTCCCGTGGTGTTGACAATGACATCAGCGGTGAAGTCGAACTCCTCACCTGTCAGCTCATCGCGCAGCCGGGCCGTGCTGCCGGTGCCGGTGCCGCGGTTGGGTTCGCCCGTCAGGGATTTCAGCGAAAGGTAATTGCTGGCGCGGGCAGTACTGCCCTGGGTAGTGCCGGCCCCGGAGACCTGCCCCGCTTTCTCGCCATCCTGCAGGACGTCGAGGGTGAGCCGCTCCGGGTTGTGCACTGAGGCATCAAAGTACGTGGCCGTGTATTTAATGTCCGGGCGCAGGGCGGGCAGTTCGGCCAGGGCGCGTTTGCGGCCCCGGAACTGGTGCCGCGGCACGGAACCGCCGTCGCGGGAGAAGGAGTCGTAGAGGCTGAGGCCAACCTTGATCAGGAATGCACCGCGTTCCTTGGGCTTGCCTTGCTGCTTATGGGTCAGGAACCGCAGCGGAGCAGCGAGGATTCCGGAGAAGGTGCTGAGGATGGGGATGGTGGTCTGCAGCGGCTTGACGTAGTGGGGGGCGATCCGAAGCAGGCGGTTGCGCTCCACTACAGATTCCCGCACCAGCCGGAATTCACCGTTTTCCAGGTAGCGGATGCCACCATGGATCATGTGTGAGGACGCCCCGCTGGCCCCCTGGCAGTAGTCCCCGCGCTCCACGAGTGCCACGTCCACGCCCTGCAGTGCAAGGTCCCGGAAAGTTCCGACGCCGTTGATCCCGCCGCCTACCACCAGCACTTTTGCGTGGGGCCGCCGCCTCAGATTGTGAACCGATGCGCGTTCGCCGCCAGGCTTCGACGCGGAGGGATGGACAGGTGAATCCTTGGGTCCCAAAACAACTCCCTTGGGGCTTTGTGTGTCGCGGCCACCCCTGGGTGCGCCGCCGTTCTCATCTATTGTTTGGAGTAATGGAAAATGGAGTCAAGCACTATGCACAAACGTGCAGAACGGAGGTCGGGGTGGATCCTTCCCGGCATGCGGACGCTTTGCGGGCTGCACAAATGTATTACCTGCAGGACCTCACCATGGACGCCATCGCCCGGGAGCTGCGGACCTCACGGTCCACGGTTTCCCGGCTGTTGTCCTCGGCCCGGGATTCAGGCCTGGTCCAGGTCCAGATCCGCAATCCGCTGGACACTGCGCCGGAACTGGAAGGCTTGATCCGCCGCCGGTACGGGGTTGACGTGCACGTTGTCCCGGTGGTGGAAACCCTCAACGAAGCCGAAACCCTGGACCGCGTGGCGATGCAGGCCGCGCGGACGTTCGGGCCCCTGGTGGATTCCAACGCGATCATCGGCGTGGCCTGGGGCTCCACGCTCAGCGCCGTGAGCCGGCACCTGACCAGGAAGATCACGCACGACAGCGTGATTGTGCAGCTGAACGGCGCAGGCAACATGCACACGACGGGCATCACCTATGCCAGCGACATCATGCGCCGTTTCGGCAGCGCCTACGGAGCCCGGGTGGAACAGTTTCCGGTTCCCGCCTTCTTTGACCACGCGGCCACCAAAACCGCGATGTGGAATGAACGCAGCGTGCAGCGCATCCTCGAACTCCAGGCCAAGATGAGCATCGCGATCTTCGGCGTCGGCTCGGTTGATGCGGACTACCCGAGCCACGTCTACGCCGGCGGCTACCTGGACGAGAACGACCTCAAGATCCTGGCCGGTTCCGATGTGGTGGGCGACGTGGCCACCGTCTTCTTCCGCAGCGACGGTTCATCTGACGGCATTGTCCTGAATGAGCGGTCCACGGGCCCTGCCCTTTCCGAACTCCGGCAGGTCCGGCGCAGGATCTGCGTGGTTTCAGGGGTCTCCAAAATCAACGGCCTCAAAGGCGCCCTCGCCGCCGGCCTCGCGACGGACCTGATCCTCGATGAGGCAACCGCGCGCCGCCTCGTGGACCTGGAGGGCATGGCGACCTCGAGTAGGTAGAGTCAACGTTATGAGGACCTCACCGCGGATCAGCCTGAACAACGGCGTGCTGATCGACCAGCTGGGCTTTGGCTTGTATAAGGTGCCGCCGTCAGACGCCGCGGGACTCGTAGCGACGGCCCTCGATGCCGGATACAGGCATTTCGACACGGCCGCCATGTACGGCAACGAATCCGGTGTGGCCCGCGGTATCAGCTCCCTGTTGGGTGCGTCGGCGGGCAGCGGCGGCTCCGGGGAGCTCTTTCCCGCCCCCGCCAGGGAAGACCTCTTTGTCACCACCAAGGTGTGGAACGACCACCACGGCTACGATGCGACCCTGCGGGCCTTCGATGACTCAATGGTCAACCTGGGCCTGGACTACGTGGACATGTACCTCATCCACTGGCCCTGCCCCCGGCGCGGACTGTTTCCGGATACCTACCGGGCACTTGAGACGCTCTACCGGGAAGGAAAAGTCCGGGCCATCGGCGTCAGCAATTTCCAGCCTTCCCACCTTGACCGGCTGATGCAGACGGCGGAAGTAACCCCCGCAGTCAACCAGATCGAGCTTCACCCCTGGCTTCAGCAGCAGGAGCTCCGGAAAATCCACGACGACCTGGGCATCCGGACCGAAGCGTGGAGCCCCTTGGGGCGCGGCCAAGTGCTTGCCGACCCCGTGGTCCAGGCCTGCGCCGCTGAACATGACCGGACAGCCGCCCAGGTGATCCTCCGCTGGCACATCCAGCTGGGCAACATCGCGATCCCCAAAGCCAGTTCAGAGGCGCGCATCCGCGAGAACCTGGACATCTTCCGCTTTGAACTTTCGGATCGGGACATGGAAGCGCTCGCCGGCCTCGACCGGGGACAGCGCACCGGCTCCCACCCGGACAACGTCAACTAGGACCTGCATGAAAACAACAGACTCAGGGCAGTCCGCCGCGCCCGCCTACTTCAGCCCGCATCTGGCCGGACGCACCCGCGCCTCGTCCGTGCAGCTCGCCGGCGGGAAGGTGGCTTTCTGGACATATGAACCCGTACAGGAGCTGCCGGACACCCGGACCATCCTGGTGATCCACGGGTTCCGCGGTGACCACCACGGACTCCTGCGAGTGGCCGACCTGCTGCCCGAAATGCGCATCATCATGCCGGACCTGCCCGGTTTCGGCAGCTCAGAGGCCTTCGGGCAGGGCGGCCATACCGTAGCCGGCTATGGGGCGTTCATCAAGGAGTTTATGGCCGCCCTGGACCTGGGACCGGACACCGTGCTCCTGGGCCACTCTTTCGGATCCATCATCACAGCGCACTTCGTCGCAGCCCATCCCAACGCAGTCCATCCCCTGATCCTCATCAATCCGATTGCCGCCCCGGCCCTTGAGGGTCCAAAAGGCATCATGACCAGGCTGGCCGTGCTGTACTACAAGCTAGCCGCCCGGCTTCCCCGCCCGTTGGGGCAGGCCCTGCTGCGCAGTCCGCTGATTGTCCGGGTGATGAGTGAGGCCATGGCCAAGACGAGGGACCGGGAACTGCGGCGGTTTATCCACGGCCAGCACCACGCGTACTTCAGCGCGTTCGCCAGCCGGGACAGCCTCCTGGAGTCCTTCACGGCCTCGGTCAGCAGCCATGTGGCCGAGGTAGCCTCCAGCCTGCAGCTTCCCGTGCTTCTCATCGCCGGTGAAAAGGACGAAATTGCAACACTCCCTGACCAGCACCGGCTTCTTGAGCTGCTGCCCAGCGGCAAACTTGAGGTCATTGCCGGCGTCGGCCATCTGATCCACTACGAAACGCCGGAGCCGGCCGCCCGGTACATCCGCAGCTTCCTGAAGGACCATCCCGCGTGAAGATACTCATTGATGCTCGTTTCACCAGGACCGACCACCACGACGGCATCAGCCGCTACGGCGCCAGCTTGATTGAGGCGACCGCCAAAATCGCAGACGTTTCCATGCTTGTCTCTGACATCCGGCAGCTCGCCCTCCTGCCGGATGTTCCCTACACGCTGATCAACAGTCCGCTCTCCCCCGCCGAACTGTTTGTGGCCCGCAAGGTGAACCCGCTGGGCGCGGACGTGGTGGTCTGCCCGATGCAGACAATGGGCACGTGGGGCCGGAAATATGGGCTGGTCCTGACGCTGCATGACCTCATCTACTATGAGCACCCTGCACCGCCGGGTTTCCTGCCCGCCCCGGTCAGGGTGCTGTGGCGGCTGTACCACAAGGCCTTCTGGCCGCAGCGGCTCCTCCTCAACCGGGCCGATGCAGTGGCCACTGTCAGCCGGACCACCGAAGCCCTGATGGCCAAATACCGGCTGACGCGGCGTCCGGTAAGGATCATCGGCAACGCACCCCAGCCGGCCGCGGAACCACGCGCACCGGAAGCGGGGGCCGAACCGTCGATCGTCTACATGGGGTCCTTTATGCCCTACAAAAATGTGGAGACCATGGTCGCCGGGATGGCTGCCCTTCCCGGCTACACTCTTCACCTGCTCAGCCGGATCACCCCGCAACGCCGCGGCGAGTTGGAAAAGCTCGTTCCAGCCGGGGCGGACGTGGTGTTCCACAACGGTGTGACTGACGAGGAATACGCGAAGTTCCTGTCCACTGCCACTGCGCTGGTGAGCCTCTCCCGGGCTGAGGGGTACGGCCTGCCGCTGGTAGAAGCCATGGCCCTGGGCACGCCCGTCATCGCCAGTGACATCCCCATTTTCCGGGAAGTGGGCGGTGACGCCGCCAGCTATGTTGATCCGGCCTCGCCGGAGCAGTTCGCGGCGGCAGTCACGGGACTGCGGGACCCGAAACGGTGGGAGGAAGCCTCGCGGCGCTCCCTGGCCCGTGCGGGAGAGTTCACGTGGGACGCCTCTGCCCGCCAGCTGGTGGACGTGGCCCACGACATCGTCGCCCAGCGCCGCAGCAAGATGTAATTGCGCCGCGGCAAAATGTAACGGCGCCGCAGCAAGAACTGACAGCGCCGCGGCGGAAAGTAACAACGCCACCGCAGGAAGTAGCGGCGCCGCTGCTACAGCACGTCCACGCCGTCGAGTCGAAGCTGGACAGGTTCCGCGCTCCGTTTTGCGGCCGTCGCTGCCCTGGTTGCACGCAGGACGCGCGTTACGGCTGCTGCCTGGGCGTACGGGAAAAACAGCAGGGTCCGCACGTCATCCCCCACCCGGCGTGACGAGGGGGGTCCGCTAAGGAGCACGGGGGCAGGTCCGGCGGTGCGCAGGCTGATCCCCGCAGGTTGCAGGTGCGCCGCCGCTGCAGCGGTGAAGTGTTCGACGGCGGCCCGGGGGCCGGTGACCGAGGCGATCCGCACCGCGGGCGGCAGTTGGAGTTCCGTGCGAAGGGACAGCTCCCGCCGGGCGTAACCAGGAGGATCCCATCGGAGCAGGGCACCCACGGCGGAGGTCTCCGAGGCCGTGATGACCACAAGGCCGTGATCGGACGCCGGCCGTACCAGGGCTGCGGCGTTGAACCAGCGGCGCACCGTGTCCTCACCGGCGCGCAGGTTTTCCCGCCGCAGCAGCGAGTCGCCGTCCAAAAGCAGAGCGGCCGCGTACCCGCCCTCGGCCACCGGCTCGGCGCCCACGGTAGCCACTACCAGGGACTTACCCGGGCCTACGCTTGCCTTGACGTGGTCCCCGGAGGACGTGATCACCGTTTTACCAGGGAAACCGCGGCCCAGTTCCTCGGCCGTCCGCATCACACCGGTAGCACCCTTGCGCAGCCTCCGCCCACCGCAATGGGAGCAGCCCCACTCCAGTGCCGGGGTGGAGCACCAGCGGCACTGCGGCACCGCGGAACCCCCGCCGGCAAGGGCCAGTGGCCCCTGGCAGGCTCCGCAGCGGGCGGGCTCCCGGCAGGTTTCGCACACCAGCGAAGGCACGTAACCTGCGCGTGCCACTTGGACCAGGACCGGTCCCCGTTCGAGTCCTTCTTTCGCAGCGCGCCAGGCGGCGCCAGGCAGGCGGGCAATCCGGGCCAACGGATCGCGTTCCTGTTCGAAACTGTCGGCTGTGTTCACCACCCGCGGGACGCTGCGCCGGACAATGCCCCGCTCCGCCTCCACCGGAAGCACCCAGCCCGTTTCCACCAATCGCTGGACTTCAGTGCTCCGCGTATGGCCGGCCAGGAGGCACGCCGCGCCTGCCTGCTCGGCACGAAGGAGCAGGACCTCACGGGCATGGGCATAGGGCGCGCGTTGCTCGATGTGGAGGTCGTCGCCGTCGTCCCAGCAGACAACGAGCCCCAGGTCCTTTACCGGCGCATAGGCAGCCGACCTGGTGCCGATGGCCACGCGGGCCGTACCGGCAAGGAGGTGAAGGAAATTCTGGTAGCGGGGCGTGGGTCCGTCCTCTGCCGTCAGGCGGGCTACGGCATCTTCGGGCAGCAGGCCCTTCACCGCGTCCTCCAGCAGGTCAAGGTCGCGGTTGTCCGGCACCACCACCAGGGCGCCCCGGCCGGATTCAAAGGCTGCGGCTACGGCCTGGGCCAGCAAGTGGGGCCAGCCGGAGGTGCCGAAGCCCCTCAGCGGATTCAGTACAGCCCGGGGCGCACCGCCTTCACTCAGGTGGCGCAGGAATGCCGGGCCGTTGCGGTAGTCAGCCCAGGCGGAGTGGCCGGTAACGTCTGCACGGGTGTTACCTGGCTGGCGCAGGGCCGCCTCAGCCGCTGGTTCCTGGGCGCCTCCGGATTCCCTAGCGGCAGGAAGGGTCTTCTCCAGCCGGGCAACCCGGGGCGGGACTGCGACACGCAGGACATCAGATACCGTTCCGGCATAACGCGCAGCAACAGCGGTGGCGAGGTCCCGTATTTCCGGCGTGAGGACGGGAACCGGGGAAACCACCTTGGCCAGCGGCAGGAGGCTGTGGCCGGCGTCGGGTTCCGCCACCCGCTCGATGATGAAGCCGCTGAGGTCCTGGCCGTTGAACTTGACCTTGACCCGGACCCCGGGCTGCGCCTCATTGTCGAGGCTTGCAGGGACACCGTAATCAAACGGCCTGTCCAGATGGGGCAGGGACGACTCCACCAGGACGCGGGCCACCGGCAGGTGGCCTGCGAACTTCGGCCCGGACTGCTGTTTCCGGTCCGGGAACCCCTGCAGCAGGGACGGCTGCACGGCCGCCGGCAGGTCCAGCAACGGTTGCGCCGCATCATCAGCAACCACTGCGGCCACCTCCGTTCAGCATCACCTATGTGGACAGAGCCAGCAAACCACCAGGCACAGACATTCCGGCGCATCGGCATCGCCGCCGGCAGGGCACACCGGTTCTGCTAGGCGTTGAAGAACGCCTTCAGGTCATCCACGCGGTCCAGGCGCTCCCAGGTGAAGTCCGGATCGTCGCGGCCGAAGTGGCCGTGCGCGGCAGTCTTGGCGTAGATGGGCCGCTTCAGGTCCAGGGCGTCGATGATGGCGCGCGGACGAAGGTCGAAGATTTCCGCGATGGCCGCGCTGATGCGGGCAGGATCCACCGTTTCGGTGCCGAAGGTTTCAACGTAGGTTCCCACGGGGCGGGCCTGGCCGATGGCATAGGCGATCTGGATTTCGGCACGCTTGGCCAGTCCTGCTGCCACCACGTTCTTGGCAACCCAGCGCATGGCGTACGCGGCCGAGCGGTCCACCTTGGAGGGGTCCTTGCCGGAGAAGGCACCGCCGCCGTGGCGGGCCATGCCGCCATAAGTGTCAACGATGATCTTCCGTCCGGTGAGGCCGGCGTCGCCCACGGGACCGCCGATGACGAATTCGCCGGCCGGGTTCAGGATGTTCGCTGCCCGGGAAATGTCCAGGTTGGCGCCGGCGAGGACGGGCTCGATGACGATGGAGGCGAGGTCCGCGCGGAGCTGCGCGAGGCTTGCGCCTTCGGCGTGCTGGCTGGAGATAACGACGGTTTCGACGGAGACGGGCAGGTCCTTGTCGTAGCCCACGGTCACCTGCGTCTTGCCGTCCGGGCGGAGATAGGGCAGCTGGCCTGACTTGCGGACTTCCGTGAGCCGCTCAGACAGCCGGTGCGCCAGCCAGATGGGGGTGGGCATGTAGGACGGGGTCTCGTCGCTGGCGTAGCCGAACATCAGGCCCTGGTCGCCGGCGCCCTGGAGGTCGTAGTCGTCTTCCTGGCGTCCTTCGCGGGCTTCGAGGGAGTTGAAGACTCCCCCGGCGATGTCGTTTGACTGCTGGCCGATGGATACGGAGACCCCGCAGCGGGCGCCGTCGAACCCGTTGGCTGAGGAGTCGTAGCCGATGCCCAGGATGGTTTCGCGGACAATCTGCGGGATTTCGACGTAGGCGTCGGTGGTGACCTCGCCGGCCACGTGGACCAGGCCGGTGGTGGCCATGGTCTCCACGGCTACCCGCGATTCGGGGTCGGCTGCGAGCAGTGCGTCCAGGATGGCGTCGCTGATCTGGTCGCAGATCTTGTCCGGGTGGCCCTCGGTGACTGACTCGGAGGTGAAGAGCCGGAGCGCGGAGGGCGTGGCCCCATGGGACTGGGGAAGGTGCAGCGGTAAAGTCACTCAATTACCTTACTTGTTGGAATCCGGACTGCCCCGACGGGACGTCATGCGATGTCACTCTGTTCAGCGGACCTGCCCGCGGAACAGTCAGGTGCGGGGCGATACGTGGTTCAGTTCGAAGCCGATCCGGCTGATGATGGCGGCCGAAACCTGGGTCTTGGTTCCGGACGCCTCCTGTGGTTCGGAGCCGGAGCGGGCCAGGATGACCACGGAGTTGGTGTCCTGGCCGAAGACTTTGTCCGCGCCGACGTGGTTGACCACCAGCAGGTCGCAGCCCTTGCGCTGCAGCTTGGCTTCCGCGTAGGCCAGCACATCGCCGTGGCTGTCCCCGGTTTCCGCGGCAAATCCTACGATCAGCTGCTCGCCTTCCGCGGATCCGGAGCTGTTCCGGCGCTCCACGAGTTCGTGCAGGATGTCAGGATTGCGGACCAGCGTGATCACGGGATCGGCGGTGTCGTCGCGCTTTTTGATTTTGGTGCTGGAGACCTCTGCCGGACGGAAGTCGGCCACCGCGGCGGACATAATCACGACGTCGGAATCGGCAGCGGCTGCCAGCGCGGCCTCCCGCAACTGCAGGGCAGTCTCCACCTGGACCACTTCCACCCCGGCCGGGGGCGGGACTTCCATGTGGGCCGCGAGCAGCCGGACCGTTGCCCCGGCGTTCCGGGCGGCGACGGCCAGCGCGACACCCTGCTTCCCGGAGGAACGGTTGCCGAGGAACCGGACAGGGTCCAGGGGTTCGCGGGTTCCCCCGGCACTGATGGTCACGGTCTTGCCTGCCAGCGGCAACTGGTAGTCCGACTGCCCCTCTACCAGGGCCATCGCGGCGTCGAATATCACTTCGGGTTCGGGCAACCTGCCCGGTCCGGAGTCGGATCCTGTCAGCCGGCCGGTAGCCGGTTCCAGGACCGCAACGCCGCGGCTGCGCAGTGTTTCCACATTGGCGCGGGTGGCCGCGTGCTGCCACATTTCGGTGTGCATGGCAGGAGCGAACAGCACTGGCCCGTGGGCCATCAGCAGGGTGTTGGTCAGGAGGTCGCCGGCCTGGCCGGTCGCCGCTTTGGCCAGGAGGTCGGCAGTTGCCGGGGCGATGACCACAAGCTCGGCTTCATGGCCCAGACGGACATGGTTGACCTGGTGGACGTCGTCGAAAACGCTGTTGCTGACAGGGTTCCCGGACAGCGCCTCCCAGGTGGCGGTGCCCACAAAGCGGGTGGCAGCCTCCGTGGGAATCACCGTGACGTGATGGCCGGCTTCAGTAAAAAGCCGGAGGAGTGATGCCACCTTGTAGGCGGCAATCCCTCCCCCGACTCCGAGGACTATGCGCACGTGACCTCCGTCAACAGCACCTCAGGCGGCAGGATTACTCCGCGGCTTCGATCGGCGTGGAAACCAGCTTGCCTTCGTTGATCTCGCGCAGGGCGATAGACAGCGACTTTTCGTTTAGCTTGGTGTCAACCAGCGGGCCGACGTACTCGAAGAGGCCCTCGTGCAGCTGGGCGTAGTAGGCGTTGATCTGACGAGCACGCTTGGCACCAAAGATCACCAGGCCGTACTTGGAATCGGCTGCCTCGAGCAGCGAGTCGATCGGCGGGTTGATGATGCCTTCAAGGTTCGTGGACACGAATTCTCCAAATTCCTAGCGGGCTGACGCTTCCCGCGCTCCATGCGGATGCGGGGTCAGCCCCATGAGTGAAACAAGCTCGTCCGCCGCCCGGCGAACGTCGTCATTGATGACGGTATGGTCGAACTCCGGTTCAGCAGCAAGCTCCAGTTTAGCGGTTTCCAGCCGGCGCTGCTGTTCCTCGGGGGTTTCGGTGCCGCGGCCCACCAGCCGGCGGACCATTTCGTCCCAGCTGGGGGGCGCGAGGAAAACGAACTGGGCGTCCGGAACGGCGGCCTTGACCTGGCGCGCACCCTGCAGGTCGATCTCCAGCAGCACGGAGCGTCCCTCGGCGATGGCCTGGTTCACGGTGCTTTTCAGGGTGCCGTATGTGTTCTGGCCATGGACCACGGCCCACTCCAGGAGCTCGCCGTCCGCTACGAGCCGCTCGAACTCCTCCTTGGATTTGAAGAAGTAGTGGACGCCGTCGATTTCACCCGGCCGGGGGGCCCGGGTGGTGGCTGATACGGACAACCAGACCTCCGGGTAGTTGTCCCGGATGAAGGTGGACACGGTGCCTTTGCCAACAGCCGTCGGACCTGCGAGGACTGTCAGTCCAGGTTTTTTGCTCACGTATTCCTTTATGCCGGATTTCGGGGAAGGCGGCCGGAGCCAGCCCTAGTTCTCGTCTATAAAATCTACCAGCGCCCGGCGCTGGTGGATGCCGAGGCCGCGGAGCCTGCGGGAAGCCGCAATGCCCAGTTGCTTCATGATGGCGGCGGCCCGGACTTTGCCGATGCCGGGCAAAGCCTCCAGCAACTCCGAGACCTTCATCCGCGCCATGGCTTCGTCTTCCATGGCCGAGTTGATGATCTCGGCCGCGGACCGCTCGCGGTTCTTCAGGCTTTCCTTGGCCGCCGCGCGGGTGGCCCTGGCTGCCGCCGCTTTGTTCAGGGCGTCTGTACGCTCGGACGCGGATAAGGGTCGAAGCACCATGGGTGGCACCCCCGGATCTCGGCGGTTACGTCCAGGGGCGGCCGCCCTTGGACTTGTCCTGAAACTACCCTTTGGTGCTGCTCGAATCAATGGATCAGGGGAAACGGCTCCCCCTATTCGCCGCGCAATCCGTCGAGGGTCCGCTGGGCGGCGTCCCGCAGTTCCTGCCGTTTGGGGCCGGCCGAGAGGATCTCCCGGCTGGACGTTCCCAGTACCTGGCCATAGGCGTTGCCGAAGGTGGCGCGCAGATGGGCCGGCGTGGCGCCCTGTGCGCCGAGGCCCGGCGCCAGGATGGGTCCGCGCATGGCCGCGAGGTCCACGTCAAGGTCCGCCAGGGCGGAGCCCACCGTCGCGCCGACCACCAGTCCCACAGAACCCAGATCGCCGGGGTAACGGCGGTTTTCCCCGCCGGCTGCATGGGCAATGCGGCGGGCCACGGAATCCGCTCCCCCGACGTGCTGGACCGACGGCCCTTCGGGGTTGGAGGTCAGAGCCAGGACAAATACGCCGCGGCCGGTTTCGGCCGCGAGGTCCAGGGCCGGACGCAATGATTCGAAGCCCAAATAGGGGCTCAGGGTTACCGAGTCGGCGGCCAGCGGGGAACCGTCGCGGAGCCACGCGTCGGCGTAGGCAGCCATGGTGGATCCGATGTCGCCCCGCTTTGCGTCGGCAATGGTCAGCACGGACTCATCCCGGGCAATGGCAAGGACTTCCTCCAGGACGGCAATCCCGGCGGATCCGTGGCGCTCGTAGAGCGCCACCTGCGGCTTGACGGCGGCAGCGAGGGAAGCCACCGCTTCCAGGACCGTCAGGGAAAACGCACGGAGGCCGTCGACGTCGTCCTTCAGGCCCCACGCGGACAGCAGGGACGGGTGCGGGTCAATTCCAACGCACAGCGGGCCTCGGGCGGCCATGGCGGCGCCGAGCCGGGAGCCGAAGGACTCCCGGCCTTGCACTTGCGCGGACGCTGCTGCCTGCTCAGGCATGCTGCAGGGCCGCCTTCTGGGACTCGGCGAGGGCTGCCGCGTGCTCCTGCAGGCTGGTGACGGACCATTCGTAGGTGCGCATGGCCTCGATCGCCTGGACGGCGGCGTTGAACTCGGCCACCGTGGTGATGCAGGGGATGCCGATGGAGGTGGCGGCGGCGCGAAGTTCGTAGCCGTCGCTGCGGGCTTCGCCGCCGGAAGGGGTGTTGAAGACCATGTCGATCTCGCCGGCGATGACGAGGTCCGCAATGGTGCCTTCGCCTTCGGCGCTGCTGCCCTCGGCCACCTTGCGGACCGGAGTGGCCTGGATGCCGTTGCGGCGCAGGACGTCCGCCGTGCCGCCGGTGGAGACGATCTCGAAGCCGAGGTCCGAGAGCCGCTTGACGCCCATGATCACTGAGCGCTTGTCGCGGTTGGCCACGGAGACGAAGATCTTGCCTTCGGTGGGCAGCGCGTTGTTGGCCGCGGCCTGGCTCTTGGCAAACGCGGTGTCGAAGTGCTTGTCGATGCCCATGACCTCGCCGGTGGAGCGCATCTCGGGGCCAAGCAGGGAGTCCACCACCTTGCCTTCGAGGGTGCGGAAGCGGCTGAACGGCAGGACTGCCTCCTTGACGGACACCGGGGCGTCCAGGGGCAGGGTGGAGCCGTCGCCCACTTCCGGCAGCATCTTGTAGGCGCTGCGGAGCTGGTTGATGGTCACGCCGGTGCCGATCAGGGCCGCGGCCTTGGCCATCTGCACGCCTGTGGCCTTGGAGACGAACGGCACGGTCCGGGATGCGCGCGGGTTGGCTTCGAGGACGTAGAGCACGTCCGAGGCCAGGGCGAACTGGATGTTGATCAGGCCGCGGACGCCCACGCCTTCGGCGATGGCCCGGGTTGCGGTGCGCACCCGCTCCAGGACGTTGGCGCCCAGGGTGATGGGCGGCAGGACGCAGGCGGAGTCGCCGGAGTGGATGCCGGCTTCCTCGATGTGCTCCATGATGCCGCCAAGGTACATGTCGGTGCCGTCGAAGAGGGCGTCGACGTCGATTTCGACGGCGTCCTCCAGGAAGCGGTCGATCAGCACCGGGTGGTCCGGGGTGATTTCCGTGGCGTTGGCGATGTAGCGGGACAGGTTGGGCTCGTCGTAGACAATCTCCATGCCGCGTCCGCCCAGAACGTAGGAGGGGCGGACCAGGACCGGGTAGCCGATCTCGTCCGCGATCTTCTTGGCATCCTCGAAGGAGACGGCCGTGCCGTTCTTCGGCGAGACCAGCCCTGCCTTGTCCAGGACCCGGGAGAACATGCCGCGGTGCTCGGCGAGATCGATGGCTTCCGGGGACGTTCCCAGGATGGGCACACCGGCGTCGGCGAGCTGCTGGGCGAGCTTGAGCGGTGTCTGGCCGCCGAGCTGGACGAAAACGCCCATCACGCCGCCGGTGCGCTCTTCGGCCGCGATGACCTCCAGCACGTCCTCGAGCGTCAGCGGCTCGAAGTACAGGCGGGTGGAGACGTCGTAGTCAGTGGACACGGTCTCGGGGTTGCAGTTGACCATGACCGTCTCGTAGCCGGCCTTGCGCAGTGCCATGGAGGCGTGGACGCAGGAGTAGTCGAACTCGATGCCCTGGCCGATGCGGTTGGGGCCGGAGCCGAGGATCAGGATCGAGGGCTTGGCGTGCAGCGCTACCTCGTCCTCCTCGTCGTAGGCCGAGTAGTGGTACGGGGTGTAGGCAGCGAATTCCGCGGCGCAGGTGTCCACGGTCTTGTAGACGGGGCGGATGCCCAGTGCCTGGCGGACGCCGCGGACCACGGCCTCGGAGTTGTGCGTGAGGGCACCGATCTGTTCGTCCGAGAAACCGTGCCGCTTGGCGCGCTTGAGCATCTCAGCCGTGAGCGCCCCGGCCTGGCGGATTTCGCGGGAGATCTCGTTGAGGAGCTGGAGCTGGTCCAGGAACCACGGGTCAATCTTGGTGGCCTCGAAGAGATCCTCCACCGAGGCACCGCCCAGAAGCGCGCGCTGGACCTGGTGCAGGCGCTCGGTGGTGGGACGCTTGGCCTTTTCGATCAGCTCGGCGACTTCCCACTCGGGAACGCTGCTGAAGTCCAGCTGCGAGCCCTTCTGCTCCAGGGAGCGCAGGGCCTTCTGCAGGGCTTCGGTGAAGTTGCGGCCCATGGCCATGGCTTCGCCCACGGACTTCATGGTGGTGGTGAGGGTGTTGTCCGCTGCCGGGAACTTCTCGAACGCGAAGCGCGGAACCTTGACCACCACGTAGTCGAGGGTGGGTTCGAAGGATGCGGGGGTCTTCTGGGTGATGTCGTTGGGGATCTCATCCAGGGTGTAGCCCAGCGACAGCTTGGTGGCGATCTTGGCGATGGCGAAGCCTGTGGCCTTGGACGCCAGCGCCGAGGAACGGGACACGCGGGGGTTCATCTCGATAACCACCACACGGCCGGTGGCGGGGTCGATGGCGAACTGGATGTTGCAGCCGCCGGTGTCCACGCCCACTTCACGGATCACGGCGATGGAGATGTCGCGCAGCCGCTGGTATTCGCGGTCGGTCAGGGTGAGGGCGGGTGCCACGGTGATGGAGTCGCCGGTGTGGACGCCAACGGGATCGAAGTTTTCGATGGAGCAGACCACCACGACGTTGTCGTTCTTGTCGCGCATCATCTCCAGCTCGTACTCTTTCCAGCCCAGGATGCTCTCTTCGAGCAGCACCTCGGACGTGGGGCTGTACTGCAGGCCCTGGCCCACGATGCGGCGGAGGTCGTCCTCGTTGTAGGCAAGGCCTGAGCCGAGGCCGCCCATGGTGAAGGACGGGCGGACCACCATGGGGTAGCCGAGGTCGTCGGCGGCCTTGAGGGCCTCGTCCATGCTGTGGATGATGTGGCTGCGGGCAGATTCGGCACCGCAGCGTTCCACCACGCCCTTGAACTTTTCGCGGTCCTCACCGAGTTCAATGGCGGCGATGTTGGCGCCGATGAGTTCCACGTTGTACTTCTCGAGCACACCGTTCTTGTCCAGCGCGATGGCGGTGTTCAGGGCCGTCTGGCCGCCCAGGGTGGGCAGCACGGCGTCCGGGCGCTCCTTGGCGATGATCTTCTCCACCACCTCGGGGGTGATGGGCTCAACGTAGGTGGCGTCGGCGAACTCAGGGTCGGTCATGATGGTGGCCGGGTTGGAGTTGACCAGGATGACCCGCAGGCCTTCCTCCTTGAGGACGCGCAGCGCCTGCGTGCCGGAGTAGTCGAATTCGGCGGCCTGGCCGATGACGATCGGGCCGGAACCAATGACGAGGACGCTCTTGAGATCTGTACGTTTCGGCATTACTTCTTGTCCTCAGTCTTGTTGTCGTTTTTGTGTTCAGCGCCGGCTGAATGTGCGGAGTCCACCGGGTCCTTGGACAGGTTGGCGGTTTTACCGTCCCGGGTGCCCTCCATCAGGTCGATGAAGCGGTCGAACAGGTAGGCGGCGTCGTGCGGTCCGGCCGCGGCCTCCGGGTGGTACTGCACCGAGAAGGCGGGGATGTCCAGGCAGGCCAGGCCTTCCACGACGTCGTCGTTCAGGCTGACGTGGCTGACCTCGACGCGTCCGTAGCGTGCCTCGGGAGCCTGGGTGGCGCCGTCGAGCGGTGCATCCACGGCGAAGCCGTGGTTCTGCGAGGTGATCTCCACCTTGCCGGTGCGGCGGTCCATGACGGGCTGGTTGATGCCGCGGTGGCCGTAGCGCAGCTTGTAGGTGCCAAAGCCCAGGGCGCGGCCCAGGATCTGGTTGCCGAAGCAGATGCCGAAGTACGGCAGCTTTTCGTCCAGGACGGAGCGGAGGAGCTTGACCTGGGTGTCGGCGGTGGCGGGGTCGCCGGGGCCGTTGGACATAAAGAAACCGTCCGGGTTGACGGCCTTGACGTCCTCGAGGGTGGCGGTGGCGGGGAGCACATGGACGCGGACGCCGCGCTCTGCGAACCGTACGGGGGTCATGGCCTTGATGCCGAGGTCAATCGCGGCGATGCTGAACCGGGGTTCGCCGTCCCAGCCGTGGTCCTTCGGTTCCACGACGTACGCCTCGTCCACGCTGACTTCCTCGGCCAGGCGGGAGCCTTCCATCGGGGCGCTGGCCAGCACGGCGTCGAGCAGTTCCTTGTCCGTGGCCTGCGCGGCTTCGCCGGAGAAGATTCCGGCGCGCATGGTCTTGTGCTCGCGGAGATGGCGGGTGATGGCGCGCGTGTCCACGCCCTGGATGCCCACGATGCCCTGGGCCACGAGTTCTTCGTCCAGGGAGCGCTCGGAGCGCCAGTTGGACGGGCGGCGGGCAGCGTCGCGGACGATGTAGCCGGCCACCCAAATGCGGCGGGACTCGGCGTCGTCATTGTTCACGCCGGTGTTGCCGATGTGCGGTGCGGTCTGCACTACCAGCTGGCGGGCGTAGGAGGGGTCGGTGATGGTTTCCTGGTAGCCGGTCATGCCGGTGGCGAAGACTGCCTCGCCCAGGGCGGTGCCGGTGGCGCCGTAGCTGCTTCCGCGGAAGATGCGGCCGTCTTCGAGGACGAGCGCAGCAGGAGCGGAAACTGGGGCGGATACTGCGGTGTTTGTTGTCACTTGCTTACTTTCCACTATTGGCATCAGCCGCGGGGGCCGAAGAAATCAATTCCTGAAGTGCTGCGAAAAGCACGTTCCTGTCCTCTGCGCGGCGGGTCCGGAAGCCGGTGTCCAGCTCGTGGCTGCCGTGCCTCCACGCCAGGACCAGGAGGCCGTCCTTCTCCACGAACTTGCCGGCCATGCCGCTGTCCAGCCGTACCCCGGTGAGGGTTGCCGCGGGAATGTACAGCGCCGGCGCCCCTGCCCGGTCAAAGAGTACGCCGTGCGGGTAGACCTCCAGCGTGGCGTTGGTCCGGATGCCGAGCCCGTGCACGGCGATCCGGTCCAGCCAGTCACCGCCGGTGGTGGATGCGACGTACTGCCCCTCGGCACTGACGATCGGCTCCCCCGGCGCTTCGGGCACCATCGGCAACTGTTCGACGTCGGCCTGGCGCCTTAGGCGGTTCCGCCAGCCCAGCCCGATGAGGACGAAGGCGATAGCGATCAGGGTCAGCGTGATGACCAGCGAGAGCAGCTGGGTGTCCATCAGGCGGCGCCCACGGACGCGGCGTGCGGGTACGGGGTGTTGAGCTTGCCGTCCAGCACGGTGGGGTGGCCCTTGAAGAAGGTGGCCACCACCTTGCCGGGCAGCTCCATGCCTTTGAACGGGGAGTTCCGCCCCATGGTGGCCATCTTTGCGGGCTCGACCGTCCACCGCGCGGCGCGATCCACCAGGATGATGTTGGCGGGCTCCCCCGCTTCCAGCGGCCGGCCCTGGTCCTCGAGCCGGCCGATCTTCGCGGCAGCTGCAGAGGTGACCCGGGCGAAGTCAGCCCAGCTGATCAGGCCGGTTTCGATCATGGTGTGCTGCACTACGGACAGCGCAGTTTCCAGCCCGGTCATGCCCATGGCGGCCTGGGCCCACTCGCATTCCTTGTGCTCGCTGGGGTGGGGTGCGTGGTCGGTACCGACGACGTCGATGGTTCCGTCTGCGAGGCCGGCGCGCAGGGCCTGGACGTCGGCGTCAGTGCGCAGCGGCGGGTTGACCTTGTACACGGGGTCGTAGCTGCGGACCAGGTCATCGGTCAGCAGCAGGTGGTGCGGGGTGACCTCTGCCGTGACGTTGATGCCGCGCTGCTTGGCCCACCGGATGATTTCCACTGAACCCGCGGTGGAGACGTGGCAGACGTGGAGCCGGGAGCCGACGTGCTGGGCCAGCAATACGTCGCGGGCGATGATGCTTTCCTCGGCCACCGCGGGCCAGCCGGTGAGTCCCAGGACGGCGGAGACTTCGCCTTCGTTCATCTGGGCACCGGCGGTCAGGCGCGGTTCCTGGGCGTGCTGGGCCACCACGCCGTCGAATGCCTTGACGTACTCCAGCGCACGGCGCATCAGCACGGGATCGTGGACACAGATGCCGTCGTCGGAGAACATCCGGACCCGGGCGCGGGAATCGGCCATGGCTCCCAGTTCGGCAAGCTGCTCGCCGGCGAGGCCCACGGTGACGGCGCCCACCGGGCGCACGTCCACCCAGCCGGCTGCCTGTCCCAGGCTGTAGACCTGCTCCACCACGCCGGCGGTATCCGCCACCGGAGTGCTGTTGGCCATGGCATGGACGGCGGTGTATCCGCCGAGCGCGGCGGCCCGGGTTCCGGTTTCGACGGTCTCGGCGTCCTCGCGGCCGGGCTCGCGGAGGTGGGTGTGCACGTCCACCATGCCCGGCAGCGCCACCAGGCCGGCGGCGTCGATGACGGTGGCACCGTCATCCGAGAGGCCGGTGCCCGTTTCGGCGATCACGCCGTCGCGGATCAGCACGTCCGCCGGTTCGCCGCCCAGGAGCGAGGCGCCGCGGATCAGATAGGTTCCGGTGTTGGCTGCCATCAGTTGCTCTCCTTGGTGGAATGGGTGCCGGCATACGCCAGGGCGGGGGCGGCTGGTTCGCGGGTGTCCCCGGAGAGCAGCAGGTACAGGGCGGCCATCCGCACGGACACGCCGTTGCGGACCTGGGCCAGGACGGTGGAGCGGGGGGAATCGGCGGCGGCCGCGGAAATTTCCAGGCCCCGGTTCATCGGGCCGGGATGCATGATGATGGTGTCCTTCATGCCCAGGGTGTCCAGCGCGTGAAGCCGGTTGTCGTCGAAGCCCCACCGGCGCGAGTACTCCCGGGTGCTGGGGAAGAAGGAGGCGTTCATGCGTTCGCCCTGCACGCGGAGCATCATCACGGCGTCGACGCCTTGCTCGAGGGTTTCGTCCATGTTGTAGCTGACCCTGCAGGGCCATTTTTCGACGCCGATGGGCAGCAGGGTCGGTGGCGCCACCAGGGTGACCTCGGCGCCGAGGGTGCGCAGGAGCCAGACGTTGGAACGGGCCACGCGGGAGTGCAGGACGTCGCCGGCGATGGCAACGCGCATTCCCTTGAGGTCTGCACCTTCCGAGCCGGTGCCGGCCAGGCGGGCCCAGTGGCGGCGCATGGTGAACGCATCAAGCAGCGCCTGGGTGGGGTGTTCGTGCGTGCCGTCGCCGGCGTTGATGACGGCGGCATCGATCCAGTCGGTTGAGGCCAGCCGGTGCGGCGCCCCGGAGGCCCAGTGCCGGATGACGACGGCGTCCGCGCCCATCGCGGACAGCGTCTGGGCTGTGTCCTTCAGGGACTCCCCCTTGGAGACGGAAGAACCCTTCGCGGCGAAGTTGATGACGTCCGCCGAGAGCCGCTTGGCGGCGGCTTCGAAGGAGATGCGGGTGCGGGTGGAGTCCTCGAAAAAGAGGTTCACCACCGTGCGGCCGCGCAGGGCGGGCAGTTTCTTGACTTCGCGGTCGCCCACGGCAGCCATTTCCTCGGCGGTGTCGAGGATGCGGATGGCGTTGGCCAGGCTCAGGTCTTCGGTGGAGAGGAGATGCTTCACGAGCGGCCCTCGATCACTACTTCGTTGACGGGGGTGCCGCCGGGGGCCGTGTCCGTTTCCTCGAGCCGGACGCGGACTTTCTCCGCGGAGGAGGTGGGCAGGTTTTTGCCTACGTGGTCTGCCCGGATGGGGAGCTCGCGGTGGCCGCGGTCAATGAGGACAGCGAGCCGCACGATGCGGGGCCGGCCCAGGTCCACGAGGGCGTCCAGGGCGGCGCGGATGGTGCGGCCTGAGTACAGGACGTCGTCAATGAGGACTACTACTTTGTTGTCGATGCCTGTGCGGGGCAGCTTGGTGGGGTACGGCGGGCGCGTGCCCTGGTGCGAGAGGTCGTCACGGAACATGGTGACATCGAGCTGGCCGGTGATGGCTGCGGCGTCCACGGAGGGATCCGCAGCGGCGATCTTTTGGGCGAGCCGGGCGGCCAGCGGGTAACCGCGGCGTGGAATGCCGAGCAGGACCAGGTCCTGGGAGCCCTTGTTGGCCTCGAGGATCTCATGGGCGATACGAGTGAGGGCCCGGTCAATGTCCGCCTGGCTGAGGACAACCCTGGCTGGAACCGGTGCGCTGGTGACAGAAGTCAACGCTCGTCTCCCCTTTCCCCGCCTCACAGGACGGAATTAAAAAAGGATCATGTGCGTCTCAAAATTACCACACGGGCATGGCGGCACCCGTGCCGGAGGGAGGCGGTGCTGGTCACACTCCCCGCCGCTCCCGGGCTGCATCCTTGGAGGTGCGGCGGGAGGCACCTAGGCTTTCGGATATGTCGATGCATCCCCGCTTCCCGGCGTCCGGACCGCCCGAAGATCCCTTCAGCGGCGGCACGCCGCTGCCCCGCGAAGCAAATCCCACCTGGATGGGCCAGGTCCAGCCCGGAAACTATCAATCGGCACCGGGCCATCAGGGCCGTCCGGTGCAGGGCCTGGTCCCGCCGCAGGAGTCGGTGATGCGGGCGGGCCGGGCCCGGGGCGGGAGCCTCGTTGCCCTGTCCATCGGCGGCAGCGCCCTCGCCTTCCTCAGCCTCTTCCTGGTGGTGCCGTTCCTGTTGTCGAATACGGGTGCGCCGGGGTTCCTGATTGGTTTCCTGGCCTCCCTGATCCCCCTGTCCGCAGTCCTCCTGGCGGTCTATGTCATCGACAAATGGGAACCCGAGCCAAAGCGGCTCCTGTACTTTGCCTTTACGTGGGGCGCGGCAGTATCCATCGCGGTCACCTTGCTGATCCAACCGTTTTTTGTGCTGGGATTCCAGTTTTCCGATGAAGCGGACCTGCAGACCTTTATGGCCACGGTCCAGGCACCCATCGTGGAGGAGTTCGCCAAATCCCTGGGACTGCTGCTCCTGCTGATACTGGCCAGAAGGCACTTTGACGGGCCCGTTGACGGAGTGGTGTTCGCATTCACGATCGCAGGCGGCTTCGCCTTTACCGAGAACATCCTGTACTTCGGCAGGGCCATCGCGGAATCGGCCAACCCTGCCAGCGATTTCGCCCAGGTGTTTTTCCTGCGCGGCGTGATGTCCCCCTTCGCCCATGCGATCTTCACCGGCACCACGGGGCTGGTCATGGGGTTCGCCGCCCGCCGCGGAGGCACCGGCGTCGCGGTGGCAGCCTTTGTCCTGGGGCTCCTGCCGGCCATGTTCCTGCACAACCGGTGGAACAGCATGGGGCAGGGATTCCTGCTCGACTACATCCTGGTGCAGGTTCCCATCTTCTTCCTTGCCGTGGGCGGCATCATCCTCCTGCGGGTGGCGGAGAAACGGCTGACCCGCCAGCGCCTGCTCGAATACTCCGCCGCAGGCTGGTTCACTCCGGCCGAAGTGGAGCTGCTCGCCACTTTCGGAGGCCGCCGGACCGCGTTGAACTGGGCCGGCAGCTACGGCCGGAAGCGGCACATGAAGGAATTCATGAAAGCCGCCACGCAACTGGCCAACACCCGCCAGCGGATCCTCACCGGCCGCGATGTCCAGCTCCACCAGGCCGAGGAGCGGGAGCAGCTGCAGCGCATCCTGGCACTGCGCGCCGCCGTTGCGCGTTAAGCGCGTTGCCCCCATAAGGGAGTTGCAGAAAGACCGGAATCTGCCAGCTCGAGTGCCTCATCCAGCACCTTGCCGAAGTTTGCGGCGTCATGGGCAAACCTGCCAAGGAAGAGCCCCGACACGCCGTCGAGCGTGGGCAGGAGCCTTGGCTTTGCCGATCCGCCGTAGATGATCGGCAGGTTCCCCAGCGCTGCGCCGGCTTCCGCGCTGCGGACGTCGAGCAAGGTCCGCAGTACACGGACTACAGCGGAAACGTAGGCTGCGCCGGCCGGTTCTGCTGCCCCGATTGCCCAGACAGGCTCGTAGGCAAGGATGAGCCGCGACGCCAGTGCCCAGTCGCCGTCCACCGCGTCGGCGACTTGCCTGAAGACGAACGCAGCGGAAGCTGTTACCCCGTCTTCAGTTCCTGAAGTGCAGGTTTCCTCACCCACGCACAGCAGCGGTGTAACTCCGGCAGCATCCGCTGCCTGGACCTTTCGTGCGATCTGCACGCTGTCTTCACCGAAATACCGGCGGCGTTCAGCGTGCCCAATCTCCACCAGGCTGACGTCGAGCTCCGCGAGGAGCGCGGGTGAAATCTCGCCTGTCCAGGGCCCATCGGCCCATCCACAATTTTGGGCACCGAGGCGCACCGGTGATCCGGCCAGGATTGAGGCGGCTGCCGGAAGTATCGGGAAGGTGGGAACCACAAACGGGACTACCCGCCCGGCCGCCAGTGCCGGACGGGAGTCCACTTCATTGCGTACCTGCTTCAGCCAAGCCAGGGAATCGCGGTAACCCAGGTACATCTTGGTGCTGACCCCGACGTACACTGTGCCGGTCACGTCCGAATCCCTTCCGGTGCTGGTTTCAGGCATGGCAACCGATCACTTGGTCTGGAGCAGGTCATCTGCCTTGTTGCGGAACCGCTTGGTGGCGTACATCATGATGGCTGCCAGGAAAGGGAGCACGCCCAGGGCGAAGACGCCTGCGGAGCCGGTGGAGTCGGCCGCGATCCCGTTAACCGTGGTGCGCAGGATGGGCGCAACAAAGCCGCCGAGGTTTCCCAGCGAGTTGATCAGGCCGATGCCGGCGGCTGCGGCCGTTCCGGTGAGGAACGCCGTCGGGTAGGACCAGGCGATGGGTCCGATGGCGAGGAAGCTGCACACGGCCAGGGTGATGAAGACGATGCCAAGCGCCGGGAGGTGGTTCGTGCCGGCCCAAGCCGAGCCGAAGATGCACAGGCCAGTGGAGACAAACAGCCCGGTCCCCCACACCCGGCGGCGGACCAGCGTATTGGCGGCCTTACCGATGAGGTAGCAGGCGAAAATGCCGAAGAACCACGGGATGGCTGCCATCAGGCCGACGGCGAGCCCCACCTTTTGGCCGGTCAGCTGGGCTACCTGCTGCGGCAGGTAGAAGGTGACCCCGTAAACGGCGATCTGCAGGCAGAAGTAGATCACGGTGAAGTACCAGACCTTGCCGTTCTTCATGGCGGCAAGGACGCCGCGCGGGCCTGTTTCTTCCTTGACCGAATCCTCCAGTGACATAACGTCCAGGAGCGCCTTCTTTTCACCGGCGTTCAGGAACTTGGCGTCCTGAGGGCTGTTGATCAGGAAGAAGTAGGCCGCGACGCCGGCGACGACTGCCAGCATCCCTTCGACGAAAAACATCACCTGCCAGCCCTGGACTCCGGGCACCTGGTCGCCGATGTTGATCAACCACCCGGACAGCGGTGCGCCCATCATTTGCGAGAACGGCTGGGCCAGGTAGAAGATGGCGAACATCTTTACCCGGACCTTGTTGGGGAACCAGGCCGCCAGGAACATGATGACGCCCGGGAACAGGCCGGCTTCGGTGACGCCTAGCAGGAAACGCAGAATGATAAAGGACGCCTCGCCTTGCACAAACGCGAAGCAGGCGGACACGATGCCCCAGGTGATGGCGATGCGGGCCAGCCAGACCTTTGCCCCGAACCTGGTCAGAAGCAGGTTGCTGGGGATCTCGAACAGGGCGTAGCCGATAAAGAAGATGCCGGCGCCGAGGGCGAAGGCTCCTGCGCTGATGCCCTTGTCGACGCCCAGTGCGGCTTCGGAAAAGCCCACATTGGTACGGTCAAGGAACGCCACGATGTACAGGATCACGAGCATCGGCATCAGCCGGCGGGAGGCCTTGGAGATCGCCGATTTCAGGACCGGCGAGTCCAGGAGCTCCCTGGTGGATGTTGCTGCTAAAGACATCAAAACTCCTCTTTGAGTACTTTGAAGACAGGCTGGGGTTCTAGCGGGAGGCCACGATCATCACGACCCCTGCGATGCAGGCGAGGATGCCCGCGGCCAGGTAGACGGTGCGCGCCCTGGTCCAGGGGCCAAGCCCGGTGGTTCGGGGTGTTGCTGCGGGTGTTGACCGCCCCGCGGCCTTGCTTTTCTGCGCCATTGCCGGCCTTCTTTAATGCATGTAGAGTCCGCCGTCCACATTCAGCGTCTGGCCGGAGATGTATCCGGCATCTTCGCTGATGAGGAAGGCGATGGCTGCTGCGATGTCCCGCGTGGACCCGACCCGGTTGACTACCAGGTCCTTGGTCAGTTCGTCCTTGCGTTCCTGGCTGAGGGTGCCGCCCATGATGTCCGTATCGATCGGGCCCGGGGAAATGGCGTTGACGGTGATGTCGTACTCCCCCAATTCCCTGGCGGTGGAGCGCGTCAGTCCGATGACGCCGGCCTTCGCCACGGAGTACGGCGTCTTGGAGTAGGTGCCGCCCCCGCGCTGGGCTGAAACGGAGGAAATGTTGACGATCCGTCCGATCCGGTTTTTCACCATGGACTCGGCCACCCGGCGGGTGGCGTAGTGGACGCCATTGAGGTTGATATTGAGGACCCGGTCCCATTCCCCCGCGTCCAACTCGAGGTATGGAACGGGGGAACTGACGCCGGCCACGTTGGCAAGGGCCACGATTTGGGGCAATTCCGCCTCGATGGAGTCGATGGCGGCCCGGACTGATGCTTCGTCTGCCACGTTGGCGCCCGCACCATGGGCGCGGATGCCGTACTGGGCAGCGAGTTCCTTTGCCGCGGCTTTGCACAGGGCGTCATCGAGGTCGATGATGCCGATATTCCAGCCCTGGGCGGCAAGGTAGTTGGCGGTGGCACGGCCAATGCCGCGTTCCGAGACGGCTCCGGTGATTATGGCGGTGCGTTCAGCGGGAAAACTGCTCATGGTTGCTCCTGGGTAAGGCGGACTGGATCAGCTGATGGGTGCGGGGCCGAGGTCTTCGAGGAGCTTCTGCATGGCCACATACGCTTTGTTGCGGTAAGCGATCAGCTCGGGCGTACGCTCGGCCGGGACATTGAGGAACCCGGCACCGGTCTTGGTGCCCAGCTTTCCGGCGTCCACCAGGTCGCTCAGGATTTTCGGGGTGGCGAAGCGCTCCGGGAAGTCGGTTTGCAAGGACTTGTAGCAGAAGTTGTAGACGTCCAAACCGGCCATGTCCGCTATGGCGAAAGGTCCGAAGAACGGCAGCCGGAAGCCGAAGGTGGTTCGGACGAGGGTGTCCACATCGTCCGCCGTTGCGATGCCCTGCTCCACCAGCTGCGCGGCTTCGTGGAACAGCGCGTACTGCAGGCGGTTGAGCACGAATCCGGTGACGTCCTTGACCACTGCGGTCTGCTTGCCCGCTGCGTGCACCAGCTCGCGGACAGCCCCCACGGCAGCCGCAGAGGTGCCGGCGTGCGGGATGATTTCCACGCCGGGGATGAAGGGCGACGGGTTGGAGAAGTGCACGCCCAGGAACCGGTCCGGGTTGGTAACCGGCTCTGACAGTTCGGCGATGGAGATGGTGGAGGTGTTGGAGCCGATGATGGCATCCAGCCTGGCGGCGGCGCTGATGCGGGCCAGCGTCTGGTGCTTGATGGCGATGACTTCGGGGACTGCTTCCTCAATAAAGTCCGCATCCGCCACGGCTTCTTCGATGTCCTTGGCAGCCCAGAGGTTCTGCTTCAGGATTTCGGTGGAACCCTCCGGGAACAGGCCGTCGGCCACGAACTGGTCCGACTCGGTGAGGAGGCGTTCGTAGTTGTTCTGTGCCACCTCCGCGGACACGTCCGCGAGTGCCACCCGGGCACCGCCCAGCGCCAGGACCTGGGCGATCCCTCCGCCCATGTAGCCGGAGCCGACGACGGCGATCTTCCGGGGGCTGTTCGCGTCCGTCGCGATTGAGGTGCTTGCTGTTTCGGTCATGATCAGACTGCCTTCGTGTAATCGGGTTCGTAGGAGCAGATTGCGTCCACTTTGGCGGCGGAGGCCGAGGTCTCGTCGAAGCGGTAGTCGAGCCATTCGCCCACCAGTTTCTTGGCCAGTTCCAGGCCGATGACCCGCTGGCCCATCGTGAGGACCTGGGCGTTGTTGCTCAGGACGGAACGCTCCACGGAATAGCCGTCATGGGCGGTGACGGCGCGGATGCCCGGTACCTTGTTGGCTGCGATGGCGACGCCGAGGCCGGTTCCGCAGATCAGCAGGGCACGGTCCGCTTCGCCGCCGGCCACTTTGCGGGCGGCGTCGACGGCGACGTGCGGGTATGCCGTGGTGTCGTCGGCGGCCACGCCCACGTCAACCACAGATGCCACCCGGCTGTCCGCTTCGAGCAGCGCCTTCAGCGCCTCCTTGTATTCGACGCCGGCTTCATCATTTCCGATGACGATGCGCCAGCCTGCTGCGGCACCTTCGTGTGCGCTCATGCTTGTGCTCCTTTTCCGGCCGCTGAGCCGGCCAGCAGTGAATAGTCAGACAGTTCAGAGTTGAAGTAATCGGAGACGCGGGCCGCGATCAGTCCGAAGGAAACTGCGCCCGGGTCCGGATGTCCGAGGCTTTTCTCGGCCAGCGGACGCGCCCGCCCCTTGAGCGGCCGCAGGGATGCTGTGTCCTCCGCGGCCTTCCGGGCAGCCGCGGCCCCGGCGGCCAAGGCCGCAGCTGCGGTAGCACCGCCGCTGGAGGAGGCCAGGAAGGCGTCCCGGAATGGAAGCAGGGCGTCCACCATGGTCTTATCGCCCGGTTCTGCCTTGCCAAGGGTGGTGATGGCGTTTACGAACGCGGTCACCGCGGAGGCTGCATCCCCGTCACGGTAGGACTCCTTGTTGCCGAGCATCATTCCGGCAGCCAGCACAGCGGAGCCCCAGAGCGCCCCGGACGTTCCTCCGGCCCGTTCACTCCATGCCTCCCCTGCCGCCATCAGCACACGCTGTACGGAAGCTCCCGCCGCCGCTGCGTCCAGGGCGGCTGCCGCTGCGGCATCCACGCCCCGGCGCATGCCGATGCCGTGGTCGCCGTCGCCCGCAACCGCATCCAGCCTCCCCAGTTCCGTTTCGTGTTCGACGACGACGTCCCGCACCTGGGCGAGCACAGCGGCTGCCAGCCGGCCCATGGCAGCTGCTGCCGCCGTCGTGAGCTCCTCGTCGCCGGCCACGGCATCCTCAGGCCCGGCCAGTTCCCGGCGGGGACGAGGTGCCAGGTTTCCCTTGCGGAAAGCGGGGGTGTCCGCCGGAGCTGCCCAGTAGCGCTCGAGTTCCTCGTCCAGCCACAGCAGGGTCAGGGAGAGTCCGGACATGTCCAGGCTGGTGACCAGTTCGCCGCACTCGGGTTCCACAACAGTGAGGCCGGCGGCGGTGAGGAGCTTCTCGACCTTGCCGAAAAGCAGGAACAGTTCGTCGTACTTGACGGTCCCCAGGCCATTGACGATGGCCACCACGCGGTGCCCGGCATCATCTGGCTTGTCCTCAAGGAGCCTGGAGACCAGGAGCTCCGCAAGTTCAGAGGCCGTGGGCAAAGGATGCTCGGAGATGCCCGGCTCACCGTGGATTCCCAGTCCAAGCGACATCTGGCCGGCCGGCACGTGGAACAGCGGCTTCCCGGCTCCCGGCAGCGTGCACCCGTCAAAGGCCACGCCCAGGGAACGGGTGCGGTAGTTGGCACGGCGGGCCAGCTGCTCGACCGCGTCCAGGTCCAGGCCCGCTTCGGCGGCGGCACCGGCAATCTTGAAAACAGTCAGATCGCCCGCGATGCCGCGGCGTTTCCCGATCTGGTCGATGGGCGCGCTGGCGATGTCATCAGTGACCAGGACGGTCCTTGTGTCGATGCCTTCCGCCTTGAGCCGCAGCTCAGCCTGGCCGAAGTGGAGAACGTCGCCGGCGTAGTTGCCGTAGCTCAACAGCACACCCCCGCCGGCGTTGGCCGCTTTGGCCACCCGGTACACCTGGCCGGCCGAAGGGGATGCAAACATGTTGCCGCAGGCGGAGCCGGCTGCCAGGCCCGGTCCCACCAGGCCGGCGAAGGCCGGGTAGTGGCCGGAGCCGCCGCCCACCACCAGGGCCACCTGACCGGCGGGCACCTCCGTGGAGCGGACAACGCCGCCGTCGACCCGGGCAACGTACCCCCGGTTGGCTGCCACAAAGCCGTCCAATGCCTCATCTGCAAAGTTGGCGGGGTTGTCAAAAATCTGCGTCATGGTTCCTCATTGAATCCTTGGTGACAATTTCTTATCCGGTTCGAAGGCCGGCAGCGATCACACGCTGGAGAGTTCAGCCGCGCTGGGCTGTTGCCGTCCCTGGGCCACCTGGCTGCTGCCGAGGGTGTACCCGTCGGTCTTGGGGAGGACGTGGCGGCGGAGGTAGTCCTGGTTGCTGGCCGTCACGCTCAGCCCGTCGCCGCCGTAGTGCTCTGTGCAGAGAATGCCCTGGAAACCCACGGAGAGTGCCACTTTGAAAGCCTCACGGTAGTTGATCAGGCCGCTTTCCATTGGCGCCGGCATGGTGACGTACATATCGCGGGCACGGTCCTCGTCGCGGATGTAGTTCTTCATGTGCCAGTAGTTGGAGTAAGGCAGGGTTTTAGCCACCATGTCCCGCCAGTCCTCGATGGGCCGGTGAAGCCGGATCAGGTTCCCGAGATCGGGGTTGAGGCCAACATTGGCCAAGCCGATGTCCTGGACCAGCCGGACGGAGGAATCGGCAGTGCCAAGGTAGGTGTCCTCGTACATCTCGAGCGAGAGCAGCACGCCAACCTCGGCTGCGTGCCGGCCAAGTTCACGAAGCCGGATCACCGCGTTGTTCCACGCTTCCGCGTCACCCGCGGGGTCTTTGTAGCCCTCCACCGTCCAGAACCACAGCTGCTTCTGCTGCTCGGGGGTGATGGCCTGGTGCAGCCCGAAGGAGACAACCTCACAGCCGAGTTCGGCGGCGGCGTCTATGGTGCGGTGGCTGTAGGCGAGGTTCGCTTCCCAGCTGCCTTCCTCGATGACGCTGCGGCGGATGGCGGAGATCACCGGGATACCGATGCCTACCTCGTCTGCTGTCTGCTTGAACTCAGCAAGCCGCTTTGTGCCCAGGTCACCGGGGCGTACCCAGCTGTCGGTAAGGTCCGCGTTCGCGAAGCCGGCTTCTTTCACTTCCGTCAGAACGTCCGCCCACACCGAAGCTTCCGCGTCGTTGATGTGCACTCCTGCAGCATCGGTCGCGGGAAACTGCAGCAACGCTGCTGTGATGGGCCAGTTCTTTGCCGTGTAAACCACGCGGGTCTCACTTTCCTAGATCGTGTTTCCTATAGGATTTACTATCGCGAGGAATGTTGTCAAGATCACTTTCAGGAAAAAACGGCGGGCTACAGGCAGGGGTTATGCGATCCCGTCGGGGCGGGGACTAGCTTTCGGGTGCGGCAGCAATGGCCCTTGACCGGACCTGCTGGATGTGCGCAGCCATGGCTGCTTCGGCTTTACCAGGGTCGCCCGTCGAAAAAGCGTCCAGGACAGCCTGGTGCTCGGCTATGGCGGATTCCGCGTCGGTAATGCCCACTCCCCCGAAAAGGCGGAAGCGCTGGATCTGGCCGCCGAGGGCCGAGTAGGCGGCCTCCATGAACTGGTTTCCGGTCTGCCGCGCGATCAACTGGTGAAACCGCTCGTCCGCCTCAAGGTACTCCTTGAACTCGGCGAAGGCCGGTCCGCGGGGAGCGGATTTCAGGTCTTCCACCGCCTGCTTCAACTCCGCCAGGCCGCCCTGGTCCATGCGTTCACATGCGAGCCGCGCGTTGACCGGTTCGATCGCCAGCCGGGCTTCCATCAACTCGGCAAAATCCTCTTGGGTGAAGACGGGCGCCACACGGTAGCCCTTAAGTGCAACGCGGCGTACCATCCCGGTGTGCTCCAGCCGGGCCAGCGCTTCCCGGACGGGAGTGGGGGAAACGTCAAGATCCCGGGCGGTTCCGTCGATGCTCACCACAGATCCCGGAGCCAGCCGGCCGTCCATGAGGGAGGTCAGGAGTTCGGTGTAGACGTGGTCGGCAAGCACCTGGCGGCTGACTGCGCGTCCGGAACGGCGGGCGGGCGGCACTGCATCGGTGCTGTCCAGGGCATTCTGCATGTGTAAATCCTATAGGGCTGCCTCGGCCCGCACTGGTGACGTGACCTAAGGGGATGCAAAAGAGCCCCGGCCAGGCTGACCTGGCCGGGGCTCCTTAAATGCTGCGCCTATGCCAGCAGGGAAGGCTTCAGCTGCTGCAGGCGGCCGAGGAGGCCGTTGATGAACTGCGGCGACTCGTCGGTGGAGAGAGTCTTGGCCAGCGCCACGGCTTCACTCACCGCCACGCCGTCCGGGACGTCGTCGTTGTACAGGAGCTCCCAGGTGCCGATGCGGAGGATGATGCGGTCAACCGACGGCATGCGCTCAAGGCTCCAGCCCTGCGAGTAGGTTTCGAGGAATTCGTCGATGGCGACTTGCTGCGAGAGCACGCCTTCAACGATCTCAAGGGTATAGGGGTTGATGATCTGGTCAGTCTTCTCCCGGCGCGCCCGGAGCACCTCGAAAGCCGAAACCGAGCGTTGCTCGGCTTCGAAAAGTACATCCAGGGCCCTGTTACGGGCTTTACCGCGGGCGCTCACTACTCGGTGACCCGGCCAAGGTAGCTGCCGTCGCGGGTGTCTACCTTCACCTTGGTGTTGTTCTCGATGAACAGCGGGACCTGGATCTCGTAGCCGGTTTCCAGGGTGGCGGGCTTGGTGCCGGCGGAGGAGCGGTCGCCCTGCAGGCCCGGCTCCGTGTAGGTGATCTCGAGGACGACGCTCGGCGGCAGTTCGATGTAAAGCGGGGTGCCCTCGTGGATGGCGATGTTGACCATCTGGTTCTCGAGCATGAAGTTGGTGGCGTCGCCAACGGTGGCTCCGGAGACCGTGATCTGGTCGTAGTCGGAGGTGTCCATGAACACGAAGTCAGCGCCGTCCTGGTACAGGTACTGGTAGTCGCGGCGGTCCACGGTGGCGGTTTCGATCTTGAGTCCGGCGTTGAACGTCTTGTCCACAACCTTGCCGGACATCACGTTGCGCATCTTGGTCCGCACAAAGGCGCCGCCCTTGCCCGGCTTGACGTGCTGGAATTCGATAATGTTCCAGAGCTGGCCCTCAAGCTTCAGGACCGTTCCGTTCTTGATGTCGTTAGTGGTTGCCACTGGTATCCTCTGGTTTCTCTGTCTGGTCGCGTTGTCAGGCGCTGTATGCCGGGCAGGCAGGCCAGGCGGCGTGCCAGCTCGTATTTGTCAAAAATCGGAGTTCGAAAAAATTCAAATACCATTCTACCGGTAAATCGGGGGTGCCCCCGGTACGGCCTCCCGTGACGGTGCGCTGTCCGGCGTCAGCAGGCCAGGTCCAGCACGTCCCGGGCGCGCTGGAGAGCCACCGTGGAGGAGTAGATCAAGGCGGCATCAGCTGACTCGGCCACCCGCAGATCCAGCGCGCGGGCAAAGGATTCAACGGCCGCGGAGGTCTGGCCTGCCGTGTACTGTGTTTTGCCCAGGAACTGCAGGACCAGCGCCTCACGGGGCGTGCCCTGCACTTCGGCGAGCAACTGCCGGAACAGCTCCACCGCCCTGTCCAGGCGGTTGGTCACCCGGAGCACTTCGGCTTCGAAGGCCCGGAGCCGGAAAGATTCGGGATCCTTGAAGCGGGCTTCTGCCAGCAGTTCGGCAGCCTCGGCAGCATGTCCTTCCACCAGCAGGACAAAAATGTGGTCGGCCGGGTCAGTGGAGACCGCCAGGGCTTCCCGGCAGGCGTCTTCATTGACGATTTCCGGGAGCAGTGATTCCGGGTTGATGCGGATACCCGGGAATCCGGCCTCCGGCCAGTCCGTTGTGCCTTCCCTGTCGCCGTGCATCAGGAAGCAATTTCCTGGTAGGCGGCGAAGAGCAGCGACGTGTCCGGCACATCGAGGATCCCGGGCTTGGCCACGCCGTCGAGGACCACGAACCGCAGCAGGTCGCCGCGGGACTTCTTGTCCCGCCGCATGCCGTCGAGCAGGCCCTGCCAGCGGTCCTTCCGGTAGGTGACCGGAAGCCCCAGTCCGTCCAGGATGCTGCGGTGCCGGTCGGCGTCGGTATCGCTGAGCCGGCCCACGCTGCGGGCGAGCTCGGCGGCGAACATCATGCCCACGGAGACGGCGGCCCCGTGGCGCCAGGAGTACCGCTCGACCAGTTCAATGGCGTGGCCCAGGGTGTGGCCGTAGTTCAGGATCTCGCGCAGGCCGGACTCCTTGAGGTCCTCGGAAACCACCTTCGCTTTTACGGCGATGGCCCGCTCAATGAGCTCGCGGAGGGCGGCTGATTGCGGGTCCGCTACGGCTTCCGGGTCCTTTTCAACGAGGTCAAGGATGGCGGGATCTGCGATAAACCCGCACTTGATGACTTCCGCCATGCCGGAGATGATCTCGTTTTTGGGCAGCGTGTTCAGTGTGTCAAGGTCGGCCAGGACGGCGGACGGCGGGTGGAAGGCACCCACCAGGTTCTTGCCTTCCGCCGTGTTGATGCCGGTCTTTCCGCCCACGGAGGCGTCCACCATGCCCAGCAGGCTGGTGGGCATGTGGATGACCTTGACGCCGCGCAGCCAGGTGGCAGCCACGAAGCCGGCAAGGTCCGTGACGGCCCCTCCCCCGACGGCGACAATCGCGTCGGAGCGCGTGAAGTCGTTTTGCCCCAGGACCTGCCAGCAGAAGGCGGCCACCTGGATGTGCTTGCCCTCTTCGGCGTCGGGAATCTCGGCCGTCAGCGAGGTGAAACCAGCCGCGGCCAGCTCGTCACGGACTGTGTCGCCGGTGAGCCGAAGGGCGCGCGGATGGATGACAAGGACCCGCCGGACCCGCTCGCCGAGCAGGCCCGGAAGGTCTCCGAGCAGCCCCCGTCCCACCACTACGTCGTAGTTGTTGGCGGCGGACTCGCCGGTGACCTTGATGACTGTTGATTCGGCGCTCACTTTTCAACTTCCTGTTTGGCAGCTGCGTAGTCCCGCAGTGCTGCTTCCAGTCGGCGTCCCAGCTCGGAAACCGAGCCGTGGCGCACGTCCAGGGTGATATCTGCCAGCCGCTCGTAAACCGGCTTGCGGGTGGCGAACATGGCTGTCCAGCGGCCCATCGCATCCCCTGCGAGCAGGGGCCGTCCGGAGTTCCGGGCGATGCGGCCGGCAACGGTATCGGCATCGCACTCGAGGTACACCACGGTGCAGCGGCCAATGAGCTGCTGCGTTCCCGAGTCAAGTACCGCGCCGCCGCCAAGGGAGACGACGGTAGTGGTGCCTTCTGCCGCTTCGACGACGTCGGCCACCGTCCGTGCCTCAATTTCGCGGAAGGCGTGCTCGCCACGCCCTGCGAAGATATCCGCGATGGACCCGTGGGCGGCCACGATGACGGCGTCGGTATCCACGAACGGGACACCAAGCTGCTGGGCGAGCTGGTGGCCGATGGCGGATTTGCCGACTGCCATGGGCCCGATAAGGACCACGGGACGGCCGACGGCCAGGGGTTTGTTGCGGTGGGGCACTTACCGGCCGATCGAGTCCAGGGACGCCGGAATGTTGTCCAGGTAACCCTTGATGTTGCGTGCGGTTTCCGCCACGGAGTCGCCGCCGAACTTTTCGCTGACAGCTTCGGCCAGGACCAGCGCCACCATGGCTTCGGCAACAACGCCGGCGGCCGGCACGGCACAGACGTCGGAGCGCTGGTGATGGGCCTTGGCCGGTTCGCCGGTGCTCACGTCGATGGTCTTCAGGGCGCGGGGGACCGTGGCGATGGGCTTCATGGCCGCGCGGACGCGGAGCACGTCGCCGATGCTCATGCCGCCCTCAATGCCGCCGGCACGATTGCTGGTCCGGGTGATCCGGCCGTCAGTGTCCTTGACGATTTCGTCGTGGGCGGCGGAGCCGCGGCGGGCGGCGGTGAGGAAGCCGTCGCCCACTTCCACACCCTTGATTGCCTGGATGCCCATCAGGGCGGCAGCAAGCCTGCCGTCGAGCCTGCGGTCCCAGTGGACATAGCTTCCCAGTCCCGGCGGGAGCCCGTAGGCAAGGACTTCAACTACGCCGCCCAGGGTTTCGCCTTCCTTGTGGGCGGCGTCCACCTCGGCCACCATCGCGTCCGACGTTTCGCGGTCGAAGCAGCGCAGCGGGTCTGCATCCAGGGCCAGCACGTCGGCAGGCAGGGGCAAGGGCCGTCCCTCCGGGACCGTGACACTGGCGATGGACACGGTGTGGCTGACGAGTTCAATCCCCAGGTGCTTCAGGAACTGTGCGGCGACCGTACCAAGTGCTACGCGGGTGGCGGTTTCACGGGCACTGGCGCGTTCCAGGACGGGGCGGGCCTCATCGAAGCCGTACTTCTGCATTCCGGTGAAGTCAGCGTGGCCGGGGCGGGGACGCGTCAGGGGGGCGTTGCGGGCCTGGTCGGCAAGAAGTTCCGGGTCAACCGGGTCCGAAGCCATGATCTGTTCCCATTTGGGCCACTCCGTGTTGCCCACCTGGATAGCCACGGGACCGCCCTGGGTGATGCCGTGCCGGACACCGCCGAGGATGGTCACCACGTCCTGTTCAAACTTCATGCGTGCGCCGCGCCCGTAACCCAGGCGGCGGCGGGCCAGTGAATCGGCGATGTGCCCGCTGGTGATTTCAACACCGGCGGGGACGCCTTCAATAATTCCCATCAGAGCCGGACCATGGGATTCACCGGCAGTCAACCAACGCAACATATTTTCCATCCTGCCACGTATGGCGGTCACAACGCCCGTCGGGGAAGGCCGACTGCGTCACACATCACATCTATGACGGATGCATTAACTTCGTCTTCAAGCCGGCTGAACAGGCGTACCTGTTCCACGGCCTGGTAGAGCAACATTTCAAGGCCGGGCACCACAGCACCACCACCCGTCTTCCATACGGACGCGATGAGGCTGGGCCAGGGATCGTAGGCAACATCGAGCAAAACACCGGGTGTGGGGCTTTTCAGGGCGGCGATTTCGGCCGCCAGTCCGTCCGCCGCCCGCGGCGGCAGGGTGGATATTACGACGTCGGCAGCGGCCGTGGGTGCCGCAGCCTCGGCCAGTGGCTGGACGTCCAAAGCCAGGCCAAGGCTGTCTGCCGCGCTTCGGACGTCGGCTGTGCGCGCAGGGTCCCGAACGAAGATCCGGGCAGAACCGGCGCCGAGTTCCTTCAATGCCGCCACGGCAGCTGCCGCCGTTCCGCCCCCGCCCAGGACAACCGGCGCGGACGGCGTGCGGGCGCCAGCGTGCCGGACCGCGTTGACGATTCCAGCCACATCCGTGTTCGAACCGATGGTGCGCAAGCCGCCGCCGTACTGCTCGAAGGACACAGTGTTCACCACGCCCAGCGTCCGGGCCACGCCGCGGACCTCATCCACTTCGCCCACCATGGCCGCCTTCAAAGGCATGGTGACGGACAGCCCGCGCCAGCCCGGCTGGTCACGGACCTGGCGCATCAACGAGGGCAACAGTTCCTCAGTGACGTCAATAGCCGTATAGCTGATGCCGATGCCCAGCCTGCCGTACGCCGCATGGTGCAGCGCCGGTGATTTGGAGTGGCTGATCGGGTGGCCCAGGACGGCTGCCCGGAGGCTCATGTGCAGCGGCCGGCGTTTGCCGTGCACCACGCGTTGTACTGCTCAACGTAGCCGTTGTGCTCCGCCAGGGTGCGGGAGAACTTGGTCTCCTTGGTGTCAAGGTTGATCGTCACCCAGTACAGGAAATCGTTGGTCTTCGGTTTGGCGGCAGCGTCGATGGCCGTCTTGCCCGGAGAACCGATCGGCCCGGGAGGCAGGCCCGGATTGGCGTAGGTGTTGTACGGGTTCGACTTGTCCTGCCGCTGCTCGTCGGTAAAGTTGAAGCTCCTGGTGCCCAGCCCGTAGGTCACGGCTGAATCCACCTGCAGGAACCCGCCGGTCTGGTCATTGGGCTTGAGCCGGTTATAGATGGCGCCAGCCACGTCACCGTAGTCCGCCTGGCCACCCTCGGCCTGGACGATGCTGGCGACGATCACAGCTTCGTACTGTTTCGCCGGATCGGTAATGCCCTGCGAGACAAGCTCGTCCACGGTGGTCTTCACCAGAGACTGGAGGATGTCCTTCGCGGAGGTGCCGAGCGGGTAGCGGTGCTCCCCCGGTGCCAGGAAGCCCTCCAGGTTCTTCGCACTGGCGGGCAGTCCGAACTGGGCCGGCTGGTCGCTGAGGGCCTTCAGGTCCTGGATGGACACTCCGGACCCTTCCGAAATGGCCTGCAGGGACTCGCCGATGCGAAGCCCGGCACTGAGCGCAAAGTAGATAACCTTGGTTTTGTCCTGGCCGAGCAGCACATTCACGGCGTCGCTGTTCTTCATCTCCGTCTTGAACGTGTAATCGCCCGGCGCCAGGGTCCCTCCTGAGGCGGTGAATGCGGCCAGGAAGGTGTCAGCGTTCGCCACCACCCGCTGGCTCTCCAGGGCGCTGGCCACGGAACGCGTGCCTTCGCCGTTCTGGACAGTCACCACAACCTCGCCCGATCCCGGGCCGGGGAAATCGCTGGGCTTGTCGTTGCCCAGCAGCGGCTTGAGGAACTGTGCGCCGACGGCGACCGCGGTGACAAAAACAGCAAGGGTGAGGAACAGTGCCAGCAACCTGCGGCGGCGGCGGACTTTTTTGGACGGCTTGGCCACTACGGCTGCTGCGGCAGGGCCGGGCAGGAAGTCGTGGCGCCCGTCATCATGGTGCCCGTCATCGTACTGCGCATCGTCGTAGTGTCCCTGCTCGTAGTGCCCATCATCATGAAGGGGCCCGTCATGGTGCAGGGCGTCCTGGTAGCCGTGGCCCTCCGCATAGTGCACGTCGCCGTCGTAATGCCCGTCGGCTGCATGCTGGTGGCCGGCAAGGGCCGGCTCGTAGGAAGCGTGGACATCGTCCTGGTGAACGACGTTGTGGATCTCGGTCGCCGGCGCGTCCGGCTCATGGGTGGCCGCGTGATGGACGCCGGGCTGCGCAGCGGGGTGCGCCTCGGGGGCGGCCTCGGGCTGCGGCTCTTCCTGTTGCAGATCCTGGATGGACGGGGGTGCGGCCGGAGCGGCCGGAACGGGCTGCTCTTCAGGAACCGGATGGTTGGGAACCGAAGCAGCGGAAGACGCCGCCACGGCAGGTGGATCGGCAGGCACTGGCGGCACCTCATGTCCTGTTTCGTAGGCCTGCTCCGGCACTGTGCCCTGGAGCGCTGTGGTGGTCTTCTCGCGCGCCCGGAGCTCCTTGCGGGTCAGCGGCCTCGCTGCCCCGGCGTCCCAGGGACCGGTTGCGTCGTCAATGTTGGCAGGGCTCACTGTTGCCTTCCATTATCTGAAGATCGGTCTGTGGCCTCCGGGGCGGCGCGGACAGACTCATCCGCGCCGTTTGTCCCCGGATCCACGAAAAGGGAGGGCGCTGCGACGCGTCGGCCCACATCCGCTCCCCTGGCTTTCTGCATGTCGAGGGCGTGCTGAAGGATGCCTGCCGCCGCGACCTGATCAACTACTTTACGGTGGTCCCTGCTGCTCATGCCAGCTTCATGCAGGTTCCGGTGCGCAGTCACGCTGCTCAGCCGCTCATCCACCAGGTTTACCGGGACGGCCAGATCCCGCGCTGCCAGCTCTGCTGCCAGCAGCCCGGCGTACTCCGTGGCCATTTTCGCAGAGGCGTGCTCTTCACCCTTCATGGTGCGGGGCAGGCCCACAATGACCTGTACCGCGCCGAGTTCCTGCACCAGGTTGGCGATGACCCGGATATCGGAGTTTTTCTTCGGATTCCGGTCCAGGGTCTTGTACGGCGTGGCCAGGATCGAGTCCCGGTCGCAAATGGCCACACCGACCCGGACGGTGCCGACGTCGATCCCCAGTTTGACGCCCTGGGGGCTGCCGCCGGCAGCTGTTGGATTGGTCATGGGTGCTTTATCGCCGTGCGATGGCGTCCACAACGGCTGCCAGGGCTGGAGCTACCTTGGCTGCGTCCGTTCCGCCGCCCTGGGCAACATCGTCCTTGCCGCCGCCGCCACCGCCGAGGATGCCTGCGGCAACGCGGACCAGACCGCCTGCCTTGACCCCGGCGTCCCGCGCTGCCTCGTTGGTGGCCACCAGGATCATGGGCCGGTCATTGGCAACACCGGCCACGGCCACGGTTGCCGCAGCCGAGCCCAGGCGGTTTCGAAGGTCCAGTGCGAGTCCGCGGAGGTCGTCCGCCCCGCTGACCTGGCCGGCGTCGTGCGCAATGACACTGACGCCCGAGGCGTCCTTGGCGCTGTTCACCAGCTGGGCAGCCGAAGCAGCCAGCTGTTCCTTGCGGAGGCGGTCCAGCTCCTTCTCGGTGGCCTTGAGCTTGGCGAGGGTGGCGGCGATCCTGTCGGCCAGCTGGCCGGACGGGACCTTGAGCATGTCCGTCAGTTCCGTCACGAGAGCACGTTCGGCGGCAAGGTGGCGGAAAGCGTCCATGCCAACGAAGGCCTCCACGCGGCGGTTTCCTGACCCCACGGACTGTTCGCCGAGCAGCGAAAGGCTGCCGATCAGTGAGGTGTTGGACACATGCGTTCCGCCACAAAGCTCGCGGGACCACGCGCCGTCGATTTCAACAACACGCACTTCGCTGCCGTAGTTCTCGCCGAAGAGGGCCATGGCGCCCAGGGCCTTGGCTTCGGCCAGTCCCATCACCTTGGTTTCCACCGAGTAGTTGTTGCGGATGGCAAGGTTGGAAACTTCTTCGATTTCGGAGCGGGTGGCGGTGCTCAGCCCTTCGCCCCAGGCAAAGTCGAAGCGCAGGTAGCCCGCCTTGTTGAAGGACCCGCGCTGGGTGGCTTCCGGCCCGAGGATCTGGTGCAGGGCGGCGTGCACGATGTGCGTGCCCGTGTGCGCCTGCTCGGCGGCGTGCCGGCGTTCCCGGTCGACGGCGGCCCGGACCAGTGAGTCGGCGCCGATCTCGCCTTCGCGGACAATCGCCTTGTGCACACTCAGGCCCTTCAGCGGGCGCTGGACATCGAGGACTTCGACCACGAAGCCGTCGCCGGTGATGAGGCCGGTATCGGCGGCCTGGCCGCCGGCTTCGGCATAGAACGGGGTTTCGGCGAGGACCAGCTCGATTTCGTCGCCGGTGGAGGCCTGCTGTACCGGCCGCCCTCCGGTGAGGATGCCGCGGACGCGTGATTCGCCGTCGAGCTCCGTGTATCCGGTGAAAACGGTCTCGCCCTGGCCGAGGAGTTCCTGGAACACGGTGAGGTCGGCGTGGCCGCCCTTTTTGCCCTTGGCGTCGGCCTGGGCACGCTGGCGCTGCTCCTGCATGAGGCTGCGGAAGGCTGCCTCGTCCACCTTGAGCCCCGCTTCCTCAGCCATTTCCAGCGTGAGGTCGATCGGGAACCCGTAGGTGTCGTGCAGGGCGAAAGCGTCGGCGCCCGAGAGCGGCTTATCGGCAGCTTTGGATTCCCTGACGGCGTCCTCAAGGCGGGCAGTGCCGGAGGCGATGGTGCGCAGGAAGGCCTTCTCTTCGGCGTAGGCAATGCGGCTGATCCGGGCGAAGTCTGTGTCCACCACCGGGTAGACGCCCTTCATGGCGTCCCGGGAGGCGGGCAGCAGATCGGGCAGGCAGGCCTGTTCGACGCCGAGGAGCCGCATGGAGCGCACGGCACGGCGGATGAGGCGGCGCAAAACGTAGCCGCGGCCTTCGTTGGAGGGGGTGACGCCGTCGGAAATGAGCATCAGGGCCGAGCGGATGTGGTCGGCCACCACACGCATGCGGACGTCGTCCGTGTGGTGGGGATCGTCCGGGGTCTCGGCGGAGGTGTATTCCCTGCCGGAAAGTTCAGCGGCTTTGTCAATGACGGGACGGACCTGGTCGGTCTCGTACATGTTCTCGACGCCCTGCAGGATCATGGCCAGGCGCTCCATGCCCAGGCCGGTGTCGATGTTGCGCTTGGGCAGCTCGCCCACCACATCGAAGTCTTCCTTGGTACGGACGTTTTCGATCTGGTACTGCATAAACACGAGGTTCCAGATCTCGATGTAGCGGGTCTCGTCCGCCAGCGGACCGCCCTCCACACCGTACGCCGGGCCGCGGTCATAGTAGATCTCGGAGCAGGGGCCGGCGGGTCCGGGCTGGCCGGTATGCCAGTAGTTGTCAGACTTGCCCATCTTCTGGATGCGCTCGGCCGGGACGCCGGTGTTCTTCAGCCAGAGGTCCTTGGCTTCGTCGTCCTCTTCGTAGACGGTCACCCACAGCAGTTCGGGCGCAAGGCCGTAGCCGCCGTCGGCAACGCTCGTGGTGAGCAGTTCCCAGGCGAACTTGATGGCGTCTTCCTTGAAGTAGTCGCCGAAGGAGAAGTTGCCGCACATCTGGAAGAAGGTGCCGTGCCGCGCGGTCTTGCCCACTTCCTCGATGTCGCCGGTGCGGATGCATTTCTGCACGCTGGTGGCGCGGGAGTAGGGCGGCACCTCGCGGGCCGTGAGGTAGGGAATGAACGGAACCATGCCGGCAACCGTGAACAGCAGCGATGGGTCGCTGGAGACCAGCGATGCGGAGGGAACCGCCGTGTGGCCCTTGCTGACAAAAAAGTCCACCCAGCGCTTTGTGATCTCCTGCGACTTCATGAGCTGTTTACTTACCCTTCTTGGTCCACGCGGCTGCGCGGAAGTTCGTTCACGTGGCAGTTCCGTTGGCACGGTTGCTGCCTGTTGGTTCTAAGGTGCTGCGGCCGGGCGCCGCCTGGTGCCGTTGCTGAGGTCAGCGCCGCGCGAGTTCCCCGGAGTCCACTCCGAGGGCGGCGCGGAGGTCGGTTTCCCGTTCGCGCATGCCGTCCCGGAGGGCATCGGCAAAGTCGTAAATTCCGTCAGTGAGCCTGCCCACTGCCCGGTTCAGGCCTTGCGGGCCGAGGGTGGACTGCATGCTGGCCTGCGCCTCAGTCACTTTGCGGAATGCGATGACGCCGATGGCCACGCCGATTCCCATCCAGACAAGTCGTTTCATTTCAGGTTCTCCGAAAGGTCAGCGGCTGCGGCGGCCGGCAGCGGGTTTCTTGCGGTTGGCCAGCGCGGTGCGGACGCCGTAGCTGAACGCCGCCACCTTGATCAGCGGCGAGCCGACGGTGGCGGCAACCAGGGAGGACAACGCGGAAAGGTTGGCCGAGGCATCCGAGACGTTGGACGAAATGCCATCCACCTTCTTCAGCTGCTGGTTGGTGGTGGACACGGTAGCGGTGACCTCGTCCATCAAAGGCGTCGCGCCGTCGCTCAGTGACCGGATGGATGTGCGCACCTCGTCCAGGACTTTGCCCAGCTTCAGGATGGGCACTGCCAGCAGCAGCACCAGGAGCGCGAACACTCCGGCAGCGATCAGGCCGGCAATATCGCCACCAGACATAGACGTTTCATCTCCTCGAAATTCTGTGGTTCATGCCATCGGCGGGTGCTTCGCAAAGCGCGCTTCCGCAGATGTCCCCCAAGTACCTTACATACAAAGAAGCCCGCGGCGCTTGCCACGGGCTTCTTTGGATACGCTGCTGGGATTTAGCGTGCGTAGAATTCGACGACGAGCTGCTCTTCGCAGGTCACCGGGATCTCGGACCGCTTGGGGCGGCGGACCAGGCGTGCCTGGAGGGCTTCCAGCTTGACGTCCAGGTAAGCCGGAACGGCGGGCAGGACGTCGCGGTGGGCGCCTGCTGCTGCGACCTGGAGCGGAACCATGGTTTCGCTGCGGCTGTGGACGTGGACCAGCTGGCCTTCGCCGACGCGGAACGACGGGCGGTCAACGCGGATGCCGTCAACCAGGATGTGGCGGTGCACAACCAGCTGGCGGGCCTGGGCGATGGTGCGGGCGAAGCCGGCACGCAGGACCAGGGCGTCAAGGCGCATTTCGAGCAGTTCGATGAGGTTTTCACCGGTCAGGCCCTTGGTGCGGCGGGCCTCTTCGAAGGCACGGGTCATCTGTGCTTCGCGGATGCCGTACTGGGCGCGCAGGCGCTGCTTTTCGCGCAGACGTACGGCGTAGTCGGAGTCCTGCTTCTTGCGGGCACGGCCATGCTCACCGGGGCCGTACGGGCGGCGCTCCATGTACTTGGCGGCCTTGGGGGTCAGAGCGATGCCGAGGGACCGCGAGAGGCGGGCCTGACGGCGAGCACGAGTGTTGTTAGCCACTTGTGTCCTTCCAATATCTGCGGTGTGTCAGTGTTACTGGCCTCCACGATGGAGAGCATCGGCCAACCGCTGCCTTTTGCTACTGGGCGCAGGCATAACCTTCTCAACGTGAAATTGGGGAGATTGTGCGTCCGCGCCTTGCCAGACAAACATCCATCCTACCACGGGGTTACTTGCCCCGGACAATCTTCCGCAGCCGCTCCAGCCGCACCGCAATGTCCCGTTCCGCGCCGTTGGCGGTGGGCTGGTAGTAGTCCTTCCCCACCAGGTCATCCGGCGGGTACTGCTGGGCGGCCACCCCGTGCGGGGCATCGTGGGCGTATTTGTACCCAACGCCGTGGCCCAGCTGCTTGGAACCCGGGTAGTGTGCGTCCCTCAGATGCGCGGGAATGCCGATCCCCAAGCCCGCCCGGACGTCGGCGGTGGCCTTGTTGATGCCCATGTACGCGGCGTTGGATTTCGGCGCCGTGGCCAGGTGCACCACAGCCTCGGCGAGAATGATGCGCCCCTCCGGCATCCCGATCAGCTGCACCGCCTGCGCCGCCGCCACAGCAGTCTGAAGTGCGGTGGGGTCAGCCATCCCCACATCCTCGGCGGCCGAGATCATGATCCTGCGGGCCACGAAACGCGGGTCCTCCCCCGCTTCGAGCATCCGGGCCAGGTAGTGGAGGGCGGCGTCGACGTCGGAGCCGCGGATGGACTTGATGAAGGCACTGATGACGTCGTAGTGCTGGTCTCCGGCACGGTCGTACCGCACTGCCGCAACGTCCAGCGCGCGTTCCGTGTGCTTCAGATCGACGGCGACCGGCCCGTCTTCGGCATCATCTGCGTCCCCGAACGCCACGCCGGCGGCCGCCTCCAGGGCGGTCAGGGCACGGCGGGCGTCACCGCCCGAAAGCCTGACCAGGTGGTCGAGTGCTTCGGCAGTGAGGTTTACTTTCCCGCCCAAGCCGCGGGGATCGGTCACGGCGCGCTGCAATAGTCCTTCGATATCCGCGTCTGTCAGCGGACGGAGCGTCAGCAGGAGTGAGCGGGACAGCAGCGGTGAGACCACGGAGAAGGAGGGGTTCTCCGTGGTGGCCGCAACCAGTACCACCCACCGGTTTTCCACGCCCGGCAACAGGGCATCCTGCTGGGCCTTGTTGAAGCGGTGGATCTCGTCCAGGAACAGGACGGTGGTTGTTTTGTACAGGTCGCGGGCGGTGAGGGCGTCGTCCATGACGCGCCGTACGTCCTTGACGCCGGCGGTGATGGCGGAAAGTTCCACGAACTTCCGGCCCGGTCCGCGGGCGATTACGTGCGCAAGGGTTGTTTTGCCGGTCCCCGGGGGACCCCACAGGATCAGCGAAGTAGGCCCCGCGGGTCCGGAGGTGTCCGCTCCGGCCCCGGCAGCCAACTGGCGCAATGGTGACCCCTGGCTCAGGAGATGTTGCTGCCCCACTACCTCATCCAGGGTGCGGGGGCGCATCCGGACGGCAAGCGGACCGCGCGGGGAGGCATTGCCTCCTACCCCGGCAGTCCGGCCGACGGCGGCAACGGGAGCGTCGTCGTCGTCATCATTGCCTGGCCCGTGCCCGAAGAGATCATCCACATAGATAGGCTACTTCCAGTCCTTCGGCTTTCCCGCCGAAGCCGCCGCCCAGCCAAGGATGCCCTGATGCCCGCACGTACCGCCGCAGGAGGACAGCGCGGACACTCCGTCCGCACTGCCTTCATCGCCGGCAGCCGGCTGGCTGGCTGGGCGGAGAGGTTCGGGGCGGCGCACGGCGGGTTCCAAGTAAAGGATGACGACGACGGCCTGCACCTGCTGGCGTCCGACGGCGCCGAAGCGCTCCTGCAGGCTCCCTGGCCCGCGGACGGCCGTCCGGGACGCGGCGCGGACGAACTCGAAAGGCTCGCCTCCCTGGCGTCGCAGCCGCGCCGTCTTGGGCTGTTGCTGGTGCGCCGGGGTGGATATGGCGTAGCGGTGGTGAGTGAAGGAACACTGTTGGCCTCGAAGGTGGGTTCGACGTATGTACAGTCCCGGACTGCGGCAGGCGGCCAGTCGCAGCAGCGGTTCGCACGGCGCCGGTCCAACCAGGCGGACGCGCTGGTTCAGACTGTTGCAGAACAGGCGTTGCGGATATTCACCAGCGGGCAGTTTGAATACGTTGTTCCCGGCGGTGACCGGGCGTTAGCGGGGCTTGTGCTCCAGCACCCGGCCCTGAAGGACTATGCCGCGCTCCCCCGGCTTGCCTACCTGGATGTCCCGGATCCCAAAGCAGCAGTGCTGCGGAAAGCTGCCGCCGACGCGTGCTCAGTTCGCGTCCAGGTTTCCGACGCCCCGGTCGGCTGAGGCCCGGCTCAGCAGCCCGTCAGCGCCCGGCGCGGCCGCTGCTGACGGTAGAGGTAGCGGCCGGATTCCGTAAATCCGGCGCGGGCGTACAACTGCTGTGCAGCCTCGTTGGCGGCGGTGACGAGCAACCAGAAACTGTTCATCCCACGTGCGTTTCCCTCGGACAGGAGTGCCTGCAGTACTTCGGAAGCGTATCCACGCCGGCGGTGCGACGGGGAGGTGGCCATGCAGTAAATCCCGCCGGTTTCATCCACCAGGGCGAGGCGCCCGACGGCGGCGGGCCGGCCGTCCTCGTCCCTCACCAAGGCATACAGCGAGGGGCAGCCGGTGAGGATGGCACGCGCTGTCTCCAGCTCTGCCCCGCCGCCGCGGCCGTCCACGCTCCACCACAGAGCCAGCCATTCGTCGTCGGGCCGGTCAGTTATCTCCACCGGAACGGCATCCCGTGCGGGCACGCGTGCGGCCGCCGCGCTCCGAACCATGATGAGTGTCTCCGACTGGCGTGTGAAGCCGTGTCCGTCCAGGACGTCGTTCAACGCGCCGTTGGCGGGTGCGTCCGTGACCTGGAAGATCAGGGGAAGCCGCCGTTCCCGGTACCACTGCGCCGCTACGCGGAGCGCATCGCCGGGCGCTTGGGCACTGGTCCGCGGCCACACAGAATTGGCCCGTTGGGTGACACCTTCCGCGGCGCGGAGGACCCACTCCCCCGTGTCGTGCCGCTCCATGGAAGGCCAGGCAGCATCCATCAGCGTTTCAAAATTATGCAGACCCGGGAGGCCGTAGCCCATGTGGACTCCTGTGTGCGATAAGCCTGAAGGCCCTCCTTTGCGGGAGGGCCTTCAGGTCAAACGGGTTGATGCCCTACTTGCCGTCGGTGGGCTTGGCTTCCGGCTTGAAGTCAACGCCGGCTTCCTTGCGCTGCTGTGGTGTGATGGGGGCCGGGGCCGCAGTCAGGGGGTCGTAACCGTTGCCGGTCTTGGGGAAGGCAATAACGTCGCGGATGGACTCGACGCCGGCGAGCAGAGCCACCACCCGGTCCCAGCCGAAGGCGATGCCGCCGTGCGGAGGGGCACCGTACTTGAAGCCCTCCAGCAGGAAGCCGAACTTGGTCTGGGCGTCTTCCCGGTCGAGGCCCATCAGTTCAAAGACCCGTTCCTGGACGTCGCGTTCGTGGATACGGATGGACCCGCCGCCGATTTCGTTGCCGTTGCAGACGATGTCGTAGGCGTATGACAACGCTGATTCCGGATCCTTATCGAAGGTGTCGAGGAACTCGGGCTTGGGCGAGGTGAAAGCGTGGTGGACAGCGGTCCATTTGCCGGCACCTACGGCCACATCGCCTGAGGCGACGGCCGCTGCTGCGGGCTCGAACATCGGGGCGTCCACCACCCAGCAGAAGGCCCAGGCGTTGGGGTCGATGAGTCCAGTGCGGTGGCCGATTTCAACGCGGGCAGCACCCAGCAGGGCACGGGCCGCCGTCTTCTCGCCGGCAGCGAAGAAGATGCAGTCGCCTGGCTTGGCGCCAACAGCGTCGGCCAGGCCGGCGCGTTCCGCGTCTGTCAGGTTCTTTGCCACGGGGCCGGCGAGTTCGCCGTCCTCCTTGAACAAGACGTAGGCGAGGCCCTTGTGGCCGCGCTGCTTGGCGAATTCCTGCCAGCCGTCCAGGGTACGGCGCGGCTGGGAGGCACCGCCGGGCATCACCACGGCGCCCACATACGGCGCCTTGAACACACCGAAGTTGGTGTCCTTGAAGAATTCGGTCAATTCGGTGAGCTCCACACCGAAGCGCAGGTCGGGCTTGTCCGAGCCGTAGCGGGCCATGGCGTCCGCGTAAGTGATGCGCTGGATCGGCGTGGGGATCTCGACGTCGATCAGCTTCCACAGTGCCTTGACGATGTTCTCGCCCAGGGCAATGATGTCGTCCTGGTCCACGAAGCTGGCTTCGATGTCCAGCTGGGTGAATTCCGGCTGGCGGTCGGCGCGGAAGTCCTCATCGCGGTAGCAGCGTGCGATCTGGTAGTACTTCTCGAAGCCGCCCACCTGCAGGAGCTGCTTGAACAGCTGCGGGGACTGCGGCAGGGCGTACCACGAACCGGGTGCCAGGCGGGCGGGGACCACGAAGTCGCGGGCGCCTTCCGGCGTCGAACGCGTCAGTGTGGGGGTTTCCACCTCGACGAAGCCGTCCTGGTGCAGCAGCTCGCGGGCCACGCGGTTTGCTTCCGAGCGGAGCCGGAGGTTGCGGGCGGGGCCGGGGCGGCGAAGGTCCAGGTAGCGGTGCTTCAGGCGTGCTTCCTCGCCCACCTCAACGTGCTCGTCGATCTGGAACGGGAGCGGCTCGGAGGTATTGAGGATGATCACCTTGTCCGCCATAACCTCAATTTCGCCGGTGGCCAGGGCAGGGTTCTCGTTGCCCTCGGGCCGCTTGGAGACAGTGCCGGTGATCTGCAGGACGTACTCGTTGCGCAGGCCGTGGAAGACTTCTTCCTCGCGGACCACGACCTGGGCCACGCCGGACGCATCGCGCAGGTCAACGAAGGCCACGCCACCGTGATCACGACGGCGGCCCACCCAGCCAGCGAGGGTTACGGTATGTCCAATGTGCTCGGAACGAAGGGATCCGAGGTCATGTGTGCGCAGCACAGCACGCCTTTCTGCGGGGTAACAACGGGGAGATAACGGCGAAGTTAAATAGGATCGATCCGGGAACGATCCCGTTCGAGTTTACCCGCAACCCAGGGACTACCGCCGCATGAGCGAACACCAGCAGCTGCAACGCAGGCTTGGCACCTTTGACGCCACCACCATCGGCCTCGGCTCCATGCTGGGCGCGGGCGTGTTTGTGGTGTTCGCGCCCGCCGCTGCGCTGGCCGGAAACCTGCTGGCGGTGTCGGTGGTCATCGCGGGTGCCGTGGCGTACTGCAATGCGGTGGCGTCCGCAGCACTGGCAGCAAAATATCCCACCAGCGGCGGCACCTACGTCTATGGCCGGAAGCAGCTTGGCGAGTGGCCCGGCTTCCTGGCCGGCTGGGGATTTGTGACCGGGAAGACTGCCTCGTGTGCTGCCATGGCGCTGACGTTTGGGAGCTATGTTGCGCCGGCTTATGCAGTGCCGGTGGCCGTGGCGGCAGTGGTGGCGCTGACCGTGGTGAACCTGCTGGGAATCACCCGGACCGCGCTGCTGACGCGGATCCTGCTGTGCGTGGTACTGGCAACCCTGGTGTTCGTTGCGGTAGCCGCGCTGGTCGGGCCCCATCCTGTGGCGGTCCCGGGTACGGCGTCCGCCGGCGGGCTGGTTGGCGTGCTGCCCGCCGCCGGCCTGCTGTTTTTCGCCTTCGCAGGGTATGCCAGGATCGCCACCCTGGGCGAGGAAGTGAAGGACCCGGCCCATTCAATCCCCCGGGCCATCCTTGGTGCCCTGGCTTCGGCCTTCGCCATCTACCTGGCCCTGGCGTTGCTGCTCCTCAACCACCTGCCCGGTGGGCAGCTTGCGGCCACGAAGACGCCGCTGTTGGAGGCCGTCCTGCGGTCCCAGTTCGCGGCGGGCGCGCCGGCAGTGCAGGCGGGTGCGGCGGCAGCCTGCCTGGGTGCGCTCCTCGCCCTCATCACCGGAGTGGGACGCACCACGCTGGCCATGGCCCGGGAGCGCGACCTCCCCCGCCCGCTGGCCAGGATCGGCGGCAAGCACACCGTGCCGTACTTTGCAGAACTGGCAGTGGCCGCCGTCGTAATCCTGCTCCTGCTGACCGCCGACGTCATGACGGTGGTGGGCTTTTCCAGTTTCGGCGTGCTGCTGTACTACGCGGTGGCGAACGCCTCCGCCTTCACCCTGCGGGAACATCCCGGGTACGCACCGAAGTGGTTGAACGCCGCCGGCTTCCTGGGCTGCCTGCTGCTGGCCTTCACCCTGCCTGCCGCTTCCGTGCTGACCATGACGGCGGTCCTGGCCTTAGGTGTGGCGGGGCGCTGGCTGGTTCTGCGCTTCCGGCGGTAGCGCTGCGGGCGGGTGTCCGACGGCGGCCTGGCCGCTTATAGCGGAAAGCGCGCCTTCCTGAGGGCCTGACGCTGATGTCCCGGGTTATCCACATAGGGCCGGTGGGTTCATGCCGTTGGCTGGGGCCGCTGGAAGACTTTGGTTATGGAAGCGATTCGAGGTTTGGCAGGGGCGGCCGCCGTGCAAAACCGTCCTGTTCCTTCTGTTGCTGATGTCCTTGAATTGCTGGCTGCTGTCCCAGTCGCTATGGACGGGCCGGGAAAAATTGACCAGCTGCGGGAGTTGGAGGATGTAAAGTCCGCGGCTGCCGCAAAACAGGCACGGATCGCCGTGGCCCTCGAACTTGCCGCCCGGCAGGAACAGGCCGCCGCGGGAGTCCCTGCGGATGAACTCGGAGCCGGGGTGGGCGCGGAAATCGCGTTGGCGCGTCGGGAGTCACCGTCCCGTGGCGCCCGGTTGCTTGGTTTGGGGAAAGCCATGGTTGAGATGCCCCACACCTTCGCGGCGCTGGAATCAGGCCAATTGAACGAGTGGCGGGCCACACTGGTGGTGAAGGAAACAGCATGCCTGTCGGTCGAGGACCGGGCCGCGGTAGACGAGGAACTCGCCGCGGACAGCGGGTCCTTTGCCGGGTATGGGGACCGGGCCATCATCGCCGCGGTCCGGGCTGCTGCGTACCGGCGGGACCCGCAGGCGGTTGCCCGGCGGGCCAGCCACGCTGTGAATGAGCGGAGTGTCACGCTGCGTCCGGCGCCGGACACGATGACCCGGCTGACCGCACTGCTCCCGGTGGCCCAGGGCGTGGCCGTCTATGCCGAGCTGACCCGCCACGCTGACACCCTGAAATCTTCCGGGGAGGAGCGCCCGAAGGGCGCGATTATGGCCGACGAATTGGTCGAACGCGTCACCGGCACCCCGGGCGGCTACACAGGCATCGACCTCCAACTCGTCATGACCGACCGCACCCTCTTCCAAGGCGACAGCGAACCCGCACGCCTGGCCGGCTACGGCATCGTCCCCGGCGAATGGGCTCGAAAGGCCATCCGTGGCGAGCTGATGTCAGACGCGGGATCAACCGGCGGTGGAGCAGCCGTCCAAGGATCTGCGGAGCTCGCGCCGGATGGCCCAGCACCAGCAGGGCAGGGATCAGATGGCGGTGTTAACGCGGGCACCGGAGACGTTGGTTTTGGCCGCCCAAGCAGGCCGCCTTCGGTCGGCACTCCGGAAGGTAGAGAGTTGAATGTCTGGCTTCGCCGGCTCTACACAGCGCCGACGCACGGAGAGCTCGTCGGGATGGACTCCAGGGCCCGGCTCTTCCCGGCAGGACTCCGCCGATTCATCCAGGTCAGGGATGACACCTGCCGCGCCCCCTACTGCGGCGCGCCCATCCGCCACCTGGACCACATCACCCCCTGGCACCATGACGGGCCAACCACCAGCACCAACGGCCAAGGCCTCTGCGAAACCTGCAACCACACCAAAGAAACACCAGGCTGGGCCGCAAAGACGGTTACCCGGCCAGGACAAAGACATTCAGTCGAAACACGGACACCCACCGGCCACACCTACAGGTCAACAGCGCCGCCGCTCCCGGGAACGCGGCCAGCCAACAGTCCCCTACTTCGACCCGTTGCGGTTGGCCTGCCGGCCGCCGCAGTAATGCGGCCAGGGCCCCGTCGCGCTGAATTCAGGCAACGCAAAGCCCTTAAACGCCCCCACTTCCGGGAAGCGCTGCCGTAGGTACCGGCAGCGCATCCGGGAGCAGCCCTAGACTGCGGAAGCCACCGGAGCCGTGGACGCGACCTGGACAGCCAAATCCTCCGCCGGCGGGGTCCAGGTCTCGGGGAATGCCACTACCTGCTCGCCGGTGCGGATGTCCTTGACCTGGTGCGTGCCGTCGTCGTCGGTGAACCAGACGAAGGGGATGCCGCGGCGGTCGGCGAACTTGATCTGCTTGCCGAATTTCTCCGCCTTGGCTGCCACCTCCGTGGGAATTCCACGACTGCGGAGCTGTGCCGCGACGTCCTGCGCGGCACTCCAGCTCCCGTCATTGGTCAGGGAGACGAGCACGGCGGTGGGAACTGAGCGAGACGCCTTGGCCAGGTCCTGGCTGAGGATGCGTGATACCAACCGTGTAACGCCGATGGAAAGACCTACCCCGGGGAACTTCCGGTTGCCCTTGGAGGCCAGTGCGTCGTAGCGGCCGCCCGAGCAGATGGAGCCGAGCTGTTCGTGGCCCACCAGCACCGTTTCCACCACTGTGCCGGTGTAGTAGTCCAGGCCACGGGCGATACTGAGATCGGCCAGCACCTTGCCGGGTGCCCGCTGGACGGCAGCCTCGATGACCTGCTCCAACTCATTCAGGCCTTCCTCAAGCAGCTCATTGCTGACTCCCAAGGCGCGCACCTGTTCCACGAAGGACGTGTCCTCGGTACGTATTCCGGCCAGCTCCAGAGCCTTCTGCGCCTGCTCGTCGGTTGCACCCAGTTCAGCTTTCAGCAGTTCGGCCACCTTCGCGGGACCGATCTTCTCGAGTTTGTCGATGCTGCGCAGCACCCCGGCCGTATCGTCCAGGCCGATGCCGCGGTAGAAGCCCTCTGCGAGTTTGCGGTTGTTGATCCGGAGCCGGAAGTCAGGGATGGGAAGGGCGCTGAGGGCCTCTGCAATGACCAGCGCGATTTCGACGTCGTAGCGGAACGGCAGGTCACCGTCCCCCACCACGTCGATATCCGCCTGCGTGAATTCACGGGCCCGGCCCTCCTGCGGGCGCTCACCGCGCCAGACCTTCTGGATCTGGTAACGGCGGAACGGGAAGGCGAGGTAGCCGGCGTTCTCCACCACGTAGCGGGCGAACGGAACGGTCAGGTCAAAGTGGAGCGCAAGCGCGTGTGGATCGGCTTTGCCGCCCTTAACCGGATTCTCGCTCTCGTCCTCCTGAAGCCGGCTGAGACCGTACACTTCCTTATCGATTTCGCCCTTGCGCAGCAACTGCCCCACGGTTTCAACAGCCCGCGTTTCAATGGAAGCGAAGCCGTGCAGCTCGAAAACCCGGCGCAGCGTATCCAGCACATGCAGCTCCACCAGCCGCTCCTCGGGAAGCCACTCGGGGAATCCGGACAGGGAGGCGGTGCGTGCCATGGTGGATTTTCTCCTCTTGATAAGGGTGCCTGGGACTTGCGCGGCCCGAAACGGGCCTGGAACGGCGGCAGTCCAGCCAGTCATGCATAAACTATGTGCGGCAGTCAGTTTATGCGTCATCCGCCAGCATCTCTAATGCAGCGGACGCGTCAGGACTTGGCCGTCAGACACATGCGCCCGGGGCCTGTGCCGCGGGGCGCAGCAGCCCGACAATAAGGAGGACCCTTGGCGGCCAGTTCACGCAGTGCCCGCGAAGCAAGGCGGCGCATTCAGCAGATGGAAGCCAAGCGCGAGCTGCGCCGGGAACAGGAGAAGCGGCGCAAGCGCGACAACGTGATCGCCGCCGGTGCCGGAACCGCCGCCGTGATGCTCGCCGTCGTCCTCCAACTGACCGCCTTCGCCGGTAATCCCACCGAGGAGGAGTTCGCCGCCGCCGAGGCAGGGCTCTCCAGCCCCTCCGCTTCTGCAAGCCCGTCCGTGCCGGCGACCAACAGTCCCAACATTCCTGCTGCGGAAACGGCCGACGGAAAGACCTTCACGGGCGATCTGGTCCTGAACGGGAGCCCCCTTGCAGTGGAGCTGGACGGGACGAAAGCACCGCAGGCAGCCGCTGTTTTCAAATCGCTCAGCGACGAAGGCTACTTCAATGCCAAAACCTGCCACCGCCTCACCACCGGCGATACCTTCGGGCTGCTTCAATGCGGCGCATCCGGACCCAACGGGGAGGGGGATCCAACCTACACCTGGGGTCCCCTCGAAAACACGCCCGCCGACAATACCTATCCGGCCGGAACCATCGCCGTGGCACGCACCGGAAACAACGCCTTCGGAAACGGGAAACAGTTCTTCATCGTGTACAAGGACACGGTCATCCCGGCGGACAGCGCAGGGGGCTACACCGTGGTGGGAAGAGTGACTTCCGGGCTTGATGTGGTGTCGAATATAGCTGCAGCCGGGATTACACCGGGCAGCAGCGACACAGACGGCGCACCTGTGGAACCAGTCACGATAGACTCGTTTTCTCTGAAGTAGGAAGCCCGGCCCCTGAGGCTGCGGTGCAGGACCTGAGTATTTTCCTCCAAGCGAAAGACTTTTAGCGGTGACAGACAGTCAGAAATCCGACGAAACAGCAACAGACCTGACCGGGACGGCGGCACCCGCCGCCGAGGAAGTTGCACCTGCAGCCAGCGATCCCGCAACGGAAGCTCCCGTGGAGAATGCCCCGCAAAGTGGCGCCAGTGAGAGCCCGGCCGAGGAAAGCAATGCCCCGGAAAGCACTTCCCCGGCACCGGCACCCCGCCCGGCACCTTCTCCGGCCGCCTTCGCGTCCCGCCCCAAGCCAGCTGCTGCACCTGCTGCAACAGCTGTTCCCGCAGCGCCGGCAACGTCGCTGGCAGAAGCGGCGAAGTGGGGCCGTGTAGAGGGCGATGGACACGTCTTTTTGGCCATCGACGGCGCGGAACACCCCGTGGGCCAGTACCCGGGGGTCAGTGACGACGAGGCGCTGGCGTACTTCGCGCGGAAATATGACGATGTGGTGGCCCAGATCGTGCTGCTCGAACAGCGCGTCAGCTCAAAGGCCCCCAGCACCGACATGCAAAAGACCGTCACGCACCTGCGTGAGCAGCTCGCCGAGCGCAACATGGTGGGAGACCTTAGGTCTGCAGAGGCGCGGCTCGATGCGTTATCCACGCAGATCGCTGAACTCGAAAAGGCGGAGAAGGCCGAGCATGACGCCGTCCGCGCCTCCGAGCTCGCTGCCCGCGAGGCTATCGTCGCCGAAGCCGAGGAAATCTCGGGCCAGGATCCCACCCAAACGCAGTGGAAGACCTCCAGCGCCCGGATGAACGAGCTGTTCGAGAGCTGGAAGACAGCCCAGAAGAGCGGAGTCCGCCTGGGCCGAAGCAACGAGGACGCCTTGTGGAAGCGGTTCCGTGCCGCCCGCACTGTTTTTGACCGTCACCGCCGCGCCTACTTCTCGCAGCTGGACAGCAACAACTCTGCTGCCAAGTCAGCCAAGGAAAAGCTGATCGCCGAGGCCGAAGCCTTGTCCACCTCCACCGACTGGGGATTCGCCGCCGGCGAGTACCGGCGCCTGATGGATCAGTGGAAGGCCTCCCCGCGGGCCAGCCGCAAGGACGACGACGCCCTCTGGGCCCGGTTCCGCGCCGCCCAGGATGCCTTCTTCACGGCGCGCCAGGCGGCAAATGATGAGATCGACCAGGAATATGCCTCAAACCTCACGGTCAAGGAAGCGCTCCTGACCGAAGCCAACGCCATTCTCCCGGTGAAGGACCTGACTGCTGCCAAGAAGGCCCTGCAGTCGATCCGGGACCGCTGGGAAGAGGCCGGCAAGGTCCCGCGCGCGGACATGGGACGCGTTGAAGCCGGGCTGCGGAAGGTGGAAGACTCAGTCCGCCACGCCGAGGAAGAGCAGTGGCAGCGGTCCAACCCGGAGCGGAAGGCACGCACCAACAGCGCCCTGTCACAGCTGGAATCCGCCATCGCGGGGCTCCAGGAAGATCTCGCCACGGCTGAAAAGACCGGTGACCAGCGCAGGATCAAGGCAGCCCAGGAAGCCCTGGAAGCACGCCAGGCCTGGCTGGACCAGATCCAGCGGTCTGCCAGCGAATTGTCCTAGCCCTTTTCACGCCGGCTGTTTGTCAATGCAGGCCCGGTTCCGGTTATCCACATAACCGGAACCGGGCCTGTGCCGGTTAACGCCATCGGGGCAGGATGGGTGGATGGCGACATCCACGGCACCTCCCGCCGCCGCCCACGGCGCGGATTCCTCCTCCAGCCCGGAACCACTGCCGCGCTTCCCCGAACTTTATGCTCCGGGCATGCCGTTTGCCTTCCCGGAGCTTCAGGCGCTGGCCGCCGACGGCCTGCTGACCCGGTTCCATCAGCACGGTTACGCGCTGCCTGGAAGCACGGCCACCCCGCAACTCCGGGCACGGGCAGCCGCTGGAGCCGTTCCGGCAGCCGTGCGCCAACGGGTAGTGGCGGGGCGGATGACAGCGGCCTGGATCTATGGCTGTGCCGCCGAGCCGGACCGGTTGGCACTGCTGGTTGATGCCAAGCGCCGTGTTTCGAGCCTGCGCAACACCCGGGGCTGCAGCCTGCACGAAGTGAAGCTCGGGCCGTTCGATGTTGTCAGCCTGGGCGGTTTGATGGTCTCCAGTCCGCTGCGCACTGCGCTTGACGTAGCCCTGCATGTAGAGGCGGAGCGGGCGATCCCCACCCTGGAAAGTTTGCTGGCGCGCCCGCAGAACGATGTGCGCCTGCGGTTGCTGATCCTGGCCATCGAGGCCAGCCCCCGGGTCCCCCACAAAAGGGCGGCACTGGAAAAGCTGGCGCAGCTAGTTCCGGCGCTTGTTCCCCGTGGTGCGGTAGACGTCGAAAACACCGTCAATCCGGCGGACAGCACTCAGGACGTGGTGCAGGTACTTGGGGTCACCCATCTCGAAGGCGAACTTTGAAATGGCAACGCGGTCGCTGGAGGTATGGACGCTGGCCGCCAGGATGTTGACGTGGTTCTCGGAGAGCACGCGCGTGACGTCGGAGAGCAGCGATTTGCGGTCCAGCGCCTCCACCTGGATCTCCACCAGGAACACGCTGGACTGCGTGGGCGCCCAATCCACCTCAACGATCCGGTCCGGCTGGTCCTTCAGGTCGGAGATGTTGGTGCAGTCCGTCCGGTGCACGGACACGCCGGAGCCCCTGGTCACAAACCCGAGGATCGGGTCCGGAGGAACAGGCGTACAGCAGCGGGCCAGCTTCACCCAGACGTCGCCCACGCCACGGACCACAACACCGGAGTCGGAGAACTTTGCCTTCGTGACCTGCGTGGGGATGCTGACTTCGGTGATGTCGTCGTCGGTGCTTTCGTTCCCGCCGAGGCTCTCGACGAGCTTCTCCATGACCGCCTGGGCAGAGGTATGCCCGTCCCCCACACCGGCGTACAGCCCGGAGATGTCGACGTACTTGAAGTCCTCCGCCACCGCGGCCAACGCCTCATGAGTCATCAGGCGCTGGAGGGGCAGGTTCTGTTTCCGCATGGCACGGGTCAAGAGTTCCTTGCCGCGGTCGATCGCCTCTTCACGGCGTTCCTTGCTGAACCACTGCCGGATCTTGTTGCGGGCCCGGGCGCTCTTGACGAAATGCTGCCAGTCCTGGCTGGGCCCTGCTCCTTCAGCCTTGGAGGTGAAGATCTCCACCCAGTCGCCGTGGTTCAACTCGCTGTTGAGCGGAACGAGCTTTCCATTAACCCGGGCGCCGATGGTCCGGTGACCCACCTCGGTATGGACAGCATAGGCGAAGTCCACAGGGGTGGAGCCGGCCGGCAGGGCCATGACTTCGCCCTTGGGGGTGAAGACGAAAACTTCCCTCGCGTTGATCTCGAACCGCAGGGAATCGAGGAACTCCCCCGGGTCCGAGGTTTCCTGCTGCCAGTCCACCAGTGAGCGCAGCCAGCCCATGTCGCCGTCGCGCGGGCTCCCGGGGCCAACCGCGGTGCGGTTGGGCTGGTCCTTGTACTTCCAGTGCGCGGCGACGCCGTACTCGGCGCGGCGGTGCATCTCATGCGTCCGGATCTGGATTTCCACCGGCTTGCCGCCAGGACCGATCACCGTAGTGTGCAGGGACTGGTACATGTTGAACTTGGGCATCGCGATGTAGTCCTTGAACCTGCCGGGCAGCGGGTTCCAGCGCGAGTGCATGGTACCGAGGGCGGCGTAACAGTCCCGGACGGAGTCCACCAGGACACGGACACCCATGAGGTCATTGATGTCGTCGAAGTCCTTGTCGCGGACAATCATCTTCTGGTAGATCGAGTAGTAGTGCTTGGGCCGGCCGGTAATGGTTGCCTTGATCTTGGCCGTGCGGAGATCTTCAGTAATCTGGTCCCGGATGACGCCCAGGCTCTTCTCGCGCTCCGGAGTCCGGTCCCCCACCATGCGTACGATCTCTTCGTACACCTTGGGGTAGAGCGCCGCGAAGGACAGGTCCTCCAGCTCCCATTTGATGGTGTTCATGCCCAGCCGGTGCGCCAGCGGGGCAAAGATTTCCAGGGTTTCGCGCGCTTTTCGGGCCGAAGATTCGGCTGAAACGAAGCGCCACGTACGGGCGTTGTGGAGCCGGTCGGCGAGCTTGATCATCAGAACCCTGATGTCCTTGGCCATGGCCACAACCATCTTGCGGACCGTCTCGGACTGCGCCGCTTCGCCGAAGCTGACTTTGTCCAGCTTGGTGACCCCGTCAACGAGCATCGCCACTTCCGGACCGAAGTCACGCTTCAGGTCGGCGAGTGTGTACGGCGTGTCCTCGACGGTGTCATGCAGCAGAGCCGCTGCCAGGGTGGTTCCACTGAGTCCCAGTTCGGCGAGGATGGTGGCCACAGCCACCGGATGGGTGATGTAGGGGTCACCGCTCTTGCGCTTCTGCCCGCGATGGCTCCGTTCCGCCACGTCGAAGGCGCGCTGGATGAGGTCAAAATCCTCTTTGGGATTGTTGGCCCGGACCGTCCTCAGCAGTGGTTCGAGGATGGGTGAATAGTTTGCGGCACTCCGGCCTGTCAGCCGGGCGAGCCGTGACCTGGTGCGTTCCCGGCGGCCGGGAAAAGTGGGGCGGGACCCGGAGTTGTCCACGGGGACCAACGAACCTGCGCGCGCGGAAGCCGCCTGGCCGGTCTGCACACCGGCCGGACCCTGATCTCCTTGTGCCGTCGGCAGCGACGCAGAACGTTCTTCCAATGAAGCACCCCTCATGACCGTTTAATTACCCCAGTCTATTCCTCACCCGAAGGAGTTTTATAACCGGCTCTTAAAACAGCCAGGGCCGGACGGCGTCAGGATTCTGACACCGTCCGGCCCCTGCGAAAAACCTAGGCCTGGGCCGGCTCCGCGGGAGCCGCGGAACGCTCGGCACTAGCCCGGCGCTGCTCGACTCGCTTGGCCTGCCTGACGAGGTCCGGCTCGTTCTGCCGCAGCCAGGCGTACATCGGAGCGGCAACGAAAATGGTGGCCGCAGTACCGATCAGGATGCCAACGAACAGGGCAAGCGAGAGGTCGCGCAGAGTTCCCGCGCCCAGGAGTCCGGCACCGATGAACAAGATGGCGCCGACCGGAAGGATGGCCACCATCATGGTGTTGATCGAGCGGACCAGGGTCTGGTTCACGGCCAGGTTGACTTCCTCCGCGAAGGTGCGCCGTGTTGATGCGTCAAGCTCAGCCGTATTCTCACGGATCTTGTCGAACACCACCACCGTGTCATAGAGCGAGTAGCTCAGGACGGTGAGGAACCCGATAATCGCTGATGGGGTCACTTCGAAGTCGCTGAGCGCGTACACTCCGGCTGTAACGAACATGGTCACCACCATGCCCGCAATGGCCGAGAGCGACATCTTCCAGGTGCGGAAGTACAACGCCATCAGCACCGCGGCAAGGAGCACAAAAATCACCAGGCCGAGCAGCGCCTGCTTGGTGACGTCAGCACCCCAGGTGGGTCCCACAAAGGTCGAGGTCACCTCGTTGTCCGTGACTCCGTAAGCCGTGGTCAGGCCCTCTTTGATGCGAAGGGTTTCATCGTCGGTGAGTTTGTCGGTCTGGATCCGCATGGTGGTCCCGGCCACATTGGCGACGCGTGGCACGCTGCCGGCCACCACACTGGTGACGGCCTCCTCGCCTACCGTGGCGTCCGTACTCTTGACGTTCGAGACCGTGAACTCGGATCCGCCCCGGAACTCAATACCGAGGTTGAAGCCGCCCTTGGCCACCGGGATCAGGATGGACAGGGCAACGGCCACGGCCGCGATGATGAACCAGATCTTCTTGGCGCCTACGAAGTTGTAGGAGCGCTTGCCGGTGTAGAGCTCATTACCGAAAGTCGCGAAGCTTGGCATTACTTGTTCTCCTTCGCAGCAGACTTCGAGGAGCCGGCCAGCTCCGCCTGCTTCTGCGCCAGGCGGCGCTCGGCAATGGTCATTCGGCGTTCGGCCTCGGCCGTGGCGCCTGCATTCTTGGCTCGGACTGCAACGGCGGGCCGGTCTTCGGGTGTGCGGAGGCGGCCCGCGCCGCGGTACAGCGGAACTGCGCCGAGACGCTTGGGGTCGAGGCCGGAGAACCTGTGTCCTTCACCGAAGAACCGGGTGCGGGCCAGCAGTTGCAGCGTCGGGTGGGTGAACATAAACACCACGATGAGGTCAGCGATCGCGGTCAGGCCCAGGGTGAAGGCGAAGCCGCGCACGTTGCCGACGGCCACGAAGTACAGGACCAGTGCCGCCAGCAGGTTGACAGCCTTCGAGGCCAGGACGGTCCGCTTGGCGCGCTTCCAGCCGTTTTCGACGGCGGACACCAGCCCGCGCCCTTCACGGAGCTCATCGCGGATGCGTTCGAAGTAGACGATAAACGAGTCCGCAGTCTGGCCGATGGCAACGATGATGCCCGCTACGCCTGCCAGGGACAGCCGGTAGTTTTCCGTCCAGCCCAGGATGGCGATAGCCAGGTAGGTCAGGATACCGGCGACCACCAGCGAGGCGATGGTCACGAAACCAAGGGCCCGGTACTGGAACAGCGAGTAGACCACCACCAGGAGCAGGCCGATCAGGCCCGCGAGGAGGCCCATGCGCAGCTGCTCACCACCGAGGGTGGCGGAAATCTGCTGCTCGCTTTGAATCTCGAAGCTGATGGGCAGGGCACCGAACCGGAGCTGGTCCGAGAGGGCCTTGGCAGTCTGTTCGGTGAAGCCGCCAGTGATCTGCGGGCGGCCGTCGGTGATGACGGCAAGCGAACGGGGAGCGGAAATGACCTGGTCATCGAGCACGATGGCGAACTGTGCCTTGGGGTCGTTACCCGATTGCCCGCCGGCAGCCACGTAGAACTGGTTCAGGCGTTCGGTAACCTCTTTGAACTTACTGGTGCCTTCGCCGTCGAACTGGATGTTGACTGCCCACTCGTTCGTGACGGCACCCTGCGCACCCTGCTGGAGCTGGAAGGAGGAGGTGACGATGTTGCTGCCTTTGACCTCCACCGGACCCAGGATGTACTTGATCGCGGGGTTGTTCCCGGATGCAGGCTCACAGGTGACCAGCGGCTTGGCCGGGTCTGAGCGTTCCTGCTTGTCCTGGGACGGGTTGTCGCAGTCGAGGGCTTCGAACTGGCGGTAGATTTCCGGCGTGATCCAGTTGGTGTCGCTGCTGTTGGCGGGTTCCGCCGTCGGCTTCGGCAGCTGGTCTTCCGGAGCCCGCGACTCCTCCGGGACGGCCGCGCCTGCCCCGTTAAGCAGGACGGGACGGAAGTTCATGTCCGCGGAGGCCTGGATGAGGTCGCGCGTCTGGCTTGAAGGGGTGCCCGGAAGGCTGACCACAACATTGCGCCCGGACTGGGTGCTGATCTCGGCTTCGGCAACACCGGAGCCATCCACGCGCTGGCGGATGATCGCCACAGCCTGGTTGAGCTGTTCTTCGTTGATGTCCGAACCGCCCTCAACCTTGGGCGCCAGGATCATCTGGGTGCCGCCTTCGAGGTCCAGGGCCAGCTTGGGCGCCCAGCTTGCCTTCCCGGCCAGGGTGCCGCCCGCCAGGACAGCAGTCAGCGCGACGATGATGACGCCGAGCCAGACCAGGACCCTGAGGCCTGGTTTCTTAGGGCCAGTTCGTGCCATTGTTGATCTTTCTCTTATTCACGTCAGGAACCGCCGGTGCCTGGTTTTACCGGCACTGGCGGTATTCCGCAGCCGTAGAGGTGTTGAAAAGCGCTAACAGGGACTAGTTGTCCTTCTTGCCCTCGTCATTGAGGCGCTTCAGGGTCTCGTCGGGAGTCTCGGCCGGCTGGGCCGGGGTTCCCGTTTCCGCTGCGGGGATTTCCTGCCCTGTGATGGAGGAGGCATCATCCGGGACGGCCGGCGCAGCGGCCTCGGGCACAGCAGCGGGCTCAACAATCTTGGTGACGGCCTGGCGGTGTACGGTGGCGAGATTGCCGGGGGAAAGTTCAAGGGTGACCTTGTTCTCGGCTTCGTCGATGTCCACAATCCGGCCGTAGAGGCCGAAGCTGGTCATCACGTCGACGCCGGGGCCGAACTTCGACTGGAGTTCCGCCTGCTGCTGCTGCGTCTTCTTGTTGCGGCGGAACATCATAAAGATGAACACGCCGAGCATGACGAACAGGAGAATTGACATTGGATCCAAGGGGAATTCCGTCCTTTTATTTGCCTAGCTGATTTTCCAGCAACATCGGCTTCGCTCCGGCCGGGGCAGAACAGTCAGGCAGGCAGAGGCCTGACGGGTTCCTTCCCCAGCGACGCAGGCAGCGTGTGCAGCCCGCGAAACAAAGACCCGAACGTGCCGAGCGTCATACCAGTCTAAAGGGAAAAGCTGAAGGGAGCCTGCTACTGGCTTTGCGGGGCCCAGTTGTCGGTGCCGTCGGACTCATCTTGCGCAGCCGTATCGAAAAGGTCCAGCGGCTCCTGCCCGAAAACGCCGGACGGGATGGCATAGCCGAGGTGGGTCCAGGCGGGGGCCATGGCGATCCTTCCCCGCGGCGTACGGCCCAGCAGCCCCTCGCGCACCAGGAAGGGCTCGGCCACCGTCTCGACGGTCTCAGTTTCTTCGCCGACGGCGATGGCCAGGGTGGACAGGCCCACGGGGCCGCCGCCGAACTTGGTAATCAGCGCTTCCAGGACGGACCGGTCCAGCCGGTCGAGCCCCTTCTTATCGACTTCATACATATCCAGGGCCGCGGAGGCCGCCCGCGCATCAATCTGTTCGATGCCGTGCACCAGAGCCCAGTCACGGACCCGGCGCAGCAGCCTGTTGGCGATACGCGGTGTACCGCGGGAGCGCCCGGCGATCTCGCTGAATCCGGCGGAGTTGACCTTCAGGTCCAGCAGCCCGGCGGAACGCCGCAGGACAAGCTCAAGTTCGGCAACGGAATAGAACTCCAGGTGCCCGGTGAAGCCGAACCGGTCACGCAGCGGCCCCGGCAGGAGGCCCGCACGGGTGGTGGCACCGACGAGGGTGAACGGCGGCAGTTCGAGCGGAATGGCAGTGGCACCGGCGCCCTTGCCCACCACGATGTCCACCCGGAAGTCCTCCATGGCCATGTAGAGCATTTCTTCGGCCGGCCGGGACATCCGGTGGATTTCGTCCAGGAACAGGACCTCACCCTCGGACAGGGAGGACAGGATGGCGGCCAGGTCTCCTGCGTGCTGGATGGCGGGGCCGCTGCTGATCCGCAGCGGCGCGTTCATCTCGGATGCCACAATCATGGCCAGTGTGGTTTTGCCGAGCCCGGGCGGGCCCGAAAAAAGCACGTGGTCAGCGCTCCGGCCCCGCATGCGTGAGGCCTGCAGCACCAGCGACAACTGTTTCCGCACCCGGTGCTGGCCCACAAAGTCATCGAGGTTCTTGGGCCGGAGGGCGGCCTCGATGGCCCGCTCTTCCGGCTCCTCCCCCGCGGCCACCAGTGACGGTTCAGCCACGGCTGGCTACGCGGTTGCCGGCACGCGCCCCGTCCTGGCCGAGCCAGCGAAGCGTGGTCCGCAGGATTTCCGGCACGTTGCCGCGGAAGGAAACCTCGGGATCGTCCGCCAGTGCCTTGTCGATGCTGGCGGAGGCGTCCTTTTCGGACCAGCCAAGGCTTGTCAGCGCAGCCACCACCTGGGGTTTCCAGGCGGCCTCCGCAGCGGTAGGCGCGCCCGCTGCAGCCGCAGTGCCGTGCGGCACGAGCTTTCCGGCGAGTTCCAAAACGATCCTGCCGGCCACCTTGGGACCGATGCCTGGCACTTTGGTGAAGGTTTTGCTGTCGCCGGTGTGAGCCGCCACCCGGATCGCCTCGGGGTCATGGACCGCAAGAACTGCCAGCGCCAGCCGGGGGCCCACCCCACTGACACTGAGCAGGATGTCGAAAACTTCCCGCTCGTCGTCGGACGCGAAGCCAAAAAGCGTGAGCGAGTCCTCACGCACGATGAGGGATGTGAACAGCTGGCCCTCCTCCCCCGTGCGGAGCTTACTGAGGGTCTGCGGCGTGGCGTTAACGCTCATGCCCGCACCGTTGAGATCGATCACGGCCGTGGACAGGCCTACGTGCGCTACGGTTCCGCGAAGGAAACTGATCAAGGCCGGGCTCCTGGTGTACCGCCGTGCCGCCATCTGGAAAGAAGGCGGGCCCCGGCTATCCGAACATATCTACGAATACCCTAGCAAGGAGCCAGGACAATCAGCGGGCACGCCGCACTTTCGCCTCGGCCTCGGCCCATGCTCGTTGGGCCGGAGTCAGCGAAGAACTGCCGGGGCCGGTAGTGGCAATTGCCGCGCCGCTGCCGGCACGCCACGCATGGGTGATGGCCAGGGCCAGGGCATCTGCTGCGTCAGCCGGCCGGGGCGGGGCATCGAGCCGGAGGATCTTGGTGACGAGCTTGGTCACCGCGTCCTTGTTGGAGGAGCCGCTGCCGGTCACGGCCGCTTTTACTTCCGACGGCGTATGCAGCGCCACCGGGATTCCGCGGCGCGCGGCGGCGGCGATCACCACGCCGGACGCCTGGGCCACGCCCATCACCGTGCTGACGTTGAGCTGGGAAAAGACGCGTTCGACGGCGAGCACCTGGGGCTCGTAGCGGTCCAGCCATTCGTCGATGGCCAGGGCGATCACCAGGAGGCGCTGGTCCAGCGTCTCCTCGGGCGAGGTGCCCACCACGCCCACGGCCACCATGGTGGCCCGCCTGTTCCGCTCAACGTCCACCACGCCGATGCCGCAGCGGGTCAGTCCCGGGTCGACGCCGAGTACACGCAGCGTCACGGGCACGGGGGTTCAGCAGGCACCGCGGGACGTCACTCTGATTCCAGGGCAGCCTGGACTTCGTCGCTGAGGTCGGCGTTGCTGTAAACGTTCTGGACGTCGTCGAGGTCCTCGAGTGCATCGGCAAGCTTGAGGAACTTGCGGGCACCGTCGACGTCGAGCTCCACCTGCATGGAGGGGACGAACTCCACTTCGTCGGTGTCGTACTCGATGCCGGCTTCCTTGAGGGCGTCGCGGATGGCCTGCAGGTCGCCGGGCTCGGAGTGGATCTCGAACGTCTCGCCGTTGTCCTTGACTTCCTCGGCGCCGGCGTCCAGCACTGCCATCAGGACGTCGTCCTCGCTGAGGCCGTTCTTGGGCAGCGTTACAACACCCTTGCGGGCGAAGAGGTAGCTCACGGAACCGGGATCAGCGATGGTGCCGCCGTTGCGCGAAATGGCCAGGCGCACCTCGGAAGCAGCACGGTTCTTGTTGTCCGTAAGGCACTCGACCAGCAGCGCGGAGCCCTGCGGGCCGCGGGCTTCATACATGATTTCGGTGTAGTCCACCACTTCACCGGTGAGGCCGGCGCCGCGCTTGATGGCACGGTCGATGTTGTCGTTGGGAACCGAGGTCTTCTTCGCCTTGGTCACGGCCAGTTCCAGGCCGGGGTTGCCGGCGAGGTCCGGGCCGCCCATGCGTGCGGCAACTTCGATGTTCTTGATCAGCTTGGCGAACGACTTTGCGCGGCGGCTGTCAATGATCGCCTTCTTGTGCTTGGTCGTCGCCCATTTGGAGTGGCCTGACATGCTTTACGCTTCTCCTCTGATCATGCGGATAAAAAGTTCGTGTACGCGTTTCTCCCCCGTCACTTCCGGGTGGAAGGAGGTGGCCAGCAGCCGGCCTGAACGCACTGCAACAATTCTAGCCGTCCCGGGCAGCGGGACCGCGTGGGACGCGTGTTCAGGATCAGCCGGCTCCACCTGCGCCAGGATTTCGACGTCCGGTCCCACACGCTCCACCCACGGTCCGCGGATAAAGACGGCGTGGACGGGCGGAACCCCGGATTCCGTGGCGCTGAAGTCCAGCCCTTTGAAATCAAGGTCCGTCTCGAATGACTCGCGCTGCCGGCCGAACGCGTTGCGGCGCACCGTGATGTCCAGTCCACCGAACGTCTGCTGCGGTGCTCCGGAGAGGTCGGTGGCCGGATCGGCGATGTCAGAGGCCAGCAGGATCATCCCGGCGCAGGACCCGTACACCGGCAGACCGTCGGCGATGCGTTCCTTGAGCGGCCCGGCCAGGTCGAAGGCGCGGGCAAGCTTATCGATGGCGGTGGATTCGCCCCCTGGAATAACCAGGCCGTCCAGGCCGTCCAGTTCCTTGGGGCGGCGGATTCCCACCGCCTCCGCGCCGGTCGCTTCGATGGCCCGGAGGTGTTCGCGGAAGTCACCTTGGAGCGCCAGCACGCCGATCCTCAGACCGGATCCAACGCGTGCGGAAGCCGCTGAAGGGGAATTTGTCATCCATCCAGCATACGGCGCAGTCGCTTTCACACAGTCCGCAAGGCCGTCCCCAGCGGCAGCTGTATGCCGTTGCTGGGATATATTCGAACTATGTTCTCCTTCAGTGTTCCGCTCGGCAAGCTGGTCCGTCGCGCCTCCCGGCTCCGGGGTGGCGGGTCTGCGTTTCCGGGGCTGGTGGTCGAAAAGATCGATCCCGGCTTTATGCGGCGGACACTCACCACCCTCCCCCACGGCGTCGCCGTCGTCAGCGGCACCAACGGCAAAACCACCACCACCAAGATGGTGGTGGAACTGCTGGAAAGCCAGGGCCTGAAGGTTTTCACCAACCGCACCGGCAGCAATTTCACCCGCGGCGTGGCCGCGGCCCTGCTCGGCGAAGTGGACTGGCGCGGCCGGCTAGACGCCGACGTCGCGGTCCTGGAACTGGACGAGGCCCACGCCGTTCATTTCGTCAACAGCGTGCCCCCGCGCTACTGCCTCCTCCTGAACGTCCTGCGGGACCAGCTGGACAGGTTCGGCGAGATCGACAAAACAGCCCAGCTGCTCCAGCACATCGCCGCCAAAACCACGGGCACAGTGGTACTGAACCGCGAGGATCCCCGCGTTGCCCGGATCGCCGCAACGCTGACCGGGCAGGAGGTCAAGTACTTCGGCCTCGATGACTCCCTGCTGGGAACCTTCCCCAACGACGACGACATGCGGGCCGCTCCCGGAAGTCCCGCCCCGGCGGCCCTGCCGGAGAAGCCCGCTGCCGACGTCGTACTCCGCAAGGTAGGCGCGGACAGTGCTGAATTTGAGTACGACGGCGGCACGGTCACCACGGGCATGAAACTGCGCGGGGTGTACAACATCTTTAATGCCGCGGCGGCCCTGACGCTTGCGCGCAGTATTTGCGGCGGCGGCGCAGCCACCGCCGACCATGCCACCTTGCTGGAGGCACTGTCCAAGGTGGAGCCGGCGTTTGGCCGCGGTGAGAGCCTTACCGTGGACGGGCAGCCGTTGGACCTCGTCCTCGTGAAGAACCCGAGCGGCTTCCGGCTGGGGCTGAAGTCCTTTCCCGCCGGCGGCTACGCCACGATGATCGCCATCAATGACAACTACGCCGACGGCCGGGACATGTCCTGGCTGTGGGACGTGGAATTCGATTCCCTGCGCGCGGGCGGAGTGGACCAGGTGACCGGGTCCCGCGCCTACGACATGGCCCTGCGCCTGCAGTACGACGACGTCCGGATCGGCGCTGTGGACACCGAGATCGCCCCCGCCCTCGCGGCCTTCATCAGGGAGGCCCAAGGCAAGCCCAAGCGCGTTTTCTGCACCTACACCGCCATGCTGGGGATCCGCCGCGAGCTGTCCAAAATCACCACCGTGGAGGTTGTCTCATGAGCCAGGCAGGCGTGGATCCCGTCAACGGCAGCAAGGGCACCATCCGTGTGGTGCAGCTGTATCCGCGGGACATGAACATCTACGGCGACTGGGGTAACGCCCTGGTCCTGCAGCAGCGGCTCCGCTGGCACGGCTATACCCCGGAACTGCTCGAATACAACGTGGGCGATCCCTTCCCGGACACAGTGGATATCATCGTGGGCGGCGGCGGCCAGGACAGCGGCCAGCTGGTCATCCAGGACGACCTGCAGGCCCGCGCGGCAACGCTGAAGGACCTCGCCGAGGATGGCGCCCCGATGCTGGTCATCTGCGGGCTGTACCAGCTTTTCGGGCATTTCTTCAAGACGCGCACCGGAGCTGTCATCCCCGGAATCGGCGTCCTGGACGTGGAAACCCATGGCACGGACGAGCGCCTGATCGGGAACGTCAAGGTGTCCACGCCCGAGTTCGGCGAAGTCCTGGGTTACGAGAACCACAGCGGCCAGACCAGGCTCGGCAGCGGGGTTCGGCCCCTCGGCTCCGTTGCCAAGGGCACCGGGAACAACAGCAGCGACGGCCATGAGGGCGCCCGGTACCGCAATGTTGTGGCGAGTTACCTGCACGGCTCGCTGTTGCCGAAAAACCCGGCGATTGCCGATTTCCTGATCCGGACGGCTGCCGAGCGGAAATTCGGGACGTTCGAGCCGGGCCACCCCGACGACCGGTTCGCCGAACTCGCCAGGGAGCACGCGGCGCGCCGCCCGCGCTGATTCCGTTTTTGTTTCAACGGCCGGACGCCGGCACTTGCATTGGCGCCGGCTTACGGCTCGCGGGTGATCAGGAGTTCGTGGGCGCCCGCCGCTGCGGCTCCACGGGATTCCACCACGCTGGTGGTCCGCTGCCTGGTGGCGGCGTCCGCTTCCGGGCCGGCGCAGGGCCCCTGCGGAGCGTCGGCCGCTACCGGGCACCAGCGGTAGGGGTCCCGGACCATCACCGATGGAGCCCAGGCCATATCGGTGGCTGACCACTTCCCGGCGGCGTCCTGGCCAAACTGCACCCTGACCAGCAGGCCCTCATTGTTGACCACGTACCACGGTGACAGCTCGGTGATGCCGTTGCCGAGGCCGTACACAATCCAGGTGCCCTTGTAGTTTTCGATGGGCAGCACCGAGTGGGTGTGGTGCCCGTAGACCAGGTTGAACTGCCCGCTGTCCACCAGCGCATGCGCGACCTCCTGCTGCTGGGCGTTCGGTTCGCTGGCATACTCCTCCCCGGCATGCATCGCTCCCAGGACGATGTCGGCCCCGAGTTCCCGCGCCTTCACGGCCTTGGCAATCATGGCCGGGGCGTCCAGCATGTCCACCTGCCACGGGTAGTCCGGGACCAGCCCGTTGAGCCCGTAGGCGGCCTCGATGACCGCGACCTTCGCGGCCGGCGTCTGCATGATGAGGATCCCCTGGGACTCATTTTCGGTCCGGTAGGAACCAGTGTGTTTAAGGCCGGCGGCATCGAGGGCATCAAGGGTGCGCAGCAGTCCGTCCGTGCCACGGTCGATGGTGTGGTTGCTGGCTGTGGTGCATGCCTGGTACCCCACATTCCTGGATGCTGTGATGATCTGCGGCGGGACGTTGAAGGACGGGTACGCCGAGAACGGACCTTCCGGACCGGCCACGGGTGTTTCCTGGTGGCAGATGGCAAGGTCGCTGCCGTTGATGTACCGGCGTTGCGCTTCCAGCAGCGGCCCGAAATCGTAGCCGGGCTTCCCCGCTGCGGCCGCATCCTGCTGCGCCTGCTGCCAGAGCTGGGTGTGGACCAGCATGTCGCCGGTGACCAGGACCGATGTGCACCGCAGCACCGGGCAGGCCGGGCCCTTGCCAGGGGTGGGAGCAGGCGTCGGGGTGGGGCTGGGGGCCGGAGTTGAGGCTGGTGTCCCCGAACCGGCTACTTCGGAACTGGAAACTGCGGGCCTGGGGGTCTGCCCGTTCTGCTCAGCCACCAACCCGCAGCCGGCCAGTGCAGCAGCTGCGAACAATGCGCAGACGGTGGCGCCTGCGCGCGCGGCGGCACCACCCCAACTAATCCCCATAGCCGTCATTGTAGGTATTGTGGCCGGCCGCCACGGGCATTTGGAGGTCGTTGAGAAGGCGTGGCCCGTGTGGAAGATTTACGTCATGACAAACCCCCTGCTCCATCCCGGTCCGCTTCCATTCGGCCTGCCTCCCTTTGCTGACCTCCAAACCTCGCATTATGCGGAGGCCGCAGAGGCCGGGTTCGCCGGGCACCTGGCCGAAATCCAGGCCATTGCGGAGAACCCCGAACCGGCCACCTTTGAGAACACGGCGGTGGCGATGGAGCGGTCCGGCCAGTTGCTGCAAAGGGCTTCTGCCGCCTTCTTCACCCTGGTGTCCGCCGATGCTACAGACGACATCCGGGATCTTGAAACGGAACTCTCGCCCCGCTTTCCAGCCCACCAGGACGAGATTTTCCTGAACCGGGCGCTGTACGAGCGCTTTGCCGCCCTCGATACTTCCGGCCTCGATGCCGAGTCCGGGCGCCTGGTGGAAGAGTATCTGAAGGAATTCCGGCAGTCCGGCATCCAACTGGACGCGGCCGGGCAGGAGCGGCTCAGGGAGCTCAACGCGGAACTTTCCCGGCTGGGCACAGAGTTCGGCCAGCGGGTTAAGGAAGGGATGAAGTCGGCAGCCCTCCTGCTTGATGACGCGGCGGACCTGGCCGGGATGCCTGCCGACGACGTGGCACGGGCCGCGGAAGCTGCCCGTGCTGCGGGGCACCCTGGGAAGTTCCTCCTGACGCTGATCCAGCCCACCAACCAGCCGGCCCTCGCCGTCCTTGAGAACCGGGACATCCGTCGTCGGCTCTTTGAAGCCTCAGTGGCCCGCGGGAGCAGCGGCGGGAACCTCGACGTCCTGGAGTTGGCCCGGTCGATGGCGGGACTCCGTGCCGAAAAGGCGGCTTTGCTGGGCTTCGCCAACTACGCAGAACTGGTGGTGGACCGCCAGACCGCGCCTGATTTTGGGTCGGTCCAGTCGTTGCTGAACCGCATGGCACCGGCGGCAGTCCGCAACGCCGACCGTGAAGCCGCCGCCCTTGCCGAGTCAGCCGGACACCCTTTGGAAGCCTGGGATTGGGCCTTCTTCTCTGCAAAGGTCCGGCGGGAGAAATACGAGGTGGACGAGCAGGCACTTCGTCCATACTTCGAGCTGGAGGGGGTCCTCACTGACGGTGTCTTTTTCGCCGCAACATCCCTTTACGGCATCACCTTCCAGGAACGGACGGACCTGGCCGGCTACCACCCGGATGTCCGTGTCTGGGAGGTCCGGAACGAGGACGGCACTGCGTTGGGCCTGTTCCTGGGCGACTACTACACGCGGGAGTCCAAGCGCGGGGGCGCCTGGATGAATTCGCTGGTGGAACAATCGGAGCTGCTGGGAACAAGACCAGTTGTCATCAACAACCTAAATATCTCCAAGCCGCCGGCTGGCGAACCCACGCTGCTGACCCTCGACGAACTGCGGACCATGTTCCACGAATTCGGGCATGCACTCCACGGGTTGTTCTCGGACGTGACCTATCCGAGGTTCTCCGGCACTGCTGTCCCCCGCGACTTTGTGGAGTACCCGTCCCAGGTCAACGAAATGTGGATCATGTGGCCGGAAGTGCTGGCCAACTACGCGAAGCACTACAAAACCGGGGAGCCGCTCCCGCAGGACATCGTGGACAAACTCAACGAATCGCGGCTGTGGGGTGAAGGCTTCGCCACCACCGAGTACCTGGGCGCGGCCCTGCTGGACCTGGCCTGGCACGTCCTGGGAGCCTCCGACGTGCCTGAGGACGCAGTGGCCTTCGAGGACAAGTCCCTCGCGGCCGCCGGCATCGCCCATGCACTGGTTCCGCCGCGCTACCGGACAGGGTACTTCCAGCACGTTTTTGCCGGCGCGGGTTACGCGGCCGGCTACTACTCCTACATCTGGAGCGAGGTACTGGACGCCGAAACCGTGGACTGGTTCACCGAAAACGGCGGAATGACCCGGACCAACGGCGAACGATTCCGGCAGGAGCTCCTGTCCCGCGGAAACAGCAGGGACCCCCTCGAGTCCTTCCGAACCCTCCGAGGCCGCCAAGCAAAACTAGAGCCCCTCCTAAAGCGCCGCGGCCTCGAGTAGCCCCGCTCCCCATACCGCTTAAAGAAGTACGACGCCGGTCCCCACCACAAGAAGGTGAGGAACCGGCGTCGTACTTCAACAGCGAAGGCGACGAGTCATTCGGCAAAGGTGACTCGCCCCCGTCGCGGTTTGTTGCTCTAGGGCAGGCGGGGCTGGTCCGGCAGCGCGCGTAAAAGGGGCCCCGCGCCCATGCTCGCCGCGAAGCGGCCTAGCAGGGCGCGGGGAATAGCACGCAGAGGATGACGCCGCCCGGCGCCCCGAAAGGCGCCAGAGAAGCGATTTACCAGCCGCGCTCGGCGAGGCGGTGCGGCTGGGGGATCTCGTCGACGTTGATGCCCACCATGGCTTCGCCCAGGCCGCGGGAGGCCTTGGCGATGACGTCGGGGTCATCGTAGAAGGTGGTGGCCTTCACGACGGCGGCCGCGCGCTGGGCCGGGTTGCCGGACTTGAAGATGCCGGAGCCGACGAACACGCCGTCAGCGCCGAGCTGCATCATCATGGCGGCGTCGGCCGGGGTGGCGATGCCGCCGGCGGTGAACAGCACCACCGGAAGCTTGCCGGCCGCGGCGACTTCCTTGACCAGTTCGTACGGGGCCTGCAGTTCCTTGGCCGCAACGTACAGTTCGTCCTCGGGCAGGGCGGCGAGCTTGGCGATTTCGGAGCGGATCTGGCGCATGTGCCCGGTGGCGTTGGAGACGTCACCGGTGCCGGCCTCGCCCTTGGAGCGGATCATCGCCGCGCCCTCGTTGATGCGGCGCAGCGCCTCTCCGAGGTTGGTGGCACCGCAGACGAAGGGAACCTTGAAGTTCCACTTGTCGATGTGGTTGACGTAGTCGGCCGGGGTCAGGACCTCGGACTCGTCGATGTAGTCCACGCCCAGGGACTGCAGGATCTGGGCCTCGACGAAGTGGCCGATGCGGGCCTTGGCCATGACCGGGATGGACACGGCGTCGATGATCTGGTCGATCATGTCCGGATCGGACATGCGGGACACGCCGCCCTGGGCGCGGATATCGGCCGGAACGCGTTCCAGCGCCATCACAGCAACAGCACCGGCATCTTCGGCGATGCGGGCCTGTTCGACGTTGACGACGTCCATGATGACGCCGCCCTTGAGCATCTCAGCCATGCCCCGCTTCACGCGGCTGCTGCCCGTGACGCTGTTCGCGGACGAACCGGCCTCGTTGCTTACATCAGGTGTAGACACAAAAACCCCTATGGGTAGATAGATGACATTCGCCGGGCGTGCAGGGCGGCAAGGAGATGCCATGTTTACACACACCGGGTTGCCGGATCCATTGACCGGGCAGTCCTAATACTAGTCTCACCGCGGCCGGCCGGCTCAATTCGTGCTAATCCGCCGGGGACGGTTCCGCAAGAGCCTGGCGGCGGACCGAAACCACGCGCTGGACCACCGTGATGAAGCTGGCGAGGGCGAGCAGCGAAAGTGTCACCAGCAACACCACACTCGGAAGCCCCAAACCGGTAAATCCGGTGACCACCAGAACCGAAACCAGGCGTTCCGCCCGTTCGGCGATGCCGACGTTCGCGGTGAAGCCAAGGGACTCCGCTTTTGCCCTGGCATAGGACACCACCATGCCCAGGACGAGGCAGACGGTGGCCATCATCGCGATGGGAACATTGGCTCCGCCAGTGAAGAACCATACGGCGAGGCCCGCGAACAGGGCACCGTCGGCGATCCTGTCCAGGGTGGAGTCGAGGAAGTTGCCCCACCGGCCGCCCACCGCCTGCATCCTGGCCATGATGCCGTCAAGGACGTCGGAGAAGATAAACGCTGTGATGAACAGCGTTCCCCACCAGAGCTGGCCCAGGGGGTAGAAGACGAGGGCCCCCACCACCACACCGGCCGTGCCGATGATCGTGACGGCGTCGGGTGAAACGCCAATGCGCAGGAGCCAGCGGGCAAACGGGGTGAACAGCGCCGTGAAGAACCCGCGCGCGTGCTTATTCAGCATCCGTCTCCCCGGGCCAGGCGTCGGCAACCTGCTGGCGGACCTCATCAAGGGTCTGCGTGATCGCCTTGGTCTGGGCGATGATGGGAAAGAAGTTCCCGTCGCCGCCCCACCGGGGAACGATGTGCTGGTGCAGGTGCGCGGCGATGCCGGCCCCGCCCACCACGCCCTGGTTCATCCCCAGGTTGAAACCGCCCGGATTCGAAACCTTCCGCAGCACCCGCATGGCGGTCTGGGTCAGCTCGGCGAACTCGGCTGTCTCCTCCACCGTCAGGTCCGTGTAGTCCGGGACGTGGCGGTACGGGCAGACCAACAGGTGCCCGGGGTTATACGGAAACAGGTTCAGCACCACGTAGCAGGTCTTTCCCCGGTAGACGATGAGTGCTTCCTCATCGGTACGTGCAGGCCCAACGCAGAACGGGCAGTCGTTTTCGTTCTTGAACTGGTGCTGGCCGCCTTTGATGTAGGCCATGCGGTGCGGAGTCCACAGGCGCTGGAAAGCGTCCGGGACACCGGCGAGGTCAAAGTCGTCGGTAACGCCGGCATCCCCCGGATATCCTGCGCCTGTGTTCTCCTGCACCGTACTCTTCCGTTCCGCTAGCTGGTCCGGTTCCGGACGGCTTCCGTGATCCGCTTGACTGCCTCGGACACTGGCACGCCGTTGTCCTGGCTGCCATCCCGGAACCGGAAGGAGACAGCACCCGCCTCGGCGTCATCACCGCCGGCGATGAGCACAAACGGGATCTTGTCCTTGCTGGCGGTGCGGATCTTCTTGGGGAACCGGTCCGAGGAGGTGTCCACCTCGGCACGGATACCCGCGGCCTTCAGCTGGTCGACGACGTCGAACATGTATTCGTTGAACGTCTCCGCCACCGGAATGCCCACCACCTGGACAGGTGCGAGCCACGCCGGGAACGCGCCGGCGTAGTGCTCCGTGAGCACACCCATGAACCGCTCCACTGAACCGAAAAGCGCACGGTGGATCATCACGGGACGCTGGCGGGTGCCGTCGGCGGCCTGGAATTCCAGCTCGAAGCGTTCAGGCAGGTTGAAGTCCAGCTGGATGGTGGACATCTGCCAGGTGCGGCCCAGCGCGTCCTTGGCCTGGACGGAGATCTTGGGGCCGTAGAAGGCTGCCCCGCCCGGATCCGGCACGAGCTCCAGTCCGGATTCCTGCGCGACCTCGGCGAGGGTCCTGGTGGCTTCCTCCCAGGCGGCGTCCTCACCGACGTACTTTTCCGGGTCCTTGGTGGACAGTTCCAGGTAGAAGTCGTTGAGCCCGTAGTCCTTGAGCAGGTCCAGGACGAAGGTCAGGGTCTTGGTGAGTTCGTCCTTCATCTGTTCGCGGGTGCAGTAGATGTGGGCGTCGTCCTGTGTCATGCCGCGCACACGGGTGAGGCCATGCACCACACCGGACTTCTCGTAGCGGTAGACCGACCCGAATTCGAAGAGGCGCAGCGGCAGCTCCCGGTAGGAGCGCCCGCGGGACCGGAAGATGAGGTTGTGCATGGGGCAGTTCATCGGCTTCAGGTAGTAGTCCTGGCCGGGCTTGCGCACGGTGCCGTCCTCATTGAGCTCGGCGTCCACGTGCATGGCCGGGAACATGCCGTCCTTGTACCAGTCAAGGTGGCCCGAGACTTCGTAGAGGTGGCCCTTGGTGATGTGCGGGGTGTACACGAACTCATAGCCGGCCTCGACGTGGCGCTGCCGGGAGTAGTCTTCCATCTCCTTGCGGATGATGCCGCCCTTGGGGTGGAAGACGGGCAGGCCGGAGCCGAGTTCGTCGGGGAAGGAGAACAGGTCCAGTTCGGAGCCGAGCTTGCGGTGGTCGCGGCGCTCGGCCTCGGCAAGGCGTTCCTGGTACGCCTTGAGGGCGTCCTTGGTGGGCCAGGCCGTCCCGTAAATGCGCTGCAGCTGCTGGTTCTTCTGGTTTCCCAGCCAGTAGGCCGACGACGAACGGGTGAGGGCGAAGGCGTTGGAGATCATCTTGGTGTTGGGCAGGTGCGGGCCGCGGCAGAGGTCACACCAGACCGTGGTCCCTTCCTTGCGCTCAACGTTGTCGTAGATGGTGATGTCGCCGGCACCGACCTCTACGTTGACGCCCTCACCGGCTTCGGCGGCCTCGTTTTTCTTGCCCAGGAGTTCGAGCTTGTAGGGCTCGTTCTTCATCGCCTCGCGGGCCTCCTCCTCGGAGACGACGCGGCGGACAAACTTCTGGTTCTGGTTGACGATCTTGAGCATCATCTTCTCGAGGGTTTTGAGGTCCTCGGGGGTGAAGGGCTCGGCGACGTCGAAGTCGAAGTAGAAGCCGTCCGTAATGTACGGACCGATGCCCAGCTTGGCGTCTGGGCGCAGCTGCTGGACTGCCTGTGCCATCACGTGGGCGGTGGAGTGGCGGAGCACGTTAAGCCCGTCCGGGGAATCGATGGTGACACCCTCAACCTCGGCGCCTTCGGGCAGTTCCTGGTCCAGGTCCTTCAGCTCGCCATCGACGCGGGCCACAACAACATCACGGCGCTCAAAGAAGAGTTCCGCACCGGTTGTCCCGGTAGTCACCTTGGTCTCTTCGCCATCGACGAGAAGGGTGATCTGCTGGGCATCTGACACGGGTGTCTCCTATTCAAAGTTAAGGCTTCATAGCTTGTGGCATACGGGGACCACAGCCAGCCACCGTCAATGCTATCGGTTCGGCGAAGGGCCGACCAAAGCGGCACACGGCATCCTCACCCGCTAAAACCGGTAATCGCCAGGGTCCTGCTGATCCCGTCCAGGGGATGCGGGACGTCGGCAGGCTGGTCTGCCTGCGTTGGGAAGGGCAAAGTCTCCGTGCGGCTGAGGTCCCAGGCCATGCTGGCACTGATGCTGATGCCCCTCGGCCCGGTCCTCCTGGTGGTTCCGCGGATAAGCAGCAACCTTGTTCCGAACAGGAGCAGCCCGGCATTTTCCTGGGCTTCATGGAAGAAGACCGAATCGACGCAACCGGTGCCGTCGTCAATGCTGATGAAAACCACCCTCCTTCCGCCCCGCATGGGAGGTGTCTGGGTGGCAACCCGCACTCCGGCCACCAGCACTTCAGTCCCGTTGCGCAGGCCAAGGAGCTTGTCTGCCGTTGTGACGCCCAGCCGTTCCAGGGTGGGGCGGTGGCTTTCCATGAGGTGGCTGCTGACATCAACGGCCATCAGGTCCAGTTCTGCCCGGACATTCTCTACGAGGGTGGGTGCGGGCAATCCGGGTTTTACATTCCGCAGCTCCACATCGCCCAAGGGAAGGGACAGCTGCCCCTCGACCAGTTCGATGCCCTTCCGCCCGGTACCTGCATTTTGCAGCCGTTGCAGGTGCTGGACCAGGTCAGCCCGGTTGGCCATTCCGCCTGCCTCCCGGTGGAGGGAATCAAACGCACCCAGCTGGGCCAGCCGTTTGATGCTTGGCTTGCTCAGCCGCGAGCGCGCACGGAGGTCTGCGAGGGAGTCGTAGGGCTGGCCGGCAACTATCCTTTTCAGTTCGGTGCCGGACAGCCCATAGATCCCGTTCAGGCTCAGCCGGATTCCGAGCTTCCCGGCATCAGGTCCGTGCAGGATGCGCTCCACCCGGTACTCCCCTTTGCTGCGGTTGATGTCCAGCGGAAGGATGGGGATGCCGAGCCTTCTTGCCTCCGCCACGAGAAGCCGCTTGGGGTACATGCCGGGATCGTGCTCCCACAGGCCGGCAAGGAACGCTTCCGGGTGGTGCGCCTTCAGCCAGGCTGACTGGTACGTGGGGACGGCGAAGGCCGCGCCGTGGGCTTTGCAAAAACCGAAGCTGGCAAAGGACTTCAGGGTCTGCCAGACCTTGTCTACGACGTCGGGTGAGAAGTTCTTTTCCCTGGCATGCTTCCGGAAGTACTCCTCCACCCGGAATTCCCCAACCTCGCTGCTGAGGGCACGGCGGAATTCATCGGCCTTCGCAAGCCCGCACCCGGTCATGACATCGAGAGTGCGCAGGATTTGTTCGTGGAACACCGTCACGCCGTGGGTTTCCTGGAGTACCGGCTTCAGGAGGGGGTGCGGATAAACCTCCGGTGCAAACCCGTGCCGGTGCTCCAGGAAGGGCCGCACCATGTCCGATTTCATGGGCCCGGGACGGAACAGGGAAATATCGATGATGAGGTCATTGAACTCCCGCGGCGCCATCTTGCCGATCAGCTCACGCTGCCCGGGGGACTCGATCTGGAAGCAGCCCAAGGTGTGGGTGCTTCGGATGAGTTCAAAGGTGGGCTCATCATCCAAGGGGATGGCGTTCAGGTCGATGCGCCCGTTCTCTGCAATGAAATCGGGCCCGGCCCCGTCCCTTCCGGTGGGATGGCCGCCGGCAGCCACCACTTCCTTTTTGGAGGGATGGATGCGGATGATTTCCCGAACGGCAAAGGCCATGGCGCTTTGCATCCTGACCCCCAGGACGTCGAGCTTGAGCATGCCCATGGGATCCATGTCGTGCTTGTCGAACTGGCTCATGGGCAGTCCAAGCCCGCTGGGCTGGACAGGGGTGCGGTCCAGCAGGGTGGCATCCCCCAGGATCACCCCGCATGGATGCATGGAGATGTGCCGGGGCAACCGGTCCAGGCGTTCGGTCAGGTCCACCAGCAGGTCAAGCTGCTGGTTGCCATGGGAATCGCGCTGTTCCACCCGGCCGGCAAATTCCCTCAACTCGGGCTTCTCCTGCAGCGCCTCACGGAACTTCGAAGCTGAGAACCGCCACAATTGCTTGGCGATGTCCCCTACGTCCCCCTCATCCATCCCCAGGGCAAGGCCCGCGTCCCGGACGGCACCTCGTGCCCGGTAGCCGTTCTGCATGCTCATCAGCGTGACGCGTTCTTTGCCAAAGCGCTCGAAAATCCGGTGGTACACGTTATGCCGTTCGGCGCTCTCGACGTCTATATCAATATCCGGCAAGGTGGCCCGGTCCTGGGAGAGGAACCGTTCGAAGATGAGGTCGTGCTGCAGCGGATTTACCTGGCTGACGTCTATGAGGTAGTTGACCAGGCTGGAGGCTCCGGAGCCCCTGGCGGCTGCCCGCACCCCCATGTCCTGGATCATCCTCGAAACCTCCGCCACGGTGAGGAAGTAGGAGGAGAACCCCAGGTTCTGGATGATGCCCAGCTCGTGGTCAAGACGGTGGAGCATTTCCTTTTCGCTGGTGCCGGCAATTCCTGGGAATCTCCTGCCAACCCCGGCCTGGCAGCGCTGCACCAGTTCCACATGCGGATCCTGGCTGATCCCGATGACCGCCGCTTCAGGCACTACAGGCTTCTTCCATCCCATGTCGGTGACAGGATCGATCCTGCACACATCGGCGAGCGCCTCTGTCTGTGCCATGAGCCTGTTGAGGTCTTCTGCCCCGTAACCGGCAGCGGAGATGATTTCCTTCCCCAGCTGAAGCATTTGCCGCGCGGATTTCAGCCAGGCCTGGCCGTTGGGTTGCAGCAGTGGTTCCAGGGCCAGTTCCGGAAGGGATTTCAGGGTCCGGGCTGAATCCAGGACGTCTGCGGTTGCCGCTCCGTCCTCCGCGCAATACCGGACCGCGTTGGTGAGGATTGCCGGGATGCTGTTTTCTTCGGCGAGTTTGAGCATCCGGACGGCGTGTGCCGTGCTCAGGGGGGACCCCGGGGCGCTGAGCTGGGACACGATCTCGGCTACCACAGTTCCAGCGGGCATGGCGTCCAGCCACTGCTTGAAAAGGGTGCGCGGGCGCAGGTAACGCCGCCCGCCCATGGCCCGGCCGACGTCGGAATCCGGGCCTATCAGCACCATCAGCACGGGTTTAAGGGTTTGGGGATCCAGGGTGCGGGAGGCAAGTTCGGCACGGGTCACGGCCACCGGTACAACTCCCCCGGATTTTCCCGAAGTGCGGGCATGGGCGTCGGAAACCAGCCGGCACAGCGCGCGGTAGCCGGCACCGTTGTTGTTGCCGCGGGCGAGCACCACCACACGACCTGCCAGCTGCGTGCGGTGATCACCGTCGTCGTCATAGACCGCAAGGTCCACCCCCACGATGGGGTCAAGGCCGGCGGCCATACACGCCTTGAGGTGCTTGATGGTCCCGTACAGGCCGTCCCGGTCAGTGCAGGCGAGCGCGGTGGCACCGTCAGCAGCAGCCACCTGCGCCAGTTCCTCGGGCCAGGACACTCCATAATGGGCGCTGAATGCGGTGGAGACGTGAAGGTGCGTGAAGCTCATGCTGTTCTGGGTCGGAGTGCGTCATGGATCCGCAGGATGCGCCAGCGGCCGCTGCGGATATGGCGGGTCAGGTCAAGGGTGAGCGGCTCTCCCTGTTCAGCCAAGCCGGAGCCTGGAGCTGAAGGCAGCACCTGGACCCGCCAGATTTCGTGGTCCACCAGGCCGGGGCCGCTGCCCAGCGGTGCACGGATTTCTTCTGCCCACCATTGCCTGCGCTCGTACCAGCGCACAGGCTCGGCACAGACCGAATAGGAACGTCCGGCCCAGACAACAGCAACCGGATGGCCCTCAGGGGTGCAGGAGACGTCCACGGATTCGCTGAACATGCCCATGGCGCCTCCCGGATGCAAAAGTTAGAACAGAAACCATTCGAATATATATTCGAACAGAAACAGTCTACGCCTCCCTGAAGCCCCCGCATAGACAAAGGACGGGGCGCAGGTCCAGGGGGAAGGGGAATGCCCCGGATGCGTCTTCGGCTTCCATTTCCGTCAGCCTTCAGGGGTGGACGGACCGAACGGCAGGGAGCAGGATTGTGCCATGAGCACCCATGACGCACTCCTCAAGCAGGTCAGCATCAAGGCCCAGGACTCCACCCTTGTGGCAACATTCGATCTGGACGGCAGCATCCCCGGTTCCGGTGCCTACGTGGTGGGGCTTGTGGCCGCCAGTCCGGACTACTCGTCCCAGCGGCGACTGGGCATCGAGTTCATGAACGGGAAACCAATTTCCTTTTTCTCGTTCAACCATGACCAGAGTTGTGAGGAAAACTACGATCTCTCAGGCGTCAGCCACTCAGGCAGCACCATCACAGGCAACTTCCCCATGGCAGCGATCAATGGCCTCGGCGAGGGGCACGTGATGACCGGCTTCAGTGAGGCTGACGGCCGGGAATTCCAGTCAGGTGTTCCCGTGGAGGAGAACCTGTAACAGCTGGGCCGGGCGGCTCAGCTGTTTTCTTTGTGAACCCGGAGTTCGAGTTCGATGAAACCGGAGATCATGGCCCGGTAGGTGGACTCGACGATGTCCGGGTCGATGTCCTTCTTCTCGGCTGCGGACCGGACGTGTTCAATGATCCGTTCCACCCGCCCCGGAGCGCGCACCTCTGCGTCATCGCCCTTGAGCGTTCCGGCGATCCGGATCAGGCGCTCGCGGCGGGCGATCAGGGTGACAATCTGCTCATCCACTTCGTCCACGGCAATCCGGACGGCAGCGAGCTGTTCCTTGTCGGCCAAAGCATCTCTATCGTTCCCTTGAATTGTCGCCATCCTCTGACAGTATCGAACCATGCAGCCAAGAGTCGACTTCATTTCCCTGGGGGTCCGCAGCGTTCCGGCGTCCCGCTCGTTCTATGTTGACGGCCTGGGCTGGCCGGTCCACCGTGAGGTTCCGGGGGAAGTGGTGTTCATCCAGGTGAACCGCGGCCTGATGCTGTCGCTCTGGGACGTCCGCCAGATGCAGGCCGATGCCGGCGTCAGTGCCCCCGGTCCCGTCCCCCGCATCACACTGAGCCACAACCTTCCCGGCACTGAGGAGGTGGACCGGGTCATGGCAGAAGCAGCGGCGGCCGGCGCCGAAATCATTGCCGAGCCGATTACCCAGCCTTGGGGCGGGTACACCGGCTACTTCGGAGACCCTGACGGCTTCCGCTGGGAAGTGGCGTACAACCCCACTTGGACAGTGGACGACGACGGTACGGTCACCGTTTAGCTCCCGTCCCCCGCGGGTGGGGCTGCTAGAAGAGTGCTTCCACCGGGCGGATCAGCTCCGGCCCGTTGTTGCGCACATTCCCCACGTCCTTGCCTACTGAGTCAACGTGCCAATCCGACGCCACATCCTTGACCCCGGACCGGACCAGGTCCACCAGCCCGGCTGCATCGTCCGCCTGCGGGTCCAGCCACGCTTCCATGGTGGATTTGTCCATCGGCAGCGGAACCCGGTCGTGCAGTGCCGTCAGCTTGCCGAACACCGTCTCTTCGCTTCCGGGCGGCGGCGTGTCAGTGGTGAGGATGGACGTGGATAACACCCAGCCGCCCGGCTCCCCCGCCGGCCACGCCGGATCCTTCCACCACTCGTACAGCCCGGCGAAAACCAGGCCGCGGCCCTCTCCCGGATGCACGTAGTAGGGCTGCTTCGACTTCCCGGGCCCCTGCTTCCATTCGTAGTAGCCGTCCGCGGGGACAGCGCACCGGCGTGACTGGACGGCTTTTCGGAAGGCCGGTTTCTCCAGCACGGATTCGCTCCGGGCATTGATCATCCGGGAACCGATGCCGGGGTCCTTCGCCCAGGACGGAACAAGCCCCCACCGCGCCACGTGGAGCTGGCGCACCTGCTTCGGCGCAGGCCCCTCGTCAACCAGCCGCTCCAGGACGATGGGCACGGCATCGGTGGGCGCTACATTCCAGGACGGCGGAAGGTGCACTTCCTCCTCAAGTTCGGCGTCGAACTCAGCCAGCAGGTCCCCTACAGCACGTGCCATCACGTAACGTCCACACATGGCTCCAGCATGCCACCGGCCTGATGACCTGTCATGTGAAGCGCCGGGAACCGGGGAATATGGGCCTGCACGCTACCGTTGAAGGTAAGGAACCTCTGATCGACACATAGGAGACACTTATGGACTTCACTCCCGAATCCGGCACCATCACCATGTTCTCCACCACGTGGTGCGGCTACTGCAACCGGCTGAAGAAGCAGCTGGACGCGCAGGGCATCGGCTATAACGAGATCAACATCGAGGAAGTGGAAGGTACCGCTGAGCTCGTGGAGCAGCTTAACGGCGGCAACCGCACAGTGCCCACCGTCCTCTTCCCTGACGGCACCGCGGCCACCAACCCGTCCGCTGCTGAGGTCAAGACCCGCCTCGCAGCCTAAGAGCCAGGAAGCCACAGCACCGGGGCAGTCCACAGGCACCCCGGACAGGCGAAACGGGACCAACGCCTTTTGTTGGTCCCGTTTTTGTTGCAGTCCTATGCCCCCAGGCCGCTGAAGGGTGCCATCTCGAGGGCGGTGTGTCCGGCATAGGTTGCCAGCAGCGCCGCCTCCACCGCTGCGACGTCCACGCCGGGAACGAGATCGTCCACTGCCCCGGCCGTGGCAGGATCCCAGTCCAGCCCCAGGGCAGCATAGGTATCGGTCAGGACCTTGCGGATGGGCGCGGAGTTTTCCACCACGATGACGGAGCTGAACAGCCAGCCGCCGGCCACCACGCGCTGGGCGGTACCCACCAGCTTCACCTGGCCGGGATTACCGGGGCCGCTGCCGTGCACACTGAATTCCCCGGGGCAGTACTCGCCGGGAATTTCACCTACCGCTGCGTGCACCCCAAGGCTGCGCAGGGCATCCGCAAACAGCTCACCGAAGTACCCGAACCGGCTTTTTGATCCGGCGATGGCATCCGCGTCCGGTTCAATATGGTCCACCACCAGCGTCCCCTGGTGGTAGGCCGCCGCCCGGCCCCCGGCGCGGCGGACGAGCGGCTCAAAACCGTTGTCGCGGCAGGCCTGCTCCGCGGCTTCGAAACCCGGCAGCCGCGTGTCCCGCTGGCCGAATGCCACCGTGGGGGCCGGCCGGTACAGCCGCAGCGTGGGGCCGATGTCCCCGGACCTCGCCCTGCCCAGGAGCTCCAGGCCAAATTCCAGGTCCCGTCCGGCTCCCAGCGAAAGCTCCTGGCGCACCACTGTCAGTGTGCGGGTCCCCGGATCGGCATGGTGCATGTTGCTAAGCTCCCCTGTGGTCATCGTGCAGTTCCTTGTTGTTGCGGCCGCGTTCGCAGTGATTGACACGCGAGTTGCCGGCCGGACAGGCCAAACCTAGGTTACGCCGTGGCCTTCTACGGCATTGACATCGCCGGGATTGTGTTTGTTGCCCTTCGTCCGGCGTTCGACGGCGGCAGCCGGCTCACAGCCTCGGATTCCGGCCGCGCCGCCCCACCCACATGCCGTGCAGCAGCGGGAGGGCGGACGCAAGCATAAGCGCAATGCCGAGGGCGGGATCGTCCGCACGCACCACAGCCCCTGCAATCAAGACGGCGCCGAATACCAGGGCCGACGCCGCGCGCCGCACCGTCCGGTCCAGCCGGGCCGCCCGCCGCTCCAGGCGGGGGTTGGCAGCGGTAAGGTTGCCTTCCTCGATCCTGGCGATGAGTGCGTCGAGGCGCCCGGGCAGGCGGAGCGCTAGTCCTGCGGCCTCAAGCGCCTGCTGGGCAGCGTCCTGCAGGAGGTTGCCGCGCTCGTCCCGGAGCAACTGCGCGGCGTAGGGCTCCACCGAGTCCCACAGGTTGAACCGGGGATCCAGGGAACTGCACACTCCGGACGTCAGCGACATCGCACGGATGATGAGCAGGAAGTTCTCCGGCAGCTGGAACGGCAGGGAGCGGACCACGTCGCCGAATTCCACTGCGAAGTCACGGAACTCCCGCGGATCCACCTCGCGCAACTCGGCGAAACCCATTCCGCCGAAGCGGCCGAACAGCTGCGTCATGGCCCTTTCCAGCCCCGCCACGTCAGCTGACGGCATCAGGACGCCTACATCGCCGATGGCTGCGACCAGCCCTTTGCCGTCGCGCGAGGCGGCGGCGATCAAAAGCTTGCGCAGGCCGCTGCGGGTCGAGGCCGGAACCTCACCCATCATGCCGAAGTCGATAAACGTCAGTTTCCACGGGAGCCCGCCGGCGCCGGCAGGAGCCGGGGTGACGAAAATATTGCCCGGGTGCGGGTCCGCATGGAAAAACCCGTTGGTGAACAGCTGGTCGAACATCACGGACGCGAACACCGGCGCCACCTGGGCGGGATCGATGCCTGCCGCCTTGAGCGCCGCGACATCCGTAATCTTGATGGCCGTGACGTCCTCGAGCGTCAGCACGCGGCGGGTGCACCGCTCCCAGGCGACCCGGGGCACCGCCACCCTGTCATCGTCAGCGAAGTCCACCCCGAAACGCTCGGAGTTGGCGGCTTCATGGAGGTAGTCGATTTCCTCGAAGCTGGTCTGGGCGAATTCCATTACCAGGGCCGGGACGTCGGCGCGGCTGGACACCACGCGGAAGCGGCTCAGCCATCCGCCCACCTTCCGCAGTGCTGCCAGGTCGACGTCGACAATTACGTCGATGCCCGGGCGCTGCACTTTGATCACGACATCCTTGAGGCCCGTCTCGGCAGCATCAGCAGGAAGAAGCCGTGCACGGTGTGCCTGCCCCAGCGAGGCAGCGGCGATGGTGGTCTCCTCAACCCAGGCGAAGGCCCGCTCGAGCGGGACTCCCAGTTCCTTCTCGGCCAGGGCCCGGATGGCTGGAAACGGGACCGGCGGCACCTCGTCCTGCAGTCCCGCGAGTTCGGTGGTGATTTCCGGGGGAAGCACGTCAAGCCTGGACGAGAGGAACTGGCCCACCTTGATCATCAGGCCCCCGAGGTCCACCGCGAGCACGTGGAAGCGCCGCGCGAAGCGCTGCATCCTGGCCGGCCGCGTCCGCTCGGCCACCAGCCCAAGCCCGATCCGCGGGAGCAGCAGCTCAAACCACCAGGTCACTGCCAGGTTCCAGGCCGCGAAGCGGAGTATGCGGCGGTACCGGGCGCGGATATTTCCGGCGCCGGGATCGTCCACCGGATCTGCACGGTTGCGGCGGACCGAAGCCACCCGGGTCAGCCCTGGGCGAGGATGGAATACATCCGGCGGCGGGCCTCTTCGAGCACGGCCACGGCCTGCTGCACTTGGTCAGGCGTGCCCGTGCGGCCAACTTGCGCCGCGGCCTGCGCCAGTTCAATTCCAGCCTTGGGCAGGGAACCAGACCCGGCGGCCGGTCCTGCGGCGCCCCACGGCGCTGACTCATGGACGCCTGCGGCCTCCTCACGGCCGGCTTCGGTCAAAGAATAGATTTTTCGGCCGTTGGATTCCTCGACGCTGATGACACCTTCGTCGGCCAACAGTTGAAGGGTGGGGTAGACAGAGCCGGCGCTTGGTTTCCAGCTGCCGCCGCTGCGCTCCTCGATCTCACGGATGATCTGGTAGCCATGCATGGGGCGCTCCGCGAGCAGGGCAAGCACGGCTGCCCGCACCTCGCCCTTGCCGGCGCGGGTTCCACCACGCCTTTCGAACCGCGAACGGAACTCCTCAACAGCCTGCCAGAGGCCGTCGATACTGTGTCCGCCGAAGCCGCCTGCCGGGTACGAATCGCGCACTGGGTCTCCTCTGTAAATCGCCAACGATATACAACGACACTTAACGATACATCCGGGCGCGCTGGCGGGGTCAGCTTTTGCGGAGGGTCAAAATCTGCTCCGCGCGCCCGAAAGGGCCCTGCAGATCGTGCAGGACTGTTGAGGTGAGGCCAATCCCGTCCCGGCCAAAGGAGACGGCGTTGTCCAGGCCCAGCCACTCCCCTTCGGGGCGCCGGTACATGTGGATCTGGAGGTCAACGTTGGGGAAGGCGTAGCTGTCCTTGCCCGGCGGCACCCTTGCGGCAATCCCGTTGGCGGTGTCCACCAGTCCCATCAGGCGGGCGAGGTCGCCGCTGTCCGCCTTGTCCGTCAGGGGATGGTCCGCGCGCAGCCACACCTTGCCGGCCCCCGGCCGGTGGCCTTCCGCCATGCGCATTTCAAGGGAGCGGATGTAGCCGCCGGGCCACACTGATGAGCCGTCATAGGGCTTGCATTCCTCCGGGCCGGGAATGGCGGTGTCCTCCACGGCCGCCACGGCTGAAGTATCGCTGGTGACCATCCGCCAGGCTGTGGCCCGGATGGCGGTGCGGCCGCCTGCAATCAATTCGGCCTGCAGCAGTTCGATGGTTTTTCCCGGGCGGAGCGTGGTGGTCTCGATATGGAACCCGCCACCGGGAATCAGCCCCAGGATTTCGTAGCTGAGCCGCGCCATCCGCAACCCCTCCCGCGGCTGGTGCCGCTCCAGGGAATCCGCCATGAGGCCTGATGCGGGGGCCATGTGCTGCTCGTGGACATTCCAGGCACCCTGCGCGTGGATCGTGGAGCGGAAGCGTCCCCCGCCCAGTGACTGGTAGTAGTAGTTTCCCTCGGCCAGTTCAGGCAGATCGGTGGTCAACGGTGGCCCTCCCGGAGATTTCAGTGAATTCGGACTAACTCTATCGTTGTGGCGGCAGGCAACCGGCATAGGTTGTTGGAGGACTCGGTGAAATGTTGGACCCTGACGGCGGTCAGCGGACTAGACTCTTGATCGGTCCTGTCAGCAACCCTCGGAAGAGGTGTTCCATGCGCGTTATCAGCTACAACCTCCGCAAGCACAAAGCAAGCGGCGAGCTCCTCGCCCTGGCACGGAACCATGACATCGATGCACTCTGCCTCCAGGAGGTGGACTCCAGCGACCTCCCCGAGACCCTGGGCCCGCTGCACCTCGCTGACGCCACCAAGGGAAACCGGCTCGGGCTGGCCATCTACTACCGCACCAGCCGCTTCACGGCCCTGGACACCCAGTCCTTCGCCCTGAAGAAGTCGGTTCATGACAGGGTCCTGGCCCCGGCCCACGAGCGGCTCATCGGAACCAGGGTGGTGGACAACGAGACCCAGCATGAACTGGTGATCGGTTCCTTCCACGCAGCGCCCCTCACGGCCTCGAATTCCCTGCGCCGCAAGCAGATCCACGCCGCCCACGCCGAACTGCTCAGCATGGGCCAGGGACTCATGACCCTGATGGTGGGCGACTTCAACTACCCGTTCTTCACCAAGAACCTCCACATCCATATGAAGAACTCGGGCTACGCGCTCTCACTCAGCAACCGGCGGACCTACACCCGCTACAAGGTCTTCAAGGGCCACTTCGACTTCGCCACGTCACTGGGACTGGACATCGAGAGCGTTGAGACGCTGCCCCGCGGAAACTCAGACCACCTGCCCATCCTGGTCCACGCCGAATACGGCCGGGATTATTAAGCAGCCACGTCCAGTGAGCAGGACTGGAACGGGATCCGGCAGGGAGGAACCCTATGCCGAGGCGTCAATCCGTTCCCGCAGGTCCGGCCAGGCAGCGGCGAAGCCTGGGTGCAGTTCCTTGCCATCCACCTCAGCCAGCGGGATCCACAACAACTCGATGCTTTCGGGGTCGCTGATGACGGGGTCGAACGGTTCCCTCACCTGCACCACCACGGTGGTGTAGGACCAGTAGCCCAGGTCCAGCACGGAGGTGAAAAGCACCTCGACGTTCCCGGCGGGCACAGCGGCCTCCTCCCAGGCTTCGCGCAACGCTCCCGCCACGGCGTCCTCGCCCTCGTGCAGCGCTCCTCCCGGAAGGCCCCACGTTCCGCCGTTGTGGCTCCAGACGGCCCGATGCTGCAGGAGCACACCCTTGGCAGGATCGTAGGCGAGGACACCGGCGGCACCAAACCTGCCCCAGAAGCGGCCGCGGCTGCCCTCCACCCAGGCATCACCGGGATCGCGGGGACCGGTGCGGACAGGCGGGGTGGAGGACGCGGCGGACGCCAAAGAATGATCCATCGGTCCAGTCTGACAGGTGCCCGGGGACGGGCGCACCCACCCTGCCGGTACTAGTGCCCGTTGCCGCGCTCGACGGCGAAATCACCGCCGGGATACATGATCGTTTCGTGTCCGTCATCAAAACGGACCAGGTAGGGCGGCGTTCCGCCTTGGCCGCGGACCTCGAGAATCACTCCGTGCCGGTCCGTGGACCCTACCGTCCTGCCGTGCACAATGATCCGGTCGCCCTGGGTTGCCTCCATGGCAATCACCTCCAGCCCCAGATTACGACTCCGGACGGGGAGCGGAAAGGGCCGGCGCAAAGTGGACGTGGCAGGATTTCGGTATGCCGCTGAACCTCCTCCTGCTCGCCGACACCCATGTGCCCAAGCGTGCCCGCGCGCTCCCTGCGCAGGTATGGACCGCCGTCGAAAGCGCCGATGTGGTCTTCCACGCCGGCGACTGGGTGACGGCGGATCTGCTCGACGAACTTGAGCAGCGAAGCCGCTCCCTGGTGGGGGTCTACGGAAACAACGACGGCCCCGACCTGCGGTCGCGGCTGCCCGAAACGGCCGCAGTCACGCTGGACGGCGTCCGGTTTGCCATGGTGCACGAGACCGGGCCGGCGAAAGGCCGGGAAGCGCGGTGCGGTGCGCTGTTCCCTGATGCCGACGTACTGGTTTTCGGGCACAGCCACATCCCCTGGGACACTACCACCGAAGGCGGGCTGCGGCTGATCAACCCGGGCTCCCCTACCGACCGGCGCCGCCAGCCCGCCTGCACCTACATGACCGCCGTGGTGGACGCCGGCGCCCTCAAGGATGTCCGCCTGGTGGAAGTCCGCCGGGACCGGAGTTGAGGGCGAAAGCGGGTTGGCAGCGGCGCGCATCATTGCCTAGGCTTGAACGGTAAGCATACTTAGCTTTTAGTGTCGCCTTAGCAGCAGGAGGACCACCATGACTGACCAGTACACCTTCCGCAATCCCGTCACCGCCTACGAAAAGATCTCGCCGCCGGAGCAGCACCAGCCCGAGCCCGGACTGGACGCGGACCTGGCGCCGAAAGCGGATCTGGGCGAGGAGACCTACCGCGGCACTGGACGGCTGGAGGGCCGGAAGGCGATCGTCACGGGAGCAGATTCCGGGATCGGCGCGGCCACGGCCATTGCTTTTGCCCGCGAAGGGGCCGACGTTGTCCTTTCCTACCTGCCCGAGGAGGAAGAGGACGCGGCCCGCATCGCCGGCATCATCGAAGCCGCAGGACGGAAGGCCGTCAAGGTTCCCGGTGACCTGAAGGACCCCGCCACCTGCCAGGAGCTGGTAGATACTGCAGTGGCCGTTCTGGGCGGCGTGGACATCCTGGTCAACAACGCCGGAAAACAGGTGGCGCAGGAGGACATAGCCCAGATCACGGACGAACAGTTCGACCACACCCAGAAGACCAACGTCTATGCGATGTTCCGGGTGACCAAGGCCGCGGTTCCGCACATGCCGGCGGGGTCCACCATCATCAACACCACGTCCATCCAGGCGTACAACCCGTCCCCCACGCTTCTGGACTACGCCACCACCAAGGCGAGCATCAACAACTTCACCAAGGGCCTGGCGCAGCAGCTCGCGCCCAAGGGCATCCGCGTGAACGCGGTGGCGCCGGGGCCGATCTGGACGCCGCTGCAGGTCAGCAGCGGCCAGCCCAAGGAGGAACTGCCGGAGTTCGGCCAGTCCACGCCCCTCGGCCGGGCCGGCCAGCCCGCCGAACTCGCACCTGCCTACGTTTTCCTGGCCTCCCCTGAATCCAGTTTCGTGTTGGGGGAAACGTTGAACGTCAACGGCGGCAGCCCCACGCCGTAGCGCCCCACACAGCAGGGACGACGGCGGTGCCCCGTGCAGGACGGGCGGGGCATCGCCGTCGCGCTAGCCTTCGTTAAGGCCGGCGAGGAGATCGTCGGTTGCGGGGTCCGGCTGGCCGTCGAAAAACTGCGCCAGGACGGTTTTGAAGACGGTTTCCCCGGGAGCTGCGCGGAGGAACAGCGTCATGGACGAGCGCAGCTTCCGGGCGTCCACGCTGCCAAAAATCTCCTCGGCAGCGCGATCTTTATGGGTGCTGAGCACCTGGGCGCATTCGAGCAGCCGCGGGCCCAAGACCGGGTGGTCAAGGTAGTCCCGGGCCTCCTCAAGGGAGCTGATGGCGTACCGGCGGGAAGTGTCGCTGTGCCCCAGCCCCGCCACCTGGGGAAAAACGAACCACATCCAGTGTCCGGACTTGTTGCCCACCTGCAATTCGGCCAGCGCCTGGTCGTAGGTTCCACCGCTGTTTTGTGCGGCAACAAAGCGTTCCAGGTCATAGGGATCGTTCACGGGTGTCTCCTTGTGGTGGGGCTTGGGGTGCGGACTGTTGCTCGAGGAATGCTGACGCGTGGCGTAACTGCGGATCCGGGTCTGTCCGCCACCGGGCCAGGACAACGGCGGCCCGCTGGCTGTCACGGCCGTTGAGCCGCGCCAGGAAGGGGGCCACCACGTCCGCGAGCAGCGGGTCAACCAGTTCCCTTGTTCCGGCGGACCGAATAAAGCCCTCGATCCGGGTCAGGTCGGAATGACGCAGCAGCGCCGCTTTGGTTTGCAGCAGCACCACTGCGGCGAGCCTGCGCTCATAGACTGCGCGGGAGCCGGGCCCTGGCTGGCCCCACAGCGCGGACGCCAGCTGCACCACGGCGTCGTGGTCGAGGTCCTTGTACTTGCGCAGCGCATCCCGGACGGTTCCGCGGACGGCACCGACGGAAGACCCGTACGAGGCGAGCTCCCCGCCCAGCCTGTCCTCGACGTCGTCCGCCCGGTACCAGGCACCCTCATTCTGCAGGGTGCGGTCAACAAACCCGGCAGCAGCAGCCACCAGATCCCCCGCACTCATCGGGTGCGGCCTGCCGACGCGTGCCTGATGCAGAACGGCGTCCAGGGGCGCGCTTCCAGCCTTCCTTCCGCGATGGCTTCGCCGCAGACGGCGCAGGTCCCGTAGGTGCCGTCGGCGATCCTGGCCAGGGCGGCGTCAACCTGGTCCAGTCCGGCGCTGCTCTGCTTGAGAAGCGCCGACGCCTGGGAGAGTTCGAAGGCGATGGTGGAGCCTTCGGGATCATGTTCGTCGTCCACGTTGGAATCCTGGCGGGCGGAGTTGGCCGAAACGATGTCGGCGCGGAGGGCCGGAAGCAGCGCCACTTTCCGCGCCCGCTCCTCCTCGAGCAGGATCCGGAACCGTTCGAAGTCAGGCATGGGAAAAGCCTAGCGCGCCGGTCAGTACCAGTTGTTGGCCACCGAGTGGTTCCAGGCCCCGCACGGCGAGCCGTACCGGCCGCGGATGTAGCCCAGGCCCCAATCGACCTGGGTGCGGTAACTGGTGAGCCAGTCGCTGCCGGCGCTGGAGTATTTTCCGGGCGGCAGGGCCTGGGCTATTCCATAGGCGCCGGAGTAGGGGTTGGTGGCTGTGGTCAGCCAGTTCGATTCCTTGGTCCAGAGCTGGGCGAGGCACAGGAACTGGTCCTGGCCCCAGCCGTAGGCGCCCAGGCGCCCCGAGGCGTAGCTTTTGGCCCCTGCAGGGTCATTGACGGCGCCGCCTGGAACGGACGGCACGACGACGGGCGGCGGGCTGGGTGCGACCGGCAGCGCGGGTGCGGGGGCAGGATTTGCCGGCGCCGGGTTGGCGGGTGGTGCGGGGTTCGCGGGTGGTACGGGGTTCGCGGGTGCTGGATTTGCCGGCGCAGGGACGGCTGGAGCCTGCGGGCGGGCGGCAGCCGCGGCGGCCGCCCTGGCTGCCGCCTCTGCCTGCAGGCGGGCCTGTTCAGCGGCTGCGGCGCGTTTTGCCGCCTGCGCTGCCTCGTAGGCAGCCTGCGCCGCCTGGCCCTGCCGGTACGCGCCCTCTACTGCCGCCGTCGTGCCCTTGAGGGAGGCAAGTTGCGCTGTCAGCTCCTCGCTGCGCTTCTGGCTTTCGGCCACTTGGCGCGCCATCGCCTCCTGCGCGGACCGGGCAGCGTCCAGCTTCGCTTTGGCTTGCAGGGACAGCCGCACACGTTCGGCTTTGGCGGCGCTCTCCTGGCCAGCCAACGAGGACGCCACCCTGCCGGCCGATTCGGCCCTGGCCACCAGCGCTGCCGTCTTGTCACCCACGATGCGCACCACGTTCAGACCCTGGACGCTGTTGGTCTGGATCGCATCGAGGGCAACAAAGAATCCCATGGTGGTGCCGCCGGTTTTATAGGACTGGGCCGCGAGGGCGCCCAGGTCCTTCCGGTGCCGGGACAGCTCGGTGTTTGCTTGGGAAACCTGGGCGGTGAGGGTCTCCACTTTTGCGCTGGCCGCCCGAAGCGCAGAATCGGTTACGGCATACTCCGCCGCTGACTGGACGGCCGCTGTCCCCAGGGACTCGGATTGGGCCTGCAGGCCACCCAGCAGGCCACTGATCCTGTTGATTTCCTCTGCGGTGCCGGATTCCGTCAGCTTTGCCTGCTGGACGTCCTCCCAGGAGGGGTAATCACCCGCCGGATCCTGGTCCGCCGCCCCGGCCGGGCCGAGCCAAACAGTACCCGTAAGGGCAAGGGCCAGCAGCGCCGCAGGCAGGGGCAGGCGGGCTTTGATAACGAACCGAGACATAGTTCGGAAGCATACAGCTCTCAACCTTCAGTTGAAGGCTGGCGTGCTGACATCGTTATGCAATCTGGAAAGGTGAACCCCTACCCAGGACGGCCGAACGCCGCACACGCGCACGGCGGCCCAAAGCTCTGCCGCCTGCTGCCCACGAGTGCCGTTTCGGCTGGTGCCGGCACAACGTTTTATTACTTTGTGACGAACCTCATGCACTCCGTACCGGCGCGCCTATCTTCCGTGGTCAGCCTGCTATGCAAAGAACCTCCAGTCATTTGCGGAATACGAGAGAAGCCGCTCGTATGTTATTCAAATGTGACAATCGGCAGGCTGGCAGGTTATGGTCTTCAGGTGTCCCTCCCAGACGGGACATTCCCCTCAGCATGCCGAGCCCTGCCGCTGATCCGGGATTCAATCGTTTCCAGCTGGCAGGGACGGGGGAACCACCTTTCCGCGGCCTCATGCGAGGCCTTGGGGTTAAGTCGATAGCGCCTTCCGTTCCGTCCGGAGCCGCTACCGGCCGGGTATCTCCAACCCGAACCCGACAGCTCACCCCGCAGGCATGGGAGAGGCGATCAAACGTGTCAAAAAATTCCATCACCGCCCGTCACCGCGCGACTCCGGCCCGCTCAATCGCGCTCCAGGGCTTGGCTGTATCCGCCAAGTCGCTTGGCCGTCCGGCCCTGGCCGTAGCAGCAGCTTCCGGCATTGCCTTTGGTGTGGGCGCCCCGGCCCACGCAGGCGTAACCGGACCGGATACCACCGGGACCACTAACACCCAGGCGTCCGTGGCACCTGCAGCTGCCGTGGCTGCACCGGCAGCAGCTGCCGCCAACGTCCACACCGTGGTTTCGGGTGACACCCTGGGCGGCATCTCCGCTGCCTACGGCGTCAGCCTCAACGATGTACTGGCCGCCAACGGCCTGGCGATCTCCACGATCATCTTCCCGGGCGACCAGATCCAGATTCCGGGCGCCGGCTATGTTGCAGCTGCTCCGGCCCCCGTCCAGGCGGCCGCTGCTCCTGCTCCCGTCCAGACTGCCGTTGCCGCGGCTCCGGCCAACACCGGAGTAAATGTTTCCTACGCTTCAGCTCCGGCAGCTGCCACGGGTTCGGGCGCCGGCGCTGCGATCCTGGCATCGGCCTACGGCCAGGTTGGCATCCAGCAGGACTGCACCGCCATGGTGGAGAAGGCCCTGCGCAGCGTGGGCAAGTCTGTTGGCGACCTGGCTCCCGGCCAGTTCTACCAGTACGGCTCCGTGGTGGGCTCCCCCGCCGCCGGTGACCTGGTGATCACTGCCGGCCACGTCGGTGTCTACGCCGGCAACGGCCAGGTTGTCAGCGGCGGCGTGGACGGTTTCAAGACCGAGGTCCACTCCATTAGCTGGCTCCCGGGCGCTTCCTTCGTCCGCGTAGCTTAAGCAACACCACCCGGACAGGGGCGGCAGGCGGTTACCCGCCTGCCGCCCCTGTTTCGTTTTTGCCGGGTCCCGCCGTCCTCAGGTGCCGCAGAACGTCTGGTAGCTGCCGAAGTCCTCCGGCGCTCCCTCGGCGTAACGCTCCAGCCCCGACCGTTCCCGGTACGGGTCACGGACCACCTCCACGAGCCGGTTGAAGGGATCAACATCGCCGTCCGTTGCCGCGGCGAGCGCTTCCTCGACTAGGTGGTTGCGCGGAATGTAGGCAGGATTGACCCGGTCCATCAGGCCGGCGTCGGGCTGCAGGGCCAGCCACCGTTCTGCCCAGGCGTCGAAGGCGGCGAGATCCAGGACCATGCTTCGGGCGGGGCGGGAGTTTCCCCGCGCTGCGTGCCCGAGGTTCCGGAAGAACCGTGTGTAGTCCACCGGCCCGTCCTTGAGGATGGCGATCACACCGTCCACGAGTTCGGAGGCTTCTTCCGCCTCAGGGCTCCCCGCAGAACTTTCCCTGATTCCCAGCTTTGTTTTCATACCGGCGAACCAGGCGTCGCTGTACTGGCGGCGGAACCCGCCCAATGCCTCCACTGCGGGGGCTACGGCCTGTTCCTGGTCTTCATTGATGAGCGGCAGCATTGCCTCGGCGAGGCGGGCGAGGTTCCATTCAGCCATCACGGGCTGGTTGGCGTAGGCGTAACGGCCGCCAACGTCGATGGAGCTGTAAACCGCGGCCGGGTTGAAGGCGTCCATAAACGCGCACGGCCCGTAGTCGATGGTTTCCCCGGAAATGGTCATGTTGTCTGTATTCATCACGCCATGGACGAAGCCCACCAGCATCCATTGGGCCAGCAGTGAGGCCTGCGCAGCCACCACCCCTTCGAAGAGGGCGAGGTAGGGGTTGTCGGCCCGGGCAGCGGCGGGGTAATGCCGGCTGATGGCATGATCGGCGAGGCGGCGCAAGAGGTCGATATTGTCAGTGGCCCGCGCGTACTGGAAGCTTCCCACCCGCAGATGGCTGCTGGCCACCCTCGCCAGCACTGCTCCTGGAAGCATGGTGTCGCGGCGGACGGGGCGGCCGGTGGCCGTGACAGCAAGGGACCTTGTGGTGGGGATGCGCAGCGCGTGCATCGCCTCGCTCACCAGATACTCCCGCAGCATGGGCCCGACGACGGCACGTCCGTCGCCTGCCCGGGCGAAGGGCGTGCGGCCGGAACCTTTCAGGTGGATATCGCGCAGCCGGCCGTGCACATCGGTCACCTCGCCGAGCAGAAGGGCCCGGCCGTCGCCCAGCAGGGGTGAGTATCCGCCAAACTGGTGGCCAGCGTAGGCCTGTGCCACCGGCGTCGCCCCGTCCGGGATGTGGTTTCCCAGGAGGAGCCGGACGCCCTCCGCCGACCGGAGGTATTCCGGATCCAGTCCAAGTTCGGCCGCCAACTGCTCGTTAAGGACAAGAAGCTTGGGGTCCGGCGCTTCCTCTGCCTGCCAGGGAACAGCCAGTTCCGACAATTCCCGGGCAAACCGCCCGTCAAAAGTGATCGTTGATTCAGCAGCAGCTGTCATTCTTCAAGCCTTCCCTCGTGGTGTGTTTTCCGCGGCGTCGAACCGCGTGAAGAACACCCGATAATTCACTTTCTACCCCATGGTTTTGTTTGGCAATGAGCTCCCGGGGCCTTCCCGTGTCCGCGGCGCCGGGTCAGGCCAGCGCCGCCGTTCGGGAAGAGGTACCCGCTGCAGGTCGTGGGCAGCTACCACCGTCACCTGCGCGGCACGTGCGTTTGCCTGCGCAGCGAGCAGGGTGACGTCGTCGTACCGTGACGAAAAGTGGGCCAGCACCAGGGTGCCGGCCCCGGCGCGGCCGGCCATTTCCCCGGCCTGTCCGGCGGTGAGGTGGCGGTATTGGCCGGCGAGCGCGGCGTCGTCGTCGCTGAAGGTTGACTCGGCGACGAGGAGGTCCGCGCCGTCGGCCAGGTCTTCTGCCCCCTCGCAGGGCGCGGTGTCCATCACGAAGGCAAAGCGTTGGCCGCGCCGGGGAACGCTCACATCGCTGAGGCGGACGCCGGCCAGGCTGCCGTTGCGCTGCAGCCGGCCCACGTCCGGGCCCCGGATGCCGGCAGCGGCGAGGCGGTCCGGAAGCAGCGTGCGGCCGTCGGGCTCTGTGAGCCGGTAGCCATAAGTTTCGATGCGGTGCTTCAGCGGCCGGATCTCCAGCCCGTCGGCCACAGTTGCGCTTCCGGCATGGGGGTGGAGGCGCAGGTCGATGCCGGGCGAACTGACGGACACGAGGGCGCGGACCACGTCCTCGCCGGATGCGGGATAGTGGAGATGGACCGGGTGCGCCACGCCGTCCAATGCCATGCGGGAAAGCACGCCGGGCAGGCCGTAGCAGTGGTCACCGTGGACGTGGGTGAGGCAGATGCGGGTGATCGAGGAGGCTGAGACGCCGGCATAAATCATCTGGCGCTGGGTTCCTTCGCCGGGATCGAAGAGCAGCCCGTCACCGTCCCAGCGCAGCAGGTAGCCGTTATGGTTCCGGGTCCGAGTGGGAACCTGCGATGCAGTGCCTAGGACAACGAGTTCACGCATGGCGTTTGACAAACCAAAAGCAGGTTCCGGGAAGGCCCGGGACCTGCTTTTGGCTCATGCTCGTCGCGTTCATGCTGGTGGCTCAGTGCCGCCTGAACATTCCCATGATGCGATGGGCCATGCCACCGGACCTGGCGCCCATGGCACCGGTGGAGTTGGGCGTCCGGCCCGTGGTGTTCATCCCGCGGCCGCGGACCGTCCCGCCCGCGCCGGTCCTGCCTGCGAATCGTTCAGCGGCGTTCCTGATCCTGCTTCCCAAGTTCATGCGAAACTCCTTCAGTCTTGATCCTGCCGAAACTGATATTCATCAGTGGGCTTATTAGTTTAACCCCGTTTTATCCCCGGGCCAGTGGGCGGAGCCCCTATTCATCAGGTGGGGGATACCAGCTTCCGCCCTCAGCGTTCGAGGTCGTCAGGCTCAAACTCGCTGAGTGGGGACCCGCCGAAGTTTTCCTGGTCGTCGCTGGCGTCGGCTTCCCGGCCGGTGGGATCTTCGCCGAAATCCACGTCAGCCACCGCTTCTCCAAGGGTGGGAGTAGCCGCCGGCACCTGCTCGTTGCCGGCGCCGTCGCGGGTTGCCGCCATGTCGTCCCGCAGCGTTTGATCGCTCAGGAAATCCTCCTCCTCGCCGGAGACTTCGTCCTGGAGCAGCGGATCCTCCTGCCAGCGGTCCGGGTTATTCTCCGCGGCACCGGGATAGCTGTCCGGCTGGCCGCTGCTGACTGGGTCAAGCTCCAGGGAAGAGGCCGCGCCGGGGGTTTCGTCCAGGAGCACGTCGTTTTCCTCGACAACCTCAAGCTCGTCGTCAGGCAAGTTCTGTTCCGTCATGATGATGCCCTTTCTCGTGACCGGCTTTGCCAACAATAGTAAGCATACTGACGAATGGGGTGCGGTGGGAACCCGGCACGCGCGGATGGGGTTCAGTGCAGGAGCCAGGAGCTGTCATCGGGATGTTTGGGCTTCCGGCGCAGTTTGCGGATCAGCACAATAAAGGGCCATGCCAGCAACTGCAGCAGGCCTGCGGTCAACAACAGGCTGATGATCAGGACAATGACTGGTGAATAAAGGAGAAAGACTCCCACTGCGGTTGCAATATAGCCGCCAAGAAGCTCCAGAACCGCCGAAGCGTCCAATGCCACTGTGCATCCCTTCGGGATCGCCGGGGAGGTCAACACCCAGCCTGAATACCACCCAGTTGAAATACGTGGCCGCTTACTTCCTAACGGTTGTTTAAGCCTACTCCCCCGCCGCTTCCGCCGGAAGAAGCTCCACCAGGCGGTGCCATGGGCATGACCTTTGGCCCTACAGCTCCCGCCGTGCGGGTGTCAGTCTTGTAGGTGTCCCCGCGCCAGGTATTCGCTTCGTCCCACGCCTGTCCATTTCCTCAATCCAGGTCCAAATCCCATGAAAAAGACCGTTGCAATAATAATGCTGATCCTGGGGATCCTCCTGTCCCTCGCTGGCCTTGCTGCCGCAGCCGGCGGCATCGTGGCCCTGGCCGTAGGATCCGCACAGCGTGATGGATACCTCACTGCCGGCACAGCCCGGCTTTCCGTGGCTTCCGCCGCCTTGACCTCACCCCGGTTAGGCGCCATGGGCGAGGATATTCCCGGGCGTGTGCCGTTCGACGTCGGCACGCTCCGGTTGCGCGTAGCTTCCGCCGATCCCGGCAAGGCTGTTTTTATCGGCATCGCCCCGCAGTCCGACGTCGACAGGTACCTTTCCGGGGTACATCGCTCCGAACTGCTCGACGTTGACCGTTCACCTTTCCGTGCCGAGTACCGTGACATTCCCGGCTCCACTGCGCCTGCGCCTCCGGCTGGCGAGGCCTTCTGGCAGGCTTCGGCGTCGGGCCCCGGGGAGCAGGAGCTGACCTGGAACATCACCGCCGGGAGTTGGGCCATAGTGGTGATGAACGCGGACGCCAGTCCGGGAATTGACGTCCAGGTGCAGCCCGGGTTCCGGTCCGACCTGATCCGGCCGGCAGCCACCGGGCTGCTTGTGGGCGGAATTATCGCCCTGGTGATTGGGATCCCGTTGCTGATTTTCGGCGCTGCCGGCCTGGGGCGGCATGCCGCCCCGCGTTCCTCCGGGTCCGCTTACGGGGCCGGACCAGCGGGCGGCCCGGTGCCACCGGCCAGGCCGGGCGCGCCGGCAACCCCAGGTGGGACTGCCGCCGGGGTGGCACCTGCGGGATGGGCACCCCCGGGAGGAAGCCCGCCTTCCGGGAGTCAGCCTCCCGGGGTTCAGCCTCCGTACCGGGAGGTGCCCGCAGCAGAAGCCGACTGGGCCCCCTACCCGGCCCGGCTCTCCGGCGAGATTGACCCCGCGCTTTCGCGGTGGATGTGGCTGGTGAAGTGGTTCCTGGCCATTCCGCACTTCATCATCCTGTTCTTTTTGTGGTTTGCGTTCGCCGTCACCACGGTTGTTGCCGGCTTCGCCATTTTGTTCACCGCCCGATACCCCCGGGCCCTGTTCGATTTCAACGTCGGCGTTTTGCGGTGGAACTGGCGGGTTGCCTTCTACTCCTACGCTGCTGTGGGCACCGACCTGTACCCGCCCTTCACCCTGGCCCGCACGAACTATCCCGCGGACTTCGAAGTGGACTATCCGGAGCGGCTCTCCCGCGGACTGGTCCTCATCAAGTGGTGGCTCCTGGCGATCCCGCATCTGATCGTTGTTGCCTTGCTGGCCGGCGCCACGTGGACCTGGGGCTCAGGAACGGGCGATTTCGGGACAAGCTATGAAAGGGGAAGGGGCCTGTCCCTGCTGGGGTTGCTGGTCTTTATCGCGGCAGTGGCCCTGCTCTTTACTGGCCGGTACCTGCGTCCGCTGTTCGATCTGATACTGGGCATCAACCGTTGGATCTACCGCGTGTTGGCCTACACGGCGCTGATGCGCGACGAGTACCCGCCGTTCCGCCTGGACCAGGGCCCCCGTGAAACCGCTGCCCCGGCCACCGGGCCGCCCTTCCAGCCGGTCCGCCCGCAGTGAAGAATGGATTCAAGCCGGCACGGGCTGCCCTCCATCGGCGCGGGCCGGTCGTGGAGACAATGGGAGCGCTTGAGTGAAAAGGGAGGAGCCCGGACCGGATGGAGCATCAGATCCTCCGGATCCGGTCCGCGTCTTTATTCTTGATGATCATGAGCTTGTCCGGCAGGGACTGAAGGACCTGCTCGAGGGCGAGGGCTTCCTTGTGGTCGGTGAGAGCGGGTCGGCAGCCGAAGCGACACGAAGGATCCCTGCTCTCCGGCCCGACGTCGCGATCCTGGACGGCCGGCTCCCGGACGGCACCGGAATCGAAGTGTGCCGGGATGTCCGCTCGCTCAACCCCCGCCTACGGTGCCTGATCCTGACCAGTTACGACGACGAGCAGGCCCTGCGCGGCGCGGTTCTGGCAGGAGCCTCCGGTTACGTTTTGAAACAGATCAGGAACGATGACCTCCTCGCGGGCATCCGCAGGGCGGCCGCGGGTGAATCACTCTTCGAGCCCGGAGCTGAGCTACGGATCATTGCCGGCCTGTCCAAAGCGGCCACTGACCCGAGGATGGAGGCGCTGAGCGCGCAGGAGAAGAAAGTCCTCTCGCTGATCGGAGAAGGAATGACCAACCGCCAGATCGGCGCCGAACTCTTCCTCGCCGAGAAAACCGTCAAGAACTATGTCTCATCCATCCTGGCGAAACTGGGCTTCGAAAGACGAACCCAGGCCGCTGTGTTTGTCATCCGGCAGGGTGCGGACCCCCAGTAAGGGCGACGGCGGCCGGTACCCTCAACTGCGCGCTTCACCACTTCGGTCATTGGCAACAGGCGGACCACTCAATCCGGGTCCCCTTACCTGCCACACTGTGGATGGTACAGGTACCGCCGAGCAGCCCGGCCCGGTCCCGCATGTTGGCGAGGCCACTGGCTTCAAGCGGTTCATGGAAACCTCTGCCGTTGTCGGCTATGCGAAGTTCCACCTGCTTCCGCCCGGCCGACACGGTGACCTGGATGTCGTCGGCCCCCGAGTGCCGCATCGCGTTGCTCAACCCTTCAGAGAGGACCGAGAGCAGGTGGCCGGCAACATGATCGGGGACCGTGCCATCCACCGGCCCGGAAAAGTTCACTTGCGGCAGCAGGGAATAGCTGCGGGAGCTTTCCCGCACCACCTTCATGACGCGGCTGGTCAGAGGTTCCCGTTCATTGTCCCCGGTCCGGAGCGAATAGATGGTGTCCCGAAGGGTCCTGATGGAACCGTCAAGTTCAGCCGTCACTGCATCGATGCGCTCAATGGCTACTGGATCCCGGATGAAGCGGCGCAGGCTCTGAATGCCCAAACCCGCTGCGAACAGGCGCTGGATGACGAGGTCATGCACATCACGTGCGATCCGTTCCCGGTCCCTGAACAGAAGATTTTGTTCACGGAGGGCATGGACACGGGCCAGGTCAAGGGCCAAACCAATCCAGCGGCCAAAGAGGGAGCTGGACTCCAGGTCGGACTGGCTGTAGGCCGTTGACCCGCGTGGCCGTGCGAGCAGCAGCACGGGCCTGTCACTGCCGCCGCGCCCGAGCGCACAGACCAGCACGCAGCCCAGCTTTTCTGCCAGCTCATGGTCGAACACCTGCCCGGCATTCCGGGCCGAACGCGACTCGCCTGTTGCAAGAACCGCGGAAACCATTTCGGAAGCGGGCAGTTCCCGCCCTGCCTGCAGCCCTTGCACCCCCACAGATGACTGGCAGCGGAAAACGCCATCACCGGCCGGAACAGCTATGAGAGCCATCGCCGATTCCGAAACCCGAAGGGCAGTCTCGGCAACCAGGGCAAAGCTGTCCAGATCCTCCGTTTGAGCCGGCAGGATGAGGCGGTCACTCAACGCCATCCCCGCCTCCAGCCAGTCCTGGCGGCGCATATTGCCGTGTTCCTGCGTATGCAGGAGCTCGTCGGCGCGGGCAACCACCTCGCGCAGGAGATTTCCAACCCTTTGTTTCAGGGGTGGGCGCCACGGCTCAGTGCCCATCTCCAACCTCCTGCGACGACTGCCCGCGTCATTGCGGGCGTCAGCGCCTAACCAGTGTCAGGGAGCGTTGGTCTCCACCCCGCAGCCGTCGCCTTCGCCTGAGCACAAAGGGATGTTAGCCACAAGTCTAAGAGCCCTCGCCCAGGCGGGAAACCGGTTGGTGCGAGATTAGGTACTTCCGGTTTTCGGCACCTGATTTACGAGGGCGGGCTCAAGGCAGCAGCATGGACAATCGTGGCGCGGAAAGCCACTATTGGGCTGAAAGCCGAACTGTCCAGGAGCGCGGTGAAGCCATGCAGGAGCCAAGGTCCATAGTTGCCGGCTACGACGGCTCGCCTGAAGCTGCGGAAGCGGTCCGCTGGGCGGCACGCCATGCGCACCGTCGCGGCCTGGCCGTGCATGTGGTGCATTGTTCCATCTGGCCGCTGTTGACCAGGCACCTTGGCCCTGTCCCGGGCGTCTCGGACAGCGGATTGGAGAGGTCAGCCGAGTCAATCCTTGAAGAGGGACTTGCCCACGCGAAGGCTGCGGCGCCAGGAGCGGATGTTGAATCAACCTTGCTGCACGGCCTGCCTGCCCCGCACCTCGTTGGAATATCGGCCCGGCAGGAGATGCTTGTTGTCGGGAGCCGGGGGCTGGGCGGATTCCTGGGCCTGGTGGTGGGCTCCGTCAGCCTGGAACTGGCGGCCACTGCGTCCTGTCCCGTAGCCGTCATCCGTTCTGATCTCCATCCGGATGGACCAGTGGTGGTGGCAGTCGATGAAAGCGGCTCACCAACTGCGCTGAAGGATGCCTGCACGCTGGCGTCGGCATCCCGTGCGGACCTCGCGGTGGTCCATGTCCGCCACACACCTGCCGGATACCGCCGCTTCCGTGACAACCCTGAGGCGCTCGCCGCTGCCGAGGACGTCCTGCGGGCTGCCGTCACTTCTGCCCGCATTCACGCCCCTCGGGTCCGGGTGGAAGGAACCCTCCTCACCGATCCTTCGATTGCCCACGGCATTCTCGACGTTTCCGGGGATGCGGCGATGGTGGTAGTGGGCAGCAAGGGCCGTGGTCTGGTTAAGGAAACGATTGGTTCAACCGCCCACGCCGTGCTTCATCATGCGCGCGGCCCCGTTCTTGTTTCGCGCCATGGCTCCAATAACAGCAGATGAGGTTGCTGCCGGTATGGCACCCCCGGATTCCCGGAACGTAGGCTGAACTAATACAGAGCATGGGCTGGGCAGGGTGAGCGGTGGCTGCAGTAATTCTGGGATGGAACCCAAAGGGAGTGAACCGCTGGGACTACCGCGCCGCCGTCGAACAGGTGACGGAGTCCGGGCGCGTCCTCGCCCAGTGGAACGTTGGCGGCTCCCGGAACATCCTGCCAGGGACAGAGGTCTGGTTGCTGCTGCAGGGCAGCAGCGATGCAGGTCGCGGCCTGATCGGCCACGGGATGGCTGTGTCAGCGCCCGCGGAACCAGCTGGACGTGAGGAATGCGACGCCGGAGACGGGTACGCCAGCATTGAGTTCGACGCGCTGCTCCCCATCGGAGAACAGATACGCCCCGACCTCCTCAAGACAGGAATTTCGGGCCCGATCTGGTGGGAGGCCATCGCAGGCCCAGTTCCCGTCCCGCAGGCTGCGGAGCCTGAACTCCGCAGTCTCTGGCGGGAGCAGGGGCCAGTGGCCGCCAGCCACGCCGAACTGGTTCCCGGGACCTTCCCGCCTGAGGCTGTGGCGACGATCGACGTGAACCGCTACGAGCGGGACGTTGACGCGAGCAGGGTCTGCCTGGCATTCCACGGGACCTCCTGTGCTGCCTGCGGCTTCTCCTTCGAGGCTTTCTATGGCGACGCCGGCACAGGCTTCATTGAAGTGCACCACGTAGTACCGCCGGCGATGCTGAAGGGCGGATACAAACTGGACCCCGTGGCTGACCTGGTGCCGCTCTGCCCCAACTGCCACGCTATGGCGCATCTCGGCGTGATCCCGCCCCGGACGGTTTCGGAATTGCGGACCATCATCGCCGCCGCGGGGCATCTGCGGGGCCATGTGGTCAGTGAGCATGCCCTCGAAGCGCAGGATGATGCCCGGCGGATCCTTGAGGGGCCCCACGACAAAGGTTCGGGCTGAGGCGCTCGGCATGACCAAGGGAAGGGGATATGGCGGCCCGCACTGGCGCAGGGTGCTGGCTGCCCTCGCCAACAGTGACGCCCGGACCGCCTACGCGCAAATAATTCTGGGGGCAGGCAGGCCGGACGTTCTTGCCGGATTGAAGGATCACCGGCGGGACCGGGCCCTGGCCATACTGATCGAGTCGGGGCTCGTGGAACGAACAGCCTCCGGCGGACTGGCGGCACCGGAAGCGATCTATCGCGACCTTCTTGCCCAACAACCGCGGCGGCAGGCGAAAACCGGAGTGGACCGCTTCCTGCGGCTTGGGAGGATCGAGCGGTATCCGGCGAACGTGGCCGAGCGGCGGGAACTCCTGGCCTGGATTGCCGGCGATGCCATCCGGTCCGGCGAAAACCTGACGGAAAAACAGGTCAACGAGCGGCTCCTTAGTTATACCGACGATGTTGTCCTGCTGCGCCGCTACCTCGTGGATTTTGGCATACTGCAACGTACAGCGTCAGGCTCCGCCTACTTCCGGCCTGAGGAAACAACGGCCGGGTAGAACGGCCGCCGTCGTACTGGTGCAACTGCTCATTGAAGGCTGCCTCTTGACTGGCACAAAACGTTTTGCATATAGTGATGCAAGCAATATACAAAACGTTTTGCAAAGGAAGCGAAGTCGATGGCGACGAAGGTGAACATCCGGGACGTAGCGAAAGCAGCAGGCGTTTCTGTGACCACCGTGTCGCACGCACTCAGCGAAACACACAACTCCAGGGTCAACGCTCAGACCGTGGAGCACATCAAAGCGGTAGCCGGGAACCTCGGCTACGCGCCGAACCGGCTGGCAAGCGGGCTGCGCAACCAGCGCTCCCAGATCCTGGGCCTGGTCAGCGACGAGATCACCACCACCCCTTTTGCCGGCGCCATGATCCAGGGCGCACAGGATGCCGCCTCCGAGCACGGCCATCTGCTCATGGTGGTTAACTCCGGCCTCGATAACGAACTCGAGCGCCAGGAAATCCGTGCCCTGCAGCAGCACCAGGTGGACGGCGTCATCTACGCCCGCATGTACAACCAGCGGGTATCCGTTCCCGCGGAGCTGGAGGGAATGCCCGCCATCGTGCTGGACGCCACCTCGGACAACCCGGGGCTGTCCTCAGTGGTGCCGGATGAGTTCGGCGCCGGCCAATCCGCCGCCGAGCTCCTGGTCGCGGCCGGCCACCGCCGGATCGCCATGATCAACAACGAGGACGACATCCCGGCCGCCCACGGACGCCTCGATGGTTTCCGCGCCGGGCTGGCCCGGCACGGCATGCAGTTGCCCGTGGACTCCCTGGTGACCAGCCGGCCCAGCACCGCCGGTGGGCGGGAAGCGGCACTGGAGCTGCTGGCTGCTGCAGACCGGCCCACCGCCCTGTTCTGCTTCAGCGACCAAATGGCCATGGGCGCCTACCAGGCGGCCGGCCACCTTGGCCTGAAGATTCCGTCCGACGTCTCCATTGTGGGCGTGGACAACCTGGAGCTCATTGCTGACGGCCTCTGGCCGGGCCTGTCCACCATGGCCCTCCCCCACTATGAGATGGGCCGGTGGGCTGTCCTGAAACTCCTCGAGGAGCTCGAGAACCCCAAGGCGCCGCGGGTGCACGAAAAGGTGGCCTGCCCGCTTGTTGAGCGGGATTCGGTGGCGCCGCCCCAAGACTGAACCGGAGCTGTACCGCACCGGGCACAGCCCCGCACTTTTCCCAAAAAACGGGAACGCAGCCGTTGCAGCGGCCGCGCTCCCAGCAGGACCGACATCAATCACCCTGTCCAAGCAGAAAGACTGACCCATGAACAAGAAGTTCACGAAGATCCTGGCGACCAGCATAGCCGCAGCCGCCCTCACTGCCACCCTCGCCGGCTGCGGCAAGGGCAGTTCCTCGTCCACAACCGAAAGCTCCACAGAGATCACCATGTGGACCCACGCCGCCGGAAACCCGGCGGAACTGGCCGCCACGCAGTCGATCGTGGACTCCTATAACAAGAGCAGCGGCGCGAAGGCGCAGATCAAGGTACAGGCTTTCCCGCAGGAGTCCTACAACGATTCCGTTGTTGGGGCCGCGTCGGCCGGCAACCTCCCGTGCATCGTGGACATCGACGGGCCCAACGTTCCCAACTGGGCCTGGGCGCAATACCTCACGCCACTGAAACTGTCTGCGGACCTTACCAAGAACCTCCCCAGCACCGTTGCCAAGTGGCAGGGCGAGACCTATGCGGTTGGGTACGGCGACGTCGCTTTGTCCATGTTTGCCCGCAAATCTGACCTCGCCGCGGCAGGCGTCCGTGTGGCCACCATCGAGAAGCCATGGACGAAGGACGAGTTCCAGGACGCCCTGACCAAACTCAAGGCGCTGGGTAAATGGGACTACCCGTTGGACATGGGTACTGCCGGAACGGGCGAATGGCTGCCCTATGCGTACTCACCGTTCCTGCAGTCCTTCGGCGGAGACCTGATCGACCGCAAGGATTACCAGTCGGCTGACGGAGCCCTTAATGGCGACAAGGCTGTGGAATGGGCCAAGTGGTTCCGCGGTCTGGCGGATCAGGGCTTCATGGCGACCAAGAGCGGGAAAGATTCCACCCAGGACTTCCTGAACAACAAGAGCGGCCTCCTTTACACCGGTTCCTGGGCAGGGGACAAAACCCGGGAGGCACTGGGAGATGACTTGGCGGTCATGCCCTCGGTGGACCTGGGCAAGGGTCCCAAGATCGGCGGAGCTTCGTGGCAGTGGGGCGTCACCAGCGGCTGCAACAATACGGATGCCGCGATGGACTATCTGTCTTATTCCCTGAAGCCGGAAAACGTGGCTTCCGTGATCAAGGCAACGGGAGGCATCCCTGCCACTGATGAAGCCGCCGCCTTGATTCCCGCTTTCGCCGAAGGCGGCGCAAACCGGGTCTTCATGGAGTTCTCCCGCAACTACGCCGTGATGCGGCCGGAGACCCCCGCTTACCCGTTCATTGCCACCGAATTCGGCAAGGCCACCCAGGACATCCTTGCCGGAGCGGACCCGCAGGGTGCGCTGGACAAGGCAGCCAAGGCGATTGATGCCAACATCAAATCCAACGGCGGCTACCAGAAATAGCCGGCAGATCCGGAGTACGACGACGGCCGGCAAGTGCCGCCGTCGTCGTACCCCAGGTCCTGTCAAGGAGACTCCCATGACCCTCAGCCCGCTTCCCACCCGTCCTCCAGAGGCCATCGCGGCCGCAGCAAAGCAAAGCAGCAGCCCCACCCGGCACCGCCGCCCCCGCCCCGGTTTCCTCCGCGAACAGATCAGCGGTTGGGGCATGATCGCCCCGGCCGCCGTTCTGCTGCTGCTGTTCGTGTTCCTGCCGGCGATCCTTGGCTTCGGCCTGGCCTTCACCAATGCCCGCCTGATCTCTCCGCGGCCTGTGGAGTTTGTGGGGACAGACAACTTTGCCCGGCTCTTCACCGATCCCACGTTCTGGCGTGCTCTGCTGAACGTGACCTACTTTGCGGTGGTCGTGGTGCCAGTGCAGTCCGCCCTTGCCCTGGCCATGGCCCTGCTCATCAACAAGAAGTTCCGCGGCGTCAACTTCTTCCGCACCATCTACTTCCTGCCCGTGGTCACGTCCATGGTGGTGGTGTCCCTGCTCTGGATGTTTATGTACCGCCGCGAAGGCCTGATCAACCAGCTCCTCTCCACGTTCAGCTTCGGGCTCATCCAGGGTGCTGACTGGCTCAATGACCCCGCCACCGCCATGCCGGCCATCATCGCCCTGTCCATCTGGCAGGCAGCCGGGTTCCACATGATCATCTGGCTGGCCGGACTGCAGAGCATTTCCGGTGAACTGTACGAAGCCGCGCAGCTGGACGGCGCCAGCCGCTGGCACCAGTTCCGCTATGTGACGTGGCCGGGCCTGAAGCACACCCGCAGCCTGGTGCTGGTCACCATCACCATCCAGGCGCTGGGACTCTTTGACCAGGTCAGCGTCATGACCCAGGGCGGCCCCCTGGATTCCACCACCACCATCATCTACGAGGCAGTCCGGTCCGGATTCAAGCAGCAGGAAACTTCCTACGCCTCGGCCATCTCGCTCGTATTCTTCGTCCTCGTCCTGCTCGTCTCCGCGGTGCAGCGCTACCTCACCCGGGAGAAAGACTGACATGAACAACCAACTGCTCCTGAGGAGCGCCGGCACCATGCTGGTGCGCATCCTCTTCGCCGTCGTGGCCGCCTTCCCCATCGTTTTTATGCTGATTTCCTCCCTCAAGCCGGACCAGCAGATCTTCGGCGACATGTCCTCCGTGGCGGCGTTCCTGCCCATCGGGAACATCTCATTCGATAACTACGCGGCTGTGTTCGACCGCGTCCCCGCCGCCCGGTTCATGATCAACTCCATCGGGGTCTCCGCCGTGACGGTGGTGCTGGGCATCTTCATCAACAGCCTGTGCGCCTTCGCGCTCTCCCGCATGGAGGTCCGCGGCAAGCGGATCGTCTTCAGCGCCATCCTGGCCACCCTGATTGTCCCGTTCCAGACCCTGGCCCTGCCGCTGGTGTGGTGGGTCAACCAGCTGCCCTACTTTGAGCTCGACGGCTTCAGCCTGGAGTTCTCAAAGGGCTGGCTGGACACCTACCAGGTCCAGATCATTCCGTTCCTTGCCAACGCGTTCTCCATCTACCTGTACCACCAGTACTTTGAGTCCATCCCCAAGGAACTGGATGAAGCGGCCCGGATCGACGGTGCGGGCTGGTTCAAGATCTACCGGCAGGTAGTCATGCCCTTGGCAGGCCCGGCCACAGCCACAGTGGCCATCCTGACCTTCCTGCCTGCCTGGAACTCCTACCTCTGGCCGCTCATGGTGGTCCAGTCCGAGGAACTGCGGCCCGTGATGATCGGCATCCAGTACTTCTTCCAGCTCAATGTCTCCTGGGGCGAGGTGATGGCCTACGCCTCACTCATCACCGTCCCCGTGGTGATCCTCTTCATTGCCTTCCAGAAGTCCTTCATCAACAGCATCGCCTCCAGCGGCGTGAAAGGCTGACCATGACTTTCCTGACGACGACGGCTGCCGCGCCCGCCGCGGTTCCGGCGCCCGGTGCCGTGGCCGTTCCTGTTACGGACCCGTTCCGCCCGGAGTGGCACTACACTTCCGAACGCAACTGGCTCAACGACCCCAACGGCCTGGTGTACCTCAACGGCACCTACCACCTCTTCTACCAGCACAACCCGTTCGGCCCGGACTGGGGCAACATGTCCTGGGGCCACGCCACCTCCCGGGACCTTTGCCACTGGGACGAGCAGCCCGTGGCCATCCCCTGCGACGGGTCCGAGGCGATTTTCTCCGGCTCCGCAGTATTTGATAAGCACAACACCAGCGGACTTGGCACGGCGGACACTCCGCCACTGGTGGCCATCTACACCAGCGCGTACAGCGCCGCCTCAGCGCTGGCGGGACGGCAGGCCCAGTCCCTGGCCTACAGCCTGGACGAGGGAACGACGTGGACGAAGTACCAGGGCAACCCGGTCCTGGACCGGGCGTCCGCGGACTTCCGCGATCCCAAGGTTTTTTGGTACGACGGCGGAGCCGGCAGTTACTGGGTAATGGTCGCCGTGGAAGCAGTGCACCGCCAGGTGGTGCTGTACAAGTCCGCGGACCTTATGGCCTGGGAGCACCTGAGCACTTTCGGGCCCGCCAACGCCACCGGTGGAGTGTGGGAGTGCCCGGACCTCTTCGAGTTGCCCGTAGACGGGGATCAGGACGACACGAAGTGGGTCCTCATCGTGAACCTCAACCCCGGAGGGGTGGCCGGCGGCTCAGCCGGGCAGTACTTCCTGGGAGAGTTCGACGGCGTGACGTTCCGGTCCGAAACGACCGTCACCGCCGGCCTCCAGCAGGATGACAGCCGGATGCGGGACTACAACTGGCTGGACTGGGGGCGCGACTACTACGCTGCCGTCTCCTTCAGCAACGCGCCGGACGGCCGCCGGATCATGATCGGTTGGATGAACAACTGGGACTATGCCGGATCCACGCCCACCGGGAACTGGCGGAGTGCAATGTCCCTGCCTCGGGACGTGTCGCTGACCCGGGTGGACGGACGCGTGGTACTCCGGCAGGAGGCCATCGATCCCATTTCCGGACTGGAATCGGCGCAGTTCCGGCTGGGCTCCAGGCCCTTGGCATCCGGGGTTCTGGACCTCCCCGTCACCGCTGCAGTCACACGGATCGACGTTGACTTTCAGCCGGGTACGGCAAGCAGGGTGGGGCTTGTGGTCAGGGCCGGCGACGCCGAACGCACAGTTGTCGGCTATGACGTGGCGGAGGGAATACTCAGCCTGGACCGTCGCGAGTCCGGGCTTGTGAATTTCCATGGGGCCTTTCCGTCCGTCGAAGCCGTTGCCGTACCGCTGGAGGACGGCTTCCTCCGGCTCCGGATCTACCTTGACCGGTGCTCCGTGGAGGTCTTCGCCCAGGACGGGCTCGCCACCCTCACGGATCTGGTGTTCCCCTCGGAGGCGAGCACGGCTCTGGCGGTCTTCGCCGAAGGTGAGGGCGCGCACCTGGCGGCGCTCGCCGTCGTCGGGGGCTGATCGGCTGACTCAATAAGAGCCCTGCACGGCGGTCCGTGCAGGGCTCTTCAGCGTCTTTTTAACCGGCTACTTCGCCGCCGGCAGCGTGGTCCCGGCACGCAGCCCGAGGGCCATGTCCTGGGTAACTCCAAGAATCTCCACCAGGACGTCCGCTTCACGGCGGATGTCGGTGACGTTGACCGATCGGGCGGACCTTTCAACGCGGCCCGCCGGGAACCCGTTGATGGCCACAGCCCAGGAATAGGCAGCAGGGTCGTCCGATTCCCACGTCACCCGGATCTCGCTGACCCCGTCCACCGTGGACAGGACCTCCACCTGGACGTTCCGTGGTGCCGCCAACGGCTGAGGCATCGGCATGGCGCTGACGTGGACAGGGGTCTTCAGGACGTGACTGCTTCCAACCATGTTCGACACCCGCAGGATCATCTCCCCCTCGAACTCATGCGCATACGTGTGCTTGAGGACGGGTTCGCTGGAGGTCGCGTCGTAGTCGCCGTCGCCGTCGAGGTCCCATTCGTACTGGTTCACCGCGCCGATGGACGATGAGGCATCGAATCGGATCTCCATGCCGGGCGCAGCGAAATAGCCGTTGATCGGCAGCCTGGCCTCAACACCGTTGTTCCTGCCGAGCGGGATGACGGTGACCTGCACCGGCGATCCGGTCTGCTGGCCTGACGGCGTGGGGCCGGGCTGATGGATGGTGGCCAAAGGAGAAGGAATCCCTGTGTTCAGCGGAGCCGACGGAATGCCCGCCACTTCGGCACATCCGGCATCCAGCACGAGTACCAAGCCTGCGGTTGCCAGTTTTGCGGCGCTCCTTGTCATGATCTCCCCCTCGATCGTTGCCCTCAAGCATCAGCATGCGCAGATACCTGGGGTTTCCGATACTGGGGCAGACGCAAGATTCCGGAAAGAAGTTCTGGCTGCTGCCGGAGCTACTGCCCGGCCGGCGTGGTCCCGAACATCAGGGTCCGCCGCCGGACGTCGTAAAAGACGGTGGCCGAACGTTTCAGGAGGCCTTGGAGAACCTCGGCGTCCTCAGCGTCGAGCGTGAGCACTTCTTCCCAGGCCCCTTGGTCCAGGACCAGTTGCAGAGTCCAGGTGCCCGGCTTTCCGGCGTCTCCGGCCACCCAGCTGAATTGGTAATGGTTGACCTGCCGGACCTGGATGCTGTCATCGGTGATCGGTTGTTTCGGTGTGGGGCTCATGGTCCCCCTCCTGGATTTGGTGTGAGTGGGCCCGCTGCATAAGCCAAGACCCAATCTAGACCTGGTGCGCCGCTTCATCCAGAGCCAGCTGCAGCTGTATTCGGCCGCGAAAAAGATCTGAATCACCACACTCACATCGGTCCCACCCGGGTTATCCTCAAAATGCGTATCCAGTTGCGGGGGCATCCGGGCGGGGGGCTAGGCGCACCCGCGGTGTGACAGCCGCGGGCCAGTTTCATCATTTGCATTCACACCGGGGAAACCCGGGCGGATTTCAAAGGAAACGAGCATGGGCCGTCGTCGCGCAGCAACTGACCCGATCTATCCACGCTGGATCTGGATCGCCGCGGCGGCTACCGTGGCGCTTCTTATTGTGGGCGGCGCACTGGTGCTCCGGACGCTGATCTTTCCCGCCGATTCAGGTGACGGCGGAGCCGCAGGAAATGGCAATCCACCCCCTGCAGGCGAACCCCTGGCGCAGGACGCTCCTCCCGCCGTCGCCGGCGCCTCTCCTTGTATCCCCCTGAACATCCTCACGTCGCTGGAAAACGCGGAGATGGTCCGGGCCCTTGCAGCCGAGTACATATCCAGGCCCCGCAATGTTGACGGCAAATGCGTGGCACCGGCCGTCTCCCAGGAAAGATCAGGAGTGGCCGCCGGCAAGGCCGCGGCACAGTTCCCCGGCGTTTCCGCCGGGGAGAGGCCCACTGTCTGGCTGCCGGACTCCTCCGCGTGGTTACGCATTGCCGGAGAAGGTGCCGGCGCAAACCGCATCCCCCAGGAGGGAACCAGCGTGGCCCGGAGTGCCATCGTTGTGGCGATGCCGGAAACAATGGTGACTGCCCTCGGCTGGGACAGGCAACCGCCGTCGTGGTCTGAGGTGTTTAAGATGGCCGGCGAGCAGGACGTCTGGGAGCGCCTCGGCCACGGCGACTGGGGCAAATTCAAGTTCGGTAAGGCCAGTCCCCTCGTCTCGACGTCGGGCTTGATGGCCCTTGCTGCTTCCTACGGTGCCGCCGGCGGCAGCCCTGGCGGTTTGGACGGCATGGATCTGGAAGCATCGTCGCTGGTGGAGAAGGTGCGAGCCGTGGAATTGGGCACCAGCCACTACATGGCCACGCCCGAGCATTTCCTCTGGCACGCGAGGGAAGCCGACGACGCCGGGAAGGTTTCGGAATTCCTCTCCGCCGTAATCGTGGATGAAAAATCTGTGTGGGACTACAACCGCGGAGTGGTCAGCGAGGACGGAACAACGAAGACGTCCGGTCCTGCCCCCAAGGAGCCCCTTCGGGCCATCTACCCCACCGACGGAGTCCACGTCGCGGACAACCCGGCCGTCATCCTTGACGGCGCTTGGGTGGGGAACCAGCAGCGCCTGGCGGGCCAGGATTTCCTCGCGTTCGCAGTGACGGAACAGGGCCAACGTGTTGTTGAGGCGTCCGGGTACCGGAGCGTCCAGGGCAAACTGGATTCCGGGGTGGCGAAAACCGGCCGCTACGCCGAGACACTCCAGCCCCTGCCGCTGCCCAAGGCGGAGGCACTGGTTTCCATTCAGGAGAGCTTCCCCGAGGTCCGCAAACGGGCCAGGGCTTTGTTCCTGCTGGATGTCTCGGATTCCATGGTGCAGGAGCCCGGAGTCACCAAACTGCAACGGGCCAAGGACGCGGTTCTCAAGGCCCTGGACCATTTCACGGGTGAGGACGAAGTTGGACTGGCCGCGTTCTCCCATGAGGGCGACGGTCCGCTACAGCCGGGCATCGTCAGCCCGGTGGCCCCTTTCAAGACCAATAAGGGCGACATCGCCGCCAAGCTCAATGAACTCCAGGCCGTGGAGGCTACGCCTCTGTTCGAAGCGGTGAGCCGTTTCGCGGGCGATCTGGCCAAGGACTACAAGGACACGTTCATCAACACCATCGTGCTTTTGAGCGACGGCAAGAACGATACCCGCCACCCCGGAGACCTGGGCGGGCTCTCAGAACAGTTGAGCCATCAGTACCACTCGACGCCGGTGCTCGTCTTTACCCTCGCCTACGGACCGGACGCTGATGTCCCCACGCTCCGGGACATTGCCCGGGCCAGCGGCGCGCACTACTACGACGCCACCGATCCGACCAGGCTTGATGAGGTGCTCGGCGAATTGGTGACCAGCTTCTAGGAAGGGTTGCCCGCGGTCAGAACCTTGGCCCCCTCCGCAAGTTCGTCGTCGTATGCTTCTTCGAGCGGCGATTCACCCAGGCCCAGCTCTGCCAGCAGCGATGGATCGTCGAATGCATCGGCAACACAGCGGATAATCGCCGGGGGCACGCGAAAATGGGTGTCGATGGTCAGCAGCCCAAGTTCCGCCAGCTCCTCCAAGCGGTCCATGGCCACCTTGGTGAGCAATTCGGCGGCCTTCTGTTCTTCTTCGGGAGCGTGATCGGGCGCCGCCAGGACGCGTTCCACCAGAAGCGGTTCGGCCGCGGCCGACGCCAGGAGGACGGAAACCTGTATTGCGGCGATGGTGCGCTCCCACGGCTCTTCAGGATCGAGCCGGAGCACGGCCTGCTCGAGGAAGAGCGAGGTGAACATGGTGAACTCGTCCACCTGCTCGGCAACGCTGCCGTCCAGGAAGTGTGCGGGATCCTCGAACGGCACCACCTTCGTCGGCTTGACCTTGATCAGCTCGGCGGCCTGGAGTGCGGCCCAAATTTCGGCAAGCAGAGGTACCTCGTACATGCTCCGTACCGTAAGGACATCATCGGCTGCATCCTTCTTGGATCCGCCCTTGGCCTGCACGCCCACGCAGGCGGCCGCCTCCTCAATGTCCCGCAGGCGGAGGGCGCCCGTTCCGGTCACGGGCTTCCCTTCACCGATCCATACCAATAGCGCTGTTGCCTTCTGGATCAGTGGCATTTCCGTAAAGGCTGACAGTGCCTGATCCTCGGGAATGTCCGGAATCTCGATGGTCTCCTGTCCATCAACGCCCTCGGCAAGGCTGTCGAAGACATCCAGCACCTCGGCCAGTAGCTCCTCTGTCCCCGTCCACCGGCCGGTTTCAGAGAGGAACTCGACGTAGCTGTGGACCGAGTCAACGATGAGGGCAACCTGTTCGGCGTCCACCACCTCCGGCGCCTGTGCACCCGCGGTGGCCGACACTTCCTCCGCGACCGCGTTGGCCAGGGTTGCCGGGTCGAGACTTGTCATGTCCGGCGCAGACGTCATCTCCATGTAGCGGCTGATGGTGGGTTCCATCAGCTTCAGGTATTGCAGGGCTGCAGCGCCTGCTCCGGGAGTGCCGTCGTCGAACCACTGGACATAAGCCGGCGTTAAGGCGTCAAGGGCCCGCCCGGCACGGAAAGAACTGAGGGAGACCGGCGCTTGGTGTCGTTTCTGCGCCGAAGTTTTGCTTGCGCGCCGGTTCTTACTGTTCTTGCCCAAGGAGTACCTAACTGCTGGAGAAATGTTGCTCGAACGACGCTACTGATTTCGACGGCGGCATGCCACTTTGAATTGTTGTGCAGGAGGCTGTTCAAGATTCAGGCACCTTCCCGCGCCCCTTTTCAGGACGACCACCAGTTGGGCGTCCGGCCGAGGGAAAATGTCACACCCCCTTGTGATGATTGATGCATGGGGAAAACAGCGGTGGTGAAGGCGTTTGAGGACATCAAGGCCGCCCTTGCCGTGCTCAACGCGGAGGCGGAGGGCTGCGGTTCGGAGCCCTTCTCGGATGCCGATCCGCTGGCAGGGCTGGGAGATGGGTGCCTGGACATCCTTGCCGGGGCACGGGTGGCGGAGGCCGGGTTCGCCGCTGTGAAGGCCCGGGCTGCTGTCACGTGTGCGGACACTGCCCAGGCGATTGCGGGCCCCGAGGCCCCGGTGCAGGCGCTGGAAATGGCTGTCGCCGCGGAAATCGGCGCCCTCCTGGCCCTTGGTCCCCGGGCCGCGGGTGCGTTCCTGGCCGCGTCCCACGCGGTCGCGAAGGAACGGCCGCTGACGTTCACGGCTTTGCAGGCAGGGACGATCACCTGGCCGCATGCCCTGGTGGTGGTGGAGGAAACGGCTGGCCTCGACCCCGCCGGCGCTGCCGCGTTGGAGGCAGCGTTCCTGGACCCGGACGTGCCCAGGCCGGCCACCGCTGCCCCGGTCGGGGAGCTGCCGGCGTACAGGTTCCGTGCCAAGGCCAGGAAGTGGCGGGAACGCCACCACCCGGAGAGTCTGGAGAAGCGTCACGCCAAATGCGCGGCGGACCGGCGGATGGAATACACCCCGGACCGCGACGGGATGGCCCGGGTCTCCCTCTACGTGCCGGCGGACCAGGCCTCAGCGATCTGGAACCGCACCACCGCCATCGCCCGCGGCCTCCAAGGCCCCAACGAACCCCGCACCATCACCCAACTCCGCCCCGACATCGCCGCCAGCATCCTGCTCGGCGCCGGAACCGCGCTTCACCCCGGCCCGGAAACCAGCCCAGAACAAAGCAGCACGGGACAAAGCGGCGCGGGACAAAGCAATCCGGCTGCAGGCAGGCCGGGTGAAACCTACGCAGGTGCCGGCTTGGGCAACGTCCCGGTACCCAAGGCGGACGTCCTGGTCACCGTCCCGGTACTCGCCCTCTTCGACATCACGGACGAACCGGCAAACCTGGACGGGTATGGTCCGATCCCCGCGTCGATGGCCCGCAGACTCGTCGCCAACGGCGCCAGCTCGTTCTACCGGGTCCTCGTCGATCCGCGGGATGGGGCGCCGTTGGAAATCGGCCGCACCAGCTACCGGCTGACCAAGGCTATGAAAAAAGCCCTGCAGCTTCGGGACGGAAGATGTACTTTCCCCGGCTGCAACAACCCCTCCCTCGACAACGAGGCAGACCACCTTCAAGCCTGGGAGCATGGCGGGAACACTGGGATCAGTAACCTGGCCCAGCTCTGCCCGAAACATCACCGCCTCAAACACGCCACCGGATGGACGCCCACCACGGCCACCCAAAACGAACCACCCGGCTGGACCTCACCCACCGGCCGCCACTACAAAGCCGAACACCACGACTGGGAACCACCACACTGGCCCAGGCGACTGGTGCCGCCTTGGAAAGGCGCTTGGCCTTCACGATCGTCACCAGGCGATCCGCCCGACTTTGTCTACAGATGCTCTATCGGAGAGGACTACCTGGAGCGGTTCCTCCACGGCAGCTCCTAGCGAACCAGCAATCGGGGCGATCGGGGGTCCTGCATGCGAATCTGCTAGACCCCCAAACGTGTCTCACATGTCTTGCAGTATCCTGCAGCCTCATGCGGGCCTTTGCCGGGGCACCTGCACGAGCAGGAGGTGGCTCAGTTCATTCCTGCCCGGGCTGCCGGTGCGAGCGACAGTGCGAGCGCCCACCCGCCGGCCACTCCGATGGCAAGCAGTACGGTTACGAAGCCGATCGCCGGTGGGCTCGGCCATGTCAAGGCGCCGCCGTACCGCAGCAGGGCGATTGCCTGCAGAATGACGAAGGCAACGGAGGTCAGGGCCACGGGGCGGGCTGTACGGAGGTCGCGGCTGAACTGACCCTGCGCGGCCGCCCACCCCAGGCCGACCAGCCACGCTCCGATCGCCCTCCCTGTGAGCTCGGTCAGAGGCCAAGGCCACCACGCCGCGGCAGGAATCGGTGCTGCCAGCAGCGCCACGCCATACAACAACAGCACCCCGGCGATTCCTGCCAGGAGCAGCCGGAGGACAGGCGGCAACACTGGCCTTCCCGCTGTTCCGGACACGGGGGCAGGAGTCCGCGATCTGAGCTGCATTCTGCTGATGGCGAGCATCGCCACTGGCACCACCGCATATATTGCCAGCCATGCCCACGTGGCTATTTGGGCAGTGGGGGCAGTATCTGGCGAAAGGTGGAAGCGATCGATATGGACCAGGGTGACGCCCAAGGTCAATGTCGTGAAAATGAACACAGGCCACACCGCCAGCCTCGCTGAATCCCAACTCTCCGAACGGGCGCCGGTCACCTCCAGGCCTGCACTCGCCCAGTAGGCAGCCCCGAGGAAGACCGCAGTCATGGGCGGATTGACTGTCCACGCAAAGAATTCATTGGTCTGCAGCGGAAACACGAACAGCACGAGCCCGGCAAGGAATACCAGGAATGCAGCGATGTACAGCAGCCACCGCATCGGCGGAATCAACGGTGCGACTTCAGTTGACGCGGACATCACCTGGCCGCTCCTCGGGTGCGGTTTCCCCGCCAGGAGCATGAGGCGAGGCAGGCAGAGGGTTCTCGGCCAGGTATGCGTGAAGCATCGAGACCACGGTGGCGCCGTCCCCGACTGCCGTAGCCACCCTTTTGATCGAACCGGACCTCACGTCGCCGATAGCGAAAACGCCGGGCAAACTGGTTTCCAGCGCCAGTGGGGGCCTGGCGGCCCGGACGGACCCGGTGTCACTGACATCCCTGGCGCCCGTACGCAGAAAACCGGCCGGATCACGCTCTACAGTGGCCGGCAGCCAGGAGGTCCGCGGCACCGAACCGATCAGCACAAACAAACCTGCCGCTTCTATCTCCTCGCTCGCAGTTGCACCGGAGGCTTCGGATGCGGCAACCTTCACGGCGGTAAGGAATCCGTCCTGATGCCGGGCCCCCACGAGCACGGCGCGATAGCGGATCACGATATTCCGGGTGGCCTCAAGTTGGGAGATGAGGTATTCCGACATGCTGACCGACAGGGTGGGTCCCCGCACCAGCAGCATCACCTTCTTCGCGTACTTCGCAAGGTGCAGAACAGCCTGTCCGGCCGAATTGCCGCCACCCACCACACAGACGGGCTTTCCGGCCATAGACGGCGCCTCGGAAACTGTGGCCCCGTAGAAGACGCCTCTGCCCACCAGATCCTCGAGCTGAGGTATGCCGAGGCGGCGGTAGTCCACGCCGGCGGCCACCACCACGGTGCGGCATCGCACCACGCTGCCATCGGAAATTGACACAGCGTAGAGTGCCCCGTCCACGCGGAGCCCCTCCACCTTCCGCAGGAACAGGAAGTCCGTCCCCAAAGTCCAGGCCTGATGGAATGAGCGGTAGGCCAAGTGGGCACCGCTCACACCGCGGGAGAAGCCAGGGTAGTTGCGGATCAGTGAACTGGTGCCAGCCTGGCCGCCCACTGCTTCTCCCTCCACCACCATGGTGGAAAGGCCCTCCGAGGAGGCATAAACAGCAGTCGCGAGACCGGAGGGACCGGCTCCCACCACCACCACATCGAAGATCTTGTCCGCCGGTGGCGGTCGCGTCACCCCCATCGCTTCAGCGATCTCCTCGTTGCTGGGGTTCTCGAGCACAATTGGTGGAGCGGTGAACTCCAGCACCATAACCGGCATAACCGGGTTGCCCAGGCCCAGGCTCTCCAACGTCCGTTGCGCGGTCTCAGAACCCACAGGGTGGAAGACCGCCGGGATGTGGTTTCGGCTCAAGGAGTCGCGCAACATATGAGTCCTTTGGTCGCCTACCTCCCCGATCAGCCGGACTGCCTCGAAGCCGACACCCTGGGCCAGGTGCCAGTCGTCGAGGGCGTCAGTAATTGCCCCGTGGAACTCTTCGTCACGCGATCGCTCGGGACGTATGATCACCAATTCGGCGTACCCCTGGGCGATTGCCCGGAAAACGGTGGGGGCGCTGGCGAAGTCACCCCATGTCACCACAACACCGCGCTTGGCGGCAGGGTGAAAGCCATAGGCACGTCGCAGGAAGTCGAGTCCACTACGGTCAGCAGGTCCGTAGCACCCAAGTATGAGGGCGACCGGGCGGTTCCATCGCCGGAGCCCCTCCAGCACCGCCCGCCCGTGGGCGTAGTCGGCGCAGGCCACCACCTCGTAGTCGGCACCGTACCGTCGACGTAACTCATCTTCAAGAATCCGCCGGGAGTTCGGGTCTGTGGTGGCAAGCAGCATGATCGGAACCGAGTGGTCCATGGCCGCCGTCTTTCCGGATCAAAATGGTTCGGTGGCGCTCACGATACTCGCGATTGGACGATGGGGACAAGAGGTGCCCGGTGCCTGCGGAACGTCCTTTGCCGGCCGTCGACGGAGTTGTATCGCGCCCGCCTCGTCACCTCGAATCTGCCATTCCAAGGGCGCGACGATTCTGCCAGAATGGCTCCCTGGGCGGGCAAGCCGGATGACCTGGCAAAACGGCAGCGATGAAAGTAGAGGACCGATGGAGGATCGCCCGATTCCGGGAATCAGCCTCACTGCCATACCCAGTGGAACAGGGTGCCTGGAGTGCCTCAACGGTGACGGCCCAGGTTGGTGGCTTCATCTTCGCCGCTGCGCCCAATGCGGCCATATCGGATGCTGCGATTCGTCACCGTCACAGCATGCCAGTGCCCACGCGCGCGCCGTCGGCCATGCCGTCATGAGGTCATTTGAACCTGGCGAGAACTGGTTCTACCAGCACACCACCAAAAAGTTCTTCCACGGCCCACGGCTTCCGGATCCCCAGTCAAGGCCCCTGGATCAACCGGCGCCTGCCCCCGCAGACAAGGTGCCGGCAGACTGGCGGGACCACCTGCACCGGTAGCCGCGCAACCGGAAACAACCGCGACGCCGGGATTCAGTGAAGGAGGCTGGTTAGGCTGTAGGAATGGCGACAGTTATCCTCGTGCGGCACGGCCGCACCACAGCCAACGCCGCTGGACTGCTGGCTGGTCGGGCGGCCGGCGTCAGCTTGGACCAGATCGGGCTCGAGCAGGCAGCTCTAACAGGAGACCGGCTCGCGGTGGTGCCTTTGGCCGGGGTGGTATCCAGCCCCCTCGAGCGTTGCCAGCAGACCGCCCGGCTCATCCTCGACCGCCAGGCTGGTAATCCTCATTCGCCATCCGATCCCGATCTCACCGAGTGCGATTACGGCCAGTGGCAGGGCCGCATGCTCAGTGATCTCGCGACCGAAGACCTGTGGGCTGCCGTGCAGTCCCAGCCGTCCGCCGTCGTATTTCCCGGCGGTGAATCCATGGCGGCGATGCAGGCGCGGTCGGTAGCAGCAATCCGACGCCACGATGCAGCCTTCCAAGCCGAGTATGGGCCAGGAGCCGTGTGGGTGGCAGTAAGTCACGGTGACATCATCAAATCAATCCTCGCCGACGCGCTTGGAATGCACCTCGACCTTTTCCAGCGCATCAACGTGGGCCCTGCCTCCGTATCGATCGTGCACTATGGTGCTGTCCGGCCGAGCGTCTATGCGACAAACACCGATGCAGGCGATCTGTCATGGCTGTCCAAAGGCATCAACTCCGGCGATGCACCGGTGGGCGGCGGTGCAGGGCAAGCGGCGCCGTAACCTCATGTGCCTAGAATACTGACATGCCCACACGAGTTCATGAGTTTGCCTGGCCTGACCGGGTCGTCATCGGCACCATCGGCGAACCAGGGGCCCGCACGTTCTACCTGCAGGTACGCACAGGTAAGCAAATTGTGAGCATCGCCTTGGAGAAGCAGCAGTCGGCCCAGCTCGCAGAGAAGGTTGACGGCATCCTCGATCAGCTCAGCACCCTCGAGGGCAACCCCTTCAGCGTTCCCAAGGGTACTCCCATCGAACTGGTGGACAACGACCAGCTCGAGCCGGTCGAGGAGCAGTTCCGAACCGGTGCAATGACCTTGGGCTGGGACCCGACGACGGCGCAGGTGGTCATTGAGGCATACCCCCTCACCGACGCTGATGATGACGACGAATCGCCTGACCAGAACGGCATTGAAGTACCCGAAATGCTGCTGGTGCGGATGCCGGTTGGCACCGCCCGCGCCTTCGCCAAGCGGACCCGTGAAGTTGTGGGAGCCGGCCGTCCCGCCTGCCCGCTCTGCGGTTATCCCGTGGACGCGGACGGGCACGTCTGCACCCTGCCCGAAGCCTGATGCCCGCGCCCGAGCTGCTGACTGCCGAGCTCACGCTCACCGGGCGGATCACGACGGCGTCGAATGCCACCTTTCTGGGCACCATCGGCGACACCACAGTCGTTTATAAGCCGATAGCCGGGGAAAAACCGCTGTGGGATTTTCCCGACGGCTTCCTTGCCCACCGGGAGGTCGCCGCCTACCTGGTCTCTGAGGTTCTCGGCTGGAACGTTGTGCCTCGCACCTGGCTCCGCGATGGTCCTTTAGGCCAAGGAATGGTGCAACTGTGGCAGGACACTGACCCCGACCAGAACGCGGTGGATCTCGTTGCCGCGCATGACGTTCCGGAGATCGGGTGGAAACAGGTCCTTGAGGGGGAGGATGAGACGGGGCGGATGGTCGCCCTCATACATGAGGACACGCCAGCGCTCAGACGCATGGCGGTGTTCGACGTCGTCGTCAATAACGCTGACCGCAAAGGCGACCACGTCCTTGCCATGAAAGACGGGCACCGGCACGGCGTGGACCATGGACTCACCTTTCACCAGGACCACAAGCTGCGCACGGTGCTGTGGGGGTGGCTGGGAGACACATTGACCGACGAGGAATGCGACGGCGTCGATCGCGTCATCGAAGGACTGCACGGTGAGCTGGGGCGAAACCTGGCGAACTTGCTCAGCGCCGAGGAAATCGCCTCACTCGCCAAACGCTGTGCCCGGTTGCGCTCGGCAGGGCGGTTTCCGGCTCCGAGCGGTGACATGCCCGCAGTTCCTTGGCCACTGTTCTAAGGACACTACGGCTACAGGCTTCGCACATTGGCCCATCGCTCCCCCGCCGCCGCAACCTAGGCGCTCTTGTGGATAATTTCAACCTGAGGCCTGCACGGACGGCACCTCGCGCGAATCCTGGATTCTATTCAGCCGGGATGTCAGGACCCGAATTTGAAGGACTCGACGACGTCCCCGGCTCCGGCTTCCCTGAGATAGTCATTCAGACTCCACTGTGCGCGGAGGGCGGTCACCTCTACTGCAACGTTTCCGCCTCTCCAGTCAAGAAGGATGAGGCGTATTTCGAGTGGGGCACCGGCTGCGTGGTAGAAATCGGAAACTCCGCCACCGACCATAAGGGGAACTGCGTGGAATAAACCGCCGAGCGGGCATGTGCTCTTCCAGTCGTCGCTGACGCGGAAGTCTAGGGCTATTCCCGTCAAGCCGCCAAGTGAGGTGGGGGCCTCTGCTGCAATTTCAAGGCCTGGGACGGTGCGGTACCAGGCGGCAAGTTCTGCGGCGCTGGTACCTACTCCTGGCTGAGCTTCTTCACTGCACTGCGCCGCCGCGCGAACATTTTGGTACACACCAATGTAGCTTCCGCCCCAAACTCCTTCCTGGGGATCGCTGGGGCGGAGCAGCAGTACTTGGCCGGGAAGGTCTTCCTCGTTGGACCATCCCTTTGGGACTGTGTAGGACAGCTTCGGTTCAAATGATGTGGTTTCATGTTTTGTGCCGGGTTCCAGGGGGCCCAGGCAGATGCCACCGTGGGGATTGGGGCAGATGAAGGGTGCAGATTGCTCGGGGCGATCGAGCGTGGCACCGCTGGGGGCAGCAATCTGTGCAGCGGCAGCCACCTCATCGGCGCCGAGAGCGCGGGGCCAAGTTCGAACGTCGTAAATGGTTCCTTTGAAGAATCCTTCGGGTTCTCCGTGGGACTGGCCCCTGCCGAACAGCAATGCCCCCTGCCCTGCGAACAAAGGGTCAGTGGCGATACCTTGCTCGCTCACCGGGAAGCCGTTGAGATAGAAGCGGGCCTTTCCGGCCGCGGTATCGTAGACGCCGGCAAGGTGTACCCAGCGGTCCGGTGTCACCTCGACCCGCGTCGCCCGGTCCCGGTTGGTGACGAAGTTGTCCCCGTTTCCATCCTTGGGCTTGACCGAGAAGGACCAGAAACCTTCATTGACGCCCAGGAAAAACGCGCCGGCAGTTTGCCCTGCTTGGGTGAGCACTGTGACGTTCTGCCCGGGTTGGCCCTTGGGGCGTACCCACGCGCCGACCGTGAAGTTTGAGTCGGTGGCGACCGGACCGGGAGCGGAAGTGCTCGCGAAGCCAGTGCCCTCAACCACCAACCCCTCACCTGTCCATTGGGCGCCGCCTTGCATGGAGAGGGTCACGCCGCCAGTCGAAGCTTCAGGAGCCGTGAGTGGCCACACGTTAGCTGCGCCCAAGTCCTTTGATGAGTTGCAGGCAGCGAGGGTCCATGCCAGCATTGCGGCAACAATTATCGCGACGATTAGCGCCTGGCGACGGTCGGCCGGGGGTTTGATGATCGAAAAGGCACCACCGGTGCTGAGATCCCGGATACCCATAATGGCCTCTTTGCCGTCTAGTAAGGCGAGATCCGGACAAAAAAGGATCGCCGGTTACAGGTGGACCCATTCAACCGGAAATTGTGAGGAAGCCGTCGGCGCCGTCCGGCATGGGATGCGCAGACCTTCAAGATACGCTCAGCCCCCAGCTAAGGGAAGGGACCCGTCAGGCATCGCGCTGTGACAGCGGGCACAATTGGGCCCCGGTCCAAGGTGTTCTGCCCATCGTCATGCGGCTGGCAGGGTCCGGGCATAGTGAACTTATGACGCATGAGGCATCAGCTGCCACAGCCCGAGACCTGGCCGACCGAGCCGGTACGACGCCGGCTTCCCCGGGTCCCGGTCACGGCATCCTGTCTGGGTGTTCATCCCCGCAGAGTGAAGAAGCTCTTCGGATCGTCGGCGCCCAACAGGTCGTGGTGAAAGGCGATGGCGTCCACGGGCCGGGTGTCCACGAACAGGACCGCGACCTCCCGGGAGTGGACCACGGTGTACCGGGTCAGCTCTTCCACCCAGGAATGGATCCCGGTGAACTCCTCGACGAACAACCCGTCACCGAGCAGGGCCCGCTCCTCGAGCAGATCGTAGACAAGATTCCAGGCAAGATCCATCAGTTCGTGGATCGCAGCGTCAACAGTTGGAGCCGTCATAGCTCCATGGTGCTCCCGGGCACCGACAGTTTGGGGTAGCGGGCGGGTGTGTCCTGCACGGCTGTTGCTTTGAGCGCTGGGCGTGGCGAACATGGGAAGTGTGGACATGAAAGGCATCCGCCGGCTGGCCTTTCCCCTGTGCCTGCTGGTACCGATAGCCGGCGCGACAGGATGCTCCTATGACTACCCGGACCAGGCGAGCACCTCGACAGCCTCAGCCGACCGCACGAGCACAAACGACCCGTTATGGATCACCGGATCCTCTCCACAAACCGCTGATCCTCTGGTCCTTCAGCACGAGGTCAGAAACTACCAGGACCTGGACGCGCTCTTGAAAGCCGTGCCAGGGCCGGTCCTGCTCTTCCAAAAAGGTCCAATGGACGGCCCTGCCAGGGGCTTCGGCGGGAGGGAACAGGTGCCGGCGGCCGGCCAGTACACGGTCACTGTCGCCTGCGTGGGGGCCGCTAAAGCCACGATCTTCATCCGGCAGGAGCATCCCACGGTCACCCTCTGGCCCGTCGAGCTCACAGTGGACTGCCCAGGAACCACGTCCCAGGTCATCACGCTTCAAAAGGGCTACGTTTCGACACACCTATCCCTGCCCAGTCCCGGAGACACGCCCTGGACAGGGGCAGTCGGCGGAGTACGCGTTACCGGTTGAGCATCCCGTCTGCTCGACGCCGCTTCCCTACCAAGATCCGCGAGTCGAAAGGGTGGCGGTCCCGTCGCCTCCCCATGAGATCAAGCTTTCCGCGGTCGGTCTGATCACCCATCCACAGCACTCGCTCCATGGGCTCAGCGTGACGCCACTACTGCCCTTGAGCTTGTCGATGACCCGATTCTGCGAGCCAGTCCGGGTTCCTGAGCCTCTGCAGTGGATCGGCGGTCGTCTGCTGGCCGAGGGCCACCAAGGCGAGGGCATCGAACTTGGTCCCCATTGTTCCCTGCGGCCCGGAACTCGTCGGTCTTGCGGGACGCGGCGATGGCCTTGGTGCCCCAGGTGTTGGCGTCGTTCACCCCAGCCCGTTCCGGATGCAGTCATGCTGCGATCCAAGCGCTGATTGCGGCCCAAGGCAAGCCTCGAACTCGTCCGCGCACAAGTCGTCGGTTCCGTGCGGCTGACCTTCTCAGGCGAGCTTATTACCGAGTGTCCAGAATGCGGCGAGATCCCCACGTCGTGCTAAACAGCGGGTGGTCGACCCAGCGTGCTCAGCCCTTACATTCCAGGCCAACTCGTATACCGGGGAGGACCGGCGCGGTCCCTGGAGCGACGTGAGGCCGCGATTAGTACCAGTACCGTCTTCCGGCTAGAGGTCGTCCGATTGCACCGAGCAAGAAAAGCACGAGGCCGACAACAACCAGAATCCACCCAATAGTTATCAGTATTCCGATATTGAAAATATAACCAAGGATTAGTAGAACAACTCCGAGTGAAAGCACCTTAGTCCTTACCTTCCCAAATTTTCGGACCAACCCTAGGCTGCAAGAAGGTTGCTTGCGGTCGTCTCATTCGTACCACACCGGGTTGTCCAGGGGAACAGGAACCTAGTACAGGTGTGCATCTGTGACTGGCGTAGCAACACCACCTGTCAAAGGCCCCGCGCATCTTAGGGCTAAGACCTTGCTATTTTGCTTCGACTTCGCTGGATACGCGATTTGTGCCCGGTTAGGATCCCTCAGCGGTCTATGTCAAGATCCAGTGTTCGAAAGCCGGTTTCCCGCGAGAAGAAAAAGGGGATCCACAGCAGCGGTTTGAGGTAGGGACGTGCGCGGATGGCCGGTCATGAAGCTGAAGAACTCCCCCGGGTACGACTGGGCGGGTATCGATGACGCGGCGTGGGAATGGACGCGTGATCACGGCTTCCCCGAGTTGCAGATGATTCCTGGTGGGCTCGACAATGACGAAGTCAGGCAGGCGATCACTGCTACCGAGCAGGTGCGTGACCAAGCGTCGGCGGCACTGGGGATCTCCAAGGTCTCGCTGCTCGCCCGTCTTGTTCTGGCGGCCTATGAGGACGCCCCTATCTGATCCTTGAATCTGAAAATGGACGATTCGTCCGCGGTACGCTCTTCCGGCTAGCCGGGGAGAAGATCGCGGAAATCAGCTCCCCGGAAGCTGGCCATGGCCCCGACTCAACCGGTGGAGAAGAAAGTCCGGGCACTCCTTGCCACCGTTGATCCCAGCACGGCAAACCCGGCATGGACAGAGTTCGCCCCCAGGGATCTCCTGCCGCTGCCTGAAGGATCTCAAGCGATTAACTTGGAAAAGGCACCTTCTTGGTCTCCGATAATGACCAGTCCACGGCCCAGTGACACCTGACGTAGCGTCGCGCGGTGCGGCAGGCCACATCAACTGAGGGTGCAAGTCGGCACGTACGACTTGCGCGGTGAATCCTAAGCATGCTTAGTATGGGTGCAGCCGAATGCGAACGGCTGCCAACCAGAGGAGGAAACACCATGGGACTAGGCGACAAGATTGAGAACGCTGCCGAGAAGGCTGGCGGCAAGGGCAAGGAAGCGGCCGGTAACGCCACGGGCGATGACAGCCTGAAGGCTGAAGGCCAGACGGACCAGGCCAAAGGCGACGTGAAGCAGGCCGGCGAAAAGGTCAAAGACGCCTTCAAAGACTAAATGATTTTACGACAAGGGTGCGCTCAGCGAACGGGGCGCACCTTTTTCGTGCCCTCATTTTGTGCGGCCACGCCCGCCGATCCGGCACTGCCCGCGGCACTTTAAAACGCCCATCGACAAACCGGCAGCTCGAGCCTACTCTGACCTCGCAGGAATCCGACAACGAAGACGGAGGTGCCCAAAATGGGCGCACAGGAAGATGTGGCACTGGTACGGCGCGGCTATGAAGCTTTCAACGCGGGCGACATGGACACACTCAGGGAACTATTTACCGAGGACGCTGTGTGGCGCGTCGGCGGCAGCGGCGCCCTGTCAGGCGCGAAGCAGGGCAGGGACGCAATCCTGGCCTATTTCGGCGAGCTGGGTTCGCGCTCCGACGGAACCGTCAAGGTCGATCTGGAAGACGTGTCCGCCGGTGACAGATATGTGATCGGTGTCCAGTCGAACCATGCCGAGCGCGACGGCAAGTTCCTGGACCAGCGATCCGCCCTCGTGTTTACCCTCGCTGACGGAAAGGTAACTGAAGTCCTCGAACTCCAGGAAGACACGGACAAGGCATCTGACTTCTGGTCCTGACCGCAAGTCATTCGAAAGGCGCACCGCAGTATAGGTGCGCCTTTTCGTGTCACTCGAATGTGCCCGGTCAAGAAATTCTTGATCAACTCTTGGGGACTTTCGTATTCACTCTTTGCACCCGGCCCCCCATCATTGCCTCAACGCGCCGGTCAGTCCCGGCCGGGCTCGGGTCGGGAGCTTCCCACCCGTGATGAGGATGGAGCCGAAATGGTGGCGTTCCGAGTAGAAATCGGTGAGGGTGGACAACCGTCGTGGTGGCTTTACGGAGTCAATGACGAACTCCTGGCCTGGGCCGGCAGGTATTACGTTTCCCTGGCCTTTGCGCGCGATGAGGCGGCCGCATTCCGGTCATCCGCGCTTCGGGCGGTGTACGAAATCTATCCGCACCCGGCTGGTGGCTGGGGCTGGAGGGCTGTGCAGCCCGTGGACTACTACATGGCCCATTCCGCCGCCGGTTTCACTAAGCCGGCAGAAGCGCGCCGCGCTGCGAGACACATCAAGACAGTGGCACATCGGGCCTCCGGGCTGTAGACAACGCCCCGGACGTATAGGGCTGGACACCCTGCTGTCGTTAGAGAACCAGTAGGCCGCGGAGTTGCGTCCGGGATTCACGGTCCTTCAGTCCTAGGCTTTCGGCATGCACCCCTTAGCGGCGATCGGTCTGGTGTTCCTCGGCGCCACGGCTTGGACCGTCACGATCCTGACCATGCTGATTCTTCTGGTCAAAGCCCGGCGCCGTCCCCCAGCCGAAGCCAGGCGCGCAGTCCCGGGTGCAGCGGTCCAAGGCTCCGTTGAGCGGGCGGAGTAGAGATAGCCAGGGCCCCTTGCCGACCGCGTAGCCTAGGGGCAACGACTATTTGGGGGTAGCAATGTTTAGTCTCAGTCCCGCGTTTGGCATCCTCGGCATTCTGTCCGCGGCACTCAGCATCGTCCTGGCCGGCCTGGCGGTGTACGCCCTGGTGTTGGTCATCGTCTTCCTTCGGCTGCGGATCACCGAGCTGAAACGTGCTGCCCCGCCGAGGAACAACCCGTAAACCCCATGACCCAGGTCAAACGCCCTGCACCACACCCGGAGTGGGTCATGATGTACAGCAAGGGCACCAGCGCTCCGAGGATCGCCGCCGGGGCTGGCGTGGCTCCATCGGTGGTGCGCTACACCTGGCTATTGCCGCAAAACTGGAGCCCGGTCTGAGGTCTGAACATCGCGAGGCCCTGCCGCCTGCTGGGCCGCGGCTCGCCGTTGCCGGCCAGCAGAACCTTGACGACATCCTCGCCTTTTACGCGTCCGAGGACCGGCTGCCCGTAAGGGGTCGGTCTGCACGAGAGTCGGCGTTGGCTAATTGGCTGCCACGCCGCCGCAAGGAGGCATCCGAGGGAAGCCTCTCCCCTGCCTACGCTGCCCTGAACCAGGTCCCCGGCTGGCGGGAGTACCCGACGAAGCGGGACGCCGACGAGGCCCGCTGGAAGCAGCCCCTGGACCAGGCGGCCGCCTACCTGGCCGCCGACAACCAGTGGGCCCGGCACAATAAGACCGAGGACCAGTCGGAACGCACCCTGGGCGTCTGGCTGCATACCCAACGGATCACCCGTCGGGCGGGGAAACTCGACGCGGCCAAGGAGAAACAGCTGGACGAGGTCGTCCCCGGCTGGCGACAAGGCCGCGCGCGCAGCGCCCAGAGGCGAATTAGAGACCGCGAGTAGTGTGGAGAGACGCCAAGCAACAACATTTCGGGGGAAATAATGCTTGAAAATACCGCCCGGCCATCGCAGCCACCGCCGCCGGCAGCCCATCGCCACGTTCATCAGGTGGACCTTCCTAAGAACAAATCTACGTCCTGGAAGCGGTGCCCAGACGGCGGCTGGGCGGCTGCTTAGTCGCGATACTTCTCAGTTGCTGGATGCTGGTAATTCCGATCGCCCTTATCGACCGACTCAAAGATGTTCCGGGACCAGGGGCGGGAGTGGTTTCGGTCGTCATCGTCGCCTCTGCTGTGGCGACTGCCGCTCTTGGATGCTTTCGTTTGTTCAACGCCCGCGATGAACGCAGGAGCCTGGCCATCGCCCTGGTCATTTCGTTGGCAGCGACTGTTGGTGCGGCGGTCGCATCAGTTGCCATTCCCGGTTACGGTCCACTCCTGATTATCCCCGCCCTGATCGCAGGACTGCCCGCAGTATTCATGCTCAGCAAGGACACCCACCGCAGATAGCTGCGGGTTCAACCTTCCGGATGGCAGTTGATCGTCAGTCTCTGGAAGAACACATCGGCTGACGGCCGGCGCTGCACGCTACCGGAGGGCCGCGCGCAGCCTCTCCGACAGGTCGTCGAGGGATTCTCGCCATTCGGGCTCGTCGGCGTCGTCCCACAGCTCGGCCAGCTCGGACTTCTCCCCGACCACGCGTCCTACCGCTTCCAACGCCAGCTCCACGTCTTCGGGGGTGAGCTCGGCCCCGTGTGCGGTCACCCAGTCGGCGACATGCTCGGGCAGGTCCCCGGACGGGTTGCCCTGGCAGGCTGCGGTGATATCGGCGGCCGCGATGGCGATGCTGCCCTCTTGTGCTCGGACGTAGCCGCCGTTGGTTTTGGCCAGCGCCCCACGGATAACGTCCGCACCGCCGGCTTCGAGTTCGTCCAGCCAGTCCAGCGCGTCGTCGTTCTCAAACGGCATGTAGCCCCACGCGGCCATTGATCCTCACCCCTTCAGTTGCCCGAACTGGCACCAATATGGCAGATCCTGCTGGGATTCTTGCATACCCACACGGAGGCCGCGGTCCTATCCTGGCCGCATGTCAGTCGTCGAGCAGCTGGAGTACAGTACCGTCGGTTTTCCGTGCCCGAACTGTGCTGAGCGTGTTCTCCGTACCACTCTTCATTGTCACGAGTTCTGTGCCGGAGGAGACTTGAGGCGACGGCATCCCATCTTGGGCCGCCCGCGGGGCCACCCGGCTGCGGGGCCCCACAGTACCCCTGTAGCGGCTTGGTGGATCGATGAGCTCCATGACACCTCTCGAAAAAGCCGCTCAGCGGTCGCGCCAACTCTTGCCCTTGGTGACTGTCGCACTGATTTCATGTCTCGGCGGGTGCGAGTATGAGCCCGACGACGTCCCCTTCCTGTCAACCAGTTCTCCGACTATGGAGGCTCGCACCGTCTCACCGCTGCCGGAGAGTGGCGACACTCGCACGGTCCGACCGCTGCCGGAGAGTGGCGACATCGACGCCGGCACATACCTCGTCCCCGTCGCCGGCTATACGGAACCTTTCGAGATCACCGTCCCAGACGGCTGGTTTGCTCTTGACAGCAAAAGCCTGGGCAAGGACGACCCGGATCACCCGGCTGAATGGGCCGTCTACATAACTCTTTGGCCTGCCAACTATGTGTCGATGGACGTATGCAAGTGGATGGGCGCTCTTGCCGATGTCGGTCCGTCGGCCGAGGCCTTCATCAAGGCTATGGCGGCGCAGGCGTCAACGGCAAGTACCTCTCCCACCAAGGTCATGGTCGGCAATGACTCCGGCTTTGAGTTCGACCACTCGGTCGAGGGCGATGTGGACATCAACGCCTGCGACGCCGACAGGTTATGTATCCACTCAGAAAATAGATTTACCTGCACACACGGGTACTCGACTCGGGGCCAACGCGAAACCTACCGGGTGGCCGACCTCAACGGTCAGCGCGCTGTCGTCGCGGTGGGCAATATCGCCGAATCAATCAATCCTGAACTGACGAGAGAGGCACGCGTCGTCTTCGACTCGATCGTGTTCAAGTCCGACAAGTGACCAGCTGATCCGATAGGCGATTCCGCCCGCGGGCGGGATTGGTCCGCCCGCGGGCTAACGGAAGGCACCCACTCAGGCATTGCCCGGTGACAGCGGGGCATAACCTGGCCCCTGCCCCTAGCGTTCAGCCCACGGTCATGTGCGGCTGCTAGGGTCCGGGCATGGATTAACTGATGACGCATGAGGCGCAGGTCGCCACCGCCCGGGACGTGGCGGGCCGGGCGGGGTACGATGCCGGTTTCCTCTGCGTCCCGGTCCCGATCCCCGAGCTGCCCGGCGTGGAGACTGTCCTGCTCCCGTACACGCATTTCTCGGTCTTGATGCGCCCGGACAAGCGGCTTGCCGCGGTGACTGCCCTGGCCATGGACGGGCAGAAGCTGATGGAGCTGGACCGGGCCGGGATCCGGTGGCGGCTGGACCCGCGCCTGCCGGAGGACCAGCAGACCGGCGAACGGGTCTATGCCCGCAACGACCTGGACCGCGGCCATCTGGTCCGCCGCGCCTCTGCGGTGTGGGGCGATACCCGGGCCGAGGCTGCCCAGGCGAACGAGGACACGTTCTACTACACCAATGCGGCCCCGCAGGTGGCCAAGTTCAACCAGGGCATGGAACTCTGGCTAGGGCTGGAGTCCTACCTGCAGGAGAACGCCGCGGACAACAGCCGCCGGATTGCCGTGTTCACCGGGCCGGTCTTTGGCGCCACCGACCCGGTCTATCGGGGAGTGGACATCCCGCTGCGCTTCTTTAAGGTCGCCGCCTTCCTGCACCATGGTGAACTGGCCGCCACCGGCTACGTCGTGGACCAGACACCATCCCTGGCCGACCTCCCGGACGTCCCTCGGCCCGGGGTGACCGACGAGGCCCCGCCGCTGGGGCCGTTCCGGACCTTCCAGGTACCCATCCGGGACATCGCAGCGCTCACCGGCCTGGACCTCGACCAGCTCATGGCCGTGGACAGGATGCCCATCGCTGCAGCCCTGCCCAGCGCACGGGTGACGGAAACGTGGCGGGAGGTCCACTCCCCCGAAGACCTGGACCTGGACTTCGACCTCGGCGAGTGACGAGAGAACGCATTCACGGGATGGTCCTGAAGAACAGCGGCGAGCTCCACGCGTGGTGGCTGGAACGCCGTTGAGCTGCCGGGCGGCTCAGTCCCCCTGGTTTCGGCCCAGCATGCCTAGCTAATGACACGCCTAATCAGTGCAGCTGCATCCTGGACGGCGTCGTGGGCCATGGTCAGTGGCTCAGGATCGCCGGATACCGTCAGCCCGGTAACGTCCCACAATCCGAAACTGGCCCAGCGGGGCTCGTAAAAGGACCACCAGGAGAGACCGGCGTAATCTGCGGTTTCGTACATGGACCGTGCCCACTGCTGGGTGGATGCCCGGTCACGGGAGACAACGTTGCTGGGGCGCAGCGACCATTCCTGCAGCGTCTCCGGGTCGTCCAGATCCAGGATCGGCGGATCCCCTTCGTACTTCACCAGCGCCTTCCTGGTGCCGTCCGGTGTCCCTGGCGGCGGGGCAAGGATGTCAGAGGTCCACAACGGATACCGGCCGAACGCCTCCGCCGCGGCTCCTTCAGCCGAGTCACCCACGTAGAGCACTATGTATTCCCGGTCCGGGTCGTCCACCCTGCCGGCTCCCTGCCGCGGCCAGATATAGAGCGGGTGCCCGTTCTCCGCCGGGGTTGAGGCGTCAGGGTGCCAATTGAATACGCGCCAGAACTCCACCTAGGCGAACGCTCCCTGTTCAAAGGCGCGGATCGCCTCGATAACCGGGGCAGCGCCTTCAAGCCGGTACACGTCGATGGGGCGGGCTCCCAGATGCGGGTCCTGGCCTTCGAGCCACAACCTGGCCTGGGTCGGGGTGAACGCACTGTGCAGGTGACCCACCAGGGCGTCCAGGTCCGCAAGCTGTGCACGGTTTTCTTCGTTCGGTGCATCCTGCCCGGAGACCCAGCGGCCAGGCCTGTCCTTGTTGACCCCGAGCAGGGCCGCCACGGCGTTGTTGCCGAGCGCGTTCACCAGGCGTTGGGTGATGGCCCGAGGGCCGTAGTCCGGGGCGTCTTTCAGGCCGGCCAGGTTGACCGTGACCGTTTTAGCGGGGGCCTTGCCCCGGCGGACGGTACGGCCGGGCGTAACTTTGAACCCCTTGGGGAGAAGGATGACACCGTTGCGCATTTTGACCGTGGTCTCCCGGCCGTCACCCTTCAGGATCACAGTCTGCTCTACGGCCTTCCGCTGCTTTTCCATAACCCAACAGTATCTGTTGGGCAGATCGCAGGGAAGGCCGGTCGACAGTCGCCATCTTCACAGCGGTCTTGCTGGGCAGAGCATGCCATATGCCAAAGAGCCTGTGCAGAGGGTGCTCTGGCGCAGACTCCCCTTCGTCCTTGAGCATTCGTCGGCTGACCCTGTTCTATGTCTGGGCCCGCTCAGAGGAGTCGGCCTCGGCGCTCGATTTCTTCCCGGCGAGCTTCATCCTCAGCCCAAAAAGGGGCATCGTTCCGCCGCACATACAGCAGGTGCACAACCTGCCCAGTGGCCAAGAGGAACAACACCGTGTAAATCCAGAAGCCAAGGACGTCCTGACCATCGTCTGGACTTGAAACGAGCCGGGTAATCGCAAGAAACGCACTGATTGGGATCTGCAGGCCGAACGCCCACATGCTGAAGCGCCAACTGCCTCGCCCCATTTGCGGCCGAAGGCGCTTGCGACCTTCCGACTCTGACATATCCGGAGCCTACAACTGGATGCAGTCACCTGCCATCAATTGTGAGCAGCACGTGAGGAGCTGAGTTGGGCAGTGGCGCCCCCTTGCTGTCGCCCCCAGGGAGATCCGTATGGCTAGACTGGCGAGGTTAGGACGGATTGGGGGATCCAGAGTGGCTCACGCCGCGGCTCCGCTGGTCGGTTGCCATCAGCCAGCTAAGGATGACCATGACGTTCTTCCGAGACCTGCCCGTACCCGAAGAACCACGCCGCGGCAGGACCGTCCGGTACGTTCCCCCGGCCTGGGCTGGTGCGCCGGCCCACGAGCTGCCGGCAGTCGTTCGCATCGGACAGTTCCTGCACCGCAGCCAGACGTTCATCATGGCTGTCGAACTCGCGAAGGTCTATTCGACCGGTTGCTCCTTCGATCTGACATGGACACTCCGGCGGGGTTACGAAGACGATGAAGCCTGGGCTCAGCTGAATGCGGCGTTCTTCGGTCACCCGCACAGCATGCAGCCCATAGAACGACGTCCCTTCGCAGCCCTCCTCCTCGGTGTCCAGCTGCCCGACGGGGCCAAGGCCCGGGCCGACTCAACTCTGCACGGCCGCTATCCTCCGGGAACCGCCAAGCAGCCCGACCCGCCGGTCCTCATCCTTCAAGGAAACGGTGGCAATGGAGGCGACGACGAAATGGCCGGTAAGGGCAGCGTATGGCTTTGGCCGTTGCCCCCGGCCGGAGACCTCCGTCTGGTAGCCCAATGGGCAGAGCTGGGAATGCCGGAGACCTCTATCACCATGGACGGCAACCTGCTCCGCGATGCCGCAGCAGGCGCCCAGAAGTACTGGCCCGAGGAGCGCGGGCAGGGATGATGGCTCTGGACAGCTTGGTCCTGACCGTGGTCTTTGCGGCGGTCTTCTTCTACGTCCTCTACGGCGTTATCCGCGTCGCTGTCCGTGAAGGCATCCTCCAGGCGGACGAGCAGCGGCAGAAGGCCCGGGTTGGGGTCAACAGCGGCGGAGAAGGAGCATGACTGCCCGCGGCTGGCTCCTGGCTGTCACCGGGACGGTCTTCCTTGTCTTTGTGCTCTTACGTCCTGGCGATGTTCGGGCTGGCTCCGAACGGCACCGAAACCCTGTTTCTCGTCGTCCTGCTCTGGGCCGGCAGGTGGGTCTTTGCCCGCCGGCGAACCGCAAAAAGACGCGAGTCAGCGTAGGTGCCCGTGCCGCGGCGACGCCAAAGGGCAACAGACCGGTGAAGTCCAGAGCCCTCAGAAACGCCTGCCTAGTATTCGATGGCTTTTCGGTCGATGGACTTCAGTGCGGCGAGGCGTGCTTCCACTTCGGTCTGCTCGCCGAGGTCTTCCAGGGAGGCGAACTGGGCTTCCAGGGATGAGGCGGCGAGTTCCTGCTGGCCGCGGACCGTGGCTTCCTGGCGGCGGATGTTCTGCTCGTACCGGCCGATGGCTGAGGTCGGATCTCCGGCGTCCAGGGACTTGAGCGCATCGTTGACCTGAGACTGGGCGGCGGCGACTCGGGAGCGGTTGACCAGCTCGTTGCGCTTGGCGGTCAGCTCGTGCAGCTTGCCCTTCATCTGGTCCAGGCCGCTCTTGAGCTTGTCGACGACCTGGTTTTGGGTGGCCAGGGCCGGTTCCCTTGCCTTGGCGGTGGATTCGGCGGTCATCTGCCGCTGAAGGGCGACCTTGGCCAGGGCGTCGAACTTGTCCGCGTCCACACTGTTCCCGGCGGCGCGGAACTCGTCCGCCTTGCGGGAGGCGGCGATGGCCTTGTTGCCCCAGGTATTGGCATCGTTCACGGCGCGGGCGTGGTCGTCCTCGGCCATCCGGAGGTTTCCGATAGTCTGCGCGACTGCCGCCTCGGCTTCACGGATGTTTTCCGAGTAGTCGCGGACCATCTGGTCCAGCATCTTCTGTGGGTCTTCGCTGGAACCCAGGAGGGCGTTGATGTTGGCCTTTGCCAACTGGGCGACGCGGGCGAAAATACTCTGCTTCACGGGGGTCTTTCTATCGGTGGAATTTGCATCCTATGTGTACGGCATATCGGACGGCCAGAATCGGGTTCCTACCGCCTGTCGCTATTGGGCCGCTTCCGGGTGCAGTCATGCTGCGATCCAAGCGCTGATTACGGCCCAAGGCAAGCCTCGAACTCGTCCGGGCACAAGTCGTCGGTTCGGTGCCGCTGACCTTGTCACATCGCTGCCGGCGGTGCTCAACCGTGACCCAACAGAACGAGAAGGCCGCGCTTTGGAGCACAGATCCCGGGGCGTCCTGCCCCGCGGCCTGAGCGTTACCAGTGGCCAGAAGATCATGAACCGGTAACGGCTGTATCGATGCAATCACGTGTCCGTAACCCTTTGGGCGAATGGAGGAACCGACGCCTCGCTACACACCTACACTGAGCCATGAGCACGACCGCAGCGTTGATCCTGATCTTCTGTGTTGCCACCGCCTGGATCTGCTTGACGGTATTCGTGCTCTTACGGTTGCGCCGCCGCCGGCGTGGGTCATCGCTCGTCGCTTCCGCTCCACCTACGGCCGAACCCGTCAGCAGCCTCTCTTACAGACCATGGCGCGCCGAAGGTGCAGTAACCGGCAAGGTCCCGAGACATCGGCGCCGGCTAAGAATCAGGAAAGTACACGGCTGATCCCTCTGCTCTACAGTCCCCTCTGCCGTCGGTCCCGTACCCTGATGACCTCGACGACCCCGGCCAAGGCGAGCGGGAACGCCACGACAACGGCGAGGTATCGCTTCAGGTCGTACGGGGAATCCAAGGTCGCCCCGCCCACGAGAAGCCCTGGCAGCCCCACGCAGACTGTCACCCAGACGCGGTTGTCCCGTGCGCCGGACCAGACGGCGGCCGCGAGGGACATCGTGCAGCCGGCGAAGATGTAGCGGTTAGCGATCCAGACCTCTTCCTGCTCTGCTGGAGCCGGGAGCCACATGTGCCAGCCGGCGTGCCATATCCCGTAGCCGATCAGGATCAGCGAGGCGAGGACGAGCAGGATCCAGGCAATGGTTCTGGCTCGCCGGTCGATCTCAGCCGACTGTGGCCTGGTCCAAGGCATAGAGCAGCCCCTCAGTGTCCGGGACGTCGTAGAAGGCCACGGTTTGCCCGAGTCCCGGGCTGAAGAAGTCCATCCCTGTGTTTTGGTACATTCCCATTCCCGTGCCGAAAAGTCCGGCCACGCCCTGAGCCCCGAAAGTCAGGCTGACATGGCGTCCGTCTTTGGACCGATCTACCTTGGTCGGCATGCCGCTCACAGGCGAATCGGAAACGGAACGCTCTCCTGTGCAGACAATTGCCCTGCGATCGGTGAGCCCGTAAACGGTGCGTAGCTTCCGCCACCAGTAAGGCATCCGCACCGGTGAAACGAACCTTTGGGTCCGGTTGACCCACCCACAGAAGCCTTTCGCCCTGACGAAGGAGTGGCAGAATCCGGCTTCTGGGATCGTTCATGCCACGAAGTGTTGCACAGCAGCGTGTCTACCGGAATGGGTACTCTTATGGACCGCTCCCCTCCAGTGCACGCCCGAGTGGTTGAGTCTCGAGGATGTGGGCAGTCCCCCGCGCGTCACGCTGCTGTCCTGCTGATGAGCCACGAGGATGACAGCATGGACATAGCCGATTTTTACGCCCTTCAGACGGGACCCGCACCCCTTGGCTCGGGAGCACCAGCAAAACTCACCGTTCACGATTTGGGAAACCTACGCGTGCCATCGGGCAACGTTGGCGCTTGTGATCCCTTCGTGTCCCTCGAATACCCGCTGGTTGTGCAGGTTCCGCCAGGGGACTTTCCCGTCCGCGTCACGGTCGCAGACGTCTCCGAGGAACAAGACGGGTCACACCTGCGCGAGGCATACCTTTCGCTGGTGCTCTCTGAAGCGGATTCGGTCACCGTGGAAGCGGTGCCAGGCCCAGACGGTCCGCCTCCTCCGGGCCACTACTTCACGGTGGGAGTGGACGCCGGGACCGTAGCCTTTGTCGATGCAAAAGCCGTGAAGCGCTGCATGCCCGACGCGACAACCTGGTACGAGGGGGTGTTCGATTCGGATGAAGCCGACTCCTGGTTCAGCCGTATGGACGCTGACGGACCCCACCCCGCCGGCACTGCAAACATAGTCATGCCCTTGGCATCGAACGGTGAGAATATCGTGCTGTCACACTCCGGCTGGGGTGATGGCTTCTACTGGCTCCTTCAAACCAAGGATGCCGAAGGCAACTTAACGGGCATCCACGTCGACCTCGCAGTCGTTGGAAAGTTCGACGAAGAACCCAACGACGACAAAGAGGCCCCAACGGATGCTGTCTCCACAGTTGAGAAGTCGAAGAAGAGCTGGCTGGCCAACTTGTTAAGGCGCTGATCGCCGACTGCTACGACTCCATGCGCAGCGTTGCGGTTCCCTAAGGTGTGGCACCTACTGGCCAATGGCCACCCTCTTCGCCCCGCACAAAAGCTGCAGTTCCCCGTCTGCGCTGTCCAGTCGGCAGTTCTGGTCTTTGACGCGAGGCCACCCGGAAATCTCGGGGGCGTCGCGGACCCGCTTGTAGTGGTACTCGTCGTGTCTTGTGTAGATGACGACGCTGTCGCCGTCGAACCCGTCCTGAGTGACGAGTACTGACTGCCCGCCCGCGGTGCTGACCTTCACGGTGTCGCCAATGCCGAATGCGCCTAGTCCGGCAAAGATGAACATCAGGCCGATGCACGGCACGGCGGCCGCGGCTGCCACCACGGCGGTCCACGCGACGATCCGCCGCGGCACCTTCCGGGGAATGCGGCTTATCACTGCCGGGAGCAGCAGCAGCAGCCCCACAGCCCCGGACAGGAGCGCCGCGATCAGGAACCAGTTGGCGATCGAGTCCGCTGGAATGCCGACGTAGAGGAGCATGCCCTCGCGCGCAGCAGCCCAGTACGCCTCATGGATGGCCTCGTACGCCCAAATACAGGGTGCCGCCACTACGATGAGCCCGATCCCACAGAACTCCCGGCGGCTAAAGCGCCTCATCCAGTACCTCACCGGCGGAACTTCAGCCTGCCTGCGATATCCGGGTCACCGAGCCACCAGTACAGTACCCGGCGGATCCGCGGCCTTCGACGTGCAGCTCAAATCGACGAATGCCGTTCTGCATCTTGAGTGACTTAGAAGTCCCAGTCCTCGTCTTCAGTATTAACTGCCTTGCCGATCACGTACGAAGAACCCGAGCCCGAGAAGAAGTCGTGGTTCTCGTCAGCGTTCGGCGAGAGTGCGGACAGGATGGCCGGGTTCACGTCGGTGACTGAGGAGGGGAACATCGCCTCGTAGCCAAGGTTCATCAGGGCCTTGTTGGCGTTGTAGTGCAGGAACTTCTTGACGTCCTCGGCCAGGCCAACGCCGTCGTAAAGGTCGTGCGTGTACTGGACTTCGTTTTCGTACAGCTCGAACAGCAGCTCGAACGTGTAGTCCTTGATCTCCTGCTTGCGTTCCTCGGACAGGCCTTCCAGGCCCTTCTGGAACTTGTAGCCGATGTAGTAGCCGTGCACAGCTTCGTCGCGGATGATCAGGCGGATCAGGTCAGCGGTGTTCGTGAGCTTGGCGCGTGAAGACCAGTACATGGGCAGGTAGAAGCCCGAGTAGAACAGGAAGCTCTCCAGCAGCGTGGAAGCCACTTTCCGCTTCAGGGGGTCGTCGCCCTGGTAGTAGTCCATGACGATCTGGGCCTTCTTCTGAAGGTTCGAGTTCTCGGTGGACCAGCGGAAAGCCTCGTCGATCTCCTTCGTGGAGGCCAGCGTGGAGAAGATGGAGGAGTAGCTCTTGGCGTGCACGGACTCCATAAAGGCGATGTTGGTGTACACGGCCTCTTCATGCGGGGTGAGCGCATCCGGGATCAGCGAGACAGCGCCGACCGTGCCCTGGATGGTGTCCAGCAGGGTCAGTCCAGTGAACACGCGCATGGTGAGCTGCTGCTCAGCGGGCGTGAGGGTGTTCCATGACTGGACGTCATTGGACAGCGGCACCTTCTCCGGCAGCCAGAAGTTGTTGACGAGCCGGTTCCAGACCTCTACGTCCTTGTCGTCCTGGATGCGGTTCCAGTTAATGGCCTCGACGTGGCTCAGCAGCTTGACCTTCTCGGTCATGTCATCCCCTAAACGTTGGGTGGGTTTCTCTAAGTTAAAGCGTACGACGGCGGGCGGGCGCCCGCCGTCGTACTTCACGAGTTACTTGAAGCTACAACTACAGCATGCAGCTGACGCAGCCCTCCACTTCCGTCCCTTCCAGCGCGAGCTGGCGGAGACGGATGTAGTAGATGGTCTTGATGCCCTTCTTCCAGGCGTAGATCTGGGCCTTGTTGATGTCGCGGGTGGTGGCGGTGTCCTTGAAGAACAGCGTCAGGGACAGGCCCTGGTCAACGTGCTGGGTGGCCGCGGCGTAGGTGTCGATGACCTTCTCGTAGCCGATCTCGTACGCGTCCTGGTAGTACTCCAGGTTGTCGTTCGTCAGGTACGGCGCCGGGTAGTAGACGCGGCCGATCTTGCCTTCCTTGCGGATCTCAATCTTGGACGCCACCGGGTGAATCGAGGAGGTGGAGTTGTTGATGTAGGAGATCGAGCCCGTGGGCGGCACGGCCTGCAGGTTCTGGTTGTAGATGCCGTGCTCCATAACCGAAGCCTTCAGCGCCAGCCAGTCAGCCTGCGTGGGGATGTGCACGTTCTTGAACAGCTCACGGACCTTCTCGGTCTGCGGCACCCACTCCTGCTCCGTGTACTTGTCGAAGAACTCACCCGAAGCGTACTTGGACTTCTCGAAGCCGCCGAACGTCTGACCCGTCTCGATGGACAACAGGTTGGAAGCGCGGACGGCGTGGTACACCACCGAGTAGAAGTAGATGTTGGTGAAGTCCAGGCCCTCTTCGGAACCGTAGTGCACCCGCTCGCGGGCCAGGTAGCCGTGGAGGTTCATCTGGCCCAGGCCAATGGCGTGGCTCTGGTCGTTGCCCTTGGCGATGGAGGGCACCGAAGTGATGTTGGACATGTCCGAGACAGCCGAGAGCGAGCGGATGGCCGTCTCGATGGTCAGGCCGAAGTCCGGCGAGTCCATGGTCTTGGCGATGTTCAGCGAGCCCAGGTTGCAGGAGATGTCCTTGCCGGTGTCAGCGTAGGACAGGTCATCGTTGTACGTGGTGGGCTGGGAAACCTGGAGGATCTCAGAGCACAGGTTGGACATGATGATCTTGCCGTCGATCGGGTTGGCCCGGTTCACCGTGTCCTCGAACATGATGTACGGGTAGCCGGATTCGAACTGGATCTCGGCGAGGGTCTGGAAGAACTCGCGGGCCTTGATCTTGGTCTTCTTGATCCGGGAATCGTCCACCATCTCGTAGTACTTCTCGGTGACCGAGACGTCGGAGAACGGCATCCCGTAGACGCGTTCGACGTCGTAGGGCGAGAACAGGTACATGTCCTCGTCCTTCTTGGCCAGCTCGAACGTGATGTCCGGGATGACCACGCCAAGGGACAGGGTCTTGATGCGGATCTTCTCGTCCGCGTTCTCCCGCTTGGTGTCCAGGAAGCGGTAGATGTCCGGGTGGTGCGCGTGCAGGTACACGGCACCGGCACCCTGGCGGGCACCAAGCTGGTTGGCGTAGGAGAAGCTGTCTTCGAGGAGCTTCATCACGGGGATGACGCCGGAGGACTGGTTCTCGATCTGCTTGATGGGCGCGCCCACTTCGCGGATGTTGGTCAGCGCGAACGCCACCCCGCCGCCGCGCTTGGACAGCTGCAGTGCGGAGTTGATGGAGCGGCCGATCGACTCCATGTTGTCTTCGATGCGCAGCAGGAAGCAGGACACCAGCTCGCCGCGTTGCTTCTTGCCCGCGTTCAGGAACGTGGGGGTGGCCGGCTGGAAGCGGCCCTCGATGATCTCGTCCACCATCTGCAAGGCGAGCTGCTCGTTGCCGCGGGCCAGGTGCAGGGCAACCATGCACACTCGGTCCTCGTAGCGCTCCAGGAAACGCTTGCCGTCAAACGTCTTCAGCGTGTAGGACGTGTAGAACTTGAACGCGCCCAGGAAGGTCTCGAAGCGGAACTTCTTTTTGTAGGCGCGGTTGAACAGGTCACGGATGAAGTTCATCGTGTACTGGTCGAGGGTTTCGCGCTCGTAGTAGTCGTTTTTGACCAGGTATTCGAGCTTCTCTTCCAGGTCGTGGAAGAACACGGTGTTGTTGTTCACGTGCTGCAGGAAGTACTGGTGGGCGGCCTCGCGGTCCGCCTCGAACTGGATCTCGCCGCTGGGACCGTACAGGTTCAGCATCGCGTTCAGCTCGTGATAGCCCAGGCCCTTGTAGGCGGCAGGCATCTCAGGCTTCTGGGCCCTGGTTACTTCTGTGTCTGCGACAGTCGTGTCCAAAACGTGTCCAATCCATTGTTTACACGGGTCACGTCGTCTGGCGTGCCCATTAATTCGAAGCGGTAGAGGTGCGGTACTCCGCACTTGGCGGCGATGATGTCCCCCGCCATGCAGTAGTTGTTCCCGAAGTTTGTGTTGCCGGCCCCGATGACACCGCGGATCAGTTGCCTGTTCTGCGGGTTGTTCAGGAAGCGGATGACCTGCTTTGGGACGGATCCCTCTCCCCCGGTGCCGCCATATGTTGGCACCACCAGCACATACGGCCGCGTGGCAAGGAGGGGTGCGTCCTTCGGGAGCAGCGGAATCCGGGCCACCTCACGGCCAAGCTTCGAGACGAAGCGGCTGGTGTTCTCGGATGCCGAGGAAAAGTAGATGAGCTGGCTGCCGGTGACAACCGCGGAAACCGGCTCCGCAGCATCCACGCGCTGAGCCGCGTGAAAGTGTTGTGCCTTGTACGATTGCTCTGCTGCTGGTGCTGCCATGGGAGTCACCTCAGCTGGTTGACGTTTGCCGGCAGGAAAAAGTGTGGCCCCTTAGGCCACGGAGGAAACTGCGGAGAGTGCCAGTTCCTCGATCTTGTCCGGGCGGAAGCCTGACCAGTGGTCCTGGTCCGTGACCACAACGGGGGCCTGCATGTAACCCAGTGCCTTGAGGCGCTCGAGGGCTTCGGCGTCCTGGGAGATGTCAACGCTCTGGTAGGTGATGCCCTTTTTGTCGAGAGCCCGGTAGGTGGCGTTGCACTGAACACAAGCAGGCTTGGTGTAAACCGTTACGGTCATGGTTCCTGTCCCCTTTTCTGGAAAAACTTGCTCGTCCGGTGTTCCCGCCCAAGCTGTATGTAGATACTACATCTAGTGCAGACGCCTCTTCGGAACCCCAAGATGATGTATTACAAGTATGTCATTTAATGCACTTTTAATCCACAGGCAGAGGCCTTCAAAATGTCCGGAATCCCGCTGTTTTTGCGGACGGAATCCACATCCTGTGGAGTACTTAGCCACAATTAACGCCCCGCGTGTCGTGGAAAAGACGGCGTGTCGCGCCTGCCGCGGGGAGTACCGGCGGAGTGCCAAGGGCACCAAAAAGGGGCTCCGAAGTGACCTTCGGAACCTCTTCTGGTGATCAAACGCACGACGCCGGCCGGCGGCCAAGTGCCGGACCCTGCCTTAGGCATGGGCTGCTAGAGCTGGGCCTCCCGGCGATCCAGCACAACCTGCTGCACATCAAGGTAGCCGGACTGGAAGCCTGCCCGGGAGTAGCACAGGTAGAACAGCCACATCCGCTGGAACACCGCATCGAAGCCGAGCTCCGCCACCTCGAGGGACCTCTCCAGGAACCGCTCCTCCCACAACCGCAGGGTGGCCGCGTAGTGGTCCCCCATGCCCATCCGCTCGCGCACGCGCAGGGTGGTGTGCTGCTGGGTCACACTCTCGATGGCCCGGACGGACGGCAGGAAACCGCCGGGGAAAATGTACTTGTGGACCCAGGTGTAGGCGTTCCGGGTGGCCAGCATCCGGCCGTGAGGCATCGTGATCGCCTGAATAGCCACCTTTCCGCCCGGCGCCAGGACCCGGTCGACGGTCTGGAAATAGATGGGCCAGTATTCGTAGCCCACGGCCTCGATCATCTCCACGGACACCACGGCGTCGTACTCGCCTTCCACCGCGCGGTAGTCCTGCAGGGCCACCGTCACGCGGTCCGCGTAGCCGGCTGCCGCGATCCGCTCCTGGGCGAGCGCCTGCTGCTCGCTGGAGAGGGTGACGCTGTAGACAGTGGCGCCGCGCGCTGCTGCCCGCAGTGCCAGTTCGCCCCAGCCGGTGCCGATCTCCAGCAGCCGGGTGCCCTCACCCACGCCGGCTTTATCCAGCAGCCTGTCGATTTTTGCCCGCTGTGCTTCCGCCAGGGCGTCCCACCCCACGGAGCTCAAGGGTCCCGCGTCAGCCGGGAACAGGGCCGAGGAGTAGCTCATGGTGGCGTCGAGGAAGGTGGAGAACAGGTCATTGGAGAGGTCGTAGTGCCGGGAGATGTTGCTCCGTGTGTTCTGTTCGGCGTTACGCTCCTGCCGCGGGGTACGCGGCAGGTACAGGGTTCGGAGTTTCTGCAGCGGGGCAGGAATCAGCCTGTCCACCGATGCGGCGAACACCTCGAGGACGCCGGCCAGATCGCTGGCTTCCCAGTCGCCGGCCATAAAGGACTCCCCCAGCCCGATCAGGCCGTTGTCCCCAATCCGGGCTTCAAATGCCTCCGGCCGCACCATCACCATCACCGGCGCGTCCGGACCGCCTGTCCCCAAGACAGCACCATCCGGATACTCCACCCGCAGGGGCAGGCGCTTCACTGCCCCCTTGAAAAGGAGCCCGGCGGCCTTCCCGGCGATCGCTGCCTTGGCTCCCGACGGCGGTTGTGCCACTCCCGGCCACAGGTCCGCGTCGATGGAAGCGGGCGACGCCGGCACTCCCGTTGGGTTCCATGTTCCGGCCAGTTGCGTGATGCCCTGGTCCGGCGCCGGCTTCACGGCGTTGCGTTCAGCCTGCTGCGCGGCTTTGTCCCGGAGAGGAGCTGCAGCCGTTTCGTTGTCGTCCGTCATTGTCATTGAGCTGCCTCCTGTGAGGGGTGGTGTGGTCTGGCGACGACGGGCAGGCGTCTTGCCCAGAGTGTAATGCCCTGTACCCGGATGAGGGCGGAAACCAACAGCGGCGCGGCTGGGACCGTCAACGCAGCCGCCAGGATGTTCCGCACGGTGGCGGGCCGTCGTTTGCCGTCCACGCTGGCCACGAAGGGCCGGTGGCCTTCTCGTTCCAGAACGATGGACACGGCCAGCCGCTCCCCCGGCGGGGGCAGCTTCATCCGGTACTGCCCGTCCACCTCATTGAACGGTGAAACGTAGAACGCCTTCGGCACCGAGGCACGCCCGGAGATGTCTGTCCTGAGCAGGTAGCAATGCCGCTCACCGTACGTGTTGTGGACTTCGGCGACCACGCACTCAAGCTCTCCATTGGAGCGGTAGCACCAGAAGAGCGTCAGCGGGTTGAAAACATAGCCGAAGACCCTGGCGCTGGTCAGCATGTGGATAGGGCCGCCGTCGGGCTCTATCCCCTGTGTACGCAGGTACCGCTCCACGTTGCTGCGGATGGTGGCGTCCGGATCGCCCAGATGGTCGCCGGACCGGAACACGGCCAAAGGCCGCATCAGCAGCGGAAGCCGCGGAAGGTTGTCAACGTCCACGAACCAGCTGTAGCTGCGGTAGGTGAACGAGTTCTTCAAGGGGGTGTGCCGCACGTGGGAGATCGAGGTGCGGTAGATCGCTGCGCTCATGCGGGTTCCGCTGCGGGAAGAAGCTCCCGCTCCCCGCCGTCCAGGGATTCAAACGGATCAGCAGGCAGGGCAATAGGCCAGGAGCGTCCCAGCGATTCAGCGGCCCGGACGCCGGACAGTGCGCCATCCTCGTGGAAACCCCAGCCGAGGTACGCGCCGGCATAGGCAATGCGGTTGTCGCTGAGTGCCGTGATTGCCTGCTGTGCCTGCACCGATTCCGGAGTGTACTGCGGGTGCTCGTAGACCATCCGCTCCAGGACGGCGTCATCGGCGATGAGTTCGGACTCCCCCAGGCTCGCCAGGTACGGCTTGCCGTCCAAGGGAGTCAGCCGCTGCAGGCGGGTGAGGTCGTAGCTGACCAGGACCTTGTCGGGCCGGGCTTCGCAGGACGGAAGCCGGTAATTCCAGGATGCCCTGGCGTTGTCGGCGGACGGCAGGACAGCAGGGTCCCGGTGGAACACCGTGTGGTTCACCGAATACGGCATCCCGCCCAGCGCTTCCTTTTCATCCGGGGTGGCGTCGGCCAGGAACCCGAGCGCCTGCGCCGGGTGGGTTGCGATGACAACGGCCTCGAAATCCTCGACGCCGGCTTCCGTCACCACTTCGATGCCCAGCGCGTGCCGCCGGACGGCGGACACGGGCGAGTTGAGCCGGATATCCGGCAGGGTGGCCGCCAGCTTCTCCACGTACCGCGCCGAGCCGCCCGTAACCGTGCGCCACTGGGGTGAACCCTTGACGCCCAGCAGCCCGTGGTGCCCAAGGAACGTGAAGAGATAGCGGGCCGGATAGGCCAAAGCGGTGGTGGGGTCGCAGGACCAGACAGCGCTGACCACCGGGGTCATGAAGTGGGAAACGAAGTAGGGGCTGAAATTTTCATGCTCGAGGAACTGCCCCAGGGTCAGTTCGGGAACTGCCTCGTCCGGGCTGACCGAGGCGACCGGGGCGGTGTTCAGCAGCGCCCTGGCCTTGCGGTAAAAGCGGGTGACCTCCAGCAGCATCAGCAGGTAACGGCCCCGCAGCAGGCTGGACGGGCGGGCGATGATGCCGCGGGCACCGCCACGGGCACCGGCGTATTCCAGCCCGCAGCCGTCGCAGCGGATGGACATGCTCATTTCGGAGTCCTGGGTTTCCACCCCCAGCTCGGCAAACAGCCGCAGCAGCGTGGGGTACGTCCGCTCATTGTGGACGATGAACCCGGTGTCAACACCGAGAACCGAGCCGTCCGGTTGCGGCATGTCGTGGGTGTGGGCGTGCCCGCCCAGCCGCGAATCCGCCTCGAACAGGGTCACGTCGTCCTCGCGGCTGAGGACGTAGGCGGCCATGAGGCCGGCGACGCCGCTGCCGATGACGGCCACCCGCCGTCGTCCGCCTCCGCTTGCTGCTGGATCAGGTGACAATTGATGCTCCTCTGCTGAACATTTGCCAGTGATGGGTATACAGAGGGAAATTCGCAGCGCCCGGGCCGCCGGATGGGTGCGGGCTTCAGCTTCTTCGGCAGGAGGCGGCAGAGTACTGTGGGCTGGTGGTAAATCCGGTACACCTGAAGACCCTCCTGGAGGTCACGCGGCTAGGCTCGTTCGCGGCCGCTGCGGCAACGCTTGGCTACACCGCCTCGGCCGTTTCACAGCAGATGTCCGCGCTGGAACGGGACACGGGCGTGGTCCTCTTCCAGCGCTCGGCGCGCAGCGTGGTGCCCACGGAAGCCGCCGTCGTGATGACCCGGCACGCCGCGAAGGTGCTCACGGACATCGAGGCACTCATGGCAGCCGCCTCCAAAACCCAGGATTCGGCGCACCAGGAACTGCGCCTCGGAATCTTTCCCAGCCTGGCCACCTTCGTCCTGCCGCGGATCCTGAAGAATCCAACGTGGAAGAACCTGGGCATCGACCTGAAAGTCTCAGTCGCTGAGCCCGGCCAGACCATCCAGGGGCTGCGCACCGGCGGCGACCTGGACCTGGCAGTGGTTTTCCAGGTGGGCCAGACCGGCTTCGCCTGGCCCAACACGATTAACAGGCAATGGATCGGCGACGACGACTTCCGGGTGGTGCTGCCTGCCGGCTGGGGCTTCCGCGCCGATGCGAAAGTGGCCGCCGACCACCTGTCCGAGATGCCCTGGATCATGCACCACCCCGGCACAGCCGACGCCATGGTGATCGAACGGCTCTTCGCCGGCTGTAACCTGCACCCCCGGGTTGTGGCCCACAGCGATGACTTCCACGCGAGCTTGGAGATGGCTGCTGCCGGGCTGGGCGCGGCGCTGGTACCCGAGCTCGCGCTGCGCAACAAACCCGCCGGCGTGGTGGTGCTGGACGTCCCGGAGATCCGGCTGGCCCGCAACGTTTTCGCGCTGCTGATCAACGACAGGAAAACCGCCAGGGTACAGCTGTTTGTCGACTTACTGGCCGAGACCTTTGCCGGGATGCCCAAGGCGGTGAATTAGGCCCGAACGCTGGAATGCACCGCTGTTCGGGTCTATGTTGAAACTATGAACAAGGTAGCGAGCCAGCACTTTGGCGAGATCGAGCTCAATCACGGCAGCGATCACAACATCGCTGCCAAACATGAGCTGCGGGGCCATCCGCTGGAGATCGACCTGAACATCACCGCCCACGACCACTTCGACGAGGCGGCACTGCGCAAGGTGGATTACCGCCTGCGGTTCCTGCCCGAACTGGTGGACGAGGTGCGGGACATGATCGCGGAGGAGCTGGACCAGGAAGGCACCAGCCCGCAGGAATACCTCCATTTCCACTGCAACGCGCTCAAGGATGAGCACCTGCACAAGGTTTTTGGTGTCCAGGAACGGAGCCAGCTCACCAAGGAAGTGTTCCTCAAAGCACTGAAGCTCGGCCACGTGGGCATCTACCCCGGCCAACCCGAACGCTACTTTGTGATGGACTTCACCCTGGGCGAGCACTTCACCGATGAAGTCCTGGTGGCCTCGGCGGACGAGGACGGCGTCGTGGACGACGAGATCGTCTGGGAGTCCTGACGCGGGATGCACTTAAACCAAAACGGTGGCTGAGCAGACGCTCAGCCACCGTTCTTGGTTTCGACAGGCTCAACCACCGGTGGTTGAGCCTGTCGAAACCCTTGCTGTTGTTTTACTTCGCCGCTTCCAGCAGTCCGGCGCGGACCGTCTTGGTGGCCTCGACCAGGTTCCGCAGGGATTCCTCGGTCTCAACGTAGCCGCGGGTCTTCAGGCCGCAGTCCGGGTTGACCCAGAGCTGGCGGGACGGAACGTGCTTCACGGCGGTGCTGAGCAGCTCAGTCACTTCCTCGGTGCCGGGAACGCGCGGCGAGTGGATGTCGTAGACACCAGGACCAACGCCGCGGCCGAAGCCGTGGGACTCAAGGTCGTGCACAACCTCCATGCGGGACCGGGCGGCCTCAATGGAGGTCACATCCGCGTCCAGCCCGTCGATCGCGTCGATGATCACGCCGAACTCGGAGTAGCAGAGGTGGGTGTGGATCTGGGTGGCGTCGGCCGCGCCGGCGGTAGCCAGGCGGAAGGAATCCACGGACCACTTCAGGTACTCGGCGTGGTCTGCCTTGCGCAGCGGAAGGAGCTCGCGCAGGGCAGGCTCGTCCACCTGGATGACCTTGATGCCGGCGGCTTCGAGGTCGGCGATCTCGTCGCGCAGGGCCAGACCGACCTGGTTGGCCGTCTCGCCCAGCGGCTGGTCGTCGCGGACGAAGGACCACGCCAGGATGGTGACCGGACCGGTGAGCATGCCCTTCATCGGCTTGCTGGTCAGGGACTGCGCGTACTCGGCCCACTTCACCGTGATGGGGGCGCTTCGGGTCACGTCGCCCCACAGGATGGACGGACGGGTGCAGCGCGAGCCGTAGGACTGGACCCAGCCGTGGACGGTGACGTCGAAGCCTTCGAGGTTCTCGGCGAAGTACTGCACCATGTCGTTGCGCTCGGGCTCGCCGTGCACCAGGACGTCGTAGCCCAGCTCTTCCTGCAGGTCCACAACGCGCTTGATCTCGTCCTTCATGAGCTTCTCGTACTGCTCATCAGTGAGATCGCCCTTGTTGTTGCGGGCGCGGGCCGAACGGATCTCCGACGTCTGCGGGAAGGAGCCGATGGTGGTGGTGGGCAGCGGCGGCAGGTGCAGCGACTCTTCCTGGGCGGCTTCGCGGACTGAGTACTCGGAGCGGGCGAAGTCCGCGGCGGTCAGGGCTTCGGTGCGTGCCCGGACGTCTGAACGGCGGACGCCTTCGGCGGTGGCGCGGGAGGCGATCACTGCCGTTGCATCGTCGATGGCTGCTTTGGCGGAGGCGGGGTTGGCCAGGTACTCGGCGAGGGTCTTGACCTCCACGGCCTTCTGGTCGGAGAACGCGAGCCAGCTGCGGAGCTGCTCGGAAAGTTGGGTTTCCTCGGCGACGTCGTGCGGGACGTGCTGCGTGGAGGTGGACGTCGAAACGGCGAGCGTGCCGGCGGCTTCCTTCAGTGCGTCCAGCTTCGCAGCGGAGGCTGCGAGGTCGTTGCGCCAGATGTTGTGACCGTCCACGACGCCGGCAACCAGGGTTTTGCTGCCCAGGCCCGCCAGGGCGGCGGCGGAGGGGACAGCGCCCTTGAAGACGTCGATATGAAGGGCCTCGATGTTGGTGGCTGCGAGGGTGCCGAGCTGGCCGTCGAGCGAGCCGTACGGGGTGGACACGAGGATCTGCGGGCGGTTGGCTGCTGCGGTCAGGACGTCGTAGGCGCGGGCCACGGCTGCTTCGATGTCACCGGCCGGGGTGTCCTGGTCGACCACCAGGGCGGGTTCGTCCAGCTGGACCCAGCCGGCCCCGGCTGCTGCCAGCTTCTCGAGCAGCTGCACGTAGACGGGCAGGATGTCCCCGAGGCGGGACAGCGGGTTGAAGCCGGCCGGGGCGTCGTCGGAAGCCTTGGAGAGCAGCAGGTAGGTGACCGGGCCAACGAGGTACGGGCGGGTTTCGATGCCGTTGGCAAGGGCGAAGGCAAACTCGTCAACCTTGGCGGTGGAGGCGAGGGTGAACCCGGTTTCCGGACCGATTTCCGGCACCAGGTAGTGGTAGTTGGTGTCGAACCACTTGGTCATTTCCAGCGGCTGCTGTTCCTTGCTGCCGCGGGCCAGCGTGAAGTAGCCGTCGATGTCCAGCTGTCCCTCAGCGTTGAGGAGGTTGCCGAAACGGGCCGGCACGGCGCCGAGGTGCGCGGTGGTGTCCAGGACCTGGTCGTAGTAGGAGAAGGTGCCGGGCACGGCGGCGGCTTCGGTCAGGCCGAGCTCCTGCAGGCGCTTGGCGATGGTCAGCTGGATGTCCTTGGCAGCGGCGTCCAGGGCGGCGGCGTCGATCTTGCCGGCCCAGTAGGCCTCGACGGCCTTCTTGAGCTCGCGGCGCCGGCCGATACGGGGGTAGCCAAGGAGTGAGGCGGACGGGAAGGGCGTGTTGTTTTCAGGCATGACAAATCCTCAGGTAGGAGCTGGGTTTGAAACTTTGGGCTTTATAGCCAGGGTCTAAAGCGCGGGGTGCTTCGCGGAAGTCGTCAGCTGGCGAGCTGGCGCCGGGTGAGCGCGTCCCGCCGGATCCCGGAACGGGAATGCCGGGGAAGTGCCAGTTTGTCCAGCACCTCCAGTGCGCTTTGGTGTTCATTGAAGGTGTAGAGGTGGATGCCGGGCGCGCCGGCATCCAGTGCGGCGTTGGCCAGGTCCACGGTGGCATCGACGCCGATGTGGAGGCGTTCGATGTCGTTGTCCGCGGCGGCCAGGCGTTCCATCAGTTCCGCTGCGGGCTCCACGCCCGCCAGCTCACCCAGCCGCTTGAGGCGGCGGAGGCTGGTCAGCGGCATCACGCCGGGAATGATGGGGATGGTGACTCCGGCCCGGCGTGCCCGGGTGAGGAGGTCGGCGTACTGTTCTGCACGGAAGAAGACCTGGGTGATGGCGAAGTCCGCGCCGGAACGCTGCTTTGCGAGCAGCACCTCGACGTCGTGCTCCTCACTCGGCGATTCCGGGTGCCTGGTGGGGTACGCCGCCACGCCAACCGCAATCTTCCCGGCGCACAGCAGTGCCGAACGGCGCTGCTCTACGCGGCGGATGAGTTCGATCAGGTCCTGGGCGTACCGCAGGGCTCCGTCGACGGGTTCGCCGCCGTCCTTGGGAAGATCGCCGCGCAGCGCCAGGATGCCGCGCACCCCGGTGTCCAGCAGTTCGCCGATGATGCCCGCCAGTTCCTGCGGCGTGTTGCCAACACAGGTCAGGTGGGCCAGCGGCCGGAGGGTAGTTTCGAGCAGGAGCCGGTTGATAAGTTCGACGGCGGTGTCCCGGTTGGAGCCACTGGCACCATACGTGACGGAGACGTAGTCAGGTTCGGTGGTTTCCAGTTCCCGGATGGTGGTCCAGAGCGTTTCCGCGGCTGCCGGCGAACGGGGCGGGAACAGCTCGTAGGAAAGCGCCACGGGGGCGGCTTCGGAGAGATTCGGGTGTGTGTCGATAAGGCTTGGTGGCGACATTTGCATCCTTGGCTTTGGGCCATTGGAGGTTCCCTGTCAGAAACTGGACGGGGACCGGCAATGAATTTGAGTTTGGGGAACACGAAAAAACTCCACAAGGACGCAGCCGCGACTGTTACGCCTGGAATGAAGTTGTCCGTGAGCAAATGTCAGGCCCACATGGGGGCACCCACACCCTCCGCAACGGAGGATCGCTGACACGTTACCGCGGTAACTTGTATAGAACTCTATGAGCGGCCGGAGGAGCTTTCAAGTCGGCGCCCGAATTAAGACGCAGTCTTACGCCTTGTTTCGTTCGGCAACAGAATATTCTTCGCTCCGCTCCCCCTTTGCGCCTGTGGCCGCTGGTCACCAGGGCCGGTCCACGCCGGGAGCGGTGTCCTCAAGGTAGTCCGACCGTTCCCGTCCGCTGTTGCGTTCCCGCTGGGACTCCCGGGCGCTCTCCTGCAACTGCTGCAGCTGGTCCTCGCCGGGCGACTTGGCCTTCGGCTCGTCCGGTCCTCCCTCCTCCGCCGCGTTTGCCTGATCCTCGGCGGACCCCTTGGTTGACTCGAGTTTTCCGTTCAGGCGCCCTTCCGCCTCCTTTAGCTTTTGGCCGGCATCAGCGGAGGGTCCCGCGTCGAAACAGCCCTCCGGGGCCTCGCTGGCGGCTTCCAATGCCTCGGTAAACAGGGCTGCGGCACCCGCCCTATCCTCCAGACGCAGCTTCTCGTCACCGAGCCGCTCGATGGCGAGGACAAGGTTGAGCCGCACCACGCAGGCATCCAGCGAGCCTGGCGGGGCAAGGTCCAGGGCTTCCTCGAAGCGCAACCGGGCAGCTCCGAAATTTCCGGCGAGCGCCTGGGCGTCCCCGGCGGCGAAGGGCGCTTTGTGCGGCTCCACGATGTTTGCGGCCTGGAGCGCCTCCGCAGCCATTCCGACGGCGGCCGCGTCCTTGGCTTCGAAGGCCTTCGCGGCGTGCCCCGCAAGCGGGTCGAGGCTGAGAAGTTTCGCCGCGACCAACAGCACCAGCAGAGCGGGAAGGGCCGACCACACCAGCAGGCGGCGCCTCATCCTGCCGTATCCTTTGGCTGGCCGCCGTGTGCGGCACGAAGGGGCCTGGCCGCAGGCCGCACTTCGCGCAGCTGCCGGATGATGCCCATCAGCTCGGCCAACCCCACCACGAAGGCACCCGCAGCGAAAAGCCAGTAGAACTCGGTCCGGCCCCCAAGGGTGCCGTCTTGTTCCGTTCGTTCCAGGGCGCCGGCGCGCGCCTCCTGCAGCATGGCTGAGACCGGGTCCCCCGCTGACCGGTGCACATAGGGCACACCCAGCCGCGCAGCGACCTCCCGGAGCCTGTCCTCATCAATGATGGACAGCGCATCCTTGGCGGCATCTACGGTGCGGTCCTGGATGTAGGGGGCATCGTCGTCGGACTCCATCCCGGTGTTCTCCTTCATGCGCCCGCCGCCGGAGGTCCCGTACCCCAGCACCGCTCCCCCGGCCACCAGTTCCCCATCCAGCGCCATGGGCTCCGGCTCCTTCCCGCTGGTTTGCTCGCCGTCGCCCAGGTAGAAGACGAGCCGGGGCCGCTCGGGGTGGCTGTCCCTGGCTGCGGACAGGCGTTCGGCGAGCACTTGGCGGGCGGCCGTGATGCTGCTGCCTTTGGCATAGGACGTGACCTGCGGCTGGAGGATCGAGGTAATGGTGTCAAGCGCTGACGTGTCGGTGGTCAGGGGCATCCGGACATGGGCTTCGGTGTCAAAGGTGATGACGGAAAAACGGGCACCCGGCAGTTCCCCGGCGATGGCCATGATGTCCTGGCGGACGCCGGCGAGGCGCGGTGCGGCATTGCCGTAGTCCTCGGCCACCATGCTGCTGGTGGTGTCCACCACAAAAAAGACGTTCAGGTCCGCTGCAGCGGCCTGGGCGGAGCCGCCGGGGATGCCTGGCCGGAATGCTGCTGTCAGCACGAACAGCACCAGCAGGGCCCGCCGGATTCGTCCAGTGCGGCCGGGGCGCCTCCGTTCGCAAAGGATCCGCCAGCCCAGGAAGACCAGTGCGGCGGCGGTGAGGGGCAGGAGGAGCCACCACGGCAGGATCGGCTGCAGTGTCATGGGCGGAGCCGCCAGGACGCAACAGCGAGGACAAGGCCGGCCAGGAGCGCAACGGCCAACGGAAGGTTGGGCAAGTCGGTGACCACGGCACGCGGCGCGCCCTGCAGGGTGGACTTCTCCGTTTCCTGCACGGCCCGCACAATGCCCGGCACCGCGTCCGGGCTGTCCAGGGCGTAATAGGCTCCCCCACTGGACTCGGCGGCCGCACGCAATTGCGCCCCGGGCTGGTCAGCGTCGGTGCCGTAGTCAAAGTCCCCCGGGTTCAGCGCATAAACACGGGCTTCCCTTTCCTTCGCCATTCCGGCAGCTTCCTGCAGGGTCATGATGGGATCGCCCGAAACAAAGTTGTCCGTGGCCAGGATCACCGACCGCGAGCGCGGTTGCCGGCTGCCCTGCTGGCCAGCGTTCTGCTGCTTGCTGTTTTCCGGGTCCCGGGAGGGTGGAAAGCTGGTGATGCATGAGGCGAGGCCATCCCCGATCAGGGATGAACCGCGGCCGCTCCAGGTTCCGTCGAGGAAGCCGGACGTGCCGGGTTTGCCGTTGAAGGCATCACGGGCCAGGGCCAGCTGTTCCCTGGCGTACTCATAGTCGTCGGTGAGGGGAAAGACCTGGATGGCTGTGCTGTCGAAGATGGTCAGGCCTATTCTTTCGCCCTCGAAGTCCTCTGCCAGCCGGGCAAACACGTCCACCACCTCCGCGTCTGCGCTGCTCATGGATCCGGAAGCGTCCAGGCACAGGACGATGTCGCGGTTGTGCTGCTCCGGCCGGACGGTGTCCACATTCACAGGGCGTGCGGCGGCGAGCAGGGTTGACGCCAGCAGGACCCCGCAGGCAGTTGCCGCGACCACCAGCCACTGGCGGTGCCGCCGCAGTGCGGCCTGGTATTCGGGCAGGCGGGTGAGCCTGTCCGCATGGGCTGCCGGCCGCCGTCGTGCGCTTGTGTTCCTGCCCGGGCGCCACGCCGCCCAGGCCGCGAGGCCTGCCACGGCCGCACCCAGGGGAACCACCCACCAGAACATCAGCTCCACGAGCGCACCGCCTCGCGTGCCGCCGCGGCAGAGCTTGCGACGGCGGGCAGCGGCTCGGACCCGAACTCACCCGGGTACAGCGCGCCGACGGCCTTCGCGGCCGCGGGCAACGGGTGGCTCGCGAGGTCGGCGTACGTCATTCTCGGCGCGTCCACCCCGGTGGCGTCGCGGACGAAGCGGCGCAGGAGGAGGCTGATCTGCTGGTGGGCAGCGCGGGTACTGATGTTTCCGGCGGCTGCCTCCCGTTCCACGTCAATAATCCGCTGCAGGTACGCCGATTGGAGTGCCGGCAGGTCGGTGAGCGGTCCCGACCCGGCGGGGGTGCTGGGCCGGGGACGCCTGGTACTGGCGAAAACAAACGTGTACCAGGCGGCCAGCAGGAGCAGCAGGGCCAGCCCTGTCCACGTCCACAGCGGACTGTACGGCAGCGGGCCGAGGAATTCGGGATCAGCCTGCACGCCGGTGCCTTTCCAGGAGTGCGAACAGCTCCGTGATGACCTCCGGGCTCCCGCTGACCGAACCCCCGGTGATCCCTGCCTGGCGCAGCATGTCAGTGCGTCCGGAGTCCCTGTCCGTCACTGCCTGGGAGTATGCTGCAGCCACTCGCGGAGACCGGGCCAGGTGGCCCATCAGAGGCGAGGAATCGTGAACGCTGAACCACGGCGCTTCCGCCGTCAGATCCGCATCACGGACCGTCAGCCACAGGATCTCATGCTGTGCCCGAAGCCGGCGGAGCAGCCCTGACAGCGAGGGGGTGGCTACCATTTCGTCCGCCACAACGAACAACAGGAACCTGCCCTTGACGGTGCGGGCCACATGCTCCAGTTGGTCCTCAAGCCGGCTGGCAGCAGAATCCATGGTGGCGTTGTTATGGACATGGCGCAGGAGCCGTTCGAGGTGCGCCTCGCCGCTTTTGGCCGGCAGGGATGTTGTTTTATGGGCGTCGCCGCACACCAGGCCCACCACGTCGCCGTGCCGGTGGGCCAGGTACCCGATAACCCCCAGCGCCATGATGGCAATGTCCTTCTTGGTTTCCCCGCCGGCTGCTTCGGCTGCCATGTTGCGCCCGGTATCGGTGATGAGCAGGACTGTCTGCCGCCGGACGGCCACGTACCTCCTGATCAATGGGGACCCGTGGCGGGCTGTTGCCTTCCAGTCGATATCGCGCACCTCGTCTCCCGGAACATAGGCGCGGAGGTCATCAAAGTCCAGGCTGCGGCCGCGGAAAACAGAACCGTATTCGCCGTCAAGCATGCCGCGGGCCTTACGGTGCGCAAAGATGGCCATCTTCGACTTCACCCGGTGAAGGAGGCTGGTCATGGCGGGCTCAGGGCGTCTGGACGGCGGCGACCACGGCGTCGATGACCGTTTCCACCGGCACCTGCTCAGCCACTGCCTCAAAATTCAGGATGAGGCGGTGCCGCAGGACGCGGTGGGCCAGCGATTTCACATCTTCCGGGATCACATGGTCCCGGCCCTGCAGGAGCGCCACTGCGCGTGCCGCCTGGCTGAAGGCGATGCTGGCGCGCGGACTGGCACCGAACTCGATGAAGCCGGCAAGCCGCGGATCAATGTACTGCTGCGCGTTCCGGGTGACGTAGACCAGCCCCACGATGTAGTTGATGACCGCCGGATCGATGTAGATCCGCTTGACCATGCTTTGGGCGTGGGCCACCGCCTCAAGGGACGCCGCGGCCGCCGGCTTCTGCTCGTCGGTGAACACTCCGGCGTCGAGCCTACGGATGATCTCGGCCTCCTCGGCAGGCGACGGATAATCCAGGACGTCCTTGAGCATAAAGCGGTCCATCTGGGCTTCCGGAAGCTGGTAGGTGCCTTCCTGCTCGATCGGGTTCTGCGTAGCCAGGACCAGGAACGGGGAAGGGAGCCGGTGTTCCTGGCCGCCGATGGACGTCTGCCGTTCCTGCATGGCCTCCAGCATGGCGCTCTGGGTCTTGGCGCTGGAGCGGTTGATCTCGTCCAGCAGCACGATGTTGGCGTGCACCGGGCCCAGCTGCGTGACGAAGGTTCCCTTGGCGGCGTCGTAGATCTGCGTCCCCACAATGTCACTGGGCAGCAGGTCCGGAGTGCACTGGATCCGCCGGAACTCCGCGCTGATGGCTTCGGCGACAGTCTGGGCAGCCGTGGTTTTGGCCAGGCCCGGAACGCTTTCCAGCAGGATATGGCCGCCGGTGAGCAGGCCCACCAGCAGCGATTCCCGCAGCCGGGATTGCCCCACCATCTTCGCGTCGAAGCTCCTGGAAATGTTGGCTGCAACCTGTTGCGCCCGTGCCAGCTCCGCCGGTTCGATCCTTGCCGAAGAGCTGGTTTGAAGCACTGCGATTCCCCCTGATGGCTGTGTTTTGGCGTCCGGTACGGCCGGACCGCACTCCGCCGCCATCCTATCCAAGACGGATCCGCGGGTTCGGGCAATGGGGACCACTCCCCACGGGGGCTCCCCAGGTCTATTCTTTTGACATGAGCGAGCTTCCAGCCAGTTACAAGGAGTTTCTCGCCGACAAAAGCGAGATGTTCATCAACACCGTCAAGCCTGTCCTGCAGCAGTCAGCCGCGGACAGGCTCCATGGAGTCCGGGTTGTCTACAACCCAGGCTCAACCGGCCACCAGGCACACCTTGACGACAGCATCCCCTTCGGAGTGGTTGTCGAGGATATCGACTAGCGGGCGGCTAACCCCGCACCGCGCCGGACAAGGCAAATGAGCTCCCGGCACCCCTGGCCACAATGACGTACAGGGCCAGCACCGGCAGCGAGTACAGGATGGAGAAGGCGGCGAGCTGGCCGTAGGCAACTGCGCCATGCTGTCCGAAGAAACTGAAAATGGATACCGCCGCTGGCTGCTTCGCCTCGGACAGGAGCAGCACAAACGGGACGAAGAAGTTTCCCCAGGCCTGGATGAACACAAAAATGAACACCACGCCGAGTCCCTGGCGCATCAACGGCAGGACGATGGTGCGCAGCGCTGTCATCCTGGACGCGCCGTCCACCCATGCCGCCTCCTCGAGGGACACCGGCACAGCGTCCATGAAGTTCCGGGTCATCCAGATGGCCATCGGCAGGGCGGTGGCGGCCATAAACAGCATGGTTGCCGGCATTGAATCCAATAGCTCCAGCTGGACGAAAAGTCCGTAGACCGGCACCATGATGGCTGTAACGGGAAGGCAGGTCCCTAGGAGCACAGCGTACATAAACGGCGTGTTGAACCGGGACCGGTAGCGGGACAGTGGATACGCGGCCAGCACGGCGGCCGCGAGCGTGGCCGTGGCCGTCCCTGCGGACAGGAGCAGGCTGTTCCACAACGGCTGCAACAGCAGCCCCGGCGTCATCACCGCGGCGAAATTCTCCAGGGTGAGGGCGGCTGGAACGCTGGTCTCGTGGCCTGCCTCCGCGTCGAAGGACGCCAGGACCAGCCACAGCAGCGGCAGCACAAAACAGGCACCGAGGACCAGCAGTGCCACATCTGCGGGACTGACACGGCTGTTCCCGGGCCTGCGCGGGCGGGGGGCCTTTTCGAAGAGGGCAGTTCCGGATGCCCGTGCCGGTGCGGTCAACGCTTCCCCTCCCTCAGCAGCCGGATGTACCCCACACCGAACACCGCACCGATAAGAAGCAGCACCGAAGCCACCGCAGTCCCGTACCCGATGTCACCGAATTTGAAGGCCTCCTGGTAGGCCAGGACCGGGAGGGTAGTGCTGGCATTGGCCGGACCTCCGGCGGTCATCACCCAGATCAGGGTGAACACGGCAAGCGTCTGCAAGGTGACCAGCATCAGGTTGGTGGCGATGCTGCCCCGGATCATGGGCAGCGTGATGAAAGCCAGCCGCTTCCAGCCGCCGGCGCCGTCCATCTGCGCGGCCTCGGCCACTTCCGTGGGAATGTCGTTCAGGGCCGCCCGGTACACCAGCATGGAAAAGGCCGTGCCCCGCCAGATATTCGCCAGCACCACGGCCGCCATCGGCCAGGAATAGAGCCAGTCCGGCTCTCCCATTCCCAGGCCGCCCAGCAACTGGTTCAGGGTGCCGTCCCGGCTGAAGTAGGCGTAGGCGGCGAAGGCCGCCACGATCTCGGGCAGCACCCAGGCAGCCACTACCGCCGTGCCCACAGCTGCGGACACGGCCCGGCGTGCGCGCCGCATCAGCACCGCGAGGGCCAGCCCCAGCAGGTTCTGGCCCAGGACAGCAGAAGCCCCAACGAACAGGACTGTCAGCCACAGCGAGAGGGGAAACACCGGATCCAGCAGCAGCCGCTGGTAGTTCTCCAGCCCCACCCATTCGGGGTTGCGCGCATTCCTGCCCGTCAGCCCGGTATTGGTAAAGGACGCCTGGAAGGCCCAAAACACCGGACCGGCCAGGAACACCAGCAAAAGCAGCAGGGCAGGCAGGACGGGCAGGTAGCGCAGCAGCCCGCGTCCCCCCATTCGGGCCGGCACCGGCTACTTCCGGACGGTCTTGTCGCCGCCCACTATGTCTGCCACGGCGGCGTCGTAGTCTGCGGCCGCCTGGTCGGGCGACTTGGCACCGGTGATCACACCCTCCGTCGCCTCCTGGACGGCGGCAGAGATCCGGGGGTAGTCGGAAGTGGCCGGGCGGTAGCGGGTGACTGAGACGAGTCCGGAGACGTCCTTCACGAACGGGTTGGCCCCCTGGTAGCCGGAGTCCTCAGCGACGTCGCTTCGAACCGCGATCTGGGAACTGTCCAGCGTGAATTTCAGCGAGTTGTCCCGGTTGAGCGCCGTGCTCAGGAATTTGAAGGCGAGGTCCGGTTCTTTGGTCCCTGCTCCGATGGCCAGCGTCCAGCCCCCGGACATGCTCACCGCACCCGGCTCGCCGCCGTCCTGCGTGGGGAACGGGGCAACCGCCATGTCCTGTGCGTAGCCGGGCCATTCGTAACTGCCGCCGTCCTGCCAGAACGACGGCGCGTAGGAGCCTTCCACGGTGGCGCCCAGTTTTCCGTCCGGGAACCATTCGCCGAACACCTTTTTCCAGACGTTCGCATCGAGGGCTTCGGCAGGCGTCACTGCGAGCCCTTCGTCATAGAGGGTCTTGAGGAAGCCCAGCGAATCCTTGAAACCGGCGGATCCCACCACCCATTTTTTGGACTCCTCGTCGTAGAGGGTGGAGCCGGTGCCGTAGAGCAGTTCGTAGAACCCCTGCATGACGGTGCCCTCGCCGCTGCCTTTCCCGGCGTACATGTTGAACGGGACCACCGAGGGGTCGTCCGCTTTGATCTTCCGCGCCGTATCCAGGATGTCCTGCCAGTTGCGCGGCTGCCACGGAAGGCTGATGCCCGCGGCTTCGAAGACTTTTTTGTTGTACCAGATGGCCCGGGTGTCGGTGCCCAGGGGCACTGCATAAGTGCCGCCGTCGTCCGCACGCCCTGCCGCCTTGGCGCCGTCGTCGAACTTTTCCCAGTCCGCCCAGCCATCAAGGTGGCTGTCCAGCTTCAGGAGGTAGCCGGCGTCGACGTCGGAGCGGACCTTGAACGTGTCCTCGTAGAAGACGTCCGGTGCGGTGGACGGCGATCTCAAGGCAAGGGCCAGCTTGGTGCCGTAATCGTCGTCGTTGCCCTGGATGGGCTGCAGCTCGACGGTGACTCCCTGGTTGGCCGCCTCGAACTCCTTCTTGGCGGCCTGGAACATTGTCTCCAGCGCGGTGAAGGAGTCAGTTTTCTGGTAGACCACCTTCAGGGTCTTGGAGCCGTCATCGGGGGCCGCCGGCGTACACGCGGTGAGGAGGAACAGTGCCGAAGCGATGAGGGACAGGGTCTTCAGTGCCGGGCGACGCATCATGCTCCATTCAATCGAAGGCTGCGGACCCCTTTTGTCAGCGGGCCCCAGCCGCGGCAATACGCAAATGCTAGATGGGAGTCCTGCCCCGGACAAGGGCGGGCAGCCCCCTCAGCTCTCCAGGAGCAATCTTTGGGCCCTCGGCGCGAGTGTGTGTTCCAGAACGAGGGAGGCGGCACCGATGGCGCCCACGTCTTCGCCCACCCCGGTGCCCACCACCTCGATGGGATGGATCAGCCGGGTGTCACTGTTGGCATCCAGCAGGGCCGGTATCTTCTCAAGGTAGCGTTCGGCCAGGCGGCTCCAGAACGGTCCGCCAAACACCACCCGCTCCACATCCAGCGTGTTGGTCACCACGGAGGCTGCCCGTGCCACCAGCACGGCGGACTTGTCGATGATGGCGATGGCCTGTTCATTTCCCGCGTCGGCCAGGTCGCACAGCGCAGAGAAGCTCTGCTGGATTTCGGCGCCACTATTGCCCGAGCGGGAGCCGTCCAGGATGCCGGCAGCCTCGGCCTCGGCCACCAGGACCTGCGGGATGCAGGAGGATTTGACGCAGCCCCGCAGGCCGCAGTCGCACGGCGGGCCGTGCGGGTCCACCACGATATGGCCGATCTCCCCGGCGTTGCCGGACATGCCCCGGACCACCTCGTCATTAAGCACGATTCCACAGCCGATACCGGTGCCCATGTACATAAAAATGAAGCTGCCCGCTCCGCTGGGACCGCCGGCCCAGGTTTCGGCCACGGCCGCGCTGGTGACGTCCTTGTCCATGAGGACGGAGTATCCGGTGGCCTGGGACAGGGCGTTGCGCAGTTCCACCCGGTCCCAGCCGGGAAGGAGCGGCGGGTCCACCACTGTGCCGTTGTCCAGGTCGATGGGGCCCGGTGCCGCCACACCGAGGCCTGCAATCCTGTCCCGGTCCACGCCTGAGTCCTCCACGAGCTGGGCGATTTCGGCGGCGATGGTGGAAATAACGGCCGAAGGATCGTTGCCGCCGGGTGTCTTGATGCGGGAGTGCTGCACCACCGCACCCACCAGGTCCAGGACCACGAAGGTGGTCACGGCGGGGTCCAGGTGGACGCCGACTGCGTACATCCCGCGGGGGTTGAGGCGGAGGATGGTGCGGGGCTTTCCGGGGCCGCTGCCTTCCTTGCCGGCTTCGACAATAAGGTTCTGGTCCAGGAGGCGGCGGGAGATGTTCGAGATGGTCTGCGGCGAGAGTCCCACGATCTGGGCGAGTTCCACCCTGCTCAGTCCGCCCGAGGACCTGCGGATGGCGTCGAGGATCACAGTGAGGTTGAAGTCGCCCATCCGGGGCAGGTTCGTGCCGCGCCTCGGTGAGGATTGGCGGATCTCAGTCACGGCGTCCCCTTCGTCTTCGGCACAAAGATACTGATGTCTGAATCGTACGTTACGCACCGGCACAGACCCACCGGAACGGCCGACGGCGCGGCACAATGTGTGGGAAAGCGCAGCGGGTTACGGCCCGGGGCGCTCCGCTGCCGCGGCAATGGCTCCGGCAGGGTCATTGGTGCCCCGGCGGGTGCTCAGGGTCACCGTGAATCTAGGGTTCCGGCCCAACACCCGTGTGGGTCCGATGTGGCGCTCAAGTGCGGGAACGTAGGCCAGGTGGCGGTTGTAGACGGTCCAGAGCTCACCGCCCGGGGCGAGTACCCGGCCGGCTGCTTCGATGAGTTTCAGGCCCGCTCCGGCATGGACGCCGGCACCGACATGGAACGGTGGGTTCAGGAGGATCAGGTCCGCGCTGGCGTCGGCCAGTGTGGCCATCGCATCATCCTGCAGGACGTGGACCTGTTCCGCCAGGCCGTTCGCGCTGGCCGTGGCCCGCGCGGATGCCACGGCTGCGGCTGACTGGTCCGTGGCGGTCACGGTTGAGCCCGGGTGCTGCCGGGCATACATCGCGGCAAGGATGCCGGTGCCGCAGCCAAGGTCGATGGCGTGCCGCGCGGGCCGCATGGAAGGCAGGAATGTCAGCAGGAACCTGGTGCCGATGTCCAGCTTTGGGCCCGCGAAGACCGCGCCGTGGGCAGCGACGTCGAGGTCGATTTCGGCGAGGTGTTCGACGACCGGGAAGCGCTGCGGCTCCCCCGTCCTGCGGGGACCGCTGGCCAGGATGACACGCGATTTCTGCCGAGCCAGCTGCGGTGCGACCGAGCTGAAGTGGCGTTCCAGGACCGCATTCATCCCCAGCGACATGTGCTTCACGCGGCCGCCGGCCAGGAGCACCACGTCCGGCGCGGCGTACCGTGCCATCGCGTCGGTGATCTGGTCCAGCTCGGCAAGGGTCTTGGGCAGTTGCAGCAGGACAATGCCGGCCCCATCAAGCAGTTCCGGGCCCAGGGGCAGCTGGGTGAAGCCGGCTTCCCCATCAGCGAACACCTCGGCTGCGTTCAGTCGCAGTGCCTGCTCCCCGGTGATGAGGTCCTGGTGCACGCTCACGGTTCCGGGATCAAGCACCGCCAGTGCGCCAAGGGTCAGGGCACCGTAGCGGTCGCCGATCACTGCCATGCTGGTTCCCGGCCGCATCCGTTCGGCTGCCGTGTCGAGCAGCAGGCGGTCGGTCGCATCCCAGGCCTGCAGGTTGGGTGCTTCCACGTCCGGCCTGCGGCGGAGCTTCGGAAGGACGTCGTCGAGACTCTTTACTGCCACCGGGTTTCCTGCCGTCTTTCCTGTATGCCATACCCGTCCGGCTTCCGGACGGTCAGCCCCAATTTACCGTCTCTGCCCGGGGGCGGATCCCCGGCAGCTTCAGGATCGCCGATACTGCGGCGCGTCCGGCCCGGTTGGCACCGATGGTGGACGACGACGGGCCGTAGCCCACCAGATGGACGCGCGGCTCTCCCGCCACCTGGGTCCCGTCCATCGCGATCCCGCCGCCCGGCCCGCAGAGGTGCAGCGGGGCCAGGTGTTCAAGTTCCGCCCGGAAGCCGGTGGCCCACAAAATCACATCTGCCGCCAGGTGGCCCCCGTCGGCCAGCCGGACGCCGTCGGGCTCAATGGAAGTAAACATGGGCTGCCGGTTGAGCGCACCCCGCGCGGCAGCGGCCCGAAGGGACGGCGTCCAGATCAGGCCTGTCACTGACACCACGCTCTGCGGCGGCAGGCCTTGGCGCACACGGTCCTCCACCAGGGCGACGGCATCGTGCCCGGCCTTCGCATCGAACTCAGCGTCCCGCCATACGGGCTCCCGCCGGGTGAACCAGCTGGTGGTGGTGACGAGCGAAATCTCGTCCAGGAGGCCGACGGCTGAGATCCCGCCGCCCACCACGATCACGTGTTTTCCCGCGAATTCTTCGGCAGAAACATAGTCGGCTACATGCAGTTGCCTGCCCCGGAACGTTGACTGCCCGGGATAAATGGGCCAGAAGGGCCGGGTCCAGGTACCGGTGGCGTTGATCAGCGCTGCTGCGCTCCAGTCCCCGCGGGACGTGCTGACCAGCAGCCTGCCTGCCGGGTCGTCGTCCTCACGGCTGACGGAGCTGACCTTGACCGGACGCTGGACCTGAAGTCCCAGCTCCTGCTCATAGTCGCGGAAGTAGCGCGTAAGGAATTCCGAGCTTGGTTCCTTGGGGTCGACTGCCGGCTTGGCGATGCCCGGCAGGTCGCTGATGCCGTTGACAGTTGCCATCCGCAGGCTCTTCCACCGGTGCCGCCACGCACCGCCCGGACCCTCCTCGGCGTCGAGCACTGCAAACTCCAGCCCCCGGCGCTGGAGATGGAACGCGGCGGAAAGCCCGGCCTGGCCCGCGCCGATAACAACAACGTCGGCGCGGGGAGAATTCACCCACCCATGATAGTCGCGCGGGCTGTCCCTCCCTTAGTGTTGGCCCAAGGACACAGGGAGGACGGCCATGACCACCAGAAGAGGAAACGCAGATCGGCTCGCAAGGGCACTCGCCATTGTGCTGGGGACCCGGGACATCCCGCTCCGGCTCCGCGCATGGGACGGCTCGGAGGCTGGGCCGGAAGGGGCGCCGGTCCTCGAATTCCGGTCCCGCCGCGCGTTGCGGCGCATCCTGTGGTCCCCCGGCCAGCTGGGCCTCAGCCGCGCCTACGTGTCCGGTGATATTGATGCTCCCGGGGATATCTTCGCCGCCTTCACGGCGCTGAGTTCGGCGGGCAAGTTTGCCGAGCCCGGGCCGTTCAAGCCGCTCACTGCGGGCGAACTGTGGACCCTGTTCCGGACGGCGGTGAGGCTGGGTGCGCTTGGCCCCAACCCTGCTCCCCCGGCCGAAGAGGCGCGGGTGGCAAGGAAGGGGCGGATCCACTCGCGGCGGCGTGATTCAGCCGCCATCTCCCACCACTATGACGTGGGCAACGACTTCTATTCCCTGCTGCTGGGCCCTTCCATGGTGTACTCCTGCGCGGTGTGGCCTGATGCCATGCCGCCTGTGTCTGTGGGAGCACGGGAATCCGCCGGTTCGAGCCTTGCCGACGGTCTGGACGCCGCCCAGGAAGCCAAACTGGACCTGGTATGCCGCAAGCTGGGGCTGACAGCAGGCATGCGGGTGTTGGACGTGGGCTGCGGCTGGGGCAGTTTCGCGCTGCATGCGGCCGGCAAGTACGGCGCCACTGTAGTGGGCGTGACGCTGTCCAATGAGCAGGCCATCCTGGCCCGCAAGCGCGCAGCCGACGCCGGCCTCACAGGAAGCGTGGACATCCGCGTGCAGGATTACCGGGATGTTGATGACGGGCCGTTTGATGCGATCAGTTCCATCGGCATGTCCGAGCATGTGGGCCGGGCGGAGATGCCCCGGTATACGGCGGCATTGTTCAACCTCCTGCGCCCGGGCGGCCGGTTGCTGAACCACGCCATCTCATGGAATGCCGGTCCCACCGACCCCGACCCGGATTCCTTTATCCCCCGCTACGTTTTCCCCGACGGCGAGATGATCAGCCTCGGCGAGATGTCCGTGGCCCTGGAATCTGCGGGCTTCGAGATCCTGGACGTTGAGGCGCTGCGCCGGCACTACGCTCTTACCCTCCGGGCATGGGTCAGCAGGCTGGAGGAACACTGGGACGAGGCTGTGAAGCTGACCAGCCTGGGCCGCGCCCGGGTATGGCGGCTGTACATGGCCTCCAGTGCCCTGGGTTTTGAAAACGGGCTGACGGGCGTGAACCAGGTCCTGGTCCAGCGGCCGGGCGGAAACCCGCCACCGCTGCGCCGCACGGATTGGATCTAGGAGGCAGTAAGCCCGGATTCAGAGGCCTGTTCGCCGATCCGAACCTTCAAGGCAGGGATCTGGGGCCGCTAACCCGGGATCTGCGAACAAGCCGGGGAGGGCCTGAGGGTTAGCGGCCAAAATGTGTGTACGCGATGGCTTTGGTTGTCAGTGTTCACAGGGGTTGTAGGGGTTTGCACATGCTTTGAAAGCATGTGGAGTGACGGTTCCATCGAATCAACCCAGGTGTGGTGTA
>FOEZ01000019.1 GCA_900110595.1 Arthrobacter sp. OV608 | reverse complement strand
GATCAACGCCGGACTCAAAGACCTGCTCCGCACCCACCGCGGGCTCACCCCGGACCACGCCGCCCGCGCCGTCGACTGGTACCTCTACCTGCGCACCGAGCATCTTCAAGACCCCTGGAAACTGGTACAGCCCCGCCACTGGCAACCTCAAAGAAAGAACCCCAGTCGCGTCGATGAACCCATCGGTCCAGCCCTCTATGACACAGCCTTCAGCGCCGAGGAAGGAAACGGAATCCAACAAGGATGGGGCGGACGACGCAGATGACACGCCCAAGCCGTACACACATTTTGGCCGCTAACCCGGGCCTGAGGGACGCGACTTCTCGGGTTAACGAAAAAGGAACCACCCGCGAGGGTGGTTCCTTTTACCGGTGGAGCTGAGGGGACTCGAACCCCTGACCCCCTGCATGCCATGCAGGTGCGCTACCAGCTGCGCCACAGCCCCGGACTTTGTTGCTTTGCGGTGTCCCGCCGGAGCAACCTGATCAGCTTAATGCACTTTGGCCCGCTGCGCCAATCGGCGTTGTTCCGGGCGTCTCCAGCATCGCCCTGCTGCCTTGAAGTTGCGGCCGGAACGGGGAAAACCAAAAAATCCGCCGGAATCAATTGATTCCGGCGGATTGTTGGTGGAGCTGAGGGGACTCGAACCCCTGACCCCCTGCATGCCATGCAGGTGCGCTACCAGCTGCGCCACAGCCCCGAATTATTGCTGCTCTACGAGCTTTTCTCCCGGGTTTCCCCGAAGCAACTCAAATATCTTAGAACAGCAATTCCGAAAATTCCAAATCGGGCATATTCCGCGTGGTTCCCGGGTTGCTACTCCGCGTCAGAGGCAGCGGCGGCCTTCGCGGAGGTGTCATCGCCAAGCTGCAGGTCCACCACCGGGCAGTCCTTCCACAGGCGCTCCAGCGCATAGAAGACCCGGTCTTCCTCGTGCTGGACGTGGATGACGATGTCCGAGTAATCGAGCAGGACCCAGCGGCCGCCGGAACGGCCTTCGCGCCGTACTGGACGCAGATCCTGCTTGGCGAGTTCTTCTTCAATGCCGTCAACAATGGCATTGACCTGCCGCTCGCTGGGCGCTGAAGCAATGAGGAAAACGTCGGCCAGGGCAAGGCGTTCGCTCACGTCCAGGGCCACGATGTCCTGGGCAATCTTGTCCGCGGCCGCTTTGGCAGCGGCGCGGGCTGTGATGATGGATGATTCTGATGCAGTCACGGGACTCCTTGTTGATTTAAAAAGCGTGGGTGCCGGCCGGGGCCGGTCAGTGGGACATGCCGCTGATGATCAGGACGATGCCGGAGATGAGTGCCAGGATCCCGAACGCCAGGACGCAGAACTGGAGGATCCGGTTGCGGTTTGCGCGGGCGAGGCCTGCCGTGGCGGCATCGAGGGGATCGAGTCCATGGGCGGACCGGGCCGGGATGCGTGGCAGGTCTTCGAAGGCTTCTTCGACGGCCGTGTTGGCCGCCGCCGGAGGCGCCATGGCCGGCCTTGGGCGGGCGGCCGCCCTGGCAGCGGCTTCGGCACGGGCAATAACCTGCGACCGGCCGGTTCCGTTATCGGAAGGAGTTGGCCGCCCGCCGCCTGCCGGGCGTCGCTTCTTGGTGCCAGCCGCCGGAGGAACCTTGGTGCCGGGGCGGGTGGTGACCGGAACATGGGATGTTGCCGGCGGCTTCATTACCGGCCGGTCCACTCCGGGCACCTGGACGAACTCCAGCGGCGTGACCATTGCCAGGTTGCTTGCAGCAGACGGGGCCGGCCGCTGACCGGCGGCAGGCTGTGCTTTCGGCCCCTGCTGCGGGGACTTCTGCTGACCCGGTACAGGCTTCCGGCCGGGTACAGGCTTCTGGCCGGCTGCACCTTTCTTGCCTGATGCCGGTTCCGGGGCAAGTTCCGGTTCCTGGCCGGACAGGGGCTCTTGGCCCACCGGAACGCCCGCCTGTTCGGCCAGCTTCTGCCGGGCCATGGCGCGCCGGTTGATCACGGCGGCACGTTCCGCCAAGGCAATCTGCTCCGCCAGGATTTCCGGGTCCACTGCTTCCGGATCAAGGGAGGCAATGTGCTCCATCTTGGCGATCTGGTTCTTGGCCTGCTCGGCGAGCAGGGCCCTGGCTGCCAGCGCCTGCTCTACGGTCATCCCCTGGGGAGCCCTGGACGGCTGTGCATTCGCAGCCGGAGTGGTGGCAACCTTGGGGTCTTGGGCGGCATCGGCTGGTGCCTGGCGGGCTGGGCTTCCCGTCCTGTTGGCATCCGGAGCGGCGGGTCCGGCGGGTCCGGCGGGGGCCACGATAGGGGTGGCAGCGGTGAGCGCCTGCTCCTTCAGCTGCTGCAGGCGGAGTTGGCGCCGAGTGGGCGGGCCGCTACCGGCCAGCTGGCCCTCTTTTTCTTCCAGTTCCTTGATAGTCCGCAGTGCGGCCCGGTCACGGGCACGGATCTGGGAGGAACGCTGGGTGTGCGTCTGCTCAGCAGCCTGGGAAGGTACTCCCGGGGCAGGGGCATTTGGCGTGCCGGAATCCGCAGCAGGGGCACCGGACGCTGTGGCACCCGAAGCAGTGGCACCTGCAGCGCTGGCACCGGCAGCACTAGGGGCCGGGCGGCCGGCCGGCGGCCGTTTTGTGGCAGGGGAAACCTGATCCGTGCCTGGGGACACGGATGCCTGTTGTGCATCCCTGGCCTTCCGGAGTTCCCGGCGGCTGCGGATGGGGGGCTGTTCCTGACTCATTGAGAACTCATTCAGTGCTGGCGGGTTCGCTTGCTTCGGAAGTGGCATTCACGTCTGCCGGCGCGTCAAGGTAAAGGCCGTACTTGGCGATGTACTGGACCACCCCGTCCGGAACGAGGTACCACACAGGGTTGTTCGCTGCCACGCGGGAACGGCAGTCCGTGGAAGAGATGGCCATGGCGGGCACCTCCAGCAGGCTGACGTCCTTGCGGCCCATGCCGTCCAGGACGTGTCCGGGCCTGGTGACGCCGACAAAATGCGCCAGTGACCACAGCTCGTCGATGTCCTTCCAGGACAGGATCTGCGCGAGGGCGTCTGCCCCAGTGATGAAGAACAGGTCAGCCTCTGGACGCTGGGCCCTGAGGTCGCGCAGGGTGTCGATGGTGTACGTCGGACCGGGCCGGTCAACATCCACTCTGCTGACAGTAAACCGCGGGTTGGAGGCCGTGGCGATCACTGTCATGAGGTAACGGTGTTCCGGTTCACTGACCTGTTTGTGGGACTTTTGCCACGGCTGCCCGGTGGGGACAAAAACCACCTCGTCCAGGTCGAACTCGGCAGCAACTTCACTGGCCGCCACAAGGTGGCCGTGATGGATGGGATCAAATGTCCCGCCCATCACGCCCAACCGCAGCCTGCCGTTGGCACCGTTACGGTGCAGAGCGCGGGAAATGTTAGTGGCCCTGCCCGTGATCGTGCTTGTTCGGGTGCTGGCGGTGCGGGTCCGCGTGCTCCTCCGTCGCGGAGTGGCGGTTGCCCAGGTTGGTGTACGAGAGGGTGATGAACATCATGACCACGAGGATGCCGAAAATGCTGACGCCGAAGACCCACGGCTCAGCCCACAACGGCGCGAGCTCTTCATGTTCTCCGCCCTCGGCGACGGTGGCGGCAATTTGCTGGAACAGCATGTTCTCCCCTAATGCTCAAAGGATTGTGGCAGCGGAAAGCTCCGCCGATTCTGACTTCTGGTCTATGTTACCGCGTAGCTACCCGCGGACCTGGCCCTCGCCCTGCACGATCCACTTGGTGGTGGTGAGCTCGGTCAGGCCCATGGGACCGCGGGCATGCAACTTCTGCGTGGAGATGCCCACCTCGGCACCCAGGCCCAGCTCCCCGCCGTCGGTGAACCGGGTGGAGGCGTTGACGATGACCGCCGCAGAGTCCACCTCGGCGATGAAACGCTCGGCATTGGCCAGGTTGTTGGTGAGGATCGCCTCGGTGTGCCCCGTGGTCCAGGTCCGGATGTGCTGCACGGCCTCATCCAGGCTGTCCACCATGGCAACGGCAAGATCGAGGTCCATGTACTCCGTGGCCCAGTCCTCGTCGGTGGCCGGTTCGGACTCGATTGCAGCGGGTAGGGCGGCACGGATGCGTTCGTCAGCGTGCAGCCGCACGCCTGCTTTGCTCAGGGCTGTGGCGACGGCGGGCAGCACCGTGGAGCCCGAGTGGACCAGGAGGGTCTCCACCGTGTTGCACACGCTGGGACGCTGGGTCTTGGCGTTCAGGAGGATCTCCACTGCCATGTCCTCGCTGGCGGATTCATCAATGAAGATATGCACGTTCCCCTCCCCCGTCTCGATGACCGGGACGGCGGAATTGGTGACAACAGTCTGGATGAGGTCACGGCCGCCACGGGGAATCAGCACGTCCACCCTGCCGCGGGCGCGCATGAGGATGTTGGCTCCGTCGCGCCCGTACTGGTCAACGGTCTGCACGGCATCGGCAGGCAGGCCCACGGATTCCAGGGCCTCACGCAGTACGCGGACCAGGACTTCATTCGTTGCCTGGGCTGCGCTGCCGCCGCGCAGGATCACGGCGTTGCCGCTCTTGAGGGCGAGTCCTGCGATGTCCACTGTGACGTTCGGCCGGGCCTCGTAGATGGCGGCCACCACGCCCATAGGGACGTTGACCTGCCGCAGGCGCAGCCCGTTGGGAAGGGTCTGGCCGCGGACCACGTTGCCTACGGGGTCAGGGAGATTGGCCAGGTTTTCCAAGGCAGCGACCAGCCCGGCGATCCGGGCATCGGTCAGCGTGAGCCGGTCCAGCATGGCTGCGGAGGTGCCGTTGGCCTTGCCTGCCGCGACGTCCTTGCTGTTGGCGGCGAGGATGGCCCCGCTGTTTTCCTGCAGTGCAGCCCCCACCGCAAGAAGGGCGCGGTCCTTCCAAGCACGGTTTGCCGCGGCCATGCGCCGGGCGGCAAGACGGGAACGGTCCGCGATGGCGTGGACCGCTGCTTCAACATCAACACTGCCGGAAACCGGAGCCTCGGCCGGGACCTTTACTGCGGATGAGTCAGCCGGCTGCATGGTGGAAGCGGCAGCGGTGTCTCCGGAGTTTTCAGCAGTGGTGTGGATCAGGGCCTCAGTCATGTTCCAAGTTTAGGCGAGCCAGGGGCTCAGACCAGCACCAGGTCATCTACGTGAACAACTTCACGGTCGTAGCCGCTGCCGAGGGCCTCGCCAAGGTCACGGGTGGAACGGCCCAGCATCTGGGGCAATTCAGCGGACGAGTAATTAACGAGCCCCCGCGCCACCACGGTGCCGTCGGCACTGGCGATCTCGACGGCGTCGCCCGCCTCAAAGTCTCCGTGCACGGCGGAGATGCCGGCCGGCAGCAGTGAGGTGCGGTGATGCCGCACGGCCTTCACCGCGCCGTCGTCCAGGATAAGGCGGCCCTGCACCGACGCCACGTGGGCAAGCCAGAGCAAGCGGACGGGCTTGCGGGCGCCGTTGACGGTGAACCAGGTGCCTACGTCCTCGCCGTTCAGGGCGGCGGCCGCGTTGGGCGTTGAGGTGACCAGTGCATGGATGCCGGAGCCGGCGGCCATGGTGGCTGCCTCCACCTTGGTCTGCATGCCGCCGGTGCCCACGCCGGCTTTGCCGGTTTTGCCGATGGACACACCCTCGAGATCGTGGGGGCCTTCAACGAGGGGGATCCTTTTGGCACCGAGCGACGGCGGTCCGTCATACAGGGAGTCGACGTCGGACAGCAGCACCAGTGCGTCCGCCCGGACCAGGTGCGCCACCAGGGCGGCCAGGCGGTCGTTGTCGCCGAAACGGATTTCATGGGTGGCCACGGTGTCGTTCTCGTTGACCACCGGGACCACGCCGAGGTTAAGCAGGCGGTCCAGGGCGCGGAAGGCGTTGGTGTGCTGGCTGCGGCGCATCAGGTCCTCGGCCGTGAGCAGCACCTGGCTGACGGTCACGCCGTGCGCGCCGAAGGCCTGGGTGTAGCGGGCCATCAGCAGCCCTTGGCCCACGCTGGCCGCAGCCTGCTGGGTGGCGAGGTCGCGCGGGCGCTTGGCAAGGCCCAGCGGAGCCAGGCCGGCGGCGATGGCACCGGAAGAGACCAGGATGATCTCCGTGCCGGTGTTGCGCTTGGCGGCCAATGCATCAGCGAGGGCCGTCAGCGCCTCCTCGGAGATGCCGCCCTTGATGCTGGTCAGGGAGGATGAACCCACCTTGACCACGATCCTGCCCGCGTTCGCGAGCACGCTCCTGTCCACGGACCGGGTGAGCGGATCCGCGGCTGCCGCCCTAGAACTCATCGTCCGCGTCCAGTCCACTCTCCTTGAGGGGCTTGGCAACCCGGCGGCTGCTGACGGACTCGGTCCAGATGCCGGCCTTGCGCTCCGCTTCCAGCTCGGCGCGGGCGGCTGCCTTGGCGTCCTTGCGCTCCTGCTGCTCGTCGCGCTTCTGGCTGCGGGTGGGCCGGTCGCCGATGTCCGCAAAGCGGACGTCCGTGCCGCGCGGCGATGCCAGGAGCTCTGCGCCTGCCATCATGGTGGGCTCCCAGTCGAAGACGACGCCATCGTCCTCGCCGATGACCACCGTGTCGCCCGGCTTGGCGCCCTGCTTGAACAGTTCGGTCTCCACACCGAGCTTGGCGAGGCGGTCCGCAAGGTAGCCGATGGCTTCCTCGTTGGTGAAGTCGGTCTGCTTGACCCAGCGCACGGGCTTCTCACCCATGACGCGGAACAGCGGCTCGAGACCTTTTTCCTCGCGGCGGATCTTGAACCCGGATTCGTTGACAGCGCGCGGCCGAAGCACGGCGGGCTGTACCTTGGGCGGAGCAGCAGCCACAGCATCGCGTGCGGCCTTAACGATGCCGGCCATGGCGAAGCCGAGCTGGCGGAGGCCCTCGTGGCTGGTGGCCGATACCTCAAACACCTGGTAGCCGCGGGATTCGAGTTCGGGGCGCACGAAGTCGGCCATGTCCTTGCCGTCCGGCAGGTCCACCTTGTTCAGTGCCACCAGGCGGGGACGGTGGTTGAGCGGAACAACCTCCCCGTCCTGCCCGGCGTAGCTCATGTCCACGGCGTACTTTTCCAGTTCGGCCTCAATGATGGCCAGGTCGGAGAGGGGGTCGCGGTCCGATTCGAGGGTGCCGCAGTCCAGGACGTGGACGAGTGCCGCGCAGCGCTCCACGTGGCGCAGGAAGTGGTGTCCCAGTCCCCTGCCCTCGCTGGCGCCTTCGATCAGGCCCGGGACGTCGGCAATGGTGAAACGCACTTCACCGGCCTGCACAACACCCAGGTTAGGGACGAGCGTGGTGAAGGGGTAGTCCGCGATCTTGGGCCGGGCGGCGGACATGGCAGCGATCAGGCTGGATTTGCCGGCGGACGGGAAGCCCACCAGCGCGATGTCGGCGATGGACTTCAGCTCGAGGACAACGTCCCTGGAATCACCTTCGATGCCAAGCAGCGCGAATCCGGGCGCCCGGCGCTTCTGCGAGGAGAGGGCAGCGTTGCCCAGGCCGCCGATGCCGCCTGCTGCCGCCACGAACTCGGCGCCTTCGCCCACGAGGTCGGCCAGGACGGTGCCGTCCTTGGACTTGACCACGGTGCCGTCCGGGACGGGGAGGATGAGCGTCTCGCCGTTCTTCCCGCCGCGCCAGTCGCCCATGCCCGGTCCGCCGTTGCTGGCATGCCGGTGCGGTGCGTGGTGGTAGTCGAGGAGTGTGGTGGTCTGGTGGTCCACGCGCAGGATGACGTCGCCGCCGTTGCCGCCGTCACCGCCGTCGGGACCGCCCAGCGGCTTGAACTTCTCACGGTGCACCGAGACACACCCGTTGCCGCCGTTACCGCCGGATACGTGCAGTACTACCCGGTCTACAAAGCTGGCCACGTGGATCTCCTCAGTGCTGTTTCCTGGACGCCGCGGGGCGCCAAGAAGATTGTAATGCGGTTAAAAGAACAGTGGAGCGGACCCTCAGGCCCGCTCCACCGCTTCAGAACTGGTTGTTACTCTGCAGCTGCAGCAGCAACGATGTTGACGACGCGACGACCGCGGCGGGTGCCGAATTCAACGGCGCCCGGGGTCAGGGCGAACAGGGTGTCGTCGCCGCCACGGCCTACGCCGGCGCCCGGGTGGAAGTGGGTGCCGCGCTGGCGGACGATGATCTCGCCGGCGGAAACAACCTGGCCGCCGAAGCGCTTTACGCCGAGGTACTGAGCGTTGGAATCACGACCGTTGCGAGTGGAGCTCGCGCCCTTTTTATGTGCCATTTGAAATGCCTGCCTCTAAATTCTGGGGATCTGCTGAAAAACCTGAACAGTAACGAAGGTTACTGGATACCAGTGATCTTGACCTTGGTCAGTTCCTGGCGGTGACCCTGGCGCTTCTTGTAACCGGTCTTGTTCTTGAACTTCTGGATCACAATCTTCGGACCACGGAGGTCGTTCAGGATCTCAGCTGTAACAGTTACCTTGGCCAGGTCAGCAGCGGCAGTGGTGATCTTGTCACCATCAACCAGGAGCAGCGCGGGCAGCTGAATGGTGCTGCCAGCCCCACCGGCGACGCGGTTCAGGGTAACGAAGTCTCCAACGGAAACCTTCTCTTGGCGGCCGCCTGCGCGGACAATCGCGTACACCACTTGGGAACTCACTTCTCTCGACGTTTATAACTAAATTTGCGTGCGGAACCGACTATCAAAAGCCTGGTTTCTCGCTGTGCCTCAACGCCGTGGGGTCGTAACCCAAGTGTTGGCGTAAGCACCGAAGATCTAGATTACGCTAATTTTGTCTTCGGCCGCAAATGAGGCTGGTTCCCGGCGGGTTGCTGTGATAGGTACCACAGTCCAGGTCCGGCGTCCGCACCCTGCCCCACCATAGTACCGGCCCGCACGCCGGCGGTTGTTCACGCGTGCAAGCGCGGCGCGTCAAAGAAGTCCACTTCCAGCCGGCACGACTGCTTGAACGCCGCAATCATCGCGTCCCTGTCAGCCGCCGAGGCGTTGCGTCCCGCCTCATCCACAATGGCAATGGCCTGGCGGGTGGCGGCGGCGAAGCCCTCATCAGCGTAGGTGCGCAGCCAGGCAGCGTAAGGGTGCCCAACAGGTTCGCCGGCGGCGAGGAACCGGGCGTGCAGGGATGCACCAACCTCTGCGTACAGCCAGAAGCAGGGCAGGACCGCTGCGGCCAGCACTGCATAACTGCCCGACGCCGAAGCCGCGGCCAGGTGGTCAACGTAAGACTTCGTCACCGGGCCAAGTTCAGGCCGGACTGCGCGGGTGATCAGCCAGGAGCGATGCAGCTCCGACTCGACCTCCAGGCACTGGCTGGCAGACCCGGCCCAGAAGAGCTGTTCTGCCTCTGAGGGCGCCAAGGCGCTGGCCCGTGCCAACACGCGGGAGTAGCCGTTGAGATAGATGGCGTCCTGCGCAAGGTAGTACGCGAACTCCTGCTCCTGAAGGCTGCCGGAGACCAGGCCGCGGATGAAGTCCAGGGCATAGATATCCTCCAGGTCCGGCTGGGCCTCACTCCAGAGCCGGGCGGCGAAGCTGCCTTCGGAGGGAATCGGCGGCAGGTGGTGGAAGTGGTGCACCGGGCCGTTGCCGGTTCCCACCTCCAACGTTCCCGACGCTTCCAGCGCGCCTGCCAGCCACGGCTTGACCTCACGGAGTGACGCTTCCCAGTCCCCCAGCCGCGCCTGGGCAGTAGCCATCGCGGAGGACAGCGAACAGCCGGTCCCGTGGCTGTTCCGGGTTGCCACCCGCTCTCCGGGCAGCACCACAATGTCACTGGACAGCAGGCCCGCGGTGTTGACCAGGGCATCCGGGCACTCGCTGCCGTCCAGGTGGCCACCCTTGACCAGCACGGTGGCCCCGGTAGCCGCGGAGAGGGCGCGTCCCTGTTCCAGGGCTCCCGCCCAGTCCTCCTGCACGTCGCCGCCCACCAGCATGGCGAGTTCAATGAGGTTGGGGGTGATGAGGTGGGCCAGCGGCAGGAGTCCGCGCAGCGCGGCTTCGGCGGACTCCTGCAGGAGCCGGTCCCCGCTCGTTGCCACCATCACCGGGTCCAGGACCACGACGGCGGGCAGGACCTTGCGCAGCCAGTCCCCCACCGCTTCGATCACCTCGGCACTGCCGAGCATTCCGATCTTGACGGCATCGATGCCGATGTCGTCGCTGACGGCATCCAGCTGCGCAGCCAGGAAATCGGCCGGCGGAACGTGAACGGACCGGACGCCATGGGTGTTCTGGGCGGTAAGGGCCGTGATGGCGGCCATTCCGTAGCCGCCCAATGCCGCAATGCTTTTGAGGTCGGCCTGGATGCCGGCTCCCCCGGACGGATCAGAACCGGCAATGGACAGCACCCGTGGCACAGGGCGGCCAGGTGCCGTGGGTGCTGGGAAGAAGGCTGCGGAGACGGAAGTTGGGGTGGCAGCGGGTATTGCAAGAGTCGCAGACAAGAGACATCCCTTCGCCGGTGCTAGCCGGACAGGTTCAACGGGTGTGGATCTCAGCCGGCTCTCTGCGCGGCACCCCGTGTCGGTTCCCCAGCCTAGCTTTTTTGGCCGGTGCAGGCCCAAGGTGACACATTGCGACCCGCCTGAACTGTCTTCCTGAGCCTTGAACTGTTCGGCAGAAGGTATGGCAATGCCCGGCCGGCCACTGGTGTGGCTGGCCGGGCATTGCCTGCTGATTGTCAGCGCTGCTTGCTCCCTAGAGCTCCGAGGCCGGGACCCCTACGCCCAGGATGATGGGCGCTTCGGCCGCCTTGGCTGCCGGCTTTTCGGCGCCCGCGCTTCCGGTGCCAGCCGGCTGGGGGGCCTTCGCCTCATGGGAGTGGCCCGTGCCGGCCGGAGCAACGTTCTCGTGCTGCTCCACGGTGGTTTCGTTTGCAGCACCCTGGGCGCGGCTGGCGCTGCGGTGGCGCCGGGGCCGGCGCTGCCGCGTCTGCTCGAGCGTGTGGTCGCTGTAGTCCTTCTCCGGTGCCTCAGCGCGCTGGGGAGCGGGCTGGGACTGCTGCGCCGGCGCCGCCTGTTCAGCCCGCGGGTTCTGCTCGTGCGCCTGCTCAGGTTCAGCCTGCTCCTGCCGCGCTTCAGTGTCCGGCTGGGCTTCCGGTTCCGTGGCCGGCTGGCCAAGGTGGGCGAACGCTTCGGCGAGCCGGTCCAGGGTCAGTGCCGGCCGGGGCTGCTGCTCCTCCGCGTGCTCCACAAACGGCAGTACCACCTTCTCGCCGCCGAAGGTCAGCACGGCAGCCGGACGGGTATCGGCGTCGCGCTTTTCAGCAGCCGGTGCGGGAGCGGGCTGCTCCCCGGCCGCCTGCTTGGCTGCCGCCACCTCGTCGTCATGCAGGTGCGCTGCGTGCGCAGCGGCGGCGATGTTGGCCAGTGCCAGCCTGGTGGCTTCCGCCTTGGCGTGCCGTTCGGCGTCCGAGGGGTCGGGGTGCACGGTGTGGATCTGCACGGCAGCAGCAGGCGCTGCTTCGGGCTGCTGGCCGCCGCGGCCCCGGCGCCGCTTCCGGTCGGGGCGGGCACCGGGCTGGTTGTTGTCCGGGCGCAGGCTGTCAGGGCGGTGGCCTTCATTGCGCGCTTCGGGGCGGCTGTCAGCACGCTGGACGTGGTGCTCGGCGGCCACGATGTTGGCGCGGCGGTGCTCCACGGGGTCGTCGTGGGTGACCACGCCGCGGCCTGCGCACGCTTCACACTGTTCGCCGAACACTTCGAGCAGGCCGGTGCCCATCCGCTTGCGCGTCATCTGGACCAGGCCCAGCGAGGTGACCTCGGCCACCTGGTGCTTGGTGCGGTCGCGTCCCAGGCATTCCACCAGGCGGCGCAGCACAAGGTCGCGGTTGGATTCGAGGACCATGTCAATGAAGTCGATGACGATGATGCCGCCGATATCGCGCAGCCGGAGCTGGCGGACCACTTCCTCCGCGGCCTCGAGGTTGTTTTTGGTCACCGTCTCTTCGAGGTTGCCGCCGCTGCCGGTGAACTTGCCGGTGTTGACGTCCACCACGGTCATGGCTTCGGTGCGGTCGATCACCAGCGAACCGCCGGAGGGCAGGAAGACCTTCCGCTCCAGCGCCTTGTGGATCTGCTCGTCGATGCGCCACGCGGCGAAGATGTCCTGGTCCTTGGTCCACTTCTCCAGGCGGCCCACCAGGTCCGGAGCCACGTACGTGACGTAGGCCTCGATGGTGTCCCAGGCTTCCTCGCCGGAGACGATCAGTTTGGAGAAGTCTTCGTTGAAGACGTCGCGGACCACCTTGATGGTGAGGTCCGGTTCGCCGTAGAGCAGCTCCGGGGCAAGGATCTTGGTGGACTTCGACTGGCTCTCGATGCCCTCCCACTGGGCGCGCAGCCGGTTGATGTCGTGCGTCAGCTCTTCCTCGGACGCGCCCTCCGCAGCGGTGCGCACAATCACGCCGGCGTGCTCGGGAAGGCGGTCCTTCAGGATCCGCTTGAGGCGGTTGCGCTCGACGTCGGGCAGCTTGCGGGAGATGCCGGTCATGGAACCGCCGGGCACGTACACCAGGTAGCGGCCTGGCAGCGAGATCTGGCTGGTCAGGCGGGCGCCCTTGTGGCCCACGGGGTCCTTGGTCACCTGGACCAGGACCGTATCGCCTGACTTCAGGGCGTTTTCGATGCGGCGCTGCTTGCCCTCGAGACTAACGGCTTCCCAGTTGACCTCGCCGGCGTACAGGACCGCGTTGCGGCCGCGTCCGATGTCCACGAACGCAGCTTCCATGGACGGCAGCACGTTCTGGACCTTGCCCAGGTAGACGTTGCCGATCAGGGAGTCCTGCTGTGTCTTGGACACAAAGTGCTCGGCCAGGACGCCGTCTTCAAGGACGGCGATCTGGATTCTGTCGTCGCGCTGCCGGACGATCATTTGCCGGTCCACGGATTCGCGGCGGGCCAGGAACTCGGCTTCGGTGATGACGGTGCGGCGGCGGCCGGTATCGCGGGACTCGCGGCGGCGCTGCTTCTTCGCCTCCAGGCGGGTGGAACCCTTGACACTGGTGACCCGGTTGCTGACCGGCGCTTCGGTGACGGCGCGCGGCGCACGGACGCGGGTGACGGTGTTGGGCGGGTCATCTTCCCCGCCGCCCGTCAGCTCGAGGTCCTGGTCACCGCGGCGGCGGCGGCGACGACGGCGGGACGTGACTCCGTCCTCCACCTGCCCTGCAGCCTCCTCGTCGGCGTCGTCGGAGGCATCGGCGTCGGCCTCTTCGCTGCCTTCAAGCTCAGCGTCTTCACCCTCGCCCGGGCGGCCGCGGTTGCGGCGCCCTCGGCCCCGGCGCCTGCGGCGGCCGTTTGCATCATCGGTATCGCTGTCGTCAGCTTCGTCCTCGCCTGCTTCCGTGGCGGCGGCAGGTGCCGGCCGCACCACGGTGCTCAGGTCCGGGGCCTGGAACAGCACAGAGGTGGGGGAAGCGGGTTCCAGGAACAGGGAGCCGAAGGGGCTCGCGGGAGCGGCGGGTGCCGGCTCCTTAGCGGCTGTTTCGGTGGAAGCATCTGCCGGCGCCTGCACAGGCGCCTGCGCGGCGGGAGTCTCATCTGTGGGCTCTTCCGCAGGTGCTTCTTCCACTTCGGGCTTGCCGGTCTCATCAGAGGGGACGGCAACCGTCGGCGTGGCAGCAGTTTCAGCCGGTGCAGGTGCTGCAGCCACCGGTTCTGTAACAGCGGATTCGGTTGCTGCGGCGGGGGCCGCCTCCGCGGCAACCGGTGCAGAGGTCTTACGGGTGGCCACGCGGCGGCGCCGGACCGGCTTTGCTTCGGGCTCAACGTCCACTGCGGTTTCCGGGGCTGCTTCCTCCGCAGATTCCGGAAGTGCGGGAGCTCCGGCAGCAGCCTCCGCGGCCGGGGCATCGGCCGGGAGCTGGGCGGTCCCAGGGGCTGCTTCCCCGGCAAAGGCAGGAAGCGGCTCAGCGACGTCGTCCTTCTTGCGGGAACGCGAACGCCGGACGGGAGCCTTGGCCTCGGGAGCGGCCGCTTCCCCGGCATCGGGGGAAGGAATCAGGGCTTCATCGGCCTTGGGAGCCGCTTTCCGCCGGGTCCTGGTGGCCTTCTTCGGTGCGGCGTCGGCCTCTGCGGCTACGGCCTCCGTGGCCGGTGCGTCTTCGTTAACGGCTGAAACTTGTTCATTATCCATATGTGGCAACACTCCTGCCCCTGACGTACCGCCACATCCGGCACCCATTGGGGCACATATTGTCAAAACCCGCAGGCGTTGACAGAAGTCAAGTGGATACCCCCAGGTTCGCACCGGCAGTGGGGTGCGGCAGCCCGTGGAGGCCGGCGGGATGTTCTAAAAACCCGTTGTTCTACATGCCACAACCAGGTGCCGTCCAATGGAGTCGCGGGAGCGCGCCGGTTGAACCGACGCCTGCCCTGCTCATCATTGGCGGTCTTGGGAACAAGCCACCGGACCGGAGTCCGAATGTGGTTCGGCTTCCAGCCACGTTCATTCTCTCATACCCGGGGTAAATCGCCGCGGAAGCCGGGCATATGCCGTTGGCCCGCGCCCGGCGTCTGGACGTTCCGTCCAGCCTGCGGCGTTACAATCAGGGCAAGGAGCACCGGATGAAAAGGACGCCATACCCATGCCCAGCATCTCCCCCGTCAGCGGTTCCCCTGCCCCGGAACGGAGCCTGAACCAGGACAGGGACCCGGCCGCACGGACAGCAGGAGCGGTTCCACCCATGACCCGGAACCGGCCCTTCGGCTGGCTGCTGGTGATTACCGGGGTCATCGGCTGGCTCGCCTCCGGGACCCTGGTCCTGGAAAAGCTCGAGGTCCTTAAGGACCCGAACCACACCACGGTGTGCGATGTGAACCCGTGGATCTCGTGCGGGCAGGTGATGCAGACGTGGCAGAGCTCGGTGTTCGGCTTCCCGAACATGTTCATCGGGATCGTGGCCTTCGCCGTCGTCATTACGGTGGGCATGGCGCTGCTCGCCGGGGCAGCGTTCGCCCGTTGGTACTGGCTGGGGCTCCAGGCAGGTGTCACCCTTGGCTTCGCGTTCGTGGTGTGGCTGTGGTCCCAGGCCCTTTATGACATCCACGTCCTTTGCCCGTTCTGCATGATCGTGTGGGCCGTCATGATTCCATTGTTCGTCTGGACCACGGTCCGCAACATCGCCTCCGGCGTGATCCCGGTGCCCGCGAACGCAGCCCGCATCATCGGCGACTCGGGCTGGATCATCACCGCGCTGCTCTACGTGGCTGTGATTGCCACGATCTTCTTCGCGTTCATCCAGGTGTTCGCGGGGACGTCCGGGTTCTAAACCGCCGCGCCCAACTGACAGATAAGGCCAATGTTCGCGAAGAACATTGGCCTTATCTGTCAGTTGGGCGGGGTCAGCCCTGGAACCAGATCTTGATCTCGCGCTCGGCGGAGTCGGTGGAATCCGAGCCGTGCACCAGGTTCTGCTGGACCTTCAGGCCCCAGTCACGGCCGAAGTCGCCGCGGATGGTGCCCGGGGCGGCGGTGGTGGGGTCCGTGGTGCCGGCCAGGGAACGGAAGCCCTCGATGACGCGGTGGCCTTCGAAGATGGCCGCCACAACAGGGCCGCTGAGCATAAAGTCCACCAGGGGCTCGTAGAAAGGCTTGCCCACGTGCTCCTCGTAGTGCTGTTCGAGCAGGTCGCGGGTGGCGTCCACCTTCTTCAGCTCAGCCAGGGTGTAGCCCTTGGCTTCGATCCGGGCCAGGATGGCGCCCGTAAGGTTGCGGGCGACGCCGTCGGGCTTGATCAGGACGAGGGTGCGCTCAGTAGTCACAACTGCTCCAATGCGTTGGTATGGGTTTCGGGGACAAGTCTACGGGGACTGGCGCTATGTGGACTGGGGCTGCTGGTCGGGCCCGGCGGCCTGGTCCGGATGGGCTGCCTCCCATGCGGCCTGTTCGCGCGCCCGCTGGCCGGCTTCCCGGTCCAGCCGGATACCCGTGCGGATTCCATACCACCAGGCAAGGGCGAACAGAGCTCCCACCAGGAACATGGCCGGCTCGAAAATGCCGGTGAGGAGCAGGACGAGCTGCAAGATCCAGCCCAGTCCAACGCCCCAGGGCTTGGTGAGGAAGGCGCAGGCCACGATCATCACCACGCTCAGGCCGATGCCCACCCCCAGGATCAGTGCCGGCGGGAATTCCGCCCGGCGCAGCCCGAACACCGCCAGGGTGGCGAAAAACATCACGAACGCTTCCAGCAGCAGCACGGTGGAGGCGAACATCACCTTGGTGGAGCGCCGCTTCTTGGGCATGCCCGGCCGCCACTCGCGCTGGGCCTTGGTCAGTCTGGCCACGCCTACGCCTCCGTCTTTCCGAGCAGGATCCGGGCTTCGGCCACCAGGGTGATGGAACCGGTCACCAGGACGGCCCCGGAAAGGTCGTCGTTGGCTTCGGCGCGTTCCACGGCCCACTCGAGGGCGTCGTCGAGCTTCTCGGCGATGTGGACGTTGTCCTCGCCAAAGCCAAGGTCTATGGCCAGCTCGGCCAGTTCGGCCGCCGGGACGGCCCGCGGCGAGTTCGACTGGGTGAAGCAGTATTCCTCCGCCAGGCCGCCCAGGGATTCCTTGAGCTGGCGGAGTACTTCCTCCGCGTCCTTTTCCCGCAGGACCCCCACCACCGGAACCAGCCGGGTGAAAGTGAAGGCCTCCTGCAGGGCTGCGGCGGATGCTTTGATGCCGTCCGGGTTGTGGGCGGCGTCCACCACGATGGTGGGTGCCGTGCGGACCACTTCGAGCCGGCCCGGGGAGGTGGCTGCAGCGAATCCTTCCTGCAGCACGTCGAAGCCGAGTTCCTTCCCGCCGAAGAAGGCTTCCAGGGCTGCCACGGCGACGGCGGCGTTCTGTGCCTGGTGGGCTCCGTGCAGCGGCACGAGCAGGTCCGGGTAGCGGCCCGCGATGCCCTGGATGGAGACCATCTGGCCGCCCACGGCCACGGTCCGGGATTCGACGCCGAACTCCACGCCCTCAAACTTGAACGGAACGCCCACGTCTTTGGCTTTTTCGAGGAGGACCTGCGCCGCGTCCAGGGGCTGGGCGGCGCTGATGAGGTAGCCGCCGGGCTTGATGATCCCGGCCTTTTCGTGGGCAATGTCTTCGGTAGTGTCGCCCAGCAGGTCCGTATGGTCCAGCGAGATGGGCGTGACCACCGAAACCTGTCCGTCCCCCACGTTGGTGGCATCGGTGATGCCACCGAGCCCCACTTCGATGACCGCCACGTTGACGGGCTGGTCGGCGAAGATGGCGAAGCCCAGGATGGTGAGGCATTCGAAGTACGTCAGCCGGGGCTGCCCCTCCGCCTCCAGTTCCGAGTCCACAATCTGCAGATAGGGGCGGATCTCATCCCAGATCCGGACGAAGGTCTCATCCGAAACCGGGTGGCCGTCGATGCTGATCCGTTCGGTGACCTTGGACAGGTGCGGGCTGGTGTACCGCCCGGTGCTCAATCCGTGGGCCCGCAACACCGATTCGATCATGCGGGCCGTGGAGGTCTTCCCGTTGGTCCCGGTCACGTGGATGATCGGGTATGCCTTGTTGGGCTCGCCCAGCACATCCATGGCCCGGAACAGCGGGGCAAGCCGCGGCTCCATCTTGTTTTCCGGCGCCCGGCCCAGCAGTTCGGCGTAGACGCTCTCTACGGAAAATTCGTCACTCATGGATCAGGCCTCTACTTTTTCGACGGCGACAACCGGTTCGGCGGTGTCCGCGGGTTCTGCCACCAGGTGCACGGTCAGGGTCTCGCCCTTTACCAGTTCCGCGTTGGCCAGCAGGGCGTCGACGACGTTCTGCCGGGCAGTCACGGAGGTCCGGATCCGGTCGCTGACGTTGAGTCCGGCGTCCTTGCGTGCCTGCTGGATGGAGCGGACCATGTCCCGGGCCAGGCCTTCGGCCTCCAGCTCCGGGGTCACCTCGGTGTTGAGGACGACGAATCCGCCGCCGGGGAGGACGGCTACAGCAGAAGACACAGCCGCGCTGCCGCCGTCGTTCTCTGCCACTACGGTTTCCAGCGTGTATTCCTGCGGTTCCAGTTCCAGGCCCCCGGCCGTGACAACGCCGGCATCGGAAACCGACCAGTCGCCGGACTTGGCGCCCTTGATGGCGGCCTGGACGTTCTTGCCCAGCCGCGGACCTGCTGCGCGCGCGTTGACCACGAGCTTCTGCTGGATCCCGAACTCCTCCGGCGAGGCCGTGGCGGCGTCCAGCAGGCGGACGCTGCGGAGGTTGAGCTCGTCCGCGACGACGGCGGCGAAGCCAGCCAGCGCATCCGCGCCGGGTGCCACCACGGTCAGTTCCTGCAGCGGGAGGCGTACGCGCAGGTTTGCTGCCTTCCGGAGCGAGGAACCGGTGGAGCAGATCTGCTGGACCTTGTCCATCGCCTCCACCAGGGAAGGGTTGGCCGGGAACAGGTTGGCGTCCGGCCAGTCGGCCAGGTGCACCGAGCGGCCTCCGGTGAGCCCGCGCCAGATTTCCTCGGAGACCAGCGGCAGGAGCGAAGCCGCCACGCGGGTGACCGTTTCCAGCGCGGTGAACAATGCATCGAAGGCGTCCTGGTCCTCGTCGAAGAAGCGCTGGCGGCTCCGGCGGACGTACCAGTTGGTGAGCATGTCCAGGTAGCTGCGCAGTTCGTCGCAGGCGCCGGAGATGTCGTAGGTATCCAGCTGCTCCGTCATGTTCCGCACCAGTTCACCGGTGTTGGCCAGCAGGTACTGATCCAGCGTGTCGGCATAGCCGTCGTACCGCAGCTTGGCGTCATAGCCTGAACCGCCGTTGGCGGCATTGGTGTAAAGCGTGAAGAAGCTGTACACGTTCCACAGCGGCAGGATGACCTGGCGGACGCCGTCGCGGATTCCCTGTTCGGTGACCACCAGGTTGCCGCCGCGGAGGATGGGGCTGGACATCAGGAACCAGCGCATGGCGTCCGAGCCGTCGCGGTCCAGGACCTCGGAGACGTCCGGGTAGTTCCGCAGGCTCTTGGACATCTTCTGCCCGTCCGAGCCCAGCACAATGCCGTGGCTGATGACGTTGCGGAACGCCGGGCGGTCGAACAGCGCCGTGGAGAGGATATGCAGCATGTAGAACCAGCCGCGGGTCTGGCCGATGTACTCCACGATGAAGTCGGCCGGGTTGTGGGTATCGAACCAGGCCTCATTCTGGAACGGGTAGTGCACCTGGCCGTACGGCATGGAACCCGAATCGAACCAGACATCCAGGACGTCCTCCACGCGGCGCATCACGGACTGGCCCTCTTCCGGGGTGCGCGGATCGTCCGGGTTGGGCCTGGTGAGTTCGTCGATGAAGGGGCGGTGCAGGTCCACCTGGCCGTCCTTGTTCAGCGGCAGCCTGCCGAAGTCCGCCTCGATCTCGGCGAGCGAGCCGTACACATCGGTGCGCGGGTATTCGGGGTCGCTGGACTGCCAGACGGGGATGGGGCTGCCCCAGTAGCGGTTGCGGCTGATGGACCAGTCACGGGCGTTTTCCAGCCACTTGCCGAACTGACCGTCCTTGACGTTGCCCGGGATCCAGTTGATTTCCTGGTTCAGCTCGGACATCCGGTCCTTGAACTTGGTGACCTCCACGTACCAGGAGGACACTGCGCGGTAGATCAGCGGGTTGCGGCAGCGCCAGCAGTGCGGGTAGCTGTGCTCGTAGCTGGCCTGGCGGACCAGGCGGCCTTGGGCGCGCAGCACCTGGGTGATGGGCTTGTTGGCCTCAAAGACCTGCAGGCCCACGATGTCGTGGAGGTCCCCGTGCTTGAACAGCGGGAGGAATTTCGCGCCCTCGTCCACCGAGAGGATCACCGGGATGCCGGCTTCCTCGCAGACCTTCTGGTCGTCTTCACCGTAGGCGGGAGCCTGGTGGACGATGCCGGTGCCGTCGGTGGTGGTGACGTAGTCGGCCACCAGGATCCGCCAGGCGTTCTCCATGCCGTACTTTTCGTTGTCGGCAAAGTCCTGCCACAGCGGCTGGTAGGCGAGGCCTTCGAGCTCGGCACCGGTGTGCGTGGAGACGACCGCGGCCTGCGCTGACTCGAAGTCCTCGTATCCGAGGTCCTTGGCGTAGCTGGCCAGCAGGTCGGCGGCCAGCAGGAAGCTGCCGTTGACCGGAGCGTCCGCGGAGGCGGCCTTGATGCCGTTGGGGCCGGCAGGCAGTACGGCGTAAGTGATGGAAGGTCCGACGGCGAGCGCGGCGTTTGTCGGCAGGGTCCAGGGGGTGGTGGTCCAGGCGAGGGCCTGGACACCGGCGAGCTGCCGGGACAGTTCCGACTCCCCGGCAAGCAGGGGGAAGGTCACCGTGACGGTCTGGTCCTGGCGGTTCTTGTAGACGTCGTCGTCCATGCGCAGCTCATGGTTGGACAGCGGCGTTTCGTCCTTCCAGCAGTAAGGCAGCACGCGGTAGCCGTTGTAGGTCAATCCCTTTTCGTGCAGCTGCTTAAAGGCCCAGAGGACAGACTCCATGTACTCGACGTTGAGGGTCTTGTAGTCGTTGTCGAAGTCCACCCAGCGTGCCTGGCGGGTGACATAGCTGCGCCATTCGTCGGCGTACTTCATCACGGAGGCGCGGCAGGCGTCGTTGAACTTGTCGATGCCCATGGCTTCGATCTGGGTTTTGTCCGTCATGCCCAGCTGCTTCATGGCTTCGAGCTCTGCCGGCAGGCCATGGGTATCCCAGCCGAAGCGGCGCTCCACGCGCTTGCCGCGCTGGGTCTGGTAGCGGCCCACGAGGTCCTTGGCGTACCCGGTGAGCAGGTGGCCGTAGTGCGGCAGGCCGTTGGCGAACGGCGGGCCGTCGTAGAACACGAATTCGTTGCTGCCTGGTTCGCCGCCGGGGGCGTCCGCGCTGCGCTGGTCGATGCTGGCCTGGAAGGTGCCGTCCTGGTCCCAGTACTTGAGGATGCGCTCTTCGATTTCCGGGAACTTCACGGAAGCGGACACGCCGGCGTTGCGGCTGGAAGAGGTGCCATCGGCGGAGGCTGAGGCCTTGGGGTAATACGTCATTCTCGACATCCTGGGTTGAGCTTGGCGAACTGCCGGCTTGCGCCTTTCGTTCCGTTCAGGATGCGAGGACGGCTGCCGTGTTGTCCTGCCGGACTCCACGCCCACCGCGGTACCACCTCACTTACCGGCGCGCTTCCGGCTCCCTGGGGAACCGTCCTGCTCCGGCCGCTCATTGACTGCTGTGACGGGCTTACCCGTCCGGTTCTACTGACGCCGTCCGCGTGTGTGGCGGTTGGTGCGTTCTTCCGGAAGCTCGCCGGTGATAGCCGGGTCGTAGCCGCTTCCGAGTCTACTATTTCCATGGCCGGGCCACCAATAATGGAGCGTATGCAGAAGAACGGCACCGGATGGCGTGACGGACCGCGTCCGCGCAAGGTGTCCTGGTGGTCGGTGTCCGCCGCCGTCCTGGCAGCGCCGGGTGCCGTCCTGCTGGCTCTGCGCCTGGTTCCGTGGGACATCGGGACCCCGTGGATCCAGCTTTTGGCCGTCTTTCCCGCTGCGCTCATCACGACGACGGCCGGGCTGGCCGCCGCCGTCGTCGCACTGCCCGCCAAGCCCCGCCCGGGCCGGACGTTGGTGGCCGCACTGGCTGCCGTGGTGCTCGCGGCACAGTTCGGCCTGGTGGTGGACCGTGTCCTGCCTTCAGCCGCGGTAGGCCACCTGGAGTCCGCGGCTCGCGCGGGCGGGCAAGCTGCTGGAAACCCGCCTGCCGGCAAGCGGACACTCACGGTGATGGCGGTCAACGTGGGGTCCACCGGCATAGACACCGCGGCCCTGCTGGCCGAGATAAGAAACCGGAACATCGATGTCCTTGCCCTGCCCGAACTGGCTCCTGCCGGTTTGGAGGCCCTGGATGATGCGGGTCTGGCAGCCGTTCTGCCCGGCCGGGCGCTCGACGTGGACTCTGCCGGTACCGGAAACGCCCTCTTTGCACGCTTTCCGCTGGAGCAGGCTGAACGGGTACCCGGGTGGGTGTTCTACCAAAGCCGGGCAGTGGCCATGATCCCCGGGGTAGCGGCGCCGCTCCACCTGACAGCCGTCCATATCGATTCCCCGCGCCCGGGACACACGCCCATGTGGCGGGCGGAACTGCAGCAGCTGGGCATGCTCTGGCAGGGCGCGCCCGGGCACTCCATCCTGCTGGGCGACTTCAACGCCACCGGGGACCACCGGGAATTCCGGGACCTCCTCGCCCGGGGGTTGACCGATGCCTCGCAGGCAACCGGCAAGGGGCTGGTGCCCACCTGGCCGGTGAACTCACCGGCACCCGCGTTCGCGGCCCTGGACCATGTGCTGGTCAGCCCGGGAATAGACGTGGCGGGGGTGGACGTCGTCACCCTGCCCGGAACCGACCACGCCGCGGTGGCGGCCCGCCTGGTCCTGCAGTGAAAGTGGTCCTGCAGTGAAAGCAGGCTCTGCCCGTGCGTCAGCCCTTGCGGATCAGTTTGTGGTTGGCGGCCTGTGCCACCGGCCGGATCACGATCTGGTCCAGGTTCACGTGGTGGGGGGCGCTGACGGCGTACTTGACAACATCCGCCACGTCGGCAGCGGTGAGCGGTTTTTCCACTCCCTGGTACACCTTTTGGGCGGCCTGTTTGTCACCGAGCCGGTTCAGCGCGAACTCCTCCGTGTACACCAGCCCCGGAGCCACTTCGATGACGCGGACGTTGTTCTCCGCTTCCTCCAGCCGAAGCGCACCGGTCATGGCCTGCTGGGCAGACTTCGCAGCGTTGTAGCCGCCTCCGCCTTCATACGGAGCCAGCGCGGCAGTGGAGGTCAGGTTCAGCACGGTTCCCTCGCCGTGGGCGCGGAGCATCGGCAGGAACGCCCGGATGAGCTTCATGGTGCCCAGCACGTTGACCCGGTACATCCATTCCCAGTCCTCGGTGCTCGCCTGGCCCACGGTGTCGGCGCCCCGCGCGCCGCCGGCGATATTGACAAGCGTGTCGATACCCCCCGCTTCTGTGACCCGGGCAAGGAGCCGGGACACGTCGTCGTCCGCGGAAATATCCGCAGGAATGGCGACGGCGCCGGTCTCGGCTTCCAGCTCGGCGAGCCGCTCAGCGCGGCGGGCCACAGCATAAACTGTCCACCCTTCCGCCGTCAGGGCGCGGACGGTTGCCTCCCCGATTCCGCTGCTCGCACCGGTCACCAAAGCTGCATTTTTCCGGAAGTCAGAAGTCATGGCACCACACTAACCTTCCCTGCCCGAAGACCACCCCGGCGTGTTTCCCCGGATGAACCGGCCCTTCCAGTCTGCTGCCGGGCAGGGAGACACGCGCGGCCATGAAACAATTGGCAAATGGCTGAAGACAAACAGGGTACAGACACGCCCAACACCGCCCCCATCAACGTTCCGGACAAGCCGGCCCTCGAAGGCCTCGAAGCCGCCTTGACGCAGCGCTGGCTTGCCGAGGGGACCTACAAGTTCAACCCGGACACTACCCGGGAGCAGGTCTACTCGATCGACACTCCCCCGCCCACCGCCTCCGGATCGCTGCACGTGGGACACATGTTCTCCTACACACAGACCGATGTGCTGGCCCGCTACCAGCGGATGATCGGCAAGAACGTCTTCTACCCGATGGGCTGGGATGACAACGGCCTGCCTACCGAACGCCGGGTGCAGAACTACTACGGTGTACGCTGCGACCCGGCCATCCCGTACAACGCGGACTACCGTCCTCCGGCCCAGCCTGCCAAAAACCAGCGGGATTTCGACGTGGTCTCCCGCCGGAACTTCATTGAGCTGTGCGAAGAACTGGCCGTCGAGGACGAGAAGGTCTTCGAAAACCTCTTCCAGACGCTTGGCCTGTCCGTGGACTGGGAACTGACCTACCGCACCATCGACGACAATTCCAGGGCAGTCTCACAGCGGGCATTCCTGGCCAACCTTGCCGCAGGCGACGCCTACATGGCCGAGGCGCCCACCCTCTGGGATGTCACCTTCCGCACCGCCGTGGCGCAGGCCGAGCTCGAGGACCGCGAGGTGCCGGGCGCCTACTACCGCTACCCGTTCTTCACCGAGGACGGCGAGCGGATCTACATCGAGACCACCCGTCCCGAACTGCTGGCCGCCTGCGCGGCCCTGGTGGCAAATCCCGACGACGAACGGTACCAGCCGCTGTTCGGCAAGAAGGTCACGTCCCCGGTGTTCGGCGTCGAGGTGGAAGTGAAGGCCCACCCGCTCGCCAAGGCGGACAAAGGCTCCGGCATCGCGATGGTGTGTACCTTCGGCGACCTGACCGACGTCACCTGGTGGCGCGAACTGCAGCTGCCCACCCGGGCCATCGTGGGCAGGGACGGCCGGATCGTCAGCGAGGCCCCGGAGTGGATCACCACCGACATCGGCCGTGAAGCCTTTGCCGCCATCGCCGGCAAGACCGTGTTCAGCGCCAAGGAGGAGGTGGTGAAGCTCCTCACCGCCGCCGAGCTGCTGGACGGCGAGCCGAAGAAGATCATGCACCCCGTGAACTTCTACGAAAAGGGCGACAAGCCGCTCGAGGTTGTCACCTCCCGCCAGTGGTACATCCGCAACGGCGGACGGGACGAGGACCGCCGCGAACGGCTCATCGCGCGCGGGCAGGAAATCGACTTCCACCCCGCCTTTATGCGCTCCCGCTATGAGAACTGGATTTCGGGCCTGAACGGCGACTGGCTCGTATCGCGCCAGCGCTTCTTTGGTGTGCCCATCCCGGTCTGGTACCCACTGGATGCCGACGGCAACCCGGACTACGACTCCCCCATTGTTCCGTCCGACGAGCAGCTGCCGGTTGACCCGGCAGCGGATGCCGCCCCGGGCTTCGACGAGGCGCAGCGCGATGTTCCCAACGGGTTCACCGGCGACGCCGACATCCTGGACACGTGGGCCACGTCCTCCCTGACGCCGAACATTGTGGGCGGCTGGAAGCGTGACGAGGAACTGTTCGCCAAGGTATTCCCGTTTGACGTCCGCCCGCAGGGCCACGACATCATCCGCACCTGGCTCTTCTCCTCGGTGGTCCGCGCCGATGCCCTGGAGAACAGTGCGCCCTGGAAGCACGCCGCCATCTCGGGCTGGATCCTGGACCCGGACCGCAAGAAGATGTCCAAGTCCAAGGGCAACGTGGTGGTCCCCACCGATGTGCTGGAGGAATACGGCTCCGATGCCGTCCGCTACTGGGCAGCCTCAGCGAAGCTCGGCGCGGATACCGCCTACGAGATTGCCCAGATGAAGATCGGCCGGCGCCTGGCCATCAAGCTGCTGAACGCCTCGAAGTTCGTGCTGAACCTCGGCGCCACCGAAGCATCAGTGCTTTCCGGTGACCTCTCGGTGCTGTCCAACCCCCTGGACCGGGCCGTCCTGGCCCAGCTCGCCGAGGTTGTGGCGCAGTCCACGAAAGCGTTTGAGAACTACGACTACGCCCGCGCACTGCAGATTACCGAAAGCTTCTTCTGGCAGTTCACGGACGACTACGTGGAGCTCATCAAGGACCGGGCCTACGGCGCTGCCGGCGAAGCCGAACAGGCTTCGGTCCTCGCGGCCCTGGCCACCAGCCTGGACACCCTGCTGCGCCTGTTCGCGCCCTTCCTGCCCTTCGCGACCGAAGAGGTCTGGGGATGGTGGCGGAACGGTTCGGTCCACCGCGCCCATTGGCCTGCTCCGCTGGACGTGCCGGGCGGGGACACCACCATGCTGGCAACCGTGGGCGTTGCGCTCAGCGGCGTCCGCAAGGCCAAGTCCGAAGCCAAGGTCAAGCAGCGCACAGAGGTCCTGTCCGCCACCATCACGGCCTCGGAGGCCCTGACCACGCAACTGAAGGCTGGGCTTGCGGACCTGAAGGCTGCGTCAAACGCCCGCGAGATCACCCTGGTGGTGGGCGACGGCGAACTCACCGTGAGTGATGTGGCCCTGGCTGCCACCGAGGAGCCCGCACAGGCCTGACAGGGTGCGCCCCCTGTTGGGCGCTCCCTGCTGCAGGGCAACCTGTTTCAGGGCAACTTGTCTCTGGGAAACTTGTTTCAGGGCAAAGGGGAAGCCCCATCAGCGTTTTGCCGTTGGTGGGGCTTCGACTTTTCGGCCATCTGGTGACGTCTTTGATGGTCTGGCAAGATCCTAGGAAATTTCAGGTCTTCCTACCTCGTCACTGGTAGCTTGTATCCGGCTTTGCCGATGGCTGCGTCAAATACATATCACTGAATCTTCGGTTCCTGCGTCTCTCTTCTTTCGAAGAGGGTAAGAACCATCATTGTCCTGCCCGTCCGGATGCGCAAGAGCTCCGGCAGAACTACAAACGAGTAGTTCTGCCGGAGCTCTTCGGCTTTCCTGCCGGACCGCCGGCAGGGCATGTCTCAGCTGAACTCAGGGCGTTCTGTGCGGCTGCGCTTCAGCTCGAAGAAGTGCGGGTAGGAGGCCAGGGCGGTGGTGGCGTCCCACAGCTTGCCTGCCTCTTCACCGCGTGGAATCCGGGTCAGGACGGGGCCGAAGAATGCGGTTCCATTGAAGGCCACCACGGGTGTGCCAACATCCTGGCCTACCAGCGAGATGCCTTCCTCGTGGCTGGCCCGCAGCTTTTCGTCGAAGGCGTCTGTGGTGGCCGCTTCAGCCAGTGAGGCGGGGAGGCCGCATTCGGCGAGGGCCTTGGTGATGACCAGGGCCCTGTCCTTCTCGCCGCGCTCGTGGATCAGGGTGCCCATGGCGTCATAAAGGGCCTTGACCGTTTCCTGGCCGTGCTCCTGCTGGGCCGCGATAATCACGCGGACCATGCCCCAGGCGTTGTCCATGGACTCGCGGTAGGCGGGCTCCAGGTCGCGGCCCTCGTTGAGGACAGCAAGACTCATCACGTGCCACACCGTTTCGATGTCGCGGACGTCCTCCACTTCGCCGATCCAGCGCGAGGTGATCCACGCGAACGGGCACAGCGGGTCAAACCAGAAATCGGCCTTGTTTCGTGCAGTGTCAGTCATGGGTGTGCTCCTTCAGGTGCAGGCGGCTGCGCAAGGGGCAGCCGCCTCTGACGGTGTATAACGGAAGGTTTTCAGGCGGTCTTACGCCGCTTCGTGACGTGCGGGATCATGGTGGGTTCCGCGCCCCGGAGGACCACGTCCTCGGTGATCACCACGCTGGCCACATCCTCGCGGCTGGGGAGATCGAACATCACGGGAAGGAGCACTTCCTCCATGATGGCTCGCAGCCCGCGTGCGCCGGTGCCGCGCTCCAGGGCCTGCTCGGCAATGGCATCCAGGGCGGTGTCGTCAAACACGAGTTCGACGCCATCGATCTGGAACATCTTCTGGTACTGCTTCACCAGGGCGTTCTTAGGCGTGGAGAGGATCTGGATCAGGGCGTCCCGGTCCAGGTTGGAGACCGTGGTGATTACGGGGAGGCGGCCAATGAATTCCGGGATCAGACCGAATTTCAGCAGGTCCTCCGGCATCACTTCGCCATAGGAATCAATCTTTTTGCTGGCCTCGTTCAGGGGTGCACCGAAGCCAATCCCCTTCCGGCCGGAGCGGGAACCAATGATCTCCTCCAGTCCGGCGAACGCACCGGCCACGATGAACAGGACATTAGTGGTGTCGATCTGGATGAATTCCTGGTGCGGGTGCTTCCGGCCGCCCTGCGGAGGAACGGAGGCAACAGTGCCTTCCAGGATTTTCAGGAGCGCCTGCTGGACGCCTTCGCCTGAGACATCGCGGGTGATGGAGGGGTTTTCGCTCTTGCGGGAAATCTTGTCGATCTCGTCGATGTAGATGATGCCCTGCTCGGCTTTTTTGACGTCATAGTCCGCGGCCTGGATGAGCTTGAGGAGGATGTTCTCCACATCCTCACCCACGTAGCCGGCCTCGGTCAGAGCGGTTGCGTCGGCCACCGCGAACGGAACGTTCAAGCGGCGCGCCAGCGTCTGGGCCAGGTAGGTCTTTCCGCAGCCGGTGGGACCGATCAGGAGGATGTTGGACTTGGCGATCTCGACGTCGTCGTGGTGGCCGCCGTCGGCGAGGCTGCCCGACTTGGGGGCGTGGCCGGCCTGGATCCTCTTGTAATGGTTGTAGACCGCGACGGCGAGGGAGCGCTTGGCAGGCTCCTGGCCGATGACATATTCCTGCAGGAAGTCGAAGATCTCCCGCGGCTTGGGCAGTTCGAAGCTGCCAAGATCGGCGACTTCGGCAAGTTCCTCTTCGATGATTTCGTTGCAAAGCTCAATGCACTCATCACAGATGTAGACACCGGGCCCGGCAATGAGCTTGCGCACCTGCTTCTGGCTCTTTCCGCAGAAAGAGCACTTCAGCAGATCCGTGCTCTCGCCAATCCGAGCCATATGTGAACCCCTTAGTATCTTGCTGCCAGGCAGCCTTGCACCGTTGCTGGAATCTCCACCAGCCTGCGTGGGCCGGTTGTGACAACATCCACTCTAGGTCACATTCGCTTCCGAGGGTGGAAGGAAAAGGCCGGTGGAGCCAAATGATTGGCGCCACCGGCGCTTTACTTTACCGCTACCTGGTAATTGCCTGCGGTTTGATCTTGCGGGAATCCAGGACCTGGTCGATCAGGCCGTACACCTGGGCTTCTTCCGCGGTCAGGATCTTGTCGCGCTCGATATCGTTGTTGACCTGCTCGGACGTCCGTCCCGAGTGGTGCGCCAGGGTGTCCTCAAGCCAGGACCGCATGCGCATGACCTCGGCCGCCTGGATCTCCAGGTCGGAGGCCTGGCCGCCCTGGCCGCCGGAGAGCGCGGGCTGGTGGATCAGGACGCGGGCGTTCGGCAGTGCCAGGCGCTTGCCGGGCGTTCCGGCCGCCAGAAGGACAGCGGCAGCGCTGGCTGCCTGCCCGAGGCAGACAGTCTGGATCTCAGGGCGGATGTACTGCATAGTGTCGTAAATTGCCGTCATGGCGGTGAAGGAACCACCCGGCGAGTTGATGTACAGGGTGATGTCGCGGTCCGGGTCCGTGGATTCCAGCACCAGCAACTGCGCCATGATGTCGTCCGCGGAAGCGTCGTCCACCTGGACGCCGAGGAAGATGATGCGGTCCTCGAAGAGCTTGGTGTATGGGTCCTGGCGCTTGAAGCCGTAGGGCGTGCGCTCCTCGAACTGGGGCAGGACGTAGCGGCTGGACGGAAGATTACCGGCAGACCACCCGAAGTTGTAGTTCATTTTTATTGCTCCTGATCTGAGTGTTCTTGTGCCGGTTAGTTCGCGGAGGGGGTCTCGCCCGTGGCGCCGTTGCTGTTCGATGTACCGCCGCCGCCGGCAACCGAGCCTGCGTGGGCGGCGATCTTGTCGAAGAACCCGTATTCCAGGGCTTCGGTGGCCGTGAACCACTTGTCGCGGTCGTTGTCCTTGAGGATGGTGTCCACGGTCTGGCCGGTCTGCTCGGCCGTCAGCTCCGCCATCACCTTCTTCATGTGCAGGATCAGCTCAGCCTGGATCTTGATGTCCGAGGCGGTGCCGCCAATGCCGCCGGAGGGCTGGTGCATCAGGACGCGGGCGTTCGGGGTGGCGTAACGCTTGCCCTTGGTACCCGAGGAGAGCAGGAACTGGCCCATCGAGGCGGCGAGGCCGGTGGCGACGGTGACGACGTCGTTGGGGATGAACTGCATGGTGTCGTAGATGGCCATGCCTGCGGTGACCGAGCCGCCCGGGGAGTTGATGTAAAGGTAGATGTCCTTTTCCGGGTTCTCGGCGGACAGGAGCAGCAGCTGCGAGCAGATGGCGTTGGCGTTCTCGTCACGCACCTCTGAGCCCAGCCAGATGATCCGCTCTTTGAGGAGGCGGTTGTAGATGTAGTTGTCCTGGGCTGCAGGATCGACAGTCGCCATCCGGGGGGCCTCTGCGTGCTGTGACATGTGTACTTACCTCTCACTGGTGACGGTGACATCACTGAAAATCTCTACTTGGACACTAACCGGTTTCACTGACGTTTTGTTCGCGCGCCGTGGGCTGTTCGCTGACGGCGCACGATCGGCCGGCCCCCGGAGGGACCTCCAGAGGGGCATTCAGTTGGGCCTGCGGCCGGACATGCGGTTGGGCATGCTGGCGCAAAGCAAACGGCCCCCGGATCCTGGGATCCGGGGGCCGTTCAATTCTGGATTACCGCGTGGCTAGGCCTTGGCCTCTGCCTTGTCTTCCTCGCCGGCAGCCTCGGGTGCTTCTTCGGCTGCTGCTTCTTCGGCCTCGACGGCGGGAGCTTCCTCTGCCTCCACGGCGGGAGCTTCCTCTTCGCCGCCGGGACGGACGAAGTCGCTGAGGTCAACGGTGTTGCCCTCAGTGTCGGTCACCGTGGCCTGGCCCAGGACTACAGCCAGGGCCTTGCGGCGGCGAACCTCGGACACCATCATGGGGACCTGTCCGCTCTGATCGATGATCTGGGCGAACTGGTTGGGGTCCATGCCGTACTGGCTGGCCGTGCTGACGATGTAGTCGATCAGCTCGTTCTGGCTGACGTTGACTTCTTCCTTTTCGGCGATGGCGTCAAGGATGATCTCGTTCTGGAAAGCGCGGGCCGTGTTGGCGCGCACCTCTTCACGGTGTTCCTCGGTGTCGTGCTCACCTTCGCCGTGGCCGTTGCCCTCCTTGAAGTGGGCTTCGAGCTGCTCTTCGACGACGGAGTCCGGAACCGGAACCTCCACCAGCTCAACGAGCTTGTCCAGGACCTTGTCGCGGGCCTCGACGCCCTGCTCAACAACCTTGGAATCGGCAGCCTGCTTGGCGAGGTCCTCGCGGAGCTCGGCAAGGGTGTCGAATTCGGAGGCGAGCTGGGCGAAGTCGTCGTCCGCCTCGGGGAGTTCGCGCTCCTTGACGGCCTTCACAACCACCTTGACCTGGGCTGCTTCACCGGCGTGGTCGCCACCCACCAGGGTGGTGTTGAAGATGGCGTCTTCGTCGGCGCTCAGGCCGGTGACGGCTTCGTCGAGGCCTTCGAGCATGGTGCCGGCGCCAACCTGGTAGGACAGTCCGGCAGCGGAGTCAACCTCTTCGCCGTCGATGCTGGCGGTGATGTCGATGGTGAGGAAGTCGCCATCGGCGGCGGGACGGTCAACGGGCTTCAACGTGCCGAAGCGGCCGCGCAGTTCGTCCAGGGCCTTGTCCACGTCCTCGTCGGAGGACTGGGCTGCGGCAACCTCGACCTGGATGCCGGCGTAGTCCGGGAGTTCGATCTCGGGGCGGACGTCAACCTCGGCGGCGAACTTCAGGCCACCGTCGGTGGCGGAGGGGTCCGGAACCTCGGTGATTTCAACCTCGGGACGGCTCAGGGGGCGGATGCCGGATTCCTGGACGGCAGCCTGGTACCAGCCGTTGAGGCCTTCGTTGATGGCCGTCTCCAGGACGTAGCCGCGGCCGACGCGCTGGTCGATGAGCTTTGCGGGGACCTTGCCCTTACGGAAGCCAAGGACCTGGATCTGCGAAGCAACGGTCTTGTAGGCCGAGTCGATGCTGGGCTTCAATTCCTCAAAGGGGACCTCAACATTGAGCTTGACCCGCGTGGGGGTGAGGTTCTCGACAGCGCTCTTCACGGTCTAAGTACTCCTGGGATTGTGGGATGGGTTTCTGCAAACGCAATGTTTTGTCCAGGCCGAGAGGTCCGGGCCGCAGAGTCGGGGTGACAGGATTTGAACCTGCGACTTCCTGCTCCCAAAGCAGGCGCTCTAGCCAAGCTGAGCTACACCCCGTAAGTGCACAGGCAAGTCTACGGTGATACGCGCCGTCTTTGCACATTTGACACGTAGCCCATGGATTAGGTTTAGTTATATCCGGCTTGAACAGCCAGCCCGAAGTTCCCATCAGTGAAGGCCTGAAGTACTAGGCTTACAGATGGATCTTCCTTCGGGGACGTAGCTTAATGGTAAAGCCTCAGTCTTCCAAACTGATTACGCGGGTTCGATTCCCGTCGTCCCCTCCATAGCAGAAGGCCCCTCTCCGGAGGGGCCTTCTGCGTTAAACCACGTTTTGCTTTAGTCCACAGAGCCGGTGGCGTTTTGGCTCAGCCCGGATGCTGGCACTTCGGGCACCAGTAGAGTTTGCGGCCCACCAGTACTGCCATCAGTACCGTGGTCCGGCAGACACGGCAGGGCAACCCGTGGCGTTTGTAGACAAAATGGGCGTCTTCGCGGGCAGGGTAGGAATCGGTCCTGACGACGGCGGCACTGACCGCAGCCGGGGTGGTGACCGGGGTGCGCGCGGCGGCTTTCCCGTTGCCGCCTAGCCCGTTGTCCGTCCAGTAGCGCGGCGTGGTGGTGATGATCCGGCCGTCGGCTACTCCGTCGTTCATCAAGGAGACGACGTCGCGCCACAGCTTGCGTGCCTCGGCGTCCGGAACGTCCCTGCCAGGCAGCCAGGGGTCCAGCCGCCGCCGGAACAAGACTTCGGCGCGGTACACACTGCCCACCCCGGCGATGATTTTCTGGTCCATGAGCAGGGCTGCCAGCGGTGCTGTACGGCTTTGCAGGTTGACGGTAAACCGGCCGGCGTCTCCCCGCCGGTTCCGCAGCGGGTCCGGGCCCAGCCGGGCAAGCACGGCTTCTGCTTCCGCGGCGGTGATGGTTTCGCAGGTGGTTGCCCCGCGCAGGTCCGCCCACCCGTTGGTGCCCACCAGCCGGACACGCACTGCTCCAACGGGCTCGGGGGGACCCGCGTAGGGGCGGCCGCCGTCGCCATCGTCGAAGCTCTCCTGCTCCCCCACCCGGCGCGGCGCTCCGATGCTTGATGACCCGGCAAAGGTGCTGTCCCCGCCGAAGCTCCATGCTCCGTAGAGGCCCAGGTGGACGTGCAGCACCAAAGAGTGGTCAAAGTGCAGGAACAGGTGTTTCCCGTGGGCATCCGCGGCAACCAGGACACGCCCGTCCAGGAGCGCCGCTCCCCCGCTAAACCGGCCCTGCGGGCTGGAGACGGCCAGCCGCTGGCCGCCGAAGACGTCCGAGAACTGCCGCGCCAGGCGCCGGAGTGTATGGCCTTCCGGCACTACTCGATGACCTCGCCGGTGGTTTCGTAGGCGGCGATCTTGCCGATGCGGCGCACGTGCCGCTCGTCATTGCTGAACGGCTCGGCCAGGAATGCCTCGATCAGCTCAGTGGCTTCCTCTACCGTGTGCTGGCGGCCGCCCACGGCCACTACGTTGGCGTCGTTGTGCTCACGGGCCAGGGTGGCGGTGGAGTGGTTCCAGGCCAGGGCCGCGCGCACACCTTTTACTTTGTTGGCGGCGATCTGTTCACCGTTGCCGGATCCGCCGAGCACGATGCCCAGGGCGTGGACGCCGGCCTGCTGGTCCGCGACCACGGCCAGGGCGGCGTTGATGCAAAACGACGGGTAGTCATCCTGGGCGTCGTAGACCTTGGGGCCGTGGTCCACCACGTCGTACCCCTTGGCAGTCAGGTGGGTGACGAGGTGGGCGCTGAGTTCCATGCCTGCATGGTCGGTGGCGATGTGGACCCGCGGGAAGGCAGGGGAAGAAGTCACGAGCAGAATCCGTTCGGTGGGCGCTGGCGGCCGGCACGGACGGTGCAGGCCGGGGTCAGGACAACACGGACAAGGATACTAGGACTCAGCCTGCCCTGCCGCGGGGTTCCCGCCGCCCCGTGCCCTCGCCGCCACCCGGGTCAAAACCTCCGCGAGCCGCGCTGCCGAGTCGTGGCTCCCGCCGCTGACCGCCAGCCGCTGCCCGTCGGTCTTCTTAACCACGACGGCGGGGCCGCTGCTGACGAGCATCGCGGCGGTTCCGCTGTGGTGCCGGTAGCCCCACCCGCCAAAGTCCGCGGCGCGGATGTCGGCCGCGCTGGCTGCGGAAATCGCCCCGGCGGGCACGTCCATCACCGGCACCACGCCGGCCAGCAGCACCCGAAGGCCTCGGCGGTCCGCTTTGATGCGGGCAAACAGGAACGCAGCACCAATCACTGCCAGGACCACAAGCAGGGCTCCGAGCCAGGGCACGGCGATGGCAATCAGCATGGCAGGAAACACCGAGGCAATGCCGATCATCACAAAGACCGAGCTGCGGGCATGGACCCAGAGCCTGATGCTGTCCCGTGACAGGTCCGGATCCAGTTCCCTGGCAATGGCAAGCTGCAGGGCCCGGTCGTCATCGGGCGACCATTGCTGGTCCGCCTTGTAGACCATGGCGATCGTCACGCCTAACGACACGGCCGCCCCGCTTCCCAGCGCGAGCACTGTCATGTCCACCCGGGATTCCCGGGCGTCCGCCAGTCCGGCCTGGCCAATCAGCCCTGCCGCAAGGGCGCTGGTGACGAAAAGCGTCAGGAACAATCCTGCTCCCATCATGATCCGCCGCATCAGCACCGGCCTGCGGACCGGCAGCGCCTGCGACAGGACCAGCCAGCCCGCAACCACGATCATCAGCGCGCCGACCGTCACATAGGCGGCAAAGGGCGCGAAGGAGGCACCGCCGTCGGCCGTCCACCGGACGGCGAGCGGCTCCGGAAGGTCCGCCCGAATCAGGAAGGCGGTCACCACGAAGGCGACCGCAACCATCACCGGGAACCCTGCGACGAAACGCAAGGCTCTGGTGTCCACCGACTCCATGAACTTGCCCATGTTTTAACGCTACTCCCGCCGCCGGCAACTGGCCTCCCACCTGACTCCTACCCACTGTGACCCGCGCTACTTGCAGCCGCGAAGGAATGCAAGAATGAACAAACGCCCCGCTGGGCACCCCCAGCGGGCAGTCGCCATCCTTCGAAAGGCCCCACTTTGCCTGGTTTGAACCTGACGCGCGCTGAAGCCAGCGGGCGTGCCGAACTGATCTCTGTCGAGTCCTACGACGTCAGCCTGGACCTGACCCGGGGCGGGAAGGTCTTCGGCAGCACCACCACGGTGAAATTCAGCGCGAGTCCCGGGTCCGCCACCTTCATTGACGCGGTCACCTCGGCCGTGCACAGCGTCACCCTGAACGGCCGCAGCCTTGACCCGGCCGCGGTGTCCGACGGCGTGCGGATCCAGTTGCCGGAGCTCGCGGAACACAACGAGCTCACCGTTGTAGCGGACGCACCGTACATGAACACCGGTGAGGGCCTGCACCGTTTCGTGGACCCGGTGGACAACGAGGTCTACCTGTACACGCAGTTCGAAGTTCCCGATTCACGGCGGATGTTCGCCGTGTTCGAGCAGCCTGACCTGAAGGCCACCTTCACTTTCACCGTCACTGCCCCCTCGCACTGGGACGTCATCTCCAACTCCCCCACCCCCGCCCCGGTGGAAACCGCACCCGGCGGGGACGGCGGTGCCAGGTCCGTCTGGTCCTTCTCCCCCACCCCGCGGTTGTCCTCCTATGTCACCGCGCTGATCGCGGGCCCGTACCAGTCGGTGCGCAGCGAGGTCACCAGCTCCGACGGGCGGGTCATCCCGCTGGGCGTTTTTGCCCGGAAATCGCTGATGCAGTACCTGGACGCGGAGAACATTTTTGAGCTGACCCGGCAGGGCTTCGCATTTTTTGAGGCGCAGTTCGGCTGCCCGTACCCGTTCGAGAAATACGACCAGCTGTTCGTGCCGGAATTCAACGCCGGCGCCATGGAGAACGCCGGCGCGGTGACTATCCTCGAGGGCTACGTTTTCCGCAGCAAGGTCACCGGTGCCCAGATCGAACGGCGTGCCATTACCGTGCTCCACGAGCTCGCCCACATGTGGTTCGGCGACCTCGTCACCATGCGCTGGTGGAACGACCTGTGGCTCAACGAGTCCTTCGCCGAGTACATGTCCCACCTTGCAGCGGTGGAGGCCACCTCGTTCACCAGCGCCTGGACCACCTTCGCCTCGGTGGAGAAGTCCTGGGCCTACCGCCAGGACCAGCTGCCCACCACGCATCCGATCTTCGCCGAGATCAACGATCTCCAGGACGTCGAGGTGAACTTCGACGGCATCACCTACGCGAAGGGCGCGTCCGTGCTCCGCCAGCTGGTGGCGTGGGTGGGACCGGAGCAGTTCATGGCCGGTGTGCGGGAGTACTTTGCCAAGCATTCCTGGCAGAACACGGAGCTGCGGGACCTCCTGGTGGAACTGGAAAAGGCCAGCGGCCGCGACCTCGATGTGTGGGGACGGCAGTGGCTTGAAACGGCGGGCGTCAACACCCTCAAGCCCGAGCTGGAGGTGGACGGCGACGGCAGGCTCACATCGTTCGCCATTGTGCAATCGGCCGTCGCAGAGTGGCCCACCATCCGTCCGCACCGGCTGGCCGTGGGGTTCTACGACCTCAATGGCGACGGGAAGCTGGAGCGGGTGCACCGCGAAGAGCTGGATGTCGACGGCGAACGGACCGAAGTGCCCGCGCTGGCGGGCCTGGCGCAGCCGGACCTCATCCTGGTCAACGATGACGACCTCGCCTACGCCAAAGTGCGGCTGGACGAAAAATCGCTGGCCACCGCCACAGCGCACCTGAAGGACTTCAGCCACAGCCTGCCGCGGACCCTGGTGTGGAACTCCGCCTGGGACGCTGCCCGCGACGGCGAGACCCCGGCGCGGCGGTACGTGGAGTTGATCCTTGCCAACGTGGCGGCCGAGACAGATTCTTCCGTGATCCTGGTCCAGCTCCGCCAGTTGGCCACCACCCTGAACTTTTACGTGGCCGAGGAGCACCGGAAGGCGACGGCTGTGGCTGCCGCGGACAAGCTGTGGGAGCTGGCGTCCGAGGTGGTGCCCGGCGGCTCGGACGCGCAGCTGCAGTTCGTGAAGTCCTTTGCCCTGCTGGCAGGCAGTGAAAGCCAGCTGGACCGGATTGGCGGCCTCCTGGACGGCTCGCTGGTCCTGGACGGACTGGCTGTTGACCAGGACCTGCGGTGGGAGCTGGTGACGTCCCTTGTGGCAGGCGGCCGGCTGGGCCAGGACGGCATCGACGCCGAGCTGGAGCGGGACAATACCTCCAGCGGACAAAATGCCGCAGCGCAGGCGAAGGCCGCCATCCCCACGCCGGAGGCCAAAGCCGCGGCCTGGGAATCGATCGTGGTCAAGGGCGAGCTGTCCAACGCCCTTCAGGGCTCGGCGGTCAACGGCTTTATGCGGGTCTTGGACCGGTCACTGCTGGAACCGTACGCCGAGAAGTATTTCGAGGCGGTGCCGGGGATCATGGAGACCCGGACGCACGCACTTGCCCAGCAGATCGTCGTCGGGCTCTACCCCTCCCTGCTGACCACGCAGGCCGTCGTGGACCGGACGGATGGCTTCCTGGCGTCGCTTCCGCCCGAAAGCGCCGCGCTGCGCCGGCTCATGCTGGAGAACCGCGACGGCGTGGCCCGGGCCTTGCGCGCCCGCGCGGCTGACGTCCTTCCCGGCGAAGCAGTTTCCGCGGTATGAGCCTGCATGAACACCGTTATGCGCTGACTGTCCAGTGGACCGGCAACCTGGGCGAGGGGACGTCGTCCTACCGCGGCTACTCGCGCGACCACGACGTGCTCATCGCGGGCCTGCCGGTCCTTCAGGGCTCGGCAGATCCCACCTTCCATGGAGACCGGGAGCGCTACAACCCTGAGCAGCTGCTCCTGGCCGCCCTGGCCCAGTGCCATATGCTCTCCTACCTCCATGTGGCGGTGAAGCACGGTGTGGTGGTGACCGGCTACCGGGACGACGCCACCGGGCTGATGCGCCTGAACCGGGACGGCAGCGGCCAGTTCGAAAGCGTCACGCTGCACCCGCACGTGACGGTTGCGGACGCGGGCCAGGGGGACCTCGCGGCCCGGCTGCACCACGAGGCGAACCAGGTCTGCTTCATCGCCCGGAGCGTGAACTTTCCGGTGCACCATGAGCCCGAGACTGTGGTTGGCTGACCGTATTGTCCGCCGGCTTAGGCAGTCTCGGGGCTTAGGCGGCCTACTGCAGGGCGGCGAGCAGGCGCGCCTCCGTTTCCGGTGAGAGCCCGGCCTTCCTGGGCCGGTCCAGCCCGCGTTGGCGCTCGTCGGCCAACGTGTCCGCCAGTGTCTCCTGCCAGGGGCGGAGCCGCAGGCCGGCGTCAACCGCCGCCTGGTTGCTCCGGGCCATAAAGCCCTCGTGCCCCGGCGGGAGCCAGAGCGGCAGCGAGTCCGGGCCGGCCCAGTAGTCCACGCCCTGCTCCGCAAGCCAGGTCTCCGCCGCGGGAACCACCGCGCCGCTGTGACCCGCCGCCTGCCGGGCCGCCTCGATGTAGTCGCCGAACCGGATTTGGTCTCCCAGTGCGTTCATTGCACCGGTAATGCCCCGCTTTGCGGCCAGCAGGATCCAGGCGGCGAGGTCCCGGACGTCGATCACCCGCATCGGGGCGTCGTCGATGTCCGGTACCAGAACGGGCCTCATGTCCCGGGCAAAGCGGGCAGGCCAGTAGCCATACCGGTCCGAGCCGTCCCCCGGACCGCCGATCAGGCCGGCACGGCAGAGATGGGCTTTGCCGTCGGCAGCCTGGAGAGTTGCCTCCTCGATGGCAACCTTCGACTCGCCATAGTTTTCCGGCGTGGACGGCGTACCAGGGGCAAGGGCGGGAAGCAGGGCGGCATCCTCCCCGGCATCGGGAACCGAAGCGTCGGCGTACACGGAGCAGCTGGAGACGAACGTCCAGTGCGCTGCCCGGTGCGCGAGGGCGCGCAGCGCTTCCGATGCCGGCACCGGGTCCCTGGCGACCTCGATAACAGCGTCCCAGTCGCCTTTGGCCACGTCCGTGTAGGCGTTCACCCCCAGCGAACGATCGGACTTGAGCCACGCAACACCCGGCGGCGGCGCGGCCACGGATCCGCGGGCCAAGCACGTGACATCATCCCCGGCGGCCACGGCCTGGCGGGCGATTTCTGCGGACAGGAAGGCGGTTCCGCCAAGGACAAGAATGCGCATGCCGCCACGTTACGGCGCTAGGGTTGAAGGAGAACAGAGCCATCCGCGCCGGGCTTAACCGGCGCTCCGGTATCCGCATCCCGGCCGCAGCCGGAGAAACCCCCAGGAGTATTTCCCCCAAATGGTCAGTACGTTGTCGATCCTTCCTACCGCCGCCAATGATCCGGACGGTATCAACATCACCGGCATCGTGATCAGCCTCGGCGTGGGCGTCACGGTGTGGCTGGTGGCCACTTTCGTCATTTCCCGCATCACGCGGCAAGTTGCTTCCGGCAGCAGCCTCTTCAAGAAGCCCACCTTCAAATGGGTGGCGCCGGCGTTGCGGGCCCTGGACCACGAACGGCGGGTGCAGCGCGCTGAGACCATAGGCTCCCTGCTGAACAGCGTGGTGGGAGTGCTGGTGGTGATCATCACCGGCATGTATGTGCTGCAGAACCTGGACATCAACATCGCCCCGCTGCTTACCAGCGTGGGCATCCTTGGTGTGGCCATCGGCTTCGGTGCCCAGCAGTTGATCCGGGACTTCCTGGCGGGAATTTTTATTACCATTGAAGACCAGTACGGCATCGGCGACGTGATCGAGACCAGTGAGGTTGTTGGTGTGGTGGAGTCCATGGGCCTGCGCATCACCCGGGTACGTTCTGACGACGGCGCCATCTGGTACCTCCGCAACGGTGAGATCCTCCGCGTCGGCAACCGGTCCCAGGGCAACTACGTGCCCCTGCACGAGTCACCGGACGGGACCACGGACCAAGGCAGCGACCACGGCGCCGTCGAGACCAAAAAGACTGACCAGAAAGCCGGAGACTAGCGATGACCATCCCCATCGAACCGCAGCGGCCCCGCCAGCTGATGCAGAACGATCCCTTCAGCCAGCCCGGCTACACCGATAACTTCTATGACGCCGTGGGCGGCCACGAAACGTTCGTGAAGCTGATCGATGTCTTCTACGACGGGGTGGCCACGGATCCGCTGCTACGGCCGATGTACCCGGAAGAGGACCTGGCACCGGCCAAGCGCCGGTTCCTGATGTTCCTCGAACAGTATTGGGGCGGTCCCACCACATACGGGGAGGAGCGCGGCCATCCCCGGCTGCGCATGCGCCACATGCCGTTCCAGGTGACGCCGGAAGCCAAGGACCGCTGGCTGTTCCACATGCGCAAAGCCGTGGACGCACTTGAGCTGCCGCCGCTGTATGAGGGCACCCTGTGGGATTACATGGAGCGCGCCGCCCTGTCGATGGTGAACAGCCCGGCCGGGCAGTGAACCCGACACTGCCCAAACAGAGTTTTTGCGCTTAGCGCAGGGTTCTTGCGCTTAGAGCAGTCCGCTTCCGGTCCGTGCCAGGACGTGCCCGCGCGGACCTGATAGCCGGAACCAGCGCCCTGTCCGGTAGAGCTTCTGGTCGCCGTCACCCAGGAAACCAAGGGCCAGGGCAGCGAAGGCGGCCCCTGCCGGCAGCCCGGTCTCATCGAGCTCCCTTCCCCAGACTGCGGCCCTGGCATTGTTAACGATTAGCGCGCCGGGTTTGTCCGGCACAATGCCGGCCACTTCGGCGATGCCGGCCTCGGCGGCCTTACGCAGGGCGGCGTCGCTTCGCGGGCCCATGAGCTCCCACCCGCTCCTGGGAGCGCCCACCCCGGTCCAGGACTCGGTGACGGTGGACGGCGGAACCGGCAGTTCGACGTCGTCCTCCCCTGCCCTGGCAAGGCGGTCCAGCACGGCGGCCAGGGGAACGGTGACATCCGTTCCGGACGGCTCGGCCAACGCCATGGTGCGCAACCCCAGGATGGTGGGAGTCGATTCACCCAGCACACGCGGGCGCAGCACGCAGACGTACGCGGCGAGAACGGAACCTGCCGCCTGAAGCCGGATGGCGCCGTCGTCGATTGCTTTTGCCCGCGTGGCGAAGGTCTTCAAATCAGCGAGGTCGCGGGGATCGGCGAAACGGAAGGACGAGGTGAGGAGATCAGACACACCAAGAACACTACCGGCTCGACCTTTGTTGAGCAGTGCCCGGGTGCCGTCTAGAGTCAAACCATGACTGAAGCCGACGCCGGACTCCTCGCGCTCCCCAACGAAGACCCCACCCTTTCGCTCGTTTCCCTGCTCGACCTTGGACAGCTCGAGGGTGCCCGCACGGATGAGGACATCTTCCTGGGCCCGTCCCAGCAGCAGCCGCACCACCGGGTGTTCGGCGGGCAGGTGCTGGCACAGTCGCTCATCGCCGCCATCAGGACCGTGGCCGCGGACCGATTTGTGCATTCGATGCACGGCTACTTCCTGCGCCCCGGGGATGCGAACAAGCCCATTACCTTCGGTGTCCAGCGCCTCCGGGACGGCAGGTCCTTCTCGGCCCGCCGTGTGCATGCCTACCAGGAAGGCGTGCCCATCCTGTCGATGATTGCTTCCTTCCAGGGCGAGGACGAAGGTATTGAGCACGAATCCGTGATGCCCAGCGGGATTCCTGATCCGGAATCGCTGCCCACCGCAGCTGACCTGCTGGGCAAGTTCGATCACCCCGTGGCGCGGCACTGGGCCTATGAACGGCACTTCGACATCCGGCACGTTGATCCGCCGCTGTATCTTTCGGCGAAGGGCGAGCGGGAAGCACGCAACGCCGTGTGGATGAAGACCTTCGGCCCCATGCCGGACAACCCCAACCTGCACCGGGCGGCGCTGGCGTACGCGAGCGACTACACCCTGCTGGAGTCCATCCTGCGGCGGCACGGCCTGAGTTGGATAACCCCGGGGATGAATGTCGCCAGCCTCGACCACGCCATGTGGTGGCACCGCCCGGCACGGGTGGACGAATGGCTGCTGTATGTCCAGGAATCCCCCAGCGCGCAGGGTGCCCGCGGGCTCGCCACCGGCAAGATCTTTAACCAGGCGGGCCAGCACGTGGCGTCGGTGGCTCAGGAAGGGATGGTCCGCGTGCCCACCGACCTGAAGAACAAAGTGGTCGGCGCCTTCCAGTCCAAGGTCATGGAGCACCAGATCCGCCAGGCGGCCACGGAGTAGCTCCTGGCTTGCTTCCGCCTGCTCCTGTAGCTGGGACGCCAACAGGCCGGCACCCTTCCGGGGCCGGCCTGTTGCTTTTCGCTTGTGCCGCGGCTTACTAGTCGCGGGTGAGGCGGCGGTGCGTGACGCGGTGCGGCTTTGCCGCATCGGGGCCGAGCCGCTCCACCTTGTTCTCCTCGTAGGATTCGAAGTTGCCCTCGAACCAGTACCACTTGGAGGGGTTCTCCTCGTCACCTTCGTAGGCGAGGATGTGGGTGGCCACCCGGTCCAGGAACCACCGGTCGTGCGAGACCACCACGGCGCAGCCCGGGAACTCCAGCAGCGCGTTTTCCAGGCTGCTGAGGGTTTCGACGTCGAGGTCGTTGGTGGGCTCATCCAGGAGCAGCAGGTTTCCGCCCTGCTTGAGGGTGAGGGCGAGGTTCAGGCGGTTGCGCTCACCGCCGGAGAGCACGCCGGCCTTCTTCTGCTGGTCCGGGCCCTTGAAGCCGAAGGCGGCGACATAGGCCCGGGACGGCATTTCCACGTGGCCCACCTGGATGAAGTCCAGGCCGTCCGAGACAACTTCCCAGAGCGTCTTGTTGGGGTCGATGCCCCCGCGGCTCTGGTCAGCGTAGGAAATCTTGACCGAATCGCCGATCTTCAGGTCGCCGCCGTCGAGCGGCTCCAGGCCCACGATCGTCTTGAACAGCGTTGTCTTGCCGACGCCGTTGGGGCCGATGACCCCCACGATGCCGTTGCGGGGCAGGCTGAAGGACAGTCCGTCGATCAGGGTCCGGTCTTCAAAGCCCTTCTGGAGGTTCTTGGCTTCGAGGACCAGCCCGCCCAGGCGTGGGCCCGGCGGGATCTGGATCTCTTCGAAGTCAAGCTTGCGGGTCCGGTCCGCTTCGGCAGCCATCTCCTCGTAGCGGGCCAGGCGGGCCTTTGACTTGGTCTGGCGGCCCTTCGCGTTGGACCGCACCCATTCGAGTTCCTCGGAAAGACGCTTGGCCTGCTTGGCGTCCTTCTTGCCCTGGATCTCCAGGCGGGCGCGCTTCTTCTCGAGGTACGTGGAGTAGTTGCCCTCGTACGGGTAAAGGTGGCCGCGGTCCACTTCAGCGATCCACTCGGCCACGTGGTCCAGGAAGTACCGGTCGTGAGTGACCGCCAGGACGGCGCCGGCGTAGGAGGAGAGGTGCTGTTCAAGCCACAGCACGCTTTCAGCATCCAGGTGGTTGGTGGGCTCGTCGAGAAGCAACAGGTCAGGCTTCTGCAGGAGCAGCTTGCACAGGGCTACGCGGCGGCGCTCACCTCCGGAGAGGTTGGTGACGTCGGCGTCGGCCGGCGGGCAGCGGAGGGCGTCCATGGCCTGCTCCAGCTGTGAGTCCAGGTCCCAGGCGTCTGCAGCGTCGATGGCTTCCTGCAGGTGCCCCATCTCCTCAAGGAGGGTGTCGTAGTCAGCATCGGGGCTGGCCATTTCCTCCGAGATTTCGTTGAAGCGCTGGATTTTGCCGTAGATCTCGCCAACGCCTTCCTGGACGTTGCCCAGGACGGTTTTTTCTTCGTTCAGGGGTGGTTCCTGGAGGAGGATGCCCACGGTGTAGCCAGGGCTGAGCCGGGCCTCACCGTTGGAGGGGGTGTCCAATCCGGCCATGATCTTCAGGATGGTGGACTTACCGGCACCGTTCGGGCCCACAACACCGATCTTGGCGCCGGGAAAGAAGGATATGCTTACGTCGTCAAGAATGAGTTTTTCGCCAACGGCTTTTCGGGCCTTGGTCATTGTGTAGATAAATTCCGCCATGGTTCCAAATCTAGTGGGTCGGCGGGCATATCTCACATTCGGTGCGGCAAGGTCAGGAGCCTACAAAGCACTTGCCGCTGGCCAGTACGGGCAGGACCGTTACCGTGACTGCACCGTCGCGGACCTGGCCGATGACACAGTCCTTTCCCTGCAGCACTGCCGCTTCGATGGCATCGGCTTCGAGGCCGGTGGGGGTACGGCTTTGCGACACCTGCAATGCTGCCGGCGCGATTCCCGCGCCGGTGAGTGCATCTGTTACCTGGGCAGTGGCCGGTTTGGGCGATCCTGCGGCCAGGCGTCCCAGCGCATCCGTGACGGTCTGTGTCACCGTTGCGGTGGCGGCGGCGTCCGCTGCCGGGGCCGATGGCGCCCCGGAGGTGCCGGCCAGCGGTTCGGTGGAGCCGCTTTCCGTTGCTGCCGGACCTGCACCGGCTGATACTGCGGCAGTGGATGCTGCCGCGGTTGCCGGCCCGGATAAAGCAGGCTGGACTTGGGGCGATCCGCCAACGCAGCCCGATAGACCCGCCAGCAGCGCGGCGGCGGTCGTTGCCACGACCAAACAGCGTGGGGCGGTGGGCCAAACAGCTATGGAAGCGATGGCCGTACGCGCGGCAGTTGCGGGGGCGGCCGATACTGCACCCGCCGGAGTCTTCTGCCGGTGGTCAGGGGTAAGCCGCATGGTGCCATTCTGCCACGCCTGCAAGAGCCAACTTTCCGCCAAGGGCTTCATGACCTTGGCGGACAGGGGTGCAGCCGGGGGGTGCTGCGACACTGCCCGCCAAGGAACCAAGAGGGCCGAGAGGCGTTGACAAGAGCATCCTCAAACTGGGGAGTCGGCGAGCTCCCCCGTTTCCAGGTTGAGGGCGAGCAGGTCGCCATTGGTGTCCTCAACGTAGGCGGCAGCCGGATCTCCGCCGTCAGCGCCCTCATCGCCGTCTTCGGGTTCGTCGAAAGGGCCTTCCGGCCCGGCCGGGCGGCCGGCGTCAAGGGGCGGCTCCGGTTCCACGAGCGAGAGGAGCGGTTTCCTGGAGGACCGGGTGAAGTTGGCGGTCCCCAACGTGAGGTCATGCCCAACGGCGTCAGCATCGATGGTGTGCGAGTAATAGACCCTGCCGTCCCTCTCCCAGCTGCGGATCCTCAGCGTGCCCACCACGATGACGGGCTGGCCTTTCCGGATGCTGCAGCCCATGTTGCCGGCCAGATGGCGGTAGCCCTGGACCGTGAACCAGTTGGTGTGGCCATCCACCCACTGGCCGTCCTTGTCACGCCGACGCGAGTTCGAAGCGATCCGAAATTCGGCGGTGGCCACTCCCCCCGGTGTTGTACCGCTGGTGATGTCGGTGGCAACAAAGCCTTTGATCGTTATGGTGTCGTTCATCTCTATGTCCTGTCTCCTTATGGTTCTGCCTAGCAGGCAAGACCAGCATGGCCCTGGCGCAATCTGCCGGCGAGGCAGGAGTTTGCCTATGTGCAAAACCCGGCCCGCGGCTGCCTGTGGAGGATCAGTGGGTGCCACGCACATCAATGACGGCGCCCGGACGGCGGACAATGTAAACTTTTTGAGGCGCCGGAATTCATCTCCGGAACTGCCTCAGTAGCTCAGGGGATAGAGCAGCGGCCTTCTAATCCGCCGGTCGGGGGTTCGATTCCCTCCTGGGGCACAAAAAAGAGCGGCCCTGACCAGTGGAAAAGCTGATCAGGGCCGTCTTTATTTTTACAGTCGGCTCAGCCGATTCAACATGTACCGCCGGAACCATGTCCGGATGCGGTGGCGGACTCAATCCTGTTGAGTGGCAGGTTCGTCCCCATCGTCGTCGCCCGGGTCGTCGTGGACCTTTCTCGGGATCTTGCCCTCAACGTCGGCGGGAACAGGCGGATCCTTCTCATCATCAGCAGACATGGCGCCAAGTCTAGAGGCCGGGGACACAAGCCAACATCTTCAAACGGCGGGGACAGCACCCGCAGGTGATGGCGCGACCGCGGGTAGCGGGGGTCAGTGCTGCAGCCGGTGCGGCGCTTCCACCAGGGACCGGACCACGCTGCCGGCGGCACCCAGCAGTGCGCCGCCCTCTTCCACGGCTGCGATGGTGATGTGCTCCGGAAAAACCTTGCCGGGCGCGTACCGTGCCAGGCTTTCGGCCAGGGAAGGGCGCAGCCACCGTTCCAGGACAGCGAAGTGCCCGCCGAGCACCACGGCCCCGATGTTCAGCACACGGGCTGTGGATGCCACCGCCACCCCCAGTGACGTCCCGGCACGCTCAACGGCCCGCAGTGCGCCCGGCTGATCCTCCGCGAGCGCGGCCACCAGCGCGGACATGCTCTCCAACCTGGACTTCCCTTTGCCGGCGATACCAGCAGCCGCGAAGATCGCGTCCTGCCCGGCAACAGTCTCCAGGCAGCCCGTGCCTCCACAGGAGCAGCGGCTGCCCGCGGGGTCCACCACAACATGGCCCACTTCCCCGGCGTGCCCTTCCGGACCCGTAAAAAGCTCCGACCTGATGACCAGTCCGCCACCGACCCCCACCTCGCCGGACACGTACAGGAAGTCGTGCCGGCCCGCGGGTCCGCGCGCCAGTTCCGCAAGGGCAGCAGCATTGGCCTCATTAAAGAGGGTTATACCCAACGGCAGGCCGGGCAGCAGCCGGTCAAGATCGAGTTCTACGTCCAGCCAGCCGAGGTTGGGGGCCGCAAGGACAGTGGCGCTGCCGGCATCCACAAGCCCGGGAACGGCAAGTCCTCCACCCAGGACTTCCACACCCTTGCCGAGGGCAGCCGTCCGCACCTCCACCGCAAGGGCGGCCAGGGCCGCCAGAACTGGCGCGCTTTCACTCCCACGGTTATCCCGCTCGCGGATCTCCTGCACCACCACCGCTCCGGACAAGTCCGTGACGCCGGCGGCAATGTAGTCGACATTAATTTCCATACCCATCACCCCGCGCGCCGGATTCAACTCCAGGCCTACTCCGGGCCGGCCGCGCTCCCCCTGGGGATTAAGCCCTATTTCCCGCAGGATGCCGGTCTCGAGAAGATCCAGGACGATGCTCGATACCGAAGCCTTGGTAAGCCCCGTGGACGCGGCAATCTGCGCCCGCGTCAGGTGGGAGCCGGATGGAGCCTGCGCGATCCTGCCCATCACCAGGGCGAGGTTGCTCCTGCGGACGTCGCCCATGTTTCCTGGCGATCCGGCATCGGGCAGGGCAGGTGCTGGTGCCGTGTTCGCCATGGCGGCCTCCTTAGATAAGCCGGGCCGTCCCAACATGCCCTTGGCTATTGACCCTAACGTAATCACGATTATATAGTTCAAGCGATAAACTAACTCGCCCGCAAGGGGCACACTGACTGCAAGGACGCATCATGACTCTCTCCCCCACCCCCGCTGACAAGTTCACCTTTGGTCTCTGGACCGTGGGCTGGACCGGTGCGGACCCGTTCGGTGTCGCAACCCGCGCCGCCCTTGATCCCGTGGAAGCGGTACACCGGCTGGCCGAGCTCGGCGCCTACGGCATCACCTTCCATGACAATGACCTGGTCCCCTTTGACGCGACAGCTTCCGAGCGGGAGCTGATCCTGAAGAACTTCAAGGCAGCACTGGCCGAGACGGGCCTGAAGGTGCCCATGGTGACCACCAACCTCTTCAGCCACCCCGTCTTCAAGGACGGCGGCTTCACCTCCAACGACCGCTCCATCCGCCGCTTTGCCCTGTCCAAGGTGCTGCGCAACATCGATTCCGCCGCCGAGTTCGGCGCCGAAACCTTTGTGATGTGGGGCGGGCGTGAGGGCAGCGAATACGACGGCTCCAAGGACCTCGCCGCGGCCCTGGACCGGATGAAGGAAGGCGTGGACACCGCCGCCGCGTACATCAAGGACAAGGGCTACAACCTGCGCATCGCACTCGAGCCAAAGCCGAACGAGCCCCGCGGCGACATCTTCCTGCCCACCGTGGGCCACGGCCTGGCCTTCATCGCCCAGCTCGAACACGGCGACATCGTGGGCCTGAACCCCGAAACCGGACACGAGCAGATGGCCGGGCTGAACTTCACCCACGGCATCGCCCAGGCCCTCTGGGCCGGCAAGCTCTTCCACATCGACCTCAACGGCCAGCGCGGCATCAAGTACGACCAGGACCTGGTCTTCGGCCACGGAGACCTCACCAGCGCGTTCTTCACCGTGGACCTGCTCGAAAACGGCTTCCCCAACGGCGGCCCCCGCTACGAAGGCCCCCGCCACTTCGACTACAAGCCCTCCCGCACCGACGGCTACGACGGCGTCTGGGAATCCGCCAAAGCCAACATGGCCACCTACCTGCTCCTGAAGGAACGCGCCCTGGCCTTCCGCGCCGACCCCGAAGTCCAGGCCGCCCTCGCCGCCTCCGGCGTCGGCGAACTCGCCGAACCCACGCTGGCCGCCGGCGAAACCACCGCCGACCTGCTAAACGATGCCGCAGCGTTCGAGGACTTCGACGCCGACAAGGCTGCCGAACGCTCCTTCGCGTTCGTCCGCCTCAACCAGCTCGCCATCGAACACCTCCTCAACGCCCGCTGACCATGGCGCTGGTAGCAGGGATCGACAGCTCTACCCAGTCCTGCAAAGTGGTGATCCGCGATGCGGACACCGGAGCACTGGTCCGCCAGGGCAGGGCCAGCCATCCGGACGGTTCGGAGATCCATCCCGACCATTGGTGGGACGCACTGCAGGAAGCACTGCAACAGGCCGGCGGCCTGGCCGACGTTGCAGCTGTCTCGGTGGGCGGGCAGCAGCATGGCATGGTGTGCCTCGACAGCGATGGCCGGGTGATCCGTCCGGCACTACTGTGGAATGACACCCGCAGTGCCGGCGCCGCCCAGGAGCTGATCAGGACCGCGGGCGACGGCGATAGTGCTGCCGGCGCCCGCTACTGGGCCGGTGCCACGGGCACCGTCCCGGTGGCCTCGCTGACGCTGACCAAGCTGCACTGGCTGGCCGCACATGAGCCGGAGAACGCCGCGAAGGTCGCGGCCGTCTGCCTCCCGCACGACTGGCTGACGTGGCGGCTGATGGGCCATGGCCCCGGCAGCGGCCCGGAAAACCTTGACGCCCTGGCGACGGACCGCTCGGACGCTTCGGGCACCGGCTATTTTTCGACGGCGGCCGGCCGGTACCTGCCCGAGGTGCTGGAGGCATCGCTGGGCCATGTGCCGCTGCTGCCTGAGGTGCTGGGTCCCCTGGACGTCGCCGGCAAGACCCCCGATGGCGCCCTCCTGGCCGCCGGCGCCGGCGACAATGCGGCAGCAGCGCTGGGAGTGGGTGCCGGCGTCGGGGATGTGGTGATGTCCCTGGGCACCTCGGGAACTGTCTTTGCCGTCTCGGACACCCCCGCCGCCGATCAGTCCGGGCTGGTGGCAGGGTTTGCCGACGCTTCCGGGCACTACCTGCCACTGGTGTGCACCCTCAATGCCACGCGCGTTTTCGATGCCACGGCGGCCCTGCTGGACGTCAGTATCGAGGAGTTCAACGAGCTGGCGCTGAGTGCTGAGCCAGGGGCCGGGGGCCTCACGCTCGTGCCCTATTTGGACGGCGAACGCACGCCCAACCTGCCGGATGCCACCGGTTCCCTGCATGGCATCACCCGCGCCAACTACACGCCGGCGAACCTGGCGCGTGCCGCCGTCGAAGGCGTAGTCTGCTCGCTCGCAGACGGCCTGGCCGCCCTGCAGGAGCAGGGAGTCCAGGCCCGGCGCATCGTCCTGGTGGGTGGCGGGGCGCAGTCCACTGCGGTCCAGTCTGCGGCGGCGCAGCTGCTGGGAGTCAAGGTCACCGTGCCACGGCCGGGCGAATACGTGGCCGACGGCGCAGCCCGGCAGGCTGCCGCGGCACTCACCGGACAATTTCCGCAGTGGGCCCTGGACGCCGTCGACCTTCCTGCCGGGCAGGACGACGGCGGGGTGCTGGCCAGGTACCGGCGGTGCGCTTCGATGTACGCCTGACCGTTGCCACGCAAAAGGACCGGACCGCGAGCGCGGTCCGGTCCTTTTTGGTGGGGCTCAGGCTCCTGCCTGCCATGTTGGGAAGCGTGGCAGGAGCCCGAGGTCTTCATCAGGTCAGGCGTACGGGAGCACAAGCTCGGCGTAGCGCTCCTTGACTGTGGCCAGGACAGTGTTGCCGTCCGTGTCCCAGATGTCCTGATTGAAGATTTCTACTTCGATGTCCCCGGTGTACCCGGCTTCACGCACCCAGGTGCCGATAGTGGCAAAGTCCACCACGCCGTCGCCCATGTAGCCGCGGGACAGCAGCGGATCGGCCGCAATGGGCATGTTGAAGTCGCACACCTGGTAGCTGGCGATGCGGTTTTCCCGCCCGGCGCGCTCGATCTGCGCCTTGAGTTCGGGATCCCACCAGACATGGAAGGTATCGACGGCGACGCCTACTGTGGATGAGTCGAACGGAGCTGCAAGGTCCAGGGCCTGCCCCAGGGTGGAGATCAGGGCACGGTCCGCCGCGTACATCGGGTGCAGCGGCTCCAGGACCAGGCGGACGCCGTGTTCCTCGGCGAAGGGAACGAGGTCCGCGAGGCGGTCCGCAACGCGCTGGCGTGCCGCCACCACGTCCTTCTCCCCCGGCGCCAGGCCGCCCACCACCAGGAACAATTCCTTGGTGTCCAGGGCAACGGCCTCCAGGATGGCGGCGCGGTTGTCAGCGAGCGCGGCGGCCTGCCCTTCAGCGTCGGGTGCAGTGAGGAACCCGCCGCGGCACAGGGATGAAACGCGGAGTCCGGCGTCCTTGATCAGGCGGGCGGCCTTGTCCAGGCCGGCTTCCTCCACCCGGTCCCGCCAGGGACCGATCGAGGGGATGCCGGCGTTGACGCAGCCGTCAACCACCTGGGCGAGGGTCCATTTCTTCGTGGTGGCGCTGTTGATGGAGAGGCGCGAGAAGTCGCTCACACGCCCACCCCGTTGATCCGCAGGTAATCGGACATCCGGAAGGCGGCCAGAGCCGGGTCCCGCAGCAGGCCGGCCTGGTCCGCCAGTTCGAAGGTCTTGGCCAGGTGGCAGACCGAGCGGCCCGAGTGCAGGCCGCCCACCATCTGGAACCCGGGCTGCTTGCCGTTGAGCCAGGACATAAAGGCGATCCCGGTCTTGTAGTAGAACGTGGGGGCGCTGAAGATGTGCTTGCCCAGTTCCCGGGTGGAGTCCAGGATTTCGCGCGCCTTGGCCGGGTTGCCGGCGTCGTAGTTCTGCAGTGCCACCGAAGCGGCGGGGTAGATTGCCGCGAAGATGCCCAGCAGGGCATCGGAGTGGTGGCTGCCGTCGCCGTCGATCAGTTCGGGGTAGTTGAAGTCGTCCCCGGTGTAGAGGCGGACGCCTTCGGGAAGGGCCGCGCGCAGGGCAACCTCGTGGCTGGCATCCAGCAACGAGACCTTGACGCCGTCCACCTTGGCCGCGTTGTCCTTGATGAGGCCCAGGAACGTTTCGGTGGCGGTTGCGACGTGGTCCGAACCCCAGTAGCCGGCGAGGGCGGGATCGAACATGGTGCCCAGCCAGTGGAGGATCACCGGCTGGTCCACTTCCTGCAGAAGGGTGGAGTAGACCGACAGGTAGTCTTCGGGTCCACGGGCCACCTTGGCCAGGGCGCGCGAGGCCATGATGATGACCTTGGGTCCGGCTTCGGTGATGACGGCGATCTGCTCACGGTATCCCTCGAGGACCGCTTTGAGGCCGGCCTCTCCCACGGGCAGGGAGTCGATGTCCAGCTGGTCCGTGCCGGCGCCGCAGGATACGAGGTCGCGGACCGATTTTCCGGCCGTTGCTGCATTGCCGGACGAAACCACCGAGGCTGCCTCCACGCCGGTGCGCTTGATGAGCTGCTGGGTGGCTGCCCAGTCCAGGCCCATGCCGCGCTGGGCGGTGTCCATGGCATCAGCGACACCCAGGCCGTAGGACCACAGCTCGTGGCGGTAGCCCATGGTGGCGTCCCAGTCGAGCCGGGCAGGCGCGCCCGGGGTGTTGTCTGCCAGGACCTCGGGGATCACGTGGGCTGCTGCATACGCGCGGCGCGCCGTCAGAGGGGCGGTGGGGCGGGCCCAGGACGTGCCGCCCTGGAGCCGGTATTCCCGGGTGCCGCCGTCGTGGGAGGGAAGGATGAGTGAGGTCATTAGAGGGTGATCTCCGGGATGTCGATGGTGCGGCGTTCGTCGTTGGACTGCAGGCCGAGCTCGGCAAGCTGGACGCCGCGGGCTGCGGAGAGGAGGCCGAAGCGGTGTTCGCGGCCGGCCACGACGTCGCGGAGGAACTCTTCCCACTGCAACTTGAAGCCGTTGTCCAGCTCAGCGTTGGCCGGAACTTCCTGCCACTGGTCGCGGAAGGACTCCGTGACGGGCAGGTCCGGGTTCCAGACGGGCTTGGGGGTGTGGGCGCGCTGCTGGGCGACGCACTTGTTCAGTCCGGCGACGGCGGAACCGTGCGTGCCGTCCACCTGGAATTCCACGAGTTCGTCGCGGTATACGCGCACGGCCCAGGACGAGTTGATCTGGCCAACGACGTCGTCTCCACCCGGAGTCTCGAGTTCGAAGATGCCGTAGGAGGCGTCGTCTGCCGTGGCCTTGTATTCCTTGCCTGACTCGTCCCAGCGGGCGGGGATGTGCGTTGCAGTCTTGGCGTTGACGCTCTTGACCTTGCCGATGATGCCTTCGAGCACGTAGTTCCAGTGGCAGAACATGTCCGTGGTCATTCCGCCGCCGTCTTCCTTGCGGTAGTTCCAGGACGGACGCTGGGCTGCCTGGATGTCGCCTTCGAAGACCCAGTAGCCGAACTCACCGCGGATGGAGAGGATGCGGCCGAAGAAGCCTTCGTCCACCAGGCGGCGGAGCTTGACCAGGCCGGGCAGGTAGAGCTTGTCGTGAACAACGCCGGCGGTGACGCCGGCTTCCTTGCCGATCCGGGCCAGCTCAATTGCTTCCTCAAGGGTCTCGGCGGTGGGCTTCTCGGTGAAGATGTGCTTGCCGGCCTGCATTGCCTTCTTCAGGGTGGCGGCGCGGAGGCTGGTCATGGAGGCATCGAAAACGACGTCGACCGTGGGGTCGTTGATCACCGCATCCAGGTCGGTGCTCCACTCCGAAACCTTGTGCTTTTCGGCCAGTTCGCGGATCTTGGCTTCGTTGCGGCCCACCAGGATGGGCTCAACCTGGATGCGGGTGCCGTCCTCCAGGGTGAAGCCGCCGGCGTCCCGGATGGGGAGGATGGAACGCAGCAGGTGCTGGCGGTAACCCATCCGGCCGGTGATGCCGTTCATGGCGATGCGGATTGTTTTTGTCTCGAAGCCCATAAGTCCTCCACGGTGAGTGAGCAGTTCTACTCAAGCTGTATCGGGAAAGCGCATTCCCACTGCTTCAATGATGCACCCGGAACGACTTATTGGCAAGCGCTTTCCAGCAACAGCTTAAAACTGCCATAATGTGGTTACGCTGGATGACCCTACAAAGCCGATCAGGAGACGCTGTGGCTGCAAGTACCCTTACCGAGGTGGCGCGGCTGGCAGGGGTATCACCGGCCACTGCCAGCCGGGTCCTCAATGGTTCCGCCCGCAAGCCGGGACAGGACATCGCGGACCGCGTCCGCCAGGCCGCGGACTCGCTCGGCTACATCCCCAACGCCCAGGCCCAGGGCCTCGCGAAGTCCAGTTCGGGACTGATCGGCCTGATCGTCCACGACATCGCCGACCCCTACTTCGCCGCCATCGCCAGGGGTGTGCAGGAGGCGGCCCGCGAGCAGCGCAAGATGGTGCTGCTGGCCACCACAGGCGGCGCCCCGGCGGAGGAAAGGGAAGCCGTTGCAGCTTTCGCCGCACGCCGCGCTGATTCGATCGTGATCGCCGGCTCCCGCTCTTCGCAGCCGGAAAACCAGGAAGGCAACGCTGAACTGGCGGCTGAACTGGACCGGTACTGCCGCAATGGCGGCCGGGTAGCGGTGGTGGGCCACCCGGTGGTGGGGGCGACAGCACCGGAGGGCTACCACGTTGTGGCCGTGCCCAACCAGGAACTCGCAGCGGCATTGGCGGGAAAACTCGCTTCCGGCCAGGATGGTGATTTTGTGATCATCGGCGGTCCGGATGGGCTCTTCACGTCCGACGACCGGATCCGCGGGTTCCAGGAGGGCCTGGCAGCCGCCGGACGCAAACCCGCCGAAGTCCTTCGCACGGCCTTCAACCGCGCCGGCGGCTACGAGGCCGGCCTCAAGCTCGCTGACATGATCAAGGCCCGGCAGGCAGAGTCCCGCCAGGCAGACTCCGGGGAGGAAGCCGGGCGCGGGAAGCTGTGCATTTTCGCCGTCAATGACGTGATGGCCATCGGTGCAGCCGCAGCCCTCCGCGAACAGGGGCTGCGGATTCCGCGGGACGCCACCATCGCAGGCTTCGACGACATCGAAACACTCCGGGACTTCCGCCCCGCCCTCTCCACGGTGCGCCTGCCGCTGGAAGAAATCGGGCGCCTGGCTACCCGTGCCACGGCTCCCGGCGGAGCCAGTGCCCGCGAGCCCGGCGAAAACGGTTCCGGTTCAACTGAGGCAGGGCCCGACGGCGGGCGGCAGCAGCCCATTACCGGTGAAGTGACGCTCCGGCGCAGCACGGAAACGACAGCCTGACCGTGGCGTTGCAATTGACGGCGGTGCCGTCCCGCGCGGGCTCGGGAGAGCGTCCCGCCGTCCTGGTGCTTCCCGGCGGCGGCTATGGCCGCCAGGCAGACCATGAGGCCGAGCCCGTGGCCGAATGGCTGGCCGGACTGGGCATTCACGGTTTCGTCCTGCGCTACCGGGTTGCTCCGGACCGGCATCCCGCACCGCTGGAGGATGCAAAGCAGGCAATGCTCCAGATCCGGGGCGGTGCGCACGGCCTGGCGGTGGATCCCCGGCGCGTGGGCGTCCTCGGGTTTTCCGCGGGTGGACACCTTGCGGCGACGCTTTCCACGGCTGTGGCCACCGGCAGCGCTGACCTGGACGTTCCGTCGGCAGTCCCGGATCTGACGGTGCTCTGCTATCCGGTGGTGTCTTATACCCGGGCGGTGCACCAGGGTTCCGTGGACAACCTTCTTGGCGGGTCGCCGTCGGCGGATCTCCTTGCCGAACTGTCCGCCGAGCAGCAGGTGACAGCTGCAACGCCGCCCGCGTTCGTGTGGCATACGGCCGATGATGCCGCAGTGCCCGTCAGCCACAGCCTGGACTACACCGCGGCCCTGCTCAACGCCGGCGTGCCCGCGGAACTCCACGTCTTCCCCGAGGGCCGCCACGGGCTGGGCCTGGCGGACGGGCAAGCCGGCGCAGACCAGTGGCCGGCCCTCTGTGCCGGCTGGCTGGACCGCGCAGGCTGGACGGTTTCCTAGCTAGCCAAGGGCGCGGATGGTCCATTCAGCACTGTGCGCCTGGCCGGGCTGCAGATGGACCACGTCGGTTCCTGAGTTGAAAGCGTCCGGCGGGCAGGTCATCGGCTCAACTGCCAGGCCCAGGCGGTCCGGTCCTACCGGCTTGTCAGCCGTGTGGATCTGGACCCAGGGCCACTCGGCGCCCCATTCCAGCTCGACGCCGGTTCCTGCAGGATCCTGCACGCGGACGCGTGCGCGCCCGTCAGCCCCGCGGTTGATGCCGGTAAAAGCATGGTCGATCTTGACCGGCCCCAGGCGGCGGGCGGCCCTGAAGTCGAACTCGTGCCCGTCGACGCTGCGCATCCCGACGGGAAGCAACCGGTCCTCGGTCACTTCAAGGAAATCGGCAGCGGGCAGCTCCAGCGACCATTCGTCGAGTCCCGACGGGCCCGCCACCAGGTAGGGGTGCGGACAGACACCGTACGGCGCCGGTACGGCGCCGACGTTTGCCGCCCGCACAGTGCTGACCAGCCCGTCCTCAGTCAACCTGTAGGCAATGGAAAGGTCCAGCTCCCCGGGATATGCCTCGCCCGCGGCCACCCGGCAATCCAGCACCACCTCGTCCGGGGAAGTTTGCCGCACGATCCAGAGGCGGCCTGTTGCCAGACCGTGCAGGGCAGAACCCCGTTCAGGTTCATTGATAGCTGCCTCGAATGTCCGGCCAGCGTAGGTGTAGGTGCCGTCCGCAAGGCGGTTGGGCCACGGCGCGCAAATGACACCTCGGTAGTCGGGAATCGTTCCGTCAGCGCCAAAGGCCACCACCAGGTCCCTCCCCTTGTGGCGGAGTTCCCGGAGGGCTCCTCCCCGCGCGGTGATCACCGCAGTGTAGTCGCCGGCGGCGATGCTGTACTCGGTGCCCGGCATGGGAGTCCTCCATCGATTATTCGGCCGTGTTAGCGCTAAACATCGTATCGCCAAAGTTGCCGCTGGAGCGGCGGAGGGCAGGCCGCCGTCGTCATAAACGATGGCTAGAGTTGCAGGATGGTGAACCGGGAACTCCTTGAGGCTATCCGCAGCCAGCTCCGGGACATGGCCGACCCGGAGAGGGCAGCCGGAGCGCAGGCGTACATGAAATCCGCCATCCCTTCGCTCGGTGTCCGGGTGCCAGAGGTGCGCCGGCTGGCTGCCGGGGCAGTTGTCCGCTATCCCTTCGACTCGGCGGAGCAGGTCCGTGATACCGTCCTGGAGCTTTGGCGCACCGCCGGCTTCCGCGAGGAACGGTATGCCGCGATCGATTTGACCGCCGGCAGGCTGGTGGCCACGGATCTGCAGATGCTTCCGGTCTACGAGGAAATCATCCGCGATGGCGCGTGGTGGGATTTTGCCGACGGTGTTGCCGGCCGCATTTGTACACTGCTGCAGGCCAACCGGCAGGAGATGACTGCCGTGATCCTGGGCTGGAGCACGGATCCTGACTTCTGGATCAGGCGCGCTTCCCTCACCGCACAGCTCAAGGCCAAGGCCAACACAGACCGCGAACTACTCCGCCGCGTCATCGAAGTGAACCTGGCTGACCCTGAGTTCTTCATCCGGAAGGCTATTGGCTGGGCGCTCCGGGAGTATGCGAAAACAGCACCTGACTGGGTGGCGGAGTTTGTGGCCACACACCAGGGAAGCATCAGCCCGTTGTCCCGCCGGGAAGCGCTGAAGAACCTGCCTAAATGACCGGACGCTCGAGGACCGGTTCACCGGTCTTCCGGAACAGGCTGCGCGTGCGGGGGTCCCAGAAAATCAGGTAGAGGCCAAACAGCAGCCCCGTGACCGCAGCGGCAACACGTGCCAGGGCAAGAGCCAGCCCGAGGTCCGCCGTCTGGAGGTACGGGAACACCTCCAGCTGGTCCGAAATGGCATAGATCATAAAGAACGAGACCACGAAGTACAGGGCCTTGACCTGCCAGTCGTTCCGGATGCCGGTCACGGCGAACAGCGGAATAAGCCACACCACATACCAGGACTGGATCATGGGGGCCAGCACAACGATCGCCGCAAACCCAAGGGTGAGGCGGCGGATAAGCCGGTCATGCTCACCCCGGAATATCTGCCAGGCGAGGATACCCACCGCCAGCAGCTTCCCGGCGTCGAACACCCAATCGGCAAGGACGCGCCCGTCCAGTCCGAAAGCGTTGGCCAGCGAGGCCACCACCATGCCGATCAGCCCTACCGGCGCGTACCAGATGAAGATGCTGCCCGGGGCGGACAGCCCGTTGATCCAGCCGAACCCGAACCCGTTGACCAGACTCATCAGCACCAGGATTCCCAGGCTCAACCCGGCCGTCAGGCCCCAGAAGGCGAACTTCCGCAGCCAGCCGGCGTTTTTCCCCGCCCAGAGCAGGCCAATGAAGGGCAGGAACACAATGGTGATCGGTTTGACGGCAATGGACAGGGTCACCAGGACGATGCCACGGACCACGCGGCGGGTGGCGGAGTAGTAAAGGCCGGCAAGCGCCAGCCCGATCATGAGGGCATCGTTGTGGACGCTGGCGATGAAGTTGGTCAAGAACAGTGGATTGGCAGCCGTCAGCCACAGTGCCCGGTTCGGGTTAACTCCATGCAGCGCTGCGAGCTTGGGCACGTAAACCACGCACAGCACAACCCCGGCCAGGGACACCAGCCGGAACATCATCACGCTGGCCTCCGGCTGGACATTGGTGGACCACACCACAAACTGTTCGATCCACAGGAACAGCTGGCCATACGGAACCGGAGCCTCGGTCCACATTTTGTCCGCACCCAGCTGGAAGTAGTTGGACAGCGCGGAAATGCCGTTCTCGTACGGGTTGAAACCCTCCACCATCAGGCGGCCCTGCCCGATATAGGCGTAAACGTCCCGGCTGAACAGCGGGACGCTGAACATCATGGGCAGCCCCCAGGCCACCACAGCCATCAACGTCGCCTGCCGGGCCTGGTCTCCCCAGACCCGGATCCGCTGGCCAAGCCGCAGCCAGGCGCGGACCAGGAGCATCCCGCCCACTGCGAGCAGGATGATGGAGAGCGCAACGCCGGCCGCTTCGGCCCGCATCCAGATGAACAGCGGCACCCTGCGGAGTTCAGAAACGGGGGCCAGCCAGCCCACGCCCAGGGACCCGATCAGCATAAACATCGAGCCCACAAATCCGGCCAGGAGCGGAGAGCGGGGATTATCGACGTCGGCCCCGTCTGCTGCAGCAGAGTCCGCGGCCGCCAGTTCCCCCGCTGCAGGCACAGGCGCCGTCATCTCAGGATGGTCCAATCTCTTGCGTTTGCGCGATTCTGCCCGGCGGGCTGCGTGGCCGGCACAGGCGGGTGACAACGACAGCAAGTGGTCCCGCCGCGTACCCGAAATCCTAACACCGGCAGGCAGTCCGGAGGTGTAACGGTAGGCTGGTCCGGTGCCTATATCTAACGAACGAATCGTCTGGATCGACTGCGAAATGACCGGCCTGGACATCAAAAACGATGCCCTGATCGAGGTTGCCGCACTGGTCACCGACTCGGAACTGAACATCCTCGGCGACGGCGTGGACGTCGTAATTAAACCGGACGACGCCGCCCTAGCCCAGATGAATGATTTCGTCCGGGACATGCACACCAAATCCGGCCTGCTCCAGGAACTCCCCTACGGAACCACCATGGCCGCGGCCGAGGCGGCAGTAATGGAATACATCTCAAAGTGGGTGCCGGATCCCCGCAAGGCTCCACTGGGCGGAAACTCCGTGGGAACGGACCGCGTCTTCCTGTCCCGCGACATGCCGGCCGTGGTGGAGCACCTGCACTACCGCGTGATCGACGTCAGCACCATCAAGGAACTCTCCCGCCGCTGGTTCGCCAGGGCCTACTTCCAGTCGCCGGCGAAAAAGGGCGGCCACCGCGCCCTGGGGGACATCAAGGATTCCATCGACGAACTGCGCTACTACCGGGACGCGGTGTTCGTTCCGGCGCCCGGGCCGGACAGTGCCACGGCCCAGCGGATCGCCAAGCGCATTACCGGTTCCCCGGACGGGCAGCCGCAGGAAGCGTAATCTGCGCCACGTTTGCGGGAAATTTCGGTGAAATCGGCAAAAGTGGACGAAGCACCCCTGAAGAGCAGGTAAGCTATTTGAGTTGCCTTCCCAGGGAGCCGGTCAGCCGGTAGATCTGCAGGGCACATGGTGGGCTTAGCTCAGTTGGCAGAGCGCCTGGTTGTGGTCCAGGAGGTCGCGGGTTCAACCCCCGTAGCTCACCCTCACAGTAAGGAGGCCGTACCGGATATCCGGTGCGGCCTCCTTTGCTTTGCATCAACTGCTTCTGCACTGGATACCGCCGGAGGACCGCGAGATGACTGTTCTGCCAATCACCATCTGGGGAGAGCCCGTCCTGCACCGCAGGGCGGCCGAAGTTGAAGTCTTCGACGACGAACTGCGGGCCCTGATCGCGGACATGTTCGAAACAAATGACGCCGCCAACGGCGTGGGCCTCGCTGCCCCGCAGGTGGGGGTCGGCAAGCGGATCTTCGTCTACAAATACGCCAACGACGACGGCGCTCCCCCCACCGGGGTGCTGGTGAACCCCGTGCTCACGCTGTCGAAGATCTCCGGCGCCGTCCCCGATCCTGACGAGGAGGAAGAGGGCTGCCTGTCCTTCCCCGGCGGTGCGTATCCGCTCAAGCGTGCCGAGTGGGCGCGGGTGGAGGGTTTTGACGGCTTCGGCGAGCCGGTGAAGTTCGAGGCCACAGGCTGGTTCGCCCGGGTCATCCAGCATGAGTACGATCACCTGGACGGAAAACTGTACGTCAACCGGCTCATGGACCGCTATGCGCGCAAAGCGCTGAAGCAGGCCAAAAAGAGCGGCTGGGGGGTTCCCGGGCTGACGTGGATGCCGGGCGTTGACCCGGACCCCTTCGGGCATTAGGCCCGACGGCGGGACGGCGTCTGGCTGCCTTTGCCGCCCCAGCACACGGTCAGGAAAGCGGCCCGGGATTTAGCGGGCTGATACGGTCCGCTGGTCCGGACATGACCCCAGGACGCGTTTCATCGCTTCCTTTTCGGCTTCCGTGACCCATAAGCCATAGGCTGCCTTCACGGAAATCTGGCGCGCCACGTAGTGGCAGCGGATCGAAGTGTTTTTCGGCAGCCAGGTGGCGGCGTCACCGGCGCTCTTCTGCTGGTTCGCCGGTCCGTCCGCGGCGATGAGGTTCAGCGGATCGTTCGCCAGGCTCTGCCGCTGCGCCGCCGTCAGTCCTTGGGCGCCCTTCTGCCAGGCGTCCCCCAAGGCGACCACATGGTCAACCTGGACTGCACGGCTGCTGTCGGAGCCCCGCCGGAAGTCCACGAACTGGCCGGTATAGGGTTCGTGGAAAGAGCCGGCCGCGACCCGGCACTTCGAGCCTTCAACGAACAGCACGCCGGCAAGGTCCCGCCGCAGGATGTCGTTGCGTGTATCGCAGCCGTTCCGGTCAACGTCCTGCCAGGCCTGTCCGAACGCTTCGCGGTTGTACGTGTCCTTGGCCGCGCGTCCTTTGACGGCAAGGCCGTCCAACGCGGAAAGGGCGGTGCCTTCGGGCACGGCATGCACGGGTACTACGGGATTCATCCAGGCCGGATCAAACACCGGCGCCGCGGTGGGCCCGGACGCGGCCGGCTCCGCTGCGGCAAACTGGCCGGCGGTAAAGAACCAGAACAGGGCTGCGAGTGCTGAGACCGCAGCCAGTGCGAGCACTGCCCAAGCCTGCCGGGAACGACGGCGGGCACGCCGGTAGGCGGACCAGCTCACGGTCATGGGGCCTCGGCCCGTCCAGTACTGTTATGCACCAGAAGAGCCTAGGGCACCCGCCCGCCCTCCTTGCAGATATCCACACTGTGGAGGGCGGGTGAGAGGTCATCCCGGGCGGCTATTGCTCCCGCATCACGCGCCGGAGGTCCTCCTCGGCAATGGCCAGGAGTCCCTCAAGCTGCCGTACCCGGTCAGCGCTGACGTCGCCGGTCGCATGCCCGGCGCGGGCGCCTTCGAGCAGCCGGACGGCTTCTTTGTGATTGGCCTTGGCCACGTCCAAGGCGTGTTCCAGGGTGGTCTCGTGCTCAAGCGTCGAATCTTTATCCATGGCACCAGTGTGGTCCCGTTTCCCGGCTGATTCCAGCGAATCAGCCGGGAAATCCCTGATGTCCGGGTTAGCGGGTCAGACGGCGATTGCGGCCAGGGCGGACGCCGTCTCCTTGGCGGGGAAGGACGGCGGGTTGACTCCGGCCATCTCTTCCATCACGCGGACCACCTGGCAGCTGTAACCGAACTCGTTGTCGTACCAGACGTAGAGCACGAGGTTCTTTTCGTTCGAGATGGTGGCAAGGCCATCCACGATGCCTGCACGGCGGGAACCGACGAAGTCCGTGGAAACAACCTCAGGCGAGTCGATGTAGTCGATCTGCTTGCGCAGGTCCGAGTGGAGCGACATCTCCCGCAGGTATTCGTTGACCTCGTCCTTGGTGGTCCCGTTTTCCAGGCTCAGGTTCAGGATGGCCAGGGAAACGTCCGGGGTGGGGACGCGGATGGAGCTGCCCGTGAGCTTGCCCAGCAGTTCGGGCAGGGCCTTGGCCACGGCCTTGGCTGCGCCGGTCTCGGTGATCACCATGTTCAGTGCGGCCGAGCGTCCGCGCCGGTCACCCTTGTGGAAGTTGTCGATCAGGTTCTGGTCATTGGTGAATGAGTGGACCGTCTCGACATGGCCGTGAATCACGCCGAACTTGTCGTTGATGGCCTTCAGGACCGGGGTGATGGCGTTCGTGGTGCATGAAGCCGCGGACACAATCTGGTCCGTGTCCTCGATGGTGCGGTGGTTGATGCCGTGAACGATGTTCTTCAGCTCGCCCTTGCCCGGGGCGGTCAGCAGCACCCGCGCCACGCCCTTGCTCTGCAGGTGCTGGGACAGGCCCTCAGCGTCACGCCAGCGGCCGGTGTTGTCCACCACAAGCGCGTTGTTGATGCCGTAGGCGGTGTAGTCGATGGTGGCGGGGTTGTCCGAGTAGATGACCTGCACCCGGACGCCGTTGGCGGTGATGGTGTTGGCTGCCTCGTCCACGCGGATGGTGCCTTCGAAGGAGCCGTGGACCGAGTCGCGGCGCAGCAGGCTGGCGCGCTTGGACAAGTCGTTGTCGGAGCCCCTGCGGACCACGATGGCGCGCAGGCGCAGGCCGTGGCCGCCGCCTGCCTTTTCGATCAGGAGGCGCGCCAGGAGCCGGCCGATGCGGCCAAAGCCGTAAAGCACCACGTCGGTGCTGGTGCGGTCGTCGCCGCCCCTCTTGCCCACGATCTCAGCCAGCTCTTCGCGGAGGAACTCCTCCAGGGTGGCGTCGCCGCCCTCCTCCTTGAACTTCTGGTTCAGCCTTGCGATATCGATCGCGGCGGCACCGAGCTCCAGCCCGGCCAGGGTGTTCAGCAGCGGAGCGGTTTCCTCCAGCAGCAGTTCGTCCTTGCTCATCCTGCGCGCGAAGCGGTGCGCCTTGAGGATGTTCATGGTGGACTTGTTGATCAGGCTCCGGCCGTGGATGCTGGTGACCACGTTGTTTTCGCGGTACAGCCGGCCGATCACCGGAATCATGGCCTCGGCGAGGGCCTCGCGGCCCATCCACGTATCAAGACAAGAATCTGACGTCTGGCTCACAGAAATACCTTCCTCGGTTCAGCCGCGTACGTCCTCGTACACGGATGTCGGCCACCTGATGGTGTCCAGGGGCACCGGCACCTGCGGGGATTGTTCCCCAGGCACCTGGATCGTATGCAAAAGAAAACCGCCGGCTGCAAACGCAACTTTCGGCGGAAGAACTCCTGCGTCCGGTATCCATTCTAATTTGGCAGACTGCCCCGGGACGGCCCGAGCCGCGTGAAATCACTCACACAGGACCGGTGTGCCGCTTAGTTGTGCAGGGCCGAATAGAGATTGAGGCTGGCGGAGAACACCACCCACGAAAAGTAGGGCAGAACCAGCAGCCCTGCCCAGGTATGGGCCGGGCCCGCTTCCAGAATCAACAGGACCAGGACACACGTCAGGGCGCAGATGATGGCGAAAGCCAGCCACAGTGCAGCGGAACCCATCATGGGGAACATGGCAAAGAACATCAACGGCCACGCCAGGTTCAGCACCAGCTGCAGCCCGTAGTACCCGAGAACGCGGCCCCACAGCGCTCCCCTGCGCCACACCAGCCATCCCGACAAGCCTATGCAGGCATAGAGCCCGATCCACACTGTACGGAACATCCACCCGGCCGGCATCCATGGTGCCTGTGTTGAGCTGGCGAACCAGCCGTTGGAGTGCAGGATGATCGGGATCGACGCCAGGATACAGACGGCATAAGAGAGTGCCAGGAATCCGGCCAGGGCGGCCACCTGCCGCCCCGCTGAGGGGACGCGCCGCCACGTGGTTCCGGGGGAGGATTGTCCATCAGTATTCGCGGGCACGGTTCAGCATCCCCAACACCGCTTCCAAGGTCAAACCGGACTGGGTGGATGGGTTGACCGATACGCCGGGTTCTGTGCTCCCGCCCCGTTGCCGGTGCGGGAGTAGCGGCCATCCATCTACGAACGCCGTTGCCGGCGCCCTCCAGCGGCCTACCCGGACACTCGGGCGAGCAGCCCTCGAACGTGCCCTGTCTGGCCTTGCTCCGGGTGGGGTTTACCTAGCCTTCCCGGTCACCCGGGAAGCTGGTGGTCTCTTACACCACCGTTTCACCCTTACCTGCTTCGTGCCGCTTTCAAACCGGCGCGACCCAGGCGGTCTGTTTTCTGTGGCACTGGCCTGCGGGTTACCCCGAGTGGGCGTTACCCACCACCCTGCTCTATGGAGCCCGGACGTTCCTCGAGCCACTTGCGTGACGCGCGGCCGCCTGGTCAACCCATCCAGGTCCAGTCTACCGGCGGCCGGCAGGTTTCCCTGCCCCGGTAGGATCGGACGGTGCTGATTCTGCTTCCCCCCTCCGAAGGCAAGACACCCGCGGTCCGAGGATCCGCCGTCGACTGGCCTTCCCTCAGCTTCCCGCAGTTGAACACCCACCGGGCTAAAGTGCTGGACGCGCTCGGTACGGTGAGCGCCCATGAGGACGCCCTCGCGTTGCTGGGCGTGGGAGCGTCACTGAAGGACGACGTCGAGCGGAACACCCGGCTGCATGCGGAACCTGCCGCTCCGGCGCACCAGATCTATTCCGGCGTGCTCTATGACGCGCTCGGCTATAAGACGCTGACCCCGGCGCAACGGCGCAAGGCGGACGAGTCGGTGCTGGTGGTTTCGGCGCTGTGGGGCGCCATCCGTTTCGCCGACAGTGTTCCGGCCTACCGGCTGTCCATGGGCACTGCCCTGCCCGACGTCGGCCGCCTCGCCTCGTTCTGGAAACCGCAGCTCTCGGATGTGCTTGCCGAAGCCGCTTCCGGGCATCTGCTGGTGGACTGCCGGTCAAGCACTTATACGGCGGCCTGGGCTCCCCCGGCCGCACAGACCGTCACCGTCAATGTCTTCACCGAGGTCAACGGAGTCCGGAAGGTAGTCAGCCACTTTGCCAAGCACACCCGGGGCGAGCTGGCCCGGCACCTGCTGGCTCGCCGGGGCAAGGCGCCCGCAACGCCGTCGGACCTCCTGAAAGCCGCCCGCGAGAAGTGGGAGGCTGAACTCCTGGCCGGTTCGGCGCGGAAACCCCACGCGCTGAACATCATCCTGCCGGGCTGACTCCCACGCCTCTCCCCAACTAAGTAGCGCTAAGTGTCGTTATGGCGCTCCAAAACGACACTTAGCGCTACCCAGTTGGGTCAGGCCCACTCCTCCGAGCGGACCAGGATGGCGCCGGAGTCAGGGCAGAACACAATGTCGTCCGCTGCTGCGGCCTTGATTTCGGCGAGGTCGCCGGGGCTCAGCTTCATTCCGGAGGCCTCGGAGGTCCCATGGAACAGCCGTGCCGCGCCCACTCCCCGCTTCGCCAGGGTCTTTTCGTAAACAGCAAGCATTCCGGCATCGAGCCCGGCGGCGAATTCGGCCCGCTGGGTGCGCAGCCCGGCAGCTTCGGTCTCCACCTCGGCCAGCGCGGCATCCAGTTCGGCCCGGATGCCGCCAAAGGATCCCTGGATGTCGTCCACGATGGCCTGCTGTGCCGCCTGTTTGGCGCGCAGTGAGTCAAGCCGCTCAAGAACTTCGAGCTCCACGTCCTCAAGGTCCGAGCGGCGCTTGTTAAGGGAGGCGATGTCCTTCTGCAGCGCGACCAGGTCCTTGGAGAGGCCGGTGCCGCTGTTCAGCCGGGCCTCGTCCCGTTCGATGCGGGTGGCAACCTGCTCCACATCGGCCTCGGCGCGCTTCAGTTCGGTTTCGGCGTCGTGCACAGCAACTTTTGCTGCGCCCAACTCACCGTTGGCCACGGACAGGGCGGCTTCGAGGTCCTTGATGCGGGGGTCGTTCTCGAGCGAGCGGCGGCGGTTTGCAAGCGACTTCACCCTGGCGTCCAGCCCCTGCAGCTCAAGCAACTTCAACTGTTCCGCCGGTGCTGCCTTCGCCACTGTTACCTCCGCTTGCTTCCTGCCGGCCGAAGCCGGGCACCGTACCGGCGCTTCCTAGACTCTAGCGCCTGGCCTGCTCCCCTGCCCCGAACGGCAGGCTTACCCCGGAGTGAGGATGAAGTCCCAGGGATCGCTGTTGGTGGTGCTGACCTGGATTTCCACCTCATGGCCCTGGTCCGCGAGGACGTTGCCCAAGGCGGCAGCCGCAGCAGGAAGCCACAGCCACTCGCTGGCGAAATGCGAGACGTCCACCAGGTACGGGCGGCCGTTCAGTGCAGCTTCCCTTGCCTCGGAGGCGGGGTGGTGGCGCAGGTCAGCGGTAACGTATACGTCTGCATTGCTGGCGCGCACCTCGTTGAACAAGGAGTCCCCGGCGCCGCCACACACGGCAATCCGGCGGACCAGGCCGTCCTTGTCCCCGGAGACGCGCACTCCCCCGGCGACGGAAGGCAGGATGCCGAATACCCGGGCGGCGAAGTCACCCAGCGTCATGGCGTCCGCCAGGTCTCCCACCCGGCCGATCCCTTCTTCGGGAAGGCCGTTCGCGGCAACGGTGAGCGGAGCGACGTCCTGCAGGCCGAGGGCGTCGGCGAGGACATCGGAAACGCCTCCGACGGCGGAATCACCGTTGGTATGGACGGTCAGGAGTGCGGTGCCCGACTCGATGAGCCGGTGGACGGCGCGCCCTTTGGGCGTGGTGGCGGCCACCGTGGTGACACCTTTCAAGAGCAGCGGATGGTGGGTGATCAGGAGCTCAGCACCCCATGCCACGGCCTCGTCGATGACTTCCAGGGTGGGATCCACCGCAAACATGACCCGCGTGACCGGGGCGGAGGGGTGCCCTGCGACCAGGCCCACTTCGTCCCAGTTTTCCGCCAGGGACTCCGGCCACAGTTCCTCAACTGCCAGGAGCAGCTCGCCCAGCGTGGGAGCCTGCGGCTGCTCAACCGCCTCCCCGCCGGAAGGGGCCTCGCCGTCGTGAGGTTCGCCGTCGTGTTTCTCCGGTCCGGTAACGTCGGTGTCCACAGGTTCCATAGTCTTAGTTTTACCCCATTGCACGGCCCGGGCAGCGCCTTTGCTGCCCGCCCCCGGACGGCCGGGGAATCATCCGGCGCCGCCAACCATTGAAGAGGTCATGAAAACTTTTGTTTTAGGTGGAGGCTGCTTCTGGTGCCTCGACGCCGTTTACCAGAAGACCAGGGGCGTCAGCTCCGTCGTATCCGGCTACACGGGGGGCCACGATCCGAACCCGGACTACTACTCGGTCTGCAACGGCACCACCGGACATGCCGAAGTGGTGGCAGTGACGTTCGACGAGGACATCATTCCGGCGGAGGTCATCCTCGACATGTTCTTCGCCCTGCATGACCCCACCACCCTCAACCGCCAGGGGTACGACGTGGGGACGCAGTACCGGTCATCCATGTTCTACGAAACCACTGAAGAGAAGATCCTGTTCGAGGAAGCCATCGAACGGAACCAGGCTTTGTGGGCGCATCCCATCGTCACCGAAGTCAGCCGGCTCCCCCGGTTTTACGTTGCCGAGGAGTTCCACCAGAACTACTACGCCAAGCATCCGGAGCAGGGGTACTGCCAGGTGATCATCAACCCCAAGCTCGCAAAGGCCAGGAAATATTACTCTGCATGGCTTAACGCTTAGCGGGTGTTACGCGGCCTCGTTAGGCTGACCTCAGTATTCACCCCTAACCAGATAGGCGTATCTACATGGCACGGATTTATGACGACGTGACGCAGCTCGTCGGCGGCACCCCGCTGGTCAAGCTCAACCGGCTCAGCGAGGGGCTGGATGCCACCGTTGCCGTCAAGCTCGAGTTCTACAACCCGGCTAACAGCGTGAAGGACCGCATCGGCGTGGCCATCGTGGACGCGGCGGAGAAGTCCGGTGCCCTGAAGCCCGGCGGAACCATCGTGGAAGGCACCTCCGGCAACACAGGCATCGCCCTGGCCATGGTGGGTGCTGCCCGCGGTTACAAGGTCATCCTCACCATGCCGGAGACCATGTCCACCGAGCGCCGCGTGATGCTGCGCGCCTTTGGTGCCGAGATTGTCCTGACCCCCGGCTCGGAGGGCATGCGCGGCGCCGTGGAGAAGGCCCAGGAGATTGTGGCCAACACCGAGAACTCCATCTGGGCCCAGCAGTTCGCCAACGAGGCCAACCCGGAGATCCACCGCACCACCACGGCGGAGGAAATCTGGGCTGACACCGAAGGCCAGGTGGACATCTTCGTCGCCGGCATCGGCACCGGCGGAACCGTCACCGGCGTCGGCCAGGTCCTGAAGGAACGCAAGCCCGGCGTGCAGATCGTTGCGATCGAACCCAAGGACTCCGCCATCCTCAACGGCGGGGCACCCGGCCCGCACAAGATCCAGGGCATCGGCGCCAACTTCGTGCCCGAAATCCTGGACACCAACGTCTACGACGAAGTCCTGGACGCCACCCTTGAGGACTCCGTCCGCGTCGCCCGCGAACTCGGCGTCAAGGAAGGCATCCTGGGCGGCATCTCCTCCGGCGCCATCGTCTGGGGTGCCCTGGAACTGGCCAAGCGCCCGGAGAACGCCGGCAAGCTGATCGTTGCAGTGGTCTGCGACTTTGGCGAGCGTTACATCTCCACGGTGCTCTATGACGACATCCGCGGCTGATTAGAACCGCCGTCCGCCCGTTTCCTGTAGAAAGAACTTTGTGGGCTTTTTCGCAAGACTAAAGGAAGACCTCGACGCCGCCCGGTCCCACGACCCGGCGGCTCGAGGTTCTTTCGAGAACTTTTTCGCTTATTCCGGCCTGCACGCCATCTGGGTCCACCGGCTGACGCACCGCATGTGGCAAAACCCGGCGCTCCGGTTCCCGGCGCGCCTCCTGTCCCAGCTGGGCCGGTCCTGGACCGGTATTGAAATCCATCCCGGCGCCACCATCGGCCGGAGGTTCTTCATCGACCACGGCATGGGCGTGGTGATCGGCGAGACCGCCGAGATCGGCGAGGACGTGATGATCTACCACGGTGTCACGCTGGGTGGACGTTCGCTGGCCAGGATTAAGCGGCACCCCACCATCGGGGACCGCGTCACCATCGGCGCCGGCGCCAAGATCCTGGGGCCGATCACCATCGGCCGGGACAGTGCCGTGGGCGCCAACGCCGTAGTGGTCAAGGACGCACCGCCGGAGTCCATCGTGACTGGTGTTCCTGCCAAGTGGCGGCACCGGGACGCGCAGCGGGAAACCAAACCTGCCGTCGACCCGGCCGAATATGACATCGAATACCGGATCTAGGCTTTAGCGTCCGGCTCCAATGGCCCGTCGATGCCGCCTATGGGGCAGCATCGACGGGCCTTTTGTGTTAAACAAAGCGGCCGGCAGTTCCTGGAAGAAGAGTCCAGGAACTGCCGGCCGTTCGCTTGCCGCGGAGACGCTAGTGCGTGTCCACTGCTTCGATTTCGGACTTGTCCTCGCCCCAAAGGGTGTGGAACGTGCCCTCGGCGTCAACGCGGCCGTAGGTGTGGGCGCCGAAGAGGTCGCGCTGGCCCTGGATCAGGGCGGCAGCAACGCGCTTGCGGCGCAGGCCGTCGTAGTAGGCCAGGGAGGAGGAGAACACCGGAACCGGGATGCCCAGCTGGACGGCGGTGGCAACCACACGGCGCCAGGCGGGCAGTGCGTCGGCGATGGCCTTGGTGAAGGCCGGGGCAAACAGCAGGTTGGCGGGCTTCTCGTCCGCAGCGTAGGCCTTGGTGATGTCCTTGAGCAGTTCGGCGCGGATGATGCAGCCGGCGCGCCACAGGGAGGCGATCTCGTCCAGCTTCAGGTCCCAGCCGTATTCCTTGGCGGCGGAGGTGAGCATGTCCAGGCCCTGGGCGTAGGAGACCAGCTTGGAGGCGTACAGCGCCTGCCGGACGTCTTCTACGAAGGTCTCCGGGATTTCAACGGATGCTTCGTTGCCGGCGAGCAGTTCCTGGCCGAGCTTGCGCTGGCCTGCCTGGGAGGACAGGGCACGTGCGAACACGGATTCGGCGATGCCGGAGACCGGGGAGCCCAATTCCAGTGCGGAGATGACCGTCCAGCGGCCGGTTCCCTTCTGGCCGGCCGCGTCCACCACGACGTCCACGAACGGCTTGCCGGTCTTGGCGTCAACGTGGCCCAGGACCTCTGCCGAGATTTCGATCAGGAAGGAGGACAGCTCGCCCTTGTTCCACTCAGAGAAGATCTTGGACTGCTCGGCTGGTTCGATGCCGGCACCGGAGCGCAGCAGGTCGAAGGCTTCGCCGATGACCTGCATGTCGGCGTATTCAATGCCGTTGTGCACCATCTTGACGAAGTGGCCGGCGCCGTCGGTTCCCACCCAGGCGCAGCACGGTTCGCCGTCCACCTTTGCAGAGATCTTTTCCAGCAGCGGGCCGAGTGCCTTGTAGGACTCCTTGGAACCGCCGGGCATGATGGACGGGCCGTTCAGGGCGCCTTCCTCGCCGCCGGATACGCCGACGCCCACGAAGTGCAGGTCCTTCTTGGCCAGCGCGGCTTCGCGGCGGCGGGTGTCCTCGTAGTGGGAGTTGCCGGCGTCGATGATGATGTCGCCGGCTTCCAGCAGCGGCTCCAGCTGTTCGATGACGGAGTCCACGGGCTTGCCGGCCTTGACCATGATCAGCACGCGGCGCGGCTTCTCGAGGGAGTCCACGAGCTCCTGCAGGGTTTCCGTCCGGACGAAGTCGCCCTCGGAGCCGTACCGTTCGAGCAGGGCGTCGGTTTTCTCGACTGACCTGTTGTGCAGTGCGACAGTGAAGCCGTTCCGCGCGAGGTTGCGGGCCAGGTTGGCACCCATGACCGCAAGGCCGGTGACACCGATGTGTGCAGACATCAAAACTCCAATTCATACTGTGCGATGGATGTGCAGCTGCTTCCTTGGCGGAAGTACATTGCAGACCGGGGGTCCGAATAAAGCATATATATTCGGGCGGTCACAAAAAAGTAACGCCCACCTATTGGAACCCTTTGTGTCTCCGGCCGTCCACCACAAAGGCAGTCCGGGAGGGCAGTCCCACTAGGCTTGACTCCATGACCACCAGCCTGCACCACCGTGCCATCGAGAATCTTGGCACCCGGATTGTCTCGGGCAACCTGCCCGCCGGGCACGTGATGCTGGCCGAGCAGCTGGAGGTTGAACTGAAGGTTTCGCGGTCGGTCATCCGCGAGGCGGTGCGCGTCCTGCAGTCCCTTGGCCTGGTGGAAACCACCAAGCGGGTGGGCATCAGGGTGCTGCCGCCCAGCCGCTGGAATCCCTTTGACCCGCAAGTCATCCGGTGGCGCCTGGCCAGCGACGCCCGGGGAGCCCAGCTGCGCTCACTGGCGGAGCTGCGCGCCGCCGTCGAACCCGCGGCGGCAGAACTTGCCGCCCAGAACGCGCCGGCGCCGCTGCGCCTCGAGCTGGTGGACGTTGCCTATGCAATGCGCGACGCCGGGCACAACGGTGAGGTGCCACGCTTCCTGGAGCTGGATATCCAGTTCCATTCGTTGCTGCTCTCCGGCTCCGGCAATGAGATGTTCGCCAACCTGATGGGCCAGGTGGCCGAGACGTTGACCGGACGCACCGTTCATGGCCTCATGCCCGACCACCCGCACGAGGCTGCCCTGCAATGGCACGTGGATGTAGCGGAGGCCATTTCCAGGGGTGACAGCGCCGCGGCGCGGGAGGCCTCGGACCGGATCATGCGCCGCACCATGTCCCAGATGTCGGATACGTGGACGGAGCAGCCGAGGGTGTTTATCCCGGTGCGGCGCTGACACACGCCGCAGAAGCCATCAGACCACTACGGTCATTCCGCCGTCGATGAAGATGGTCTGCCCGTTGACGAAGTCGGACCCGCTGGAGGCCAGCCATACCGCGGGCCCGGCGAGGTCCTGCACGGTCCCCCACCGGTTGGCCGGGGTGCGGCCCAGGATCCAGGAGTTGAACTGCTCGTCGTCCACCAGGTTCTGCGTCATCTCGGTGTGGATGTAGCCCGGAGCGATGCCGTTGATCTGCAGCCCGGACGCCGCCCACTCAGCGGTCATGGCCCGGGTCAGGTTCCGCAGCCCGCCCTTCGCCGCAATATAGGGCGCGATGGTGGGCCGGGCGAGGTCGGTCTGGACCGAGCAGATGTTGATGATTTTCCCGTGCCCGCGCCCGATCATGAACCGGGCAGCCTCCCGGCCCACCAGGAACGCGCTGGTCAGGTCCGTGGAGATCACCCGTTCCCAGTCCTTCACATCCAGGTCCAGCATGGGCACCCGGTGCTGGATCCCGGCGTTGTTTACCAGGATCTCCAGCGGCCCCACATGCTCTTCCACCCAGGCGACACCGCGGGCGGCCTCGGTGTCGCTCGTGACGTCGAAGGCGACACTGTGCACCTGGCAGGGCGCGAAGTCCGCCGCCATGGCCGCCGCGGCGTCCTTGAGCCGCTCCTCATTGACGCCGTTCAGCACCACTGTTGCACCGGCGTCGGCCAATGCCCTTGCCAGGGCGTTGCCGATCCCGCGGCTGGAACCGGTGACCAGCGCAACCCGGCCGGTCAAATCAAAAAGAGAACTCATGATGCAACCGTTCCTTCCGCCAGTGCTTCCGGCGCCGGCCGGCTGAGCCGGGAGATGGTCTGGCGGACCACCGCGAGATCCTGGTCGCCCAGGCCCTGGCGCTTGAGTTCCGCGTAAAGTTCGACGCCGGCCGTCGCCATGGGGACGGCGGAGCCTGCAGCGCGGGCTGCTTCCACAACAAATGAGAGGTCCTTGTGCATGAACTTGGCAGGCCCGGTGGGCGTGTAGTCCTTACTCACCAGCCGCGGGCCCACGATGTCCAGCACCCGGCTGCCGGCCAGTCCGCCCGAGAGAACCTCAAAGAGCGCGCCCGGATCCAGCCCGGACCGCTCGGCGAGCTCGGCGGCTTCGGCGAGTGCCGCCGTCGTCGTTCCCACCACCAACTGGTTGCATGCTTTGGCGAGGGAGCCGGCTCCCAGCGGACCCAGATGGCGCACCGTGGTACCCATGCAGTGCAGCAAGGGTTCAACACTGCGGACGGCCGCTTCTTCCCCACCGGCCATGATGGCCAACATACCGTCTGCTGCTCCCCTGGTTCCGCCGCTGACCGGCGCGTCCACCACGCGGGCATGACCGGATGACACCGCTGCCACACGGTGCCCGAAGTCCTGCACCCCGGTGGGAGAAACACTGCTCATAACCACGACGACGGTACCGGGGGCGGGTGGATGGCGTTCCCAGCTCTCCATCAGCCCCGCCGCGGCCTCCTCAATCTCGGGAAGGTCCGGAAGCATAAAAATGATCACCGGAAGATCGCGCATGTCCGCGATCAGCGCGGCGGCTTCCCCGCCGAGCCGCTGCAGCTCCCGGAGCGGCCCGGGCGATCTGTTCCAGGCCGTAATGTGCCACCCCTTCATGAGGGCATTCGTTGCCATGGGCAAGCCCATCAACCCCAGGCCCACAAAGCCTGCCCTCTTGTCCTGCATTTTCGCCAGCCCCTCCTAATACCTACAAAGTGTTCAATATCCTAGCCTCTATTCAGTATGATGAACAGCATGACCTCTCCTCTTACTGTGGCCATTGCCGTCCCTCTCGAAGCTGAGCTCGTGGACCGCATCCGTGCCGTCGACCCGTCCGTTACCGTGCTGTACGAGCCCGAACTACTGCCGCCGGAGCGGTATCCGGCCGACCATGCCGGTGACCCCGCTTTCCGGCGGTCCCCGGAGCAGGAGGAGCGCTACTGGGCCATGGTCAACCAAGCACAGGTCCTCTACGGCATGCCCAACGAAAGCCCAGCAGGGCTTGCCCGCGTGGCAGGCGAAAACCCGCACCTCCAGTGGGTGCATGCCATGGCGGCGGGAGCCGGCGGGGCGGTCAAGGCCTCCGGCCTCGATCAGGAAAGGCTGCAGAAGTTTAAGGTGACAACCTCCGCAGGAGTCCATGCCCTGCCGCTGGCCGAGTTTGCCACCATGGGGATCCTCAACGGATTCAAGCGCAGCGCGGAGCTGGTCCGTGACCAGGAAGCCAAGGTCTGGCCTGAGCTGCGCACCCCCACGCGCCTGGTGAGCGGTTCCACGCTCGTTGTTTCCGGCCTGGGCGAGATCGGCCTGCAAACAGCGCGCCTTGCCCGCGCCCTGGGCATGAAGGTCAGCGGCACCAAACGAACGGTGGAACCGCTGGAAGGCATCGAGGAGGTCGCCACCAATGATGGCCTTCCAGCTCTCCTGGCCGCGGCAGATGCCGTAGTCAACACATTGCCGGGAACGCCGTACACGGAAAAGCTCTTTGACCGCGACGTGTTCGCTGCCATGAAGCCGGGCACCGTCTTCGTCAACGTGGGCAGGGGAACCGTGGTGGACGAGGAAGCGCTCCTCGAGGCCCTGGACAACGGCCAGGTCTCCTACGCCTGCCTTGACGTTTTCGCAGTAGAGCCACTGCCGCAGGACAGCCCGCTGTGGAGCCACCCGAACGTACTGGTCTCGCCCCACACCTCCGCCCTCAGCGCAGCGGAAAACCGCCTGATCACCGAGCGCTTCTGCGGAAACCTCCGGATCTTCCTGGACGGCGGGGAACTCCCCCACCTCGTGGACACCGTGCATTTCTACTAAACCTGACCGGACACGCAAAAGGGCGGCTTCCCCACCAGGGGAAGCCGCCCTTTGGCGTTGACCAACGAGTACCTAGCTGGCGTCCTCCACCAGGACCAGGTCCCTGCCCACGGTTTCAGGCGTGAAGAACGTGGCCACAAACGAGATCGATGCCAGGACCAGTGAATAGATGGCAGGAACCAGCCACGAGTGGTTGGTCGCGGCCAGAAGGGCCACACCGATCATGGGGGCAAAGCCTCCGGCGAGTACGGCGGACAGTTCCCGGCTCAATGCAACGCCCGTGAAGCGGTGCTGGGAGCCAAACAGTTCCGGCAGCAGGGCGCACTGCGGGCCAAGCATTGACTGCACGCCCAGGGCGATGCCCACTACCATAACCGCCCAGACCAGCGTGACGTTTCCAAGGGTCACCAGGTAGAACGCCGGCAGGGCAATGACTGCCTGGAACAAGGCGCCATACCTGTAAACGGGGACGCGGCCAAAACGGTCGGAGAGGGCGCCGAACGTCACCACCATCACAGCGGCGAACCCGGCAGCAATCAGCAGACCGGTGGGGCCGATGAACTTGTCGCCGGCAAACACACCGGCGGGCATGCTGATGAACGACACCAGGAGCGCGGAGTAGATGGAGGAGTTGCCGTTCTCGCCCATCCGCAGGCCGATGCCCACCAGGACGTTCTTTTTGGAGTGCTTCCAGATCTGGCCCACGGGGTTCTTCACCACTGCCTTGTGCTTTTCGAGCTCCTGGAAAACCGGGGTTTCCTTCAGGCGGAGGCGGATGAAGACAGCAATGACAATCAGGATGAAGCTGGCCAGGAACGGCACCCGCCACAGCCAGCCCTGCAGGACGGCCTTGTCAGCCAGCGCCATCAAGGCAAAGGTTCCGGCGCCCAGGAGGGTGCCCAGCTGGATGCCGACGAACGGCAGCGAGGCGAAGAACCCGCGACGGCGGCGCGGGGCAACTTCCGAGATCAGCGTGGTGGCGCCGGCCTGCTCAGCGCCGGCCCCCAGCCCCTGGATGATGCGCAACGTCACCAGGAGGACTGCGCCCAGCATGCCCGCCTGTTCAAAGGTGGGCAGCAGGCCGATGGCGAAGCTCGCCATGCCCATCAGCCCGATAGTGAGGATCAGGACAATTTTGCGGCCGAACCGGTCCCCGATGTAGCCAAAGACGACGCCGCCGAAGGGGCGGGCCGCAAAGCCCACACCGTACGTGGCAAAGGAGGCGATGACTGCCCCGCTTTCGCCGAGCGGGGCAAAAAACAGCGGTCCGAAGATCAGCGCCGAGGCCAGGCCATAGATGTAAAAGTCGTAGTACTCCAGCGCGGAGCCAACGGAACTGGCAAGAGTTGCCCTTCGCAGCTGGTCCGGTTCGACGACGGCGCCGTCCGCGGCCTGCGGTGCTTTAGTACGAGTTGTCACAAGAACTCCCTCATCACACTCCAGGCCCCCGTTGGCCTGGTGGGTCAGTGAAGGCACATGTTGTGCGAATCACTATGCTGAACAGCGTACAGTAAGTTGAACAGCTGGCAAACGCCTTGCCGAAATAATCCCGTTGGCCGGGGTTTCGCCGCTAGCCCATCGGGTTTCCGAGGGAACGGGCCAGCTCCCGGAGCTCCTTGACCATTTGGGATCCCTGCTCCTCGGTGTAGGTGGCCTTGAGGGCCGTGACGGATAGTCCCAGGCTGGGACCGTGGGCACCCCTGGTGGGTACTGATACCGCAAGGCACACCACCCCGGTAGTGGACTCCTCATCCTCAAAGGCGTAGCCCTGGTCGCGGATGGTGCGGAGCTGGGCTTTGAGCTCCGCCCCGGTTCTGAGGGACTTTGGCGTCATAACGGGCAGCTCGGCGTCGTCAGGGAACATGTCTTCAATGTCGTGAACGTTCAGGCGCGCGATCAGCGCCTTGCCCACCGCGCACAGCGAGACCGGCATTTTGTCGCCGATGTTGGAGGTCAGCCTGACAGCGGGATGGCCTTCATAGCGGGCAAGGTAGATGACGTTCGTTCCGTCCAGCATGGCAATCCGTACCGTCTCCCTGGACAGCATGGGAGCCTGTTCGCAGTACCGGTAGAACTCCTGCACCTCATCCAGCCGGCTCAGGTAGGCGGCACCGAGTTCCACGAGCTTACGGCCCAGGGTGAACTCCGCTCCCTGCCTGCTGATCAAGCGCGCTTCTTCCAGGGCCAGCAGGAGGTTGGACGTGGAGGACTTCGGGATGCCGAGCTCGCGGGCGAGATCGCTCAGCGTCAGTCTTCCGGTTGCCGATGCGGCGAGGGCATCCAGCACCGCGGCTGCACGGGTAACGGCGGGCGCCGGCGAGGCGCTTCCCAGGCCGTCGGATGATCGGGAGTTGCGGGAATCGGCCATGATTCTCCTTATATAGGCGCCTGCGCTGGTCATGCTGTTCATCCAGCTGAACAGCAACCATCATAATGGCTGGAGGAGTGCTCGAGACTTGGCGCCCGCGGGCTTTCCGGTGCCCCCGACACACTTCCGGGATGACTTCATGTTTCCGGCAGTTCACGGTATATTCATCTCAGACCCTCCACCGCGGCATCCCCCAATAGTCGCGGTGGAGGGTTTTCCAATGCCCGGCCCCTGCTGGGTTAGCGGCCAAAATGTGTGTACGGCTTGGGCGTGTCATCTGCGTCGTCCGCCCCATCCTTGTTGGATTCCGTTTCCTTCCTCGGCGCTGAAGGCTGTGTCATAGAGGGCTGGACCGATGGGTTCATCGGCGCGACTGGGGTTCTTTCTTTGAGGTTGCCAGTGGCGGGGTTGTACCAGTTGCCAGGGGTCTTGAGGTTGCTCGGTGCGCAGGTAGAGGTACCAGTCGACGGCGCGGGCGGCGTGGTCCGGGGTGAGCCCGCGGTGGGTGCGGAGCAGGTCTTTGAGTCCGGCGTTGATC